>NZ_JACVAS010000070.1:0-255 GCF_014852025.1 Ensifer sp. ENS10
AGTGCCGCTCCTGCCCGTCGTGCCTGTCGCGCAAGACCAATCTCTGCACCGCGATCCGCTCGACCCAGGGCCAGGGCCTGATGCCCGACGGCACCTCGCGCTTCTCGATCGGCAAGGACAAGATCCATCACTACATGGGCTGCTCGACCTTCGCCAACTACACGGTGCTGCCGGAGATCGCCGTTGCCAAGGTCAACCCGGACGCGCCGTTCGACAAGATCTGCTACATCGGCTGCGGCGTCACCACCGGCATCG
>NZ_JACVAS010000071.1:0-255 GCF_014852025.1 Ensifer sp. ENS10
CCAAAGGTCGCGTCGAGCGGATGAACCGGACGCTGCAAGATCGCCTGGTCAAGGAATTACGGCTGGCGGGTATCGACGACATGGAGGCTGGCAATAGGTTTTTGCCGGGCTTCATAGAGCACTACAACGCGCGGTTTGCGATCGTCCCTGCCCGACCCGATGACCTGCACCGCCCGCTGAATCTCGCCCCGGATCGGTTGCGCGACGTCCTGTGCAAACGTGAGCAGCGCTATGTTGGATCGCAGCTGACGTTTT
>NZ_JACVAS010000072.1:0-255 GCF_014852025.1 Ensifer sp. ENS10
CTGCACCGCCCGCTGAATCTCGCCCCGGATCGGTTGCGCGACGTCCTGTGCAAACGTGAGCAGCGCTATGTTGGATCGCAGCTGACGTTTTCGTTCGAGCGCCAGCGGATCATGCTCGAGGAGACCGAGGTGACACGCGGCTTGGCTGGTCGCTATGTCGAGACCTATGCCTATGCCGATGGTCGATTGGATGTGCGCTGGAAGGGCCATTCCCTGCCCTACCAGATGTTCGACAAGGACCAGCGGGTGACGCAT
>NZ_JACVAS010000073.1:0-255 GCF_014852025.1 Ensifer sp. ENS10
GCATCGCCACCCAGCACCGCATGGCGTATCAGGGCGAATATTTCGTCGAGCGCTACGGCCACGGGGTGGCGGAAGCGACGCCGCCGATCAGGCGCATGCTGGAGAAGGGCGTCAACGTTTCCGCCGGCACCGATGCCACCCGCGTCGCCTCCTACAATCCCTGGGTCTCGCTGTCGTGGATGGTGACCGGCAAGACCATCGGCGGCCTGCAGCTCTATCCGCGCGCCAACTGCCTCGACCGCGAGACGGCGCTGC
>NZ_JACVAS010000074.1:0-255 GCF_014852025.1 Ensifer sp. ENS10
CCGGCGACTTCGCTTCCCACGACGAGAACCCGGTGCCGCCGGCGATGCCCGACTGGTCGCCGGTTCGCAGCTTCGGCGGTTATGCCGCCTGGGGCGAGCCCGATGGTGCCGGCAAGAACTCGCTCCGCCGCACGGCGATCACCGCGTGCGGCTGCGCCAGCAATTGCGGTCTGCATGGTCACGACCATGCCGGCGCCTGGACGTCAAAGCTGCCGATCGCCGATCTCAAGGGCTTCTTCGGCGCACTCGGCTGCT
>NZ_JACVAS010000075.1:0-255 GCF_014852025.1 Ensifer sp. ENS10
GCATCGCCACCCAGCACCGCATGGCGTATCAGGGCGAATATTTCGTCGAGCGCTACGGCCACGGGGTGGCGGAAGCGACGCCGCCGATCAGGCGCATGCTGGAGAAGGGCGTCAACGTTTCCGCCGGTACCGATGCCACCCGCGTCGCCTCCTACAATCCCTGGGTCTCGCTGTCGTGGATGGTGACCGGCAAGACCATCGGCGGCCTGCAGCTCTATCCGCGCGCCAACTGCCTCGACCGCGAGACGGCGCTGC
>NZ_JACVAS010000076.1:0-254 GCF_014852025.1 Ensifer sp. ENS10
GTCCCTCGCGCTCTTCGTGCAGCAATCCCAGCCAGCACAGCGGGCGAATGATATCGTAGCGGAGCGCCGACCGTTCCGCCCAGGTTTCGACAGTCATTTCTGCTGGCTCGGGGTACGATTCGCTCGGAGCTCGTTCGCCAGGTCGTCCAACGAACAGCCCGTTTCTGCTTTCATATTGATAAGATTGAGAAAGACGTGCCACCAACGCATCCGATTACGGACAGCCTCCTGCGTCTGCCCGTAGTGGATATAAG
>NZ_JACVAS010000077.1:0-246 GCF_014852025.1 Ensifer sp. ENS10
CGTCGCCGTCCGTCACCGTGTAGGTACCGTTGACCGGCAGAGATGCTCCGACCGTCGGAGCATCCGCCTGGAACTCGTAGCTGCCGTCGGCCTTGACCCGGATCGAGCCCGCGCCGACGTCGATCCATGCGGACCAACCGGTGACTGCATCGAAAGCACCGACCGAGGTGCCGTTGATCTGTGTCAGCGTTGCTCCATCCGCGCCAGCCGCAAAGTCGAACGAGCCACTGATCGTCGTGCCTTCCG
>NZ_JACVAS010000078.1:0-243 GCF_014852025.1 Ensifer sp. ENS10
GGCGGCATTCCTGGCGAGCGCGTCGCGGACGTTCTGATCGTCCCAGGAGTTCATCGAGGTGCGTTCGAGAATGTCGTTTTCCGGGAAGACGGCGAGCAGTTCGGGATAGGTGTGGCCGGAGAAGGACCCGGTCTCGACGGTGGTGATCGTGGTTGGAATGCTGAAGACCTTTGCGGCCTTGGCGAGACCGACGACGTTGTTCTTCAGGACCTGCCGATCGATCGACTGAACGCCGAAGGCCAT
>NZ_JACVAS010000079.1:0-239 GCF_014852025.1 Ensifer sp. ENS10
TGACGCATGCGGCGATCACCGAGAACAAGCGGCTCGGTGATGTCCTGGCCTACATCAAGGAGCGTCAGGAGCAGCAGACGAAGCCGGCCTTAAAGACGAACAGCGAGAAGATTGGCTACAAACCGCGTGGCCGCAAGCCGGGCAAGCGGACGGATTTCATGAACGATCCGGTGGTGATTGCTCGGCGCGAGCAGGCCCTGTCCCGACTTGATGCTGCGGAATGATCCCCTGACCGAGCT
>NZ_JACVAS010000007.1:0-412472 GCF_014852025.1 Ensifer sp. ENS10
TCAAAGCCCGAAACTCGCGTCCCAGACCCCAAAATCAGCCTCAGCCAACCAGGGAAACTCTAGAGCGAAGGTCGTCGTCGCCAGCAGCGCCGCCGCCCTCGTCAGTGATCGGGCTTATAGACCCCCAGCCTCCAACACGTCAACAGGCTTTTTGGAAAAAAATGACAGATTTCTGACAAAGGCCGGAAACGCAGGGCTTTGAGCCCCCAAAAAAGTTTTACCCTCTCTCCCGGGCCTGTGGAGACACATTTTGGCCCTCACTTTTTCACAATCCGCCGATCTAAGCGAGAACGACGATGCTTCGCGGATGCTTTCGCGCGGGTAGGCGTGGGATCTCTTGGATATCCGCCCTCTCCCCTCCCCCGCGATTTGACTCCGTTACGCGAAAGATGCACATCTTCGCGCAACGTATCGCAGGCAAGAATACGGTTTAGAGAAATCGGGGACACTCAGTTCGGCATGAACACCGACAAGAACATGGTCAGGTCGCTCGGCGATCAGCCGCCGATCCTTGCGCATGGCCGCCGCGCGCCCGACAGGCGTGAGATCTCCCTCCGCTGGCTTTCCGGCACCTTTCTGACCGGCATCACCTCAAGCCTTCTTATGGGCGTTGCTCTTTTTGCAGCACTCGACGGGCGCCAACAGTTGGCCATCCCCGCCGAAGCCTATGCGGCGCTCGACAGCGCGCCGAACGGAGACGAGCAGGCACGCGCGGTGCGCGGCGGTCGCATCCTTTCGCCCAAACTCGTCGCCAAGCCGGCCGACAAGACCGTCATGGAAGTTTCCACCATGACCCATGACGGCGAGAAGGAAGTGGTGCGCAAGCAGCCTTTCGTTCACGTCAAGATGGCGCTTGCCGCCAACCATCAGCCCTCGGAAAACTATCCGGACTTCGATCCGCTGGCGATCTTTTCCACGGACAAGGCGGACGAGGAATCCCCGGTCGCCCGCACCGGTACGCTCTATGGCTCGAACGTCGATTCCGAAGTGGCGCTGAAGACCGTCGATTTCCCGCTGAAAGGTGGCGTTGCCTTCGACAGCTCGATGTCGCTCGAAGAGGTCGAGGAAAATGTCCGCACCAACGGTTCGGTCCTGACCGAGGGCAGCACCCAGGTCGCGTCACTCTATTACGTCGATCCGCAGCGCTTCGCGTCGGAGAGCGACGGGCTTGACCTGCTTCAGGGCCTGACCGCCCGTATCGTCGAGCAGAACAAGAGCGATGCCGCCTACGAGACCATCGACGAAGAAAGCACCGAATACGCCGACGACATCATTCCGGTGCGGCGTCAGACCGACATCGCGACCGTCATGGTCAATGCCGGTTATGCCAAGGCGCAGGCCGACGACGCCGCCGGCTATATCGGCGACGCGCTCGGTGCGAACGAACTGAGCGAGGGCGATGTTCTGCGCATCGGCATCATTCAGAACGGCGAAGCGCAGAAGGGCGACGAGGCCCGCATCGTGCGCGCCACCATCTATTCGCGCAACCGCCATGTGCTGACGATGGCGGTCGACGACAAGGGCCGCTTCGTTCCGGGTGCGGAACCGCCGAAGCTCGACGCGGTCGCCACCGCCTTCGATGACAACGGCGCGCCGGTCATGACCAGCAGCCACGATCTGCCGCGCGTCTATGATGGCATCTACCGCGCCGCTCTTTCCTATGGCATGAGCGCCGACATGGTCAGCCTCGTCGTCAAGCTGCTCGCCAGCAACGTCGATTTCCAGGCGCAGCTGAAGCCGACGGACTCGCTTGAAGCCTTCTTCTCCGTGACCGACGAACGCGGCATGGCGACGGAAGAATCCGAGCTTCTCTATGTCCGCGCCAAATTCGGCGATGCGGTCACCGCCTTCTACCGGTTCCAGGATCCGGAAGACAATTCGATCGACTACTTCGATACCGAAGGCAAAAGCATCCGCCAGTTCCTGCTGCGCAACCCCGTGCCGAACGGCCATTTCCGCTCCGGCTTCGGCATGCGCCGCCACCCGATCCTCGGCTTCTCGCGCATGCATACCGGCGTCGACTGGGCCGCGCCGCGCGGAACACCGATCATTGCTGCCGGCAGCGGCGTCGTGGAAAAGGCCGGCTGGGATTCCGGCGGCTATGGCAACCAGACTCTGATCCGCCACGCCAACGGCTACGTGTCGTCGTACAACCACCAGAGCGCCATCGCCAAGAACGTCAAAGTCGGCAACAAGGTCGTCCAGGGCCAGGTGATCGGCTGGGTTGGCACAACGGGCCTTTCGACCGGTCCGCACCTGCATTACGAGTTGATCGTCAACGGCAACAAGGTCGATCCACTGCGCATCCGCCTTCCCGGCGGCAAGTCGCTTTCCGGCGACGCGCTGGCGAAGTTCGAGAAGGAGCGCGATCGCATCGACGAGTTGCTGAACAAGGATGGCGCCGAAGTCGCAAGCAACTAGGCACCCCTCCCCTCTTCCAAAGTCTGCACAAGCAAAAAAGGCCGCCCCGAAGGGCGGCCTCTGTGTTTGATGCCTTGTCAGGCGGCTTCCTTGTCCGCCGTCGCTCCGCGCTTGAAGTTGAGGCGGTCGGAGCCGGCAAGCACCTTGACGGACGAACCATCCGGGAACTCGCCCTGCAGGATCTTCTCGGCGAGCGGATCCTGCAGGTATTTCTGGATCGCCCGCTTCAGCGGACGTGCACCATAGGCCGGGTCGTATCCCTTGTCGGCAAGGAAGGCTCGAGCGTCATCCTCAAGCTCCAGCGTGATCTTGCGCTCGGTAAGCAGCTTGCGCAGCCTTTCGAGCTGGATATCGACGATCGCACCCATCTCCGAGCGACGCAGCCTGTGGAACAGGATGATCTCGTCGACGCGGTTGAGGAACTCCGGCCGGAAGGCCGACTTGACGACATCCATCACCTGGTCGCGAACGACATCGCTGTCTTCGTTTTCGCCAAGTCCGACCAGATACTCAGCCCCGAGGTTCGAGGTCATGATGATCATCGTGTTGCGGAAGTCGACGGTGCGGCCCTGACCATCGGTCAGGCGACCGTCATCGAGCACCTGCAGGAGCACGTTGAAGACATCCGGATGCGCCTTCTCGATCTCATCGAACAGTACGACCTGGTAGGGCCGGCGACGGACGGACTCGGTCAGGGCTCCGCCTTCCTCGTAGCCGACATAGCCGGGAGGTGCACCGATCAGCCGGGCCACGGAGTGCTTCTCCATGTATTCCGACATGTCGATACGCATCAGCGCGGTCTCGTCGTCGAAGAGGAAACGGGCAAGCGCCTTGGTGAGCTCCGTCTTGCCGACGCCAGTGGGCCCAAGGAAGATGAACGAGCCGATCGGCCGGTTCGGATCCTGAAGCCCGGCACGCGAGCGCCTGACCGCACGGGAGACCGCCTGCACGGCGTCGCCCTGGCCAACGACCCACTTCGCCAGTTCGTCCTCCATCCTGAGCAACTTGTCGCGTTCGCCTTCCAGCATCTTGTCAACAGGGATGCCGGTCCAGCGCGAGACGACATGCGCGATGTTGTCGGGGGTCACGACCTCCTGCACCATCGGGTTGGCATTGGCGTTTTCCTGGCTTTCGGCATCGGAAAGCTCCTTCTCGAGCTTCGGAATGACACCGTAGGTCAATTCGCCGGCGCGCTGGAACTCGCCCTTGCGCTGGACGATCGCCAGTTCGTTGCGGGCTTCGTCAAGCTGCTTCTTGAGATCGGCAGCCCGGCCGAGCTTCTGCTTCTCGGCCTGCCAGCGGGCCGTCAGGGCCGATGCCTGCTCTTCGAGCGAAGCGAGGTCAAACTCGAGCTTCTCCAGCCGATCCTTCGACGATGCATCGGTTTCCTTCTTCAGGGCCTCGCGCTCGATCTTCAGCTGGATGATGCGTCGGTCGAGCTCATCGAGCTCTTCAGGCTTGGAGTCCACCTGCATCCGCAGACGCGACGCCGCTTCGTCCATGAGGTCGATCGCCTTGTCCGGTAGGAACCGGTCCGTAATGTAGCGGTTGGAGAGCGTCGCGGCGGCAACCAGCGCCGAATCCGAGATCCGGACCTTGTGGTGCTGCTCGTACTTCTCCTTCAGGCCGCGCAGGATCGAGATCGTGTCCTCGACCGTCGGCTCCTCGACCATGACAGGCTGGAACCGGCGGGCGAGCGCCGCGTCCTTCTCCACGTGCTTGCGATATTCATCAAGCGTAGTGGCGCCAACGCAATGCAGCTCGCCGCGCGCAAGCGCCGGCTTCAAGAGGTTGGAGGCATCCATTGCTCCTTCCGCCTTGCCGGCACCGACCAGCGTGTGCATCTCGTCGATGAACAGGATGATCTCGCCGTTTTCGGCCTGCACCTCGTTGAGAACGGCCTTCAGCCGCTCCTCGAACTCGCCGCGATACTTCGCACCGGCAATCAGCGCGCCCATGTCGAGCGCCATCAGCCGCTTGTCCTTGAGGCTTTCCGGCACGTCGCCATTGACGATGCGCAGGGCAAGGCCCTCGGCGATCGCGGTCTTGCCGACGCCGGGCTCACCGATCAGCACCGGGTTGTTCTTGGTGCGGCGCGACAGCACCTGGATGGTGCGGCGAATCTCGTCGTCACGGCCGATCACCGGGTCAAGTTTGCCTTCACGGGCATCGGCCGTCAGGTCGCGCGCATATTTCTTGAGGCTGTCGAACCCTTGCTCTGCATTTGCGCTATCGGCGGTGCGGCCCTTGCGGATGTCGTTGATCACCTGGTTGAGCTTGGTCGGGGTCACGCCGGCCTTGGCGAGAATGCCTGATGTCGCGGCCGAGCTCTCGATCGCAAGCGCCAGCAGCAGCCGTTCGACGGTGACAAAGCTGTCGCCAGCTTTCTTCGCGGCCTCTTCGGCACTCGAAAAGACCCGGGCGAGCGGCTGCGACAGGTAAACGGAGCCATTGCCACCGGAAACTTTGGGAAGCTTGGCAAGTGCTGCATCATTGCCAGCGCGCGCCTCGCGGGCGTCGCCCCCGGCGCGCTCGATCAGCGAAGCGGCCATGCCTTGATCGTCGTCGAGCAGCACTTTCAGCACATGCTCGGGCGTGAACTGCTGATGTCCTTGCGCCAGCGCATAGGTCTGCGCCGACTGCAGAAAACCGCGCACGCGCTCGGAATATTTTTCAATGTTCATACTCTACCTCCATAACCCGGCAGGCCCATCGCGTGGCACCCGTCGGTGGTTCAGGATCAGGCTCCCGCATTCGGCAAGCCTGTCAGTGTGGAGCGATCACCGCCTTGCGCCGGATCAACGCATCCGAAGCGAATATGGGGCACCGATTTTGGAAATTAAAGAGCCGTCGCTGGTCTCCGGCCGGAAATCTGCAACCGAAAAATGCGACCGCCCGACGGATTGCAGCGCGGCCGCATTTATACTCAAGGAGGCGAGAAGCCGGTTGGTTCGCTAAGCCGCCATCAGCGACCGTTCGGCGAATGAAGCACCGAACTCTTTCATGCGCCGAACGTAGTAGGCGGGGTCGATCAAAACCTCCGGGAGGTAGAGGCCAGGGGCTGACGCTTCGCCACCTTCAAGGCCGAGCATACGTTCCACCGCCAGCGCGACACCAAGGGCGGTTAGCGGCGCCTGGCCTTCGGGGTGCACGATCTCATGGCGATGGTCGAGAGGCTGGCCATCCTTCCCCCGCCCCGCGATCTCGATGACGATCTCAGTCGAAAACAGCTCGCCGCGGCGCCGGCTCTCGGATTCGCTAAAGGCAAGGTCCAGCCGGATGTTGGCTGCATTGGTCCGAGCCGCAAGCGCCATGACATCGAAGGGCGAATAGGCGACCGCATCGAGTTCGACACCGTCGACGCTGACGTAGCGCGCCTTCGAATCCTCGCCGCCGGCCCAGTGGAGCCTGCCGGCCTTGACGGTCAAGGCCGCCGGCGCGAGGCCGGTGATGCGATTGTAATCGGCAAGTGCTGCCGGCCCGCCCATGTCCTGTTCGTCAAGCAGGACCCCGATGCGGATCATGTCGATTGCCTCATATGCCTTGGCGAATTCGAGGATCGGGAAGATGGCGGCCCCGGCAAGCCAGTGGCTGGCGAGCAGGATCGGCGCCTTCTCCGGCGCGTGGATATATTGCGCCATTTCCGGCCCCACTTCGAAGGTGCCGCTGGAAAGGCTGATATAGGGGACGCCATGGCGCTGGGCAAAGCGCATCGAGCTCAGCTTCTCGTCCTTCAGGAAAATGACGACGGCGCTGAAACGCGGCTCATCGCCGACACCAAGATCGGCCCGCTCCAAGTCGATACTGACACCGATTGCCCCGCCCACTTCGCGCGCAACCGCTTCGGCCTTGCCGAGATCACGGCCACCGATGGCGATCGGCAGTGTAGGGTGGAGCCGGCGGATGATTTTCGCCGCCTGCGATCCGACAACCCCGGAACCGCCGATGATCAAAACAGGCTGAAACTTGCTCGACATCTTCCTATCTCCTAAACGAAAGGTGTCCGGCTGATTGCCGAACCTACCATTAGTAACTTACTATTGGTAGATAGGTTGCCGAACGCCGATTTCAAGAGCCACGAGCCGACGCGAAAAGGATTGCGATCGATGGCCCCGACCAAAAGCCGAAAGCTCGCCAAGCCCGAACGGCGTGCCCAGTTGATCGAGACCGCCAAGGAGATCCTGCGCGAGTGCGGCGCCGACGCCCTGACGCTCGGCCACCTCGCCGAACGCGCCGGCGTCAGCAAGCCGATCGCCTACGAGCATTTCGGCACGCGCGAGGGGCTTTTGATCGCGCTTTCCCAGGAAATCGAAGACCGCCACGCAACCAAACTGCAGGCCGCGCTTACGGGGGCACCGAAAGAGCTCGATGCGGTCGCCGACATCATCAGCTCGGTTTACATCGACTGTGCCGTCGACAGTGGTGAGGAATGGCAGGCCATCTCAGGAGCGCTACGCGGCAACGCGGACATGATCGCGACGCAGCAGCAACAGGTCGACGACTATGTCGCCGCGATCCAGGCGGCACTCGGACCCTTCGCGAAAATTCCCTCCGACGATTTGCGCCTGCGCTGCACCGGTATCGCAGGAGCAGCCGAGGCGATCGGCCGCGAGCTGATCCGCGGCCGGACGAACGAGACGGCCGCCAGCGCCAATCTTGCCGCACTGATCGTCGACAGCGTCGACGTTTGATCACCGATGACCAGACAAAGAAAAACCCGGCCGTGACAGGCCGGGTTTTTGTCGTGCCCTGAGAATGGGCAACGCTGATAGACCGCCGCTTATTCGGAAGCGGCGAGCGCCGGTGCTTCCGGAGCGGCATCGCCCGAAGCCTGGGCTTCGTCAGCGGCACCTTCCTGTGCGCTGCGGCGCGGACGGCGTGGACGCGGCGCGTTGCGGCGGCGGGATGCGGCGCGGCCGGAGGCAGCCGGGGCTTCCTCTTCCATCGCGACTTCCGCCGGTGTGCCTTCGATCACCGGCTGCGGGCCCGTGCCGTCGATGACGACAGGCTGCGGCTCGGGAGCAGGTGCCTGAGCTGCGGCAACCGGGGTCGGCATGTCGTCGCTGTAGCCCTGATCCAGATCGTCCTGGTCCTGATCGGACCCGTCGTGGCCGCGGAAATCCTGACGGTCATCACGCTGGAACCGGTCCTGCATCTGCGCCTGTGCGGCAGCAATGATGCGGTTGTAGTGTTCGGCGTGCTGAAGGTAGTTTTCTGCGATGACGCGGTCGCCGGAGCTCTGTGCATCGCGCGCAAGCGCTGAGTACTTCTCGGCGATGTGCTGAGCAGTACCGCGAATCTTCACATCCGGGCCGGAGCTGTCATAGGTCCGCGTCAGCGGGTTCGAGCCCTTGCGGTTGTGGTTGTTGTTATTTCCATTGTTATTGTTGTTGCTATTGTTATTCCGCCCGCGGCCGCGCTTGTTTTGCTGTCCTGGCCTCATAGTGCATTCACCCGAATTCTCTTGATAATGATGATCATGTGGTTTCGTCTTCCGGCCGGATCCGTTCACGCCCGACAGAACACGCGCCGTTGCGCTCGCACAATGGCGGCTTCGGCGCCGACTGGCGTCAAATTAACAGGTACCCGCACAAGGCACTTGTTGAACCCTAGCAACTCTTTCTTGAGAGCAATCCCCGTGGCCAGGTCATACCGGAACGAATCTTAGGTCCATGACCTTCTGCCCAGTGCGCGGGCAAACTAGCCCGCTTCCTCTGGGATTCCAAGCCCTTTCTTTGCCTGTGCAAGAAAGAAGATGCGTCAGTGCAGCATTTTTTCAACGGTTTGTGTCGCGTTCGAAGATCAGGACGCGGTCATTACCGCCGAGATCCTTCGCCTCTTCACGCAGACGGAAATTTTCGGCGCTAAACAACGCCGTCACCGCCTCTTTCTGGTCGAAACCGATTTCCAAGCCTATCACGCCGTTTGTCTCAAGATGATGACCAGCCTGAGAAGCGATGGCGCGATAGGCATCAAGCCCGTCTTCTCCGCCATCAAGCGCTGCGGCCGGGTCGTGAAGTCTCACCTCCGGCTCAAGCTCATGGACGACACTGGACCGGATATACGGCGGATTTGAGACGATCACATCGTAGCGACCATCCACCTTTTCGTACCAGTTGCTGAGAAGCGGCCGGAACCGATCCGCAAGACCGAGCGCAGCTGCATTCGCCGTCGCCGTTGCCAGTGCGTCCTTGGATATATCGGTAGCCGTGCCCCTTGCTTCAAGAACTTGCGACAGCAGCGCGATACAAATCGCCCCAGTACCGGTGCCGAGATCGATAAGCGCGCAACCGCCCTTTCGCGCTACCACCGCACGCAGATAAGGGATCATCCGATCGACGAGCGTCTCGGTGTCCGGGCGAGGCTCCAGCGTTTCCTTCGAAAGTTTCAGCGGCAGGCCGAAAAATTCGCGTTCACCAAGAATACGGTAGACCGGTTCGCGTGCCAGTCGCCGCGCCACCGCCACCCGGATCCGGGTAGCGTCCTCATCCGAAATCGGGTCCCTGCCCCGAGACACGACCGCGCTCAGCGACATGTAGAGCAGGCCGGAGATCAGATGCCGCACATCGAGCGCCGCATTCTCTATGCCGCCCGCTTGCAGGCGGTCGCGGCTTTCGGCAACGAGGCTCGCGAGCGTTTCCGCCATGGCTCAGCCCCGCTGTTCGCCAAGCAGCGCCAGCTGGCTCGCCTGGTAGTCGGCAAGCAGCGCATCGACGACCTCGTCGATCTCGCCCATCATCATCCGATCGAGCTTGTAGAGCGTCAGGTTGATGCGGTGATCGGTGAGGCGGCCCTGCGGGAAATTATAGGTGCGAATGCGCTCGGAGCGGTCGCCCGAGCCCACTTGGCTCTTGCGGTCGGCCGAGCGTTCGCTGTCGGCGCGCTGGCGCTCCATATCGTAGAGGCGCGAGCGCAGGACCTGCATCGCCTTTGCCCGGTTCTGGTGCTGCGACTTTTCCGAACTGGTGACGACGAGACCGGTCGGAAGGTGGGTGATGCGCACGGCCGAGTCCGTCGTGTTGACGTGCTGACCGCCGGCACCCGACGAACGCATGGTGTCGATGCGGATATCCTCGGGCCGGATCTCGATGTCGATGTCTTCGGCCTCAGGCAGCACGGCGACGGTTGCCGCCGATGTATGAATACGGCCGCTCGCCTCGGTTTCCGGTACACGCTGCACCCGGTGCACGCCGGATTCGAATTTCAGCCGCGAGAACACCCCGCGCCCGGAAACTGTTGCGATGATTTCCTTGAACCCGCCGGCCTCGCCGTCGCTCGCCGAAAGCACCTCGACGCGCCAGCCCTTGCCGGCCGCGTAGCGCTCGTACATGCGGAAGAGATCGCCGGCAAAAAGCGCCGCTTCCGATCCGCCGGTACCGGCGCGAATTTCGAGGATCGCACTCTTCTCGTCGGCCGCATCCTTCGGCAGAAGCAGGATCTGGATTTCCTGCTCCAGTGCCTCGATCGTCGCTTCGACCTCGGGCTTTTCCATTTCGGCGAGATCGCGCATCTCCCGATCGGTCGATTTGTCCGCGAGCATGGCAGTGATGTCGGCAAGCTCGGTCATCGCCTTCTCGTAGGCGCGGATCTTCGTCACGACCGGCTGCAGTTCGGAATATTCCGAGGCGAGCTTGACATAAACGTCCGCGGCCGGGCCGGCCGACATGCGGGCCTCGATCTCACCGAACCGCCGTTCCAGTTCGCGCATCTTTTCAACGGGAAGCTTTGCCAAGTCTCACTCCAAATGCATCTCCCCTCGCCCGGATCATGGTCCGGACGAGGGTCGCGACGCGTCAATTCAATCTAAACCGGAATGCCGTTTTCCGCGGCGAAATCCACCAGCATCTGGCGAACGGACGTCTGGTCGCGTGTGTCGTCCAGCGCCGCATTGAGCGCGGCACCAAGCTTGCCCGCGTCGAGCGCCAGCAGCATCGCCTTGATCGGCCCTACGGCCGTCGGCGACATCGAAACCGAACGGAAACCTAAGCCCAGCAACGCCATGGCCGAGAGCGGCTTGCTCGCCATCTCGCCGCAGAGCGTCACCGGGGTTTCGTGCCGGTCGCCGGCGCGCACGATGTCGCGCAGGATCCTGAGGAACGGCCGCCCGAGCACGTCGAAGCGATCGGATACGCGGGCATTGCCCCGATCGACCGCCATCGCGAACTGGAAGAGATCATTCGAGCCGACCGAGACGAAGTCCACTTCCATCATCAGTTCGTCGAGCTGCCACAAGAGCGCCGGCACCTCCAGCATGGCGCCGAACTGCAGCTTGCGCGGCAACTGTTCGCCAAGTTTCGACTGCCGCTCGATTTCCTTCTGCAGCAGGTCGCGTGCAATCCTGAGTTCGGAAACTTCGGTGACCATCGGCAGCATCAGCTTGAGCTCGGCACCGGCCGCCGCGCGCAGCATCGCGCGAAGCTGGGTCCGCAGCAGACCTGGGCGATCAAGCGAAAGCCGGATCGCGCGCCAGCCGAGCGCCGGATTTTCCTCTTCCGCGGCGCGGAAATAGGGGACGACCTTGTCGCCGCCGATGTCGAGGGTGCGGAAGGTCACGGGCTTTCCGCCCGTCTGCTTCAGCACACTGCGGTAAAACGCTTCCTGTTCTTCCGCCTTCGGCATGGTCGAGGCGATCATGAACTGAAGTTCGGTGCGGAACAGGCCGATGCCTTCTGCCCCCGCCTCGTTCAGATGCGGCAGGTCCACGAGCAGGCCTGCATTCATTTGCAGCGTGATGCGCTTGCCGTCTCTGGTCAGCGGCTCGACGTCCTTCAGCGCCCGGAACTGCGCCTGGCGCCGTGCCCGGAAGCGAACCTTTTCCTCGTAGGCGCGCTGCAGGTCGGCGAGCGGCCGCAAGTGCACCTTGGCATCGTCGCCGTCGATGATGATCGCATCGCGGTTTTCCGCAAGCGCCACCGCGCCCGTCGCCTGGCCAATGACCGGAATGCCCATGGCACGGGCGACGATCACCACGTGGCTGGTGACGGCGCCCTCTTCGAGCACCAGACCGCGCACGTTTTCGCGCGGATAGTCGAGCAGTTCGGCAGCGCCCATGGCACGCGCGACGATCACCGCATCGGTCGGGAAGTCGCTGGCCGAAAGCTTGGCGCCATAGCCGGAAAGCTGGCGCAGCAGGCGGTTGGCCAGATCGTCGAAATCATGCATGCGCTCGCGCAAGTACGGGTCCGTCAGCCGGATCATCCGCGCCTTGGTTTCGCTCTGGACGCGCTCGACTGCCGCCTCCGCCGTCAGGCCGTTGCGGATCGCCTCTTCGAGCTTGCGCACCCAGCCGCGATCATGGGCGAACATCCGGTAGGTTTCGAGCACTGCCCGATGCTCGCCCTCCATCGACACCTCGCGGCGCGACAGCATGTCGTCGATCGAGATGCGCAGCGACCCCAGCGCTTCGGCAAGTCGCTGCAATTCCTGGTCGGTGTCCTCGTTGAGGAGGTTGGTGACGACGATCCTCGGTTCGTGCAGGACGACATAGCCAAGGCCAATGCCTTCGCCATAGCTGTTGCCCTCGATCGAGACGGGACGCGAGAGGTCGAGCTCGAGGCCCGGCTTGGTGATCTTCTTGAGTTCACCGGTCGCCACCATCTCGGCGAGAACCATGGCGGTCGTCTCGAGCGCCTCGACCTCGTCCTCGCGATAGTTGCGCATCGCCTTGTTCTGGACGACGAGAACGCCAAGCGCGCGGCCCGTGCGCAGGATCGGCACGCCGAGGAAGGAATGGTAGATCTCTTCACCGGTTTCCGGCAGGTAGGTAAAGGCCGGGTGCGACTGGGCGTCGGAAAGATTGAGAGGCCGCGCCGAGGCGGCGATGGTGCCGACGAGGCCCTGCCCCATCTTCAATTGCGCCAGGTGGACGGCCGCCTTGTTCAGACCTTCCGTCGCGTAGAGTTCGAGCACGCCGTCGGAACGTAGCACATAGACCGAACACACTTCCGCAACCATGTTCTGCGCGATCTGGCGCACGATACGGTCAAGGCGCTCCTGCGGCTCCAGCGGTTCCGCCATCAACTCGCGCAACCGCTTGAGGAGAACGCGCGGACCTGCGGAAAGGTCTCTCATCGCGTGGGGTCTCCCGAAATAGAGGTGACGGCGGCAAGGGGATACGCGGGCAAAACCGCCGCGAATCCCAAATCGGTCGTCTGTCGATTAACTCTTATCGAGACCGTAAGCGGAATGCAAAGTGCGAACCGCCAATTCCGCATAGGGACCGTCGATCAGGATCGAAATCTTGATCTCGGAAGTGGTGATCGCCTTGATGTTGATGCCCTTGTCGGCAAGCGCGCGGAATGCGGACGCGGCGACGCCGGCATGGCTGCGCATGCCGATGCCGATGACCGATACCTTGACGAGGCCGGCCTCGGACTGGACGACGTCGTAGCCGATCTTTTCCTTGTTGTCGCCGAGCACCTTCAGTGCCTTGTCGACATCGCCCGACGGAACCGTGAAGGTCATGTCGGTCTTCGAACCGTCCTCGGAGATGTTCTGAACGATCATGTCGACGTTGATATGGGCTTCAGCAAGCGGGCCGAAGATCGCAGCGGAGACGCCCGGCCGGTCGGCGAGACGGCGCAGCGAAATCTGGGCTTCATCCTTGGCATAGGCAATGCCGGTTACGACTTCCTGTTCCACGATCTCATCCTCATCACAAATCAGCGTACCGGGCGGATTGAGAAGGTCACCCATGCCCGGCGCATCGGGATCTTCGAAAGACGACCGCACGAAGGTGCGGACCTTGTGCACCATGGCAAGCTCGACCGAGCGCACCTGCAGCACCTTGGCGCCGAGCGATGCCATTTCCAGCATTTCCTCGAACGCGATTTTCTTCAGCCGCCGCGCCTTCGGCTCGATGCGCGGGTCGGTCGTATAGACGCCATCGACGTCGGTATAGATGTCGCAACGGTCGGCCTTGACGGCAGCGGCGATAGCAACGGCCGAGGTGTCGGAACCGCCGCGGCCGAGTGTGGCGAGGCGATTATCGGGACCGAGACCCTGGAAGCCGGCAACGACAGCTACCTGGCCCTCGCCCATGCGGCGAATGATCTCGGCGCCGTCGATATCGAGGATGCGGGCAGCGCCATGGGCGTTGTCGGTGCGGATCGGGATCTGCCAACCCTGCCAGGAGCGGGCGTTGATGCCCATCGACTGCAGCGCGATCGAAAGCAGACCGGACGTCACCTGTTCGCCGGAAGCAACGATCGCATCGTATTCGCGCGCGTCGTAGAACGGCGAGTTGGCGCCGGTTGCCTTCGGCATGTTCTGCACCCAGCCGACCAGCTCATTGGTCTTGCCGGACATGGCGGAAACGACGACGGCGACTTCGTGGCCGGCATCGACCTCGCGTTTCACATGGCGGGCGACATTGTGGATGCGGTCCAAATCAGCGACGGAGGTTCCGCCGAATTTCATCACGATGCGTGCCATGTGCCTCTACCGGTACCCAATTTAGCGCGCGTAGGCGCGCGTGACAGGAAAGCCCCCGCCGGCGCCCGACGGTCAAAAAGCTTGGGAGACTTCTCGGACATCGGCAGTCACCGCTTCGGGGAGCGGAAAGTCGCGGCGTCTCTTAGCGGATCAGGGGGCGGCACGCAATGGCACGCGGACACAGATTCGGGGCTCGCCGCGCACCACGACCCCGCATTTCGCAACAATATTGCCCAGGACAGGAATTCACGGAAATATCCGTACCGATAGACCCCGCAATGCCACGTTGAAAATTACCGGCTTCGATGCTAAAGGTGGCTCGCAACTTGAATTCGAGAAAGGGGGGCTGCACGTGATGACATTTTTCCGGCACCACCGCCAGCGTGGCCCCGTCCAAGCCCTGCAGATGCGTTTGCAGGGCTGACCAGACATCCTTTCGCGAAAATCGCGATCCTATCCCTGGTCTGCCCAGAGTGATGCAGTGCGGAACCGTTTCGGTTTAAGCGCCTGCATCGTCTTCCAATACCGAGCTGACTGCCCGTTGACAGCATGCGTGCTGTTCCGGGTCCAATCATCAGAAAACCCGGCCTGAAGTGCCGCCACGGATGTCTCATCGTCGCTCGCGCAGTCCAGAGATCGACCATGGCCTTGATCAATATCCGCAACCTCGGCGTCAGCCTGAGCGCACCGCTTTTTTCCAACCTCAACCTCTCCGTCGCCGCCGGTGACCGTATCGGCATCGTCGCCGCGAATGGCCGCGGAAAGACGACCCTGCTGAAATCGATCGCAGGCAGCTTCGATCCGACGGCCGGGGAAATCACGCGCTCACGCAGCCTGACCATCGGCCATGTCGAGCAGAACGTTGCGGCCGCCTTGCTGCCCCTCTCCTTCCACGACGCCGTTCTTTCGGCCCTTCCGGCCGACCAGGCGGAAAATGAGAGCTGGCGCGTCGACATCGTGCTCGATTCGCTCGACGTGCCGGAAGTGCTGCGCCAGCGTGCGGTCTCGGAACTGAGCGGCGGCTGGCAGCGGCTCATGCTTCTCGCCCGCGTCTGGGTCAGCGATCCGGACGCCCTGCTCCTGGACGAGCCGACCAACCACCTCGATCTCGCCAAGATCGCCCGGCTCGAAGCCTGGCTGAACGCCCTGCCGCGCGACGTGCCGGTGCTCGTCGCCAGCCACGACCGCGCCTTCCTGGACGCCACCACCAACCGGACGCTGTTCCTCAGACCCGAGCAATCGCCAATCTTCGCGCTCCCCTATTCGCGGGCGCGCGCTACCCTCGATGAAGTGGACGCCTCCGAGGAGCGGCGCTATCAGCGTGACATGAAGGTGGCGCAACAGCTTCGCCGCCAGGCCGCCAAGCTCAACAACATCGGCATCAATTCCGGCAGCGATTTGCTGACCGTGAAGACGAAACAGTTGAAGCAGCGAGCCGAACGGCTGGAGGACGCGGCGAAACCTGCGCATCAGGAGCGCTCCGCCGGCGCGATCCGGCTCGCCAACCGCGGCACCCACGCCAAGATCCTGGTGACACTGGACGACGTCCCGGTCGAAACGCCGGACGGCACGGCGCTCTTCCGCACCGGCAAGCGCTGGATCTGCCAGGGCGACCGCATCGTGCTCTTGGGCGAAAACGGCGCCGGCAAGACGCGGCTCGTCAACCTGATCCGTGCCGCGATCGAGGAGCCCGGCCGCGCGCCGGAAGCGCTGAAGGCGACGCCTTCGCTGGTGCTCGGCTACAGCGACCAGGCGCTTGCCGGGCTTTCGGACGACGAGACGCCGCTTGCCGCCCTTTCCCGTCGCTTCTCGCTGGGCGATCAACGGGCTCGCACACTGCTCGTTGGCGCCGGTGTCGGCATCGACATGCAGGAAAAAGCAATCGCCAGGCTCTCCGGCGGTCAGAAGGCCCGCCTCGCCATGCTGGTGCTGCGCCTGAAGGAGCCGAATTTCTACCTGCTCGACGAGCCGACCAACCATCTGGACATCGAGGGCCAGGAGGCGCTCGAGGCGGAGTTGCTGAAACACGAGACGAGCTGCCTTCTGGTCTCCCACGACCGCAGCTTCGTGCGCAATGTCGGCAACCGCTTCTGGCTAATCGAAAAGCGCCGGCTGGTCGAAGTCGAAGACCCGGAAGACTTCTTCGCCGCAGCTGCGGCGAGCGAACTTGGCTAGCGATCGCGCAAGCGAACCCGATGGCACCCGTGACGCCCGCGATGAGCGGGCGTCACCTTCTGCATCGTAGCTACTGCATGTTTCCTTTAATCGTACCCGATTAAAGGACAAAAACATGCAGCAATTCAAAGTGCTACAGCGACCTTTGCGCGTCTGATAAGACGCGCGGCGCTGTAGGAAGGTGGCCGGGCGATCACGCAGGCGACCTCGCCGCCGTCGAAGACGTGCGTCGACCGAGCCTCGACGTTCCACCGATGGCGAAGAACTGCCGCTTCGATCCGCGCGCCAACCTCATCCGCACCCGTGGACGGCTCGTCGTGAAAGAGAAAGAGGCGCCCTTCCGGCTTCAACAGCCGTACCAGCGCAGCAAACTCACGCGTGGGATCGCCCCGCCTAAAGACGCCGACGCGGATCGCAAACACCTTGTCGAAGCGGCGATGATCCAGATCGAGTGAGCGAAGGTCCGCGACCTGCACGATGGCCCGCCCGGCAGCAAGGTGTACAGCATTTCGGCGCATTGCCGCCGCGACCATGGTGGCCGATCGATCGATGGCTACAATCCCCCCGTCGACAAGCCGCTCGCAAACGTTGGTCACTGCAACGCCGTGACCGCAGCCGATTTCGAGCAGCTGATCAGAAGGCTTCGGCGCAACGACAGCGACTGCCCAATCGATCCTGCCAAGCGCCATGAATTCCCCCATCCGCCGCAGATCCTCAGAATGCTAGCACGGCGAAGAGCCATGCCGCGAATCAATCTGGTTCGAAAGATAAACCACTTGCAAAACTATATCAGTTTTGCAAATCTTCCCCATGCCAGGACATGCAGCAACGGGAGAGAGACAATGCGCAGGGTCATCATGTGGGACATGGTCAGCGTCGACGGCTTCTTCGAAGCACCGGGGCATGACATCGGTTGGTTCGTCTTCGAGGACGAACTCGCCGCCTATATCGGCGAAACGCAACTCGAAGCGGACACTTTGCTCTTCGGCCGCGTGACCTATGAAATGATGGCGGCCTACTGGCCGTCCGCCGAAGGTAACATCGCCACCTTCATGAACGGCGTCGAGAAGTTCGTCTTCTCGCGCACGCTGACATCCGCCGATTGGCACAGGACGACACTCGTGACCGGCGACGCCGCCAAGGAAGTCGAACGGCTGAAGCAACGCGATGGCGGCACGATCTTCGTTTTCGGCAGTGCGGACTTCGCAGCAGGGCTGATCGCGAAGGGCCTCGTCGATGAGTATCGTCTCGGCATCAATCCGGTGCTTCTGGGCAACGGCGTGCCCCTGTTCAAGCCAGGGTTGAAGCGAACGGAACTCAAATTGACCCACGCTCGCCCACTGAAATCGGGCGTGGTCATCCTGCACTACCAGCCGCAGGCGGATGCGCAATAGAGCAGGTAGAACAACGCGCCCGCCTGGCCTGCGCCCATCTGGCCCATCACCGGCTCTTGACTTCCCTGCCTGATCGTCCGACTTCACGAGAGACGATGCAAGGAGACGGCGACATGAGCGAGACCGCACGCACGACGATCGACCAGAGCGAGGTAGACCGGTTCTCCGCCATGGCTGCGGAGTGGTGGGACCCGACCGGCAAGTTCCGGCCGCTGCACAAGTTCAATCCCGTTCGCCTTGCCTACATTCGCGACAAGGTGGCCGAACATTTCGGTCGCGATCCCAAGGGCCTGCAACCGCTGAAAGGTCTGCGGCTGCTCGATATCGGCTGCGGCGGCGGCCTCCTGTCCGAGCCGATGGCGCGCATGGGTGCAGACGTCCTCGGCGCCGATGCTTCGGAGAAAAACATCGGCATCGCCAAGACGCATGCGGCCGGAAGCGGCGTGGCGGTCGACTATCGCGCCGTGACCGCTGAGGCGCTGGCCGAAGCCGGCGAGAGTTTTGACATCGTGCTCAACATGGAAGTGGTCGAGCACGTCGCCGACGTCGATTTCTTCATGACCACCTGTGCCCATATGGTTCGACCTGGCGGTCTGATGTTCGTCGCCACGATCAACCGCACCATGAAGGCAGCAGCCCTTGCCATCTTCGCCGCCGAAAACGTGCTGCGTTGGCTGCCGCGCGGCACCCACCAGTATGAAAAGCTGGTGCGCCCGGAAGAACTGGAAAAGCCGCTCTCAGCGAGCGGTCTCGAAGTCACTGAACGCACCGGCGTCTTCTTCAATCCGCTCGCCAATCAGTGGAACCTGTCCAAGGATATGGACGTCAACTACATGCTCGTCGCCAAGCGTCCGCTGTAACGCCGCTGGCCGGCTCGTCTGCGGACTCAGCCGATCTCAGACTTGGCCTGCCATTCTCGTTTCAGCAGCGCATAGACGAGTTCGTCGCCCCAGGCGCCGTTGAACCGGTCATTCTCGATCAGATGCGCTTCGCGGCGCATGCCGAGACGTTCGACGACACCGACCGATCCCTTGTTCAGCGCATCGAGCCGGGCAAAAATCCGGTGGAAGTGCAGCGTCGAAAAGCCGAGATCGAGAATGGCGCGCATCGCCTCGGTGGCATAGCCCTTGCCGGCGAATGCCGGATTGAAGATGTAGCCGGTCTCCGCCTGCTCGGCCGCCCGGCTTGCGAGCTTCAGCAGCACCTCGCCAATCAGAGCGCCATCCTCCTGGCGTTCGACCGCGAACACCGCGACATCCCCGTCGTCAGCAAGTTGCGGCGCTGAAGCCTTGGCGAACTTCACCCGCGCAGCCGTCTCGTCCAGCGGTTCTTGATAGAGATAGCGATAGACGTCCGGCAGCCGGTGATAGGCGAAGAAGGCGGCAAAATCGTCGGGCACGAATGGCCGGATGACGAGGCGATCGGTGGAAATGCGAAGCTCGGACAATGTCATGGCTGAAAAATCTCCCATTGCGAAGCCGCGAAGTGGGAAGCAAGACGTTGTTTTTAAGGGGCCGGCAACAAATAACGCGAACCCGAGGCGCCAATAGACCGCGCGTCAGTTGACCTCGTCAGGCAAGATCGGCAGCGGCGCGACCGCAATTCCTTCCTCAAGCAGCGCCACGGCCTCTTCCGCCGTCGCCTTGCCGATCAGGCCACGTTCCTCCGCTTCGCCGTAGTGGATCTTGCGCGCCTCTTCTGGGAAACGCTCGCCGACATCTTCGGCGTTCTCGCGCACGGTCTTCACCAGTTCGCGGATCTTGGCGACCGTTTCCTTCTGCGCCTGATCCATAATCACCGCCCGTGTTGCTTCCTTCTTGCGCGCGGTCGCGACCGAAGGCGCCATCAGTTGCTTGGCAACGGATGTTGAATTGCAGGTGGGACAGGAAACCAGCTTGCGGTCGACCTGGCGGTCGAAATCGTCACTCGACGAAAACCAGCCTTCGAAGGCGTGGCCGTTGTCGCAGGAAATTGTATAGCGGATCAAGCGGCAACGCCTCCCTTCCCGGTTGGCACCACTTCATCGAGCACGAAACTGCGGGCGTTCTTCAGGTTCGGTATCTTGGCGCGTGCCGCATGCACGGCGGCGACATCAATTTCGGCAAGCACGATCGCCTCGCCGCTCAGTCCGGCCGAAGCAAGCACCCTGCCCCAGGGATCGACGATCATCGAATGGCCGAAGGTCTCGCGCCCGTCCTCATGCGTGCCACCTTGCGCCGCGGCGATGACGAAGAGACCGTTCTCGATCGCACGGGCGCGAAGGAGGATTTCCCAATGCGCCTCGCCGGTCTGGCGCGTGAAGGCGGCGGGAACCGACATGATCTCGGCGCCGGCGACCGCCTGTTGCCGGAAGAGCTCCGGGAAGCGCACGTCGTAGCAGATGGTGAAACCAAGCTTGCCAAACTCGAGATCGGCAATGCGTGCCGTGCTGCCGGGCTGATAGGCAGCACTTTCCCGCCAGCTTTCGCCATTGTCGAGGTCAACATCGAACATGTGGATCTTGTCATAGTCGCAGATCTTGTGACCGTCGGGTCCGAACAAGAGGCCGCGATTGGCGATCCTGCCGTCGGCAAGCGCGATCGGCGTCGAGCCGACATGGAGATAGATCCCGAGTTCACCGGCGAGCTTTGCCGCTGCACCGACAATGATGTCGTTCGCCTCATCTTTCAGGATCGCGCGCAGAGCCGCCCGGTCCCGCTGGAGCGCGCCGGTCATTTCCGGCGTCTGGACATAAATCGCCCCTTGAGCCGCCGCCTCGCGCACCAGCCGAACCATCGTCTCCGCGTTGTCTAGCGGATCGACGCCGGAGCACATCTGAATGGCTGCAGCCTTGAAGGTCATCGTCGTTCTACTCCTGGTGCACGCGACCAACACAGCCTCGCGTTGGCGATGTGCGAAACGTCAGATCCGCCTCAGGCAGCCAGCAAAGCATCGAGTTTGCCGGCGCGTTCCAGCGCGTGCAGATCGTCACAGCCGCCGACATGAATGTCGTTGATGAAGATCTGCGGGAAGGTCGAGCCGCCATGCGCCTTTTCGATCATCACCTGCCGCACCTTCGGATCATAGGTTGCGTCATGTTCGAGAAAGGGCACGCCCTTGGTTTCCAATAGTTTCTTGGCCGCCGAACAATAACCGCAGAACTGACGCGTATAAATGACCACTGAAGCCATGATCCTCAATCGCTCCTTCACCGGCCACCGTGCCGGATAACTGATTGTCATATAAGACCGGATATGGCTCTTGCAAAGGTCAAAACCGTGACCGGCCCGGCTCCCGCCCGCTTCAGCGCACGGGTCGCTGCGGAGACGGTTGCACCGGTCGTATATACATCGTCGACGAGAACCACGCTGTTCCCACGGAGACCCGCCTTGCCGCCTTCCGAGACCGCGAAGGCACCGCGCACATTGTCCTCACGTGCTTGCCTAGCAAGGCCCACCTGTCGGCTTGTGCGTCGGATACGCTTGAGCACATCGGGTTGATAAGGCCTGCCGGAGAGCTGCGCGATGGCCCGTGCCAGTTCCGCCGATTGGTTGAACCGACGCCTCCAGAGCCGAAAGGCATGCAATGGCACCGGGATGATCGCATCGGCCGAGGCGACCGCACCGTCACTCGCCCGGATCATCCATTCCGCCATCATCGGCGCAAGATCGGTGCGATCGCGATATTTGAGCCCGTGCACCAGATCGCGGGCAATGCCCTCATGGATTGCCACCGACCGCAGACGGTCGAAGGCCGGCGGATTGGCAATGGCTTCGGGCGAAACCGAGCCCGGCCCATGGTCGACCGAGAACGGCGTCCCGAGAATATCGCAAAAAGGGCGCTCGATCAGCGGCAGCGTCGACCAGCAAGGCGCGCAAACCGCGCGATGACTGCCCACCATCCGGCCGCAACCGCAGCAGACCGGCGGATAGACGAGATCGACCGCCCCGGAGACGAGCCCCCGCAGCACCCGCCCCCACCCTTCCTCCGGAAACAGCGGTCTCTCCCATGCCATGCTGTTGACTTTGAACCTCCGAAGGTCTTTTTGCTGGCCAGCTTGCGGAGACAGTATCGTGGAAAAAATCTTTGACCAGAGCCTCGTCGAGGCACATCGGGCAAGGGCGCTCAGAAACGCCGATCCGAAGGCCGGTTTCCTTCTCGATATCGTCGCCCAGGAACTCGCCGAACGCGTCAGCGTGGTCGAACGTCACTTCGATCGCGCGCTGGAGTTGCACGGCTACACCGGGCAAACGGCCCACCATCTCATGGCAACGGGCAAGGTCGGTGCCGTCGAGCGCGTGGAAACGGATGCGCGATTTGGTTCTGCGCAAGCACCGGTAACGATCGCCTCGCTTGAAGAGGTTCCGGGCGAACCGGAAAGCTTTAACCTGGTGGTTTCGCCACTCTCCCTACACCTGACCAACGACACGCCGGGCGCCTTCATCCAGGTTCGTCGGGCGCTGAAGCCCGACGGGCTTTTTCTCGCCGCCATCCCGGGCAGCGGTACGCTGCAGGAACTGCGCGAAGCGCTCCTAGCCGCCGAGGCGGAATTGACGGGCGGAGCCAGTCCGCGGGTCATCCCCTTCGCCGATGTCCGCGATGTGGGCGCGCTGCTGCAACGCGCCGGCTTCGCGCTGCCGGTCACGGACACCGAAACCTATACGGTGCGTTACGATTCACTGTTTGCGCTGATGCGCGACTTGCGCGCCATGGGCATGGCCAGCCCGCTCACTGCCCGAAGCCGCCTGCCCGTTTCGCGTCGCTTCTTCCTGCGGGCCGCGGAAATCTATGCCGAACGCTTCTCCGATCCGGACGGCCGCGTCCGCGCGACATTCTCGGTGATCTATCTGTCCGGATGGGCGCCGCATGAAAGCCAGCAGAAGCCGTTGAAACCGGGCTCCGCGAAGCAGCGGCTGTCGACAGCGCTCGGCACCAAGGAACAACCGCTTTAACAAGGGCGGTCGTGCTTGCCCCGAACTCAGGCCCCCTGAAAAGCCGTCGCGACGGAGTTGTAGACGGCTGAGAGGACGTTGCCGATCTGTTCGGCCCCGAGGATCACGCTCAGGGAGACGATGGCGGCGATGAGCGCGTACTCGATTGCGATACCAGCGCTTCTATCGCGAAACAGGCGTTTCAGCTTTTCCATGCTCCCCAGTCCGGTTCGTGTTCAGTCCGAAACGTGCGGCAGCAGCCGAAAACCGGAGGCGTTCGGGTCAGCACCCGCTCTTGCGACCGTCCGCATCGATGATGCAGACCGCACCGGGCATCTCCTGCAGCACGCTACGCCGTACCGTATAGCGCTTGGTGGTCCCGCTCGAGGGGATGGAGCCGGTGGAAATATTGTCGTAGTCGACGGGCGTATTGGCCATGATGCGCCTGTCGTTCTTCGAAGACAGCATCGGCGTCAGGATCAGCGTCAGCGCGATCACTGCCGTTCCAAACAGCAGGGACAGATTGAGCACACCCGTCCGGCGGGACTGATTAGTCACCAGATCCTTTTCCTGAACCGTGCTCCAGAAATCGTCGTCCACCATCCCAGCCTCACAAACGCACAAAGCACGGCGAACGCAAGCGCCCTTCCCAAGCTTGGTTCCACCGCACTGCCTGAAATCAGTACGCCGTTCACCAACAATGCGTACCGAAAATGAATTGAGCTATCTTTGCGCGAGGGAGATAAACGATCGATTAATAATCAATCAGATTTCGGGTAGGTTCAGAGCAAATCCATAAGAAATGGTATCAACGGCTCGTCAGCCGGCGGCATCGGGTAGTCGCGCAGGGCCTTTGGCCTGACCCATTTGATCGCTTGGCCCTCGCGTCCGGTCGCCACCCCTTCGTAGCGCCGGCAGACATAGAGCGGCATCAGCAGATGGAAGTCCTCATAGGTGTGGCTGGCGAAGGTCAGTGGCGCGAGGCACGCGACCTTGGTGCGGATGCCGAGTTCCTCGTCCAACTCACGGATCAGGGTTTCCTCGGGCGTCTCGCCGGCTTCAACCTTGCCGCCCGGAAACTCCCAAAGACCCGCAAGCGACTTTCCTTCCGGCCGTTGCGCCAGCAGAATGCGGCCGTCGCTGTCGACCAGGGCGCAGGCGGCGACGAGGACGATCTTCTTTCCGCTGACGTTCATGGCCTCAAGCCCCCGGCGTTCTGTAGATGTAGCTGTAGACCTCGGAGAAACCGGCACCGCGATAAAGCGCCAGCGCCGCGCTGTTTTCCGCCTCGACCTGCAGCCAGGCCTTTTTTGCTCCCCGCAGCCGCGCCCAGCGCAGGCAGACATCGAGCATCGCCTTGCCGACACCCTTCCCGCGAACCCGCTCGTCCACGGCAAACTGCATGATGCCGGCGAGGTCGTTGTCCTGCACGACGAGTGCCACGGCGGTCGGCCCGGTCTCGGCATCTTCAAACAGGAAGAGGCCGCTTTCCGGCTTGATCGCATTGATGATCTCGGTAAGCGCCGCCTTCCTCTTCGGATCGCCCTTGGCGATGCCGATACAGGCATCGACGAAGCGACCGACGTCCTTGATCGGCAGGTGATCGATGCCGTCGCCGAATTCACGCTCGGCAAGATCGGCCGTCATCACCAGGCTGCGGCTGAATGCCGTCCAGCCTTCGGCATCCATATGGGCAACGAGTTGCGGCGGCGTCAGCGGCGTCTGGCGCACGGTCAGGGGCCGGCCATAGTCCGCAAAGCGCCTGGCCGCCTTTTCAAGGCGCACTGGAATATCGCGATAGTCGGATGGATCGAGCGGGTTGACGGAGTTGAGACGCTTGGAATCATGGCCCGCGTTGAGCCGGATCAGCCAGCTGCCGTCATAGTGCACCGATGCTGCCGGCCAGGCCCGGAAGCCCACGGCCTCGAGACGGCGCACGCTCGGAAGATCCACCATTACCACTTCCCCACCTTCGGCCGCGACGTTGCCCGCCGGCCGAGCATCACTCGATGTCATTTTGCTACCTCTCGCCAGTCCGGGATACCAGACTGCTTACGATCGCTCGACCGGAGCCTCAGCTGCGGTAATCGCCGTTGATCTCGACATATTCCTTCGTAAGGTCGCAGGTATAGACCGTGGCGCGACCGGAGCCGAGGCCGATATCGACGCGGATCGTGATGTCCTCGGCCTTCATGACGGCAGTGGCAGCCGCTTCCGAATAGGTCGGATCGCGCTCGCCTTCGACGGCCACCCGCACATCGCCGAACCAGATCGCCAACCGATCGCGTTCCGCCATCTCGCCTGATTTGCCGACGGCCATGACCACGCGGCCCCAATTGGCGTCTTCGCCAGCAACCGCCGTCTTCACCAGCGGCGAATTGGCGATCGAGAGCGCGATGCGCTTGGCGGCTGCGTCGTTTTCAGCACCTTCGACGGTGACTTCGACCATCTTGCGCGCGCCTTCACCATCGCGCACCACCTGGAGCGCCAGATCGCGCAGCAGGTCGTTGAGCGCGACGCGGAAGGCGTCGAGGCGCGCATCGGCCGCGTCGGAGATTGCCGGCTGCCCGTCGGCTGCCGCCGCACCCGTTGCAAAAAGCATCAGCGTGTCGGAGGTCGACGTGTCGCTGTCGACCGTGACCGAATTGAAGGTCGGGCCGACGCCCGCGGAAAGCAGAGCCTGCAGTGCGGCCGGCGCGATGTCTGCATCGGTGACCACGAAGGAGAGCATCGTTGCCATGTCGGGCGCGATCATGCCGGCGCCCTTGGCAATACCGTTGATCGTGACCTTGACGCCACCGATTTCGGCCATGCGGGTCGCAACCTTCGGATAGGTATCCGTCGTCATGATCGCCTTGGCGGCTTCGAACCAGAAATCTTCCGTGCCGGCAACGGCCAGATCGTCGAGTACGCCCGCAAACTTGGTCGCATCCAGCGGTTCGCCGATGACGCCGGTCGAAGCGAGGAACACTTCGCTTTCCGCACAGCCGACTGCCTTAGCCGCCGACTTCGCGGTCAATTCCGTGGCTTCGCGTCCCTTCTTGCCGGTGAAGGCATTGGCGTTGCCGGAGTTGACGACGACAGCGCGCGCGATGCCGCCGGCAAGGTTCTGGCGGCAGAAATCAACAGGAGCAGACGGGCACTTGGAGCGGGTGAAAACGCCGGCTGCAGCGGCCGGCTTGTCGAACACCATCATCAGCACGTCGGTACGGTTCTTGTACTTGATGCCGGCGGCAGCGGTCGCCATGCGGACACCGCGGACGGAAGGCATTTCGGCGAAGGTTTTCGGAGCAAGCGGAGAAACGGAGCCGGACATGGGAAACCTGCTGTGACGTGTTGGGGCCAAAGCATTTCCAGGAAAAGTGCGTAGCGGTTTTCCGTCAGGAAATGCGTAAGAACAAAGACCTGGAGCGGTTTACAACCGAAGCTGCTCCAGATCTATCTTGCGACAAATGCCCGAACGGTTTTCACCGCCGGGCATCGACAAAAAGCGGTGATGGCAGGTCCCGCCAGCGGTAGGGCCTGCCAATCGAAATTACTTGGCTTCCTGCGCCTTGTTGGCCTCGTCATAGGCCTTCTTCAAAGCGGGATCGGAAATCTCGACGCCTGCGTCCTTTTTGGCGGCAGCAAGCAGCTCAACGTATTTGTCACGCATGACAAGCTGACGAACCTGCGGCTCGACCTGCTCCAGCGGCGGCGGGGCCTGCGGGCGCTTGTCTTCAACGAGGATCACGTGGAAGCCGAACTGGGTCTTGACCGGAGCCTTGGTGTAGGCACCCTTGTCGAGCGCGAAGACCGCCGTATCGAATTCCGGCACCATGCGGCCCTTGGTGAAGTAGCCGAGGTCGCCGCCGTCGTCCTTGTTCGGATCGGTCGACTTCGCCTTGGCGAGATCGACGAAGCTCTTGCCGGCGTCGAGTTCCTTGATGATTTCCTTGGCCTCATCCTCGGTCTTGACCAGGATGTGGCGTGCCTTCACCTCTTCCTGCACCGGGATCGCGGCGATCTCCTTGTCGTAGCGCGCCTTCACCTCTTCCTTGGTGATGGCGTCGACGACATGCTTCTTGAAATAGGCATTGTGCAGTTCGCGCTCGGTCAGGTAGGCGACGCGCTGCTTGAAGGCCGCATCATCCTGCAGGCCTTCCTTTTCGGCAGTCTTCGAAAGGAGCTTGACGTCGATGATCGCCGAGAGGGCGGCGGCACGCTTCTGCTCGTCCGGCATCTGCTGAAGCTGCGGGTCGAGACCACCCAGCGCCAGCGTGAGCTCGGACTGGCGCACTTCCTCGCCGCCAACCTTGGCGATCACCGGATCGGCGTCTTCCGCGCGCGCGCCACCATGAACGGCCATCGCCGCAACCAGTGCCGCGGCGGCCAGGGTTTTCAACTTGGACATGCTCACTAACCTTTCACATTAGCCTTCGGCGCAATTACCTGCGACTTGTAGCGGCTGCACACCACCAGAATGTGGCGGTTCTGTAGCCGTCCGGCAGTGCAAGTGCGTTGACATAATTCGACCCCCCTCTTATCTGTCACGCAACCTCGCGTCCAGAACAGTTTCCGGGCGTTTCACGGCATTGCGCGGTTTTCGCGGCGCGGCCATGAGACCTAAGGCAACAAAAAAGAAAGGACCATTCGTATGGTCAGTCTCGGCGGCCTAGCCCGCAAGTTGTTTGGTTCCGCCAATGAACGTCGCGTGCGCGGCTACAAGGCTCGGGTGGATGCCATCAACGCACTTGAAGCCGAAACGAAGGCTTTGTCGGATGAGGCACTCGCCGCCAAGACCGTGGAATTCCGCCAGCAATTCGCCGACGGCAAGACGCTCGATGACCTGCTGGTACCGGCTTTTGCTGTTGTTCGCGAAGCCGCCCGCCGCGTGCTCGGCCTGCGTCCCTTCGACGTTCAGCTCATCGGCGGCATGATCCTGCACGAGCGCGCGATCGCCGAAATGAAAACCGGTGAAGGCAAAACCCTCGTCGCGACGCTTCCGGTCTATCTGAATGCACTCGCCAGCAAAGGCGTACATGTCGTTACCGTCAACGACTACCTCGCCCAGCGCGACGCCGGCACCATGGGCCGCGTCTACAGCTTCCTCGGCATGACGACGGGCGTCATCGTCCACGGTCTCACCGACGAGCAGCGCCGCGACGCCTACGCCTGCGACATCACCTACGCGACCAACAACGAACTCGGCTTCGACTATCTGCGCGACAACATGAAGTACGAGCGCGGCCAGATGGTCCAGCGCGGCCACTTCTTCGCGATCGTCGACGAAGTGGACTCGATCCTCGTCGACGAAGCGCGCACGCCGCTGATCATCTCCGGCCCGCTCGACGACCGCTCGGATCTCTACAACACGATCAACGAGTTCATTCCGCTGCTTTCGGCCGAGGATTACGAAATCGACGAGAAGCAGCGCTCGGCCAACTTTTCGGAAGACGGCACGGAGAAGCTCGAGAACCTGTTGCGCGAGGCGGGTCTTCTCAAGGGTGAATCGCTCTACGACATCGAAAACGTCGCGATCGTCCACCACGTCAACAACGCGCTCAAGGCCCACAAGCTGTTCCAGCGCGACAAGGACTATATCGTCCGCAACGGCGAGATCGTCATCATCGACGAATTCACCGGCCGCATGATGCCGGGACGGCGCTATTCCGAAGGCCAGCACCAGGCGCTCGAAGCCAAGGAAAAGGTGCAGATCCAGCCTGAGAACCAGACGCTCGCCTCGATCACCTTCCAGAACTACTTCCGCATGTATTCCAAGCTTGGCGGTATGACCGGTACGGCCTCCACCGAAGCGGAAGAGTTCGGCAACATCTACGGCCTCGAAGTGATCGAAGTGCCGACCAACCTGCCGATCAAACGTATCGACGAGGACGACGAGGTCTATCGTACGCAGGGCGAAAAGCTGAAGGCGATCATCGACGAGATCAAGTCGGCGCACGAGCGTGGCCAGCCGATGCTGGTCGGAACGACCTCGATCGAAAAGTCCGAACAGCTTGCCGACCTCCTGAAGAAGTCCGGCTTTGCGAACTTCCAGGTGCTGAACGCCCGTTATCACGAGCAGGAAGCCTTCATCGTCGCCCAGGCCGGCGTGCCGGGCGCGGTCACGATCGCCACCAACATGGCCGGCCGCGGTACAGACATCCAGCTCGGCGGCAACATCGACATGCGCATCCAGCAGGAGCTCTCGGAAGTCGAACCGGGTCCGGAACGCGACCAGCGCATCGAGGCGATCCGCGCCGAAGTGCAGAAGCTGAAAGAGCAGGCGCTCGCTGCCGGCGGCCTCTACGTTCTCGCGACCGAACGTCACGAAAGCCGCCGCATCGACAACCAGCTGCGCGGCCGTTCCGGCCGTCAGGGCGACCCGGGCCGCTCCAAGTTCTACCTGTCGCTTCAGGACGACCTGATGCGCATCTTCGGCTCCGACCGCATGGACAGCATGCTGCAGAAGCTGGGCCTCAAGGACGGCGAAGCGATCGTCCATCCCTGGATCAACAAGGCGCTCGAGCGCGCCCAGAAGAAGGTCGAAGCGCGCAACTTCGATATCCGTAAGAACCTCCTCAAGTACGACGACGTGCTCAACGACCAGCGCAAGGTGATCTTCGAGCAGCGCATCGAGCTGATGGATGCCGAGAGCGTCACGGAAACCGTGACCGACATGCGCACCGAGGTCATCGAGGACATGGTCGGCAAGCGCATTCCAGCGAAGGCCTATGCCGAGCAGTGGGACGTCGAGGGCCTCAGGGCCGACGTGCAGCAATACCTCAATCTCGATCTGCCGGTCGTCGAATGGGCGGCCGAAGAAGGCATCGACGAGGCCGATATCCTCGAACGCGTCACCACCGCCGCCGAGAAGGAAGCCGCAGATCGCGCCGAACGTTTCGGTCCGGAGATCATGCAATATGTCGAGCGCTCCGTCGTGCTGCAGACGCTCGACCATCTCTGGCGCGAGCATATCGTCAACCTCGATCACCTGCGCTCGGTCATCGGCTTCCGCGGCTACGCACAGCGTGACCCGCTGCAGGAATACAAGTCCGAGGCTTTCGAACTGTTCCAGGCCCTGCTCGGCAACCTGCGCCAGGCGGTAACCGCACAACTCATGCGCGTCGAACTGGTGCGCGAAGCAGCCGAAGCGCCGCAGCCGGCACCGCCGGTCATGCACGGCCACCATATCGACCCGTTGACGGGCGAAGACGACTTTGGTGGCGACGGTGGAACGCTTCTGGCCACGGCCCCCGTGCAGCGCGATGCGAGCGATCCGTCGAGCTGGGGCAAGGTCTCGCGCAACGAACTCTGCCCCTGCGGCTCCGGCAAGAAGTACAAGCACTGCCACGGCATCTACGAGGCATAAGAGACGCAGGATAAAAGTGCGGGTTTCTCCGCTCCCGGGTTCCTTACAGGAAATGCCGCCTTCGGGCGGCATTTTCGTTTCCGGTAGCGCGCTTCCTGGAGCGCGCGGGATGCTCTAGCGATCGAACGACTTGGCGTAGGTGATCAGGTTTTCGAGCGCGCGAATGCCCGTGTTGTTGATGTGGCGGCGGCCGAGCGTGGTGTCGATGCGGAAGGCGATGTCTTCCGCATTCGCCGCCTTCAGATCAGCGAGCCGTTCAATGCCGGTCTCCTCGAGACAGCCGACCATGCGCCAGCCGATGGATTTCGCCCGCATCATCCGTTCTCGCTCACTGTCGCTTTTCGGCATTGCCTCGTCCCGCCAATACAACCGCGCTGAACCGTTTGTTAACGCTGTTCTGGCAGTACTGAAGCCCTGTATTGCGTAATCTCAGGGTGTTCTCGTGTTCATGGCGGTATGTCAAACGGCCGGACGAATGCTGCCGTCGGCGCTGAGACACCGCCTGTCCGCGCTGATCGGCGCAGTTGCCGCTATTCTGACCGGCACCGACATGAAGAACACGGCCCGCCGGATGGCGCTCGTCGCCTTCGCGGTTCGCATTTTCAGCGCCGCCATCGCCTTTCTGTCGCAGATCATCCTCGCCCGGATGATGGGCGAGTTCGAATACGGCATCTTCGTCTTCGTCTGGGTGCTGGTGATCCTCTTCGGCAGCCTCTCCTGCGTCGGTTTCCATTCCGTCGTGATCCGTTTCCTGCCGGAGTATCAGGCGACTGCGGCGCTCGACGAGATTCGTGGCGTAACGACGACAGTGCGCGTTTTCGCCCTCACCTCCGCCACCACGGTCGCCGTCGTCGGTCTGCTCGGCCTCTGGCTCTTTTCGGCGCACATCGACGCCTATTACCTCGTGCCGCTCTATCTCGGCCTCTTCACCCTGCCGATGATCGCCCTTGGCGACGTGATGGACGGAACCTCGCGGGCCCATGGCTGGGCGCTCTCCGCCCTGAGCCCCACTTTCATCATCCGCCCCCTGCTGGTGCTGGCATTCATGGTGCTGGCAGTCACGGCAGGCGCGCCCCACACGGCGCAAACGGCCATGGTCGCGGCCATGGCGGCCGCCTATGTCACAACCGTCTCGCAGTTCCTCGTGCTGACCTATCGTCTCCGCTCGCGCTATGTGGAAGGGCCGCGGCGGATCGAGCTTGGCCGCTGGCTCCGGGTTTCGATCCCCATCTTCCTGGTCGATGGCTTCGGCTTCCTGCTGACCAATTCCGACGTCGTGATCGTCGGCCTCTATCTCGATCCCGAGGACGTCGCGATCTACTTCGCAGCCGCCAAGACCATGGCGCTGGTGCACTTCGTCATGTTCGCCGTCAAGGCGGCAACGGGCCCACGCGTTTCGAACGCCATGGCCCGTGACCGCAGGCAGCTCGCGGGCATCGCGATCGAAAGCGCGCGTTGGGCCTTCTGGCCGTCGCTCCTGGTCGGCGCGCTGGTGCTGCTGGCGGGCCCCTTCCTGCTTTCGCTTTTCGGGCCGGCCTTCGTCACCGGCATGCCCTTGATGATGATCCTCTTTGGCGGCATTCTCGCCAAGGCCTTCGTCGGCCCGGCGGAAACGCTTCTGACGATGGCGGGCCAGCAGACGCTCTGCGTGATCCTCTACGCCGGCGCGCTGGTGGCCAACATCGCACTCAACCTGAGCCTCATCCCTCTCCTCGGACTGACCGGCGCTGCTCTTGCAACCGCAGGTGCAATGTTCGTCGAGGCGATGTTGCTGCATATCGCCGTCCGGCGTACCTTCGGCTTCGCGCTCTTCGCCTTCGCGAGCGTGCGGGCCGGCAATGATAACAACGGGGCTGTCCATCCATGATCGGCAATACCAATCTTCCGAGCGATGCAAACAGTCGGGCCGCCCGGGTCCTTGGCGGGCTGGCACAGCCTGGCGATGCAGGCCCGACTGCGGAGCATTTGATCGAGGTCGGCCGCCCTGGACGCCATCTCGCCATCTATCCGGCGAAGGCCGGCTACGAGTTGCAGCGTGAGCTCGACTTCCTGTCGAACCGGGCACTGGAGCCGAACGTCTTCTTCACCGGCCGCTTCCTTGCACCGGCGATGCCCCGCCTCGAAGAACGGGTGATCCGGCTCGCCATCATGCGCGACAACGACGAGCGTCGCAGCCGCTTGCGGTTCCTGATGCCGTTCTCGATCGAAAAGCCCGGCTTCTCAATCGGTGCGCCGATCATCCGCGCCTGGTCGAACCCCTTCGGTCCGCTCGGCGTCCCGCTGCTTGACGCTGAAGACGCGGCAGAAACCATCGACAACCTGTTCGAAGCCTTTACCGCGCCCTCGACCGGCCTGCCCTCAGTGCTCGTCCTTCCCGACATGCGCCTCAACGGCAAGGTGGCCCGCCTCACCCGCGCCGTCGCCATCGGCCGCAACCTGCCACTGACGGTGACCGACACCTTCAGCCGCCCCATGCTCGAAAGCCTGCTCGACGGTCCGACCTATCTGCGCAACGCCATCAGCCCAGCGCATTTCCGCGAGCTGCGGCGGCAGTGGAACAACCTCGCAAAAGAAGGCGCGCTCACCTATTCGGTCGCCCGCCAACCCGCCGAAGTCCGCTTGCGCATGGAGGAATTCCTGGCGCTCGAAGCATCGGGATGGAAGGGAAAGGGCCGCAGCGCCATGGTGCTCGATCGCTTCCGTGCGGCCTTTGCCCGCGAGGCGATCACCAATCTTGCCGACGGCGACAGTGTGCGCATCCACACGCTCGACCTCGACGGAAGGGCGATCGCATCCATGGTGGTGTTCCTGATGTCGGGCGAGGCCTACACCTGGAAGACCGCGTACGACGAGCGCTATGCCAAGTTCTCCCCGGGCAAGCTGCTGCTGGCGGAACTGACGGAATGGCACCTCGACGATGCCAACATCGCCCGCTCCGATTCCTGCGCCGTGCCGGATCACCCGGTCATGAGCCGGTTCTGGCAGGAGCGCGAGGAAATGGGCACGCTGGTGATCGGCCTGCAGCAAACCCGCGACCGCGAAGTGCGCCAGGTCGCAGCCCAGCTCCACCTCTACCGCAACACCCGCAACATGGCGCGGATCCTGCGTGACAAGATCAAGGCGCTGGCCGGGCGCTAGAGAGGTCCGCTTGGGCACCGCGGGACGTTCGCGACATCACTTGCCGCGCGCCTCCGCTATTGCCTGTTCGCGCAGGAACCGTCTGATAACCTTGCCCGAAGTCGTCAGCGGCAGGCTATCGACGAAGGCGATCTCGCGCGGATATTCGTGCATCGACAGCCGCGTCTTCACCCACTCGCGAACGGACGTGGCGACACGCTCGTCACCAACCACGCCGGGCCGCAGGACGACATAGGCCTTGACGATCTCGGTGCGGACGGGATCCGGCTTGCCGACGGCAGCGGCGAGTTGCACATCCGGATGACCGGCAAGGCAATCCTCGATCTCGCCGGGGCCGATGCGGTAACCCGACGAGGTGATGACGTCATCGTCCCGGCCGAAGAAGGTGAAATAGCCCTCCTCGTCCATCACGCCCTGGTCGCCCGTCGTCATCCAGTCACCGATGAACTTCTTCTCCGTCGCCGCCTCGTTGCCCCAATAGCCGAGGAACATCACCGGATCCGGGCGCTTGACCGCCACCTGGCCGACGCTTCCGGCCGGCAGTTCATGACCTTCGGCGTCGATGATCGCCACCCGGTGGCCCGGTGCCGCCTTGCCCATCGATCCAGGCTTGACGACGCCGAGATCGGCGGCCGAGGAGATGACGATGTTGCACTCGGTCTGGCCGTAGAACTCACTCACTTCGAGGCCGAGCGCCGCCTTTGCCCATTCATAGGTCTCGCGACCGAGAGATTCCCCGGCAGAACCGATGGTCCGGAGGTTGAGGCGATAGCGCTCGCGCGGCTTCTCAACCGCCTTCATCAGCCGGAGCGCCGTTGGCGGAATGAAGGCGTTGCGAACGTCCATCTCCTCCAGGATGCGAAAGGCGGTATGCGGATCGAACTTCTGCGCCGGCGATGACACGACAGGCACACCGTTAAGCAGCGACGGCAAGAGCGCGTTGAGCAGCCCTCCCGCCCAGGCCCAGTCCGCCGGCGTCCACATGCGGTCGCCGGGTTGCGGCAGGAAATGATGATGAAACTCGAAGCCCGGCAGATGGCCGAGCAGCACCCGGTGCCCGTGCAGCGCCCCCTTCGGCGGCCCCGTGGTGCCCGAGGTGTAGATCATCAGCGCCGGATCGTCCGGGCCCGTATCCACCGGCACAAAGCCTTCGGGGTCGCCGGATGCGAGTGATGAAAAGGCGATCGTCCCCGGCTGCGGCTGATCTTCCGCCAGCACGACGAGGCGCAGTTCCGGCAGCCGGTCCCGAATCGCGGCGATGCGCTCGAAGCCGAAACCGTTGGTAACAACCGCCGCGACGCCGGCGTCACGCAGCCGGTACTCGAGCGCTTCGACGCCGAAGAGCAATGCAAGCGGCAAGGCGATCGCGCCGTGCTTGTAGATCGCCGCATGGGCAATCGCCGTTTCGAAGCCCTGCGGCAGGAGAATTGCGACACGTTCGCCCGGCGCAATGCCCTCGCCCACGAGCCCTTGCGCGAAGGCAGAGGATTGTCGGGCAAATTCGCCATAGGTCAGCGCCCGATGCGCGCCATCGGAATCGAAGTGCTGGAGACAGACGCGCTCCGGCTCACGCGCCGCCCAGGCGTCGCTGACGGCAACGCCAATATTGAACCTCTCCGGGATCTGCCATTGGAAGGCGCGGTAGAGTTCGTCGTAAGTCTCGATTCTCGGTAACATGACACTGCCATGACAGATTTCTGCTGCAGCGCACCTAACACCTTCGCAAGCGACAGTTCAATGACCGGCGCGGCAAGCACTGGCCAAGGCGCGTCCAAGCCGGAAACATCGGTCGGGGATGATGTCTGTGAATTCGGGTGGTGTGGTGGTGCCCCATGCCGGGGTCGAACCAGCACTCCTTTCGGAACTCGATTTTGAGTCGAGCGCGTCTACCAATTCCGCCAATGGGGCTCAGGGAAGTGCGATATCAGCGGCTCGGATTTACACGAAGGTTTTCACTGCGGTCAACCATCATTTTCAGCATGCCCCGATGACAATCACGAAAGCGTGCGGACCTGTCGCGGCTACCGCGATTTACAGGGCGCGCGATCCTGCCTAAGAAGGCGCCATCCAGTTTGCACTGCGGCATGTGTCGGTTCCGAGCTGCCGCCCGCGAGGTATAGATGATCGACGCCGCCACCCAATCCCGCCAGCACCTGCTGATCGCCATTGTCGTGACACTTGGCATGGCGGCAACTGTCGGCGGGGCGCTCGGCTTCGAGCATATCGGTGGCTACATCCCCTGCGCGCTCTGCCTTTTGCAGCGCGATCCCTACTACTGGGGCATTCCGGTCGGCATTCTCGCCATCATCACCAGTGCGCTGAAGCTGCCGGTGTGGCTGACCCGCACGCTGCTCGCCATCGTCGGAATTCTGATGCTCGTCGGCGCCGGCATGGGCGTCTATCACTCGGGCGCCGAATGGCACTTCTGGGAAGGCCCCTCCACCTGCGCGACGACGGCACAGGGCGTGTCGTCGAATGTCGGCGATCTGCTCGGCGATCTCGATTCGAAGCACGCTCCGTCCTGCACGGAGGCCGCATTGCGGGTGCTCGGCCTTTCCTTCGCCGGGTGGAACGTGATCGCCAGCCTCATCCTCGCAGCGATCGCCCTGCGCGGCGCTACAAAGGCGCGCTGATCTCCCTGGGCGGACTCAGGAATGCGGACACTTTCGCGCCGTAACCACCCGACACGGGTTGGCGAAGGCACGCACCTGTCCTGATCCCGCTCTGGGGCTTGATCCGGCAAGAAGGCACGAACAGCGTCAGGGCTGCAGTTCGACGTCCCAGTAGAGATAGTCCATCCAGCTTTCATGCAGATGGTTCGGCGGAAAGAGCCGGCCGTTGTTGTGCAGGTCCTGTACCGTCGGCTGGAAGGGCCTCTGGTGCGGGAACATGCCGGCCTGCTTCGGCAGCTTGCTGCCCTTGCGCAGATTGCAGGGGGAGCAGGCTGCGACGACGTTGTCCCAGGTCGTCTGGCCGCCGTGAGCGCGGGGCACCACGTGATCGAAGGTGAGATCGTCGGGCGAACCGCAATACTGGCATTCGAATTTATCGCGCAGGAACACGTTGAACCGGGTGAAGGCCGGGTGGCGCGAGGGCTGCACGTAGCTCTTGAGGCAAACGACGCTCGGCAGTCGCATCGAGAAACTCGGAGACGACACCGAATGTTCGTACTCGGCAAGGATGTTTACACGGTCAAGGAAGACGGCCTTGATCGCGTCCTGCCAGGACCAAAGCGACAAGGGGTAGTAACTAAGCGGCCGATAGTCAGCGTTCAAGACGAGCGCTGGTAAGGCCTGAGGTGAGACTGCAATCGTCAAGCGTATTCTCCTGATCGATTCGGCATCTGCACCTTCTATATTAGGCCCGTTGCAACAGGATTGTGAAGCCGGAAACAAAAATGCATGCGCTGGATTCGCTTTTTCCTTCAAGGTGTCACAGGAACAGCATCTCGGCGCATTTCCTGTGCATAATAGGCCCAGAAGAGCCGCGCAGCGACACTGCGCCAGGGCGACCAGGAGGCGGCAAGCGAATCAATTTCGCGTGCGGTCGGGCGCAATTCGAGGCCCAGCCCGTGGCCGATCGCGTTCTGCAAGGCGACGTCGCCAGAGGGGAAGACATCCGGGTGGCCGGCGCAAAACAGCAGATAGACCTCCGCCGTCCAGCGTCCCACGCCCTTGACCGCCGTCAGGTCCCGGATCGCCTCGGTCGCTTCGGCGTCGCAGATCGCATCGAGATCGATCTCGCCGCCCACCACCACATCGGCGACGCGACGCAACGCATCCGCCTTGGCGCGGGAGAGGCCGATGACGCGGCAGTCCTCATCGCTGAGCGAAATCACCCCTGATGCCGTCACCTCGCCGAGCCTCTCTTCCATCCGCCGCCAGATCGCCGCAGCGCTTGCCTTCGAGACCATCTGCGAGACGATGATGCTGGCGAGGCCTCGGTAACCGGGATTGGTTCGGCGGAGCGGCACGGGCCCGGCCCTGGCGACCACGTACTCCAGACGCGCATCGAGCATCACCAGACCGGAAAGCCCGGCTTCGATATCCTCATGTGTCCGGATGATCCGCATGACGCCTCCACAAAGCGGATGATTTTTATACGCCTTCCATGGCAAAGGGAAAGGATGCCAGACACGCCACCCGTTTTCCGCTTTGCCCCCAGCCCGAACGGCCTGCTTCACCTCGGCCATGCGCTTTCCGCGGTGCTGAACCACGACATGGCGAAGGCCGCGAACGGCCGTTTCCTGCTGCGCATCGAGGATATCGACCAGACCCGTTGCCGCCCGGAATTCGAGGCAGCGATCTCCAGGGATCTCGCCTGGCTCGGCTTGGACTGGGAGCGCCCCGTGCGCCGCCAGTCGGACCATTTCGGCGCCTATGCGTCGGCGCTTGAACGGTTGAATGAACTCGGCGTGGTCTACCCCTCGATCATGACCCGCGGCGAGATCAAGGCCGCCGTCGCAGAAGCCGAAGCCGGCGGCCGGACCTGGCCGCGCGATCCGGATGGCAGTCCGCTCTATCCCGGACGCGAGCGCACCTATTCGACCGGTGAGCGAACGGCCATGCTTGAGAGTGGCAGAGCCTATGCCTTGCGGCTCGACATGCAGAAAGCGATCAGCCTCTTCGGCAACGCCCGCCTCACCTGGAGCGAGAGCGGTGCCGGGCCGGCGGGCGAAGCCGGCATCATTGCTGCCAACCCCGCCGCCTGGGGCGACGTCATCCTGTCGCGTTCCGATGCACCGTCAAGCTACCATCTGTCCGTCGTGACAGATGATGCGCTGCAGGGCATTACCCACGTGGTGCGCGGCCGCGATCTCTATCACGCAACCTCCGTGCACCGGCTGCTGCAGCGGCTTCTCGACCTGCCGGAGCCGCTCTATCATCACCACCGGCTAATCCTTGGGCCGGATGGCCGCAAGCTCTCCAAGAGCAACCAGGATACCGGCATTGCGGCATTCCGTGCCGCCGGCCGCACCCCGGAAGAGGTCCGGGCCCTAGTCGTTTAGGTCCTCGTCTTCGCGGCCCGCATCGGTGCCGCTGCGGAACTGGAAGCTGCGCCGCACCATGCGTTTGACCCGGTATTTCAGGATTGCCGCGTTGATCTCGGCGCCGATGATGAAGATCGCCGCGATCATGTAGAGGAACACGAGCACGATCATGATCGACGCCAGGCCCGCATAGGTCGAGACATAGGTGGCGAAGGTCGCGAGATAGGAGGCGAAGGCATAGGCGCCGATCGTCCAGCAGACGAGCGTCAGCACGATGCCGGGGAGCACGTCGACCACCTTGCGGTGACCGTCCGGCAGCCAGAGATGCGACACGAGCAGCCCACCGGTCAACATGATCAGGGCGAGCGGCAGGCTCCAGTTGTCGACTGTCGCCAGCACACCGCCGAGCCACGGCCACCATTCCCCGGTGTAACGCACCGCCAGCGGCACCGCGACCAGCAGGATGCTGAGCGCCGCAAGGATCAGCACGCCGGCGAGCACGAAGCCGAGGCTCGCTAACCGGGTCATGTACCAGTAACGGCTCTCGCTGACGCGATAGGCGCGGTTCAGCGAGACGCGCAGCGCTTCCACGCCGTTGGAGGCAAAATAGGCCGCGGCAAGAACGGAAATGGTCAAAAGCCCGCCGCGCGGGATCGTCAGCACCCGCACGATCTCGTCGGCGACAGGCTTGGCGATCGATTCGGGCCAGGCGTCGAAGATCAGGTGTACGGCCGTTTCGGCAAATTGATCAGCGCCGAGAAAGCTGCCGAGTGCTGTGCCGAAGATTAGAAAGGGAAAGACGGCAAGCAGCGACGACAGAGCCACATGGCTCGCCATCGCCCAACCGTCATCGAGGCTGAAATGCCAGAGCGCATCGAATACGACTTTCCAGGTGATGCGTATGAATGCTGGCATTCCATTCCAATCCTACAGGGCTCCACGACCGCGTACTCCCGCGCTGTCGTCCCGGTGCCGTTTCCTTGGCTTCACACGATCCCAACGGCGACAACGCTGGCGGGTTCGGGCTTGCGCAATTCAATTGTATCCCGCCGATGAATATGGGAAACGGAGGCAGGATTTCTACAGGAATCGATCGGATGACTGATCGCCCCACAATCATTGTCACCGGATGTTCGTCCGGGATCGGCGCCTACTGTGCGCGCGCGCTCCATGCCGACGGCTGGCGTGTCTTTGCCACCGTGCGCCGGGAAGAAGACCGCCAGTCCCTTGAAGCTGAGGGCATCGAGACCTTCCTGATGGACTATACCAAGCCGGAAACCATCGCCGCCCTGGCAGACACGGTGCTGGCGCTTTCCAGCGGACGCATCGACGCGCTGTTCAACAACGGCGCCTATGGCCAGGCCGGTGCCGTCGAGGACCTGCCGACCGAAGCGCTTAGGCTTCAGCTCGAGACCAACGTCATCGGCTGGCATGACCTGACGCGGCGGGTGATTCCGTCGATGCGGGCGCGTGGCAGCGGCCGCATCGTGCAGTGCTCCTCCATCCTCGGCATCGTTCCCTATCGCTGGCGCGGCGCCTACAACGCATCCAAGTTTGCGATCGAGGGCCTGTCGCTCACGCTCAAGATGGAGCTTGCCGGCAGCGGCATCGAGGTGAGCCTCATTGAGCCCGGACCGATCGCGTCCAAGTTCACGACCAATGCCGTTGCCTATATCGAGCGTTTCATCGACCTCAAGAATTCGGTGCACCGTGTCGAATACGAACGACAGATGCGGCGCCTGAAGGGCGAAGGCAAACCCGCGCCCGGCAAGCTCGGCCCGGATGCGGTTTATGCGGTTTTGAAGCACGCGCTGACAGCAAAGAAACCAAAACCGCACTATATTGTAACAAGGCCCGCCAGGCAGGGCGCGCTTCTGAAAAAGCTCCTGCCGGCTGCATTGTTTTATCGCATCATCGGCCGACTTGGCTGAGTAGAAATGCAAGGAAGAATACGATGTCTAGTTTCTTCACCGGCCTGACCCTGTTCGTCATGGGCTTGGTCGCCATTGTTTTGCTCCGCGGCCTCTTGAACATGATGAGGGGCGGCAGCGCCAGCAAATCCAACAAGCTGATGCAGGCCCGCGTGCTGCTGCAAGCGATCGCGATCGTCCTGATCATGGTAACGCTGTGGGTCACCGGCGGCGGCCGCCCGACCTAGATGACGCAATTCCGGACGCAAAGCCGTTCCACACCTTTCCTGGAATTGCCCGACCTAGATGACGCAATTCCGGACGGAAAGCCGTTTCACACCTTTCCTGGAATTGCTCTAGAGGACCGTGACGACAGATGGTGAAGCTCAACAAGATCTACACCCGGACGGGTGACAACGGCACCACCGGGCTTGTTGCAGGTCCGCGCCGCCTCAAGAGCGACCTTCGGGTCGATGCCTATGGCGCGGTGGATGAATCCAACGCCTTCGTCGGCTTGGCGCGGCAGCACACGGCCGACATCCCGGCGCTCGACGACGCGCTGATGCGGATCCAGAACGATCTCTTCGATCTTGGCGCCGATCTCGCGACGCCCGACACCGGCGAACCGCCGCAATACGAACCGCTCCGGATCGTCACAGCGCAGGTAACCTGGCTGGAGATCGAAATCGACCGGCTGAATGCCGAGCTCGAACCCTTGCGCTCCTTCGTGCTTCCAGCCGGCAGTCCTGCCTCAGCGATGTTGCATGTCGCCCGCACCGTCGCGCGGCGGGCCGAGCGGCAGATGGTAGCGCTCGCCAATGTCGAAGGAGAGATCGTCAGCAAAGAGGCGATCGCCTATATCAACCGGCTCTCCGATTTCCTGTTTGTCGCGGCGCGTTCGGCAAATGACAAAGGTCAAGCCGACGTCCTTTGGATTCCCGGAAAAAACAGATAACGTCCGCTTCCGCATCGTTCCCAAGCCGGATTCGGATTGAGGAACCGTGGCATGGAACGACGCTTCGGGAGAGAGCATGTTCATACCGCTTCACGATACGAACACCCTGAAGCACATCAAGGTCCAGTACGTCACGATCAGCCTGATCGTCGTCAACATCGTCGTCTGGCTGATCACCGGGCCGATCGCCTCGGAAGAGTTCGCCAATGCCGCAATCCTCGGCTTCGGCTATATCCCGGCGCTCATCTTCGACTATGCCCAACTCGATCCGTCACTGATCATCGTTCCCGACGGCTTCACCTTCATCACCTATTCCTTCCTGCATGGCGACTTCATGCATCTGGCGATGAACATGCTGTTCCTCTGGGTGTTCGGCGACAATGTCGAAGACGCGCTCGGGCACTTCCGCTACCTCGCCTTCTATCTGCTCTGCGCCGCCGCGGGGGCGCTTGCACATGGGCTTCTCGATCCGGCCTCAGAGGCACCGCTGATCGGCGCATCCGGCGCGATCTCCGGCGTCGTTGCCGCCTACTTCCTGCTGCATCCGAAGGTGCGCGTCTGGGTTCTGGTGTTCTTCCGCATCCCGCTGCCGCTTCCCGCGGCCATTCCGCTGGCCCTCTGGATTGGCCAGCAATTCTTCATGCTGGTCGTCGATCCTGGCAGCGGCGTTTCCTGGAGCGCCCATGTCGGCGGCATCGTCGCCGGCCTCATCCTGGTGGTCATTTTGCGACGCCGCGACGTACCGCTTTTCGACCGCACCATCGTTACGCCGCGCGCCGTCCGCCACAAGGCGGAACCGGTCACGGCCGGGCAGCAGCCGGCTCCGGATGCGACAAAACCGCCGATGCCCTGGGGACGCCAGACCTGAGCGGAGCCCGGCCTTTTCCGCCCAATGAACGCGGATCGGGCGGTTTTTCAAGGACTTGCCTGCCCCCGGCCCCGCATTGACGACCTGTAAAAGACTGGCCTCGGAACCCGCTTGCCATCCGCTTATCTTACGTGTACGTAAACGTCATTCCAATTCTCGGGATTATATCGATTTAGCGCCATGCACAGCGATTGTAATTGGAGAAAAAACGCGTATCGATGTCGCCAACCGACAATCAGGCGGCTCCGTTAAGGCGCATTTTCCTGCGAAAGCTCTTGGAGGGAAGAATCCATGAAAATACTTGTGACGGTGAAGCGGGTGGTTGACTACAACGTCAAAATTCGCGTGAAGGCAGACGGTTCGGGCGTCGAGCTCGCGAACGTGAAGATGTCGATGAACCCCTTCGACGAAATCTCGGTCGAAGAAGCGCTGCGGCTGAAGGAAGCCGGCAAGGCGGAGGAAGTCGTCGTCGTTTCCGTTGGTCCGGCCAAGGCCGAAGAGACGCTACGCACGGCCCTTGCCATGGGCGCCGACCGCGCCATCCTGGTTGAGACCGAAGACCAGGTCGAGCCGCTCACTGTGGCCAAGATCGTCAAGGGCGTCGCCGAAGCCGAACAGCCGGGCCTGATCATCGTCGGCAAGCAGGCGATCGACGACGATTCGAACCAGACCGGCCAGATGCTGTCGGCTCTGCTCGGCTGGGCCCAGGGCACCTTTGCCTCCAAGGTCGAGATCGGCGATGGCAAGGCAACCGTGACCCGCGAAGTCGACGGCGGTCTGCAGACCATCGACATCAAGCTGCCGGCAGTTGTCACCACCGACCTGCGCCTCAACGAACCGCGCTACGCCTCGCTGCCCAACATCATGAAGGCGAAGAAGAAGCCGCTCGACAAGAAGACCCCTGCGGACTTCGGCGTCGACACCGCTGCCCGCCTCAAGGTGCTGAAGACCGAGGAGCCGTCGGGCCGCAAGGCCGGCATCAAGGTCAAGTCGGTCGCCGAGCTCGTCGAAAAGCTCAAGACCGAAGCCGGCGTGCTCTGATTTAAGGAAGGGAGATATCATCATGGCCATTCTTCTTCTGGCTGACCACGACAGCAACCACCTTTCCGACCAGACCGCCAAGGCGCTGACCGCCGCCTCCAAGATCGGCGGCGATGTGCATGTGCTGGTCGCCGGTAGCGGCGCCAAGGCAGCGGCCGAACAGGCATCGAAGCTTGCCGGGGTATCCAAGGTGCTCGTCGCCGACGATGCCTCGCTTGCCAACAACCTCGCAGAGCCGCTGGCAGCCCTGATCGTTTCGCTCGCCGGCAACTACGACACGATCGTCGCAGCGGCGACCTCGGTCGGCAAGAACGTCATGCCGCGCGTCGCAGCGCTGCTCGACGTCGCCCAGGTCTCGGAAATCATCGAGGTCGTCTCTTCCGACACCTTCAAGCGCCCGATCTATGCCGGCAACGCCATCCAGACGGTGCAGACGACGGAAGCCAAGCGCGTCATCACCGTGCGCACCGCCTCCTTCGCCTCTGCCGCAGAAGGCGGTTCGGCTGCGATCGAAAGTGTCGCGGCTGCCGCCAACCCGGGTGTCTCCAGCTTCGTCGCCGACGCCCTGTCGTCGTCCGACCGTCCGGAGCTGACCTCGGCCAAGATCATCATCTCCGGTGGTCGTGCGCTCGGTTCCTCGGAGAAGTTCCAGGAAGTCATCCTGCCGGTTGCCGACAAGCTCGGTGCTGCCGTCGGCGCCTCGCGCGCCGCTGTCGATGCCGGCTACGCGCCGAACGACTGGCAGGTCGGTCAGACCGGCAAGGTGGTCGCACCTGATCTCTATATCGCCTGCGGCATCTCCGGTGCCATCCAGCACCTCGCCGGCATGAAGGACTCGAAGGTCATCGTCGCGATCAACAAGGACGAAGAGGCACCGATTTTCCAGGTCGCCGACTACGGCCTGGTTGCCGATCTCTTCGAAGCGCTGCCTGAGTTGCAGAAGGCCCTGTAACCGCGGCAAGAGCCGCCCGCCGCCACCCATGAAAAGGGCTGGCAAAAGCGTGGACTTGGCATTAACAATCTACCGGGCCGGCCAAACCGGCCCGGTTTGCGTGTCTGATGGCGGCCTCACCGCCAAACCTTTGAAGATGGATGTTCGCCGCGATGATCAAGACTGTCGGAATTATTGGTGCCGGGCAAATGGGCTGTGGCATCGCGCATGTTTCGGCAATCGCCGGATACAAGGTGCAGATCTACGATCTTGCCGCTGAACGGATCGAAGCGGGCCTTGCCACCATCAACGGCAACCTCGCCCGCCAGGTATCGTCCGGCAAGATGACCGACGAGGCCCGCAAAGCCGCCTTGGCCCTGATCAAGGGCTCATCCGACATCAACGACCTGTCGCAGGCCGACCTCGTCATCGAAGCCGTCACCGAAGACGAGACGATCAAGCGCAAGATTTACGGCCAGGTTTGTCCGATCCTGAAGCCGGAAGCGATCCTGGCGACCAACACCTCTTCTCTGTCGATCACGCGCCTGGCCTCGGCCACCGATCGTCCCGAGCATTTCATGGGCATCCACTTCATGAACCCGGTTCCGGTCATGAAGCTGGTCGAGCTCGTGCGTGGCATCGCCACTGACGAGCTGACCTTCAAGACCGCCAAGGAGTTCGTTGCGACGCTCGACAAGACCGTAACGGTCGCCGAAGATTTCCCGGCCTTCATCGTCAACCGCATCCTGCTGCCGATGATCAACGAGGCAATCTACACGCTTTACGAAGGCGTCGGCAGCGTCGAGGCCATCGACACGGCCATGAAGCTTGGCGCCAACCATCCGATGGGTCCGCTGCAGCTTGCCGACTTCATCGGCCTCGACACCTGCCTGTCGATCATGCAGGTGCTCTATGACGGCCTGGCGGACTCGAAGTATCGCCCCTGCCCGCTGCTGGTGAAATACGTCGAGGCAGGCTGGCTCGGCCGCAAATCCGGCCGCGGCTTCTACGACTACCGCGGCGAGATTCCGGTTCCGACCCGCTAACTTGTCGTCAAAGGCAAAGAAAAACCCGGCAATCCGCCGGGTTTTTGTTTTGTGCACCTACCGATCCCGCCTCAGCTACCGACTGCCGGGGCGACAGCGGCGCTGATCAACGCCTTGGCATCGTCGCTGTCCCAGGCGGCCGGGCCGTTCATCGAGCCGATGAGGCAGCCCTTGTCGTCGAGCAGCAAGGTCGCCGGCAGTCCGAAGGCAAGGCCTTCCTTCTTCATGTTGTTGAAGACGCCCATGGAGGCGTCGCGGTAGTAGCCAAGCTCATGCACGGCGGTCTCGTCGAGGAAAGCCTTCGGCTTTTCGTCGTCGCCGACGTCGATATTAATCGCCACCACCTCGAACTTGTCGCTGCCGAGCGACTTCTGCAGCGCGTTGAGCGCCGGCATTTCCTCGCGGCAGGGCACGCACCAGGTTGCCCAGAGGTTGACCAGCAGGGTCTTGCCGGCAAAGGCCGAAACATTGGTCGGCTTGCCGTCCGGACCGTTGAAGTCGAGCGCGATCGGCCGCGGCGACGAAGCCGGCGACATGGCGGCGACATGACCCTTCATGAACGGCGTCAGCGACGCGACCTTGGCTGATGTCAGCGGGCAGCTGGTGCTGGCCGTTTCAGTCGCCTCGCCATTGCCAGACCCCGTCTCCTTCACGTATACCGCTGCCGCACCGACGATCACGCCAAACAGGGCGGCGAGCGCGAACAGTTTCACGGCCGGGGGGGATTTCTTCTGGTCGGGCATTTCATTCTCCAAGGCGGGCATTCTTCATGGCTGACGGCAATTCCGAGACGAAATCCTCCAACCAAATGTGGGGCGGTCGCTTTGCCTCGGGTCCGGACGCGATCATGGAGGAGATAAATGCCTCGATCGGCTTCGACAAGAAGCTCTATGCCCAGGACATCCGCGGCTCAATAGCGCATGCGACGATGCTGGCGCATCAAGGCATCATTTCGACTGAAGACAAAGACAAAATCGTTCACGGCCTCAACACGATCCTGTCAGAGATCGAAAGCGGCCAGTTCGAGTTCTCGCGCCGCCTCGAAGACATCCACATGAACATCGAAGCGCGGCTTGCGACGCTGATCGGCCCCTCGGCCGGACGCCTGCACACCGCCCGCTCGCGCAACGACCAGGTGGCGCTCGACTTCCGCCTCTGGGTCAAGGAAGAGCTGCAGCGCACCGAGAAGGCGCTGACGGCGCTGATCGCCGCCTTCCTCGACCGTGCCGAGGAACATGCCGATACCGTCATGCCGGGCTTCACACACCTGCAGACCGCGCAGCCGGTCACCTTCGGCCACCATTGCATGGCCTACGTGGAAATGTTCGGCCGCGACCGTTCGCGCGTGCGCCATGCCATCGAGCATATGGACGAAAGCCCGATTGGTGCTGCCGCACTCGCCGGCACCGGTTTCCCGATCGACCGGCACATGACCGCCAAGGCGCTCGGCTTCGCCGGCCCGACCCGCAACTCGATCGACACCGTGTCCGACCGCGACTTCGCGCTCGAATTCCTGTCGATGGCATCGATCACGGCCACGCACCTGTCGCGCCTCGCCGAAGAGATCGTCATCTGGTCGACGCCGCAATTCGGCTTCATCCGCCTGTCGGATGCGTTTTCGACCGGCTCCTCGATCATGCCGCAGAAGAAGAACCCGGATGCTGCCGAACTGGTGCGCGCCAAGACCGGCCGCATCAACGGTTCGCTGGTCGCACTTCTGACGGTCATGAAGGGCCTGCCGCTCGCCTATTCCAAGGACATGCAGGAAGACAAGGAACAGGTCTTCGACGCCGCCGAGAGCCTCGAGCTGGCGATTGCCGCCATGACCGGCATGGTGCGCGACATGACTGTTCGCACCGACCGCATGAAGGCGGCCGCCGGCTCCGGCTATTCGACCGCGACCGATCTTGCCGATTGGCTGGTGCGCGAGGCGGGCCTGCCCTTCCGCGACGCCCACCACGTCACCGGCCGCGCCGTAGCACTTGCCGAACAGAAGGCCTGCGATCTGGCGGATCTCTCGCTTGCCGACCTGCAATCGATCCATGCCGACATCACCGAGAAGGTCTTCGACGTTCTGACGGTCGAGGCTTCGGTTGCCAGCCGCACCTCCTTCGGTGGCACTGCGCCCAACGAGGTTCGCAAACAGATCGCCTGGTGGCGCGCCCGAAACTAAGGGATGAGCGAAGGTGTGGGCGGCCTCCGCCCGCAAATTCAGGGTGCACAAGCGCCGGAAAAATCGATAAGACATCGCACCAGCATCAGTCCCGCGAAGGAAAATAACGATGACATTCACGAAGGCGGCCCGGCTTGCGCTCCTGCTGGCGATCCCCGGGCTGGTTCTTGTCGGTTGCGGACGCAAGGGCGATCTCGACCGCCCCGGTTCGACGGCGCCGATCAACACCAAGGCGCCCGCCGGAACCGTCGAGCAGAAGGAAAAACCGGACGACCGTCCTTTCCTGCTCGATCCCCTCCTCTAGATCCGCTCATCGTTTCCAACGAAGCATTGAATTGATCTAACTCTTTGAAATTACGCAATTCCGGACGAAAAACCGCTTCATACTCTCCTGGAATTGCGCAAAAGCCGAGCTGCAGCCCGTGAACCACTTCCAGTACCGCGACGGAATCCTCTACGCTGAAGACGTGCCGGTCACCGACATCGCGCGCGCCGTCGGCACGCCTTTCTATTGCTATTCGACCGCCACGCTCGAGCGCCACTACACGGTCTTTTCCAAGGCCTTCGCCGATGTGGACGCGATGGTCTGCTATGCGATGAAGGCCAACTCGAACCAGGCGGTGCTGAAGACGCTCGGTCGCCTGGGCGCCGGCGTCGACGTCGTCTCGGGCGGCGAACTGCGCCGCGCCCTTGCAGCCGGCATTCCCGCAAGCCGGATCATGTTCTCCGGCGTCGGCAAGACGCCGCAGGAAATGGACCTGGCGCTGGACGCCGGCATCTATTGCTTCAACGTCGAGTCCGAGCCGGAACTCGAAGTCTTGAATCAGCGCGCCGTGCGCGCCGGCAAGCGCGCCCATGTCTCCTTCCGCATCAACCCTGACGTCGACGCGAAGACCCACGCCAAGATTTCCACGGGCAAGAAGGAAAACAAGTTCGGCATTTCCTGGGAGCGCGCCCGCGCCGTCTATGCACATGCGGCCACGCTGCCCGGCATCCAGGTCACGGGCATCGATATGCATATCGGCAGCCAGATCACCGAACTGCAGCCCTTCGACGACGCCTTCAAGCTGCTGCGCGAGCTGGTCGACACGCTGCGCTCCGACGGCCACTCGATCGACCACGTCGATATCGGCGGCGGCTTGGGCATTCCCTACAAGGACGACAACAACCCGCCGCCGCTGCCGGATGCCTATGCGGAAATCGTCAAGAGCCAGCTGCAGTCGCTCGGCTGCAAGATCGTCACCGAACCGGGCCGGCTGATCGTCGGCAATGCCGGCATCCTCGTGACCGAAGTGATCTACGTGAAGGATGGTGGCGACAAGACCTTCGTCATCGTCGACGGCGCGATGAACGACCTCATCCGCCCGACGCTTTATGAGGCCTATCACGAGATCCGCCCTGTTCGCATCTCCGCCGCCAACGCGCCGCGCATCCGTGCCGACGTCGTCGGGCCCGTCTGCGAAACCGGCGACTACCTGGCGCTCGATCGCGAGATGGCGATGCCGAAGCCCGGCGATCTCTTCGCCATAAGCTCGGCAGGTGCCTATGGCGCCGTCCAGGCCAGCACCTACAATTCCCGTCTGCTGATCCCTGAAGTTCTGGTCAAGGGCGACCGCTTCCACGTCGTTCGTCCGCGTCAGGACTATGATGCCCTGATCGGCCTCGATTCGGTTCCGGACTGGCTCGCCTGAGGCGATCCGCACCAACGACGACAATATGTGGATCGGCCACCCGGGCGATCACGATTCTGTTTGCGCCCTCGTCTTCGCCACAAACGATGGTATCCTGAAGGCCAGCGGAATAAGCTAAGCTGCGCCGTCTCCGGCCGCATCTCGCTTTACGATATAGGGTCAGCCACGAGCGTAGACGGGCGACCGAAAGGAAACTTGGGCGGATGACGCAATTCCGGCAGGATGAAACGCCACAACCGAAGCCGTTTTCGAGAACCCTGGCACTGAAGAGATGGCTGGCGCGCTGGGTGCTGGTCGCCGAACAGCTTCTGCCGCGCACCCTCCTGCCCGGTTCTATCGTTCTTCTATTTCTCGCCTTCGCTTGGCTCGGCTTCTTCCGCGTGGCACCGTTCTGGCTGCATGCCGCAGCCCTCTTTGCCTTCGCCATCGGTTTTCTCGCATCGCTGTTTCCGCTGACGCGGATCCGTTTGCCCGGAAATGTCGACGCGGACCGCATGCTGGAAGAGCGCAACGCCCTGCCCCACCAGGCGATCCGCGTCCAGGACGATCGGCCGGCAACCGACAATCCACTGGGCGAAGCGCTGTGGCGCGAGCACCAGGCCCGCATGGCACGGATGATCGGCGCGCTCGAGACGGGGCTTCCGCGTCCTGATATCGCCCGACACGATCCTTTTGCCCTGCGTGCCGTACCGGTGCTTCTCGCCTGTGTCGCCTTCGCCTATTCCTACTCCAACCGCGCCGGCCTGCTCAGCGACGCGCTGCGCCTGCCGCAGGCTGCGGTCGAAACGGCCGATATCCGCATCGATGCCTGGGTGACGCCACCCGCCTATACCGGCCGTGCCCCGATTTTCCTCACCGGAAAGCCGGAGGCCGTATCGGCTGCGGAGGACACCGGGGCCATTACCATCCCGCAATTCAGCGACCTGACGGTCCGTGTCACCGGGGCCGGACCGGACCAGATCGTCCGCTATGCGGAAAGCGGCGCGGTCAAGGCAATCGCCATTCCGGCGGCCGGCGAGAAAGCCGGGGAAACGAAGCCCAAGCCGAAGGTGGGCGAAGCCGGGCCCAAGGTCGCCGAAATGGCTGCTTCAGAGCCTGCCCGCAACCCGAATGCCGTGCGCAACCATGTCTACAAGGTCGTCAAGGACGGCGAGCTCGTCGTCGGGGATCGGCGCTGGGCTTTCAAGATCATTCCGGATGGTGTGCCGCAGATCTCCTTCGACGGCATTCCTCGCCCAACCGTCAATGCGGCGCTGGAAATCACCTTCGCTGCAACGGATGATTACGGCATCGCCCAGGCTTGGGCCGAGATCCAGCCACTCGACGAAGCCGCAGAGGGGGCTCGCCCGCTCTATCCGCTGCCGGAATACCGGCTCGATCTGCCGCGCCGCAACGCGCGCGAAGCCAAGGGCACGACCAGCCGAAACCTCAGCGAACACCCGCTCGCCGGCAAGCGCGTGAAGGTCACCCTCGTCGCCCGCGACGCCGCAGGCCAGGAGGGCCGCAGCCCGCCGCATGAAATGATCCTGCCCGCCCGCCAGTTCATCCAGCCGCTCGCCGGCGCGGTCGCCGAGCAACGCCAGGTCTTCGCCCTCAATGCCAACGACCTGCCGCGCGCGCTCGACCTCAACGATGCCGTTGCTTCGCTTGCCGAGGACTGGATCCCCAACCTCACGCATTTCCTGCTGCTGAAATCGGCTCGCACGCGCATGGCCCTTGCCTACAACGAAGACATGCTGCGTGACGCCGCCGGATACCTATGGGAGATCGCGCTCGGCATCGAAGATGGCGACCTGTCACTCGCCGAGCGGCGCCTGCGCGACGCACAGCAGGCGCTCTCGGACGCGCTGGAGCGCAATGCGTCCGACCAGGAAATCGCCAAGCTGATGCAGGAGCTGCGCCAGGCCATGCAGGAGTACATGCAGGCCCTCGCCCAGCAGGCGGCGAAAGACCCGCGCATGGCCGGCAAGATGAACCCGAACAACATCCTGCGCCAGCAGGACCTCGAAAGGATGATGAACCAGATCGAGAACCTGGCGCGCTCCGGCGCGCGCGATCAGGCACGCCAGCTGCTGTCGGAACTGCAGCGGATGATGAACAATCTGCAGGCCGGCCGCGGCCAGCAGCAGATGGGCCAGCAGAACGATGCCATGAGTCAGCAGATCGAGAAGCTCGGCAAATTGCTGCAGGATCAACAAAAGCTCATGGACGAGACCTTCAAGCTCGACCAGGCGCAGCGCGACCGGATGCAGCGCGGCGACCCGTTGCAGGGCGAGGATAACGAGCTCTTCGGTCAGGAGATGCCGCAGGATCCGGAACAGCGCGGCGATCCGAATGGCCAGCCCAACCCGCTCGACGAGATGACCGCCGAACAGCTGAAGGATGCGCTCAAGCAGTTGAAGCAGCAGCAAGACGCGCTTGGCAAGCAGCTCGGAGAACTCAACAAGAGCCTCGAAAACATGGGCATCAAGCCGGGCAAGGGTTTCGGCGAAGCCCAGCGGGAAATGGACGGAGCCTCCGGCGCGCTTGGCAAGGGCCAGGGCGAACAGGCGGTGGGCAATCAAGGCCGTGCGCTACAGGCGCTGCGCCAAGGCGCCCAGGACATGATGAACCAGATGCAGAGCCAGGGTCAGGGCCCCGGCATGGGCGTCCCGCAATTCGGCCAGAACGGCCGCGACCCGCTTGGCAGGCCCCAGAACAACCGCGGTCCGGAATTTGGCGACCACGTGAAGGTGCCCGAGGAATTTGACACGCAACGCGCCCGTCAGATCCTCGAAGAGATCCGCCGCCGGCTCGGGGATAACCTGTCGCCGGAGGCCGAGCGGCAATATCTCGAGCGCCTGCTCGACATGCAATGAGCCCGTAGCTGGTTCGGGCCAGCCGATCCGATATTCCGGTGCTCCCGAGGCGCGGCGTTGCGGCGCGTAGCCTCAAGCCCACGACCTCGGCAGCAATCAGTTGTCGGATTGGGATTCGTCAGGCAGCCAGCGCGAGCGCAACGGCCTTGCGGATATCGGGAAGGGAAAACGGCTTGGAGATGACGTCGACGATCTTGTCGGCCAGATCGTCGGCCCGCTCGCGCTGTTCGGCATAGCCGGTCATCAGCAGGATCTTCATTGCCGGAAAGGCAGCCGACGCCTGATGCGTCAGCTCGATGCCGTCCATGACGGGCATGCGAATGTCGGAAAGCAGGAGATCGAAAGCCTCGCTCTGGAGGCAGGCAAGGCCGTCGGCACCGTCGCCCGCCTCGACCGTCTCATGGCCGTCGAGCTTCAGTGCCCGCGCGACGAAGGAACGCAACGCATCCTCGTCCTCGGTAATCAGGATTTTCGCCATCATGGCCTCCGCGTTTCCGAGGCGCGGCTTTCACGCCGACGCCCGCACCTGATCCAAAAGGTTACAGCGGGCGTCGGTCATCGACCGGACACGACGGCGCTGCAGCACCGCCAATCCGATAGGGAATCACCACGCGGTACATCCCCAACCAACCAGTTTTTCGTTTGTGTTCGGTAAACGCGCGGCGACCGGATTTCAGGGTCGGCGTGCCGTTTTGACACGCCTTACTCGGCATCGCCGGTGACGACACCTACAAAAGGCAGCTCGCGGAAGGCATAGGCGACATCCATGCCATAGCCGACAACGAAGTGATCGGGGCATTCGAAACCGACATAATCGGCTTCGAGCTCGACCTTCCGCTTGACGCGCTTGTCGAGCAGCACGGCGATCGTCACGTTGCGCGCGCCGCGCTCGTACATCAGCTCCTTGGCGAAACGCAGTGTCCGGCCGGATTCGAGAATGTCGTCGATCAAAAGCACGTCACGCCCATGCACGTCGCTGTCGATATCCTTGATGATCTTCACGCCCTGAGAGACCGTACCGAGCCCGTAGCTCGACAGCGTGATGAACTCGACTTCCGGTGCAAGGCCGGTGTTGTGCATGGCGCGGATCAGGTCTGCAGCAAAGATGAACGATCCCTTGAGCACCGCGATCACCAGCAGATCCTTGTGCGGACCGTTGACGATCATCCCGGCCAACTCGCTGTTGCGCGCGGCAATCGTTTCGGCCGTGTAGAGAGGTTCGATATTCTTACCGCGAACAACGGGCATCAAGGCTTCTCCAGCGTTTCATCCGGAAGACCAAAGCCTTCCCATCCGCGCCGCTTAGCACAATCAGCGGGCTGAAACACCGTTTTCAGCGAAGGAAACCGTCACATCGGGCATTTTTCCACCTGCATAGGGCAGCCGCGTCCTGAAATGGCGGCTCTCGCCCGGCGCGATTGCCGCGCCTTCGGGCATCACGCGCGTGGTCGTAACCTGGCGCCCGTTGGCTGCCACCCCCACCACGACGAGCGGCAGGCGCTGTTCGACATCGGAGCGGTTGTCGATCGAGCCGTAGACGGAAAGCACCCGCATGCCGCCGGAATAGTCGAGCGAGCTCGTGACCCCTGATATCGCAAGCGGCTGGATATCGGCCTGCCCGTCGCCCGCGAAACCGACGATCACCAGAAAGGATGCGAGTGCGAAACCCGCGACCAGGCCGGCGAAGCGGCGCGCCGGCATGTCGCGCAGCCGCGCTTCGGCGAGGCTCAACAGTCGGCCGGCAAGCGATGTTTCGTCGGCCACGACCGTCAAGGTCGGCCGTTTCTGATTTCCCATCTTGGCGTTGTCGTTGAACACCGGATAGGGCGTTCGGCGCGACGAGGGAGCAATCACCTCGAACTCGGCATCGACATAGTCGACGCGTCGCGGCATCGCGGCTGCCTCACGACCGCCCCGTTCGGGCGGCAGGAAGTCCGCCGAAGCGCCGGCGGTTTTGGTCCGGAATGCATGCATGACCAGTTCCTCCTGTCCCACAGGGGCCCGGTGCGGCCACTCGACCTACCGCCTCGACTGCGAAACCATCGGGCAATGCGCGAACCCTTGGCATGCAAGAATCTAGGCATTGCATCAAATCTTTCCGACACGTAAACCGGAATGGTTAATGTTTCGGAAAGACGTCGCGAAAGCGGCACCTTTTCATGAAAAATTAACCGCTGCTTAACCATGATTCCGCTGGCGGTTTTGCCTTTCGAGGCTGGTCGTCCTATGCGCGGAGGACCGGAACCGGCCGTCGGTTGCAGGGCCGTGAGAGAGACTGGGCTGCCGCTTGATTCACTTTGAGAACGTCGGACTGCGCTATGGCATGGGACCGGAAATCCTCCGGGACCTGACCTTCGATATTCCGCGCCGTTCGTTCCAGTTCCTGACCGGTCCGTCGGGCGCCGGCAAGACCACCCTTTTGAGACTGCTGTTCCTCTCGCTGCAGCCGACGCGCGGCCTGATCCGGATGTTCGACCGCAACATCTCGTCGATCCCGCGCGAGGAGTTCCCGATGCTGCGCCGGCGCGTCGGCATCGTCTTCCAGGATTTTCGCCTGCTCGACCATCTCACCACCTATGAGAACGTCGCTCTGCCGCTGCGCGTCCGCGGCAAGGAGGAATCGAGCTATCGCGCCGACGTGCTGGAACTGTTGAAATGGGTCGGCCTCGGCGAGCGCATCAATGTCCTGCCGCCGGTTCTTTCAGGCGGTGAGAAGCAACGCGCGGCGATCGCGCGGGCGCTGATCGACAGGCCGGAGATCCTGCTTGCCGACGAACCGACCGGCAACGTCGATCCGCCGATGGCCAGGCGCCTCCTCAATCTCTTCCTCGAGCTGAACCGGCTCGGCACCGCGGTGGTGATCGCCACCCACGATCTGTCGCTGATGGATCAGGTGGAGGCGCGACGCATGATCCTTTCGCAGGGGCGGCTCGACATCTATGAGTGACAGCCGCACGAAACGCCAGAAGGATGCGCCCGAGCAGGCGTCGGAGCCGCAACAACGCCGGACGGAAATGCGCGTGCGGCCGACCGGCCCGATCGTGCCTTCGACCAATGTCTCCGGGCATGCGCTGATGTGCGTGATCGCCATCATGTCGTTCCTTGCCTGCCTGACACTCGGCGGCGTCAGCATGGTCAGGGCAACGGCCCAGAGCTGGCAGTCGCAGATCTCCCGCGAGATCACCGTCCAGATCAAGCCGGACGATAGCCTCGACATGGAGAAGGCGCTCGCCGATGCCCGCGATCTGGCACTGACCTTCAGCGGCACGACCGATGGCAAGATCGTCGATCGCGCCGCCACCGCGCGCCTCCTGGAACCCTGGCTCGGCGAAGGCCTCGATCTCGACGAGTTACCGGTGCCGCGGCTGATCATCATCACCATCGACGAAAACAACCCGCCCGATTTCGCCGCTATGCGCAAGGCGCTGACCGAGACGATCCCGCAGGCCTTCCTCGACGATCACCGCACCTGGGTCGACCGGCTCGTCGCGATGGCCAATACCACGGCGATGATCGGCACCGGCGTGCTGGCCCTCGTGTTCTCCGCCATGGTGCTGACGGTGATCTTCGCCACCCGCGGCGCCCTTTCCGGCAACCGCCACATCGTCGAGGTGCTGCATTTCGTCGGTGCCGAGGCCGGTTTCGTCGCCTCCGAATTCCAGAAGCATTTTCTGAGAATCAGCCTCAAGGGTGCCGGCACCGGCGGCCTGCTTGCCGCGCTGTCCTTTGCGCTTGCCGGCTTCTGGCAGTCGCAGACATTGGCAACACCGCAGACCGATCAGGCGACCGCCCTCTTCGGAACCTTTACCATTGGCTATGGTGGCTATCTCGGTATCGCCGCCATCATCGTCGTCATCGCCATCCTGACGACCGTGACCGCGCGCCTCACGGTCATGCGCACCATCTACGAGATCGACCTCATCCGTTCGGACCCCGGCCGCACGGATCTCTACCAGAGCTGAACCGCCCGATGTTTCGCCGTGCCTCGATCTATTCCTTGCCGTAATCTGTGGCTATGTGAAGAGAATCATGATGGCGCGAGAATTACGCGGGAACGGGATGGCCGGAGGAGGCAAATGGCAGGGGAAAGCCGACGATGGCCGGCGGCCCCGCAGCCTCTTGCGCAAAATTCTCCGGCGAACCTTCTTCGTCCTCCTGTTACCGCTCGCGCTCCTGATCGGCGCCTTCCTCAATTTCGCCGACACCGTCGCATCGCTGCAGCCGCCCGTGCATCCCAAGGCGGATGCGATCGTCGTCCTGACCGGTGGTTTCCAGCGCATCGATCAGGCGGTCGATCTCTTGAAGGGCGGCGCCGGCAAGCGCCTGCTGATCTCCGGCGTCCACCCGACGACCACCGGCAGCCAGATCCGCCGCAACACCCAGAGCTCCGCCGATCTCTTCAAATGCTGCGTCGATATCGGTCATGAGGCGGTCGATACGATCGGCAACGCCACGGAGACCGCACAATGGATCCGTGATCGCGGCTATACGAGCGTGCTCGTCGTCACCAACAATTACCATATGCCGCGCAGTCTGCTGGAGCTTCGGCGCACCCGCCCGGAGACGGAGTTCATCCCCTACCCGGTGGTCAATTCCGATTTGAAGACGACGAACTGGCTGCGTAACCCGATGGTACTGAAATCGATCCTCCTGGAGTTCGGGAAGTATACGATCGCATCGGTTCGCGAATTCGCCGGCGCTCGGCCGACGAGCGGCCTGCGCACCGATTCCTCACGTGCCACGCCGGCGGAAGAATAGAGGCCTTCGAGAACGGCGCCGGCCTAAAGTGAGAGAGGGCAGTTTTCCTTCGGCACGGTTTCGTGTAGGCAGCGATCAATCGGCCTGACGCCGAGCCCCTTAAGAACTCGCCTACGAGAGCGTGCCTGATGATCGTCTTGCGTTCGATCCTTTTCAACATGGTGTTCTACGCCAATCTGATCGTGCAGATGATCGTGCTGACGCCGATCTATTTCCTGCTGCCGCGCAAGAAGGCCTGGTTCGTTCCCAAGAACTGGGTGCGCAGCAATCACTGGCTGCTCGACAAGGTGGTCGGGACGACCTTTGAGATCGAAGGCTTGGAGAACCTCCCGAAGGTCCCCTACATCTTCGCTCCCAAGCACCAGTCCTTCTGGGATGCCTATGCGCTGCTCCCCTGGCTCGACGATCCCTTCTACATTCTGAAGCGTGAGCTCACCTGGATCCCGCTGTTCGGTTGGTACATCCTCAAGCAGCGCATGGTTCCGGTAAACCGGGCCGCCCGCGGCAAGGCGATGACCAGCGTCATGGACCGTACCAAGCAGGAAATGGCAACGGGCCGCGAACTCATCATCTACCCGGAAGGCACGCGCCGCCCGCCGGGCGCTCCGCCGGAATACAAATACGGGATCGCCCGCCTCTACCGCGACCTCAACGTGCCGGTCGTGCCGGTCGCCATGCATCCCGGCCTCTTCTGGCCGCGCCGCAAGTTCTTGCGCTTTCCCGGCCACTTCAAGGTCCGCATCCTGCCGCCGGTCGAGGCGGGCATGGATCCGGATGCATTCCTTGCCAAGCTCATGGAAGTCACGGAGAAGGCCAGTGACGAACTGCTTGTCGAAACGGTGAAGAACAATCCGCACCTGCCGCTGCCGCCAACCGCCGAGCAAAGGCTGAAGGAACTGAAGGCCGCCGGCCGGGCCTGAGCGATCAGGCCCGCGCACGCTGGCGTGTCTGCTCGAGCAGGCCCACCACCTCTTCCAGCCAGTGATCGCGGATGCCCATTTCCTTGAGATGGGCAAGCGTGTTGAACACATACTCGCTGTTCGGCCCGGATTTTCCGGTCGAAACGGCGACAATATCGGCCGCCTCACCGGTGCTGAGCGTTCCGGCATACTGGACGTGGTCGCGGTCGATGACATAGGCAACCGCCGGCACGCGCCGTCCATCGGCAAGCAGCACCGGCATCGTGCGCTCCTTGTAGACATGCGTCACCAGCTCACGCTCGCGCAGATAATCGGTAACACTCTCCCGCTGCCCACGCTCGACGCGAAAAGCCGTGCCGATGCAGGAGCCGCCTCGGTCGAGCCCAAGCACCAGTCCCGGCCGCTGTTCGGTGCCGCGGTGAACCCAGGAATGCACGCAGAGCGACCGGCGATAGCCGAATGCGCGTGCCGTCAGCTTCTCCTCGAAGGCAAAGCCGGGGTTCCACATCAGTGACCCGTAGCCAAAGACCCAAAATTCGTCCATATCCACTGTCATTCAACCCGCGCTGTCTGCTCTCGCCACCGAATCACCATCGGCTTGTAGGAATGGTCAGCCATGTCGGTTTCTACGGCACAGCATCTCGGCACGAAAGAGACAAGCTCGCCCTCGTGCACCCGAAGACAAGAATAGTTTTGCGGATCGACGGCGCCACCCGAAAGGCAGCCGCAGTCCAGTTTAGAGTGAGGTATCCGCGCCCATGTCGGCAACCGCAGTTTCCAATCCCTCGCCGGTCAGCCGGAAGTTCCGCTGGCTGACGGCAGGCATCGTGCTTGTCGCCGGCATCTATTCGGCCGGCTGGTTCCTCGCCGCCGATCAGATCGAGAAGCGTCTCACGACCCGTCTTGCCGATGGACAGGCCGCCGGCCTCGGCGGCGAATGCACGAACATGGACGTGCGTGGCTTTCCGTTCCGCATCGGCCTCTTCTGCGACAAGGTCCACCTCGACGACACCCGCCATGGCACATCCGCCTCCTTCGGGGCGCTGCGCACAGCCGCCCAGGTCTACCAGCCCGGCCACGCCGTAATCGAGCTCGACGGCCCGGCCGAAATCCGGGCGTCGCCCGGCCTCAACGTCTTCGCCGACTGGACGCTGCTGCATGCGAGCGTGCGTGCGACCTTGTCCGGTGTCGACCGCACCTCGCTCACCTATGACAACCTCACCGGTCGAGTGCGCCTGCCGCTTGCGGGCGACGGTCTTGGCTTCGGCGCCAGCCACGGCGAACTGCACCTGCGCCAGAACGGCGCGGATCTTGATGCCGCTTTGAGCGTCGACAAGCTCGACCTTCGTCCGGAGGAAGGCCCGAGCTACGCGCCGCCGGCCACGGTGGCTGCGGACCTGACCTTCACCGACAAGGCCGGGTGGATGGCAACCACACCGACACCGGAGATGTTTCGCGGCAGCAAGGGCGAACTCCGACAGCTCACCCTAGATCTCGGCTCCGGCATGAACGCCAAGCTTTCCGGCCCCTTCTCGGTCAACGATCAGGGACTGATTTCCGGCGAGTTCTCGCTGACGATGACGAATATCGAGGCCTGGCGGGCCAATCTGGTCAAGCTGATTCCCGACGACGCCAACCTCGTCGACAACACCGCGAACATGCTGAAGGCGCTCGCCAACGGCAAGGACGAGGCGACCGTGAAGCTCAACGTGCGCGACGGCACGGCGTTTCTCGCCTTCATCCCGATCGGCGTCCTGCCGACGCTCTAGATCGTCGAACACCCGCTTCCGGACGGAAGACCGTTCCTCGGTCTTCCTCGACTTGCTCAGCTTATTTCTGATCCATGGCATGCCGGCCGAAGTCCGGCATCGCCGTATCCTGGCCCGCCTGGATGATCGAGCGGCGGATGGCGCGGGTGCGGGTGAAGAGGTCGAAGAGCTTCTCGCCGTCGCCCCAGCGGATCGCCCGCTGCAGATAGGCGAGATCCTCCGAAAACCGTGCCAGCATCTCCAGGATCGCGTCCTTGTTGTGCAGGCAGACGTCACGCCACATGGTGGGATCGGATGCCGCGAGACGGGTGAAGTCGCGGAAACCCGAGGCCGAATACTTGATGACTTCGGACTCGGTGACGGTCTCGAGATCATCGGCCGTTCCGACGATGTTGTAGGCGATGATATGCGGCAGATGCGAAACGATCGCCAGCACCTTGTCGTGGTGCTCGGCGTCCATTTCCTCGACCATCGAGCCGAGCGTTTCCCAGAAACGCCGGAGCCGCGCGACCGCTTCCCCATCAGCGCCCTCCGGCGGCGTCAGGATGCACCAGCGGCCGCGGAAGAGGCCGACGAAGCCGGCATCCGGGCCCGAGTGCTCGGTACCGGCGATCGGATGCCCCGGCACGAAATGAACGGTCTCGGGCAGATGCGGCGCCATCTGCGCGATCACCGAGCCTTTGGTCGAGCCGACATCGGTGACGATCGCACCGGGCTTCAGATGCGCGGCAATCTCGGCCGCGACGGCACCGGACGCGCCGACCGGGACCGAGACGATCACGAGGTCGGCGTCGCGAACGGCGTCGGCCGCAGACAGTGTATAGCGATCGCCGAGCCCGAGCTCCTGCGTACGCTTCAGCGTCGCCTCGCTGCGCGTGGAGACGACGAGCGTACCGGCAAGCTGCTTCTCGCGGATATCGCGCGCGATCGACGAGCCGATGAGACCAATGCCGATGAGGGCGATCGTTTCAAACTGCTGAGCCATTATTTCCGTCCCATGAATTCGATCAGCGCCGCGATGACGCCTTCGTTGGCTTCTTCCGAGCCGATGGTCATGCGCAGCGCATTGGGGAAGCCGTAGCTGCGGACCGCCCGCAGGATATAGCCGCGGCTGGTCAGGAAATCATCGGCTTCCTCGGCCCGCTTGCCGTTTTCTTCCGGAAAGTGGATCAGCACGAAATTCGTGACCGAGGGCGTGATGCGCAGCCCGATCGCTTCGAGCGCTTCGCTGACACGCGCAAGCCAGGTGAGATTGTGATCGACTGCCGTTGCCACGAAAGCCTGATCACGGATCGCCGCAGCACCCGCCGCGATAGAGGGCGCACTGAGGTTGAAGGGCCCGCGGACACGGTCGACCGCGTCGATCACCTCCGGCGGTGCATACATCCAGCCGATGCGCAAACCCGCAAGACCGTAGATCTTCGAGAAGGTGCGGGTCATCACCACATTGCGGCTGGCCGAGACGAGCTCCAGACCGGCGGCATAGTCGTTGCGGCGCACATATTCGGCATAGGCCGCATCGAGCACCAGCAGCACACCCTCGGGCAGCCCCGCATGCAGCCGGCGGACTTCATCGACGGGGATGTAGGTGCCGGTCGGATTGGCCGGGTTCGCCAGGAAGACGACCTTGGTGCGCTCGGTGACCGCCGCGAGAATGGCATCGACATCGACGCGCGCATCCTTCTCCTTGACGGTAATGGGCGTCGCGCCCGCCGCCAGGATCTGGATCTTGTAGACGAGGAAGCCATGCTCGGTGATGATGCCTTCGTCGCCGGGCCCGAGATAGGTGTGGCAGAGAAGCCCGAGCAGCTCGTCCGACCCATTGCCGCACATGATGTTTGCCGGGTTGAGGCCGTGCACAGCACCGATCGCCTCTCGCAGCGCCCGCGCCTGGCCATCCGGATAACGTTCGAGGTTGAAGGCAGCCGACTGGAAGGCCTCGACAGCCTTCGGGCTTGCGCCAAGCGGTGTCTCGTTGGACGAGAGCTTATGCACCTTGGCGACACCCGGCGCGTGCTCCTTGCCCGGCACATAAGCGGCAATATCCAGGATGCCGGAACGCGGCTCAGGGCTCTTCGAAGCAAGGCTCATCGGGTCAGCTTTCTTTGGCCATCAAAGTGCTGCAGCGACCGATACGTGCCTTGGGAGGCGCGCGGCGCTGCAGGCAGGAAAAGAGGTCAAGCCATTAGCGGCGCAAGCGGCTTTTGTCGAGGGTCCGCCGCGGTTCCCAGGCAGGTTAGCGGGTGGGACGCGGCCTCTCGCGCGTGCTCGGCACGCCCTGCGGCGCCAGCACCGGCACGAAGACGCGGCGCGATGCGCGTGCGGCGACCGGCAGCCCCTGGTAAAGCCGCTTCTGCGCCTCGACGACGATGACGCCGGAGAAGACCGGCCAGAGCGAACGGCCGAGCCGCTCGAAGCCCCGACGCAGCCGCAGGATCGCCCTGAGTTTCGACGGCGGGAAGAAGAGCGCATCCGCCGTGGCACCTGGCGTGAAGTTGGTCTCGCGCAGCAGCGCCGTCAGCTGCCCACGCGAATAGGGTCGCCCGGAACCGAAGGGCGTGTGTTCCATGCGCGCCCAGACGCCGCGCCGGTTGGGCACGACGATGATAAGGCGACCGCCTGGCGCCAGCACCCGCCAGATCTCCTTCATGGTCTCCCGCGGGCTTTCGGCGAATTCCAGCGAATGCACCATCAGCACCCGGTCGATCGAGGCGTCGGGCAGCGGCAACTCCTCATCGAACACCAGCGCCGTCGAGGAGAGCTCGGCAACCGGCCAGTTCACCGCCCCCTGCCCCGCCGGCATGAAGGCGAAGGTGCGCTCCGTGTCCTTGCGGAACCGTTCGAGATAGGGAACGGCATAGCCGAGGCCGACCAGCCGCTCGTCCGGGAGCCGCGCCCAGACGGACGAAAGCGCCATGGTGACGGATTGCTCCGCCATCCGGCCGAGCTCGGAGTGATAGAATTCTCGCAGGTCGACGATATCGGTGTGCATTCGCAACATGTTAGCTTCGAAGCGGTAGACTTCAAGGTAAGGCTCGCTACATTCGGCAGCATTCCTTCTCTTCTGACCGGAGGACGTGCCATGGCCGCGCTCGAACTCGACCTCTTCCTCTGCCGCACCGATAATTTCGGCGTGCTGATCCACGATCCCGAAAGCGGCCTGACCGCCTCTATCGACGCGCCGGAAGAGGCGCCCATCCTGGAAGCGCTGGAGCGGCGCGGCTGGAGGCTTACCCACATCCTGACGACCCATCATCACGGCGATCACGTGGCGGCAAATGACGCCCTGAAGGAACGCTTCGGCGTCACGATCATCGGGCCTTTCGGGGAAGCCTCGAAAATTCCGGGGCTCGACAAGGCCGTGCGCCATGGTGAGCGCTTCGATTTTGCCGGTCGTTCCGTCGAGGTGATCGAGACCCCGGGCCACACGGCCGGTCACATCTGCTTCCACTTCCCGCAGGACAGGCTGCTGTTTGCCGCCGACACCCTGTTTGCGCTGGGCTGCGGTCGTCTGTTCGAGGGGACGGCAGCGACCATGTGGCAGTCTCTCAGCCGGCTGATGGCGTTGCCGGATGACACGACGGTCTATTTCGGCCACGAATACACGCTGTCCAACGCCCGCTTCGCGGTCACGGTCGACCCCGAGAATGCCGAGCTCAAGGCGCGCGCCGCCGAGATCGAGGAGACGCGCTGCGACGGCGGCTTCACCGCACCGACGACGATCGGCCTGGAGAAGCGCACGAACCCGTTCCTGCGCGCCACCGACCCGGGCATCCGCGCCCATCTTGGAATGCAGAACGCCGACGATGCCACGGTCTTTGCCGAAATCCGCAAGCGGAAAGATAATTTCTAGTGGCTGAGACGCAATCGGCGGCGGAGATCATCAAGGCACTCGGTTTGGCGCGCCATCCGGAGGGCGGCTGGTACTTCGAGACCTTCCGCGATACGGCTGGTGGCCCACGCGGGCATTCGACGGCAATCTATTATCTGTTGGAGCGCGGCGAGCGCTCGCACTGGCACCGTGTCCGCGACGCGGTCGAGATTTGGCACTATCACGCCGGTGCGCCGCTCGAACTCAGCATCGCCGAAGATGGAAAATCCGCCGAGACGCTGCGGCTCGGGTCCGACATTCTGAGCGGAGAACGACCGCAGGGCGTGGTCCCGGCCGATTGGTGGCAGTCCGCCGCCTCGCTTGGCGAATGGACGCTGGTCGGCTGCACCGTCGCGCCAGCATTTGATTTCGCCGCCTTCGAAATGGCGGCCCCCGACTGGCAGCCGCCCAAGCGATAACAAGCCCGGTTATTCCGCCGGCTGGGCCACCGTCGCACGATTGCGGAAGATCATGTCCTTTGCAGCAAGCACTGCGCCGCCGGTCACGAACAGGCAGGCGAGCGCGATGCGCCAGGACGGCTCGGCAAAACCGAACAGGATCAGGATCAGCGTCGAAAGCACCGGCGCCGCATAACTCGCGACGCCGAGAAGCTGGATATTGCCGTTCTTCACCCCAAAGTCCCAGGCATAGAACGCCGCTCCGACCGGCAGCAGCCCGAGGCCGACGACCGCCAGCCACTCGAAGGTCGTCGCCGGCCAGACGGTCGTTTCGAGCGCCAGATGGCAGACGAAAGACAGGATCGAGGTCGCAAGACAAAATCCTGTCACGACATCCGTCGAGACCGCTTCGAAGCGGCGGGTGATGAGCGAATAGCCCGACCAGGTGAAGGCGCAGAGAAAGGCGGCGCCGTAGCCAAGCAGATAGGCATCGTCGAAGGCAACGCCATTGCGCGCCACGATCAGGATCGTGCCGACGAGGCCGGCGAGTGCGCCGGCGAGATGATACCAGCGCAAGCGCTCGCCCGGCAGCAGCGCCGAGCCGACGACGATCAGCAGCGGCCAGAGATAGGCGATCAACCCGGCTTCCACTGCCGGGGCGTTGCGCAGGGCGGTGAAGTAGAGAAAGTGGTAGCCGAAGAGGCCGGCGATACCCGTGATCCAGACCTTGGCGGGTTGCTTGAGCAGCGCTATGCGCTCAGGCCTCATCCCCAGCACCACCAGGCCGGGCAGGCTGCCGATCAGGAAGCAGATCGCCGAAAGCTGGAACGGAGGCATCTTGCCGGATGCTGCCGTGAACAGCGCGAGCAGCGACCACATCAGAATGGCGGAAAAACCGATCAGCGTTGCCTTGAATGTCATAGTCGTCCCCTCGCGCGATTTCTCTCACGGAAACCTGCGCCGATAAAATCTTCGTGCTTCGTGGTATTTAACCTTTTAGTTGCACACGACCGCGCGTCAACCACCAAATCGCGTCGCCGAGACCGTGACCGGTCCGAGCTTGGTGGGGATGCGGACATAGACGGGGGCGTAGACGTTCACGTTGGGCGCCTTGGCAAACCAGATTTCCATCGTCTGCAGACGACGCAGATACTCGACATCCTCGCGGCCCTTCTTGTAGCCGGCCTTCGGCACGAAACGGATACCGCAGACGATCACCTCCCCTTCGAAGCCCTTGGTCTTGAAAGGCTTGGTCCCCTTCGGTGAGAGCTTGATGTCGAGCCGCGACTCGCCATCAAAGATCGGCAGCGTGTTGGGGCACACGCGCGCCTCGGCGGGAATGATGAGGCCCGAGAGCGGGTCGAGCACGTTGCGCATGTCGCGCGAGGTGACGGGCACCCAGTTCTTCGGCAACGGCGTGCGCTTGGGCGTCATGCTGGCTTGCACCACATTGCCGTTGCGATAGGTGACGTTGATCGCCCTGCTCTTCGATCCACTGCGATAGGACATCGAATAGTGCGAGGCGCGCAGGTAATCCCTGCCGATCACACCCGAAACCTGCGTCTGGCCCGAGGTGTGGCTGAGGATGTCGAGCAGCCCGGCGGATTTCAGCGTTCCGGATATCGTGTAGCGATTCTTCTGAAGCTCGGTATGGAAGGAGGCGCGCGCAACCGGCAGACCGGCGAGCGAGATGCTGTAATCCGTCAGATGTTCGACATCGGCGGCCGACGATGCTGTGGAAAACGAGACCGCGGACAGCAGCGCCGCCACGCGAAAGCCATTTCGCAACTTCATGCCCTGAAAAATCCATCGCTTGAATATCGCCGTAATACCCTGAAATGCAGGCTCTTTGCGGCTTTTCTACGCCCAGTACGCTGCAGCCGGCCGTCGGGCCGGCCCCGTGGCCGCCACCCGTCCTCATGCAAGAAATAACGCATAGCAAAACCGCTTGGAATGGGTCTCGCAAGGCATTATTCTTGCGAGAACTACGCCTCACATCTGAAGAACGGACGGGAAAAACCGCGGGTTTTCCGAGAATGCAAGAGGTTTGGCTTGACGGGCGGGCCGTCTCTGACTATAGAACCGCGACTTTCCAATAATGGCCTAGGAACGCGGCCTGGGCTCTGGGCCCGCTACCGCATTGTCCGGCGGCGATAAAGAGAATAGGTGTACCATGTCCCGTAGTTGCGAATTGACCGGCAAGGGCGTCCAGTCGGGCAACAATGTAAGCCACGCCAACAACAAGACCAAGCGCCGGTTCCTGCCGAACCTGTGCAACGTCACGCTGATTTCCGATGCTCTCGGCCAGCGCTACCGTCTGCGCGTTTCCGCTGCAGCTCTCCGCTCGGTTGAACACCGCGGCGGCCTCGACGCCTTCCTGCTGAAGTCGGACGAGAACGAGCTGAGCATGCGCGCTCGCCTGCTGCGCCGCCAGATCGTCAAGAAGGTTGCTGAAGCCGCCTAATCGGCGCCAGCGTCCTGTCTTTGACACGCGTTTAAAAGGCTTGCGGGTTCATCCAGCAAGCCTTTTTCTCGTGCGCACGTTTTTGCACTCGTCGGCCGGATGCTCGATCCGGCTCTCATCCCTCTAGCTGGTGGCATCTCCCAGGATAAAAAAATGCTGATCAACCGCACTTTCTTCGTCTATATCGCGCTGATGACCCTTGTGGTCGTGGCCTCGAACATCCTCGTACAGTACCCGCTGCCGGGCTCGATTGCCGGCATGCAGCTTGGCGATCTTCTCACCTGGGGCGCCTTCAGCTATCCCTTCGCTTTCCTGGTGACGGATCTCACCAACCGACAGTTCGGGCCGCGCATCGCGCGCCGCGTGGTGGTCGCAGGCTTCATCGTCGCCATCCTGCTCTCCTTCGTCGCCGCCACGCCGCGGATCGCGATCGCCTCAGGTTCGGCCTTCCTGTTCGGCCAGCTTCTCGACATCTCCGTGTTCAACCGCCTGCGCCGTCAGAGCTGGTGGCATGCGCCGCTCGCAGGTTCGCTGATCGGCTCGGCACTCGACACCGCGATGTTCTTCTCGTTCGCCTTTGCCCCGTTCTTCGTGTTCTTCGGACCGAACGACAGCTTCGCGCTGGAAACCGCGCCCCTTCTCGGCGTGCTCACGGCCGAAGCACCGCGCTGGATCTCCTGGGCGATCGGCGACTTGAGTGTCAAGATCCTCTGCGGCCTCGTCATGCTGCTGCCCTATGGCGCGCTGATGAGCGTCGTCAAGCCGATGCCGGCAGCGGAAGCCAAGGCATCCGCCTAAGCAAGGTCTACCGAAAAGGATCGAGCCGATGATTGCGGTCAAAACGACCGCAATCATCGGCTCTGTCGTTTCAGAGCTTGGATCACTCGCCCCTTGGGCGAAACAAGCATTGCCTACTGCGTCAGCGCGGTCGTGAGGCGGAACTCGAGCATCAGATTGCGCTCGAGGATGGAGTGGTTGTCGTCCGAAACGACGATGACACGAACTTCGCCGTCCGGCCGTACGACGACGTCGAGCCCTTCCATATTGTCGATCTGGTGGCGCATGTCGGCTTCGAAGATGACTTCGCCATCGACCACGGCGCCGGGCTTGATCGTGTCGCCGGCAATACGCCGGATCTGCATGCCGAGGCCCGAACCGAACGAGAAGCGCCGCTCCAGCAGCAGCAGGTCGCCGTTCGGCAGGAACGCGCCGTCGGTTACCGCATAGGGATCCTTGCGCACGATGGCAAACGCGCCGCGCTGCGGCCCGTCGAGAATGCCCGCGAGCAGATTATCCGCCTTATCGACGCTGCGCTCCGCAACGGCGATCGTCGCGCCAGCCAGGGGGCCGTCCTTTGGCGCCACTGCGATGGTCTCGATGCCGCCATTGTTGCGCAATTCCTTGATCGGGAACGGCAACGCCAGGCTTCCGATCGGCGTCGATGCAGCAAAGCCCGGGTTCGGGTAGATGTCGATGCGGTGTGCCTGCTCGTAGCTGACGACCACCTGCCCCGACCGCAGCGCCAATCCTTCCGAATCCACCTTCCACTTCGCCAGCCCGACGTCGCCGTTGCGGTCGGCCATCGGCGTGGCGGTAAGGTCCGTAAGACCGGAAAGCCGGCCGGCCGCATCACGGGTCACGGCGCCTTCGAGCCAGTGTCCGGTGTCCATGATCGCGATGAATGAAGTGCCATCCGGCCGAAAACGGATTGCCGACACGGCGCCGAACAGGGAATTCGCAGAGGTCATTTCCAGTCCGCCAACGAACTCCAGCGCGCCGAACCGGGTGGCGCTCGATCCAACCGCGAAACTGCTGATCTGACGACTGCGGATCGGCAGAGTTTCGCCGTTCGAGGCGGCCCATGCCGAGCCGGTCGACGCCAAAAGCAGGAGGGCTAGAAGTCCGCGACCGAGCATGGGGGAAATACCTTCAGGGGAAGAGCATCAGGAATGAAACGGAGTACGACGACGAGAGACACCTGCCACGGCGCACTGAGATCATCGCTGCAGCTTGGTAGACAGTAAAATTTTGTCCGTAAATTGACTTCGGCTCAAGGTCGGAACGGGCTGTCGCCGATTGGCGTTCGGAAGCGGCAAACACCACCTCCGAACGAAACAAATTATCCGGCGCGACGAAGACGCGAGGAACCGCGGCGCTGGCTTTCATCCTCGAAGAGCGCGGCCAACTGCTCGGTCATCGCACCGGCAAGCTCGTCGGCGTCGACAATGGTCACGGCACGACGGTAGTAGCGCGTCACGTCGTGACCGATACCGATCGCCAGAAGCTCGACAGGCGAGCGCGTTTCGATCTGCTCGATGACCGCGCGCAGATGCCGTTCCAGATAGTTTCCGGGATTGACCGACAGCGTCGAGTCGTCGACCGGCGCACCGTCGGAGATCATCATCAGGATGCGGCGCTGCTCGCGCCGTGCCATCAGTCGCTCGTGCGCCCACATCAGCGCCTCGCCGTCGATGTTTTCCTTGAGCAGGCCTTCGCGCATCATCAGGCCGAGATTGCGGCGCGCCCGGCGCCAGGGCGCATCGGCGGACTTGTAGATGATGTGGCGCAGATCGTTGAGCCGGCCCGGCGCCTGCGGCTTGCCGCCGGCGAGCCACTTTTCGCGCGACTGTCCGCCCTTCCACGCCTTGGTGGTGAAGCCGAGGATCTCGACCTTGACGCCGCAGCGTTCCAGCGTGCGCGCCAGGATGTCGGCGCAAGTGGCGGCAACGGTGATCGGGCGGCCACGCATCGAGCCGGAGTTGTCGATCAGCAGCGTCACTACCGTGTCGCGGAAGTTGGTGTCCTTCTCTCGCTTGAAGGAAAGCGGCTGCATCGGGTCGATGATGATGCGCTGCAGGCGCGCCGTGTCGAGGTAGCCCTCTTCGAGATCGAATTCCCAGGAGCGGTTCTGCTGCGCCATCAGGCGGCGCTGCAGGCGGTTGGCAAGGCGACCCACAGCACCCTGGAGATGGGAAAGCTGCTTGTCGAGGAAGGCGCGCAACCGGTCGAGCTCGGCCTCGTCGCACAGCTCTTCCGAAGCGATCGTCTCGTCGAATTCGCGAGTGAAGACGGCGTAGTCGACTTTCTCGTTGAAGTCGGCGAAGGGCTGGTTCGGTCGCTTGACCTCGCCGGGTGTCTCGCTGTCCTCGTCACCCTCGTCCTGGAGATCGTCGTCGGAGATCTCCGCGCCGTCCATCTCGCCTTCTTCCATCTGCTCTTCGGCAGCTTGGTTTTCATCGGCGGGTGCGGCATCGTCGCCGGCTTCCTCGTCGCTGGCGTTTTCGTCCTGCTCCTGGCTGCGCGGCTGATCTTCGTCGGTCTCGCTTTCCTGCTCGTCCGGCTCGACGTCGTCGTCGCCATACTTCTCGGCGACCTCCATCGAGGTCAGCATGTCGCGCACGACCCGGGCAAAGGCCTGCTGGTCGTTGATCGTCGACGACAGGTTCTGGATATCGCCGGCAGCCTTGCCCTCGATGAACTCGCGCCAGAGGTCGAGCACCTTGCCGGCGGAGGCCGGTGGCTTCTCGCCGGTCAACTTCTCGCGCACCAGCAGCGCCACGGCTTCGCCGAGCGGCGCGTCGGCCTGCCGCTCGATCGTGGCAAAATTCGCCTTGGCGTATTTCTCCTCGAGCATGACGTTCAGGTTCTTGGCGACACCCGCCATGCTGAGCGCGCCGATCGCCTCGACGCGCGCCTGCTCGACCGCATCGAAGATCACGCGGGCGTCGGCCCCTTGCGGCGACATCGTCGCGTGGATGCGCGCGTCGTGACAGGCCTTGCGCAGCGCCATGCTGTCACCCAGCCCGCGGGTGACGCTGAGTTCCTGCAGCGTCGGGCGCTTGGAAAGCTCCGGCAGACGAATGCGCTCGCCGGTCATGCCCGGCCGCTCGTTGGCGAAGGCGACTTCCACCTCGGCATCGCCCGCGATCGATCGGATGCAGCCGGAAAGCGCCCGCTTGAACGGTTCGGCAGCATTCTCGCGCGTGGTTGGCTTTGCCTTCGAGTTCGAGCTCACGAGAGTTCCTTCTTCAGCCAGATGCGGTGAAATCCCGGCGGGAAATCATCGAGTTTGCCATAAATGTCATAACCCAGCTTCTGATAGAAGCCGTCGGCCTGGAAACTGAATGTGTCGACATAGATGTAACGGGCACCGCGGCTTGCGGCGACCGCTTCGACACGCGCAACGAGCTCACGCCCGCTGCCCGACCCTCTCAGCGCCTCGTCTACCCAGAGCAGTTCGATGAAGCACCAGTTCCACGCCGTGTAGGCGACGATGCCGCCTACGATCTCGTCGCCGTCGTTACGCACCGAAATGGCGAAGCGCTTGTATTTGGCGCTTCCCGCCTTTTCGAGGTTGAAGGCCTTGAGGCCCTTGAAGACCGCGTTGGCGGTCTTCGTGACGCTCTTCTCCTCAACGAAGCGAAGCGCCTGTGCGCCCTCCGCCTCCGCCATGGCTCAGGCGGTGGCTTCCAACACGATGTTGGCAGCGCTTTCCTTGAGCTCGATCCCGAAGGCGCGCTGGTAGTGCTCGGCGACCAGCGCCCGCTCCAGTTCGTCGCACTTGTTGAGGAAGGTCACACGGAAGGCAAAGGCGATATCGCCGAAGATGTGGGCGTTCTCGGCCCAGGTGATGACCGTACGCGGGCTCATGACGGTCGAAAGATCGCCGTTGATGAAGGCGGCGCGCGTGAGGTCGGCAACACGCACCATCTTGGAGACGGTCTCGCGGCCCTTGTCGGCGGTGAAGCCCTTCACCTTGGCGGCGACGATGTCGACTTCCTTGTCATGCGCCAGGTAGTTCAGCGTCGTGACGATCGACCAACGGTCCATCTGCGCCTGGTTGATCTGCTGCGTGCCGTGGTAGAGGCCGGTGGTGTCGCCGAGGCCGATGGTGTTGGCGGTCGCAAACAGGCGGAAGGCCGGGTGCGGACGGATGACGCGGCTCTGGTCGAGCAGCGTCAGGCGGCCGGAGGATTCGAGAACCCGCTGGATCACGAACATGACGTCCGGACGGCCGGCATCGTATTCGTCGAAGACGAGTGCGACATTGTGCTGGTAGGCCCAGGGCAGGATGCCGTCCTTGAACTCGGTGACCTGCAGGCCGTCCTTGACGACGATCGCGTCCTTGCCGACGAGATCGATACGGCTGACATGGCTATCGAGGTTGACGCGCACGCAAGGCCAGTTGAGGCGGGCAGCGACCTGCTCGATATGGGTGGACTTACCGGTACCGTGATAGCCCGAGACCATCACGCGTCGGTTGTGGGCGAAGCCTGCGAGAATAGCGAGCGTGGTTTCGCGGTCGAAGAGGTAATCCGGGTCGAGGTCCGGCACATAGGCGTCGCCCTTCGAATAGGCAGGAACGCGCAAATCCGTATCAATGCCGAAAACCTCCCGGACCGAGATCGTCGTATCGGGAAGGTTGGAAATGTCGAGGTCAATCTTGCTCATCATGTCTCCAGAGCGGCCACCGGACGGCACCCGCGCATTCGCCTGCAAAAGTGCTTCTGTAATAATCCGCGTTGTTAGCAGAAACCAGCCTGTTTTAACAATTGGTAGGCTTGAATAACCGCGCGAAAACGCTCTTCGGATCCCCTATCTCCGCCATTGGCATCGGGGTGATGCTTCTTGACGAGATCCTTGTAGGCAGCCTTGATATCGGCAGCAGTGGCCGAGGCCCCGAGGCCGAGTGTTTCGAACGCCTTTGCCTCGAGCGTCTTCAACTTGCGCTGGCGCGGCTCCGGGCGACGGGCGCGCGCTTCGCTGACGAAGCCGAAGGGGTCGCGCATCCGGGCCTGGGCGCCGGCCGAGCCCGACCGCGTCTGCGACTGCGTCGGACCGTTCTTCGCATTCTTGTTGACGCCGACGGTCCAGGTCGGTCGGTGGCCGGTCACCGCTTCCTTCTGGTAGCGGGCGACCTCGCTGTCGGAAAGGCCGGAGAAGTAGTTGTAGCCCTTGTTGTACTCCTTCACATGCTCGAAGCAGAACATGAAGTACTGGCCCTCGGCATTGCGGCCGACGGGCGCTTTATGCACGCCCTTCTGATCGCAGCCGTCCCACTGACAAACGGGCGCAGCCGGCTCCGCCCGGGGCTCAACCTTGCGCCGGGTGCGAATGCGATCGAAGTATTTTGAATCGAGTCTCATGGTGCTCATTATGGGGCTTGGCTGGGGCCACAACAAGAATTGACAAAACGGAATGTTGCTGGCTTTGTGCGGGCATTTTGCGCCGCCAAGCCAGCGATTACCGGGTACTGCAGATCCGCGAGGGGGCGTCAAGCAACCAAGGAAATGGGACGGAAGAATGTCGCTCACGGACACGATCGAAAAGAAGCTGATCGAGGCCTTCCATCCTGAGAGATTGGCGGTCATCAACGAGAGCCACATGCACGCCGGTCATCAGCCGGGATTCGATGGCGGCGGCGAAACCCACCTGCGGGTGCGCATCGTTTCCAGCGCCTTTACCGGCATGAGCCGCGTCGCCCGTCACCGCGCCATCAATGATCTCCTGAAACCGGAACTCGATGCCGGCCTGCACGCCCTTGCCGTCGAGCCCGCGGCTCCCGGCGAAGCGACCCGCTGGTAGCAATCAAGACGTCGGAGCGGCACCGTCTTCCGCCGGGCGGATGCGCAGCTTGGTGATCCGGTTCTTCACCCTCTTCATCACGATGAAGCGCTTGCCGTGGAAGGTGAAGGCCTGACGCTCCTCCGGGATGCTCTTGGATTCGTGGATCACCAGACCGGCGACCGTCGTCGCTTCTTCGTCCGGCAGCGACCAGTCGAGCGCGCGATTGAGGTCGCGGATCGGCACCGAGCCGTCAACGACGATCGAACCATCCGCCTCCTGGCGCACACCCTGAATGTCGAGGTCGTGCTCGTCGGCAATATCGCCGACAATCTCCTCCAGGATGTCTTCGAGCGTCACCAGGCCCTGAACTTGGCCGTATTCGTCAACGACGATCGCCAGATGCAGCTTGCGGCGCAGGAAAGCGTTGAGCTGGTCCTTGAGGTTGGTCGTGTCCGGCACGAACCAGGGCTTCTGCGCGATCTTGACGATTTCGAGGTTTTCCGGCTCGACATTGGGCTCCGCGAGCGCCCGCAGGAGATCCTTGGAATGCACCACGCCGATGATGTTGTCGGTCGAACCGCGCCAGAGCGGCAGTCGCGTGAACGGGCTTTCGAGGATGTCGCGAACGCAGGTCTCCGGCGGCTCGTCGGCATTGATCGCCCGCATGGCGGTGCGGTGGATCATGATGTCGGAGACTTCGAGTTCGCCGAGATCGAGCACGCCGCCCAGCCGGTCGCGGTCGGCCTTGATCACCGAACCCTCTCGGTGCAAGAAGTCCACTGCGCCGCGCAGTTCCTCGTGCGCCGAAAGCATCGACATATCGGCGGCAAGATTGACGCCGAAGAGATTGAGCAGGCGCCGGACGATCCCGTTGACGACGCTGGAGACCGGGCCGACGATCGCGACGAAGGGCCGAACCAAGGGCGCGACAGCGAGCGCGAAGCGATCGGGCGAAGCAATGGCCCAGCTCTTCGGCAGAACTTCCGAGAAAATAACGAGCAGCACCGTCAGGGCCAGCGTCGCGATTGCCACGCCGGAGTCGCCGAAAAGGCCTATCAGCAGGCTCGTCGTCAACGACGAAGCAAGGATGTTGACGAGACTGTTGCCGATCAAGAGCGTACCGATCAGCCGGTCACGGCGTTCGATCAGCCGGTTGACGATGCCGGCACGCTCCTCGCCGTTGTTTTCGAGCGTGTGCATGCGCGAGCGCGAGGCTGCCGTCAGCGCCGTCTCAGAGCCCGAGAAGAACGCCGACAGCACGAGCAGGCAGAGGACCGAGAGGATCGACAGCCAGTATTCCGCCAGAAAAGCAATAAAGGCTTCGCCTGTCATTGCGGATGTTTTTCCCTCAGGAAGCTCAGGACCTCCGATGCCGGAACGTCATCGGCCACAAAGGATTGTCCGACGCCGTGCGTCAGAATGAAGGTGAGCTTGCCGCCCTTGACCTTCTTGTCCTGGGCGATCGCGTCCATCAGCCTCTCGGCCGGAGGCAAGGTGCCCGGGATTTCCGACATGCGGGTCGGCAGGCCCACCGTCTTCAGATGCGCCTCGACACGGGACGCATCGTCCGGGCTCGCAAGGTTCATGCGTGCCGAGAACTGATGCGCAAGCACCATGCCGATCGAAACGCCCTCGCCATGCACGAGCCGGGCGCTGTCATAGTCGGTCGCAGCTTCCAGCGCGTGGCCGAAGGTGTGGCCGAGATTGAGCAACGCCCGCAGACCGTTCTCGCGCTCGTCCGCCGCCACGACGTCGGCCTTGGCCTGGCAGCTGATCGCGATCGCCTCGATGCGCGCCGCGCCGCCGGCAAAGACCGCCTGCCAGTTCTTTTCGAGCCAGGCGAAGAAGTCCGGCTTGTCGATCAGCCCATACTTCGCGACCTCGGCATAACCGGCGCGAAACTCGCGTGGGCTCAGCGTGTCGAGCACGTCGGTATCGGCGAGCACCAGATCCGGCTGATGGAAAACGCCGATCAGGTTCTTGCCATGCGGGGAATTGATGCCGGTCTTGCCGCCGACGGAGGAATCGACCTGTGCCAAGAGCGAGGTCGGGATCTGAATGAAACGCGAGCCACGGCGCACGATGCCGGCGGCAAAGCCGGTAAGATCGCCGATCACGCCCCCGCCAAGCGCGATCACCGCATCGTTGCGCTCGATCCGGGCGCCGAGAACGGTTTCACAGACCGGGATCAGTTGCTCGAAGCTCTTGGTCTTCTCGCCGGCGGGAAGCACGAGCGACACGGCGTCGATGTCACGCGCCTTCAGGCTCGCCATCAGCGGCTCGAGGTAGCGCGGCGCTACGTTCTCGTCAGTGATCACGGCCATCTTGCGCCCCTTGAGGCGGGCCGCGATCTCCTGGCCGGCGGCGGCAATCAGCCCGGGACCGATCAGGATATCGTAGGAACGGTCGCCGAGGTCGACGCGGACCTTGCGTTCGGCAGCGGGCGCAACATGGCTATTCATGGTTCTTCTTGTCCTGGTATTCGATAACGGCGGTGAGAACGTCTTCCACCATCGTCTCTTTCTTCACATCGCGCGACAGCACCGTCAGGTCGGCTTCCGAATAGATCGGGTAGCGCGCGTTCATCAGGTTTTCGAGCGTCTGCTTGGGATTTTCGGTCTTCAGCAGCGGCCGGGTATCGCGCTTGTTAACCCGCTCCCAGAGCACGTCGAGCTCGGCATTGAGCCAGACCGTCAGGCCGCCCTTCCTGATCTGTCGGCGCGAGCGCTCGTTGATGTAGGCGCCGCCGCCAGTCGAGACCACACGCGGACCACTTCTCAGAAGCCGTTTCAGCACCCGCGTTTCCAGCGCGCGGAACTCCTCCTCGCCGTAACGGGCAAAGAGATCGCTGATCGTCATGCGCGAGACGCGTTCGATCTCGTGGTCGGAATCGACGAAGGGAATTCCGAGCGCCTGGGCGGCCAATCTTCCGATTGCCGACTTGCCGGCGCCCATGAGACCGATGAACACGAGATTGCGTTTACCGAGTACAAGCTTCGCCCGCTCGGCAAGCGTTGCGGAAACCGGTTCGATCACGTCGTTCATTGGACTTCTTGTTCCCCATTCCCTTTCGGTATCGACAAATCGGGGTGTAGCGTCAAGTCGTCGCGCGAGTCCGCTCACGGTTCTTGAACTCGGCCGAAGCGGCGTTCATATAGGTCTGGCACCCGCCTTCGTGCCGCGCATTCATCCGAACGCGCGATGACGATGGCCGTTTGAACGCCTGCATGCATAGCCTTTGGTCCGCTTCGACCGAACGCTTCATGCAGAGGAGATTGAAATGCCGACCCTGTTCCGGTTCCTGTTCTTTTGTGCCGTCGCCGCCGGATTAGTCTACGGCACGATGGTCTCTCTCGTCACCTTTGTCGAACCGGTTGAGCGCGACGTGACCGTGAAAATCCCGTCCGAGCGGGTGAACAAGCCCCAATGAGCGACCTCTCTGCCGCCCATGTCGAGGCCTTCCTCGAAATGATGAGTGCCGAGCGCGGCGCTGCGGTCAACACGCTGCAATCTTACGAGCGCGACCTGGAGGATGCTTCCTCGCACCTGCGCACGCTCGGAACCGGGCTGACGGCGGCAACCCCGGACGATCTTCGCACCTACCTCGCCCATCTCTCGGGCCAGGGCTTCAAGCCCTCCTCGCAGGCACGGCGCCTCTCCGCACTCCGGCAGTTCTACAAATTCCTCTACGCCGAGGGTATGCGCGGCGACGATCCGACCGGCATTCTCGACGCCCCGAAGAAGGGGCGCAGCCTGCCGAAGACGCTGAGCGTCGAGGACGTCTCGCGGCTGATCGGGCAGGCCGAGAGCGAGGCCGCATCAGGAGGTCCGGACCACCTTGCGAAGTTGCGCATGCATGCGCTGATTGAGCTTCTGTACGCGACCGGCATGCGCGTCAGCGAGCTGGTCTCCCTGCCGGCAAGCGTGCTGGCGCAGAACGGCCGCTTCCTCGTGATCCGCGGCAAGGGCAACAAGGACCGGCTCGTGCCGCTCTCGCAAGCGGCAATCCGGGCGATGCGGGCCTATGGCGAGGCGCTCGCCGAGGAAATGGCCAGGGAGGAAGCGGGCAACCGCGAGAGCCCGTGGCTCTTCCCCTCCTCCGGCAAGCAGGGCTTCCTGCCGCGCCAGGTTTTTGCGCGCGATCTGAAATCGCTCGCGGCACGCGCTGGCATAAGGGTCGCCACGATCTCGCCGCACGTGCTGCGGCACGCGTTCGCCAGCCACCTGCTCGCCAATGGCGCGGACCTTCGCGCCGTGCAGGAACTGCTCGGCCATTCGGACATTTCAACGACACAAATCTATACACATGTGCTGGAAGAACGGCTGCACAACCTCGTGCAAAACCATCACCCTCTTGCCAAACAGGCGAAAAAACAGGATTAGGACGGCCGGGCACGCTGGTTTCGGCCCGCTGGTCCTTGTCGCAAAATGATCGGAAACGCATCTCATGCACAACTATCTCGATTTCGAAAAGCCCATCTCCGACCTCGAAGGCAAGATTCTCGAACTGAAGAAGCTCGCCGGCGAAGACGAGAGCGTGAACACTTCGGATGAGATCGAACGCCTGGAGACGCGCGTCCGCGACGCGATGATCGAGATCTATTCCAAGCTGACGCCCTGGCAGAAGACCCAGGTCGCCCGTCACCCCTCGCGCCCGCACTTCCTGGATTACGCCGCCGAGCTCTTCACCGAGTTCACACCGCTTGCCGGCGACCGCAACTATGCCAACGACGATGCCATCCAAGCCGGCCTTGCGCGTTTCCGCGGCATGCCGGTCGCCGTTCTCGGCCAGGAGAAGGGCAACGACACGAAGTCGCGTATCAAGCACAATTTCGGCAGCCCCCGTCCTGAAGGCTACCGCAAGGCGATCCGCGTCATGGAAATGGCCGATCGCTTCGGCCTGCCCCTGATCACGCTGGTCGATACCGCCGGTGCCTATCCGGGCGTCGGCGCAGAAGAACGCGGCCAGGCGGAAGCCATCGCCCGCTCCACCGAGATGTGCCTCAATGTTCGCGTACCGATCGTCACCGTCGTCATCGGCGAAGGCGGCTCCGGCGGCGCCATCGCGATCGCTACCGGCAACCGCGTCTACATGCTGGAGCATGCGATCTACAGCGTCATCTCGCCGGAAGGCGCTGCCTCGATCCTGTGGCGCGATTCCACCCGCGCCAAGGAAGCCGCCAGCAACATGAAGATCACCTCCGAGGACCTGAAGGCACTCGGCGTCATCGACGGCATCATTCAGGAGCCGGTCGGCGGCGCACACCGCGACCCGAACGCGGTCATCGGCCGCACCGGAACCGTGATCGCCGACGCGTTGAAGGAATTGTCCGGACGCAATGGCGACCAGTTGCGCACGGATCGCCGACAGAAGTACCTCAATATCGGCCGCAACCTCTAAGCTGGACCGGGATGCGGGCGGAAATCCCACGCCCTCTATCCGATCTGGTCCTGGTGGTTCGCGATTGCGCAAGCGGATTTCGCAACTGCAAAGCGGAGTATGGCCAAATCTTGGCCATATTCATGAGGTCATGAACAGCGCATCGGCAGGGCCACCCTGCAGGGTTAAGAATTCGTGAAGTATAATCGCTTAGTGATTCTCTAAAGAGCCCACCCTCGCGGACCTGGGCTTTCCTGCATAATTCCTTAAATCGGCATCGATTTAAGGGCAAAATTATGCAGCTATCTAAAGAGTCACAGCGTCCTTGGCGCGTCAAAGACGCGCGGCGCTGTAGTCGAGTTGGGTTTAAACGGGCCTCTGCTGATGCGTTTCAGAAACCTTGTAGCCTCCGCCGCCATTGTCGCCGCGCTTGCCGGCTGCACCAATGAAACGCTGGACACGACGACATCGGTCGACCTCAGGTCCGTCAAGAACAAAACCGAGTACCAGGTCTCCGGACCCATGGTCAAAAAGATGACCGAACTCGGGATACAGAAGCAGGCCCCGATCGCGCTGCGCATCTTCAAGGAAGAAGGCACGCTCGAGGTCTGGAAGGCCAATACGGCCAACCGCTTCCAGCTTCTGAAAAGCTATAAGATTTGCGCCTGGTCCGGGAAGCTCGGGCCCAAGGTGAAGGAAGGCGACCGCCAGGCGCCGGAAGGCTTCTACCCGCTCTTCCCGCACCAGATGAACCCCAACTCGAACTACTATCTGGCGATCAACACCGGCTATCCCAACACCTACGACAAGGCGAACGGCCGTCAGGGAACGCACCTGATGATCCACGGCGCCTGCTCGTCGTCGGGCTGCTACTCGATGACCGACGAGCAGATGATCGAGATCTTCGCGCTCGCCCGGGATTCCTTCAAGGGCGGCCAGGAAAGCGTTCAGCTCCAAGCCTTCCCATTCCGCATGACCGCGGAAAACATGGCGCGCCATCGCAACAACCCGAACATCAAGTTCTGGAATATGCTGAAGGTCGGCTACGACCAGTTCGAGATCACCAAGCGTCCGCCCGAAGTGAACGTCTGCGAGAAGAAGTACGTCTTCAACCAGCAGGCCTCCGGCCCGTTCAATCCGAGCGGCCAGTGCCCGGCCATGTCGACTCCGCCGGCGCTGCAAGTGGCGATGGCAGGCTTCGAGAAGACCTACCGGACCGACTACGACAAGGCCATGAAGAAGTATGACGGCATGGTCTGGTACGAGCCGAGCGAAGCCGAGCGCAAGGCGATCGTCGCCAAGCAGCGCGTCGGCCGCGAGCTCGCCTATGCGCCAACCGGCAACTCCTTCGACGCCGGCAAGCTGATGAAGGCCAGCGACCTCGAGAAGAAGCTCGCCGACCAGAAGGAAGCGGAAGAGACCAAGCAGGCCGTCGAGATCCAGAAGAAGGAACTCGAAAAGGCGACCGATGGCGGCAAGCACGTCCCGGTTCCGGCCGCCAACCCCGTACCGCAGCCGGTGATGCAGGCGGCCGTCGAGCAGCCGGCGAAGAAATCCTTCTGGAGCCTGTTCTCGAAGAGCGAGCCGGAGGCAGAAGCACCCGCTCAGGCGGTTCAGACACCCGAACAGCAGGCAGCCGTCGCACCGCAGGCGCAGGAACCGGCGAAGACGACCAAGCAGGCACGCACGACGGCGCCAGCTGCGACCGAGCAGCAGACGGCCGCCGTTGCAACGGCACCTGCCCCCGAGGCGGTGGCGGAAACACCTGTGCTCACCGAAGAGCCGCCGAAGAAGCGCCCCTTCTGGAAAATCTGGGGCAATTGATGCCGGGCGAGACCAAGATCGTCTACGACCTCAGGGGGCTTAAATGCCCCCTTCCCGTTTTGAAGACGCGTAAGCGCATGTCCTCACTAGCCCCGGGCGCATTGCTGGAGATCGAGACGACCGATCCTCTGGCGGTGATCGATATCCCGCACTTCTGCAACGAGGACGGCCACACGCTCGAAGAGTCCGCTGCTGCCGACGGCGGCCACCGGTTTCTGATCCGCAAGGGCGCCTGAGACGCCGCGACGGGCCGCGGCATCACAATGCTATCTGAATGATGATTAAAACCGCATGCCGGGAACGGCGAGCGGATTGTCGGAAAGCGCCTGCGCGTCCGGCCGGTCGATGCGCGGCGTGCCGGTAAAGGCGTCGAACAGGTCGCGGACAAAGTCTTCCGTCAATCCCTTGGTGATCAGCACCATGCGGGTGCGCCGGTCGTTCGGGTCCGGCCATGCCGCCAGACGCTCCGGCGTGTGAAAGACATTCTGCACGCCATGCAACACCAGCGGCCGGTCCGGTCTGTCGGCCACCGCTACGATTGCCTTCATCCTCAGCAGCTTCTCGCCATGCGCCGAACGCAGGAGGTCGATGAACATATCGAGTGCCATCGGCTCGATCGGCCGGTCGTGCACGATGCTGAACGAGCGGATGTCGCCGCCATGCCGGTTCACATCATGATGATGATCGTGGTCATGGTGGTGATCATGATCGTGATGGTGGTCACCATGATCGTGGTGATGATGGTTGTGGTCGTGATGGGCTTCATCCTGCAGCCAGCGGCCGACATCGGCGATCTTCGAGGATGGATCATAAAGGCCGCAGGCGAAAAGCGCTGAGCGTCCCGCCTCCTCGCTGTCGCCATCGATGAGCGGCGCACGCGGATTGAGCGCCCGGATCCGTGCCGTCAGCTCGTCGCGCTGGGCTGCATCGGCAAGACCGGTCTTGCTGACGACGATGCGGTCGGCGACCGCGATCTGCTTCAGGGCTTCCTCGTGATTGGCGATCGTCTGCAGGCCGTTGACGGCATCGACGACCGTGACGACGCCATCCAGCCGGAAGCTCTGCGCGATAATGGGATTGCCGATCACCGATTGCAGCACCGGCGCGGGGTCGGCAAGGCCGGTTGTTTCGATGACGATGCGCTTCAGCGGCTTGATCTTGCCCGTCTGCATCCGGTCCATGAGATCGGCAAGCGTGTCGACCAGTTCGCCGCGCACCGTGCAGCAGAGGCAGCCGTCGGAAAGCTCGATAACCCCGTCGCTGGAGGCCTCCACCAGCAGGTGGTCGATCGAGACGTCGCCGAATTCGTTGATGATGACGGCCGTGTCCGAGAGATCGGGATCCTTCAGCAACCGGTTGAGCAACGTTGTCTTGCCCGCACCGAGAAAGCCGGTGAGGATGGAGACCGGCACCGCCGGCAAGGGACTAGCCATCATGAACTCCGATCAGAAGGTCGGCCGCGGCACGGGGATCGGCACATTGGCGGCGTCGCCCTGGCCAGCCTGATCGGCGACGACTTTCGGCGCCTTCTCACCGCTGCCGGCGATAAGGCCGGCGAAGGCGAGATTCAGCGGCCGGTTGATTTCGTGGATATAGGGCGAGAGCAGCTTCTGGCGGCCGCCCTCGTCGCGGCCTTCGCTGCGGACCTTGGCCGCCGCCTTCGAGCAGATCTGTTTGCTGACATCGGCCACCATGTCGCGCGTCTCGCCATAGGGCGGGATCTGCACGAGGGAAGGTTTGCCATTGCCGCTCGTCGTCAGCGCCATCTGCATGAGCCGCGCAGATTCGTCGGCACGCGCGCCGAGGCTATCCTCGCCGAGTACGACCGAGACGACGCTACGCCCGTCACGGGTGGCAGACGAAACCTGGTTGAAACCGGAGGCGCAGATGAAGCCGGTCTTCATGCCATCGGCGCCTTCGAAGCGTCCGATCAGCATGTTGTAGTTCGGATAGTTCTTCTTGCCGGTGGTGAAGCCTTCCAGCGAGAAATAGGAGGCATACTGCGGGAACTCGCGCTTGAGCGTAATCGCCAGCACCGCAAGGTCGCGCGCCGTCGTATACTGGCCCGGACCCGGCAGACCGTTGGGATTGATGAAGTTGGACGAGGTCATGCCGATGCGGCGCGCCTCGGCGTTCATCCGCTCGATGAAGGCGGGCTCCGAACCGCCGACCGTCTCGGCGATCGCGACTGCGACGTCGTTCGCGGACTTGACCAGCATCATCTTCAGCGCGCTGTCGAGCGTCATCGCCTGCCCGGGCTTGTAGAACATCTTGCTCGGCGGCTCGGAGGCCGCATTCTTGGTCATGATGACCGGGCTCTCGAGCGTGAGCTGCCCCGACTTGATGGCGCGGAAGGCCGTATAGGCCGTCATCAGCTTGGTCAGCGAAGCCGGATACCATTTCTGGAAGATGTCCTGGTGCTCGTAGACCTTCAGCGAATTGACGTCGACGACGAGCCGCGGATTGGCCGCAGCCGGCAGCGCTGCAAGAAGCGTCGCGCAGGTTGCCACCGTCACTCCCAGCGCCTTCATCTTGCCACGCATGAAAAATCCTGCTGTCACCACAATAGAACCTCGAAATTCCGCTGTTGCCTCGTCTCGTCCGGCTATTTAGCCTATATGGCGAGGAGATGGCAAAGCCCATTCACGGGCACCCCTGCCAATCCACCGCAGATACACAGTGATCGAACAGACCGACAGGACGAACCGATGCCGATACTCAACCGTGCCGCCGAGCTCCAGAACGAAGTCGCCGAATGGCGGCGCCATCTGCACAGGAACCCGGAACTCCTGTTCGCGGTTGAAAATACGGCATCCTTCGTCGAAAAGAAACTCAAGGAGTTCGGCGTTGACGAAGTCGTGACGGGGCTCGGCCGCACCGGCGTCGTCGGCCTGATCCGCGGCAATCTCGGCTCGGGCCGCACCATCGGCCTGCGCGCCGACATGGATGCGCTGCCGATTACCGAGACGAGCGGCAAGCCCTGGGCTTCGCAAACGTCTGGCAAGATGCATGCCTGCGGTCACGACGGCCACACGGCGATGCTTCTCGGCGCGGCCAAATATCTCGCCGAGACCCGCAACTTCGCCGGCAGTGTCGCGGTCATCTTCCAGCCGGCCGAAGAAGGCGGCGGCGGCGGTAACGAGATGGTCAAGGACGGCATGATGGAGCGTTTTGCCATCGAGGAAGTCTATGGCATGCACAACATGCCGGGCATGCCCATTGGCCACTTCGGCAGCCGTGTCGGCCCCATCATGGCTTCGACCGACGAGTTCACCATCACCATCAAGGGCCGCGGCGGCCATGCGGCCCAGCCGCATAAGACGATCGACCCGATCATCGTCGGCACCCAGATTGTCACCGCTCTGCAGACGATCGCCTCGCGCACGGTCGATCCCCTCGCCTCCGTCGTCGTCTCCGTCACCAAGTTCAATGCGGGCTTCGCCCACAACGTCATCCCGGAAGAAGCCGTGCTCGGCGGCACGGTGCGCACTCTCGTGCCCGAGGTACGCGATATCGGCGAGGGCCGCATCCGGACGATCGCCGAAGGAGTGGCGGCCCTATACGGCGCGACGGTCAACGTCGCCTACAATCGCAACTATCCGGTGACCGTGAACCATGCGGAAGAGACCGGCTACGCTTTGAGGGCCGCGGCCGAGATCGCGGGGACAAGCAACGTCAAGCCGTCGCTCGACCCGATGATGGGCGGAGAGGATTTCTCCTACATGCTGATTGCCCGTCCCGGCGCCTTCGTGTTCATGGGCAACGGCGACACCGCCGGGCTGCATCACCCGGCTTACGATTTCAATGACGAGGCGATCCCGCACGGCATCTCCTACTGGGTGAAGCTCGCGGAAACGCGACTTGCCGCCTGAGGCATCGGCGGGAGGCACCATGCATCAGATCGACAAGATTGACCGTAGAATTCTCAACATTCTCCAGGCGGATGGGCGCATCACCAATCTGGAGCTTGCCGATCGCATCGGCCTGTCGCCGACGGCGACCAGCGAGCGACTGCGCCGGCTGTTGAAGGAAGGCTACGTCTCGGGCTTCGGCGCACGGCTTGACCCGCACAAGCTCGGCTTCGGCCTGCTGGTTTTCATCGAGGTCATGCTCGACAAGACGACGCCCGACGTCTTCGACCAGTTCGCCGCCGCCGTCAAACAGGCGCCGGCCGTGCTCGAATGTCACATGGTGGCGGGGGGCTTCGACTATCTGATCAAGACCCGGTTCGAGGACATGGCGGCCTACCGCAACTTCCTCGGCCAGGTGCTCTGGACGCTTCCGGGCGTCAAGGAGACCCGAACTTACGCAGTGATGGAAGAGATCAAGAACGACGGACCGCTGCCGCTCGTTTGAGCCTCCTGCCGCAGTCAGAAAAACGGCCCGGAACCCCATCGGATTCCGGGCCGTTCCATTTCAGTTTAGGCAGCGTCCTGCAGCGACGCCATATCGATCACGAAGCGATAGCGCACGTCGCTCTTGACGACGCGTTCATAGGCTTCGTTGATCTGTTGGATCCGGATCGTTTCGATTTCCGAGACGATATTGTGCTCGCCGCAGAAGTCGAGCATCTCCTGGGTTTCCTTGATCGAGCCGATCATCGAACCGGAAATGCTCCGGCGGGCGGGCACCAGCGAGAAAGCATGTACCGGCACCGCATTCTCAGGAATGCCGACCAGCACGAAATCGCCGTCGACCTTCAGAAGGTTGACGTAGGCATTCCAGTCGATCTCGGCGGCCACCGTGCAGATGATCAGATCGAACGTGCCTGCCAGTGCCGTGAAGGTCTCCGGATCGTTGGTGGCGTAGTAGCGATCGGCGCCGAGCTTCAGCCCGTCTTCCTTCTTGGAAAGCGTCTGGCTGAGAACGGTCACCTCCGCGCCCATGGCGTGCGCCAGCTTGACGCCCATGTGGCCGAGGCCGCCCATGCCGACGATCGCGACCTTCTTGCCGGGACCGGCCTTCCAGTGGCGCAGCGGCGAATAAAGCGTGATGCCGGCGCAAAGCAGCGGTGCTGCGGCGTCGAGCGGCAGGTTCTCCGGGATCGACAGCACATAGCCTTCCTTGACGACGATACTGTCGGAATAGCCGCCCTGGGTCGGCGTCTTACCGTCGGCTTCCACGCCGTTATAGGTCACGATCAGACCGGGCATGTAATGTTCCAGATCCACATCGCGCGTGGCGCAGGTGGTGCAGGAATCGACGAAGCAGCCGACGCCGGCGCGGTCACCGACTTTGAACTTGGTGACCTTGGAGCCAACCGCCGTCACGATGCCGACGATCTCGTGGCCGGGAACCATCGGGAAGGCCGAATTGCCCCATTCGTTGCGGGCCTGGTGGATGTCGGAGTGGCAGACGCCGCAATATTTGATCTCGATCACCACGTCGTCGTCGCGCGGTTCGCGGCGCTCGAAGGTGAAGGGCGTCAGCGGCTTCGACGCATCGGTCGCCGCATATCCTCTTGCAATGGCCATCAGTCTGTCCTCATTTTGGGAAAGGGTGCAGGTCCGGAGGGAACCCGGCCTGACGCACCTCGAACTATGGGGGCGCAGACACGGTGAGCGTTAGAGCGATCCTGCAAAATTCTTGCACGATCCTACAAGATTGACAGTGAGATCCTGGAGATGGCACGTCGATGCCCTACCTGAGCGTTGCCTCACACAATGCTAAGCCGCTGGAAAGACCGCAGATTATGACAGCCACAAGACAGACTGCCCGCCACCAGATGATCGATGTCATTGCCCGGTTTGCCGAGCGGGACGGCGACCACCTGACCGGGATTTCCGGCCTGACCCTGCATCGCCATGGCGGCGACGCTCCGGTCAATTGCTCGGCCTATCGGCCAAGCCTGGCAATCATCGTGCAAGGGGCCAAACGTGTGGTTCTCGGCGACGAGACACTGATCTACGGCGCGTCGGACTATCTGCTGACGTCAATCGACCTGCCCGTTCTCTCCCAGGTCTGCAAGGCCTCCGCAGAAGAACCTTATCTCAGCATGGCCTTCACGCTCGATCCCGGCAAGATCCAGGCGCTGCTTGCGTCCTTGTCGCAATTGCCGCAGCCGGCCGCTTCGGCGCGCGGCATGAGCGTCAGCAAGATCACTGTCGATCTCGAAGACGCGGCCCTGCGCCTGCTGCGCCTGCTCGAACGGCCGGACGATATCCCCGCCCTCTTGCCACTGATCGAACAGGAGATCCTCTACCGGCTTTTGACCGGCCCGCACGGCCACCGCCTGCGGCAGATGGCGACGACCGACAGCCAGCCTCATCAGGTCGGCCGCGCCGTCGCCTGGCTGAAAGAGCACTATTCGCGGCCGCTGCGGATCGACGATCTCGCCAACCGTGTCTCCATGAGCGTGTCGTCGCTGCACCATCATTTTAAGGCGATCACCGCGATGAGCCCGCTGCAATACCAGAAGCAGCTCCGGCTGCAGGAGGCGCGACGGCTGATGCTGGAGGAGCAGCTCGACGCCGGCGACGCCGGCCATCAGGTGGGCTACGAAAGCCAGTCGCAGTTCAGCCGCGAGTATGCCCGCCACTTCGGCGAGCCACCGATGCGCGACATCGGCCGGGTGCGCCGCTCGCTGCTCGAACGGCTGGCTCCGCAGGCGGAGATGTTGAGCGAGGGCTGAGGAGCACGCCTCAACTCCGCTCGATATCCCTTCGCAGCACGATCGACGTCGTCAAATCCTCGACATTGTCCATCGTCGCCACCTCGTTGCGCAACTCGTTGAGCGCATTGATCGAGCCGACCTCGACCTCGACGACGAGATCGAGCTGGCCGCTGACGGATGACACCTTGCGCACCGAGGAAAAGCCGGCGAGCCGGTCGAGCACGCCGATCGACGGCGTGCGCTTCAAAGTCACCAGCAGGAAAGCCTGGATCGTGCCCTCCTCCAATTGCCCGATATCGGCGCGATAGCCGCGAATGACACCGGCCTTTTCAAGCCGGCTGACCCGCTCGGTGGTCGCACTTCTGGAGAGGCCGATGCGGCCCGCCAGCGACTTCATCGGGATGCGCGCCTCTTGCGACAGGATGCTGAGGATCGTGCGGTCGATCGCGTCTATGTCCTGCATCTCTGCTCCTCCGCGGTCCGCCGACAAGATGACGGTTATTATAAACATAGTGCCGGTGCAACCGGCATATTGCCGGATGCATCACGGCACGGCTCATGTAACTCTCGCCGACAGATGAGGGTCCCCATGAACGATATGCTGACGACGACGCCTGACTTTTCGACCGATGCGGCAGCGGCGCTGCTGAAGGAGCACTATGGCCTCGAAGGCTTGCTCTCGCTGCTTGCCAGCGAACGCGACCAGAACTTCAAGGTCGAGACAAAGGGTGGCGACACCTACATCCTCAAGATCATCAACGGTGCCGAACCCGCAGTCGAAAGCGATTTCCAGACGGCGCTACTCGGCCACGTCGGAGCCCATGCCGTCGATCTGCCGGTGCCGCATATCCGCCCGACGCTTAAAGGCGCGAGCCTCGGTTCGACCACGAGTGCGCGCGGCGTCACCCACAGCCTGCGCCTCGTCAGCTGGGTCGAGGGCCTGCCGCTTGCCGAGACGGGGCGCAGCGACGCAGCACTTCAGTCGCTCGGGCAGATGCTCGGCCGCTTCGACGCATCGCTTAAAGGCTTCATGCATCCGGGGGCGCTGCGCGATCTCGACTGGGACATCCGTCACGCCGGCCGCTCGGCCGACCGGCTGCACCACGTCGCCTCCGCTGAAGACCGCGCTTTGCTCGAGCGGTTCCTCACCCGCTTCGAAAAATCCGTCGCGCCGCGGCTCGCGACCCTTCGCGCCGCCGTCATTCACAACGACGCCAACGACTGGAACGTGCTGGTCGCCAAGGCCGACCACGACCAGATCTCCGGCCTGATCGATTTCGGTGATGCACTGCACGCGCCCGTCATTGCCGAAGTGGCGATCGCCGCCGCCTATGCCGGGCTCGATCATCCCGATCCGATCGGCGCCGCCGCTGCAATCGTCCGCGGCTTCCATCAGGAATATCCGCTGGCGGAAGAAGAGGTCGACCTTCTGTTCGATCTCATCGCCATGCGCCTCGTCACTTCAGTCACCATCTCGGCCTCGCGCCGGGCTCACACCGACGACAACCCCTATCTCGCGATCAGCGAGCGGCCGGCCTGGACGCTGCTGCGCAAGCTCGACCGGATGAACCCGCGTTTCGCCACCGCCATCCTGCGCAAGGCCTGCGGCTTCGAAGCAAGCCCCGGCGCCAGCCGCGTCACCACCTGGATCAACGCCAACCGCAAGACGTTGAAGCCCTTGCTCGCGCGCCCGGCTGCGACCTACCCGGCGGCGCTCGTGCCCTATGGCGACCCCTTACATCCGATGACCGTGAAATCGGCCGGTGAACAGCCGGACGAAGCCCAGGCGATCTGGGAAGTCTATTGCCGCGAGCATGGCGTTGAACTCGGCATCGGTCCCTTCGGCGAGGAGCGCACCGTCTATGCCGGCGAGATGTTCGTCTCGCGCTTCATCGACCACACCCGCCGCACCCGCCATCTCGGCCTCGACCTGTTCATGGCCGCCGGCACCAAACTCTATACCCCCCTTGCCGCCACCGTCGTCAGCGTCGAGATCGAAGAAGATCCGCTGGGCTATGGCTGCCTGATCGCGCTTCGCCACGAGCCCGACGGCTGCCCGCCCTTCGTCACACTCTGGGGTCACCTGGCACATGAAGCGGTGGGACGGATCAGGGCCGGCGACCAGCTTGAGGCCGGGGCGCTCGTCGGCGAAATGGGGGCTCCAAAGGAAAACGGCGGCTGGGCGCCGCATCTGCATCTGCAGCTTTCGACCGACACCAGCCTGACCGCGACCGAGATCCTCGGCGTCGGCGAGCCGCAGTTTCTCGACGTCTGGGCCGAACTGTTTCCGGATGCCCGCACCTTTGCCGGCATCGCGGAAGAGTTCTACGAGAAGAAGGGCCGCTCGCACGAAGAGATCGTCAGGCGGCGCAAGGAACTGCTGCTGCCGAACCTCTCGATCTCCTACGACAAGCCGATCAAGTTCGTGCGCGGCGAAGGCGTCTGGCTGATCGACGACAGCGGCCGCGCCTATCTCGACTGCTTCAACAATGTCTGCCACATCGGCCACGCCCATCCGGCGGTGGTCGAGGCGATGGCGAAGCAGGCGGCGATCCTCAACACCAATACGCGCTACCTGCACGACAACATCGTCGCCTATGCCGAGCGGCTCACCGCGACGCTGCCGAAAGAGTTGACGGTTGCCGGCTTCGTAAACAGCGGCTCGGAGGCGAACAGCCTGGCCCTGCGGCTGATGCGCGCCCATACCGGCCGCGAGAACGCGATCACGCTCGACTGGTCCTATCACGGCACGACACAGGAACTGATCGACATCAGCCCCTACAAGTTCCGCCGCAAGGGCGGCAAGGGTCCGAAGCCGCATGTCCATGTGGCGACCATTCCCGACAGCTACCATGCACCCGCCGACTGGCCGGTCGAGGAACACGGCAAACGTTTTGCCGAAAGCGTCGCCGAACTCATCGCGACGATGAAGGCCAAGGGCGAAGGCCCGGGCTTCTTCATTGCGGAATCGATCCCGAGTGTCGCCGGCCAGGTGTTCCTGCCTGAAGGTTATCTGAAGGAAGTCTATCGGCTCGTGCGCGAGGCGGGCGGCGTCTGCATTGCCGACGAGGTGCAGGTCGGTTTCGGCCGCGTCGGCAGCCATTGGTGGGCCTTCGAGATGCAAGGGGTCGTGCCCGATATCGTCACCATGGGCAAGCCGATCGGCGACGGTCATCCGCTGGCGGCGGTCGTGACGACCCGCGAAGTCACCGACAGCTTCAACAACGGCATGGAGTATTTCAACACCTTCGGCGGCAACCCGGTCTCCTGCGCCGTCGGTCTCGCGGTGCTCGACGTGATCGAGGGTCGGGATCTGCGCGGCAACGCCCTTTCGATCGGCAACTATCTGATCGACGCCTTCCGCGCCATGCAGGCCCGCTACGAGGTGATCGGCGACGTGCGCGGCATGGGCCTGTTCCTCGGTATCGAGCTTGTGACCGATCGCAAGACCAAGGCACCGGCGACCGAGTTTGCCCGGGCCGTTTCCAACGGTGCGCGCCGCCGGGGCGTGCTGATGGGCACCGAAGGTCCGCATGACAACATCCTGAAAATGCGCCCGCCGATGATCTTCTCGAAACGCGATGCCGATCATTTGATCGCCGTGCTCGAAGAGACTTTCGCAGACGTATCGAAAACGTTCGGCTAAGGCCGGGCGCAATACCGCCGAAACCAGAACCAATCGGCCGGGATGCGACGCGCATCCCGGCGGCGAAGACGCATGCCCTAAAAACATGAAAAAGAGGAGAACAGGACAATGAAACTTGAAGTTCTAGCACTGGCGAGCGCGGCGTTTCTCGCCGGCACCGCCGCCAACGCCGGCATGCTCGATGTTATCAAGGAGCGCGGCGAACTTCGCTGCGGCGTCAGCCAGGGCGTGCTCGGCTTTTCCGCCCCCAACGACAAGGGTGAATGGACCGGCTTCGACATCGATTTCTGCCGCGCAGTCGCAGCCGTTGCCCTCGGCAATCCCGACAAGGTGAAATACGTACCGCTCTCGACCAAGGAGCGCTTCACCGCCCTGCAGTCGGGCGAGGCCGATCTCCTCTCGCGCCAAACCACCTGGACCCTGTCGCGTGACACCGATCTCGGCATGAGCTTCGTCGGCGTCAACTACTATGACGGCCAGGCCTTCATGGTGCGCAACGATCTCGGCGTGAAGAGCGTCAAGGAACTCTCGGGCGCCTCCGTCTGCACCGAGACCGGCACCACGACCGAGCAGAACATGGCCGACTATTTCGGCGCCAACAACATCCAGTACCAGGTGGTCGCCTTCGAAAAGGCCGACCAGACGATCCAGGCGTTCAACACCGCACGCTGCGACGTCTATTCGACCGATGCCTCGGCGCTCTACGCCCAGCGCCTGACGCTCAACGATCCGGATCGTTTCGTCGTGCTGCCAGAAGTGATCTCCAAGGAGCCGCTCGGCCCGGCCGTCCGCCAGGGCGACGATCAGTGGTTCAAGATCGTGCGCTGGACACTGTTTGCGCTGACCGAGGCCGAAGAACTCGGCATCACCAAGGACAATGCCGCCAAGCTTCTCGAAAGCGGCACGACCGGCCAGAAGCGTTTCCTCGGCATCGAAAACGAAGCCGGCAAGTCGCTCGGCCTTGATCCGAAGTGGGCCTATCAGGCGGTCTCCGCCGTCGGCAACTATGGCGAGGTCTTCGAGCGCCACCTCGGCAAGGACAGCCCGCTGAAGATCGAGCGCGGCCTCAACAAACTCTGGAGCCAGGGCGGCCTGATGTACGCCCCGCCGGCACGCTGATCCCCCCAGCAATTCCGGCAAAGGTCTCCGTTCGGAATTGCTCGACCAAGGAAAAGCGCCAACGAAAACGCCGCGGCCCTCCCCGCGGCGTTTTCGTTTTGAGAAGGTGCCAGCCAGCCTACCAGCCTTCCTCCAGCACCCGCGCCAGCATGTCAGCGAAAAAGTCGGCGCTCTCCCGGCTCAGGCAGAGCGGCGGCTTGATCTTCAGCACGTTCAGGTGATCGCCCGTCGGCTGCATGATGACGCCGAGATCGAGCAGGCGGTCGCAGATCGCCACCGTCTCCTCCGTCGCCGGCAACAGGCTCTCCCGGTCGCGCACGAATTCGACGCCGAGATAGAGCCCCATGCCGTGCACCGCGCCGATCAGCGGAAAGCGTTCACCCAGCGCTTCGAGCCGCGCCTTCAGATAACCGCCGACGACACGCGCATTCTCCGGCAATCGTTCTTCCGTCAGGATATCGAGCACGGTCTGGCCGACGACCGAGCTGACGGGACTGCCGCCGGCGGATGAGAAGAAATACCCTTCCTTCTCCAGCGCGTCGGCAATCTCGCGCCGCGTGATGACGGCGCCGAGCGGGTGGCCGTTGCCCATACCCTTGGCGACGGTGATGATGTCAGGCACGACACCCTGCTCTTCGAAGCCCCAGAAATAGTCGCCGAGACGGCCATAACCGACCTGCACCTCGTCGGCGATGCAGACACCGCCGCGCGACCGCACCATGGCATAGACTGCGTCGAGATAGCCCTTCGGCAGGGGAATGCCGCCGGCATTGCCGTAGACTGGTTCGCAAATGAATCCGGCAAGCTTCTCGTCCGCGGCGTCCAGTTCGGTAAGCTTCTTGACGACGGAGCGGACATAGCTGTCCGCCGTATCGGCGCCACGGAACTCGCCGCGATAGGTGTTGGGCGCCGGCACCGGATGCACCCAGCCAGGGCGGGTCTCCAGCGCCTGCGGATTGTCGGCGATCGAGGTGGAGATCGCGTCACTGGCGACGGTCCAGCCATGATAGGCTTCGAGCAGGGTCACGACATTACGCGCACCGGAATAGGCCCAGGCGAGCCTGAGCGCCAGGTCGTTCGCCTCCGAGCCGCTATTGACCAGGAACACCGTGTCGAGCCCGTCAGGCGCAAGCGCCGCCAGCCGCGTCGAGAACTCGGCGACGGAGGCATAGTGGAAGCGCGAATTGGTGTTGAGCAGCGACCATTGCCGCCCGACGGCGGACGCCAGTCGGGGGTGCCCGTGGCCGAGGATGGTCACGTTGTTGACCATGTCGAGATAGCTGCGGCCCTCGACATCGAACAGATATTCCTTCCAGCCGCGCTCGATCTGCGGCGGGTGCTTGTAGTAGTTCTTCTGCGGCTTGGCGAAGTGCTGCTGTCGTCGGCTTAGCAACGCTTCGCTGTGCAGTTCCGGCGCATCGCATTCGAAGCCGAGGACGCCGGCCGGTGACGGGCACAGATGCTTCCAGGCCTCTGCCTGATGCGGCATGGCAAAGAGCGGCGGAACGAGGCCATGCTCGCGGCAAAGCTGGACGCGGATCAGGCCATAGGACTGCTGTTCGCCGGAGACGACGCCCAGCACCGCGCCGGCGGCGGCCGTCTCCTCAAGATCGCCGCTGACTTCCACCCCTTCAAGGAAAAGACTCCCCTCGGCTCCCTCCAGAACCAGCAGCCCGTCCTGCCGGATGACGCGCCCCGCAAACGGGGCAACGATCTCGCGGCCCGCTTCCAGGCAGATGTCGACATGCAGCGCCAGCGTCGCGTCGGGCTTCGGCGAACGCAGTTGCGTCTCGGTCATCCGGTACTCGCCGTAGCGCGTGGTCGCGACACCGATCGCGTGCGCCGCGTGCTGCAACAGCGAAATCGGCAGCCCCTGGTGCTGCCAGCGCTCCTCCGGCAACAGCGGGCTCAGGATCGACAGGTCGATCTGGCGCACGTCGGTCGGCCCGAGCCCCTGGATCAGGCTCTCCCCGGTCACCGGCTGCGATGCCGGCGCAAGCCCCGCCGCCGCCAGGATGGCGTGCTCCATCAGCGCCGAAGGGACCGAAGTCGCCACGTCGAAGATCTCCCGCTCATGCGCGGCATTGCCCTCGACGTAAGTGTTGTCAGGTTCGCGCGAAAGCTGGTGCTCTGAGCTTGCGACCAGCACGGCGGCGCGGGCGACGATCAGCGGCCAGAGCGCCTTCAGCTCCACCTCGGTCAGCGGGCACGCGGCGTGAAACGCCATGACCGCCGGCAGGATGAACCAGGGGTCGCCGTCAGCATGATGCAGCAAAGAGGCGCAGGTCACGGCAAGCTCGGCGACCAGCCACCCCTTGAGGATATCGCCGAAATCGATGACTCCGTCAGGGATCGGCCGGCCGGATGCATCGGGCTGGCTCACCACATTGTCGTCTGTGACATCATGATGGATCGCCTGGATGCGCAGTTCCGCCGTGATGGGCTGCAGACGCCGCATGGCTCCGACCATGATCTCGGCGATCCGCTTCTTGCGCTGCTGGTCCGGCATGTCGGCGAGAAGATGAAGCACGACGGGACCGGCGCGGCGCAGGTCCCATTGCAGTTCCCGTTCAAGCCCGGGATGTTCGAAGTCCTGCAGCGCCGCGGCCAGCCGCCCGGCCAGCGCGCCGAGCGCGGAAACGGCTTCACGCGAGAGATGCTTGCGCCGGGTCAGCGGCTCGCCATCGAGAAAATTCAGCAGGCGAATCCGGTAGTCCTGGTCGCGGACGGCAACGCTCTCGATCGCCTCGCCCTTGAGCGAGGGCACCACTTCCGCAACACGCGCCAAAGTCAGACGCTCGGAAAGATGCCGCAAGGCCGCATTCTGGGCCTCCAGTTCGAGCGCCCCATATTCCGCGCGGCAGATCTTCAGCACATAGCGTCGCTCGCCGGTATCGATGCGATAGTTGCGGTCCTGCTGGCTGCCGAGTTCGCTGATCGTGCCTGAGAGACCGTAGTGCTCCGCCAGCAACGCCTGCGCCTCCTCGGCACTGACATCGGGCCTGGGCAACTCGGTGCGAAGCTTCAGCGCGTCCTCAACCATGGTCTCGTCATCCTCCCACTCGGCGGTCGATCCTCCGAATCGACCGGAATATTGTCGAGATTAGAGCGGGATGAGGAAAAGATGTGCGGTTTTCTGCGGAAGCCCCAATCCCGATCTACTGCGACATGCCCTCAAGGCGATAGCGCGTGCCGGGATAAAGCAGGCGCGCCGTCGTCACATTGGCTGTCTCCGACCAGGTACGGCGCCGGATCATCAGGCATGGTTCGTTGCGGTCGATGCCGAGCAGCTTGCATTCCCACGGCTGCGGCGACACCGCCTCGACGATCTGTTCGGTGCGCGTGATGGGCGCGACCGCAGTCAGATAGGCGTTCGGCGTCATCGTCTGGAAATCCTGCTCCATATAACGTGGGCAGATCGCCGGATTGACGAAACGATCTTCGATCTGGATCGGCAGCCCGTTTTCCGAATGCACCATGATCGAATGGAAGACGCGCGCACCGGTCACGAGCCCGAGCGCATAGCCAATGTCCGACGGCGCGACCTCTTCCTGCATCAGCGTCATGCGCGAGGTGTGCGCGTGGCCGCGCTCGCGGATTTCGTCGGCGATATTGCGCACTTCAAGCAGCGCGGTACTGCCCTTGTGAGCCGCAACGAACGACCCTACGCCCTGAACACGGGTGATCGCGCCCTCGCTTGCCAACTCTCGAAGCGCCCGGTTGGCGGTCATGCGGCTGACGCGGAGATCGGCGACGATCTCGTTTTCCGAGGGAATGCGATGGTGAGCCGGCCACTCGCCGCTCTCGATGCGGCTGCGGATGAACTGCTTGACCGCCTCGTAGCGCGGCACCGGTCCGTCTTCGAATGCGGTCATTTCGTTCCTTCTTCCAAGCGCTGTCATCAACTCAAACCCCGCCTTTCCAGGATGCCGAACAAATCATGCGTATTCGACAATGATTCTTTTCGTTCATTTCGCGCTTGCGCGCCACCGTAAAATATCTATAGTTCCATATACAACTACGTACAGGAAAATCGCACCATGGCAACTTTTCCCGTCAACCGGCTCTTCGCCGACCATGCGCTTCTGCCGACAGGCTGGGCGCAGAATGTCGCCATTGCGCTTGACGCATCAGGCGGGATCGTCTCCATCGAGATCGATCAGTCGATCGCCGATGGCGACGAACGCGTCGCTGGTCCGCTGGTTCCCGCCGTCGCCAACCTGCATTCCCACGCCTTCCAGCGCGCGATGGCCGGCCTTGCCGAAGTGGCCGGCAGCGGCGATGACAGCTTCTGGACCTGGCGTGAGGAAATGTACCGCACCGTCGGGCTGGTAAACCCCGACGATGTCGAGGCGATCGCCGCCAAGCTCTACATGGAGATGCTGAAGGGCGGTTTCGGCCACGTCGCCGAGTTCCACTACCTGCACCATCAGGCTGATGGCAGCGCCTACGCCGATCCGGCCGAGATGTCGCTGCGTATTCTCGCCGCGGCCCGCACGACCGGCATCGGCCTCACCCATCTGCCGGTCTTTTACGCTCACGCCAATTTCGGCGGCGTCGACCCCAATCCCGGCCAGCGGCCGTTCCTGCATGATCCCGAGCGCTTCCTTTCGCTTCTGCAGCGCCTCGAGCCGCTCTGCCGCGAGGCCGGCAACACGCTCGGCTACGCCATTCATTCGCTGCGCGCCGCCACGCCTGAAGAAATGCGCACGATCCTCGACGCGGCGCCCGTAAGAGGGCCGATCCATATCCATGTTGCCGAGCAGACCAAGGAAGTCGACGACAGCCTCGCCTGGAGCGGCCGTCGCCCTGTCGAATGGCTGCTCGATGAAATGCCTGTCGACGAGCGCTGGTGCGCGATCCACGCGACGCATCTGACGGAAACCGAACGGCAGCGTCTGGCCCGCTCCGGCGCAGTTGCCGGTCTCTGCCCCGCGACCGAAGCCAATCTCGGCGACGGCATCTTCCCGGCGGTCGACTTCATGGCCGAAGGCGGCATCTTCGGCGTTGGCACCGATAGCCATGTGGCGACCAGCGTCGCCGAGGAACTGCGCCTGCTCGAATACGGCCAGCGCCTGCGCGACCGCCGCCGCAACCGGCTGGCCTCCGGCCCCGGCGCCTCGATCGGCCGGACCATCTTCGACGCTGCCCACGAGGGCGGCGCCCAGGCGGCCGGCCAGAAGACGGCGGGCATCGCTGTCGGCGCACGCGCCGATTTCGTCGTGCTCGACGGCGACAATCCCTACATCGCTGCCGCCAGCGACAACCAGATCCTCGACCGCTGGCTCTTTGCGCTCGGCGGCGAGAGCGTCCGCGACGTCATGGTCGCGGGCGAGTGGAAGATCCGGAACGGACGCCACGACCGGGAGGACGATATCGACCGCGCTTTCGCGCGGGTGCTGATGAAACTGAAATAGTACCAGAAGCCAAAATCAAAACAGGGAACAGCTTAATGTCGATCAACAAACTGAGACTCACGCTTGCCGCCACCGGCCTGATGCTTGCCGCCTCCACCGGCAGCGCCAGCGCCTCCTATTGCGGCGACGGCAAGACCGTCACCTTCGCCGGCATCGATTGGGAGAGCGGCGCCTTCATCACCGAAGTGATGAAGACCATCCTTTCCAAAGGTTACGATTGCCAGGTGGATTCGATCCCCGGCAACTCGGTGACGCTGGAACAGGCAACCGCCAACAACGACGTCCAGATCTTCGCCGAGGAATGGCTCGGCCGCTCAGACATCTGGAACAAGGCCGTCGAGGAAAAGAAGGTCGTCGCCGTCGGCAAGACCTTCGTCGGCGCCAGCGAAGGCTGGTTCGTGCCCGAATACGTGATCAAGGGCGACGCCTCCCGCAACATCGAGGCGAAAGCTCCGGACCTGAAGAGCGTCTCGCAGCTTTCCGATGCCAAGATCGTCGAACTCTTCGCCGATCCGGAAGAACCCACCAAGGGCCGCTTCCTCAATTGCCCGTCGGGCTGGACCTGCGAAGGCGTGAGCTCGGCCAAGCTCGAAGCCTACAAGCTCGGCGAAACCTATGTGAACTTCCGCCCGGGCACCGGCACCGCGCTCGATTCCGCCATCACATCCGCCTATCTCCAGGGCGAGCCGATCCTCTTCTACTACTGGTCGCCGACCGCGATCATGGGCAAGTTCAAGCTCGTCCAGCTCGAAGAGCCGGCCTATAACGAAGCGTGCTGGAAGGAGCTTTCGAGCGCCACCGGCAAGCGCGATGAGGGCTGCGCCTTCCCGTCGGTCGACGTCTCCTATGGTGTCAACAGCACGTTTGCTCAGGAAGCGCCGGAGATCGTCGCGATCCTCGAAAAGGCGACCTTCCCGCTCGAAGCCGTCAACGGCAGCCTCGCCTACATGGCCGACAACAAGGTCGACGCGACGGCAGCCGCCGCCGAATTCCTGAAGACCAAGGCCGACATCTGGGGCAAGTGGGTTTCGGACGAAGCCCGCGGCAAGATCGAAGCCAGCCTGAAGTAATCGTAACCCATCGCCGGCTCGGGCTAGTCGCTGCATCCAATGCGCGCGTAAGCCTGAGCTGGCGGTTGGCCACAATACCCGAGGCAAGCGCCGTCGGCGGCTCACCGTGTCCGCTGGCAGCCCGAGCAAGGAACGCGTCCGATGTTTCCGGATTCTCTCAATCTCTCCATTCGCGGACCCGTGAATGATTTCATCCAGGCGCTGGTCAGCGGCTATGGCTGGGTCTTCAAGGCGATCAGCGCCGTCATTCTGAAAGCCGTTCTGTTCATTGAATGGATCCTGCGCGGCCTGCCGTGGTGGGTCGTCATCCTCATTTTCATGGCGCTCGCCTGGCAGAGCTCCAAGCGCTGGGGCCTGACGATCGTCGTCGGCGTCCTTCTGTTCTTCGTCGGTGTGCTCGGCCTCTGGGACCTGACGATGCAGACGCTGGCGCTGATGCTGATGGCGACGATCGTCTCGGTCGTCATCGGCGTGCCCATGGGCATTCTCGTCGCCAAGAGCCGGGTGGTGCGCAACATCACCCTGCCGGTGCTCGACGTCATGCAGACGATGCCGAGCTTCGTCTACCTGATCCCGGCGCTGATGCTCTTCGGCCTCGGCAAGGTTCCAGCGATCCTCGCCACCATCATCTACGCCGTGCCGCCGCTCATTCGCCTTACCGATCTCGGCATCCGCCAGGTTGACCACGAAGTGGTGGAAGCGGCGACCGCCTTTGGCGGCAGCCCCAACCAGATCCTCTTCGGCGTCGAGCTGCCGCTCGCCACGCCGACGATCATGGCCGGCCTCAACCAGACGATCATGATGGCGCTGTCGATGGTGGTCGTCGCCTCGATGATCGGCGCCCGCGGCCTCGGCGAGCAGGTGCTGAACGGCATCCAGACGCTCGACGTCGGCAAGGGCCTGGAAGCCGGCATCGGCATCGTCATTCTCGCGATCGTACTCGACCGCATCACACAAGGCTTCGGCAAGAGCCAGACGGAGGATCCCCGCAATGGCTGATATCGAGATCCGCAACGTCTACAAGATCTTCGGACAGGACTCCAAGGCCGCGCTCGCCATGGCCAAGGAAGGGCTCAACAAGTCCGAAATCCTCGCCCGCTCCGGCTGCAGCGTCGGCCTCAACAATGTCAGCCTGACGATCGGCGCCGGCAAGATCTTCGTGATCATGGGGCTTTCGGGCTCCGGCAAGTCGACGCTGGTGCGCCACATCAACCGGCTGATCGAACCGACCAGCGGCGAGGTGATGTTCGACGGCAGCAATATCCTGACGCTGGACGCCAAGGCGCTGCGCACCTTCCGCATGCACCGCGTCAGCATGGTGTTCCAGAGTTTTGCGCTGATGCCGCACCGCACCGTGCTGCAGAACGTCGTCTACGGTCAGCGCGTGCGCGGCCTGCCCAAGGCCGAGGCCCGCGACATCGGCATGAAGTGGATCGAGACGGTCGGTCTTGCCGGCTACGACGCCAAATTCCCACACCAGCTTTCGGGCGGCATGAAACAGCGCGTTGGTCTTGCCCGTGCGCTCGCCGCCGATACCGACGTGATCCTGATGGACGAGGCCTTCTCGGCCCTCGACCCGCTGATCCGCGCCGACATGCAGGACCAGCTGCTGCAACTGCAGCAGAACCTGTCGAAGACAATCGTCTTCATCACCCACGATCTCGACGAGGCGCTGCGCATCGGTTCGGAAATCGCCATCCTCAAGGACGGACAGGTAGTGCAGGTCGGCACGCCGGACGATATTCTCGAGCGGCCGGCCAATGACTATGTTGCCCGGTTCGTGCAACGCCGACAGGGACGGCCGGAAGCCCATGACTGAGAGCATAATCCTCGACGCGCCTTTGACGTGGCAGGTAATCGCGGCGGTCGCCAATGGCGCACCGCTCGCGCTTTCCGATGCCGCGCGTCGGCGCATCGTCAATGCGCGCCGCATTGTCGATGCGCTGGTCGAGCGCGGTATCCGCGGTTACGGCATCAACACCGGCGTCGGCGCACTCTGCGATGTCATCATCGACCGCGAGAACCAGCAGGCACTGTCGCGCAACATCATCCTCAGCCACGCCTGCGGCGTCGGGGACCCGCTTCCCCGCCCGGAAGCGCGCGCGGTCATGGCCGCCCAGATCGCCAACTTCGCCCACGGCTATTCCGGCGTGCGCATCGAAACTGTCGAGGCGCTTTTGGGTCTGCTCAACGCCAACCTCATCCCCGACATCCCCTCGCGCGGTTCGGTCGGTTATCTCACCCATGCGGCCGCAATCGGCCTCGTCCTGATCGGCCACGGAACCGTCGACGACGGCAAGGGCAAGGTCGGCGGCGACGAGGCGCTTGCCCGCATCGGTCTCAAGCCCCTCAAGCTCGAAGCCAAGGAGGGCCTGAGCCTCGTCAACGGCACCCCGTGCGCCACCGGTCTCGCGGCGCTGGCGCTTTCCCGTGCCGCCCGCCTGTTCGACTGGGCGGATGCGGCCGCCGCCATGACCTACGAAAACCTCGGCAGCCAGGCCAACGCCTTTGCCGCCGTGCCGCTTGCGCTTCGCCGCTCCAAGGGTCTCGAAGAGGTCGGCGCGTCGCTGCGCACCTATCTTGCCGATAGCCCGATGCTTGCGGAAACCGCCGGCACCCGCACGCAGGACCCCTTGAGCCTTCGCGCCGTGCCGCATGTGCATGGCGCTGCCCGCGATGTGTTGAAGCAGGTTGCCGAAGTCGTCGACCGGGAGCTTGCAAGCCTCACCGACAACCCGGCTGTCTCAGGCACGCCTGATGCGCCGGAAGTGCATTCGCAGGCCCATGCGGTTGGTGCTGCCCTCGGCCTTGCCATGGACAGCCTGGCGGTCGCGGTCGCCGAAGTCGCCGCCATCTCCGAGCGCCGCATCGACCGGCTCGTCAATCCGCTGGTGAGCCGTCTGCCGGCGTTCCTCGCCGGCGACAGCGGCGTCTCCTCGGGCTTCATGATCGCGCAGTATACGGCCGCCGCTCTTGCCGCCGAAAACCGACGCCTCGCCGCCCCCGCCAGCCTCGATGGCGGCATCACCTCGGCGCTGCAGGAAGACATCCTCACCCATGCGACGCCGGCCGCCTGGAAGGCGCTGTCGATTGCCGACAACCTCGAGACGATCCTCGCGATCGAACTGCTGGCCGCATCCCAGGCCTATGACCTCCAGCCGCGCGGCCGCGCCGCCCGCACCGACGGGCTCTACCGCCGCATCCGCACGGCGATCCCGACCTATGCCGACGACCGGCCGCTGAACGGCGATTTTGCGCGCATGCGCACGATCATCGAAGAGACGATGCCATGAAGATCCTGCGCGCGGAGAACTACAAGCGCATGCCGTGGAAGAACGGCGGCGGCGAGACGGTGGAGATCGCCGTCTTCCCGGATAACGCCTCGCTCGCCGATTTCGACTGGCGCGTAAGCATGGCGACCGTGGCCAGCGACGGCCCCTTCTCCAGCTTCCCCGGCATCGACCGCACGCTTTCGATCCTTCAGGGCAAAGGCATGCGGCTGACGATCGAAGGGCGCGAGCCCGCTTTGATGACCGGCGAGACGGCACCACTGCCTTTCCCGGCCGATGTCGCAACATCGGCAACGCTCGTGGACGGTCCGATCGTCGACCTCAACGTCATGACCCGGCGCGGCAAGCTTACGCATACGGTCCAGCGCCTGGCGATCGGCCATCCGCAGACAGTGGACGGCACAACCGACACGACCATCGTCCTTTGCCATGGCGGTGCCGTGCGCTTGGCAGCGGCAGAGGGACAAGCCGACCTCGCAGCAGGCGACACGGCGATCCTCAAAGGCTCAGCCACTGTCACGATCGAGCCGACGACCTCAGCCGTTGTGTTCGTGATCACTATCGACAAGCCGGCCGCCTGATCGGGCGCCGGCTTGCGCCAATCAACCCCGGCGCAAATGCAGCAAGGGATAGGGCCGGCCGGCATCGTCGACCGGCGAACGCCCAATCACTTCGAACCCCAGGCGCTGATAGAACCCGGCCCCAGAGGCATTCTGCTCGTTGACGTCTACCGTCAACACCGGATGCAGCGTCATCGCATGCTCGACGAGCCGCCGGCCGACGCCACTGCTGCGCGCCTCCGCGTGAACGAAGAGCGAGTCGATCTGCGCCCCGCTCATGCCCATGAAGGCGAGCGCCTGATCGTTTTCGTCAGCCGCAATCCAGAACTCGGCTGCCGGCAGATACTGGTCGCGAACCATCCTCTCAATGGCAGCGAAGTCCTCCGGCGTCAGGAAGTCGTGCGTGGCGACCACGGCGCCGCGCCAGATCTCGAAGGTGCGCGGATAATCGTCAGGACGGGAGGGGCGAATGGAAATGGTCATGCAACAATCACTTTGAAAAACGAGGCGCCGATGGGATTGCCGCGCTCAGGCCCGGGCCAAAGCAGCGCACAGGACGCCAGATGGTGAAGATGTCCGGTCCCGAATCCGATCCGGCACGACGCGCGCACTCTAGTTGAGGGCGCCCCGATCGCAAGCCGTTCGGCCAGGTGCGCTTTTCAGGCAACGACGATTAAGTTTCCAGTAACCATATCTCATGTTCCCCGGGGAACAGCGCAGCTGACGCCACACGATAGTCTCTATGTCACGGTTTCTACCGACACACGTCAACAAACGCAGGGCTTGGAGGACACGGACATGATCAAAACCGCTTTCGGCGTCAACGTCACCGTACTGGTCTTCTCGATCACCGTGATCGCCATCATGCACTTCGCCCTGTCCCAATATCGGGCGGCCGAAATCGCCGATATCAACCTGCCTGACTACTCGACCATCACTTCGTCGATCCACTACTAAGGCCCTCGTTCCGGCCGCGAAAGTCAGGCAGCGTGTCGAACTGGCTTTCCTCCGTCTGCACCTCCTTCGAGCAAAACGATCTGTAGGCGCTACCATCGATGATGGCGGCGCCTTTTTGCATCGATCAGCCGCCCCATGAACGGCCGGAGAGATTATGATAGGCAACGCCGATCGAGCGAATCGAACGCTCGAAACAGACGTCTATCAATGTTCCCAAAGGGGCCGAGGCAAATATGGCAGATCCGCAAAACGAGCTGAAGCTCAGCACCTTCAAGCTGCACGAACAGGCGGTCCGCGCATCCGTCGGCGGGAAGCAGCTGGCATTGGACGCACTCGAACTCGGCGGCGAAATCCTCGTCGTCCTGACATGGCTGGGCAACTCCGAGAAGGGCCTGCGCAAGCCGGAATATGTCCTGCCCTTGAGCGCGATCATGCACCAGAAGCTGAGCAACGATTCGGACGCGAAGTACAAATGGGCTATCGGTTCACCGCTGCCGCAGTCGCTTTTCGACGGCAGCGCGTCGAGGCAATTCAGAAGGCAGTTCGGTGTCAGAAGCGGGCCGGCACTGACGTTGCCATTGAATCCAACGCGTCATTGAGGGCGGCGTTCCCTCCCTGACAGGGCTCCGTTACATACGAAAACCACTGTATATCGCACCACGTGGCGAATGCCGTGGCCTTGCTTCAACAAGGAGAATAGAAAAGGCGGCAAGCGGCGGCCGCGCCAATCTAGCCCGAAAACTCCGCCACAGGGGGTGCGTTTTCCGCGCTGGGATTACCTATGTCTCAGGTATGGACAATTGGAGAAATGGTAGCGGAGGAGGGATTCGAACCCCCGACACAAGGATTATGATTCCTCTGCTCTAACCTACTGAGCTACTCCGCCGGGTACCGCGTCAGGGCTTCGAAGGAGAAGCCGTCTTGACTGGACGGGCGGCTTATACGGCCCGCTTCCGGGCAGTGTCAAGCCAAGTCTCCGGGAAAATGTGAAGTTTTCACAACAGCCCGGAAATCAAGGGCTTCAGGCGGCCGCAGGCGCCGAAAGAAGCACCTTCAACGCCGCTTCGGCACTCGCTTCGCGCTCCGATTTGCGAATGAAACCGCCGCCATAGACGCGTGCATCCTCGCCGACGCCGGAATAGAGCGCGCAGGCCTGGCCGGGCGCGATGCCGGCTTCGCCTTCGGCGAGCTCCACATAGATGCCCTCCTCGTCCATCGCCAGCACGGCAGGCGCCGGCTGGCGGGTGGAGCGCACCTTGGCGAAACAGTCAAAGCCGCGCGCAGCCGCCACTTCGACGTCCTCGTCGCCCAGCCAGTTGACGTCGCGCAGATAGACGCGGCGGGTTTCGAGCGCCTCCTTGGGGCCGACGATGACGCGGCGCGAGCGCGCGTCGAGATAGACCACGTAAAGCGGCTCGCCGGTGGCGATGCCGATGCCGCGGCGCTGGCCGATGGTGAAGTGCAGGATACCTTCGTGCGTGCCGAGCACGCGGCCGTCGAGATGAACGATCTCGCCGGAAAGGGCTGCATTCGGCTTCAGCTTGGAGACGATGTCGCTGTATTTGCCCTGCGGCACGAAACAGATGTCCTGGCTGTCGGCCTTCTGGGCGACGACGAGGCCCATCTCCTCGGCGAACTTGCGCGTTTCGGCCTTGGAATAGCCGCCGAGCGGAAAGCGCAGATAGTCGATCTGTTCCTGGGTCGTGGCAAACAGGAAGTAGCTCTGGTCGCGCTCGGCATCGGTCGGCCGGTAAAGCGCCCGCTGGCCGGCATAGCGCGGGCTTGGGCTCGGGCGCGAGCGGATATAGTGGCCGGTCGCCAGCGCATCGGCGCCGAGCTCCTTGGCGGTCGCAAGCAGGTCGGCGAACTTGACCGTCTGGTTGCAGGCAACGCAGGGGATCGGCGTCTCGCCGGCGATATAGCTTTCGGCAAACGGATTGATCACCGTTTCACGGAAGCGCGCTTCGTAGTCGAGCACATAGTGCGGAATGCCGAGGGTTTCGCAGACGCGGCGGGCATCGTCGATGTCCTGGCCGGCGCAGCAAGAGCCGGCGCGGTGCACGGCAGCGCCGTGATCGTAAAGCTGCAGCGTGATGCCGAGAACGTCGTAGCCCTCGCGTTTGAGCAGGCCAGCAACGACGGAACTGTCGACGCCGCCGGACATGGCGACGACGACACGCGTATCTTCGGGCTTGCGGTCAAAATCGAGACTGTTCACGGGATCCAATCCGGCCTTCGGGCGGCAATCCATGCGCCGGCCCTGTTTCACGCTTCATGCGATGCTTGGCCGAGGAACTCTCGGCTCACGGTATGCTCGGCTTCTACAGCGACCCTTGCGCGTCTGATCAGACGCGCAAGGGTCGCTGTAGCACTTTGTTGCCGCATGTTTTTGTCCTTTAATCGGCTACGATTAAAGGAAACATGCGGTAGGCGCCGCGCGTCCAATGAGACGCGCAAAGGTCGCCGCAGCACTTTCATTTCCGCGACATATAGAAACTTGTCCGTCCGGCGGCAAGGCCGGCCGCCATACCCGACAGCGCCGCGCGTCCATTGGGACGCGTCATGCCAGCTCAGATCAGCTTCAGCCGCATGGCGCGGGCGATCGCCTGCATGCGGTTGACGGCGTCGAGCTTGCGGGTCGCGCTCTTGAAGTAGCTGCTGACGGTGTAGGTCGAGATGCCCAAGATGATGGCGATCTCGTCGCTGCTTTTGCCCGCAGCCGCCCAGCGCAGGCATTCCACCTCGCGGCTCGAGAGCTTCTCGCGCGCCGAATTGCCGGTGTCGAAGGTACGCTCGAGGCATTCGAAAAGCTGGACCAGCGTCAGATAGAGTGTCGCGCATTCGACGCCGACCGGTGCCTCGCGGCGGCCGGACAGCATGGCGATGAAGGGATCACCATTGCTCGTGTGAAGGAGCACGGCGAAATGGCGGGCCATCTCCGGGTGAGCGAGCAGCCGGTGCACCATGGCCTCGTCCACCGGCTTTGCGGCGATATCGAGGAGCTCGGGTCCGCCGGTTACCGGCAGCTTCGTAAACCGCAGCCGCTCGACTAATGTGCTCGACTGGAAGCTTTCGCAGGCGTCGTATTGGCGGACGAGCTCCGACGGCCAGTTGCTGAGCACCAGCCGCTCGGAGAAGCGCTGCTGTTCGGCGAGCGGCATGCGCGCGATCATGAAATGGCCAAAACCATAGCGGGCGATCAGTCGCCGCATGAGATGCAGAAGTTCGTATTCGGTGCGGACGGCAGCCGTATCGACGTCCGAAAAAATATCCGCCGCTTCAGCCTCGCGCAGCAAGGCCGGTTCATTCGATTCCTTCATCTGCGATCACCACATCCCCAGGCGCCACCGCGCCCGGTCGAGAGAATACAAAAAACGCCTCAGATCACCTGAGGCATGAAGTTCACCCCGGCGAACAAATACAGCCGCCGCTACCGGCCTGTCCGCGCAAGAAACGCGTCCGGTTGTGAAAACTATGACGATGCACCAAGAATGATTGCGGGAGCGCGCATACGACGCTCATCCTTATTTCGGCGCCTCGTTACCAAGAATTTTAGTTAAAGTGAAATGTGGTAATTGCATGGCTCCCATGACAATTCCGGGATAATCCAGGCTCTTCTCAAAGCAATTCACAAGCATAGGGCGCGCAGCCCCATGAATTGAGTGGGGCGGGCGGTCGAAATGGCGCCCCGCCGAAGTGTCTCAAATTATGAGTAAATTGTTACTTCCTGCTTAGGCAAATGTTAAATGTGGCAGGCTAAGGTCACGGTCATATGGTCTTGAGTTTGTGTAGAGAGTCCCATGACCGAAATGATGCGACCACGTGTAAAATATGTCATCGGCCCCGATGGCAGCCCTCTGACGATTGCGGATCTGCCGCCGGCGAATACCCGGCGCTGGGTGATACGCCGCAAGGCAGAGGTCGTTGCCGCCGTGCGCGGTGGCCTTTTGAGCCTTGAGGAGGCGTGCGAACGCTATACCCTCACGGTCGAAGAATTCCTGTCCTGGCAGTCCTCGATCAACGATCATGGTCTTGCCGGCCTGCGCACCACTCGCATCCAGCAGTATCGCCACTAGTTCGCCCATTACAGGGCCATAGGTCGAGCGGCGGCTTCGGGTTCCCCGGAGCCGCCGCCGTCGTTTCAGCCTCGCGGTGAAAGGCGGATTGGTGCTGTTTCGGGAACAGTCTGTGTACCGGCGGCACGGGTTTGGTGGATTTCGATTTCCGGATTTCTGCGCTAGCTTTCGGACAAGGAAACCCGGTTCGCCAAGGAAGGCTGTCATGGAAATCTTACACGAGGAAACTGGATCGCACGGCCGCTACTCGACCGTTGTCGAGGGGCATACCGGGGAAATGACCTATTCGCGCACGTCGCCGCAATTGATCATCGTCGATCACACCCTTGTTCCGGATGCCTTGCGCGGCAAGGGCGTCGGCCAGGCGCTCGCCAAACACGCGATCGAGGAAGCCCGCAAAGGCGGCTGGAAGATCATTCCGCTCTGCCCTTTCATGAAGGCGCAGACGATGCGGCACCCCGAATGGCAGGATGTCATCCAGGCATGAGACACGGCTGCGGGCCGATAAGCCTCTCCTGATCTCAACAGATTCACGCTGATCTCAAAATGAGAAGACCCGCCCGAACGCCAAGGCATCGGGCGGGTCTCTTCGTCTTGTCACGATCGTGCCGGATCGGGTCATGCCAAACGCATGCCCCGACAAGGCTGGAAATATCTGCCCCGAAACGGGCTACCTGCCTGACCAGTGCACGAATTTCCCAGACCGGAATCGACCTGGAGATCAAATCGTCCGCTAGATCAAAGGCTTGCGGTTCGGCTGCGCCCGATCGGGGCGCAAGAGCCGCAGCTTATGCCCGCAGGCGGGTCGATGTGTCCCGCTCTTCGAGGGCCGCCGCCTTCGCGTATTCAGCCTGCACTTCTTCGAGCGCGAGCTCGGCAGCATCCTGCTGCGCCTTCAGTTCGCGAATGGAAACCTGAAGATTGTCGGCTCTCTGACGTGCGGCCTTGGCGAAGGTGGGATAGGCGAAGTGTTGGGGATCGGAGATGCCCGACTTCTTTTCCTCGAAAATAATCTGATTTTCCAGATCCTTGGTCATCCGTTCGAACTCAGCCATCATCATCTGAAGCTGGTTCAGTTGACGCTGCTTCTCGCGGACCTGAAATTCCTTCAGGCGGACAAGGCTCTCACGTGCTTTCATACGCAATACTCCCGTGGATAACGAGACCCCGGTTACTGATTTGCCCGCGAGCCGGCCCGAACGGGACCGGAAACGAAAAATCTTCAGCGATATTAACAAAAGCCTACCGCTGGTAACCTTTCGTTTACGGGCATCGTTAATCATAGGCGTGATGATTTAAGGCTCCGTAAATGCTGAGGCACGAAATGTGACCGCCCTGGCATTAACGAGTCGGAAGAGTCAGATAGCGGCATTTCCTCATGTTTCACATGAGATTAGCTGTTCTGGATTCACGTTTGAAATCAGGAGACTGGTAAAAATATTTAACAAACTCGATACACCTTGCCAGAGGGAATCAGAATTTGTTAACCATTTGGTGGCAGCCTCCAAATCAGGCAACGACTGGATCCGTATCGCGTAAGGGTGCCACGACGACCTTGGGCGGCGGAAAAGGGGAAGAATATGCGGGTTCTATTAATCGAAGACGATAGTGCAACGGCTCAGAGCATTGAGCTGATGCTCAAGTCCGAGAGTTTCAATGTCTACACCACCGACCTCGGTGAAGAAGGCGTCGATCTCGGCAAACTTTATGACTATGACATCATCCTTCTCGACCTCAACCTGCCGGATATGTCCGGCTATGAAGTCTTGAGAACGCTGCGCCTTTCCAAGGTGAAGACCCCGATCCTGATTCTCTCGGGCATGGCCGGCATCGAAGACAAGGTCCGCGGCCTGGGCTTCGGCGCCGACGACTACATGACCAAGCCCTTCCACAAGGATGAGCTGGTCGCCCGTATTCACGCCATCGTCCGTCGTTCCAAGGGTCATGCCCAGTCGGTCATCTCCACCGGCGAGCTGATCGTCAACCTGGATGCCAAGACGGTCGAAGTCGGCGGACAGCGCGTCCACCTGACCGGCAAGGAATACCAGATGCTCGAGCTGCTCTCGCTGCGCAAGGGCACGACGCTGACCAAGGAAATGTTCCTGAACCACCTTTATGGCGGCATGGACGAACCGGAACTGAAGATCATCGACGTCTTCATCTGCAAGCTGCGCAAGAAGCTTGCAAACGCTGCCGGCGGCGCCAACTACATCGAGACCGTCTGGGGCCGCGGCTACGTGCTGCGCGAGCCGGATGGCGCCGAGTACGCCGAAACCGCCTGATACCCGCAAGGGCCTGCATGCCCCCCGCATGATGCGGGCCCAGAGTGTTCACAAAACCCGCCACGAGCGGGTTTTGTCGCTTCTACAGCGCCGCGCGTCTTATCAGGCGCGCAAAGGTCGCTGTAGCACTTAAATTTGCATACCTCACGCCGCTCCCCCTCAAAAGGCGCAGCCCCCTTCGCGCGCATGAAGAACCAACGGCCGGCGGCAAACACGCAAAAGCCGCGGCAGTGGCCACGGCTTTCATCTCATCCGGAATATGTGCGCGTGAGTGCTCAGGCCGCCATCGACTGGCTTGCGAAAACACTGGTCAGGATCTTGCGGTCGAAAGGCTTCAGCAGGAAGTCGTCGGCGCCGGCCCGCTTGCCGGCCATCATCTTCTTCAGATCCGCCTCGACGACGCAGTAATAGATCCGCACCGAAGGGCCGTTCGGGAGCCGCCGGATGTTGCCGATGAGTTCGAGCGCGCCTTCCAGCCCGGCGTCGATGACCAGGATGTTCGGGAGTTCAGCTTCGCAGCGGACAAGCGCCTCGAGGCTGTTCGATGCCTCGTAAACCATGAAGCCCATGCCGGACAGGATACGTTTCCCAACTTTCCGGACGACATCCGAGCCGTCGGCAATCATCAAGCGCCGCATGTCCAACTCCCTTCGCAACTTACCTATACGCGTACTCGCAGGCTTGAAACAACTCTATACAAATTTGGGAAAGAATTCGTTACGGAGTTTGCTTAATAGCGCCTTTCTTCGCCGCATCAACCATCTGAAAACATTAAGTTTTCCAGAAATGGACGCAAGCAGAAAGAAACATGACGCACATGTGCGGCCCCACGCCGAAGCGCGGGACCGCACGTTTTAAGGACTTTGAATAGAATGATTGCAGGCGGGAAATGAAACCTCAGGCTGCAACGCGGGTGGTGAAGATGATCTCTTCACCGGTCGATGCAACCTCGATCGTCATGCCGGCTTCCTCGCCGAGCAGCACAGTGTAGTAAGGCTGGATCGAATGCGCGTCGACCGCTTCCTCCGGCGTACCGGACAGCAATTCCGTCAGCCTCGGCGGTACGCGCATCATGCGGCCCTTCGCGACCAGGGTGAAGACGGCGTCGAATTCCGGGTTCTCCAGCGTGACGTCGATCGAACCGCCGCGCGGGATCGCCCCATAGGCGATGAGGAAGAGGTTCAGGAGCAGCTTGACCCGGTTCTTGGCGATGATCGCGCGCGGGCCGTGCCAGTTGACCTCGGTCTTCTTTTCGGCAGCCGCGAAATCCTTGGCCGCCTTCTCCGCTTCACCGGTGTCGATCGAGGCACCGACCGAGCCGGATGCGCCGAATGCGAGGCGGGCGAATTTCAGGCGGACCGAGGCGTTGAGCGCGCTCGTCCGGATCAGGTCCATCGCATCGGCGTCGGCGCCGCCCTCATCCAGCAGTTCCAGGCCGTTGTTGATGGCACCGACCGGCGAGATGATGTCGTGGCAAACCCGGCTGCACAGAAGCGCGGCCAGATCGGGTCCCGTCAGTGTCAGGTTCGGATTCGTTGCCATCGTGTATCCTTGTTGGTTCCGCCGGCCCGCCGCTTGGGGGCACGCGCCATCGTGACGCCGGTAAAGCCTCACGCGAAAAGACGCAAGTCATGGGCTGCCCGGCGCAGCCGTTCATCAGTGGATCATAATGACACCACATTTGGTAAACCGATTGTTAAGACCATCGGTTCAAATTGCATGGAAATGGTCCAGCCCCCTCACTGGTCGCACAGTGGTCTGACTGGCGGCCGCTGCAAACCCGCAAGCGAGCAATTTTCGCGCCTGACGGAGGAAACGATGCATCAGATCATGAAGGCAGCCACACAGGCCTGCCGTGTTGTCCTGGCCACGCTGTTCCTGGTCGCTGCTGCCCAAACGACGGCGCATGCCCAGTCTGCGAACAACAGCCAATACACGATGCAGGAAATCGTCGATGCCGGTCACGGTTTCTTCGGCGAAACTTCGGGCGGCTTGGCGAAGGTCGTCGAACGCGCCTTCGAGCGCTACGGCCTGCCGAACGGCTACATTCTCGGCCAGGAAGGCTCCGGCGCATTCATCGCCGGTCTCACCTATGGCGAAGGCGAACTCAACACCAAGAACGCCGGCCAGCACAGCGTCTTCTGGCAGGGTCCGTCACTCGGCATCGACTGGGGCGGCCAGGGCAGCCGCGCCATGATGCTCGTCTACAATCTGCCGAGCGTGCCGGCACTCTACAAGCGCTTCGGCGGCGTCTCCGGTTCGGCCTACGTCGTCGCTGGCGTCGGCATGACGGTGCTGACCGACGAACAGATCGTCGTCGTTCCGATCCGCACCGGCATCGGCGCGCGGCTCGGCGTCAATGTCGGCTACCTCAAGATGACCCAAACACCCACCTGGAACCCCTTCTGAGGTCAGCTGCATTATTCCTTAAATCGGCATCGATATAAGGGCAAAATTATGCAGCAGATCTAAAATGCTACAGCGACCTTCGCGCGTCTAAAGAGCGCGCGAAGGTCGCTGTAGTCGGGTCGGCGCAGGCAAAATCCCGCGCCGGAGACTTGCAGCGCACGAAACGTCATGTTTAGTGCAAGAATGCGGAATTAAGGAGTGCCTGCCGCACCGCGAGGTCCGGCAGCCACTCCGGTTCCGGTACAGTTTTGAAACGGCCAGCTCGTGATCCAATTCGCGCTTCTCTTTGCCCTGGGCTTTCTGACGGCGATCATCATCGGTCTGCTGGTCGCACCGGCGATCCACCGCCGCATCGTGCGCTTTGCCGAAGACCGACTGAAGGCGACCATGCCGCTCAGCCCGCAGGAGGTGCGCGCACAGAAGGACGCTGCCCGGGCCGCTTACGCCGCTGAAAACGCCCGCACGCAGCAAGCCCTGAAGCGCGAACGCGACAAGGGCGTGTCGCTGATGCTTGCCAACGAGAAGAGTTTGCACGAGGCGCGGCGCCTTGGCGGCGAGAATGCCGACCTGCATGCGCAGCTTGCCGACATGAACGTCGAAGCGGCGGACATGCGCTCTGCCATCCGGCAATTCGAGCAGCGCCTGGAACGGATGAAGGCAACGCTCGACAGCGTCGAGCGCGACAATGCCGGAAAATCCGACGAGATACAGAAGCTCGGCGTCCACCTCGCCCAGCATGCCGCCGAAATCGACAATCTCAGGATCACCCTGGTGGCGCGCGAGACCGAGGTCGAGCATCTGAAGAGCCGGATAGCCACGCTGCGCGACGAGCGCGAAGCCCTGCGTGGCGATCTCAAGGCCGAGACGACCCATGCCAAGGAAATGGAGATTCGCCTCTCTCGCGACGAAACGCGGCTACACCGGCTGGAAGACAAGCTGGCGCGCGAGATGGCAACCAGCGCCGACCGCGAAAGCGCACTCGAGCGGCGCGCGGGAGAAATCGAACGGTTGAAGACCAAGGTGAAGGATACCAATCAGGAAATGCGCGATGCAGCCAAGGCCCTGCGCGCCGCGGGCATCGCCTTCCCGCTGAGGAAGGAACGCCGGCCGGCCACCGAACAGGCTGCCAACGGTTCCGTATCCCCGCCCGATCAGCCGGCCAGCGAGATTGCTGGTTCTGCAGCCGCCGATGATCTGCGCAACCGCGCCACCGCGCTTTCGGAACGCCTGACCAATTCGAAATCCGCCGCCCATGACGACGCTCTGCGCGACGAGGTTGCGGCAATTGCCGCCGGCATGGTTGCGTTGACGGCGACGAACGAAGGCCCCTCCTCCCCCATCCTCAATCTGCTGGCAGGTGAAGAGCAAGAGCAAGGCGCAGCCAAGCGGGAGAGTTTGGCGAAGCGGGCGAAGGACATTCTGCCGCGCGAATAGAGCCGTTGGCCGGGCAGACCATTGACGCCTTTGGCGCACGCGCCGGTCACCAGGTCACGGGATCGAGCCATTTCCTGCTGTCACCGGAAAGCCTGGGAACCTTGAGTGTCAGATGCGGCCGTTGATCAGCGCCACCTGGTGCAGGGCAATGCCGGCCGCCGTCGAGACGTTGAGGCTATCGAGGCCCGGACGCTGGCGGATTCGCGCCGTGCGGATCGAGGTCAGCACGGATTGCGGCAACCCCTCCCCTTCGGTCCCCATGAGAAGTGCCGTACGCGCCGCCGGGGGGATCGCGCCAAGATCGGTTTCTCCGGCGGGAGAGAGCCCCCAGATCGCAAAGCCCGTCTGCTGCAGCCGCTCCAGCATCGCGGCCACCGAGCCTTCGCGCACAAAGGGCACCGTCAGCACCGAGCCGACGGAGACGCGGATCGCCTTGCGATACATCGGGTCGCAGCTCGTCTCGTCCATCAGCACGGCATCGACCCCGAAGGCCGCAGCGTTGCGGAAAAGCGCCCCCATGTTGTCGTGATTGGAGATGCCGCAGGCCGCCAGCACGAGGCTCGACGCCGGCAGCGACGCGATCAAGGCGTCGCGGCCGGGCGCGCCTTCGCGGCGACCGAGCGCAAGCACGCCCCGGTGCATGTTGAAGCCGGCGATCGCATCGAACACCTGCGCGTTCGCCACATAGACGGGCACCGTCGACGGAAATCGTTCGAGGATTTCCTGAACGCCGGCGAGACGGTTTTCGAGCAGCAGGATCGCCTCGGCGGCAAAGCCGCGCCCGCTTTGATGCGCAGCCGCCAGCATGCGCAGCACGACCGTGCCTTCGGCGATGAAGCGGCCCTGCCGTCCCGTCAGGTCGCGCTCCTTGATCGAAACGAAGCCGGCAATCCTGGGATCGGCGGCGTCGTCGATGCGCTGGACGGGCGGGAGGGCGCTCGCCATGCCGTCAGTTGGTCCTGACGGTGATGTCGGCGACGATGCGGCCGGCGCCGATATCGAACACGATGGCGCGCGGCTCCGATCCCGGCAGGTTGCCGTAGAAGAGCACCTGGGAGCCGGAGAGCGCCACGTTCGTGACGGTGAAGCCGGCGGGCAGTGCTGCGACCGCATTGACCGGCGCTTCGCTCGGAACGACGGCAGTGGCGGCCTGAACGGGCGCCTTCGCGTCCGTGCGCGTCAGCTTGTAGACAATCGTCCCAAGGACGGCCATAAGCATGACCAACATGACGCCGGCCGAGACGAGCTGAAGCTTCACCATCTTGCGGCGGACATTTTCCATGGCCGGATCTAGCGGCTTGTCTTCCTGGTCATCGGGCTCGATTGCGGTCATGGTTGGCCTTTTTTCGGATTTGAACGGAATGAACGACCCCTTTAAACAAGCGACGGCCAATAGGAAAGTCCTGACGGCGGGCGAGGATGCCGCGGGACGCCTGGATTCCTTCCTGACGGACGCACTTTCGGGTGAATTCTCCCGCAACCGGATCAAGGGCCTGATCGCACAGGGAGCGGTGTCGATCAACGGCAAGGCGGTGACCGAAGCGAAGAAGAAGGTCCATCCCGGCGATGTCTTCGAGATCGACCTGCCCGAACCGGAAGATCCGGAGCCGAAGGGCGAAGACATCCCGCTCGACGTGCTCTACGAAGACGACGACCTGATCGTGCTTTGCAAGCCAGCCGGCCTCGTCGTTCATCCCGGCGCCGGCAACTGGACCGGTACGCTGGTCAATGCGCTCATCCATCATTGCGGCAGCAGCCTGTCGGGCATCGGCGGCGTCAAGCGCCCGGGCATCGTCCATCGCCTCGACAAGGAGACGAGCGGCGTCATGGTTGTCGCCAAGAACGATGCCGCGCACCGCCACCTCTCGGAGCAGTTTGCCGACCACGGCCGCACCGGCCCGCTCGAACGCGCCTATCGGGCCGTCGTCTGGGGCCGCCCGCGGCAGCTGAAGGGAACGATCGACGCCCCACTCGGGCGTGCCGTCGACCGGACGAAACGCGCGGTCAAGCGCGAAGACAGCGACGACGCCCGCGAAGCCATCACCCACTACGAGGTCGTCGAGCGTTATCTCGAAAAGCCCGATGGCACCTGCCTGGCGTCGACGGTGGAATGCCACCTCGAAACGGGGCGCACGCACCAGATCCGCGTGCACATGGCCCATATCGGCCATCCGCTGATCGGCGATCCGGAATACGGCGCCGCCTTCCGCACCAAGGCGAACTTGTTGCCGGATGCGGCCAGGGTCGTCGTCAATCAATTTCACCGCCAGGCCCTGCACGCCTTCATGCTGCAGTTCGAACATCCGGCGACCGGCGAGACCATGCATTTCGAATCACCGGTGCCTGTCGACATGGAGCAACTGATCGAGGCCCTGCGGAGCGAAGAGTGATCGTGCCCTTGAATTCCGGTGTCGGGATTCCAATTTAAGGCTCAGTCTTTGTTCGTGACATTTCTGTCGCCCGGCGTCACAGATTGGTGAAACCGGACTCCTTGAATCATGCTTTCGCCGTACTTATTTTCTAGGCTCGTGGGGTCTTGACGAAGACCCACATGCCCGGCTTGCCGACCGGAGGCCGGAGACGACAAAGGGGGGTGCTTCATATGGCCCGAAACAATTTGCCGACCATTGCCGCTGGAGAAGGCGGCCTCAATCGCTATCTCGACGAAATCCGCAAGTTTCCGATGCTGGAACCGCAGGAAGAGTACATGCTCGCCAAGCGGTACCAGGAGCATGACGACCGCAAAGCAGCGCACAAGCTGGTCACCAGCCACCTTCGCCTCGTCGCCAAGATCGCGATGGGCTATCGCGGCTACGGCCTGCCGATCGGCGAAGTCGTATCCGAAGGCAATGTCGGCTTGATGCAGGCCGTCAAGAAGTTCGAACCCGATCGCGGCTTCCGCCTTGCCACCTACGCGATGTGGTGGATCAAGGCGGCGATCCAGGAATATATCCTGCGCTCGTGGTCGCTGGTGAAAATGGGCACGACCGCCAACCAGAAGCGGCTGTTCTTCAACCTGCGTCGCCTCAAGGGCAAGATCCAGGCGCTCGACGAGGGCGATCTGAAGCCCGAACAAGTCAAGGAAATCGCCACCACGCTCAAGGTGAGCGAGGATGAAGTGGTTTCGATGAACCGCCGCCTCTCCGGCGACGCTTCCCTCAACGCGCCCATCAAGGCGAGCGAAGGCGACTCCGGCCAGTGGCAGGATTGGCTTGTCGACGATCACGACAACCAGGAAGAAATCCTGATCGAACAGGACGAGCTTGAAAACCGCAGGGCGTTGCTCGCCAATGCGATGAAAGTGCTGAACGACCGCGAGCGCCGCATCTTCGAGGCACGCCGCCTGACCGAAGAGCCGCTGACGCTCGAGGATCTTTCGGCCGAGTTCGACATCAGCCGCGAGCGCGTGCGGCAGATCGAGGTCCGTGCCTTCGAGAAGGTCCAGGACGCCGTGCGCAAGGCCGCTCTCGAGCGCGCCAATGCATTGCGGGTCGTCGAGGGCGCATAATAAACGCTCTTCGCGGTTTCCGGGCGCTACGGTTGCCCGTCATCGATAAAAGCCAAATGAAAAACCCGGCGGATCGCTCCTGCCGGGTTTTCTTTGTCCTGTCCGACCGCGCTTGCTTACTGGCTGTTGGTCGCCGCGTCCGTTGCCGGTGCGGCCGTCCAAGCGCGCATCGCCTGGTTGAAGGCGTCGGTTCCGCTCGGCCCCTTCTCCAGCGTCAGCAGTGCGCGGCGCCCGTTCCTGTAGGTCAGCGGAATGTCGATCCAACTCCGGCTGCGCAGCAGTTCGGTGTTGTTGCCGATCGCGTCCTTCGAATCGTTGAGCGCGATCATATGGAAATCGTCGGTGATCTTGGCCGGAACCGCAATCAGCGCATCGCCGCGATCCTGCTCCGTACGCTTCATCGAAACGCGCTGAACGCTGTCGATCGCGCCGCCTTCGAAGTTCGGCGGCAGCGAGAAGACGAATTCGACGACATGGCTGGCCGGCAAGGACTCGTCGGCGTTGCGCTTGATCGTCATCAACGCGGTCAGACCCCGGTCCGGAATGGTGATCTGCGCCTGGATGGCCGGTTCAGGCTTGGCGTCGCCACCAGGCGATTCTTCCTTTACCGACCACGCAACGGTTCCCGGAATGGCCGTCGGCGAAGACTGGCCGAGACGCTCTTCGTAGAGGAACATCTTCTCGCCATTGGCGATCGCAATCTCCGGCGTCGTCGGCTGACCACCGGTCTGCTGGCCCGCAGGCGGCGTGCCTGCAGCCTGTCCGGCCGTTCCACCTTGGGCAGTGGCCGTTTCGACGGGCTTGCTCGCCTCTGTCTGCTGTGCCACGGACTTGCCTTCCTGCGCGGCGCTCTCGCCGCTTGCGGTGGCAGGTCCATTGTCGACTTCCGAGCCGTCACCAAGAAGGCGTTGGGTGAACTTGGTCGAGCTGTTGTCCGGGACCGCCGTGTCGTCGTGCCGTGCCGGTTCCTGCTGCGTCGATTCTCCCTGGGTTTCCGCCGGCGGAGCGCCCTCTTGTGCCGGCGATCCACCGATGTTTGAAACGGCCGAGGTGACCGATGCCACGATGCCCGAAAGCCAGGCATTGCCGGCTTCCCGGTTCTGCCAGTAGGCGAAGCCGCCGCCACCAAGCGCCAGCAAAATGACTGCAGCGACGGCGAGGCGCTTGATGCTGAAGCGCGATGGCTTCGGGGTGGCCCGGTAAGATGCCGGCCGCGATGCCGCGGGCGCCGGTGCCTCAGCGCCACGCTCCGGCTCACGCGCAGCCGTCGATGCTGCTGCACCCGCCGTCGCCGCAGCAGTGGCACCTTCGAAACCGAGCAGGTCGTCGATGTGATCCCAAGCCGTGCCTGCACGATCTTGCTGGCTCTGAGGGGTATCGGTCGAGGCCGTCTGTCCGGTCTTCTCGACCGGCCAGGACCAATCGGCAATCTCCGGCTCAGCGCTCTTTTCGGTTCGCCGTTCCTCCAAAGGCGCAAAGGGATCGTTGTCGTCGAACGACCAGTTGCGCGCGGTGTCAACCTTGGGAAGCTCTGCTTCGGCCCTCGGGGTCTCCGCCGGCGCATGCTGCTGCAGCTCTTCCACCGGATGCATGCCAAGAAGCTCGGGGGTATGGGCCGGCTCTTCTTCGCCGACCTGCTGGTCCGTGGGAGCGGCGTGCTTTGCTACGGGAGAGGCGGTCTCCCATTCCGGCAGCTCCCATTCCGAGGCGGCCGACTTTTCTTCGGCGGCCACTGCCGGAACATCATCCCATGTCGGTTCTTCGACAGACCGGGCTTCCTCGTCTATCGACGGGGGAGCGACGGTCTCTTCATAGCTCTCGACCGGAGCTGGCTCCGAATATTCCGCAGCCTCGTAAACCGGGGCATCCGCCTGCGGCTCTTCGACGACGGGGGCGCTCGGCTCCTCTACCGGAGCCTCGGTCGCTTCGACATGTTCGGCAACCGGCTCTTCCGCAACCCGCTCTGCCGGCGCTACCTCTGCGGCTTCGACGTAGTGTTCCGTATACGGTGCCGGTACTTCGTGAACCGCAGCATCGTGGTCAGGTGCCGCAGTGCTTTCCGCCTCCGGAGCCGCTTCCTCGGCAACCGCAATCGGCTGGCTTTCACCAACCGGCTCGGGCTGCGCTTCGGGCTCAGAAACGACGTCCTCGACAGGCGACTCGGCGGCTACGGCTTCGGTCGCTTCCTCCACCACCTCCGTCTCTTCGAGCGCGGGCAAGGCTTCGGCATATTCGCTGTCGACCTCGACGATGGCGTTTTCGAGTTTCGCCAACTGGCGATTGATCATGTCGTCCGACGGACGCGGGTTCATGTTTTCGAGTTGGCGGCGCACGGCCGCGCGCGCCTTCTCGTATACCCTGTCCCGCATTTCAGGGGTGTTTTCCGACAGGCCGTCAACGGTCCTGCGAATAACTGCAACAAAATCCGCCATTAGTACTTTCTCATACGCCCAGGTATGTCGTTGCGATCGCGACGCAATGTCATTTCGCCGACACTAGTCCTCAAAGGGGTCCGTCACAAGTATTGTGTCGTCCCGCTCGGGGCTGGTCGAAAGAAGAGCAACCGGCGCACCGATCAGTTCTTCCACCTGGCGAACGTATTTGATCGCTTGCGCCGGAAGCTCCGCCCAGCTGCGTGCGCCGACCGTCGATTCCTTCCAGCCTTCGAGTGTAATATAGACTGGCTTTGCCGAAGCTTGCTGCGCTTGGCTTGCCGGCAGATGGTCGATCTGCTGTCCGTCCAGAGTATAACCGACGCAGATCTTCAGTTCGTCGAGACCATCGAGCACGTCGAGCTTGGTGAGCGCGATGCCGGTGATGCCATTGGCGGCAACGGACTGGCGCACCAGCGCCGCGTCGAACCAGCCGCAGCGGCGCTTGCGGCCCGTGACCGTGCCGAACTCATGGCCCTTTTCGCCGAGGAACTGGCCGATTTCATCGGTGAGTTCGGTCGGGAACGGGCCCTCACCGACGCGCGTCGTATAGGCCTTGGTGATGCCGAGGATATAGCCGAGAGAACCCGGGCCCATTCCCGAGCCGGCAGCAGCCTGGCCGGCAACCGTGTTCGACGAGGTGACGAACGGATAGGTGCCGTGGTCGATGTCGAGCAGCGTGCCCTGCGCGCCTTCGAACAGGATTCGCGCGCCCTTGCGGCGGGCCTTGTCGAGCAGCACCCAGACGGTGTCCATGAACGGCAGCACCTTGGCGGCAACAGAAGAAAGCTCCTGCATGATCGCCTCGTGGCTGATCTCCGCTTCACCGAGACCACGGCGCAGCGCATTGTGGTGGGTCAGCAGGCGATCGACCTTGGCCGGCAGGGTATCGAGATCGGCGAGGTCCATCACACGGATCGCGCGGCGGCCGACCTTGTCTTCGTAGGCCGGGCCGATGCCGCGGCGCGTGGTGCCGATCTTCGTGCCGCTGTTGGAGGCCGCATCTTCGCGGATGCCATCGAGCTCGCGGTGCAGCGACAGGATCAGCGTGGCATTGTCGGCGATGCGCAGGTTGTCCGGCGTGATCGCGATGCCCTGCTTGCCGAGCTTGTCGATTTCGGCGATCAGCGCGTGCGGGTCGATGACGACGCCATTGCCGATGACGGCGAGCTTGCCGGGACGCACGACGCCGGAAGGCAGGAGCGACAGCTTGTAGCTGACGCCGTCGATTACCAGCGTATGGCCGGCATTGTGTCCGCCCTGAAAGCGCACGACGATATCCGCGCGCTCGGAGAGCCAATCCACAATCTTGCCTTTGCCTTCGTCACCCCATTGGGAGCCGACCACTACGACATTCGTCATAATTCTCTTCCTGTGCAGGCGCGCAAACGAAGCTGCGCTGTTCTCAAACCCGCGCATCTATACTGTGTTGTCATCTGGAAAGCGACCCCGTTATATCCGGCGTTCCGCCCTTTTTGCATGACAAGGGCGGGATTTAGCGCCTATATCTTCGTCTCTCCCGCCATCGCGGCAACAGGTCGCCCATCCCCGCACAGGTCTGAGCATCGTGAATTCCAGGGCCTACTTCTATCTCTGCGTCACCGCACTCTTCTGGGGCGGCAATTCCGTCGCCGGCAAGATGGCGGTCGGACACGTAAGCCCGATGATGCTGACGACCTTGCGCTGGGTCTTCGCGCTGGTCGTCATCCTGGTGCTGATGACGCCGCAGATCCGACGCGACTGGGACAAGATCCGCAAGCACTGGCTGCAGCTTCTCGCCTACGGCGCGATCGGCTTCACCACCTTCAACGCGCTGCTCTATTCGGCGCTGAAATATACGAGTGCCATCAACGCCGTTATTCTCCAGGCCGGCATTCCGATGTTGATCTTCCTGTTCAACTTCGTGCTGTTTCGCACGCGGGCGTCGATCGCCCAGGTGATCGGCTTTACCGTCACCCTGATCGGCGTATTGGTGACTGCAGCCCATGGCGACATTTCGAGCCTGTTGACGCTCGAGTTCAATTTCGGCGACGCGTTGATGATCATCGCCTGCGTCGTCTATGCCGGCTATACCGTCGCACTGCGCTACAAGCCGACGATGCACTGGCAAAGCTTCATCGCGGCGCCTGCCTTCGGCGCGCTTCTAAGCGCCCTGCCGCTGCTCTTCTGGGAAATCGGCACCGGCACGGCGATCGCGCCGGATCCCACCGGCTGGATCATCGTTCTCTATGCGGCGATCTTCCCCTCGCTGATGTCGCAGGTGCTCTATGTCCGCGGCGTCGAGATGATCGGCGCCAACCGCGCCGGCCTGTTCATCAATGCCATTCCGGTCTTCGGGACGCTCCTTTCGGTGCTCCTGATCGGCGAGACCTTCCATCTCTTCCATCTCGTCGCGCTCCTGCTGGTGCTTGGCGGCATCGCGATCGCCGAAAGGGGCCGTCCGCGCTGACGACCCCTCGCGTCTGCCGAGCAGGCGTCGCGCAAAGATATCTCTTTTCATTGAAGGCTCGCTGGGGAGGCTTGGCGCCACCCAAAACCTCGCTCATTCCTGTGCTCGTCACAGGAATCTCTAGCAGTTCCGCTGGACCTGCGGCATCAGCCCAAGTCCTTGGACCCGACGGACGTCGGGTTGCTGGATTCCCGCCACAAGGGCGAGGATGAGGGGGAACGGGACACCCCTCGCGGCAGAAAGCCATCTTTAGGGGTTGTCAGCAGCCTGAATGGCGCCGTTTCCGGCGCCATTTTCATTTATCAGGCAAGAAGCCGCTCCATATAGAGCGCTTCCTCGCCGTAGCTTGAGAGCTTCAGTGCCAGCCGCTCGTCCATCCGGACTTCAAAACCCTGCCTCTCCCAGAAACTGCGGGATCCGTTGACGGAGACGAGCGACATCGACCGCAACGCTTCCGTTCTGGCGGCATCCTCCAGAACAGGAAGAATTCCGCCGCCCGCTCCGGAACCACGCATCTCGGGCAGAAGGGCGAGATCGTGGATGTACCAGGTGTCGGCGGCATCAGGAATTTCGCCAAGCATGCTGTTCAGCGACGGCGGCGCGCCACGAAGCCAAGGATGGCTCAACACGTAGCCACGCGACTGCCCGGCCGCGTCCAGCATGAAGCACCCGGCAGGGCTCAAGGCGATGCGGTCAGCAAGTACGGCATCGTCCTCGGGAAAGGCCTGGTGAACCACAAGCTGGATCTCCGATACGGAGGCGAGATCGGGCAGGCTTGCCTCGCGCCAGCGGAATGTCATTTCGGTCATTTCTCGTCACATGCGTTCGAAACAGGAAAACGCACCGGCGGCCACCGGTGCGTCTTCGATATGTCCCGTGATTGGGTCGGCACAGCGGCGGATCACACCGCCGCTTGCAGTGCCGGCGTCAATCGATGTTGAAGACCAGCGGCTTTGCCTGGCGGATTGCCTGATTGGCCCGCAGCTTGTCAAGAACAGCCTCGGAAACGGCGCCGTCAACGTAAAGCAGCGCAATCGCGTCGCCGCCTTCCTTCTCGCGGCCGAGCTGGAAGTTGGCGATGTTGACGCCGGCGTCACCGAGCGTCATGCCGATGAAGCCGATCATGCCGGGAACGTCGGTGTTGGTGATGTAGACCATGTGGCTGCCGACATCCGCATCAAGGTTGATGCCCTTGATCTGGATGAAGCGCGGCTTGCCGTCCGAAAACACCGTGCCGGCCACAGAGCGGGTCTGGTTGGCGGTCTTCACCGTCAGCTTGATGTAGCCGTCGAAGACGCCGGTCTTGTCGCGCTTGACCTCGGACAGGATGATGCCCTTTTCCTTGATCATCACCGGCGCCGAAACCATGTTGACGTCGGCGACCTGCGGGCGGATCAGACCGGCGAGAACCGCGCTCGTCAGCGCCTTGGTGTTCATGCCGGCGGTCGAGCCGTCATAGAGGATCTCGATTTCCTTGATCGCGCTCTCGGTCACCTGGCCGACGAAGGCGCCGAGAACGTCGGCAAGCCGGATGAACGGCTTCAGGATCGGGGCTTCCTCAGCCGTGATCGACGGCATGTTGATGGCGTTGGAGACGGCACCCTTGACCAGGTAGTCCGACATCTGCTCGGCCACCTGCAGGGCGACGTTCTCCTGGGCTTCCGTGGTCGAAGCGCCGAGATGCGGCGTGCAGACGACGTTCGGCAGGCCGAAGAGCGGGCTTTCGGTGGCGGGCTCGACCTCGAAGACGTCGAAGCCGGCGCCGGCAACATGGCCGGACTTGATCGCTTCGGCGAGCGCCTTCTCGTCGACGAGACCGCCACGAGCGCAGTTGACGATGCGCACGCCCGGCTTCGTCTTGGCCAGCGCTTCGGCACTCAGGATGTTGCGGGTCTTGTCGGTCAGCGGCACGTGCAGGGTGATGAAGTCGGCGTGGGCGAGCAGCTCGTCGAGTTCGACCTTGGTGACGCCCATTTCCTCGGCGCGCTCCTTGGACAGGAACGGGTCGTAGGCGAGAACGTGCATCTTCAGGCCGATGGCGCGCGAGCAGACGATCGAGCCGATGTTGCCGGCACCGATGACGCCGAGCGTCTTGCCGGTGATCTCGACACCCATGAAGCGCGACTTCTCCCACTTGCCGGCCTGCGTCGAGTTATCGGCGGCCGGAAGCTGGCGGGCAACGGCAAAGAGCAGCGCGATCGCGTGTTCGGCGGTCGTGATCGAGTTGCCGAAGGGCGTGTTCATCACGATGATACCGCGACGCGAGGCAGCCGGGATATCGACATTGTCGACGCCGATGCCGGCGCGGCCGATGACCTTGAGATTGGTCGCAGCCGCGATCAGCTTTTCCGTCGCCTTGGTGGCCGAGCGGATGGCAAGGCCGTCATAGTTGCCGATGATTTCGGCGAGCTTGTCCTTGTCCTTGCCGAGCTTCGGCTGGAAATCGACTTCGACGCCGCGATCGCGGAAGATCTGGACGGCGGTTTCCGACAGTTCGTCGGATACGAGAACGCGAGGTGCCATGAGGGCCTCCTTAAAGATCAGGTCTGAATGGGAATGCGGTTAGCCAAGCCTCGCTCCCATGGGGAGCGAAGCGGATCACTCAAATCAGTGTGAGATGCGGGCGAAGTCCATTGTTCCTCACCCCTTGTCTGATCAGGCCGCGGCCTGCGTCAGCGTTGCCTTCTGGGTCTCGAAGGCCCAGGTCAGCCACGGCATCAACGCTTTCATGTCGGCGGTCTCAATGGTGGCACCCGCCCAGATGCGAAGGCCCGACGGCGCATCGCGATAGTGGCCGATGTCGAAGGCGACGCCTTCCTTTTCGAGAAGCGCAACCACGCCCTTGGCGAAGGCCGCCTGTCCGTCGGCGTCGAGCGCCAATACGTCCTTGTCGACGATCTTCAGGCAGACCGAGGTGTTGGAGCGGGTCTCGTCCTTGACCGCGAGGTTGGCGATCCAGTCATTGGCGGCGACGAAGTCGAAGATCGCTTGCGCGTTGGCGTCAGCGCGGGCCATCAGGCCCTTGAGCCCGCCGACCTGCTGCGCCCAGAGGAGCGCATCGATATAGTCCTCGACGCAGAGCATCGACGGCGTGTTGATCGTCTCGCCGGTGAAGATGCCCTCGATCAGCTTGCCGCCCGAGGTCATGCGGAAGATCTTCGGCAGCGGCCAGGCCGGAACGTAGGTCAAGAGACGCTCGACGGCACGCGGCGACAGGATGATGACGCCGTGTGCGCCCTCACCGCCGAGAACCTTCTGCCAGGAGAAGGTGACGACATCGAGCTTGGCGAAATCAAGGTTCTGCGCAAAGGCGGCCGACGTCGCGTCGCAGATGGTCAGACCCTTGCGGTCGGCCGGAATGAAGTCGGCGTTCGGGACACGCACGCCGGAGGTCGTACCGTTCCAGGTGAAGACCACGTCGCGGTCGAAATCGACCTTGGCAAGATCGGGAAGTTCGCCGTAGCCGGCTTCGAACTTGCGCACGTCGGCAAGCTTCAGCTGCTTGACCACATCGGTCACCCAGCCGGCGCCAAAGCTTTCCCAGGCGACCATGTCGACGCCACGCTGACCGAGCAGCGACCACAGCGCCATTTCGACGGCGCCAGTATCGGAAGCGGGCACGATGCCGATGCGATAATCGGCCGGCACTTCAAGAATGTCACGGGTAAGATCAATGGCCTGCTTCAGCTTCGTCTTGCCGATCTTGGCGCGGTGCGAACGACCGAGCGGAGCATCGGAGAGAGCGTCGAGCGTCCAACCGGGGCGCTTCGAGCAAGGACCAGAAGAGAAATGGGTATTGTTCGGACGGAGGTCCGGCTGTGCAGGCTTTGCCATGTGCTATCCTTCCAGATAGATAGCCCTTCGTTGGGGAAGGGTGTCCCGCCGTCGTCGATATTGTGGACGGGACCGGAAGTCAAGCGCTTTGTCGCAATCGAGAAAATTTATGGCGCCGCGGGCAAGATCTGCAAAAGCAGAACGATGCCTGCCGACTGATTGTTGCCGGCCGGCACTTTCGTCCTGGCAATAGGCTGAGGCGATCGGCGGAACGATATGACCCGGTTGTCGCCGAAACTGTGGCGCTTCAAGGCGTTAGAAGGAGAAGCGCAGGCCGGCGCGGATCTCGTGACGGGACAGTCCGTCGTCGAAGCCCTTGTCGCCGGCAGCCCCCACCAGCGCCTCGGCGCCGAAGCCGAACATCTCGCCATCGGCGATATGGGAGTAACGATAGCCGACATCGAGCTTCAGCTGCTCGCTAAGATCATAGGAAACGCCCGCCATCAGCGCATAGGTGAAGCGCCAGCTGTCGCGCCCCTCATAGGAGGTCGAGGTGGGCGAACCGCCACAAGCACCAACGCTGGCCACACAAGTGGCGCGTTCGATTGCCGTGTCCCAGTTGAGGCGCGTTGCGCCGATGCCGCCGCCGACATAGGGCGTGAAGCCTGCGAGTGTGCCGAAATCCACATAGGCGTTCGCCATCAATCCAAGGGCGGAGTAATCGGCGCCGGTCGAGAAAGCGCAGGACGTGCCCGCCCCCTGCCCGGCACAAGGACCGGCAGAAGAAGATGAACCGCTGAACCGACCCTCGAAATAGTCGGCCGTCAGATCGGCGCGGAATGTATCGGTAAACTGGTAACCGACGCCGAGCGAACCGGAGAAGGGCTTGTCAAAGCGGGCATTGTCGAAGGAGACGCTGTCATAGGTCAGTGTGCCCGCATCGAAGGTCCGGTAATAGGGATCGCCCTCACCGCGCCAGGGTGCATAGCCGATATCGCCGCGCAGATAGATCGCGCTTGTGCCGACAGTTTCTTTCTCGATGGTGATCTCCGGGGCATTCAGGAGATCCTCGTCAGCAGCCAGCGCGGCGCCAGAGAGAAGCAGGCCGGCACCAAAAGCGGCTCCGCAGAACCCGTTTCGCCAATCCATGCCATGCCCTTTCACCGCTACTATCCGTGCGGGATGGAGCCATGCCGTCGCCGCTTCGTTCAGCGTTAACTATTGCAGCGACTGGTTAACCCCCGGTTAACCATGCCTGTTAGGAAACGGGCAAAGGTTGGGGGCAACGAAAAAGGCCACCCGAAGGTGGCCTTGGTACGTGTCGGATACTGTCCGATTACTTGTAGACGATCGGCGGCGGCTCGTAAGGCACTTCGCAGACATTGCCGAAGGAGTAGCGCAGACCAGCGCGCGCCTCGTGGATATAGAAGCCATCGTCGAAGCCCGGACCGCCGCCGTTGGCGTAGCCGAACATGTCGCCATCATCGACCTGGCGGAAGCGATAACCGATATCCGCCTTCAGGTTGCAGGTCAGGTCGATCGCGGTGCCGGCCATGAGGGCGTAGGTGAAGCGCCAGCTGTCCTTGCCGCCATGATTGGTCGTCGGGTCGCATCGGGTGGGGTCGCCATCTACGCAGCTCGTGTTGCGCAGCCCGTCCCAGCTCACGCGCGTCGCACCGATACCGGCGCCGACGTAAGGGGTGAAAGCACCGTAGGTGCCGATGTCCACATAGGCGTTGGCCATGAGGCTCCACGCAGAAACCGAGCTAATGTCTCGCGAAACGCAAGGCTCGCCCGGGAAGAGCCCGCAGCCGCCGCTGGTCGAGCCGGCAAAGTCGCCGTTGCCCCAGTAGTCGGCCGTGATGTCGGCGCGCAGGTAGTTGTTGAACTGATAACCGACACCGCCGCCGATTACCCAGGAATCATCGATATCAGCGGAATCGAAATCCGCGATCGAGCCGCTCGGCCCCCCCTGGTAGAAATTTGCGCCGCGCAGATGGTTCCAGGCGTAACCGACGTCTCCGCGCAGGTACCAGCCGCTGGTCTGGACGACCTCGACGGGCTGCTCCGGCACCGGCTCCATAGGCGGTTGGTAGACATCCGCAGCAAAAGCTGCTGTGCCGCTGAGCAACATAGCAACAACGCCACTCAAAATTCTCTTCATGGCCCACTCCAATACATTCCGTTGCTTGGTTCACCATGAAACCGGTGCCCAAATCCCGATGTTGGTTATGGATAATGAGGAGGAAAGGTTAAGTTCCAATTAACTACAAACGTTTACCGAGATTGTTAAGAAAGCAGCCTATTCTTGCGGTTGTTGTGCCGCTTTACTGTCGGCGATACTGTTCCCTTAAGGTGCAGCTAAATAATCGTCAGGACAACGCGCTCTCAAAGCCAGCAACGCTTTCAGATCGGAATTCCAAGGATGGAACGATCTCGTCCCGGGCACCGCTTTCAAGCCACAGCAGGACAAAAAAAGAGGCCGATGCGTCGCACCGGCCCTGGAGGGAAATCAGTCTCTGGGTGTCTCAGGCGGCGTTGCGAACGCTGCCGATGACATTGATCAGCTCGTCGACGATGCGCTCGACCTGGCCACGATCGTCGCCTTCCGCCATCACGCGAATGAGCGGCTCGGTGCCGGAGGGCCGGATCAGCAGGCGGCCGGACTTGGCGAGCTCCGCTTCGGCATCGGCGATCGCCTGGCGCACAGTGGCGTCTTCGAGCGGCTTGCCGGCGGAAACACGAACGTTCTTCAGCACCTGCGGCACCGGCTCGAAGCGGTGGCACACCTCGCTCACCGTCTTGCCCTGGCGCTTGATCACCGCGAGGATCTGCAGAGCAGCAACAAGGCCATCACCGGTTGTGCCAAAATCGGAGAGTACGATATGGCCGGACTGTTCGCCGCCGACGTTCAGGCCGTCCTGGCGCATCTGCTCGACGACATAGCGGTCGCCGACCTTCGTGCGCCGCAGATCGATGCCGCGTCCCTTGAGATAGCGCTCGAGGCCGAGGTTCGACATGACGGTGGCGGCAACAGCACCCCCGCGCAGCATGCCGTCTTCGGCCCAGCTATCGGCGATCACAGCCATCAGCTGGTCGCCATCGATGACTGTGCCGTTCTCATCGACGATCAGCACACGGTCGGCATCACCATCGAGCGCAATGCCGATGTCGGCGCGCACTTCGTGGACCTTTTTCGACAATGTGGCGGGATGGGTGGAGCCGCAATCGAGATTAATGTTGAGACCGTTCGGTTCGGTGCCGATGGTGACGACTTCCGCACCAAGCTCCCAAAGCGCCGTCGGCGCCACCTTGTAGGCTGCACCATTGGCGCAGTCGACGGCGATCCTGAGACCTTGAAGCGTGACGTCGCGCGGCAAGGTGCGCTTGGCATGTTCCAGATAGCGATAGATGTCGCCATCGACGCGCTTCGCGCGACCGATGTCTTCCGACTTCGCCAGCTGCCCCGAGAGATCCTGGTCGAGCAACGCCTCGATCTTCGCCTCGATATCGTCGGAAAGCTTGTAGCCGTCTGGGCCGAAAAGCTTGATGCCGTTGTCCTGGAAGGGATTGTGCGAGGCGGAGATCATCACGCCGATATCGGCCCGCAGCGAGCGGGTAAGCATGGCAACACCCGGCGTCGGAATCGGCCCGAGCAGGAAGACGTCAAGACCAGCGGCCGTAAAGCCCGCCACCATGGCGTTCTCGAGCATATAGCCCGAAAGGCGCGTATCCTTGCCGATCACCACGCGGTGGCGGTGAGCGCCGTTGCGAAAGATCGTACCGACCGCAATGCCGACCCGCATCGCCAGATCCGGTGTCATCGGAAACAAGTTGGACTGGCCGCGGATACCGTCGGTGCCGAAATACTTTCGCTTCATAAGAACTCCATCGTTCTGCCGGGTCAGGGCTGGCTTGGCCACCTCCGCCTGTCTGCGTTTTCCGCGACTGGGTTTCATTGACCGGACCTCATTCATACTTCTTGGATGCCGTCTGCCTGGCGATCAGCATTCCGTTCAAGGACAGCCATCGCAAACACGTCATGTCTTCTTTGACACAAAAGCGCAGCAAACGGCAGCGAGCCTAACATCAGAAATCGTTACATCCCGTTACCAAATGCCAGAGGCCGCGTGGCAACGAAAAGCCGCCGCTCCACTTGAGGAGCGGCGGCTCGGATATACTGCCAACCGTGGCAATTATTGCGGCTGTGGCTCGAACCCACCTTCGGATTCTTCGCCCTTGCCCGCCGGACCTTCCTTCTTGGAACCTGCCGAAGGAACGGCCGAGCCGCGATGCGGCGGCGTGTCGTCGCCAAGGTCGCGCGCCGGCTTTTCGCCGCGGATCAGCGCCTTGATCTCTTCGCCCGTCAAGGTTTCGTATTCCAGCAGCCCTTCCGCCAGCGCCACGAATTCGTGGTTCTTCTCGGTGAGGATCTTGCGGGCGGTCTCGTAGGCCTCATCGATCAGACGACGGATTTCGTTGTCGATCTTCTGCGCGGTCGCCTCAGAAACGTTCTTCTGCTGGGCAACGGAGTGGCCAAGGAAGACTTCCTGCTGGTTCTCACCATAGGAAACCTGGCCGAGCTGGTCGGAGAAGCCCCACTGCGTCACCATCGCACGGGCAAGCTTGGTCGCCTGCTCGATATCCGACGATGCGCCCGAGGTGATGTTCTCCTTGCCGAAGGTCAGTTCCTCGGCAACGCGTCCGCCCATCATGATGGCAAGGCGCGAGACCATCCACTTGTAGCTCATCGAATAGCGGTCGCCTTCCGGCAGCTGCATGACCATGCCAAGCGCCCGTCCACGCGGAATGATCGTCGCCTTGTGCAGCGGATCGGCCGAGGGAACGTTGAGCGCCAGGATCGCGTGACCGGCTTCGTGATAGGCGGTCAGCTTCTTCTCGGCTTCGGTCATGGCCGACGAGCGACGCTCCGCACCCATCATGATCTTGTCCTTGGCATCCTCGAATTCGAGCATGGTGACAAGACGCTTGTTTCGGCGGGCGGCCATCAGCGCCGCCTCGTTGACGAGGTTCATGAGGTCAGCACCGGAGAAGCCGGGCGTACCGCGTGCAAGCACCTTGAGGTCGACGTTCGGCGCCAGCGGCACGTTGCGCACATGCACCTTGAGGATGCGTTCGCGGCCGTTGATATCCGGGTTCGGCACGACGACCTGGCGGTCGAAGCGGCCGGGACGCAGCAGTGCCGGATCGAGAACATCAGGACGGTTAGTCGCCGCGATCAGGATGATGCCTTCGTTTGCCTCGAACCCGTCCATCTCGACCAGCAACTGGTTGAGCGTCTGTTCGCGCTCGTCATTGCCGCCGCCGAGACCGGCGCCACGATGGCGACCGACAGCGTCGATTTCGTCGATGAAGATGATGCAGGGCGCATTCTTCTTTGCCTGCTCGAACATGTCACGCACACGGCTGGCGCCAACGCCGACGAACATTTCGACGAAGTCGGAACCGGAGATCGTGAAGAACGGCACGTTGGCTTCGCCGGCTACGGAGCGTGCAAGCAGCGTCTTACCGGTACCGGGAGGGCCGACGAGCAGCACACCGCGCGGAATGCGTCCGCCGAGGCGCTGGAACTTCTGCGGGTCGCGCAGGAATTCGACGATTTCTTCGAGGTCCTGCTTGGCTTCGTCGACGCCGGCGACGTCGTCAAAGGTGACGCGGCCATGCGCTTCCGTCAGAAGCTTGGCCTTGGACTTGCCAAAGCCCATGGCGCCGCGCGACCCGCCCTGCATCTGGCGCATGAAGAACAGCCAGACGCCGAGGATCAGAAGCATCGGAAGAAGCGTGCCGATGTAGCTCAGGAAGCCGGACGAGCCGTCGGTTTCCGGGCGAACCGTGACCGTCACGTCCTTGGCTTCAAGGCGCTCGGTCAGCGCCGTATCGACTGAAGGCGCATAGGTCTGGAACGTTGCGCCGCTTTCGGAATAGCTGCCGATCACTTTCGAGCCGGTGATCACGACTTCCTTGACGCGGCTCGCATCCACGTCCTTGAGGAATTGCGAGAACGGGATCTCGCGCGAGCCGGTGCGCTCCGTCGGCTGCTGGAACATGCTGAACAACGCGATCAGCAGAAGCGCTATGATTGCCCAAAGGGCAAGATTACGAAAATTAGGGTTCATCGAACTCCCCGGAACCTGTCACGGCCCGCGCATTTCGCCGGGCCGCTGTCTTGCTCCCTAACATAGGGTTCTGGCGACGCATTGCCAAGGCAAACCGGCTTCTACCGTTCCATTTCTGTCAATAGATCGTGAACCGGTGGCGGAAGATAACGCTCTCGTCCGAACAATCCGGCGATCCTGTCTGCCATGATCCTGTCGAAACTCGGCAAAAAGGTGTCGTAGAGGCCGATCCTCGGCTCGATTGTGGCAGATGCGACATTTTTGACGTCGTCGGACACGATGCGGGGCGCCGACAACGACACACGACCGGCAACGCCCGGTGGCAGGCCTGCGGCAATAAGTCTCTGCTGTTGTGGTCCGCGACCGCCTTCCACCGTCAGCGCAAGAGGACCGTCGCCACCATTGCGGATCAGAAGGCGGTCATCCCAGACGCCGGTTTGCCCAGCCTGCAACGTCAGATCCTCGATACCGCGCGCCTCCCGATAGAGATAGAGCCCGGTCGAGCGCCGGTCGAAGACGACGCGTCCCGCGGTCAGCCGCCCCGGTGTCCCCTGCTCCAGGAAATTTGCCAGCCGTTCCACCGTCTCGGCCGCAGGCAGATGTGCACGGCCGCCGAGGACGGTCGCCAGCGCAAGCAGCGCCCGTTGCCAATCGATGTCGCGGCATTGGCCGGTCATCGAAGAAGGGATTTCCGCGACCAACCCCGCATGCACCCGCACGTGCCGTTCGAGCAGAGCGGCGGCAGCTGCCGACGATCGCGCCCGGGACCGGGCGTCCCAGGCACCGGCACCGGTCTCCGGCAAAGATGCCAACGAGGCCCGCGCACGTACCCGCTCGAAGCGCGTGTTCAGGTTGCTCGGATCATCGAACCAGCCGACTTTGCGGTCGGTGAGAAAGGCGCGAATGGCTGCGCGGTCGACCGTGAGGAACGGTCGCAACACCCAGATGCGCCGGTCATAGAGCGTGGCCTCCGCCATGCCCGCGGCGCCGGGTCCCTCCCCTCGCCGTGCGCGCATCAGGATCGTCTCTCGCTGGTCGCCGAGCGTGTGACCGGTGACGATTGAGGACGCATCGAAGCGCTCTGCAGCGTCGGCCAGCAATGCATAGCGCGTCTCGCGCGCCGCTGCCTGAATGCCGGTCCTGGGCTTCGGCCCGTCCCATCGGGTGATGATATGCGGTACACCCAGGCTCTCGCAAAAGGCCGCGACACCGCGCGCCTCATCGGCCGATTCCGGCCTCAGCGCATGATCGACCGTGCAGGCGGCCAGAGAAAACTGTGTGGGCTTGGTTGCCTCGATCGCCTCGTTGAGAGCGAGAAGCAGTCCTTTCGAGTCGCTCCCGCCGGAGACGGCCACGAGAATACGTGCTGGTCCGTCGAAGGAGGCAAGAAATCGTTTTGCCGTTTCGACAACGGCCATTGGCGGGTGGGCCTCAGCAGCCAAAACGGCTCTGCTCGCTCGTCACCTTTGCCTTTACCGCCGGCGAAGCCTTCGGGTAGCGCTTGTTGACCTCGCGCAGCGTCGCGCAGGCAGTTTCCTTGTTGTCGAGCGCGCCCAGCGACATGCCGAGCTTCAGCAGCATTTCCGGCGCCTTCGGCGACTTGCCGTGGGCCTGGTGCGCGTTCAGGAAGGTCTTGGCCGCGTCACTGTATTTGCCCTGCGAATATTGCGCCTCGCCCAGCCAGAAGCTGGCATCGGCCGCCTTGTCGCCCTGCGGGAACGCGGCCAGATAGTCGCCGAATTCCTGTTCCGCCATGCTGTAGTCACCGGAGAGAACGTGGCCGTAGGCCGACTGGTAGAGATCGCCGGGATTGTCGAGCGAGGCGGTCTGCTGATTGCCCGGGTTAGCGTTCAGGCCACCATCGTCGGCGGGCAGACCCGCACCGGCTTCGACACCCGGAGGCGTCGCGTTCGCGCCAGGTTGAGCATCGGTTGTCGCCGAAACCGGATTGCCGCTCTGGTCGAAGACGATCTGGCCAAGCGTGGTCGGCGCAGCCGCGCCATTGGAACCCTGGCTACCAGCCGAAGGAAGACCGGAGGCAGCCATGTCGCTGCCGCCGCCTGCCGGTGCCATCGTCTGGCTATCCGTCACCCCGGGGGTGACGGACGCCTGATCGCTGGTCTTCGGCGTCTGCAATGCGCCGCTCTTCTTCGGGGAGGCCTTGCCGCTTTCCAGGTCCTGGAAGCGGAACTCGTTGTCCTCCTGGAACTTCCGGATCTGCTCCTGCATCTGCAGCAGCTGGAAGCTCATTTCCTCGATACGCCCGTTGAGCGAGCGGATCTGTTCCTCAAGCTGGCCAAGCCGTGCGGTCTCGGCCGACTGCACCTTCACCACGGGCAGGTTCTGCGCGCCGGCTTGAGTTTCAGTCGTTCGGGCCAGCAGCCCTGAAAGCGGCATGGCGTTCGCCGTCTGGCCCAGGCCCGCAAGGGCCGCAAGACCGATCAGCCCCGCCACGACAAATTTCTTCATTTCATTTGTCCTGTTCGAATACCGGTTGTCCCACCCTTGACCAGGCCCCGCAATACATCTCGCCGAGTCAACTGGGTGATTGCCGCACAGTTTTCCAATTGCCCTGAAAAAGCAACGGAGTTCGGCCAAAGTGTGGTAAAAAAGCAAAGGGCGGCTGAGAGCCGCCCTTTTAATTTAGAAGTCTGTGATCTTAGGAACACGAGCATTCCCCCGAACACGTCATGCTACCCGACCGAGCCAGGCTCGGCCGTGAGATTACATGCCAGCGCCACCGAGGACGGTAACCGCGCGGCGGTTCTGCGACCAGCACGAGATGTCGTCGCAGACGGCAACCGGCTTTTCCTTGCCGTAGGAGATCGTCTTCATGCGGTTTGCCGGAACGCCCTGGCTAACGAGGTAGTCGCGGGTGGAGGCCGCACGGCGGGCGCCGAGCGCAAGGTTGTATTCGCGCGTGCCGCGTTCGTCGGCATGGCCTTCGATCGTGATTGCGTAGTTCGGGTACTTGGCGAGCCACTGAGCCTGGCGGGCGAGCGTCTGCTGCGCGTCGGCACGGATCGAGGTGGAGTCGGTGTCGAAGAAGATGCGGTCGCCGACGTTGACGGTGAAGTCCTGCTGCGAACCCGGCGTTGCGGCGCCCGCGCCGCCGAGGCCGAGCTCGTTGGCATTGTTCGGCATGTTCTTCTTCGATGCACAGCCAGCGATAGCAAGCGTCATGACCAGGGCGATCATGACCGGGTTGCGAGCGATGGTCTGCATGCGGCCTACGGCCGGGGTGTCAATTCGGCTCATGCGCCGGTCTCCTTGGGAAGTGTCTGAATTCACGGTTGCCAGACTGTAACCGGAAGCGGTTAATCGCTTTTCAACAGTTATGGTTAACAAATCGATAATTTTAGCTCGGGGCCTGCTAGACCAGCACTTTGCGGCGAGAAAGCGGCATCGCTGCCACATTTTCCCGCCGCAAATCGGGTCAGGCCAGAGCGGGATGAGGAAAACTGTGTGCGGTTTTCCGCCCGCATCCCGCTCCTCACCGTGATCTACTCAAGCAGCGGCGACCAGGCCGGGTCGGATGCGAAGCCCTGCGTCTGGATCGGCTGCTCGTTGTAGCCGGAAATATCGATCGAATAGAGCTGCGGTCCGCCGGCACCGGCGCCCTGACGGAAGAACATCAGCACGCGGCCGTTCGGCGCCCAGGTCGGCCCCTCGTTGTGGAAGCCGGTGGTCAGGATGCGTTCGCCCGAACCGTCGGGCTTCATCACGCCGATCGAGAACTTGCCGCCCGACTGCTTGGTGAAGGCGATGAGGTCCCCGCGCGGCGACCAGACCGGCGTCGAATAGCGACCGTCTCCGAAGGAGATACGGCGCTGGCCCGAGCCGTCGGCACCCATCACATAGATCTGCTGGCCGCCGCCACGATCGCTTTCAAAAGCGATCTGGCTGCCGTCAGGCGAATAGGACGGTGCCGTGTCGATCGCGGCCGTGTTGGTTAGGCGTGTCGTCGTGCGCGAGCGCAGGTCCATCGTATAGATGTTCGCGTTGCCGTCCTGCTGAAGGCTCATGATCACGCGCTGGCCATCAGGCGAGAAGCGCGGCGAAAACGTCATGCCGGGGAAGTTGCCGACGACTTCGCGCTGTCCGGTTTCGAGTTGTAGCAGGTAGACGCGCGGCTGCTGGTTTTCGAACGACATGTAGGTGACTTCCTGGCGGTTCGGCGAGAAGCGCGGCGTCAGAACGATGTCGTTGGAATTGGTGAGCGCACGGGCATTGAAACCGTCCTGGTCCATGATCGCCAGCTGACGCTTGCGCGCCGTCTTCGGCCCGCTTTCGGCGACATAGACGATGCGGGTGTCGAAATAGCCCTTTTCACCGGTGACGCTCTCATAGATGGCATCGGCGATGATGTGGGCGACGCGGCGCCAGTTTTCCGGCTGGGTGAAGAACTGCTGGCCGGTCATCTGCTTGCTACCGAACGTATCCCACAGGCGGAACTCGGCCTTCAGCCTGCCGTCGCCTTCCTGCGTCACGCGGCCGGTGACAAGCGCCTGCGCATTGATGACCTTCCAGTCCTCGAAGCGCGGCGTGGCGTCAGGATTGCTGATCTTCTCGATGAAGGCGCCCTTGTTGATCGGTGCGAATAGGCCGGACCGCTTGAGGTCCGCTGCGACCACGTCGGAGATCTTCTGGCCGAGTTCACCCTGGAGGAAGTCGGTAACCGCGATCGGCAGGGGCTCGACCTTGCCCTTGTTGATGTCGATGACAACTTCCGCGTTTGCGGGCGCTGCCGCCACGACGGCGACCAACATGCCCGCAGCCACCATCAGGGCACGGAAAAGAGAGACCTTGATCATAGAGACAAGCCTTTCAGCTTAGTATGAAGGGTTTGCAGGGTTGGTTTGCTATCCGGCATGGGTTCCAATCCCGGCAGCGTTAAAGCGCGAATTCCGAGGGGTCGAAATTCAGCACGAGGGTATTCCATCCTTTTTCGCCTTCATATTTTTCAGGCGGCAGGTTTTGTAGCGGAGCTGAGCGGCGGAGCGCGCGCATGGTGCTGCTTTCAACGGCGCGGCGCGTACCCTCAGGCCCGCCAGTTGCAGTGACCTCAGGCTCGCCGACGATGTTGCCGGCCGGATCGAGCTGTACGCGGATCGTGACGCGAACCTCCGCGACACCAGTCAAGCCGGCGGTCAGCGCCCAATTGCTCTGGATCTGGCCCTTCACGCCGTCGATCTCGTTGGCGCTGAGGCCCACGCCGACGGTCTTCTTGCCGCCGAGCGCCGCCTCTTGCGTCGAGCGCTTGGCGCCACCGGCGGACGGATCCTGCCGGTTGAGCAGCGCTGCAATCTCGTCGGCGTTGAACTTGCTTTCCTCGGTGGAGGCTGCCTTCTTCTGTTCCTTCGGCGTTGCCTCGTTCTTGCGCTCAGGCGTCTTGGCGCTCTGGGCCGGCTTTTCGACCTTGGGCTTTGCGGCCGGCGTCGGCACCTTTTCGGGCAACGCTTCGGCTTCCGGGTTCTCCGCCGGCTTTTCTTCGGCTGGCGCCGGTTCCGGCTTGGTTTCCGGTTTCACTTCCTGCTTCGGTTCCGGCAATGCCGCAACTTCGGTCGCAGGCTCGGAGGCGGGCTTCGTCTCCTCGACCTTCTTGATTTCCTGCTCGACCGGATCAGGCGTCGGCTCGGGCTTTTCGTTCTTTTCCGGTGAGGCCGTGGCTTCGCTCTTCGACGGCTTGGCATTCGGCGTCGGCGGCGTCTTCAGATCGGTATCGTTGTCGCCGACATTCTCGGCAGGTTGGTTCGTTTCCGGACGCTTGGTCGGAACCGGCGACGACGTCTCCTTCTTCGGCGCCTTCTTGTCGCCCTGCTGAACCTGCGTCATTTCCGAATAGGGAACGATGTCGACGGGCAGAGCCTCGACGTCGGCGACCTGGAAGTCAGCCGGGCTGCCGAGCGACACCAGCGCCCAGGTCAGAACCAGGGCGTGGAGGACAGCAGATGTAGCAAGACTGCCCTTCATCGTGGACGATCACTTTTCCTGTTCTTGCAGCGTGACGAGGCCGAGGTTCTTGAACCCTGCGGCCGAGATGCGAGCCATGACCTTCATCACCGTGCCGTAGTCAGCATTGGTGTCGCCGCGCACATAGATGCGCTCGTTGTAACCGGTGGTGGCAATCGCCTCGAGCTTCGGCACGACCTCTTCGATCGCGATCGGCGTTTCCTGCAGGAAGATCTCGCCGGCCGGATTGACCGAAACGGTGATCGGCTGCGTATCGGAGTTGAGCGCCTTGGCCTGCGTTTCCGGCAGGTCGATCGGCACGCCGACCGTCATCATCGGTGCTGCCACCATGAAGATGATGAGCAGCACCAGCATCACGTCCACGAAGGGCGTGACGTTGATTTCGCTCATGATCGCTTTCTTGCCGCCGCGGCGACGACGACCGCCGCCCGAACCTTTGGCTCCGCCAACCGACATACCCATCAGCGTGGTCTCCGTGCTCTCTGGCGATTATTGCGCGGCCTGACGCGGGCTCTGCAGCTTCTCGTCGATCTGCCGCGACAGGATGGCAGAGAACTCGTCGGCAAAAGCTTCCATGCGCGCCGAGAGCTTGCCGGCGTCGGCCGAAAACTTGTTGTAGGCGATAACCGCCGGGATAGCGGCGAGAAGGCCGATTGCGGTGGCGAGCAGCGCTTCGGCGATACCGGGCGCCACGACCGCAAGGTTGGTCGACTTCGAACCGGCGATCGCCTGGAACGAGGTCATGATACCGACGACCGTACCGAAGAGGCCGATGAAGGGTGCGGCCGAACCGATCGTCGCGAGCGAGCCGAGGCGGGCTTCGAGCGATTCCGATTCCCGTGAAAGCGTCACGTCCATGGCGCGGTCGATACGCATCTGCAGGCCGATCGGCGAGCGGGCGCCGCGTTCGAAGCTCTTCTTCCATTCGCGCATGGCGGAAACGAAGATCGCCCCCATGCCGGCGGTCTGCCGGTCGGCAAGCGTGCGGTAGAGCTCTTCCAGCGACTGTCCGGACCAGAACACCTGCTCGAAGCTATCGAGCTGACGGCGCACACGGCCGTAGTTCAGCGTCTTGTCGACGACGATCGCCCAGGTCCAGACCGAGGCGGCAATCAGCCCCAGCATGACCAGCTTCACGACAAAGCCCGCCTGCATGAACAGCGACCAGAGGGTCACATCGTGCGTCGCAGCGGCCAATCCAACCTGTTCCATCGTCTTCAGTCCCCGAATCCAAACACCCGGCAAGAGCTGCTCATGCTCGTGACCGGGTAGCCCAAACGTCCTGTTTGCAAGAATGCCCGGCACCGCCGTAGATCGCACCATCGCGACCTTTATTAGCTTTAGGTTGCCTTCTTGCCGTCAATTTTGGTCAAAGGATGACGTGCACTGCACAAATCCTGATGCAGTGATTAAGACACCATTATGGTTAAGCAACCGTTACCGAACTGTGTCTTTGCAGTATCACCTGGCCGCCGGAACTTACGTTCGCCGGGCACGTTTCTTCGCCATGGCTCAGCAGACGACACGACAGCGCGACAAACGGCCCTCCTCACCGCATTTTGATCCGCGGGACCGGCTGATCCTGGCGCTTTACGCCCAACTCAAGGCCGAGCGCGAAACCCGCGCGGCGTTGGAGGACGCGCTTGCCCACGGCGTCCTGTCGTCCGATGTCCTTCAGGCAATCATCTCCGATCCAGTTCCGGTGGTCACAAGCGAGGAGATCGCCCACATCGAACGGGCCCTCGCCCACGAGACCCGACCGGCTGAATCCCCTGATGGGACGCCAACCCTCCGACGATTGAGTGGAGGCGGGTAATGGCTGCACGCCGTGATCCGCTCGCCGAATACAATAAGCGCCGCGATTTCAGCGAGACCCGCGAGCCCAGAGGCAGCCGCAGCCACAGCCGGTCGAACCGCAAGCGCTTCCTGGTGCAGAAACATGACGCCACGCGCCTGCATTACGATTTCCGGCTGGAATGGGACGGCGTGCTGAAAAGCTGGGCCGTGACCCGGGGACCGAGCCTCAACCCGCAGGACAAGCGTCTCGCCGTTCGCACCGAAGACCACCCGCTTGCCTATGGCGATTTCGAAGGAACAATCCCCGAGAAGCAATATGGCGGCGGCACCGTCATGTTGTGGGACACCGGTTGGTGGGAACCGGAAAACGATCCGGATGAAGGATTGCGTGAAGGCAAGCTGACGTTTCATCTGCACGGAGAGCGCCTGCAAGGTGGCTGGGCGCTGGTCCGCATGCGGCCACGCCCAGGCGAGAAGCGGGAGAACTGGCTGCTCATCAAGGAGGGTGACGACATCGCCACCGAAGATGGCGAAATTCTCTTGGAGGATTATCAGACGAGCGTCACCACCGGCCGCAGTATGGACGAGATCGCCGCGGGCAAGGGCGAACGGAAGAAACATGTCTGGGCTTCCAACGGGAGCACATCAGAGAACCTCAGGGCCGGCGCAGTCGATCCGCCGTCGACGAAACAGAGCAAATCGCCCACACTCTCGACCAGGACGATTTCCGAGGGGCAACGGAAGCGCAAGGAGGTAAGTGCCGTGACACCCGAAACGCCGAAATCGGCAACGAAGTCCGGGGGCAAATCCCAGGTGAAAGCCGCGAAGGCGTCGAGCACGAAAGGCAGCTCGAGCGCAGCAGAGGAAACGGTCCTCGGCGTACGGATCACCCATCCGGAGCGGATCCTGTTCGAAGGTCAGAGCATCAGCAAACTCGATCTCGCCCGCTACTATGCCGTCGTCGCGGATCGGATGTTGCCATACGCCGCCGAGCATCTGCTGTCGCTTGTCCGCGCCCCGCAAGGCGTCAAGGGACCACGTTTTTACCAGAAGCATGCGAGTGAAGGCTTCCCGGACGAGATCAAGGAAGTTCCCGTCACGGAGAGCTCCGGCGAGACCGAGAACTACATGTATGTGCGCGACGCCAAAGGCCTGGTCGCCGCCGTGCAGATGGGCACGCTGGAGTTCCACATCTGGGGCTCGCGCTTCGACAAGCTCGAGACCCCCGATCGGCTGATCTTCGACCTCGACCCCGACGAGGGCCTCGACTTCGCGGTGGTCAAGACGGCGGCCGTGGCGCTGCACGACGCGCTCGACGAGATCGGGCTGAAATCGATCCCCATGGTCACGGGCGGCAAAGGCGTCCATGTCATCGTGCCATTGGTAGCGCGGGCCACCTGGCCAGAAGCCAAGGGCTTCGCCAAGACCTTTGCCCAGGGTTTTGCCGAGCGCGAACCGGACAATTTCGTCGCCACCATGTCGAAGGAGAAGCGCAAGGGCCGCATCTTCATCGACTGGCTGAGGAACGAGCGCGGCGCGACCGCGATCGCCCCCTATTCCACGAGAGCACGATCCGGCGGACCGGTGGCAACACCCATCAGCTGGGACGAGCTTTCCGCGCTTGAAGCCGCCAACGGCTTCCGGATCCCCGACATTCTCGAACGGATTGAAAGCGGCATAGATCCCTGGCGGGACCTGGCGAAGGTCAGGCAATCCCTGACCAGGAAGATCCTGGACAAGCTCGGAGTCGAGGACGTCGACTAAACCGCGTTTGTCGAGGACGTGCCGGGCTATCCCGCGCTCTCCTTGGCGTGCTGGAACTTGTAGGCCAGCGCCTCCGGCAGCCGCCGCGGCCGGCCCTGGCCGTTGATGACGGCGATGATCACCCTGGCGGCGATCAGCAGTTGCTCGCCGCGACGGATTTCCTGCAGCAGCACCATCTTGGCGCCGCCGGCCTTCTCCGTAACCGTGGTGATCGTCAGGATATCGTCCATGCGCGCAGGCAGCTTGAAGTCGATCTCCATGCGATGCACCACGAAGACCAGACCTTCGCTGTCGCCCTCGATCGCAAGCGTCGCCTGTTCGACGCCGAGCAGGCGCAGGAAATCGGTGCGGGCGCGCTCCATGAAGTGCAGGTAGCGGGCGTGATAGACGACGCCGGAAAAATCGGTGTCTTCGTAATAGACGCGCTGGATCAGCCGATGGCCGTTTTCGGTCAGTTCGCCTGCGAGCGAAATCAGGGACATGCTTTTCTCCGCAAGTACATCCCGTTTCCTGTGCAGGAACAAAAAGCCATTTGCAAGCATTGCAGCGTTGTCACAATCCTATCCTATCACGTGACGGACTTCCTTCCATCGATCAGGAGAACGTGCATGAAGATTGCGATTCTCGGCGGCGACGGTTTCGTCGGTTGGCCTACGGCTCTTCACCTGTCCGATACGGGCCACGATGTCCATATCCTCGACAATCTCTCCCGCCGCTGGATCGATACGGAACTCGGCGTGCAATCGCTGACGCCGATGGATTCGATCCAGGAACGCACCCGCATCTGGCATGCCGAAACCGGCCGGCGCATCCATTTCAATCTCATCGATCTTGCCCGCGACTACGAACTCCTCAAGAACTGGCTCGCCGAGCACCGCCCGGATGCGATCGTGCATTTCGCCGAGCAGCGCGCCGCGCCCTATTCGATGAAGAGCGACCGCCACAAGAACTACACGGTCAACAACAACGTCAACGCCACGCACAATCTCCTGAACGCGCTGGTCGAACTCGGGCTCGACGCCCATCTCGTGCATCTCGGCACCATGGGCGTCTATGGCTATTCGACCATTGGTGCTGCGATCCCCGAAGGCTATCTGCCTGTCGGTATCGAAACGATGGGCGGCGAGACCGTCAGCCAGGAAATTCTCTATCCGTCCAATCCCGGCTCGATCTACCACATGACCAAGTGCCTGGATCAGTTGCTCTTCCAGTTCTACGCCAAGAACGACGGCCTCAGGATTACCGACCTGCACCAGGGCATCGTCTGGGGCACCCATACCGAGCAGACGCGCCGCCACGCCCAGCTCATCAACCGCTTCGACTATGACGGCGACTATGGCACCGTCTTGAACCGTTTCCTCATTCAGGCGGCGATCGGATATCCGCTGACGGTACATGGCACCGGCGGCCAGACGCGCGCCTTCATCCACATCCAGGATTCTGTCCGCTGCATCGAGCTGGCGCTGAAGAACCCGCCCGCCCGCGGCAGCCGCGTCGAGATATTCAACCAGATGACCGAGACCCACCGGGTGCGCGACCTCGCCGTGATGATCGCAGCGATTTCAGGATCGCAGATCGCCTGGCTGCCGAACCCGCGCAAGGAAGCGGCCGAGAACGAACTCGTCGTGCACAATGAGAAGTTCTTAGGCCTCGGCCTCAACCCGACGCGGCTGCAGGACGGGCTGCTGTCGGAAATCGTCGATGTCGCGAAGAAATTCGCCTATCGTGTCGATAGAACGCGCGTGCCTGCCGTCTCCGCCTGGACCAAGGACATCGCGCCGCTGATCAACCACGACCCAGAGGGCAAGCGGCTGAAATCCGTTTCATGACATCAAACGACCCTTCGGAGGGGCTGCGCCCCTCCTCGCCACCCTTGGCCGATCATGCCTTCGTGACGCTCGTCACTAATGCCGACTATGCGCTCGGTGCCCGCGCGCTCGCACGCTCCATCCGGCTCACGAGCACCAAGGCGGATATCGTCGTGCTCCATACGGGCGGCGTAGCGCTCGAAGCACTGGCGCCGCTGGCCGAGTTCGGCTGTCGCCTGATCGAGACCGATCTCTTGCCGCTTTCCGATGCCTTCAACGAGCGTCATCAGCGCCGGAACGTGCATGAGAAGGCACCCTTCACCAAGGGCCGCAAACCGGCCTTCCACTCGCCGCTCGACAACTTCTGCAAGCTCAGGCTCTGGCAATTAACCGAATACTGCCGCTGCGTCTTCATTGATGCCGACGCGGTTGTGCTCCGCAACATCGACCGGCTGTTTGCCTATCCGGAATTCTCCGCGGCCCCGAATGTCTATGAAAGCCTCGCCGACTTTCACCGGCTGAATTCCGGCGTCTTCGTCGCCGAACCGTCGTTGGCGACATTCGACAGGATGCTCGACCGGCTCGACGCACCCGATGCCTTCTGGCCACGCACCGACCAGACCTTCCTACAAAGCTTCTTCCCGGATTGGCACGGCCTGCCGGTGACGATGAACATGCTGCAATATGTCTGGTTCAACATGCCCGCGCTCTGGGACTGGCGCTCGATCGGCGTGCTGCACTACCAGTATGAAAAGCCCTGGGAAAAAGACCATCCGCGTGCCGGGGCCCTGCGGCCACTGATCGACCTCTGGTTCGCCTACCTGACCGGGGACGACATTCCGGAGATCGCCTCCCTCCCCAATCCGGCGCACCGATGAGCAGGGTGCTGGTCTCCGGCGGCACCGGCTTCGTCGGCCGCTTCATCGTCGAGCATTTGATCGCCCATCGCTACGAGGTGATCGTTAGCGGCCGCCATCCCCCCGATAACAGCTTTTTCTCGCGCAACCTCCCCTTCGTTCCGCTCGTCCTCGATCTGGATCGCGATCAGTCCGCCGCGTTCGATGGCATTGACGGCTTTGTTCATGCCGCCTTCGACCATGTCGAGGGCAAATATCGCGGCGGTGAAGGCGATGATCCGGAGGGCTTTCGCCGTGCGAACATCGATGGCTCGATCCGCCTGTTCGAGACCGCTCGCGCTGCCGGCGTCAAACGCTGCGTCTTCCTGTCGAGCCGCGCCGTCTACGGCAGCAGGCGCCCAGGCCCCATCGACGAGACATTCGCACCCGATCCGGACACGCTCTATGGCGCGGTGAAGGTCGCCGTGGAAGATCACCTACGCCTGCTTGCGACCGAGGATTTCAGCGTGGCAAGCCTGCGCGTCACCGGCGTTTACGGCGCGGCCGCTCCTGGCAGGCAGCACAAATGGGCCGAGCTGTTTGCGAACTATCTTGATGGAAAACCGATCCAGCCTCGGATCGGCACCGAAGTTCACGGCGACGACGTCGGCGCCGCAGTACGGCTCATGCTGGAAGCGGATAGCGACACCGTGCGCGGTGAGGTCTTCAACGTTTCGGACCTGCTGCTCGATGTCAGGCAAATCCTGTCGGTGGTGCAGACGCTGACCGGGTCTCGGCACCCATTGCCGGAGGCCGCTTCAGCGGATGGCTATCTCGTCATGTCGACCGAAAAGTTGCGCCGGCTTGGCTGGCAACCCGGCGGATCCGAGCTGTTGGCGACGACGATCAGGGAGTTGGTCACAGACAGCAAGTCGGCGTAAAACCCCCGACGCCTGACCGGGCTAACCGAGGTCGATGACGACGATCTCCGGCGGCACGCCGAAACGGACCGGTGCAAGCGAGCAGCCGAGACCGCCGGAGACGATCAGGTTGCGGTCGTCCTCGACCATGTGCCCATAGGCATAGCGATCGCCGAAACGCGAAGGCACCACGGGCGCGAAGCCGAGAAGCCGCACCTGCCCGCCATGGGTATGACCCGACAGTGTCAATGCGACCCGTGGGGGAACGCTCGGGAAGATGTCCGGCTCATGTGCCAGCAGAACGACCGGATCACCGTCATTCACCTGTGCGAGCGTGCCGTCGAGATCGTCGAGACCCGCCATGCGCTGGCGCTGCCACTTCTTGCCCGGCACCAATGCAAGCTGGTCTTCGAGACCGGCGATCCAGAAGCCCTGCCCGTCCTTTTCCAGCCGGATTGCCCGGTTGCTGTAAACGTTGATGCCGACATCCTGCAGCGCCTTGTGCCCGAAGGTCGGACCGCCGCCATTTTTCTGCGCGGTCTTGTCCTCCCACCAGTCGTGATTGCCCATGACGGCATGCACGCCGAGCGGCGCCGAGAGGGTCGCAAGCGCCTTCGCCCATTCGCTGGAATGCACGTAGCGGGTCACGAAGTTCATGCCGGCCGCATAATCCCCGAGCAGCACCGTCACGTCGCCGCCCAGCGCGTTGGCCTGACGGCAGATCGAAGCGATGCGACCTGCCGGCATCCAGGGCTCGCAGGCATGGATATCGGCGAGCGCGACGACGCGCAGCTTCAACCCGGGCGTCCAGCCGGGCGGCGTCAGGGTGTAGCGGGTCACGTTCAGCCGGGCCAACGGCTCGACGGCGAAGGCGTAACCGCCGAGCGCCGCCATGCTGGCGATACCGCCGCCGATCACTTTCAATAATCCGCGGCGGGTAATCATCTATTCGTCCTCGAGTGTCAGCCGGAACTGCGTCGCCTCGACCTCTTTCGGCGGGTTGAGGCCGATATGTTTCCAGGCATTTGCGGTCAAGATACGACCGCGCGGCGTACGCTGTATGAAGCCCTGCTGGATCAGGTAGGGCTCGATGATGTCTTCGATCGCATCACGCGGTTCCGAGAGACCGGCGGCGATGGTTTCGATGCCGACAGGCCCGCCGGCGAAATTCTGTGCGATCATGAAGAGATAGCGGCGGTCGAGCTGGTCGAGCCCCATATTGTCGACCAGCAGCCGCGTCAGCGCCTCGTCAGCGATCTTCCTGGTCACGGCTTCGGCGCGCGCCACTTCGGCGAAATCGCGCACCCGCCGCAACAGCCGGCCGGCAATACGCGGCGTACCGCGGGCGCGGCGGGCGATCTCGCGCGCGCCATCGTCTGTCATGCCGAGGCCCATCAGCCGGGAACCTCGGCGCACGATCGATTCCAGTTCCTCGACCGTGTAGAAGTTGAGACGCACGGGAATGCCGAAACGGTCACGCAGCGGCGTGGTCAAGAGGCCGAGGCGGGTCGTCGCCGCGACCAGCGTGAACTTCGACAGATCGATCTTTACCGAACGCGCCGCCGGGCCTTCGCCGATGATCAGGTCGAGCTGGAAATCTTCCATCGCAGGATAAAGAATTTCCTCGACCGCCGGATTGAGCCGGTGGATCTCGTCGATGAAGAGCACGTCGCGTTCTTCGAGATTGGTAAGCAAAGCCGCAAGGTCGCCAGCCTTGGCGATAACCGGACCGGAGGTCGAGCGAAAGTTGACGCCGAGTTCCTTGGCCATGATCTGCGCAAGCGTCGTCTTGCCGAGGCCGGGCGGGCCAACGAAGAGCACATGGTCCAGCGCCTCGCCGCGGTTCTTGGCCGCTTCGATGAAAATCTTCAGGTTGGCGCGCGCTTCCGCCTGGCCGGTGAATTCGTCCAGCGACTGCGGGCGCATGGTCGCATCGAGATCTTCACCGCGCTTTTCCGGCGTTATCAGACGTGCCGCGTCAGTCATGCATTCGTTCCAATTGGTCAGTCGTCATGGCGCAGGTACTCACCTGCGTCCGGCCCTCTTCCGTTCTGCCTTGAGCGCCCCGCCAAGGCAAGCGATCATCGCGCCAGTTCCTTGAGGCCGAGGCGAATGAGCTTGGCACTGTCGCCCCCCTCACCGCCATTCTTCAACGCGGCGGCCACCGCATTGGCCGCCTGGTCGCGTGAATAGCCGAGATTGGTGAGCGCCGAAACCGCATCCGATACCGGCGCGGACGCGACCCCTTCGCCGAGTTCCTGCTTGAGGCCGATCGAGCCCGACATCTCGCCGGCAAAGGACGGTGCCTTGTTCTTGAGCTCGGTGACGATACGAACCGCCACCTTGGGCCCGACGCCCGGCGCACGCGAGACCGAGGTCTTGTCCTGCAACGCAATTGCATTTGCCAGTTCGCCCGGCGTCAAGGTCGAAAGTACCGCGAGTGCCACTTTCGAGCCGACGCCCTGCACGCTTTGCAGGAGGCGGAACCATTCCCGCTCCAGCGCAGTCAGAAAGCCGAAGAGCTTCAACTGGTCCTCGCGCACATAGGTCTCGATGAAGAGCATCGCCGCCTCGCCGGCCGATCCGAGCTTGGACAGCGTGCGCGCCGAACAAAAGGCGACATAGCCGACGCCATGCACGTCGAGCACGACATGATCCTCGCCGATCTCGTCGATGGTACCCTTCAATTTGCCGATCATATGGCGTCTCTCGCGGTGGGCTGGGATGGTCGCTCAGACCATCGGAAAATTTCTTGTCTACAGTGCCGCGCGTCTACAAGACTCGCTAAGGTCGCTTTAACACTTTAGATCTGCTGCAACTACGCCATCAATGCGGCGAGCCGGCTTGTCACCGATTGGCGGTTGTGAGCATGACAAATGGCGATGGCCAATGCGTCCGCCGCATCGTTGCCCTTGAATTCGACCTTCGGCATCAGAACCTTGATCATCATGTGGATCTGCTGCTTCTCGCCGTGGCCGACGCCGATCACAGCCTTCTTGACCGCGTTCGGTGCATATTCGGCGACCCTGAGGCCCGCGCGCGCCGGCACAAGCATCGCAATGCCACGCGCCTGGCCGAGTTTCAGCGTCGCGGTTGCATCCTTGTTGACGAAGGTCTGTTCGACCGCCGCCTCGTGCGGCTGGTAGCTGTGCACCACCTCGGCAAGCCCGTCGTGCAGCTGGCAGAGTCGCGAGGCGAGATCCATCTCGCCATCGGAGGTCACCGTGCCGGAGGCCACGAAGCGCAGCGAGTTGCCGAGCGTCTCGATGATGCCCCAGCCGGTACGGCGGAGGCCCGGATCGATGCCGATGATGCGAATCGTGTTCTGCATGAAATTCACCCTATGATGCTCGCCCGGACGCTGCCAGCAAAAAGTGAACAAAACAAAAACATACGCACAGGTGAGACGGGCTTCAGGATTTCTTCGCCACTGCCCTTGGATTGAGGAAAATTGAGCTTACATAGCCTTTCATCAATTTCCCTCAATAAAGGGCTCCATGCCATGGCGACTTTCTCCGTCCTCGATCTTTCCCCGATCACGCAAGGAGGCAGCATCGCCCAATCACTCGAAAACTCGCGCCGTCTGGCCCAGGCTGCCGAGGAAAACGGCTACCAGCGCTTCTGGCTCGCTGAGCATCACGGCATGAAAGGCATTGCCAGTGCGGCGACCTCGCTGGTGATCTCGCATGTGGCCGCAGCCACGAAGACGATCCGCGTCGGCTCCGGCGGCATCATGCTGCCTAACCATTCGCCGCTGGTGATCGCAGAACAGTTCGGCACGCTGGCCGCACTCTATCCCGGCCGCATCGACCTCGGCCTCGGCCGCGCACCCGGCACCGACATGCGCACCGCCCAGGCGCTGCGGCGCAACATGGAAGCAAGCGGCAACAACTTCCCGAACGACGTCGTGGAACTGCAGGCCCTGCTCGGCCCTGTCGCAGAGGATCAGAAGATCATCGCCGTTCCGGGCGCCGATACCAACGTGCCGATCTGGCTGTTGGGCTCAAGCCATTTCAGCGCTCACCTCGCCGGCATGCTCGGCCTTCCCTTCGCCTTCGCATCGCATTTCGCGCCAGACATGCTGCTTTCGGCGCTGGAGATCTATCGCGAGCGCTTCACGCCGTCCGAGACGCTCGACAAGCCGCATGTCATGGTCGGTGTCATGGGCGTCGCCGCCGATACGGACGAAGAGGCCAACTATCTCTTCACCTCGATGCAGCAATCCTTCGTGGCGCTGCGGCGCAATGCGCGCGGACAGTTCCCGCCGCCGGTTCAATCGATGGATGGGCTCTGGAGCTATGACGAAAAGATCTTCGTCGACCATTCGATGATGTATGCCGTCGTCGGCGGGCCCGAGACGATCCGCCGGAAAATCGGAACCTTCCTCGATCAGACGAAGGCCGATGAACTGATCATTTCCATGCCGATCTTCGACATGGAGGCGCGCCTGCATTCGCTTCGCCTCTTCGCCGACGCGCAGAAGGAACTCGTCAAGGCCGCATGAAGCCGCAATCAGATCGCTCCGAAGGCCGGTGCGATTTCATCCATGCGTGAAAAGAACCGATCCGGTCCGAGCCCCTGCAGAAAGTTCGGATCGGCATAGCCCCAAGAAACGGCGCCAGCCGCCACGCCAACCTTGCGCGCAGCCTCGATGTCGCGCGCCTCGTCGCCGATCGCCAGCACGCGCGCCGGATCAAGACCGGAGTGACGGATCGCCCGCTTGAAGTGCTGCGCCTTGCCGAAAAGCGCCGCGCCACACTCATAGAGATCGACGGTCGCCGCCACGTCGCCGAGCGCGGCGCGAATGCCCTCCTCCGCGTTCGAACTGACAATCGCAATGCCGATGCCTGCCGCCTTCAATCGCAAAAGCAGATCGGCCGCACCTGGAAACAGCCGCACGGACGCGGCCTCGGACGCCATGGCCCGGCGCATGAAGCCGGCAATCTGCGGCAGCTTCCACATTGGCACGCCGAGATGCGCGATGATCTCGCGATTGCCCATCGTCCTCAGTGACTGGAATTCCTCGACGGAAAGCTCGCGGAAGCCGTAGCGCCGTGCAGCACTGTTGCACGCGGCCATGAAGCTCGCCGCCGTGTCGGCAAGCGTGCCATCGAAATCGAAGATCGCGAAGTCATAGGTCATCGGGCCATCCAAAGAAAAACCCGTGCCCTTTCGGACACGGGTGCATATTCCGGTAACGATAGGCCGTCCGATCAGGCCGACAGCTTCGCCAGGATCTCGTCCGACACTTCGAAGTTCGAATAGACGTTCTGGACGTCGTCGTCGTCTTCGAGCGTGTCGATGAGCTTCATCAGCGACTGCGCCTTTTCTTCATCGACCGGCACGGTGTTCTGCGCCTTCCAGATCGCATTGACAGTCTCGGCTTCGCCGAGCGTGTCTTCGAGCGCCTTGGAAACGTCGCCGATCGCTTCGAAACCGCAGATGATGGTGTGGCCGTCCTCGTCGGTGGTCACGTCGTCGGCTCCGGCCTCGATCGCCGCTTCCATCACCTTGTCGGCGTCACCGGCGGAGAGCTTGTAGGTGATTTCGCCGACACGATCGAAGGAGAACGAAACCGAACCGGTTTCGCCAAGCGCGCCGCCGGCCTTGGTGAAGGTCGAGCGCACGTTGGAGGCGGTACGGTTGCGGTTGTCGGTCAGCGCCTCGACGATAACGGCAACGCCGCCCGGGCCGTAGCCCTCGTAGCGGACTTCTTCGTAGTTTTCCGCGTCGCCGCCGGAGGCCTTCTTGATCGCCCGTTCGATGTTGTCCTTCGGCATCGACTGTGCCTTGGCGTTCTGGATCGCCAGACGCAGACGCGCGTTCATGGCCGGATCGGCCATGCCGGACTTGGCGGCAACCGTGATTTCGCGCGCGAGCTTGGAAAACATTTTCGAGCGCACCGCATCCTGACGGCCCTTGCGGTGCATGATGTTCTTGAACTGTGAATGGCCAGCCATGGCACCCTCTGCATGCATGAATTTGAATGGAATGGGGCGCCTTATAGTTTTATTGCTGCTTTCCGTCCAGCCGGGGCGCGGCTTTTCAGTCGGCAGAGACCTGCGCACGGCTGAGCAGAAAGCTGTGTCCGTCGTCGCGGCGACAGGAAAGGCCGGTGCGTTCGGAAGCACACGCGAACGGCCCCCGTGACCAGCTTTGCCCATAGTCGAGCACCTGAGCTGCCGAGCAGCAGCTCGGATCGCCAACGGCGTGATTGAGTGTGGCGGCCCCTGCACGGCCGAGCGTGGCGCGCACATAGCGCGGCGCGACGATATCGCAGGCAAGCTCAGGCCCACCGTCCTGAGGCTGGTACACCGCGGTGCCGCCGGCCGGCGTGTAGACGCAGCCGATATTGCCCGACGGCATCATGAACATCTCCTGTTCGCCCACGGGCTGTGCTGCCGTCTCGGGTAGCCTTTGCTGCTGTTGTCCTTCGGGAGAGGGCATGCGCGGTGGCGGTGCGCCGCCCGCCGCGGCAAGGGTCGAAAGGGAGAGAAAAATCGAAACGCCGACCACAAGCAACTTCATTGGGCGATCCTGAGTGTTCAGACGCCCTTGAGAATATAAATCAATGGTTTGCTTGGCAAGGAACGCAACGATACTTTGATGCTGGCGCTGTCAGCGAAGCGTTTGTCGTAGTCGTCGCCGAACATGTCCAGAAAGGCGTCGATCGGCGGGCCACGGCGGTGCATCGGCAGGATCAGCGAGGCGCGCAGCCGGCTGACCACCCGGCTCATGCTCTCGGCACCCATGGTCAGGCCGCCATCGACAGGCACCATGAGCACATCGAGCCGGCCGATCTGGCGGTAGTGGCTGTCGTCGAGCTCGTGATGAAGATGGCCGAGGTGACCAATGCAAAGATCCGCTACCTCGAAGATGAAGATCGAGTTGCCATCGTGCTCCATTGCGCCACCCGCACGGATATCCGTCGTGACGTTACGGATATAGGTGTCGCCCACCACGAGGTCGTGACGGGCGGGTACGCCGTTCTCGCCCCAGCCATGCAGCACATTCTTGATCGCCGGGTCAGGCGCCAGCGTATAGTGGCTCGAATGCGCCTTGTTCATCGTCGCGACCGTCGGAGGCGACGAGGGCGCGAACCAGCCATTGTAATCGGTCGCGATCGACACGCCGTCTGGCGTCTCGATCAGAAAGGTGGAATGGCCGAGATAGGTGATCGTTACCTCACCGACCACGGCCTTTCCCTTGGTGGCAGCAACGGGCGTGAAGCTGGCGAAGGTCGCCTGCGGTATGGCTTCTGCAATCGCCTGGCACTGACTGACATGGCGGGGTGGTTGCTGCGCATGCGCGACCGACGGCCAGAACGCGTGAATGAGCCAGATGGCGGCGAACGTGTAGACAAGGTACCGGAGCATCAGCCTTCACCTCTCTCACTTGCTTTTCTGACCTCGGGCCCGAAGGGCACGTGGCAGATAGCCGTTGCACAGCGAATGGAAGCCTTTGCCTTCGCTCGGCCTGATGATGGCGTCACGGGCAGGGAGAGAATTGTTCAAGGGCCTGTCTGCGTCCAGTTACAAACGGCTGCCCGTGCTCACATTTGCGTCACCGCCCTCGGCAGGAACAAGGAAACCTGACTCGTCCAACGACAACGCCCCGGCATTGCTGCCGGGGCGTTGCAACCTTGCGATTGCGTCCCGCTACTCTGCTGGATGGGGCGCCGGTTCGGTCATCGTCGCCGGCTTGCGCCGCCGGAAGGACCTGAGCGCGACGTAAAAAACCGGCGTCAGGAACAGGCCGAGGAAGGTCACGCCGAGCATTCCCGAGAACACCGCGGTGCCGAGCGACTGGCGCATTTCCGCGCCGGGACCGGTGGCGATCATCAGAGGCACCACGCCGAGGATGAAGGCAAAGGCCGTCATCAGGATGGGCCTGAGGCGGAGTTGGCTCGCCTCCACCGCCGCCTCGATCGGGGTCTTGCCCTCGTCCTCACCTTGGCGTGCGAACTCGACGATCAGGATCGCGTTCTTGGCCGCAAGGCCGATCAGAACGATCAACCCGATCTGCGTCAGCACGTTGTTGTCGAGACCGCGGATGGACACGCCGACCAGCGCCGAGAGCACGCCAAGCGGCACGATCAGGATAATCGCCAGCGGCAGCACCCAGCTTTCATACTGGGCCGCCAGCGCCAGGAACACGAAGACCACCGACAGTGCGAAGATGAACACCGCGGTGTTGCCCGTCTGGCGTTCCTGGAAAGCGAGTTCCGTCCACTCAAAGGTCGTGCCCTGCGGCAGGATCTGGGCGGCGAGCGCCTCCATCTTGTCGAGGGCTGTGCCGGTCGAGACGCCCGGCGCAGGGTTGCCCTGCACCGGAACCGATACGTACATGTTGTAACGCTGCACGAGCGTCGGACCGGCGGTGTCGCGGATTTCGACGAGCGTGCCCATCGGCACCAGCGCCCCGGTTGCGGAGCGAACCTTCAGCGCCAGAATATCGTCGCGCTCGATACGGTACTGCTGATCGGCCTGCGCCCGCACCTGGTAGACACGGCCGAAGGCGTTGAAGTCGTTGACGTAGGAGGTGCCGAGGTTGATCGACAGCGCCTCGAAGATGTTGGGGATCGGCACGTTGAGCGTGCGCGCCTTGTCGCGGTCGATCGCCAGGAAGTATTGCGGGCTGGAGGCTGAGAAGGTGGTGAAGACCCCGGTCAGCCCTTCCGTCTGGTTGGCCGTACCCATCATCTGATAGGCAAGCCCCAGCGCGCGCCGCATGTCGGCGCCCTGCCGATCCATGATCTGCATCTTGAAGCCGCCGGAGTTGCCGATGCCGCGCACCGACGGTGGCGGTACGGCAATGATGAAGGCTTCCTGGATGCTCTGCAGGCTGCCATAGAGCTGGCCGATGATCTGGTTGGCACTCTGGCCGTGCTTCAACCGTTCTTCGAAACTCTCGAAGGGGGCGAAGACCACGCCCGAATTGGACGCGTTGGTGAACGTCGCACCGTTGAAGCCGGCAAAGGCGACGGCACTCTTCACTCCAGGGACGTCCTGGATGATCTTCGACGCCCGCTTGACCACCGCATCGGTGCGGTCGAGCGAGGCACCGTCTGGAAGCTGGATGACGACGATTGCGTAACCCTGGTCCATGGTCGGCACGAAGCCGCTCGGCACGATCTGTGCCATGTACCATGTGGCCCCGAGCAGGCCCACAAAGACGAGGAGCGCCGCGGCCACTGCCGTCTTCGTCGACACCAGTTTGCGCACGATCCAGGCATAGCCTTCGGCCATGCGGTCGAAACCGTTGTTGAAGCCGTTGGCCAGTGCCCGGCCGAAGCGCGTCAGCGGGTTGCGGCTCTCGTGATGGCCGTTTTCGTGCGGCTTCAAGAGGATCGCCGCCAGTGCCGGCGACAGCGTCAGCGAATTGAAGGCAGAGATCACTGTCGCCACCGAGATCGTCACGGCGAACTGCAGATAGAACTGGCCGGCGATGCCGGGGATGAAGGCCGTGGGCACGAAGACGGCGGTCAACACCAGCGAGATCGCGATAACAGCGGCACCCACTTCGTCCATGGTCACATGCGAGGCTTCGCGCGGGGTCATGCCGCGCGCGAGGTTTCGCTCGACGTTCTCGACGACCACGATCGCATCGTCGACGACGATACCGATCGCCAGCACCAGGCCGAACAGCGTCAGCATGTTCAGCGAGAAGCCGAAGGCGTAGAGGAAGGCGAAGGTGCCGACCAGCGACACGGGGATGGCGACGATCGGGATGATCGCCGTGCGCCAGGACTGCAGGAAGACGAGAACGACGATGGCGACGAGCAACGCCGCTTCGCCGATCGTCTTGTAGACCTCGTTGATCGATTCCGAAATGAACTCGGTCGGATTGTAGACGATCCGGTATTCGAGCCCTTCCGGGAAATCACGCGCGACGTCGGTCATCACCTTCTGGATCTGCTCGGCAGCGTCGAGCGCATTGGTGCCCGGCCGCGAGAAGATGCCGAGCGCCACCGCCGGGCTGCCGTCGAGATAGCTGTTGTTGACGTATTCGCGGGCACCGAGCTCGACGCGGGCGACATCCTGCAACTGCACGAGGCGACCGGTTTCCGTCGCCTTGACGATGACGTAGCGAAACTGCCGCGCATCGCTGAAGCGACCGTCGGTGGTGACGGTGTACTGGAAGGCGCTGTCGCCCGGCGCCGGCGGACCGCCGATCGAACCGCCGGAGACCTGCACGTTCTGCTCGCGCAACGCTTGCACCACGTCACCGGCCGTCATGCCATAGGCGGACAGTTTTTCCGGATCGAGCCAGACACGCAGCGCATATTCGCGCTCGCCGAACAGGATGACGTCGCCGACGCCGTCGAGCCGCACCAACAGATCGCGGATGCGCGTGCGGGCATAGTTCGAGACGTAGAGCTGGTCATAACGTTCGGTCGGCGAGAGCAGATGCACGACCATCATCAGGTCGGGCGAGCTCTTGGCCGTGGTGATGCCGATGCGTCGGACCTCTTCCGGCAGGCGCGGTTCGGCGATCGACACGCGGTTCTGCACCAGCACCTGTGCCTGGTCGAGATCGGTGCCGAGCTTGAAGGTAATCGTCAGCGCCATCGAGCCGTCAGCGGTTGAATAGGAGGACATGTAGAGCATGTTCTCGACGCCGTTGATTTCCTGTTCGAGCGGCGTCGCCACGGTGTTGGCGACCGTATTGGCGTCGGCGCCGGGATAGGCCGCCCGCACGACAATGGTCGGCGGCGCGATTTCCGGGTACTGCGCCACCGGAAGCTGGAAATAGGCAATGCTGCCGACGATCAAAAGGACGATCGAAAGCACCGACGCGAAGATCGGTCGATCGACGAAGAAGTGAGCGAACCTCATTGCGTCGTCCCCGCCGCTTGCGCCTCAGGGGGAAGCTGAATCATCTCGGGCTTTACCTTGGTGCCGGGGCGCGCCCGCATCAGGCCGTTGACGACAATGGTCTCGTCGCCCGTCATGCCGCTGCGGATGACCCGATAGCCATGCAGTTTCGGTCCGAGCCGCACGGGCTTGGTCACCACCGATCCATCGGCTGTCACCTCATAGACGATCCGCTCGTTCTGGTCGGCGCCGATCGCCTCATCCGGAATGAGCACGGCCTTGTAGGTGTTCGAGCCTTCGATCTGCACACGGCCGAAGAGACCAGGCTGCAGCACCAGCTTCGGGTTGTCGAGACGGGCGCGCACGCGCATGGTGCCGCTCTGCGGGTCCACACGGTTTTCGGCGAAGTCGAGCTTGCCCTTGAACGGTTCCTCCTGCGAGTCGGCGATTGTGACGAGTACCTCGAGCGCACCGCCGCCTTCCTGCAACGCACTGCCGCGTTCGCGCGCGACCCGCGCATAGGACAAGAGCCGCCGTTCGTCGACGTCGAAGTAGAAGTCGATCGGATCGAGCGAGACGATCGTCGTCAGGACGGTCTGGTCCGCCTGCACCAGGTTGCCCGTCGACAGCAAGCGCCGGTCGACGCGGCCGCTGAGCGGCGCGGTTATGGTCGTGTAGTCGAGGTCGAGCTTGGCGCGCTCGACCGCCGCTTCCGAACCGCGCACCAGCGCCTGCGCCGAAAGCAGCGCACGACGATGATCGTCAAGCGTCGAAACCGACAGCGTGCCGGTGCCCGTCAGCGATTGCGTGCGCTTGAACTGGGACTCGGCGAATTCCAGCGTTGAGCGCGCCGATTCCAGGGTCGACTCGGCCTGGGAGAGGGCCGTGCGGTAGGGACGCTGGTCGATGACGAAAAGCTTGTCGCCCTTCTTCACCAGGGCGCCGTCAGTGAAATTGACCTCGTCGAGATAGCCGCCGATGCGGGCGCGAACCTGCACCTCGTCGACCGGCTCGAAGCGGCCGATGAACTCGTCGCTGTCGATCACGTCACGCACGACCGGCTTGGCGACGGTCACGACAGGCAATTGCGCGTCCTGTGATTGGGCACCAACAGCGGAAAGAAGGGAAAGAGAAGCGCCGACGATCATCGGCAAATGCCATTTAGACAACATGCATGCCCTCCGAATGCACTCGGGACGACGATGGGCAGCCCGACCGACCAACCACCGCAATCGCTTTGAATACTTCAGAACAGGACATGAGCGGAAAATCGCCGCATCACTCTCCCGCTCCGCACAAATACTCGGATCGGCAGCGACCCAAGAGGCAAAGTCACACAAGCAATTAAATGATACAGCGGTCCCCGCTCTGGGCCGGCGAACACTGTTGGATCGAGATCGCCGGGCAGAGAGCGCCTGCTCCCTATTGTCCGGTGACGGCAGCACAAGCCCGCAATTCAGGACTGCGGACGGTATTCATTACTGGAAAACACTCGAATACATCACGCCCCGGCCCGGCGTGATTTCGCGATAACCTGCCATCATTTGATGGGGTTGTCACCTTGAAAAAAATCAATTCCCGGAAGGCGATACGTGGCAGCGCGCGCTTCAACCGGAAGCGCGTTCGACAAGCAGGCGGTGCTGCTGGCTTCGTTTTTTAGGACCAGAAATCCGGGATCGTCTCGGCCAGCCTCGGGCCGAGCCGCAGCGGCGCGATCTTTTCGGCAAGCCCGGTGCGGTCGGAGATCTCGACGCCAAGCCCGCAGATGGTCGCGGGACCGGAGGCGGCCTCGAAACGCCCCTTCGGCATCTTCGAAATGAACCGGTTGAGCGGCTCTTCCTTGTCCATGCCGAGCGAAGAATCGTAGTCGCCGCACATGCCGGCGTCGCTCATATAGGCCGTACCGCCATTGAGGATCTGGTGGTCGGCGGTCGGCACGTGCGTATGGGTGCCGACGACGAGGCTGGCGCGGCCATCGACGAAATGGCCGAAGCACTGCTTCTCGCTGGTGGCTTCCGCATGGAAGTCGAAGACAATCGCATCCGCCTGCTCGCCGAGCGGGCAAGCGTCGAGGATGGCTTCCGCCGTCTTGAAGGGATCGTCGAGCTCCGGATGCATGAAGACGCGGCCCATGACGTTGGCGACCAGCACGCGGGCGCCGTTGCGGGCGAAATACAGGTTGGAGCCGCGGCCGGGCGTGCCGGCCGGATAGTTGGCAGGGCGCAGGAACTGGTCGTGCCGCTCGCAGAAGACGACCGCTTCCTTCTGGTCCCAGACGTGATTGCCGGTCGTCACCACATCGGCGCCGGCATTGATCGTCTCGAGAAAGATGTCTTCGGTGATGCCGAAACCGCCGGCGGCATTCTCGCCGTTGACGATGACGAAATCGAGCTTGAGGTCACCAACCAGCCCTGGAAGCCGCTCCCAGACCGCCGTACGGCCCGTCTTGCCCACCATATCTCCCAGAAACAGAAGCCTCATGCTCGCTCAAATCCCACCAGGGCAGCCCCGGCGGAAGCGCGTCAGCGGTTGTTGCGTCCGGAACTGCATAAAACAAAGAGATAGAGCGTCTACACGATCCCGGCCGCGCAGGAAACGCCTTAGATGAAATCAGCGAAAACCGCGCAACGACCTGCCGCCCCCGACCTTTGCGATCTCAAGGCTTTAGCCCACTCCACCGTCTCGGCGAAATGAACTCAGAAATGCCGAAACCCGCTCTCGGTGAGCACGGCGTCGAGCGCGACATCGTGCGGTTCGGCCGGCACGGATGTCACTTCCTGGCAATCGAAGGCGATGCCGATCAGCTTTGGCAGGTGGCCCTTGTTGCGCAGCCGGTCGATGGCGCGGTCGTAATAGCCGGCGCCATAGCCGATCCGGTGGCCGGTCGAATCGAACGCGGAAAGCGGTACGAGCATGATATCCGGATCGAGTTCCGGTGCGTCCGGTCCCGGACCTGTCGTTCCGAATCCGGTGGCGATGACGTCGATGCCATCGAGCAATTCGCGGAAGATGATCGTCTGCTTGTCCATGATCACGGGAAGGCAGAGCCTGGCACCACGCTGCTTCAGCCGCGCCATCAGCGGCCGGATGTCGACCTCGGAGCGGATCGGCCAGAAGCCGGAGACGATATGTCCGGGATCGAGCGCGATGACGTCGCCAGCGTGATCGGCCATGGTCAGGCTCGCTTCGATCCGCATCTCCGCCGACATTGCATCGCGCAATGCCAGCCTCTCCTTGCGCAGTGCTGCCTTCAAATCCCTCGGTGACATCGCATCCTCTCCTGACAACCCGCCGCCCGCCATCGTCGCCGGAGAAAAATCACTTCCCGAAATGGCACAAGTTCCCCATCTCTCGCCGATTCCCGGGCCGGCCACCAGCCTGTTTACGCAATGGTATCTTTCGCCCACCCACCGACATCGCCGCATTTGCAGCAGATTGCGACAATCATGCCACCCCCTTCCCGGTTCGGCACAGCATTAGCTTTCCATTCATCATGGGCAAGGGTTCCGCTTTCGCGAAACAGGAGCCGCGTGCAAATAAGGACACGATTTCAAATAATTAGCAGGAACTAATGCCCGTGTTCGATGTATGGACGCGCTCCTGCAGGCAGCAGTGGAAAAGCCGACGTCCATGAAGGACCAGATGAACGAACTCGACCCGTTGGAACTGCGTTGCCTGACGCTTGCCGCACGCGGCCGCACGCGCCAGGACATGGTGCGCGAGACCGACATTCCGCTCGATCGGATCGATCGGGCACTAACGGATGCCATGCGTAAGTTGCAGGCGGGCAATCTCGCCGAAGCGGTGTTTCGCGCCGCCAGGCTGGACCTCATCTCCTAGAGCATCCCGCTCTCAAGTGGAATCACTGGAGGCGGAAAGATGCTCTAGAATCAAAGTGCTAAAGCGTCTTTGTGCGTTCACCTGAACGCACGGCGCTCTAGTCCCGTATCTGCCGGCAGATACGCTCACAACAGCCAGTGCGACCGGTAGGCGATCGCCAGCTTTTCCCGCTGCATCATGTCGGCTGCCTCATGATAGATCCCCGCATCGCGCAGGAGCGCCGGCTTGCCTGATGGCACGTCCACCGGCACCTCGGGAAACAGGACGTCGCAAGACCATTGCATCGCTCGACGCCGGAGCGCGATGGAGGCTTCGGAAAACGCGAAGAGGGCAAGCACGCTCATGGAGAATGACCCTGCGCAAGATGATCGAACCAGCCAATCTTCGTCCTCGCGTTGACATCTGACAAACGAATTGCGAGCATGGCTGCTATCAGAATTTCTGATGGATACAACCATGTCCCTCCCCCTCGACAGCGAATTGCTCAGAACCTTTCTTGCGGTCGTCGACACCGGCAATGTCACACGCGCCGCCAATATTGTCGGGCGCACGCAATCCGCCGTCAGCATGCAGATCAAGAAGCTCGAGGACATGCTCGGCGACGCGCTGTTCGAGCGCCACTCGCGTGGCGTCGTGCTGACGCCGCAGGGATTGCGGCTGCTCGACAATGCCAGACGCATCGTCACGCTGCTCGACGACACGGCCACCGCGATGCGCCAGCCCGCTCTCGACGGCGCGGTCCGGATCGGCATACCCGAGGAATACATCAACTCTACCCTGCCGAAAGCGCTCGGAACCTTCGCCGCCATCCACCCCGGCGTCGAAGTGACCGTTCAGCAGGGCGCTTCGATGACCAACATCGCGGCACTGGAAGCCGGCGAGCTCGATCTCACTGTCGTCTTTGAACCCGGCGGGCGCACGAAGAACGAAGTGCTCATGATGGACCCGACCGTCTGGGTGACCTCGGAGCAGCACCGCACCGACGAGCGGCGACCGCTCCCGATCGCCACCTATACCTATCTGGAAGGCGGTTGGTGCGACGACCTCGCCCAGCGCAATCTCAGGAAATGCCGCCTGGAAAGCCGCGTGGCCTATGTCAGCCGCACGAGCGGCGGCTTGATGGCTGCAGTGGTGTCGGGCCTTGCCATTGCGCCGCTCGCCCGCAGCAGCATTCCGGCCGGGTGCCGCGAACTGACGGCCGATGACGGCTATGAAGTGATCGACCACTCCAACGTCGTGTTGCGGGTATCGAAAGCGGGGAACGGCAAGGACCGGATCGTCGAGGCCATGGCCGACGCCATTCGCCGGGCCTTTGCCGGAGATTGAACGGCTGCCTGAAGGGGGGGAGAAGGTGCGATCCACACAACCGATGGATAGTTTACGATCCCGGGTACCTACAAAGTAGGTGGGCGCCATGTGTCCAGACCCACGAGCCCGGACAGGGACGGCTCCCTTGAGATCGAGTATGGCCCCGGGGATTGTGGTTCCTGTCGGGAAGCGCAGACCGCAGTCGATATATAAAGTGTCTCGGTGCTTCGCGCCAGAGGCTCGCCACCGAAACCTTTAGCTTGCTGGTGTCGTGGTGCGGCCGTTCAGCTTGGCGGCAATGCTGTGGATCTGCGCGGTGACTTCGCTGAGCGCAGAGGCCAGCGCCTCCTCGCTCTTCATCTGGTCGGAAAGTGCGGCATCGCGACCATCAGTCAGATTGCCGACCTCGGCCTCGAGGCTCTTCAGCCGGCGGTTGACCTCGCTGAGCTCGTCCATGACCATGATGCCGGCCATGACGGTGAGGCGCAGATCGCCGATCTCGCCAAACTGGCTCTTGAGATGTCCGACATACTGATCGAATTTCGTGGCAAGCTCGGTCAGGTGACCTTCCTGCCCTTCCTCGCAGGCCATCCGGTAGGCCTTGCCGTCGATCGATACTGTGACCTGCGCCATGTCGCTTTATCCTAGCGGTCGAGCACCGCCCGAATGGTTTCCATCGCCGTCACGAGGCGGCGGGAAACCTCGCGGTTAACCTCCTCGAGCCGGTTCGCCCGGAACTGCGACTGGTCGAGTTCCTGTGCCAGTCGCGACCGGTCGGTGTTGACACGCCGAACCTCGCCTTCGAACTCGCCGAAATCCCGTTCCCTGTCAAACCGACCGTCGATCGCATTCTCCAGGGATTGCACTGCGTTCCGCAGTTCATCGATCGCCGCTTTGACAGTCTTTGCCGGCATGTGTTCCGAATACCTCGCCCGTGAGGCCGAATCGCCCGAATCCCGTCCGCCGCTTCGGCTCGATCTTTTTTAAACCTATTACGTAAGTCTCAACAATGCCAAGCTCCGCAAACAACTACGGAAGCTGTGGATGGATTGCGTAGCCGGCTTTCTTCAACGGCAGTGCGAAAGCTCTGTTGCATTGCGAGACAAGGACCGGAACGACCTGCCGTCAAATGGCCGCGGAAGGCCCGTATTTATTGACTCGCACGGCGCACCTGCTATGTGTCAGCCGCTTCTTGCGCGGTCTTTGGAGGATAGAGACCGTTCCCTGACCACCGAACGCAAAACGGAACAGTCATGATCTCTCGCGAAAAACACGACCGGATGGCAAATGCGATCCGTTTCCTTTCCATGGATGCCGTCGAGAAGGCAAATTCCGGCCACCCAGGCCTGCCCATGGGTGCAGCCGACATAGCGACAGTCCTCTTCACGCGCTATCTGAGCTTTGACCCCAAGAACCCCTCCTGGCCGAACCGCGACCGCTTCGTGCTGTCGGCCGGCCATGGCTCGATGCTGCTCTATTCGCTGCTCTATTTGACCGGCTACGAAGACATCACCATCGACGAGATCAAGAACTTCCGCCAGCTCGGCGCCCGCACCGCCGGCCACCCGGAATACGGCCACGCCGCCGGCATCGAGACGACCACCGGTCCGCTCGGCCAGGGCCTTGCCAATTCCGTCGGCATGGCGATCGCCGAACGCAAGCTTCGCGACGAATTCGGTTCCGACCTGATGGAGCACTATACCTATGTGCTCGCCGGTGACGGCTGCCTGATGGAAGGCATCAGCCAGGAAGCGATTTCGCTCGCCGGCCACCTGAAACTCAACAAGCTGATCGTCTTCTGGGACGACAACAACATCTCGATCGACGGCCCGATCTCGATCGCCGACTCGACCGACCAGCACGCCCGCTTCCGCGCCTGCCACTGGAACACCATCGCCGTCGACGGCCATGACCCGGAAGCGATCGCCGCCGCGATCGATGAGGCCCAGAAGTCCGACAAGCCGACGATGATCGCCTGCAAGACGACGATCGGCTTCGGTGCGCCGAACAAGGCCGGCACCCACAAGGTCCACGGCTCGCCGCTCGGCGCCGAGGAAATCGCCGCCACCCGCAAGGCACTCGGCTGGGAAGCCGAAGCCTTCGTCGTTCCCTCCGACGTGCTCGACGCCTGGCGTCTGGCCGGCCTGCGCTCGACCAAGACGCGCAAGGAATGGGAAGAGCGCCTCGAAAAGAGCGATGCCGAGAAGAAGGCCCAGTTCGTTCGCCGCTTCTCCGGCGAGCTCGAAGGCCGTCTGTCCTCCGCCATCGACGACTACAAGAAGAAGCTCGCTGAAACCAAGCCGTCGCCGGCAACCCGCAAGGCTTCCGAAGACGCGCTCGAAGTCATCAACGGCGTTCTCGCCGAAACCATCGGCGGCTCGGCCGACCTGACCGGCTCGAACAACACCAAGACGAGCCAGACCAAGTCGATCACGCCTGACGATTTCTCCGGCCGCTACATCCACTGGGGTGTGCGCGAGCACGGCATGGCCGCTGCCATGAACGGCATGGCGCTGCATGGCGGCGTCATTCCCTATTCCGGCGGCTTCCTGATCTTCTCGGACTATTGCCGTCCGTCGATCCGCCTCGCCGCGCTGATGGGCATCCGCGTCATCCACGTGCTGACGCACGATTCCATCGGCCTCGGCGAAGACGGCCCGACGCACCAGCCGGTCGAGCACATGGCAGCACTTCGCGCCATTCCGAACCTCCTGATGTTCCGCCCGGCGGACGCCACGGAAACGGCGGAATGCTGGCAGCTGGCGCTCGAAAGCCACAACCGGCCGTCCGGCATTGCGCTCACCCGCCAGAACCTGATGGCCGTTCGCACCGAGTATGAGGAAGAAAACCTCTGCGCTCACGGCGCCTATGACCTGATCTCGGCCGCCGACGCCAAGGTGACGATCTTCGCCACCGGCTCGGAAATCGAAATCGCCGTCAAGGCCTGCCAGGCACTGACCGCCAAGGGCATCTCGACGCGCGTCGTCTCCGTTCCCTGCTTCGAGCTCTTTGCCGAACAGAGCGAAGACTACCAGCAGGCGATCATCGGCAACTCGCCGGTCAAGATCGCCGTCGAAGCCGGCATCCGCCAGGGCTGGGATCATTTCATCGGCAGCGACGGCGCCTTCATCGGCATGTCGTCCTTCGGTGCCTCCGGTCCCTACAAGGACCTTTACAAGCACTTCGGCATCACGCCCGAGGCGGTGGTCGCCGCTGCGGAAGCAAAGCTTTCCTGATCAAGTTGCGGGGCGCGCCGAAAGGCGCGCCCCGATTTTTTCGTACTACGTCATCCAGACAGGGAGAGACCCGATATGACAGTAAAAGTCGCCATCAACGGTTTTGGCCGCATCGGCCGCAACGTGCTCCGCGCGATCGTCGAATCCGGCCGCACCGACATCGAAGTCGTTGCCATCAACGATCTCGGCCCCGTTGAAACCAACGCCCACCTGCTGCGCTATGACTCCATCCACGGTCGTTTCCCGGCCGAGGTGAAGGTCGAAGGCGACACGATCACCGTCGGCGGCCGCAAGCCGATCAAGGTCACGGCGATCAAGGATCCGGCAACGCTTCCGCACAAGGAACTCGGCGTCGACATCGCCATGGAGTGCACCGGCATCTTCACCGCCCGCGACAAGGCTGCAGCGCACCTGACCGCCGGCGCCAAACGCGTCATCGTTTCGGCTCCGGCCGACGGCGCTGACCTGACGGTCGTCTACGGCGTCAACCACGACCAGCTGACCAAGGACCACCTGGTCATCTCCAACGCATCGTGCACCACGAACTGCCTGGTTCCGGTCGTCAAGGTCCTGAACGATACCATCGGCATCAGCCACGGCTTCATGACCACGATCCACTCCTACACGAACGACCAGCCGTCGCTCGACCAGATGCACAAGGACCTCTACCGCGCCCGCGCTGCCGCTCTGTCGATGATCCCGACCTCGACCGGTGCTGCCAAGGCCGTTGGCCTGGTTCTGCCGGAACTGAAGGGCAAGCTCGACGGCACGTCGATCCGCGTTCCGACCCCGAACGTCTCGGTCGTCGACTTCAAGTTCGTCGCCAAGCGCAACACCTCGGTCGAGGAAATCACCAACGCCATCAAGGCCGCCTCCAACGGCGCGCTCAAGGGCGTTCTCGGCTACACGGAAGAGCCTCTCGTTTCGCGCGACTTCAACCATGACAGCCACTCCTCGATCTTCGCGATCGACCAGACCAAGGTCGTCGAAGGCAACTTCGTGCGTATCCTCACCTGGTACGACAACGAGTGGGGCTTCTCGAACCGCATGGCCGACACGGCGGTCGCGTTCGCCAAGCTCATCTAAGTCAGATGTTTCGCGCCCTTTCTCCAAAGACGGTCCGCTGGCGTCCGCTGGAAGGGGAAGGGCTCGAACACCTGACGCTGACGCAAACCGAAACAGCCGACGGCGCGGTCATCCGCGCCGTCGGCGTTCTGATCGGCAACCGCGGCGGCACGCCCTATGGCGTGCGCTACCGGATCGATTGCGACGACACTTGGCACGTTCGCAAGCTCATGGTCGACACGACGGACGGCCGGAGCCTGCATCTGCGCTCGGACGTCCCGGGCCAATGGATGACGGCGCGAGGCGCTCCCCTCTCCGAGTTCGATGGTTGCATCGATATCGACCTCGCCGGTACACCCTTCACCAACACGCTGCCGATCCGCCGGCTCGACCTCGGTCGCCAGTCCGGCACTGTAAAGCTCAAGATGCTCTACGTGCCGTTCGACACGTTCGAGCCCGTCGTGGACGGCCAGCACTACACCTGCCTCGATGATTTCAGGCTCTACCGCTACGAGGCCGAGGATCGCAGCTTTGCCGCGGACCTGCCCGTGGACGAGGACGGCCTCGTCATCCACTATCCCACCCTTTTCCAAAGACTATCACCGGAGACTATCTGATGACTTTCAAGACCCTCGACGATCTGACCGACATCGCCGGCAAGCGCGTGCTGGTGCGCGTCGATCTCAACGTGCCGGTCAAGGACGGCGTGGTGACGGACGCGACCCGCATCGAGCGTGTGGCGCCGACCATCCGCGAACTGGCCGAAAAGGGCGCCAAGGTCATCCTGCTCGCCCATTTCGGTCGCCCGAAGGGTGAACCGGTCGCCGACATGTCGCTGAAGACGATTGCGCCGGCGGTCGAGGACGTGCTCGACCAGCGCGTCCACTTCGGCGCCGACTGCATCGGCGACAAGGCGAAGAACGCCATTGCCGAAATGAGCGACGGCGACGTGCTGCTGCTCGAAAACACCCGCTTCCACAAGGGCGAGGAAAAGAACGAGCCGGCCTTCGTCGAAGCGCTTGCCGCCAACGGCGACATCTACGTCAACGATGCCTTCTCCGCCGCCCACCGCGCTCATGCCTCGACCGAGGGCCTTGCCCATCACCTGCCGGCCTATGCCGGCCGCACCATGCAGGCCGAACTCGAAGCGCTCGAAAAGGGCCTCGGCCAGCCGAAGCGGCCGGTCGTCGCGATCGTCGGCGGCGCCAAGGTCTCGACCAAGATCGACCTCCTCCAGAACCTCGTGACCAAGGTCGACGCGCTCGTCATCGGCGGCGGCATGGCCAACACCTTCATCGCCGCCAAGGGCATCAATGTCGGCAAGTCGCTCTGCGAGCATGACCTCGCCGACACCGCCAAGGCGATCATTGCTGCCGCCGACAAGGCCGGCTGCGCCATCGTTCTGCCGGACGACGGCGTCATCGCCCGCGAGTTCAAGGCCGGCGCCGACAACGAAGTGGTCGATATCAACGCCATTCCCGCCGATGCCATGGTTCTCGACGTCGGTCCGAAGTCGATCGCCGCCGTCAACGACTGGATCTCCAAGGCCGAAACGCTCGTCTGGAACGGTCCGCTCGGCGCCTTCGAGATCGCCCCCTTTGACAGGGCGACGGTTGCCGTTGCCAAGCACGCGGCCGCCCGCACCCGCCAGGGATCGCTGGTCTCGGTTGCCGGCGGTGGTGATACCGTCGCAGCACTGAACCATGCCGAAGTCGCCGACGATTTCAGCTATGTCTCGACCGCCGGCGGCGCATTCCTGGAGTGGATGGAAGGTAAGCCGCTCCCGGGCGTCGACATCCTCAAGCAGAAGTAACGCATCCAATCGGCGCGCGGACACAACCGCCGCGCGCCGGTCAATCAAGAAAAAATCTTGATTGTTCAATCGATTAAAAAATTTTAAATCGTTTTAGTCGCTTTTCTCGCCATTTTCCTGGACAATTTCGCCTGTTACTCGCGCCTCGTTTGGAGCGTGGCGGCTGCCCTGTGCGCCGTCGGTCCGAAACTGTTTGTTTCAGTACCTGCCTGGTCCCTGGTGATCAGCGCTGTCTAGGGAGAAAAACATGAGCGAAAGACTGGAAGACATCGCAATTGCCATGGTCGCCAACGGCCGGGGGCTGCTCGCCGCCGACGAGTCTACGGCCACGATCAAGAAGCGTTTCGATACGATCGGCCTCGAATCCACCGAGACCTCCAGGCGCGATTACCGCGAGATGCTGCTGCGCGCCGACAAGGCGATGCGCAAGTACATCTCCGGTGTCATTCTCTATGAGGAAACCCTGTTTCAGCATGCCGTCGACGGCACGCCGCTGGTCGAAATCATCCGTGCCGCCGGCGCGATCCCCGGCATCAAGGTCGACGCCGGCGCCAAGCCGATGACCAATTTCCCGGCAGAGACGATCACCGAAGGCCTCGATGGCCTCGCGCAGCGGCTGGCGAAATATTACGAAGCCGGCGCGCGCTTTGCCAAATGGCGTGGCGTGATCGCCGTCTCCGATACCCTGCCGAGCCCGGGCGCCGTTCGTGCCAACGCTCATGCGCTCGCCCGTTATGCCGCCCTTTGCCAGGAAGCCGGCATCGTGCCGATCGTCGAGCCGGAGGTGCTGATGGATGGAGCGCCAGGCGACCATTCGATCGACCGCGCGGAGGAAGTGACGGAGTGGGCGCTGCGCACCACCTTCGAGGAACTGGCCGCCATGCGCGTCAGACTCGAAGGCATGATCCTGAAACCGAGCATGGTCATCGACGGCAAGAAGGCCCGCAAGGCTTCCGTCGCCGAGGTGGCCGAGCGCACGATAAGGGTGCTGAAACGCACGGTGCCTTCGGCCGTGCCTGGCATCGCTTTCCTTTCCGGCGGTCAGTCGACCGAAGAGGCGACGGCCCATCTTTCGGCGATGAACGCCACCCACGACCTGCCGTGGAAACTCACCTTTTCCTATGGCCGAGCCCTGCAGCAGGAGGCACTCAACGCCTGGCACGGCAAGGCCGACAACATCGGCGATGGCCAGCGTGCCTTCTCGCATCGCGCTGAGATGTGCAGCCTTGCGGCCAAGGGCACCTGGAAGAAGGATCTCGAGAAGGCCGCATAAGGCATGGTCGAGAGATGAGATCCGAGGGGCCGCAAGTCGGCCCCTCTTTGCTTCGGCTACATCCGCAGCAGGAATGCGTCGTCAACATCGCGGAGCGCCTGGACAGCAGGGCCAGCCAAGAGCTGGCTGCCCGTGCCGGATGGAACTTGTCACCGGAACAAGTTGGCGCCTTTGACGCGTGCGAACGCTGGCTTAAGTCTTGGCTTCACAGCCAACCGTAGAGAAAGCCGGTGCCATGACCTCCGCCGCCTCGCCACAATCCATCGCCTACGTCACTGTCGACGTCTTTACCGCTGAGCGTTTCGCCGGCAACCAACTCGCGGTCATCCCGGATGCCCGGGGCCTGAGCGACCAGCAGATGCAGGCGATCGCGACCGAGTTCGGCTACTCCGAAGTCACCTTCGTGCTGCCGCCGCGCGACCCCGCCAACACGGCGGAGGTCCGGATCTTCACGCCGACGATGGAGATTCCCTTTGCCGGTCACCCGAATGTCGGCACCGCCTTCGTGCTCGGCCGACAGAAGGAAATCTTCGGCCGTGTGCCCGGCGGCATCCTGCGCTTCGAGGAAAAGGCGGGGCTCGTCGAGGCAACATTGTCGCGGGAGAAGGGCGAGGTCATCGGTGCCCGCATCGTCGTTCCGCGCGGTCTGACGGCCGGCCCGGAAATCGACGCCGGGACGATCGCTGCCTGCGCATCGCTCACATCGGAAGCCATCAGCACGCGCATCCATACGCCTATCCGGCTTTCCGTCGGCCTGCCCTTCGCGGTCGCGGAAATCAGTGATATCGCGTCACTTTCGACGGCGCGGCCGAATGTTACGGCCTTCCATGCAGCGAATGCGCGCTACAAGCCCGAGGAAGACAGCTTCAGTCTGTTCCTTTATGCACGATCGCCGCAAACGCCGTGGCAGATCCGGGCGCGCATGTTCGCGCCACTCGACAATGTCAACGAAGACCCCGCCACCGGCAGCGCCTCGGCCGCCCTTTCGGCCTATCTCGTCTCGCTGCTGCCGAACCAGGATATCGATGTCGAAATCGCGATCGAGCAGGGCGTGGAGATGGGCCGGCGGAGCCTCATCGGGGCGCATGTCCGCAAGCAGGGCGGCATCGTTCGCCAAGTCAGCCTTTCCGGCAATTGCATCAGTGCGATGCGCGGTCTGATCGACCTGTAGCGCTTTCCCGCGGCGACCGTTAGAGCATTTCACTGTTTCAATGAAACAGTGAAATGCTCTAACTGTTTGAAATTGCGCAATTCCGGACGGAAAACCGTTTCACACTTTTCCTCGAATTGCTCTAGGCGGCCTCGCCGGGCTCCGGCAACAGCTTCAGAATATCGGCGAACATATCCTGCCATTCGGCGTCGTCCATCTCGGCGAAACCGAAACCGCGCAACAGGAAGACGCCCTCGGTGGCGAGGAAGGCAAGCCGCGCCCGGCGCCCAGCCTCCGTCGACAGGTCGATGCCATCGAGACGCGCGCGGTACCAGGCGCGGTTCTTCGCCATATGCTCTTCCCGCTGCAAAAGGGCTGCCATCATGCCGGATGTGCGGGCATTGTCGGCCGTGTTCATTCGCGCAGTCACCGACGCATGGGCGCGCATCGCCTTGACCGGATCAGGATCGTCGCCGCCCTCGGCCGCAACCGCGGTGTCGAACTCGTTGAACCAACGCTCCATCATCGCGTCGATCAGACCGTCCTTGTTGCCAAAGCAATATTGCACGCCGCCCTTGGTGATGCCGGCCGCCTTGGCGACGGCATCGATCGTCAGGCCGGCAGCGCCGACGGCGTTCACGATCGCCTCCGCCGCATCCAGAACCTTGTTACGATCGATTGTTCGACGTCGTCCCATCTTGACTTCCTATTTCAAATCCATACGTACGTATTTAAATAATGACCCTGACGTTAACAAGACCTAGCCCCCAATTCCCTGTGGGTGGCCAATTGAGGTGTACTATGCATCCGCAAAATCGCTGGCTCATTCTGGCCATCGTATCGAGCGCACTCCTTTTGATCGTCGTCGATATGACGGTGCTCTATACTGCCCTTCCCCGCCTGACCCATGACCTCGGCGCGAGCGCATCCGAGAAGCTCTGGATCGTCAACGCCTACGCCCTCGTCGTCGCCGGCCTTCTGCCTGGCCTCGGCACGCTCGGCGATCGGCTCGGGCACAAGACGCCCTTCATCGTCGGTCTCGCGGTCTTCGGCGTCGCGTCGCTGATTGCCGCCTACGCGCCCACCCCTGCGATCCTGATCGGCGGGCGTGTGCTGCTTGCAGTCGGCGCCGCGCTGATGATGCCGGCCACGCTGTCGATCATCCGCCTCACCTTCACCGACGAGCGCGAGCGGGCGCTGGCGATCGGAGTCTGGGCCGCGATCGCCTCCGGTGGTGCCGCCATCGGACCGGTGCTTGGCGGCTTCCTGCTCGAATATTTCTGGTGGGGCTCGGTCTTCCTCATCAACGTGCCGATCGTCGTCATTGCCCTCCTGCTCGGCCTCGTCGTGCTGCCGAACACATCAGGCAATCCGAAACATCCGTGGGATGCACTCGGATCGTTCCAGATCATGGTCGGTCTCGTCGGTCTCGCCTATGCCGTCAAGGAAACGAGCAAGCGCGAACCATCGCTGGAAGCTGGCCTCGCCGCCGTCGTGATCGGCGCCATCGCGCTCATTCTTTTCGTGCGCCGCCAGCGCCGGAGCCCGCATCCGTTGATCGATTTCAGCCTCTTCCGCAATGCGGCGTTTTCCTCCGGCGTCGCTGCCGCGCTGGTCGCATCCGCCTCGATCGTCGGCATCGAGCTGGTCCTGAGCCAGCAGTTGCAGCTCGTGGATGGTCTTTCGCCGCTTCAGGCCGGCCTCTTCATTCTGCCAATCCCACTCGCGGCGTTCGTCGCCGGTCCGCTGACCGGCACCCTGCTGCCGCGTCTCGGCGCGGAAGTGGTGCTGCGCTCCGGCCTCATTCTCGCGGCCCTCGGTCTCGGCGGATACCTGCTGGCCCATGAGGCCGGCGCGCTGACCCAGATCGTCACCCTCGTCGTCCTCGGCCTCGGCATCGGCGCCTCGATGACCGCCGCCTCCAGCGCCATCATGTTCAACGCCCCGCCGGAGCGGGCAGGCATGGCGGCATCGATCGAGGAGGTCTCGTTCGAGCTCGGCGGCGCGATCGGCATTGCCGTTCTCGGCACCGTCATGTCGGTCGTCTACACCGCCTTCCTCGTGCTGCCGGAGGGTGCAGCCATTTCGCCGATGGCCCGCGACAGCCTCGACGAAGCCCTGCTTCTCGCCGAGAAACTGCCGGCGGATGTGGCTGGCGAACTGGTAACCCGCGCCCGGCTCGCCTTCGAGCAGGCCTTTACCGCAGTCGTGATCGTGGCGACGGCCATGCTCTTTGTCACCGGCGCGGCCATCTGGTGGTTGACGGGTGGCCGCAGCACTGCGCCGGCGGAATCCCGTCAGGCAAGCCACCACTGAAAGCAACCGCCGGCACCCTCCGGCGGTTAGCGCAACCCCGCCTCGCATTGCGCGATCGCCTCGACCATCGCCTGGAAGCGGACATGGTGGCGAACCGCGTCGAGGTCGGAATCCTGCTTGAACCAGAGCAGCTGGTAGCATGAACTCTGTGGCAGCAAGGTTTCGAGCAGGTCGAGCGCCGCATCGGTATCGCCGAGGATGGAATAAACGCAGGCCGTATTGTACCGCGCGACCACGTCGTCGGGATCGATTGCCAGAGCGCGCGCCGCCCATTCCCGGGCGCGCTGGGCTTCGCCCATATGAGCGAGGGCCAACGCGCCGCGATGCGCGGGGCCGGAGTTTTCCGGATTGAGCTCCAGCGCCCGCTCCGCCCGAGATATCCCGATCCTTGCCCATTGCGCACGTTCGACGTCACGGCCGAGCGATTTATAGGCGCTCATGAGATGGATCGGCGACAGATAGTCGTCCGGCCGAATGTCAGCAGCGCGCTTGAAGAACTGGATCGCCGTTTCGAAGGCACCCTGCATAAACAGGAAACGGGCGTAATGGAAATTCGCCTCATAGAGGCCGGCATCGAGCGTCAACGCCCGCTCGAATTCGGCGACCGCCTCATCGTCCTGGCCGTCCTGGTGCAGCACCAGGCCGCGTGAGGCATGAGCCTCCGCAAGGTTCGGATCGATCTCCAGCGCTTTCGCGGTTGTGGAAAGAATGCTTTGCAGCGGGAACTCGTCCTCGTGCCAGTCGCGCAGCGCCGACTCGCAATCGGCGATGCCGGCATAGGCGCGGGCAAAGTTTGGGTCGAGTTCCACCGCCTTCAGGAACATGCGCCGGGCCAAGAGCAGATAGGACCGGGTCCAGGCATGCGAAAACTGCCGGCCGCGCAGGTAGTAGGTATAAGCTTCGACGCTCGTGGTCGGGTCGTTCTCGATCGCTTGTCTCTCCGCCGGCAAAAGCTTGATCTTGAGCTGATCGACGATGGCGTGGGTGATCTCGTCCTGAATGGCGAAGATATCGGTCAGGTCGCGGTCGTAGCGGTCGGCCCAGAGATGGGTACCGGTCAAGGCATCGATCAGCTGGCCGGTGATGCGCACCCGCGAACCCGCCTTGCGCACGCTGCCCTCGAGGATGTAGCGGACGCCCAGTTCCTGGGCCACCTGCTTCACCTTCACCGACCGCCCCTTGTAGGTGAATACCGTGTTGCGGGCGACGACATGCAGCTTCGAAATTTTCGACAGATCCGTGATGATGTCTTCGGTGATGCCGTCGGAGAAATATTCCTGCTCGGGATCATGGCTCATGTTGGTGAACGGAAGCACGCCGACCGAGAGCCCGTAGCCGTCATCAAGCACGATGGGGCCGACCCCGCTTGGCGCCGCCGCAACTTTCGTCGGCGCACCGAGCGCCACCGAATAGACATGCACGCACGCGGCAATGTTCTTCAGCGTGTGCTCACCCTTGTCGATGAAGCCGATATCGAGGCGCGTACCGACGTGATCGCGCACCGTGGCGGAAACGGCAACGCCGGATGGCTCCGCCAGCCCTTCGAGACGGGCGGCGACATTGACGCCATCGCCGAAGATATCTCCATCCTCGACGATGATATCGCCGAGATGCACGCCGATGCGTAGCTCGATGCGCTTTAGCTGCGGCACGCTTTCATTGCGGATCAGCATGCCGCGCTGAATATCGACGGCGCAGGCGACCGCATTCACCACGCTCGCAAACTCGACGAGAATGCCGTCGCCGGTCAGCTTGACGATGCGGCCCTTGTGGCGGTGGATCTTGGGATCGACGAGTTCATTCTTGTGTCGCTTCATCGCGGCCAGTGTGCCGGTCTCGTCAGCGCCGATCAGGCGGCTGTATCCCACGACATCGGCGGCGAGAATGGCAGCGAGACGGCGTTCCAAGAAACCCTCGAATTCACTTCCGGAGTGAAAGAGGTAATCTAGCGCGTTATTCCCCATCTGTCCTGCGCCCTTTTGTAGTTGTAGCGAATATACGTACAACCCAATAGCATCGCGCAATCGGCCCCGGAGTTTCCAAAGAAACGGGTAGTTAGAGGCAAGATGGCCCGGTTAAGGCCGGATCAGCACGGTCACCATCATCATGACGATGGCGAAGACCGCGATCTTCCAGAAGTCGCGGCGGCGGCGCAGGCCCGGGATCCCGAGTGGCCACAGAAGCTGGATAATCATTGCCAGGAGCAGGATAAGGGCGAGCGCCTTCTGCATATTGCCCTCGTCTTCCGGGAGGCTGCCTCAACCGGCCAAGCGTTCACAACGCCGGCACACTTCGTCGCACGGAGCACCGCTTCCCCCAAGGGCTAGCGATACGCTGCGCTTGGCAAAAAGGGCTAGTGTTTTCGCGGACGATTTGCAATGACCGGCAACCGCTTGTTTCCTTCAATCTCTCCGGTCAAAGGAAACAAGCGGCAAATCAAGGCACTGTAATCAAAGCGCTGTAGAGAGAAACCGGCTGGCAATTCACCAGGCACCGCCCTAACTTGCTGACGGCAGAACGAATTTCGGATGGATGATGAGAAAGAACCTGCTCCCGGTCGCTGCCCTCCTGCTCGGCACCTTGTTTCTCTTTCTGGGCAATGGTCTTCAGGGACTGCTTCTTCCCGTTCGCGGTACTGCTGAGGGATACCCGACCACCATCCTCGGTCTGATCGGTACGTCCTGGGCGGCCGGCTTCGTCCTCGGGTGCTTCTTCGCCCCGAATGTCGTCAAGCGCATCGGCCATGTGCGCGCCTTCAGCGTCTTTGCTTCTCTCATCGCCATCGTCGCGCTGTTGACCGGCATCATGATCGATCCGACCTGGTGGCTGATCCTGCGCGCGCTCACCGGCTTCTCCACCGCCGGCACGTCGATGATCATCGAAAGCTGGCTGAACGAGCGCGCCACCAATGAGAGCCGCGGCGTCATCTTCTCGCTCTATATCGCCATCACGCTTTTCGGCGTCGTCGGCGGCCAGATGATGATCCCCTTTGGCGACACCTCGACCAGCATCTTCTTCATGATCTGCGGCATCCTCTATTGTGTCGCCATGCTGCCGACCTTGATGTCCAAGGCCGCCTCGCCGCAACCGCTGAAGAAGGTCAGCCTCGACCTGCGCGGCCTCTACCGGAACTCGCCGGTTTCGTTCCTCGGCATCCTGCTCGTCGGCATCGCCAATGGCGCCTTCGGCACGCTTGGCGCCGTCTTCGGGCGACAGGCCGGCCTTTCCGACAGCACGGTTGCGGCAATGATGAGCGTGGCGATCTTCGCGGGCGCGGTGATGCAGCTTCCGGCAGGCCGCCTCTCCGACCGCATCGACCGTCGCTATGTCCTGGCTACCCTTGCCGGCGTCGGCGCCGTCGCCGGCCTGCTCATCTTCCTGATCGAGCCGAGTCAGGTCTGGATCGTGCTGACGCTGATCGCAATCTATGGCGCCGCCGCCAACGCGCTCTATCCGATCGCCGTTTCCCACGCCAACGACTTTGCAACCGCCGAAGACTTCGTGAAGGTCTCCGGTGGCCTGCTGCTGCTCTATGGCATCGGCACGATCATCGGCCCGACGATCGGCGGTCCGGTCATGACGGCAACCGGTCCGTACGGTTTGTTCATGATTACCGCCTGCGCCCACATTTTGATCACAGCCTATGCCATCATCCGCAGCCGGATGCGCGCGCCCGTGCCGGTCGCCGACCGCGACGCCTTCTCGCCGGTCAATGCCGGCGCGCCGACGACACCGGAAAGCCTGCAGCTTTCGCCGCGCGCTGCCCCGTTCGAGGAAGCGCATAGCGAACCGGACAACAACCAGAAATGGGAGGATCAGACGGATGAGCCTGTTTGACGACGACCGACCACAAAAGAAGCTGGTGCACGAAATCGGCAGCGATCTTTCACTGCTTTCAGTCGATGAACTCACCCAGCGTATCGCCCTGTTGACGGAGGAAATCGCCCGGCTCGAAGCCGAGCGGACGCGCAAATCCGCGAGCCGCTCAGCCGCCGAAGGCCTGTTTCGCTGAGACCTTGCGGGAGCGGCCGCAGCGCAGCAAAACGAGGCGCGTTTAACCGCAAATTAAGCATTATCTGCGATTGTCGGGGTATCCGGAGCTTTCCGGTTTCAGACAATTTCTCCGACTGGCGAATGGGTCTGATTTTTCTCCCTGTTTTACCTTGAGAGCCGCTTTTCGCGGCTCTTTTTTTGTTTTGGCATAGCTTTCGCTAAAGAACTGTGGAGATTAACCCTTTCTTAAGAATACCCTTGCGCGAAATGCGCTATCGGATCATTCTTCGAGCATAGAGACGGGCAAGGATTTATTTCCTATAACTGTCCACTACCTGACTGTCGTGATGCGTTTGAACCAGGGAAAACAGGTCATGTCCGAGAGAGGATTGAATACGGTCAGTTTCGCAGGACACGCAGCGTCCTCGGCACAATTCAAGACGCTCTATTCGGAAGGCATGGGTCTGGTCGAGGAAACGGCGACATACCTCGATGGTCCCGGCCGCGCCGCCTCGAAGGTTCTGCCGCGCATGGCGTCGGTGCTCTATGCAGCCGAGTCCATGCGGCTTACCACCCGCCTGATGCAGATGGCGTCGTGGCTGCTGCTGCAGCGCGCCGTCAACAACGGTGAGATGAGCCGTGACCAGGTGATGTCGGAAAAGAGCAAGGTGCGCCTCGACAGCTTCAACGTCGACAAGTCCGCTCCCGGCTGGGCCGAACTGCCGGAATCCTTCCGCGACCTTATCGAGCGCTCGCTGCGCCTGCAGAACCGCGTCGCCCTGCTCGACCGCGAAATCTACCGCCCGCACGAAGCCGCCGCCATCGTTCCGGACAACCAGAACGGCGTCAAGGCGCAGATCAAGCTGCTGCAGACGGCCTTCGGCACCAACTGATAGCTCTTCGCTTCAGCGTGCGGAAAACAGAACCCGGCCATCGCCGGGTTTTTTGTTTCTCGCGTCGCTGGTGTCACTATCGCGCGCGCCGCATCTTCGCCAGCAGAAGCAGCACCAGCACGCAACTAAGGAAACCAAGAGCCAGCGGCAGTCCCCGATGGCCAAGCCACTGCATGGCTAGTCCTGTCGCGGGCGACCCCACGATGCCGCCGAGACCCCACGCAACCGCGAAAGCCGCATTGCCGGCGATCAGGGCCTGGCCGGTGAAACGTTCGCCGAGCTGGATCAACGACATCGTGTAGATGCCGAACGAGACCCCGCCCCAGAGGAAGACGAGCGGCCAGACGAGCCAGGAATTGAAGGCCCATGGCAGCAGCAGGCACCCGACCAGCGAGACCAGCACACAGAACAACATCGCCCGCATCGAGCCCATCTGCTCGGCCATGCGCCCGAGAAATATCTGAAGCAGCGCATTGCCGGCGATGAAACAGGTAATGAGAGAGGCGATACGCTCCACGGTGCTTCCGAGCGTGGCACCATAGGTGGCAAGCATCGAAAGCAGGATCTGCTCGAAAGCGGCAGCGGTGAAAACCGCAAACAGAAGAAGAGGTGCCAGCGCCAGGAAGCCGCCGACGGAAGTTGCCTCGCCATCCTGCGGCATATCAGGCAGGCGCGGCACGACTGCGAGCAAGATCATGCCGCAGAGAAGGAAAGCCACGATGCCGATGAGGAAGGGCGACCAGCCCTCCGTGCCGACGAGGCCGAGCGACAGCGGACCGATGGCGAAGCCGCCCGAAACAATCGAAGAATAGAGCCCCATGATGCGGCCCCGGCGCGACGGCGGGGTGATCGTGATCAGCCAGGTTTCGCTGATCACGGAAAGCGGATTGGCAAAGAAGCCGAGCAGGAAACGCAGCGGCATCCAGGCCCAGAGCTCCTGGGTCCAGGCGATCGCGATCAGCGTTAGCGCGGCAAACAACGAGCAAAGAATAGCAAGCCACGCCGCGCCGAAGCGCCGAACCAGCGCCGGAATGAGGGGAGCGGAAACGATGAAACCCAGCGGCGTCATCGCCGCCGACAGGCCGATCAGTCCCGGTGTCGTTCCCTGCCGCTCCAGAATGAAGCTGAGCAGCGGATAGGTCAGCCCCTGGGCGACCGCAAACACCGTGACCGTTGCGATGGTGCCGGCTATCGCCGCCCACAGGATTGGCTGTTCGCGCGGTAAGGTCATGTCGCGTAATTGACGACGCTGCGTCGCACGCAGAGACTCTTGGTCCGATATCATTTCGACACGCCCCTCATGCCTGCCAGAGATGTTTGGCGATTTCGATCTCGACCTGTCGCCTTGCGAGGCCGATATCGTCGATCAAATGCGGGTCGCTCCTCGAGACCCGTTTGAGGTCCCGGCGAAAACGGGCCCTCCTGTCCCAGGTCGCGATAACGCCTCTGAGCGTTGCGAGGCCGGCGCGCAAAGGCATCGGGTTTTCTTCGCGCACGCGTGCCTGATGCCGGAATAAAGGAATGGGAATGTGGTTCATGGCAGCCTCCATATCGGCCCGAAAGACCGACGAATTCTGCAGGACACGAACCGGGGCGTAATTAAGCGCGTCCAAAAAGTTCTCAAAAACCTCCAAACGAACTATAGATGCGCCCATGCAGGAAACGCGCTTCGCCTTTGGTCCCTTCGTACTTGATCCGGGTGCGGGAACGCTCCTCCGGGACGATGATCCTGTCGCGATCGGCTACCGTGGACTGAGGCTGCTTGCGGCGCTCGTCGGGCGGCCCGGCGAAATCCTGGGCAAAGCCGAACTGATGGATGCGGCCTGGCCGGAAACGGCTGTCGAGGAAGGCAATCTGACCGTCCAGATCGCGCAGCTCAGAAAGCTGCTTGGCCCCGCCGCCGATGGTGGCGAGTGGATCTCGACGATCCCGCGCGTCGGCTATCGCTTCACGGGAAGTTCGAGGACGCTCGGTGCGGCAAAGCGGCGCCTCCCCCTGCCGGACAAGCCGTCGGTCGCCGTTCTGCCCTTCGTCAACGTCAGCAACGATCCCGAGCAGGAGCCCTTCACGGATGGGCTGACCGAGGACCTGATCACCGACCTTTCGAGGATCCCCGGCCTGTTCGTCATCGCGCGGAACTCGTCCTTCGTCTACAAGGGCAAGGCGGTGGATGTGCGCGCGATCGCGGAAGACCTTGGCGTGCGTTACCTGCTGGAAGGCAGCGCCAGGCGCGCAGCAGGACGCGTGCGTATCAATGCCCAACTGGTCGACGCACTGAGCGGCGACCATCTCTGGGCGGAGCGCTTCGACCGCAGCCTGGAAGACATCTTCGCCGTTCAGGACGAGGTTACGGCCAAGATCGTGGAAGCGTTGCTCGGAAAATTGCGCCCGCCGCCGCCACGCAACCGGCCCGGCAACATCGAGGCCTACGATCTCTGCGTGCACGCCCGCAGGTTGATGGATGATACGCCGCAGGCCGCCCAAGAAGCGCACCTGATGCTGACGCGTGCGGTTTCGCTCGACCCCGATTATGCCGAAGCCTACCGCTGGCTGGCGATGAACCACTGGATGGGACGGGTGCACTCCGGCGGACCGACAGAGGCCGCCCGCAGCCTTGCCCTGGAGCTGGCGCGCAAAGCGGTCACGATCGATCCAAACGATGCCGGCAGCCGCTGGATCCTGGCCTACCTGCTCGCCTATGAGCGCAGCTTTACCGAGGCGGAGGCGGAATTCGCCAAGGCGATCGAACTCGACCCGAACGAGGCCGACACCTGGGCGGCGTTGTCCGACATCGACGTTCTCGCCGGGCGGGTCGAAGAGGGCCTCGCGCATATCCGCAAGGCGTTCCGGCTGAACCCGTTTCCGGCAAGCTGGTACTATCTGACGCTCGGCCAGGCGCAATATGCGGCCGGCGATTACGAGGCCGCTGTCGAGACGCTGCGCAGGGACGAGACCTATCGCACGAGCTCACGCCGGTTCCTGGCGGCAAGCCTCGCCCAGCTGTGCCGCCTCGACGAGGCGCATACGGAAGCGGACCTGTTTCTCGTCGCCAACCCCGGCTTCACGATCCGCCACTGGGCGGCGACCGAGCCGTTCCGTAACGACGCCATGCTTGCGCATTTCGTCGACGGCTTTCGCAAGGCCGGCCTTCCCGAGTGACGGGCGAGCCGGCGGCATCCTGATCGGCCAACAAAAAGCCCGGCGCGATGGCCGGGCTTTAAGAATGCCGAGAGGCGTTCGATTAGAGGCCGAGGCCTTCGAAGCGCTTCTTGAACTTGGAGACGCGACCGCCGCGGTCCATGAGCTGCTGGTTGCCGCCCGTCCAGGCCGGGTGCGACTTGGGGTCGATTTCCAGGTTCATGGTGGCGCCTTCAGAACCCCAGGTCGAGCGGGTTTCGTATTCGGTGCCGTCGGTCATGACTACTTTGATGACGTGGTAATCGGGATGGATGTCTGCCTTCATAACGATCTTCCTAGAGTTCCAGGGTCCAATTGTCGCAAGGCATTGCGACTTCGAGACCGAACACGTAAATGAAGCCGCGGACCGGCTGAAGGGCCACGGCTTCCCAATTCGATGCCGTGCCTATACATCAAGGTCTGCGGGATAACAAGTGCCGCGCGGAAGACTCATGGGCAAAGCCTTTCCTCCGTGGTTGGCGAAAGGGGTCAAGTGTCCGAACGAGAAATCCAGGCGCCAGCGCGTAAATCCATCCGCCCGCTGGCCACGCTCCTACCTTATCTCGCCCGCTACCGCCATCTGGTCGTCGGCGCAAGTATCTCGCTGATCCTCGCCGCGGTCACGACGCTGGCGCTGCCGCTCGCCGTCAGGCGCATGGTCGACAACGGCTTCTCCAGTCCCGATTCCGGTTTCATCAACACCTACTTCTCGATGTTGATGATGCTCGCCATCGTGCTCGCTCTGGCAAGTGCGGCGCGCTACTACTTCGTCATCACACTCGGCGAGCGCATCGTCGCCGACCTCAGGCGCAACGTCTTCGATCGCGTCACCCGGCTTTCCGCCTCCTTCTTCGACGTCAACCAGTCCGGCGAGATCGTCTCGCGGCTGACGGCCGATACGACCCAGGTCAAGTCGGCGGTCGGCGCCACCGCCTCGGTGGCGCTGCGCAACCTGATCCTGTGTCTCGGCGCCATCGGCATGATGGTCTATACCAGCCCTAAGCTCTCGAGCCTGGTGCTGATCGCGATCCCGATCATCGTCTTCCCGCTTGTCGGCTTCGGCCGCTCCGTCCGCCGCCGATCGCGCGAGGCTCAGGACACACTCGCCAAGGCGTCCGCCTATGCCGGCGAGGCAATCGCCGCATCCCGCACCGTGCAGGCCTTCAATGGCGAGGCACTCGCCAACAACCATTTCGGATCCGCTGTAGAAGATGCCTATGGCGCTGCGCGCGCCGCGATCAAGGCGCGCTCGGTGCTCACTGCCTTCGCCATCACCATGGTTTTCGGCAGCGTCGTTGCGGTGTTGTGGTTCGGCGCGCATGATGTGCTGTCGGGCAATCTTTCCGCCGGCACCCTCAGCCAGTTCCTGCTCTACTCGGTCTTTGCCGCAGGCAGCCTCGGCTCGCTCTCCGAAGTCTGGGGCGAGCTCTCTCAGGCCGCCGGTGCCGCCGAACGGCTCAACGAACTGCTGACGGAGATCCCAGAGATCCAGGCGCCGGCAAACCCCGTCGCCATGCCCGCACCGGCCGCCGGCGCCATTGCCTTTGACGACGTTTATTTCGCCTATCCGGCGCGACCCGACTACAAGAGCCTGAACGGCCTCAGCTTTGCGATCAACCCCGGCGAGACTGTCGCCATCGTCGGCCCTTCCGGCGCCGGCAAGAGCACGGTCTTCTCCCTGCTCCTCCGCTTCTACGATCCCGCCAAGGGTGCTGTAACCGTCGACGGGCTCGATGTCCGCACGGTCGATCCGAAGGAACTGCGCGACCGGCTGGCGATCGTGCCGCAGGATGTCACCATCTTCGCCTCCTCGGTTCATGACAACATCGCCTTCGGCGTGCCTGGCGCGACCCGTGAGGCGGTGCGCGCTGCGGCCGTCGCCGCCCAGGCAGACGAGTTCATCAACCGCCTCGACAACGGCTACGACACGCTCGTCGGCGAACGCGGCATCACGCTATCCGGCGGCCAGCGGCAACGCATCGCCATTGCCCGCGCGATCCTCAGGAACGCACCGATCCTGCTCCTCGACGAGGCCACCTCGGCGCTCGATGCCGAAAGCGAGACGCTGGTGCAGAAAGCCCTCGATGGCCTGTTGCGCGAGCGCACGACGATCATCATCGCCCACCGGCTCGCAACGGTTCTGAAGGCGGACCGCATCCTGGTTATGGATCATGGCCGGATCGTCGAGGAGGGAACGCACGTCTCCCTCATCCGCCAGGGTGGCCTCTACGCCAAGCTTGCGCGGCTGCAGTTCGACCACGGCGCCGAGGCCCTGTTCGTCGCCACGAAAAACTGAGGCGTTGCGACGACGACCCTCCCGATTTCACACCTGGCAGTTGCCGGCTGAGAAGCGAGCCCTATTGTTATGGGGCCGGCCTGCCAAAGGCCGTTCTCTGCGGTTCGCAGACATGATCGGGAGGAAATTCGCATGGCATTTTCGCAACTGACCCGGCGCGCAACGCTGATGCTGGGCCTGATGGCGCTATCGGCGCTGCCCTTTAGCACCCCGGCCCTCGCCCAGGGCTTCCCGGACCGACCGATAACACTGGTCGTTCCCTTCGCCGCCGGCGGGTCGACCGACGTGGTCGCCCGCATCGTCGCGCAGAAAATGTCTGAAGACCTCGGCGAGCAGGTGATCGTCCAGAACGTCGCCGGCGCCGGCGGCAATCTCGGCGCGGCCAATGTCGCGCGCGCCGATGCGGACGGCTACACGATCCTGATGGGAACCGTCGCCACCCACGCGCTCAACCCGCTGATCCTCAAGACCAAGCCCTATGATCCGCAGAAGGACTTCGCTCCGATCTCGCTGCTGGTCATCGTGCCCAACGTGCTGGTCGTCAATCCGGAGCTTCCAGCCAAGAACGTCGAGGAACTGCTGGCGCTCTTGAAAGCCAAGCCCGACGAATACAGCTATGCCTCCTCCGGCAACGGCACGCCGCTGCATCTCTCCGGCGAGCTTTTCAAGAAAATGGCCGGCGTCAGCATGCAGCATATCCCCTACAAGGGCGCCGGTCCGGCGCTGAACGACGTCATCGGCAACCAGGTGCCGATCATGTTCGACAACCTGCCCTCGTCCTCCGGGCACATCAAGGCAGGCACGCTGAGGGCACTTGCCGTCACCACGGCGGAACGCGCGCCCTCCTTCCCCGATGTTCCGACGGTCGCTGAATCCGGCATCCCAGGCTATGAGACCTATACCTGGAACGGGCTCTTCGCCCCGGCGAACACGCCGCAGCCTGTGGTCGCCCGCCTCAACGAGGCAGCAAACAAGGCCCTGAAGGATCCCGCCGTCATCGAACGCATGAAGGAATTCAGCGCCAAGATCGTCGGCTCGACGCCGGAAGAGCTCAGTGCGCATGTGACGGCAGAACTGGCGAAGTGGACGCCGGTCGTCCGCGACGCCAACGTGCAGATGGATTGATCGTCAGCCGACTTGTCCAGACATTCGAAGCATTTGCCAAGTTTAGCTGCACGCTCGGCCGTCCCCTCTCCCCGCGTGCGGGGAGAGGGCTAGGGTGAGGGGCAGCCCAAAAGCGAGCGGCGGGAAGCGATCACACCCCAGCAGCACCCCGCCCCGCCACCCGGCCGGAAAAGATGCAACCGCCGAGGAAGGTGCCTTCGAGCGCATTGTAGCCATGCATGCCGCCGCCGCCGAAACCGGCGACTTCGCCGGCGGCATAGAGGCCCGGCACCGGCTCACCCGATTGTTCGAGCACCTGGCCCGAGAGGTTGGTCTGCAGGCCGCCCAGCGTCTTGCGGGTCAGGATATGCAGGCGAACGGCAATCAGCGGCCCGGCTTTCGGATCGAGCAGCCGGTGCGGCTTGGCAGTACGCAGCAGCCGATCGCCGCGATAGGCGCGGGCGCCGCGGATCGCGGTGACCTGCGCATCCTTGGAGAACGGGTTGGTGATCTCGCGATCGCGCGCCTCGATCTGTCGGCGTAGATGGTCGAGCGACAGCCGGTTCTCGCCCGTCAGTGCATTCATCGCCGGCACAAGGTCCTCGAGCCGGTCCCGGACGATGAAATCCTCACCCTTGTCCATGAAGGCCTGGACCGGCGCTGGCGGGTTCTTGCCGAGCCGCTTCAGGAGCAGAGAGATGCTCTTGCCGGTCAGATCCGGGTTCTGTTCCGAACCGGAAAGCGCAAACTCCTTCTTGATGATCGCCCGCGTCAGGATGAACCAGCTGTAGTCGTGACCACTGTCGCGGATCGCCTGCAATGTGCCGAGCGTATCGAAGCCCGGCATCGCTGGCGCGGAAAAACGGTTGCCGTCGGCGTCGCACCAGAAGGATGATGGGCCGGGCAGGATGCGGATGCCATGATCCGGCCAGATCGGGTCGAAGTTCCTGAGCCCCTCGGTGTAGTGCCACATGCGGTCTGAGTTGATGACCGAGCCGCGCGCCCGGCTGCTGATCTCCAGCATGCGTCCGTCGACGTGATGCGGCACGCCCGAGACCATGGTTGCCGGCGGTTGGCCAAGGCGCTTGCGCGGCCAATTGCGGCGAACGAGATCATGGTTGCCGCCGATACCGCCCGAGGTGACGACGATCGCACCCGCCGATATCTCGAAATCGCCGGAGACGTCGCGTGAACTGCGCTCGCCCCGCCCGACCGGATCCTCCTTCAGCAAGGCACCGCGGGCGCCCGTCACCGTTCCATCCGTGATGATGAGCTCATCGACCCGATGGCGGAATCGGAAGCGCACCAGACCGCGGCTTTCCGCCTCCCGCGTCAGCCGCACGAACGGATCGAGTACCGCTGGCCCCGTGCCCCAGGTGACATGGAAGCGCGGCACCGAATTGCCGTGGCCATGGGCAAGGCCGCCGCCGCGCTCGGCCCAGCCGACGACCGGAAACCAGCGCATGCCGAGGGAATGCAGCCAGCGGCGCTTTTCGCCTGCGGCAAAGTCGAGATAGGCTTCCGCCCAAAGCCGCGGCCAGTGGTCCTCCGGACGGTCGAACTGCGAAGACCCCAGCCAGTCCTGCCAGGCAAGCTCACGCGTGTCACGAATGCCCATGCGCCGCTGCTCGGGGCTATCGACGAAGAACAGACCGCCCAGCGACCAGAAAGCCTGACCGCCAAGGTTTTGTTCGCCTTCCTGATCGAGAACGATGACCTTGCGGCCAAGGGCGGCCGCTTCCGAGGCGGCAACCAGGCCGGCAAGGCCCGCACCGATGACCAATACATCGCAATCCACGAAATGCCCTCCCCTGCACCCCATACAGCGCCGCCATACGAATGGCTGCAGCAACTGTTACGCGTACGTCAAGGTCAATTCAAGGGTCGGGCGTTGGCCGCGGTATGTTTCGCGGCCGCGGCCTATTTTTCGGTCAGCTTGAGTTCGATGCGGCGGTTCTGGGCCCGGGCCTCCGGGGTCTCGCCCGGCGCAATCGGCTGATACTCACCGAAGCCGGCCGCGACCAGGCGATCGGCAGGCACCCCCTTCGAGATCAGAAATTTGACCACCGAGGTGGCACGCGCCGAGGAAAGTTCCCAGTTGTCCGCATAGCGGCCTGTTCCGGAAAGCTGGACATTATCGGTATGGCCGTCGACGCGCAGCACCCAGTTGATCTCCGCCGGAATCTCCTTGGCGAGATCAAGCAGCGCCGAGGCGAGCTTGCCCATCTCCGCCTGCCCCTCGGGATTGAGTTCGTTGCCGCCGGATGGGAACAGCACTTCCGACTGGAACACGAATCGGTCGCCGACGATGCGGATGTTTTCGCGGTCGGAGAGGATTTCCCTCAAGCGTCCGAAGAAATCGGAGCGGTAGCGGTTGAGCTCCTGCACGCGCTGGGCAAGCGCCACGTTCAGGCGGCGGCCGAGGTCGGCGATCTTCGTCTGCGACGCCTGGTCCTTCGCCTCCGATGCCTGAAGCGCGACCTCGATGGCGGCGATCTGGTTGCGCAGCGCGGCGATCTGCTGGTTCAGGAGCTCGATCTGGCTCATCGCCCGGGCGCTGATCTCACGCTCGTTCTCAAGCTCCGAGCCGAGGCGCCCGATCTTCTGGTTGGCGACATCGGTACTGCCGGCGCCCTGATCGAGCAGCGCCTGCAGCCGCGAGCGCTCGCCTTCCGACTGGGACAGGGAAGCCTGGAGATTGGCGAGCGAATCCTCGAGATCCTGCTTGCCGCTCTTTTCGAGCGCCAGGAGCTGCGTGAGCTCGTTGATCTGGCTGTTCAGCCGGGTCAGCACTTCGTCCTTGCCGCTGATTTCGCGGCTCAGCAGAAACTGCCCGAGAACGAAGACGGTGAGCAGGAACATGATCGAAAGCAGGAGCGTCGACAGCGCGTCGACGAAGCCCGGCCAATAATCGATCGTGCGCTGCGTGCGGCCTTTGCGGGCGAGCGCCATGGATTACTCTCCTCCGGTCTCGTCCAACTGTCCGAGCTTGGCCGTCAATGACGACCTCTCGCTTGTCACGGCGATCCGCTCGCCTCCGATGCGCGACGACAATTTGTCGAGCGTCCTGCGCATCGCCTTGGCCTCTTCCTGCTGGGCTTCGATCCAGTCCCGGAGCATCTGCTGCTCGCCGCGCATATTTTTCACCAGGCCCTGGATACCCTCGGCAAGGCTTGCCATGGCGGCGGTCGTGCGCTGGCTCGAACCGCCCTCCTGGTTGAGGCGGACCAGCTGATCCGTAAGCTTTTTCAACTCCTCGACCGGCGCACCCGACGGCGCATCGAGCGCAGAAGTCAGCTCGGAGCCGACATCGGTCACGGAAGAAAGCCAGTTTTCAAGCTCGGTATAGAAACGGTTCTGGGCGCGGCCGGCCTGCAGATCGAGGAAGCCGAGGATCAGCGAACCGGAAAGACCGAACAGCGATGTCGAGAACGCCGTACCCATGCCGGTCAGCGGCGCCGACAGGCCGCTCTTCAAGGCCGCCAGAATGTCTTCGGTGGTTCCCGAACCGGCATCCAGCGATTGGATGACCGTGTTGATCGAGCCGATGGTGCCCAAAAGACCCCAGAAGGTGCCGAGCAGACCGAGAAACACGAGAAGGCCGGTCAGATAGCGCGAGATGTCGCGGGATTCATCGAGGCGGGTCGCAATCGAATCCAGAATGGAGCGCAGCGCCGTCGTCGAGATCGCCGTCTGACGGGCACCGATCAGTGCCCGCATCGGCGCCAGCAGCACCGGATCGCGGCCCACCTTGTCGGCACTGCCGGCGGCGCGAAAGGAGTTGAACCAGCGCACTTCGGGACGCAAGCCCAGCACATGGGTGAATACGAGCAGGATGCCGATCAGCAGCACCCCAAGGATCAAGCCGTTGAGGCCGGGGTTGGCCAGAAAGGCGTTGTGTGCCTGCCGAAAGAGGATTGCGCCCACGAAACCGACGATGATCAGGAAGACCACCATGGTCCAGAAATAGTGCATGGGGCTCGAAAGCTTGTGCGGATTATAGCCTTCTTCCATGCCTTCCCGACCGTTCCATCCGGACAGATGCAGTTTCGTCATGGGTGTAAGTATCTCCCGGTTTTTACTTGTCGGAACGGCGCGGCGCCGGCCCGGAGACTACTGCATAATTCCCGAAACCGAAATCGATTCAAGGACGAAATTCAGCCGTTCCCAAAGTGGGGCGACGGCCGCGACGCGCGTAGATAGGCACAGGCATGTGGCACTGTCGTGTTGCCCCATTCCGGATCAAGCGGAAAAACAAAGCCTCCGGCGGGTGAGCGCCGGAGGCCGAGCATAGGAATAGGGTCGCTGATTACTTCGTCGGCACCGGGCGGTGCACGACGTCGTTCAGCGCCTTGACGATATATTCGTTGCCGCAGACGACCGAACCGTCGTCGACCGGCTTGGCGCCGCCGTTGATATCGTGCGCCCAGCCGCCGGCTTCCCGGATGAGAAGCACGCCAGCCGCGATGTCCCAGGCGGCGAGGTCGCGTTCCCAGTAACCGTCGTAGCGGCCGGCGGCCACATAGGCGAGGTCAAGCGAGGCGGCACCCATGCGGCGGATACCGGCCACTTCGCCCATCACGTGGCGCAGTTCGATCAGGTACTTGCCGTGGTTGCCGCGGCCGAGATGCGGCGTGCCGGTGGCGATCACGGCATCGGAAAGATGCTTGCGCGAGGCGACACGCAGGCGACGGTCGTTGAGGAAGGCGCCACCGCCACGCTCGGCGGTGTAGAGTTCATCGGTCGCCGGGTTGAAGATGACGGCGCCGACGATCTCGCCCTGGCGCTCGAGTGCGATCGAAACGGCGAAGTGCGGGATACCGTGCAGGAAATTGGTGGTGCCATCGAGCGGGTCGACAATCCAGCGATGCGCGCCGTCGGTGCCGACGATCTCTTCACCTTCCTCGCCAAGGAAGCCGTAGGTCGGACGGGCCTTGAGGAGTTCCTCGCGGATGAGCTTTTCGGCCTTGCGGTCGGCCTGCGAAACATAGTCGCCCGGTCCCTTGAGCGAGACCTGCAGGTTCTGGACTTCGCCGAAATCGCGGGCCAACGACTTGCCGGCCTTGAAGGCGGCCTGAACCATGACATTGAGAAGTGCTGAACGGGCCATCTGGCGATCCCTTGAAAACGAAGGCCGATCGAAAGCAATCGATCGGACGTTGAACCTGCTTGACGGAACACGGCCGCAATGCCGGCCCTAATTGCAAATTCCCTTGATCGGAACCGATCCAAGGACGCAGGGCAAGCCGCAGATTGAGCTCCGTCGTCAAAAAACCGAGTGAATAATCACTCCGCTCGCCGTCGCCGCAAACTGTCGCGGCACCACGAGCAAAACCGCGGCCTCAGAACCACAAATGGCCCGCAAGTTCAAGCGAAATAGCATTTCCGCCGAACGACCGCCAAAGATTCGACCGCGAGCGGCGCCGTTCAGCTCCGGCGATATTTGTTGGCGGCGCTGAGTGCCTGCTTCTGCTGCTCTTCGTTGAGACCGAGATAGAAGTCTTCGAGCGCGTCGTCTTTCAGACCGGCGCGACGCGAAAGCACATACCATTTCGCCGCCTCGACCGGATTGGGCCGGGTGCCGATGGCGTTGACGTAGAGATGCGAAAGCCGGTTCTGTGCAACCACGTTGCCGCCCTCGGCCGCCCGCCGCATCCAGCCGAAACCCACTTCGAGATTACGCTCGCCGGCAATGCCCTCGATCATCCAGATCGCGATGTCGAGTTGAGCGGTGTCGTACCCCGCCCGCGCCGCGCGGATCAGCCATTCGCGCGCCCGCGTCCGCTTGCTTTCCTCGATGCCATCGACATTGACCAGGATCTGCGACAGCGCATATTGCGCATCCGCGATGCCCTGTTCGGCCGACTTTTCGTAATAGGGCATCGCCAGTTTCAAACCCTTGGGTCCGGGATTGTCGGCGACGAGCGTCTGGCCGTAGTTGAATTGCGCCGAGCCATTGCCGAGATCGGCCGCCTTCTTCATCAGCTCTTCGGATTTCTTCCGGTCGCGCTTGACGTAACGGCCCTCCATCAGGATCAGCGCGTATTTGAACATCGCGGCCGGATCGCCTTTTTCCGCGGCCTGACCGTACCAGAAGGCAGCCTGCTGGGGATTGCGCACGACGCCCAGTCCCTGCTGAAGGATCTCGGCGATCAGGGTCTGCGCCGCCGGGTCGCCAAGCTGCGCGCGCGGCAGCGCCAGATCCATCGCGGTCAGATAGTAGCCGCGCTGGAACGCGCCATAGGCATCGTCGACCTTGCCGGTAAAGGGCTTTTCCGCTGGCAGTGCCGGCAATTCGGCACCCATGCGATCGAAAACAGTGACGCCGGACGATGGGACAGAGCCGTCGGCCGGCTTCTTATTGGGGCCGACAGCGGACTTGTCGTCTTTCTGGTCGGTCGGCGTCGCGCCCTCCGGCATCGCCGCCCCGTTGAAGGGCGTGATGCGGCCGCGCTTTTCGACGCCGGCGTCCTCGCCACTCTTCTGCTCCTGCGCATGCGCAGGCATTGCCAGGGCGACGGCCATGGCAACAAGGGAAAGACCTCGACTCAATCTGGAAGGCAGACGGCTCAACATCGAAACGTCTTAATCTTCAAACCGTGGCGCTTTTTCGTCGAGAAGTGCGTTGACCGCAGCAACGACGGAAGGCGCCTGGCCGGGTTCGCCGAAGACGGCAAGGCGAAGCGCCACGAACTCAGCACCGGTCTCCGCCACCGCCAGCGCCGATTGCGGGTCCGTGCCGCCCATGACGATGCAGGGAATCTCGATCATCGACGCCCACCATTCGGCCAGCGCCAGGTTCTTCGGATGCGCCTCCGGCTTGATGTCGCCATCGGTCTTGCCGAAGAACACGTAGTCCGGGCGCACTTCGCCGATCTCCAGCGCGTGGTGACGGTCGGCCGCATTGCCCCCGCCGACGATCAGCTTCGGCGTGTGCTTCTCGACCGCCTCGCCCAGCACTTCCGCATTGCCGGCAACGTGCAGGCCGTCGGCCTTGGCACGTCCGGCCACGCGGGAGTCACCCTCGATGAGCGCGGCGGCGCCGGCCTCCTGGATCACCGGCACCAGACGCTCGGCGTGCTTCTGGAACTCGGAGTCATCAAGTGCGTATTGCGGCACGATCACCGAGGCGACGTCGCCGCCCTTCAGGGCATCGGCGAGCACGTTTGCGCGTTCCGCCGCATCGGGCATGTCGGGCGCGATCAGCACCAGGCGGCAACGTTCTGTTGTCATATCAAGACATCCATTTCCGGCTGCATCCGCCAGGATGGCGAAACCAGCGCTCGATTTCATTTGGGAAAACCGATAGACGGAGACTGCAAAAGGATCAACCGCCCCCCATGCTTCCTGATCTCGACTTCTATCTTATCGCCATTCCGGCAGTTCTGCTCGTTGGCCTCAGCAAGGGTGGCATGGGGGAAGCGCTTTCGCTGATGGGCGTTCCGATCCTGTCGATGGCGGTGTCACCCGTCCAGGCGGCCGCCCTCCTCCTCCCGATCCTGATCGCGATGGATCTCGTCTCGCTTTGGATGTGGCGCAAGCACGGCGATCGCACCACCCTCTTCATGCTGTTGCCCGGCGCCATCGCCGGCATCTTCATCGGCTGGGCGACCTCGGCCTACGTCTCGCGGGACCTCCTTCGCCTGATCATCGGCCTGATCACCGTGCTCTTCGTGCTGCGATACGTCTACAATGTCTGGCGCACGCGCCTTGGCATCACCATCGCGCCGAAGAAGCAGCGGGCCGGTCCCGCAGCACTCTGGGGTTCCTTTGCCGGTTATGGCAGCTTCGTCGCCCATGCCGGGGGCCCGCCTTTCCAGATCTACGCGCTGCCGCTGCAGCTCGACCCGCGCGAATACACCGGCACCATCGTGCGCTTCTTCGCGATCCTGAATGCGGTGAAGCTCATCCCCTATTTCGCGCTCGGGCAACTGGATCTGAGCAACCTGAAAATCTCGGCGACGCTATTTCCGCTCGCCATTGTCGCAACCATGTGCGGCGCCTGGATCGTTCGCCGCATGAAGCCGCAGATCTTCTACCCCTTCATGTATACCATGGCCTTCATCGCGGGCTCGAAACTGCTTTGGGACGGTATCAACAGCCTGGTCGCAGGCGGGTGAGCCGCGGACCCAAGTATTACGGAAATATTGCAAAGCAAAATTAGCATTTCGCATCGCACAAATTTCTTGCTGCTTCGCAAAATTTCGCCTAACGTCCGCGCATGACGATCGCGGACCCTTTCGATGCCATTGCGGACCCGAACCGGCGCCACCTGCTGGAGGAACTGCGGCGCGCGCCGAGAACCGTGAACGAACTGGCGGAGGGCCTGCCGATCAGCCGCCCGGCCGTATCGCAGCACCTGAAGGCCTTGCTGGATTGCAATCTGGTCTCGGTTTCGGCGAGCGGCACCCGGCGGATCTATGCGATCAACCGGCCGGGTTTCGACCGTCTCAATCTGTGGCTCGACCAGTTCTGGTCCTGAGCCCGGCGGCGCGAACGCTGCGCCCGAAAGAAACAGACCGGGCGTCAAGCCCGGTCCAAAATTCCGTATATTCCACTGTGGGGGGATTGGTTCTAAACCTTGTTGCGCCTACTCAGAGGGGAGATGGCGCCTCCCGATAGTCCTGGGAAATACCGTTGATAATCAGTGAGTCGAGGAACGAAGCCTTTCGATTTCGTCCTTGATGCGCAGCTTCCTCCGCTTGATGTCGTTGATCAGTTCGTCTTCCACCGACGGCTGATTCAATGCCGCATGGAGCTCCTGCTCCAGGACGCCATGTTTTTTCTCAAGCGTTGCAAGATGAGCCTCAACAGTCATTTGGCAGTCCCTTCCTTTTGCTTGCATCCGGCATGCGAATGCCGGATGTTCCATGGTTTGTAACCTTACTACTGTGCCATGCCATTTTTCATTTGTCGAAGGCGAAATGATGACGTCGGATAACTTCCCGTTACCGCCCAAGATGTGATAGAGCGACGCATGGAATTCCGGTTCGAGGAGGACTTCGCAACCGGGCTGATGGGGATCGCTTTGCATGCCGGACCAGGACCAGGCCGAACTCAGACTGACCGCCGCGCGGCTGAGGCAGGAACATGAAGACTACGACGCTGCCATCAACGCTATGATCGAGACCGGCTGCGACGCGCTGAGAATCCAGCGCATGAAGAAGAAGAAGCTGGCGATCAAGGACAAGATCAGCAAGATCGAAGACCAGATCATCCCCGACATCATCGCCTGAACGCGGAACAGGACAGACGTGATCGACACCACGACCCCACCCGTCGCCATCATCATGGGAAGCCAGTCGGACTGGGAGACGATGAAGAACGCCGCCGACACGCTCGACGCGCTCGACATTGCCTATGAGGCTCGCATCGTTTCCGCCCATCGCACGCCCGATCGGCTGGTCAATTTCGCCAAGGGCGCTCGCGACGAGGGCTTCAAGGTGATCATCGCCGGCGCCGGCGGCGCTGCCCATCTGCCGGGCATGTGCGCCTCAATGACGCCGCTGCCGGTCTTCGGCGTGCCGGTGCAGTCGAAGGCGCTTTCCGGCCAGGACAGCCTGCTCTCGATCGTGCAGATGCCCGCCGGCATCCCCGTCGGGACGCTGGCGATCGGCCGCGCCGGCGCCGTCAATGCCGCGTTGCTTGCTGCAGCCGTGCTCGCGCTCAGCGACGACGATCTCGCCGACAGGCTCGACGACTGGCGCGAACAGCAGACGATTTCGGTCGCCGAATACCCGGTGGACCAGGCATGACCACCATCGGCATTATCGGCGGCGGCCAGCTCGGCCGCATGCTGGCGATGGCAGCTGCCCGATTGAACTTCCGCACCGTGATCCTCGAGCCGCAGGTCGACTGTCCGGCGGCACAGGTGGCGAATGAGCAGATCATTGCTGCCTATGACGACGAAGCCGCGCTCAGCCAGCTCGCGACCGTGAGCGACATCATCACCTACGAATTCGAGAATGTGCCGGTCGCGGCCGCCGAACGGCTCGCCGCGAAACGACCTGTCTTCCCGCCGCCGAAGGCGCTGGAAGTCGCGCAGGACCGCCTCGTCGAAAAACGCTTCATCAATGACTGCGGCATTGCGACGGCGCGTTTTCACGCCGTCGACAGCCAGGCCGATCTCGAAGCAGCACTCGCCGATTTCGGCGGATCGGGCGTGCTCAAGACCCGTCGCCTTGGCTATGACGGCAAGGGACAGCGCGTGTTCCGCTCCGCAGCCGACAGTCCTGCCGGCGCCTTCGCGGAGCTGGGCGGCGTGCCCCTGATCCTGGAGAGCTTCGTACCCTTCGAACGGGAGATCTCGATCATCGCCGCCCGCTCCACCGATGGCACGGTCGCCTGCTTCGATCCGGCCGAGAACGTGCATCGCAACGGCATCCTCCACACCTCGACGGTACCGGCAGCAGTCGGCGACGGCACGGCGGACGCGGCCCGCAAGGCCGCCAAGGCGATCCTCGATGCACTTGGTTATGTCGGCATCATCGGCGTCGAATTCTTCGTACTTGCCGACGGCAGCCTGATCGCCAACGAGATGGCGCCGCGCGTGCACAACTCCGGCCATTGGACGGAGGCGGCCTGCGTCGTCTCGCAGTTCGAGCAGCATATTCGTGCCGTCTCGGGATTGCCGCTCGGCAATCCCCGCCGCCATTCCGACTGCGTCATGCAGAACCTGATCGGCGACGACCTCAACGATGTCCCGGCATGGCTTGCCAAGGACGATGTTCTGGTGCACCTCTATGGCAAGACCGAAGCGCGCGCCGGCCGCAAAATGGGCCACGTCACACGGCTCGTCCGCGGCTGAAGACCGCAGAAATGCGGGGCAAGACGCCAAAATGGGGCGTCTTGTGGTTGACACCTTAGGGGGGACACGGTATGTGCCATCCCACCTTAAAGGAGCGCGCTGAACGGCGCGCTTTTGATTGTTAGAAGATACCGGGCGAATTTTCGTTCCCCGAAACCTGCGGATCAGGAAAATGAAGATCAAGAATTCGCTCAAGTCGCTGAAGACCCGTCACCGCGAAAACCGTCTGGTTCGTCGCAAGGGCCGCATCTACATCATCAACAAGTCGAACCCGCGCTTCAAGGCTCGTCAGGGCTGATCTAAGCCGGGTGGCAGACATCGCTTCGGCGATGTCCCAAAATTGATTATGAAGTTGATCCATGGCGGGCTAACATGCTCGCCATGCGAGTTTTTGTACCCCTGATTCTGGCGTGTTCCGCCCTGCTCGCCACCTCCATCGGAGCTGGCAGTTTCTCCTTCGCGGCGGAAGCATCGACCCAAACGGAATCGGCCAGCCTCACCACACCCAAGCAACGACTGGACGGCCTGTTCGCGGACCTCAAGAAGGAACGCGATGCCGACAAGGCGCGTGAACTCGCCAACCAGATCCGTGTGGAATGGCAGGATTCCGGCAGCGCCACCGTCAATCTCCTGATGCAGTGGGCCGACAAGGCCATCACCGACAACAAGCAGGCGGCGGCGCTCGACATCCTCGATCAGGTGATCACGCTTGCGCCCAACTATGTCGAAGGCTGGAACCGTCGCGCGACCCTGCATTACACGATGGGCAACTATCGGAAATCGATGTCGGACATCAACCGCGTGCTGACGATCGAGCCTCGTCATTTCGGCGCGCTTGCCGGCATGGCAGCGATCCTCGGCGCCTCCGGCAAGGACGAGCTCGCCATGCGGGCATGGGAGCAGTTCCTGGACATCTATCCCGCCGATCGCAAGGCGCAGGAGCAGCTGGGCGAGCTCGCCGAGAAGCTCGCCGGCAGCAAGACCTGACTGAACGCGACACACTCGACCCTAGCCTTCAATGCCCCTCTGCACCAATGAAAGCACTCTTCTCGAAGTAGCGACAGCCGCTCGGCGTTTCATTGAGCCGATCTGGCTGGAATGGCACCGGGCTTGGGGTGGCGATCTCCCCGCGATCGCTTCACAATGGACCTGCGGCCGCTCGAGCCTGTTCCTGGCACGTGTCTTGATTGCCCAAGGCCTCGATGCCCATTGGGCCTCTGGAGCGCCGCGGAGTGCGCCTTCCGGGCCTGACATCGGCCCCTACGGCTTCTTCTGCGGGGAACGCTAGCAAAGCCATGCCTGGGTCGAATGCGGCGATTACATCGTCGACATCACCGCCGATCAGTTCGGCGCCCCTCCGGTGCTCGTTGTCGACAGCACGGACACCCGCTACAACAAGGGCGACCGGGATACCGCGCTGCCTGAGTTCGTGCTTGCCCGCCAGCGCGCCGTTGACGCCATCTGGCCACGATGGCAGTCGATGGGCTCCCCTGCCCCTGAAGCCTCTCCAACGCAGACGCCTTGACGGGCCTACGGACGCCGGAAGACAGATTGAGACAATGGTACCAGCCACATTCCTGCTCATTGGACTAGCGCTCGTCGGCATTGCCTACAGCCTCTGGCACGCGCGAGCCTTCACCCGGCGGTTTCCGAATGCCGGCGAACTGATCGACATCGGCGGTTATCGCATGAACAGCGTGCACCTGCCGGCAGGCGAGCAGGCCGATCTCCTGCCCGTCATCTTCATCCATGGCGCCAGTGGCAATCTGCTCGATCAGTTGCATGCCTTCGCCCCAGCCCTTGATGGCCGCGCCGAGATGCTGTTCGTCGATCGTCCGGGTCACGGCTACTCCGAGCGGGGCGGAGCGGAAAACGACCTTCCGGACGGCCAGGCGACGGCGATCGCAAAGCTGATGGAAAAGCGCGGCATCCGTCGCGCGGTCATCGTCGGCCATTCCTTCGGCGGCGCCATCGCTGCGAGCTTCGCCCTGCATCACCCGGAAAAGACGGCCGGCCTCATCCTGCTGGCGCCCGCGACGCACCCCTGGCCAGGCGGCATCGAATGGTACTATCGCCTCACGGCGCTCCCCCTCGTCGGCTGGCTCTTCGCCCATACGCTGGTGACGCCCCTGGGGCAGCGCCGCATCGAAGGCGGCACACACTCGATTTTTTCACCCAATCCGCGGCCCGACGACTACATCGACAAGACCGGCCCGCATCTGGTGCTGCGTCCGGCGACCTTCCGCAACAATGCGCGCGACATAGCCAATCTCCATGCCTATCTGACCGCGACGGCACCCCGCTACCGCGAGATCACGGCACAGACCGTGATCATCACCGGCGATAGCGACGGCATCGTGCTGGCCGACATCCATTCCCGCGGGCTGGCGCGCGATATCCCCGGCGCGGAACTGCTGTGGATCGGCAATCTCGGCCACAAGCCCGACTATGTGGTCACGGACGTGGTCGTGGCTGCGCTCGAAAAGATGGCGGGCCAGCCGACGGATCTCGAGCAAATAAAAAGGCGGGCCGAAGCCCGCCTTATCATGTCGTCCGAAGCCATCGGCCAAGTCTGACCCGCTTCGCACTTTGCCAAGGCTGCATCAGATGCCGCTCATGCCGTCCGAACCGATATAGGCGATGCGCAGCATGTTGGTGGCGCCAGGCGTACCCAAGGGCACGCCGGCAGAGATGATGACGCGTTCGCCGGGCTTGCCGAAGCCTTCGGCCGCAACGATGCGGCAGGCACGGTTGACCATATCGTCGAGGTCCGTCGCGTCCTCGGTGACGACGCAATGCAGGCCCCAGACGACCGAGAGACGGCGTGCCGTCTGGACGATCGGCGAGAGAGCGATGATCGGAACCTGTGGCCGTTCGCGGGCGGCGCGAAGACCGGTGGTGCCGGACGAGGTGTAGCAGACGATCGCGGCAAGACGGAGCGTCTCGGCGATCTGGTGGGCAGCGAGCGAAATCGCGTCGGCACCGGTTGCCTCCGGCGGCGTGCGCTGCGCGTAGATGATGCTGGAATAGTGCGGGTCGCGCTCGACGTTGCTGGCGATCGACGCCATGGTCGACACGGCCTCCACCGGATACTCGCCCGAGGCCGATTCTGCCGACAGCATGACGGCATCGGCGCCTTCGAAGACGGCCGTCGCAACGTCGGAAACTTCGGCGCGCGTCGGAACGGGTGCGGAGATCATCGATTCCAGCATCTGCGTGGCAACAACCACCGGCTTGCCAGCGCGGCGACATGCGCGCGTCAGCTGCTTCTGCAGGCCCGGCACCGATTCCAGCGGCATTTCGACGCCGAGGTCGCCGCGCGCGACCATCAGCGCGTCCGAAAGCTCGATGATCTCATCAATGCGGTCGAGTGCCTGCGGCTTCTCGATCTTCGACATCAGGCCGACGCGGCCGCGGGCGATCTTGCGGACTTCGGCCAGGTCTTCCGGCCGCTGCACGAAGGAGAGCGCCACCCAGTCGATCTCGCCGGTGGCGAGAACGGCGTCGAGGTCAGCGCGGTCCTTGTCGGTCAGAACACCGACCGCGAGCAGCGTGTCCGGCAGGCTGACGCCCTTGCGGTCCGAAATCTTCGTTCCCGCGACGACCGTGGCCACGATGCTCTTGCCGTCGGTCTTCTCAGCGCGCAGATGCAGCTTGCCGTCGTCGATCAACAGGCGATGGCCGGGCTTGACCGCTTCGAGGATTTCCGGGTGCGGCAGGTAGACGCGCGTGTTGTCGCCGGGCACGTCCTTGTTGTCGAGCGTGAAGGTCTGGCCGACCTTGAGATCCACCTTGCCTTCTGCGAACTTGCCGACGCGCAGCTTCGGGCCCTGAAGATCGGCGAGAATGCCGATCGGCCGACCACAGTGGCTTTCCACCGTGCGGATGCGCTGAACCAGCGTGCGCATCACGTCGTGGCTCGCATGGCTCATGTTGATACGGAACAGATCAGCCCCGGCCTCGTGCAGCTTCTGGATCATCTGCTCATCGGAAGACGCCGGTCCGAGCGTGGCGAGGATTTTGACTTTTCTGTTCCGCTTCATCAATTCTGGCTTTCCTGCGTGCCGGGCGTTTCGGAGAGCTGAACCATCCAGCTCCCTTGCCGCCCCGTGTCGTATTCCTTGAATCCCATGCGCTGGAAGCCGCGGGCGAAGCAGTCCTGAACGCCCGCGATCTTGAACTCGTTCTCGGCGACGCACATGTTGACGTCACCGGTCCAGCGGCCGCCGCGGGCCGCATCTTCCGCGTAGAGATAATAGTATCGTGACTCAAGCTCGCCCTCGATCAGGGTCGCGCAGGTGGTGGCCGGAACCTGCCACCAGCCCTCCGTTACCCAGCCTTCCTTGGCCCGGTAACCGATCGCCACGCCGACGAGATTTTGTGTGCCGTTGCAGACGCGAAAATCGGCGCGCGCTTCATCGGCAAAGAGAAATGAGCTTGAGGTTGCCAGGAAAAACAGGAGGATGCCTCCCAGTGTCGTCAGCCCCGGCTTCGCTTTGGAAAAAGGATTTCTGGACACGGTTTCCGATGGAACTCCGTTTTGATTTGCGTGGCACTTTCTTGCGACGGCCAGCCCCGAAAGTCAACGTAACTCTAATCGATTACAATCGGCAAATTGCGTTCAAATTGCGCTAAACAGTTGCGCGTTTCTTGCGATTGACGCGCGTGCGTGCGATCAGCGAGGACGAGGCTAGACAAGAGACTGGACCGGCATGCAACACTATTCTCCCTATGAGATTATCGAAGCCAAGCCTGCAACCGGGCTCGTTTTGCTTGCCGACCACGCGATGAACCGGTTGCCGCCGGAATACGGCAGTCTCGGCCTGCCCGCCTCGGCATTCGAGCGGCATATCGCCTATGACATCGGTGTCGAGGCGTTGGTGCGGCGGCTCTCGCGAATACTCGATGCGCCGGCCGTGCTCGGTTGCTTCTCCCGCCTGCTGATCGATCCCAATCGCGGCGAGGACGACCCGACGCTGGTCATGAAGATCTCCGACGGCGCGATCGTGCCCGGCAACCACCCGATCAGCGCAGAGGAATGGGAGAACCGGCTGAACCGGTTCCACCGCCCCTATCATCGCGCCGTTTCCGAGACGATCGGCCGAAGCGCCGAGGCGCATGGCGCGGCACCGCTGGTCATTTCGATCCACTCCTACACACCGGCCTGGAAGGGTGTGGCCCGCCCCTGGCACGCCGCCGTGCTTTGGGACAACGATCCGCGTGCCGTCCTGCCGCTGATCGAGAAGCTCGAGGCGTCGGGCGATATCGTCGTCGGCAACAACGAACCCTATGACGGTGCGCTGCGCGGGGATACCATGTTCCGGCACTGCATGATGCCGGGTATTCCCCACGCCCTGATCGAGGTGCGCCAGGACCTGATCGCCGACGAGACGGGCGTTGCTGGCTGGGCCGAGCGGCTGGCGCCAATCCTTGCGGGTCTCAACGCCATGACCGAATTGCATCGCTACGAGCGCCACGCCTCCCGCACCGGCGCCTATTAGAGCTTGGGTCCGGAAGTACGCAGTAACCGAAGAGGATCAACGTCCATGACCGAACTGACCCCGGAGCAGCAGACGGCATTCGAGGCAGCCGCCTTTCGCCGTCTCGTCACCCATCTGCGCGAACGCGCCGATGTCCAGAACATCGACCTGATGAACCTCGCCGGCTTCTGCCGCAATTGTCTTTCCAACTGGTACCGAGAAGCCGCCGAAGAGGCAGGCGTTGCTCTCGCCAAGGAGGAATCGCGCGAGATCATCTACGGCATGCCCTATGAGGAATGGCGCGAGCTCCATCAAAGGGAAGCGACCGCCGAGCAGAAGGCAGCCTTCGAGATCAACAGGCCGAAGGAATAAGGGCGTTTCGGCGGCGCTTGCCACGGAATTGACCGCGTTGTTGCGCATTGACCCTTGACCTTGGCGGCCGTTTTCGGCACGTCACGGCACCCACGAAATTCAATTCCCCGTATCAAGGAGAAGACCATGTCGGATGCTCACGGCGTCGCACGCGATCAGCTTCGCGCTTTCATCGAGCGGATCGAACGCCTGGAAGAAGAAAAGAAGACCATCGCGGACGACATCAAGGACGTCTACGGCGAAGCCAAGTCCATGGGCTTCGACACCAAGATCCTGCGCAAGGTCATCTCGATCCGCAAGCAGGACCACGACGAGCGCATGGAACAGGAAGCGATCCTCGACACCTACCTCCAGGCGCTCGGCATGGTGCCGGCAGCCGCCGAAGAATAAGCAGGCTTGCAGGGCCGCCGACAGGCGGCCTCGTCCGGACAGCGATGGGGAGCAGGCTGCCCCCGACCCGACCAGAGACGACAGCACTCGAAAGCACGATACAGAATCAAAAAGCCCGCCGGTTCGGCGGGCTTTTTCGTGTCTGCTGTTCGGCCGAAGCTCAGTTCGTGCTGAACTTCTTCACTTCCATGAAGTTGACCGCATTGCCGCTGAAGCGGGCCGTGTCCACCGTGCCAGCGCCGTTCGAGAAGCCGGCGGCATAGACCGTGGTCGGTGCGGTGCGGAGCGACTTGCTGACGAAGCGCGGCGCCTTGACCGGCTTGGAGAGCGTCGCCACACGACCCGTCGTCAGCGCCCATTCGGAAATGATCTTCTGGGTCAGCTTCGGCTCGGTGCGGACCGACGAGCGGGTCGCTGCGTCGGCGTCGTTCTTCTTCGGTCGACCGCCCTTTGCCGGCGCTTCGGCCTGCGTGTCGAAGGCGTTGTCGAAGACGGCCGCACGGGCGTTCGTGTTCGACTGCGGCGCATAGGCCGCCATTTCGATCGGCTGTTGCGATACCGGCTCGCGCTGGGCCGGCGTCGGAGCAGCAAGCGCCACACGGGTCGCAGCCTCGGCGGCAACGTCACGCGGCGGCTCTGCGGACGCAACGACCGGGCGCTCCGCGAAGGACGGAACCACGACCTGCGCATCGGCAACGGCGGCAAGGGCCGCATCACCCGCGGGCCGCATGGCCGGAACCGGAACGAAACCAAGCGCCTGCACATCCGCGGAAGGATCGGCCGAAGCGACAAGCGTATTCATGTCGCGACGGTCAAGCATCTGCGGCACCGGCACCTTCATCGAGCCGAGATCGGCGAATTCGCTCGGCATTTCCGAGGTCTGCGGCAGGGCAGCAGCAAGCGCATCCTGGGCCGCGTTCTTCTGCGGCGCCACCAGCGCAACGGCTACGCCGCCATCGGCAGGTGCATCCTTGAAGGCAGGACGGACAGCCGGGACCGGCGCGTTGATGTTCTGTTCGGCTGTTGCAGTGGCAGCAGCTGTCGGTTCGGCAGCAACCGAGCCGGCGACACCTGGAAGCGCTTCCTGGGCAGCAGGAGCGGAAGCCGTCTGTACCTTGGCCGGCGCAGCGCCGCCTTCATCGTCAGCGCCAGGACCGGCTGCGATCGCCGAGGGTTCTTCATCCTCGTCGCCGCCACCGCCAAAGAGCATGGCGAACAGGTTGCCGCGACGCTTGCCGCTTGCGCTATCGCCAGGACCGGTTGCACCGCCACCGGCGACTTCGATCGCCGAGGCACCGACGCGACGTTTGTAGTCGGCGACCGCCTGGTCATAACCCGGAAGCGGCTTGCCATCGGACGGCAGATGCATGGTCTTGCCATCAGGGAAGAGGCGAGCGAGTTCGGCGCGGCTCATGCGCGGCCAGGCGCGAACGCCGCCAACATCCATGTGAACGAAAGGCGAGCCGGAGGTCGGGTAATAGCCGACGCCACCCACCTGGAACTTCACGCCGATTTCGCGCAGCGTCTTCAGCTTCACGTCGGGAAGGTAGAAGTCCATTGCCTTGCCGAGCATGTGCTGGCTCTTCTTGGCGACACCCTTCGAGCGAGAACGCAGCATGCCGTTGGTTGCCGGCGAACGATAGGCCGAGACGACGTGAATATAATCGCGCGAACCGCTCTTCTGGTAGACTTCCCAGACGAGGTCGAGCAGGCGCGGGTCCATCTTGGTGGGTTCGTTGCGACGCCAGTCGCGAAGGAATCGGTTGATCTCCTGCAGGCCCTTGGTGTCGTAACGGCCATTGCGCTTGAAGGTGATCTGCGCCTTTTCCTGGGTATGAATGAAATAGAGTTTCAGTGTCCGGGTCTGGCCCGCGGCCTCTACGGGAGGCGCGAAACCTGGAGTCACGAGGGAAGCCGCAATAGCAACGGATGTAAGAACCTGCGGCACCTTACGGGTAAAGGCCGCGCAGACTCTCGCTAAGGAGCCGAGCGGCTTCTTAAAACCGAACAAATTTGGCATTCAATCCCCGTCCGACGGACAACCGTGCTTCGCTGTCTCAGATGACTGTCAAATAAGGTGACAGCATGGCAAATATGCCACAGTCGTCACCGCCCCTTATAATATAGTGAACACTTCACTAACAAGGTCTAAACGGCGGTGACTGAATAGCAGGGCTAATGAATTGTGAATGCGTCGATTTTATGCCGCCTCCCTCAATGGGTTCTCGGGATCGATGCCATAATCCTTCAGCTTGCGGTAGAGAGTAGACCGGCCGATGCCGAGCTTGCGAGCCACCTGGCTCATCTGTCCGCGGTAGAATTTGAGCGCAAAACGAATCAGTTCCTCTTCCACTTCGGCGAGTTTGCGGACGTCACCACCCTCGTCGACGCTGGCGATCGCGTTGTCCATCCGCGGGTCGTGCCCGGCATCGCCTTCCATCGATTTCGCCGCACTCGCGAAGTCCGGATAGACATTCGGCACCTGTTCCGCCGGCCCGCTTTCCCGTTCCGGACCGGCTTCGCCCCAGGAGAAGCCGGAGCGGTCGGAAACGACGTAGCCCGGGATCTGGGTGGCGATCTGCGGAAAATCCTTCACCGTCAGCTCGTTGCCTTCGGCAAGCACAACAGCCCGGAAGATCGCGTTTTCGAGCTGCCGGATGTTGCCTGGCCAGTCATAGGCAGTCAGCAGCGCCAAGGCGCCGCTCGAAATGGCGAGCGGTGTGTGCAGGCGCTGCTCGGCGGCAAAACGCTCGACGAAGGAACGCACCAGAACCGGGATGTCTTCCTTGCGCCGACGCAGCGCCGGGATGGTGATCGGGAAGACGTTGAGGCGGTAATAGAGGTCCTCGCGGAACCGGCCCTCGCGCACTTCGTTGATCAGGTCCTTGTTGGTGGCCGAGATCAGCCGCACATTGACCCGGTGCGGATGGCGCGCGCCGATCGTCTCGATCTCGCCCTGCTGCACGGCACGCAACAGCTTCACCTGGACTTCGAGCGGCAGGTCGCCGATCTCGTCGAGGAACAGGGTGCCGCCGTCGGCATCGACGAACTTGCCGGTGTGTTTTTCCGTCGCGCCGGTAAAGGCGCCCTTTTCGTGGCCGAAGAGAATGCTCTCGACCAGGTTATGCGGGATCGCGCCACAATTGACGGTGACGAAGGGCTTGCCGACCCGGTCGCTCGCCGACTGGATGGCGCGGGCCACCATTTCCTTGCCGACGCCGGACTCGCCTTCGAGCACGATCGGAATATTGGACTGGGCGGCACGGCGCGCCAGGTCGATCACCCGGATCATCGCCGGGCTTGCCGAAACGATGTCCTCGAAGCCGACGGCGCCGCCGCGCGGACGGCGCGAGGTTTTGACCTTGCCGTCGCGGCTCGCCATCTTCAGCGCATTGCTGATCGCGACCGACAGCCGCTCCGGAGAGACGGGCTTCACCAGGAAGTCGAAGGCACCCGCCTGCATCGCGTGAACCACGGTTTCGATGCCGCCCTGGCCGGTCTGTACGATGACAGGCATATCGACGCCGCGCTCGGCCAGCGCTTCAAGGAAGCCGTGCCCGTTCATCTCCGGCATCAACAGGTCGAGCAGAATGACGTTGATCATGCCGCCCTTGCGCTCCAGGAGCTCCAGACCGCTGCGGCCATTGTCGGCGAGATGCGCTACATGGCCGAGACGCTCGATCATGTTCGTCAACAACCGGCGCTGCACCGGATCGTCATCAATGACCAGAATATGTGATGTCACGGAAGCCTCCTGCTTTGGACACGCAGTACTATTTGGCCAACCTCATGTGCCAAATGACGTCAGGCATCTGTGCCATAAAGGGCTGAACATCATGTTTTGAGAAATGCTTGCATTTTATCCATTGCCGGCGATAGCAATGGAACCCATATCGCTTGCCCTCTTCCTGTCACGAACGAGAGAAATCCGACGATGACCTTCCGCCCCTTCGCTCCCGAGCAATCCGCTGTCCGCGCCGCCGCCGGGCAATCCCATGGCGCTACCGCGGATCTCGGCGACCTGCCCTCCTGGCGGCTCGAAGATCTCTATCCGTCGGCCGCATCGGATGCCTTTCGCAACGACCTGAAAAAGGCCGAGACCGAAGCGACCGCCTTCGAAACCAAGTGGAAGGGCAAGCTGGCCGAGGCCGCGACGAAGCGTGGTGACGACGGCATCGGCGCCGCCGTCCGGGAGTTCGAAGCGCTCGAAGATGTCATGGGCCGCATCGCTTCCTTTGCCGGCCTCACCTATTTCTCGGACACGTCCAAGCCCGAGAACGGCAAGCTTTATGGCGACGTACAGTCGAAGCTCACCGACATGTCGGCGCATTTGCTGTTCTTCTCGCTGGAGCTCAATCGGATCGATGACGCGATCCTCGACAAGGCGCTGGAAAACGATGCGCTTGCCGCGCACTACAGGCCCTGGCTGACCGACCTGCGCATGGACAAGCCCTATCAGCTCGACGACAAGCTGGAGCAGCTTTTCCTGGAAAAATCGATGACGGGTGCTGCCGCCTTCAACCGGCTGTTCGACGAGACGATGACGAGCCTCACCTTCAGCGTCGATGGCGAAGCCCTGCCGCTGGAAGTCGCCCTGAACCTGTTGCAGGATCCGGCGACAGAGGTCCGCAAGAAGGCGGCGATGGCGCTTGCCGAAACCTTCAAGGCCAATATCCGCACCTTCACGCTGATCACCAACACGTTGGCCAAGGACAAGGAAATCTCCGACCGCTGGCGCGGTTTTCAGGACATCGCCGACAGCCGCCATCTGGCGAACCGCGTCGAGCGCGAAGTTGTCGATGCGCTGGCCGAAGCCGTCAAATCCGCCTATCCGCGCCTGTCGCATCGCTACTACACGATGAAGGCAAAATGGCTCGGCATGCAGGAGATGGATTTCTGGGATCGCAATGCGCCGTTGCCGGAAACGCCGAACGCGCTGATTTCCTGGAACGAAGCCAAGGACACGGTTCTCTCCGCCTACAATGCCTTCGATCCGGAAATGGCCGCGATCGCCCGCCGCTTCTTCGACGAGAGCTGGATCGACGCGCCGGTGCGGCCGGGCAAGGCACCCGGCGCCTTCGCCCATCCGACGGTACCATCCGCGCACCCCTACGTGCTCGTCAATTACATGGGCAAGCCGCGCGACGTCATGACGCTTGCACACGAACTCGGCCACGGCGTGCACCAGGTGCTGGCCGGGGGACAGGGCGCGCTGATGGCGTCTACTCCGCTGACCCTGGCTGAAACCGCGTCCGTGTTCGGCGAGATGCTGACCTTCCGCGCGCTGCTCGACCGGACGAAGGACAAGCGCGAGCGCAAGGCCATGCTTTCCCAGAAGGTCGAGGACATGATCAACACGGTCGTGCGCCAGATCGCCTTCTACGAGTTCGAGCGCAAGGTCCACACTGCCCGCAAGGAAGGCGAACTGACGGCTGACGACATCGGCAAGCTGTGGCTGTCGGTGCAGAACGAGAGCCTCGGGCCGGCGATCCGAATCTCCGAAGGCTACGAGACCTATTGGGCCTATATCCCCCACTTCGTCCACTCGCCTTTCTACGTCTACGCCTATGCCTTCGGCGACTGCCTGGTGAACTCGCTCTACGCCGTCTACCAGAACGCCGAAAAAGGCTTCCAGGAGAAGTACTTCGAACTGTTGAAGGCCGGCGGCACCAAGCACCATTCCGAGTTGCTCGCGCCCTTTGGCCTCGATGCCACCGATCCGTCGTTCTGGGCACAGGGACTGTCGATGATCGAAGGGCTCATCGACGAACTCGAGGCGCTTGATAAGGCCTGATCCGGGCACAGGTCCGGATCACGGCGCGATCGACAAGACGACTTTATGAGCGACACCGCACCCTATGTGCTGTTCCGGGACGACAGCGAAAACCGCACCACGGTTTTCGCTGAGCCTTCGCGCATCGTCACCGCGCGCACGAAAGCCGAATTCACCCGCGGCCTTGCCGAGCTCGAGCGCGCCCACAAGGCGGGCAAGTGGCTCGCCGGCTTCATGTCCTACGAGGCCGGCCACCTCTTCGAGCAGAAACTCGCAAGGTTTGCCGAGGAGGGCCGCGAAACGCCGTTGATGTCCTTCGGCATCTTCGACGCGCCCTCGGAAGACCATCCCCTCGCCGAGCCGCAGCGCCGGACCGAGAACGAACCCTTCCTCGCTGAGCCACGCGCCGGCTGGGACTTCGGCACCTACCGCGAGCGCTTCGATCGTCTGCACCAGCATCTGCGCCAGGGTGATTGCTACCAGGCCAACCTGACGATGCCGATCCGTGCCCGCTGGTCTGGCGATCCGCGCGCCGCCTTCTGGTCGCTGATCGACCGCCAGCCGGTGAAATACGGGGCGCTGGTTGCGCTTGACGGGCCGGTCCTCCTGTCGCGTTCGCCGGAACTCTTCTTCCGCGTCGATGCGGACGGCTGGATCGAGACGCACCCGATGAAGGGTACGGCCAAGCGCGGCGCCTCTGCGGCCGAAGACGCCGAGATCATCGCGACCATGCGCGCCGACGAAAAGACCCAGGCTGAAAACCGGATGATCGTCGATCTCCTGCGCAACGACATCTCGCGTATCACCGAAGTCGGCACACTCAGCGTCCCCAAGCTCTTCGAAATCGAGACCTACCCGACCGTGCACCAGATGGTGAGCCATGTTCGGGCAAAGCTCCTACCCGAGATCGGTATCGAGGACATCTTCGCCGCCCTGTTCCCCTGCGGCTCGATCACCGGCGCGCCGAAGATGCGGGCCATGGAAATCCTGCACGACCTCGAAGACGGACCGCGCGACGCCTATTGCGGCGCCATCGGCTTCATCGCCCCGAGCGGGATCATGCGCTTCAGCGTCGCCATCCGCACGATTTCGCTTTTCCCCAACGGCGAGGCTATCTTCAATGTCGGCGGCGGCATCGTCTTCGACAGCAACGCCCGGTCCGAATATGACGAATGCCTGCTGAAGGCCCGCTTCGCCATTGGCGACGACAAGATCGCGCTCGGCGACGACAAGATCGCGCTGGGCGATGACGAGATCGCACGATGACGGACTTCTCGCTGATCGAAACGCTGCGCTACGAGCCCGAAAACGGCTTCGTCCGATCGCGCCTGCATCTGGCGCGGCTGAAGCGATCGGCGCGACGTCTCGGTTTTTCCGGAGCGGAAGGGGCAGAAGCGGCCTTGCTGGCCGCGGTGAAGAGCGGCGACGACAAGCTCGCACACCGGGTACGGCTCGAGCTTTTCCCCGACGGACGCATCGAGGTAAAGGCCGCACCGTTCGTACCGTTGTCGGACGATACGATCTGGCGGGTGCGGATCGCCGCCACCCGGCTCAACTCGCGCGATCCGCTGCTGCGCTACAAGACCAGCCGCCGGGCGGCCTATGAAACGGCCCGCAGCGAATATGCAGCGAGCGAGGCTGACGAGGTTCTTCTGCTCAACGAGAAGGGCGAGGTCTGCGAAGGCACGATCACCTCGGTTTTCCTCGACGACGGTAGCGGTGTCCTGAAGACACCGCCGATCGCCTGCGGGCTGCTCGCCGGTGTGCTTCGTACCGAACTCATCTGCCAACGACGCGCGCGGGTAGCGCGCCTTTCGCCGGCGGATCTTACAAGTGGAACGCTCTATGTCGGCAATTCGCTACGCGGTATGATCCGGGTGAGACTCCTGGTCTGAACCGGGAAGCGTGTAGCGTCTGACCCGATCCCGCCCATCGCGCTTGGCGAGGTAGAGCGCCTGGTCGGCGCGCGCATAGAGATCGCTGACGGAATCGCCATCACGATATTCCGCGAGCCCGACCGAACAGGTGTAGAAGAACTCCGGAATATTCTCGAGCGGCCGGGAGCTTCTGACCCTTTCGAGCAGACGGTCGAGAATGCGATTGCCTTCGCTGATGGTGGTATCAGGCAGGATGAGCATGAATTCCTCACCGCCGATCCGGCCGAAGCAATCCGAGCGGCGCACGAATTCCTGCATTTGACGCGCGAAGTCGAGCAGAACCTCGTCGCCGCGCTGGTGCCCGTGGCGGTCGTTGATCGCCTTGAAATAATCGATGTCGATGATCGCGACGCAACCCCACATATGCGGATTTTCGGCACAATTGGCGATGAATTCAGTCAACCGCCCCATCGTGTAGCGACGGTTGGGCACACTGGTCAGCTCGTCGACCTGGGCCGCCCGAAGCGCGAAATCGCGGTCCTGCCGGAGCTCGCGCTCGCCCGCATGGATAGTGGTGACATCGACGGCAATGCAAAGCATATAGCCGTCGGAATCCACCGTCTCCGTCATCCACAGCCAGCGGCCGTCATGCAAGTCGGTTTCCATGGCACGAAAAGGCACTTTGCCGCGCCGGTGAGCCGTCGAGGCAATCCAGGCGTTGACGTCGTCGGTTTTCAGGACGGTCCCCTGACCGGCCGCGTAGTTGCGGCGCATGATCTCCGCCCAGGTCGGGCTCTCGTCTGGACCGACGTGATAGGCCGCGCGAAATGCCGTGTTGGCAAACCGCAATCGATCGTGCTGATCGTAGAGCGCGATCAGTACGGGTGTTTTGCTCTGTAAGGCCGCAAGAGCCTTGAGATGACTACCGGTCACGGTCTGTCACGCCTCCGGGTCGGACAATATCAATCATGGCGCGAAGCGGATGCTTCAGACGAAGCTATAGCACGAAGTGCTTGTGACAAGCGTTTACGCGTGTGAAACGATGGGGATATGGTTAAATCACCGTCTTGGACCGGCCGAAGTGCATGAAGCATACGCCCTACGACGGTTCCTCCAAGCCCCTCACCATCGGCCTTGCCCAGCTCGATCCCGATCGCTGGATCGAGCCTGACGAACAGCTACAGCACTATCTCTCAGAAAAGAAGTGCCTTCTTGCGGAAGCGTGAGGCAGTCGCGGCCCTGCTTTCGATCGCCGGTTAAGCACTATCTCAGATAGCGGTTGACCCGCCGGCTCTTTATTGTGACAGCGATCTATGCTCTACAGCGCCCGCGTGCCGCATTCGGCACCGAAGCCGCTGCGGCACACCCGTCAAGCTGGAACAGCGGCACCAGCCGCTTCCTCATGCTTAGTCACCCACCGTCACAGGAAAGTTTCCTCAGGAGTAAGACAAAAATGGCAGATACCACCTACCCGGTTTACGGCGAGATCACCGGTCCGATCGTCATGATCGGTTTCGGTTCGATCGGTCGCGGCACCCTGCCGCTGATCGAGCGCCACTTCAAATACGACAAGAACCGGTTGATCGTGGTCGAACCCCGTGAGGACGCCGCCGACAACGAGATTTTCGAACGGCATGGCGTACGTCACGTTCGCGCTCATGTGACGAAGGACAACTACAAGGAACTGCTGAAGCCGCTGCTCACCGAAGGCGAAGGCCAGGGCTTCTGCGTCAACCTGTCGGTCGATACCGGCTCGCTCGACCTGATCAAGATGTGCCGCAAGCTCGACGTTCTCTACATCGACACGGTCGTTGAGCCGTGGCTCGGTTTCTATTTCGACGCCGAAATGGACAATTCCGAGCGCACCAACTATGCGCTGCGCGAAACCGTTCGCAAGGAAAAGGAAAAGAACCCGGGCGGCACCACGGCCGTTTCCACCTGCGGCGCCAACCCCGGCATGGTCTCCTGGTTCGTCAAGCAGGGCCTCTTGAACCTCGCCAACGACCTCGGCGTGAAGTTTGAAGAGCCGCATCAGGACGACCGCGAAGGCTGGGCGAAGCTGATGAAGAAGGTCGGCGTCAAGGGCGTGCACATTGCCGAGCGCGACACGCAGCTGACGAAGAAGCCGAAGCCGCTCGACGTGTTCTGGAACACGTGGTCGGTCGAGGGCTTCATCTCCGAAGGTCTGCAGCCGGCCGAACTCGGCTGGGGCACCCATGAAAACTGGATGCCGAAGAACGCCAAGAAGCACAAGAAGGGCTGCAAGGCTGCGATCTACCTGGAGCAGCCGGGCGCCAACACCCGCGTACGCACCTGGTGCCCGACGCCTGGCCCGCAGTACGGCTTCCTTGTCACCCACAACGAGGCGATCTCGATCTCGGACTTCTTCACCGTTCGCGATAAGGACGGCGAAGTGACGTACCGTCCGACCTGCCACTACGCCTACCATCCGGCCAACGACGCGGTCCTGTCGCTGCACGAGATGTTCGGCAACGGCGGCAACGCCCAGCCGGTCCATCACGTTCTCGACGAGAAGGAACTGGTTGAGGGCCTCGACGAACTGGGCGTCCTGCTCTACGGCCACGACAAGAATGCCTATTGGTTCGGCTCGCGCCTGTCTCTGGAAGAGACCCGCCGCATCGCTCCCTACCAGAACGCCACCGGCATGCAGGTAACCTCTGCGGTTCTCGCCGGCATGGTCTGGGCGATTGAAAACCCGAAGGCCGGCATCGTCGAAGCCGACGAGATGGACTACAAGCGCTGCCTGGAAGTACAGCTTCCCTATCTCGGTCCGGTTGAAGGCCACTACACCGACTGGACCCCGCTCGACGGTCGTCCGGGCCTGTTCCCGGAAGACATCGACACCAAGGATCCCTGGCAGTTCAAGAACATCCTCGTTCGCTAAGCTTTTGACGTAAAACGTCATCCGGCCCGGGGCACGACCGTGTCCCGGGCCTTTTCATCTGTGCGGGAAAAGGCGCCGGCCGCCCCCTGCCGCTCTTGCTTTCAACTCATGATCGCGGCATGGTCATGCCGGAATGAAACAGTCCGCTCGGCCCAATGCGGGGGAAATCGCCTATGAAGCCATTCGCAGTTCTGACCCTAATCGCAACCGCTGCGGCCTTGGCGTCCTGCCAGTCGTCGCCCCGGATCATCGATGAGGGCGGGCCGTCGCGCCAGGCGACCGGCGTCGAAGGCTCCTGGGTGGACCCGAACGGCATCGTCTCGACTTTTGCGGGCGGCACCTTCTCGACCCGCACGACCGACACCAACCAGCTGCTTGCTTCGGGCAACTACGTCAAGACGAGCCCGACGCTCGTCGAGATCAACATGACCTCGCTCGTGCGCAATACCCAGTCCAAGGTCGCTTGCGCCCTGGTCACGCAGAACCAGCTCAATTGCACCACCGATGCCGGCGCGCAGTTCTCGCTGGCGCGGCGCGGCTAAAACAGCGCATACGCAAGTATCGAAGCCCCCGATCGGGGGCTTTTTTTGTTGCAGGATCGCAGCTTAACCTCGTTATAAATTGACAAAGCGAGCTTGGTTTTAGCGCTTGAAGTCACCTTCAAGTGATGAAAACATCCGGCCCGGCAAAGCCACTCCGACCGTGGGGAACGGTTCCGTCTTGACGGCTCCGGAAACGGTCGGCTGACAACCGGCAAACAGGAGAACATCATGATCAGACACATGCGGACCGGCCTGATGACCGCGTCCATTCTTGCCCTCTCCTCGGGCGCAGCCTTCGCCGATTATGAGCTGAACATCCTGCACATCAACGACCTCCATTCCCGCATCGAGTCGATCAACAAGTTCGACTCGACCTGCTCGGCGGAAGAGGAAGGCAAGAACGAGTGCTTCGGCGGCGTCGCCCGTCTGAAGGCCCTGATCGACACGAAGCGCCAGGAACTCTCCGGCAAGAACGTGCTGCTGCTCAATGCCGGCGACAATTTCCAGGGCTCGCTGTTCTTCACCACCTATAAGGGCCTGGCCGAAGCCGAGTTCCTCAACCTGATGAAGTTCGACGCGATGACCGTGGGCAACCACGAATTCGACGAGAGCGAAGACGGCCTGGCCGGCTTCCTCGATAAGATTACCTTCCCTGTCGTCACCGCCAACGTCCTGCCGAGCCACAAGTCGAAGATCGGCGACCGCATCAAGCCGTCGATCGTGCTCGACGTCGGCGGCCAGAAGGTTGGCATCGTCGGCGCCGTCGCCAACGACACGCCGGAACTGTCCTCGCCCGGCCCAGACATCCTGATCGGCGATGACGTTGCCACCACCACGGCCGCCGTCGAAGAACTGAAGAAGCAGGGCGTCGACAAGATTATTGCGCTGACCCATGTCGGCTATCCGCGCGATCTCGCAGCGATTGCCAAGATCCCGGACGTCGATATCGTCGTCGGCGGCCACTCGCACAGCCTCTTGTCCAACACCGACCCGAAAGCCGAGGGTCCTTACCCGACGATGGTCGACAATCCCGGTGGCTACAAGGTTCCGGTCGTCCAGGCCGCATCCTACACCAAGTATCTCGGCGATCTCGTCGTCACCTTCGACGACAAGGGCGTCGTCAAAGCCGCCAAGGGCGATCCGATCCTGGTCGACTCGTCCGTCAAGCCGGATGAGGCCGTGCTGGCGCGCGTCGCCGAACTCGGCAAACCGATCGAGGAATTGCGCTCGAAGATCATCGCCAAGACCGAAGCGCCGATCGACGGCTCTCGTGAGAATTGCCGCACCAAGGAATGCGAAATGGGCAGCCTGCTCACCGACGCCATGCTCGACCGCGTCAAGGGCCAGGGTGTCACCATCGCCATCACCAACGGCGGCGGCCTGCGCGCCTCGATCGACGCCGGCGACGTTTCGATGGGCGAAGCGATCACCGTTCTGCCGTTCCAGAACACCGTCGCGACCTTCCAGATCAAGGGCGACGGCATCCGTGAAGCGCTGGAAAACGGCCTCAGCAAGCTCGAGGAAGGCGGCGGCCGCTTCCCGCAGGTGGCCGGCATGAAGTTCTCCTTCGACAAGTCGAAGCCGGTCGGCAGCCGTGTCGTCTCGGTCGAGGTGAAGGAAGGCGAAGGCTACGTCGCCCTCGATCCGGCCAAGACCTATTCGCTCGTCACCAACAACTACATGCGCAATGGCGGCGACGGCTACGACATCTTCAAGGAGAAGGGTGAAAACGCCTACGACTACGGTCCGGGCCTCGAAACCGTGCTCGCCGACTATCTCGCTGCCCACCAGCCGTTCAAGCCCTATACCGATGGCCGCATCACCGAGGTCGCTTCGGCAGCAGGTGCTGCACCGGCGGAACCGGCAACGGAAACGAAGCCGGCGACGGGCACCGACACCACGGCAACCCAACCGGCAGCAACCTCCGGCGATGCATCAGCGCCCGCGGCAAGCGGCCCTCAGAAGCACGTGATCGCCAAGGGCGACACGCTCTGGGACCTCGCCAAGTCGTACTACGGCGAAGGCTCGCTGTGGAAGAAGATCTCCGAAGCCAACGGCAAGCCGGCGCCGCGCGCGCTGCATGTCGGCACGGAACTGGAAATTCCGGCAAAGTAAGACAATTTGCCTCTACCTTCAGAGCCGGCGCGGGCTTCCCCGCGCCGGCTTTTCTTTTTAGAAGGATTTGAAACCGAAAGCAGTGTCCCGATTGAACGGGACCGACGAGGACCGAGATGACCGAACAGCTTGACGTGACCGCCCCTGCCGACCACCCTTCCGTCAAATCCGGAAAGGTCGGCATTCTGCTGGTCAATCTCGGCACGCCCGACGGCACCGACTATACCTCGATGCGCCGCTACCTGAAGGAGTTCCTGACGGACCGCCGGGTGATCGAATGGTCGCGGCTGTTCTGGTACCCGATCCTGTTCGGCATCGTGCTCAACACCCGTCCCGGCAAGGTGGGCAAGGCCTATGAGACGATCTGGAACAAGGAGCTGAACGAAAGCTACCTCAGGACCTACACCCGCAACCAGGCGCAACTGATCGCCAAAACGTTCGCCGATCGCCCTGAGGTGATCGTCGACTGGGGCATGCGCTACGGCCAGCCATCGATTGCCTCGCGCATGGAGGCGCTGCAGAAGGCCGGTTGCGAACGCATCCTCGTCTTCCCGCTCTATCCGCAATATGCGGCAGCCACGACCGCCACCGTCAACGACAAGGCCTTCGAGGCGCTTTTGAAGATGCGCTGGCAACCGGCGCTGCGCACGGTTCCGCCCTACCACGACGATCCGGTCTATATCGACGCGCTCGCGACCTCGATCGAGCGCCATCTGGCGACGCTCGACTGGGAACCGGAAGTGGTTCTGACCTCCTTCCACGGGATTCCGAAGAGCTATTTCGACAAGGGCGACCCCTATTATTGCCAATGCCAGAAGACCGCGCGGCTGCTGCGCGAAAAGCTCGGCTGGTCCAAGGAGAAGCTGCAGGTCACCTTCCAGTCGCGCTTCGGGCCCGAGGAATGGCTGCAGCCCTACACCGACAAGACGGTCGAGAAACTCGCACAGGAAGGCGTCAAGCGTATTGCCGTCATCAATCCCGGTTTCGTGTCCGACTGTCTGGAAACGCTGGAGGAGATCGCCGAGCAGGCGGCCGAGAGCTTCCACCACAATGGCGGCGACAAGTTCACCCACATTCCCTGTCTCAACGACAGCGCCGAAGGCATGGCGGTCCTCGAACACGTCGTGCGCCGCGAACTCGCCGGCTGGCTCTAGCTCCCATTCCTTGCCGCGCCGCTTGAAAACGGTGCCCCGATCACCACTTCTGGATGAATGGAACACGCACGCGCTCACCGGCGAGTGCGCGTCCCTAACATTTTGAATCTACGCGCAATCCGCGGAAACCGATTCCGGACCGACAACTATTGCGCTAAAGTGCTGTCTCGGGTCGGGATTGCAAATTTAGGGGGGCTTCTCTTGGGCGGGTTGGATTATGCGGTCATCGCATTGGTGGTGCTGATGATCATTGTGATCATCGCGATGGTTAAGACGGTACCGCAAGGCTATCGCTATACGGTCGAACGCTTCGGTCGCTATACGAAGACGATGGAGCCGGGTCTGAACGTCATCCTTCCCTTCATCGATCGGATCGGCGCCAAGATGAACGTGATGGAGCAGGTGCTCGACGTTCCGACCCAGGAGGTCATCACCAAGGACAATGCCAGCGTCTCGGCCGACGCCGTTGCCTTCTACCAGGTGCTGAACGCAGCTCAGGCCGCCTATCAGGTCGCCAATCTGGAAAACGCCATCCTCAACCTGACGATGACCAATATCCGCTCGGTCATGGGCTCGATGGATCTCGACGAACTGCTTTCCAACCGCGATACGATCAACGACCGATTGCTGCACGTTGTCGACGAGGCTGCCAGTCCCTGGGGCATCAAGATCACCCGCATCGAGATCAAGGACATCGCACCGCCGAAGGACCTTGTCGACGCCATGGCAAGACAGATGAAGGCCGAACGCGAAAAGCGCGCCCAGGTATTGGAAGCGGAAGGCTCGAGAAACGCGCAGATCCTGCGCGCCGAGGGCGCCAAGCAGTCGGCGATCCTTCAGGCCGAAGGTCAGCGCGAAGCGGCCTTCCGCGATGCGGAAGCCCGCGAACGTCTGGCCGAGGCCGAAGCCAAGGCGACTCAGATGGTCTCTGCCGCGATTGCCGCCGGCGACATCCAGGCGATCAACTACTTCGTCGCGCAGAAGTACACCGAGGCGCTCGCCTCGATCGGCACCGCCAACAACCAGAAGATCGTGCTGATGCCGATGGAAGCCTCCGCACTGATCGGCTCGCTCGGCGGTATCGGCGCCATCGCCAAGGAGGTTTTTGGCGATGGACAGACGGCACCGGCGACACGCCCGCGCCCATCGACTCCTCGGACCACGCCCGCCTTCCCGGCAGATCCCTCGCAAGGGACGTAGGCGATGATCGAACGCGCCATTCAAGAACTCGGGCCATGGAGCTGGTGGGTTCTCGGCTTCGTGCTGCTGGCAGCCGAACTCGTGGCACCCGGCGTGTTCCTGATCTGGATCGGCATCGCCGCGCTCATTATCGGAATTCTCTCCCTTATGCTCTGGGAGACCGGCTTCTGGACGTGGCAGGTGCAGTTCGTCCTCTTCGCCGTCCTCTCGGTGGTCGCTGTGCTGCTCGGCCGCCGCTTCGTTCTGTCCTCAGCCGAAACCACCGACGAACCCTTGCTGAACCAGAGAGCGGAAAGTCTCGTCGGTCGTACCGCGGTACTGGAGAAACCGATCGCCGAGGGACGCGGCCGTATCCGGCTCGACGATACGTTCTGGATCATCGAGGGACCGGACCTGCCGGCCGGCACCCGGGTCCGCGTCGTTTCCAGCCATGGCCGAAACCTGACCGTCGAAAGCGCCTGATCGGCAAGCGGCTGATGCCACGACGTTTTTCCCATTTGGAAACGATTGCTTAACCACGTCGCTTTACGATTGCGAAAGGATTGCAATCAGGCTTCGTGGACAAACGGCATATGGTGCCAGGCTCATCTCGCTCGACCAAAGGAGACGCGCGGCGTTCGACCTCGCTGGCGTTGCTATTGGCCGGCACTGCCCTGTTCGCACCATCGTCATTGCGCGCGCAAACGGCCACGGCCCCGACGACCTCCTATGGCGTCACCACCACCCCGGCAACAGTCCCGGCCACCACGCCCGCAATCGCCGATCCGCAAACCACCGGCGCCGTCAGCGGCGACGATCTTCCGCCGGCGCAGAACGAGGATTTCCTCCGCCTCAACCAGCGGGAGCCGACGATCGATGGCCTGAGGCTTCGAACCGATACGGAGGGGTATCGTACCACGCCGGGCGTTCGCATCGGGACCTTCACGCTGCGCCCCAGCGTCAGCGAGACCATCAACCATGAATGGCGCAACGACGGTGACACCAAGACGAACCGCGGCTATCTCGAAACCGGCATCCGCGGCACCCTGACCTCCGACTGGTCGCGTCACCAGTTGACCGTCACCGGCGAAGGCATCCTGCAAAACAACATCTCAGGCGAAGGGGAGGAAGAGCCGCGCGCCGATGTAGACGCGGAACTGCGCCTCGATCTCTGGGACGAAACGATTGCACGACTCCGGGCCGGATACAGTTTCTACCGAGAAGACGCCGACGACCCGAACGCGATTTCGAACGCCAAGACCCAGTCCGCGGTCAACACCTACCGCCTCGGTGCCGCCATCGAGCGCGATTTCGGTCTGATCCGCGGTTCGGTCGGAATCGATTTCGACCGCCAAACCTATGGCGATGTCGAACTCGAAAACGGCACGACACTGTCCGAGAAGGACCGCAACCGCAACACCGGAAACTTGATTGCCCGCGTCGGCTACGAACTGTCGCCGGCGCTGATCCCGTTCCTCGAAGCCTCCGTCGGCAAGTCGCTTTACGACCTGCGCGAGGACACGTCCGGCTTCGAGCGTTCCTACCAGACCTATGCCGGACGCGGCGGTATCGAGGTCGATCTCGGCGAGAAACTCTATGGTGAGCTCGGCCTCGGCTACGAGACCTATCGCTTCGATGATGACAGGCTCGAAGACGTCAGCGGCCTGTCCGTCGACGGCCGCCTCAACTGGTCGCCGCAGCGCGGCACCGATGTGCTCTTCGCGGTTTTGACGGATCTCGATCCGTCGACGACGGCGGGCGTTTCCGGATCGATCGACTATACCTTGACCAACATCATCACCCACCAGATGCGCTCCGATCTGGTCGCACGATTGTCCAACACTCTGATCATCCGCAAATATCCGTCGGACTCCCGCTCCTCCGACGAGACGACCTGGCGCACGGGCGCAGGCCTCACCTGGGATATGAACCGTTACCTCGCATTGACCGGCGACGTCAGCTACGAGCGCACCACGCCCGACGTCGGCGATCCGACCGACATCACCCGTGTCGGCGTCGGCCTCGTCCTGCGGCGTTGAGCCAAAGGTCAGCCGCCGGCAAAGCTAGAGCGGTAACAACACTCATTGCCAGCAGCCAATGAAAAAGGCCGCATTCCTCGGGGAACGCGGCCTTCTCGTTTCGGTGGAACCGAAATTACCTCAGGCTGCCGAGCAGCGTCTTCAGCGGCCCCTCGACGCTCGGGCGGATGTCGCCGCGTTCCAGAGCAAAGGCAACGTTTGCCAGGATGAAGCCGTCCTTGGCGCCACAGTCATAGGTGTCGCCACGGAAGTGATAGGCGGCGAACTGCTGGCTGTCGGAGAGCTTGAGCATGCCATCGGTCAGCTGGATTTCGTTGCCGGCGCCGCGTTCCTGCTTTTCGAGGATCGGGAAGATCTCCGGCTGCAGGATGTAGCGGCCGTTGATGAAGAAGTTGGACGGGGCTGTGCCCGGTGCGGGCTTCTCGACCATCTTGGTGATCTTGAAACCATCGCCCACCTTGTCGCCGACGCCGACGATGCCGTATTTGTGGGCCTGGTCCGGTGCACATTCCTCGACGGCGATGACGTTGCCGCCGCTCTGCTCATAGAGCTCGACCATGCCCTTGAGGCAGCCCTTTTCGCCCTTCATGATCATGTCCGGCAAGAGCAGCGCAAACGGCTCGTTGCCGACGAGGTCACGGGCGCACCAGACCGCGTGGCCGAGGCCGAGCGGGGCCTGCTGGCGGGTAAAGCTGGTCGTGCCGGCCTTCGGCAGAATGCTGTCGAGCAGGGCGATCTCGGCCTTCTTGTTGCGCTCGCGCAGCGTCTGATCGAGCTCGACCTGAATGTCGAAATAATCCTCGATCACCGCCTTGCTGCGGCCCGTGACGAAGATCAGATGCTCGATGCCGGCTTCCAGCGCCTCATCGACCACATATTGAATGACCGGCTTGTCCACCACCGTCAGCATTTCCTTCGGCACGGCCTTGGTAGCCGGCAGGAAACGTGTGCCCAGCCCTGCGACTGGGAACACGGCTTTGCGGACTTTACGCTTGTCGGTCATCGATACCTCCTTGATAGGAACTCACTCATAAGTCTTACCGGATGGTCCCGGACTACAATCCGTCTGAAACCATACAGCGCTCCGTAATGGAGCCGCAATCTCTATGCCGTCAGCTGAACACAGCCTGAACCGACGGAACAAATGCATATGCGAACTCCACGACCATGGCTTGACATTTTCTACAGCGGAAGACGCCACCACAATTTCATGGTAAAGGGTTTGTTGACCACGTTTCTGTAGATTCGTTGCAATCCGGCAATGCAACAATCGCGGCCGGATCCGAAACAGGAGCCGCCGACGACTGCCCCCACCGTCGAGGCTGGCCCCAGACTGCCACCTTGCGGAGTGATTCGGGCCATGACGGCCGAAGCCCCCGCAGAGAAACGGAACCGACAGCTGATGATCAGAAACCGCAGGACGTTTTTCCGTCATATCGCAGCCGCCCTCGTCCTATCCGCCGCAACACTCGGCACCTCGCCCGCGCGCGCCGATGCCGGATTCCAGAACTGGATCAACGAATTCTACACGACGGCCGCCAAGGCCGGCATCAGCAAGTCGACCTATCGCCAGGCCTTCGCCGGCGTGAAGTCGCCTGACCAGACGGTGATCGAGAAGGCGAACTACCAGCCGGAGTTCAAGCACAAGATCTGGGAATACATCGATTCCCGCGTGAACCCGTACACCAAGCGCGTCGGCCAGGAGATGGCGACGAAGCACGCCCGCACGCTGAACGCGCTGGAAAAGCACTTCGGCGTCGACAAGACCATCCTGCTGGCGATCTGGTCGATGGAATCCAACTACGGCGCCGTGCTCGAGAAGGATGACCGCCTGCACTATGTGCCGCGCGCGCTCGCCACCCTTGCCTATGCCGATCCGAAGCGCTCGAACTACGCCAAGAAGCAGCTGATCGCCGCGCTGAAGATCCTCCAGAGCGGCGACATCACGCCGCGCGAGCTGACCGGGTCCTGGGCGGGCGCCATGGGCCACACCCAGTTCATCCCGACGAGCTACCTGCTCTATGCGGTTGACGCCGACGGCAACGGTCACCGCGACATCTGGAACTCGGTGCCCGATGCGCTGGCGACCGCCGCCAACCTTTTGAAGAAGAACGGCTGGCAGCCGGGCGAAACCTGGGGCTACGAAGTCGCGCCGCCGGCAAATGCCGCGAAATATTCCGGCCAGACGAAGACGCTCGCCGAATGGGCGTCGCTCGGCTTCGGCCGACCCAACGGCAAGGGCTTCCGCAACGGCAGCATACGCGCCGAACTCAAGCTGCCGAGCGGTGGCGAGGGTCCCGGCTTCCTGATGACCAAGAACTTCTTCGTCATCAAGCGCTACAACGCCTCCGACAGCTACGCTCTCGGCGTCGGCCTTCTTGCCGACCAGATCGCCGGCTATCAGGGCATGCAGCAGCGCTGGCCGCGTCCGGACGGATCGCTCGACATCAGCGAAAAGTTCGAACTGCAGAACCGCCTGAAGGAGCTCGGCTACTACAGCGGCGAAGTCGACGGCAATTTCGGTTCCGGCTCGAAGGCCGCGATCCAGGCGTTCCAGTCGAAGAACGGCCTGGCGCCGGACGGAGAGCCGACCCAGATGCTGCTGCGCGCCCTTCGCAACTAGCGGCTCGAAACGGTTTCACGATCGCCACATCCGTGAGATAAATGACGAGTAGCGCGCTGCACCCCGCGCGGCGCGCTGAAACGTGAGGGCGGTTGAAAACCGGCGAACACGCGATCAACGGGGCAGAAGAGCAGATGACGAGCAAGCGCCGCAACCAACCGCGCCGAACGCCCTTCGGGATTGCGACGATCTGCATCGCCGCAATGGCGATGGTCGCCGTCAGCCTCTTTGCAAGCTTTGCCGAGGCGCAGGAGCGCGCCCAGCGGCGCACCCTGTTCCAGATGCTCTTCGGCGGCTTGTCGCGCGAGCGGCCGGTTCTTGAAGACCGCTCCTATTTCCCTGAGCAGCCGCGCCCGAAACGCCAACGCCAGCAGCAACAGCAGCGCCAGAAGGGCCAGGGGCAACAGAAGCAGAAGCCGAAGATCGCCGATGCACCGGCAGTCGCGCCGGTGGTGGTGGAGAAAGCGCCCGACGCCAAGAAGGTTCTGGTCGTCGGCGACTTCATGGCCGGCAGCCTCGGCGACGGCCTGAAGACCGCCTTCGAGATGACGCCCGGCATCGCCGTCGAGACACGGGCGAACGGCTCGTCCGGCCTGGTGCGCGAAGATTACTTCAACTGGCCGGGTACCCTTCCCGGCTACGTCGGCGAATTAAAGCCATCCGTGATCATCATCAGCCTCGGTGCCAACGACCGGCAGCAGATGCAGATGGGCGACGTCAAGGAGAAGTTCCGCAGCGATATCTGGAACGAGGAGTATCGCAAGCGCGTCAATGCGCTGGCGGCCCTTGCCCGCAAGGAGAAGCTGCCGGTTCTCTGGGTCGGCATGCCGCCGTTCCAGTCCGCCGCAATGACCGCCGACATGGTGACCTTCAACGGCATCTATCGCGAGGAAATCGAGAAGGTCGGCGGCCAGTTTGTCGACATCTGGGATGGCTTCGTCGACGAGGGCGGCAAATTCGTCCTGACCGGCTCCGACATCAACGGCCAGCAGGTTCGTCTGCGCGGCGCCGATGGCATCAACCTCACCAAGGCCGGCAAGCGCAAGCTGGCTTTCTACGTCGAGAAGGACATTCGGCGGTTGCTCGGCGATGCCGCCGCGACGGACAAGAACGTGCCCGGGGCAGGCGAACTCAAGGACCTGGTGGTGACGGCGCCGCTTGGCAACGAGGATATCGTCAAGACCCAGCCGATCGGCTTGACCGATCCGGCCCTGGATGGCGCCGGCTCCCTGCTTGGCAACGCCGCACCGGACAAGGGCAACGGCAAGAGCCCGCGCGACCTTTTGGTTGACAAGGGGGATGTCGCCGCCGCACCGACCGGCCGCGTCGATGACTTCCGCCTGTCGAAGCCAAGCACTGTCATCAGCAATCCGGTGATCCGCAACTAAAGCCTGTCGCGCAAAAGTGCGCAGCGGTTTTGCGGTATGCGATATATCAAAAACTTAAAGCGCAAGGAGCGAATCTGAAAGATCGCGACGCGCTTAAGAGCAATTCCAGGAAAAGTGTGAAGCGGTTTTCCGTCCGGAATTGCGCTATTTCAAAGACTTAGATCATTTCACCGTTTCGACGAAAAAATGAAATCATCTAGAACCAGCCGCGCCCAAGGCTGTCGAGCCTCCGGCAACAGCCCACAAAAAAGCCCCGCATCGCTGCGGGGCTTTTTTCATGCTTGGGAGTAAACCGTTTATCGCGGCAGGGTGGTTGAGCCCATCAGCGCCTCGTCGATCGCACGGGCGGCCTGGCGGCCTTCGCGGATCGCCCAGACGACCAGAGACTGGCCGCGGCGCACGTCGCCGGCGGTCCAGAGCTTCTCGACCGAGGTCTTGTAGTCGCGCTCGTTGGCAACCACGTTGGTCGAGCCGCGGCGGTCGGTGTTGAGCGTCAGCTTGTCGCCGAGATCCTTCAGCACGCTGCTGGTAAACGGACCGCGGAAGCCGATGGCGATGAAGGCAAGATCCGCCTTGATGATGAACTCCGTGCCGGCGACCGGCTTGCGGCGATCGTCCACCTGGCAGCACTTCACGCCGGTGAGGGTGCCATCCTCGTCGCCGATGAATTCGAGCGTTGCCACCTGGAACTCGCGGATAGCCCCTTCGGCCTGGCTGGACGAGGTGCGCATCTTCGTTGCCCAGAACGGCCAGACGGCAAGCTTGTCTTCCTTTTCCGGTGGCTGCGGGCGGATGTCGAGCTGGGTCACTTTGACCGCGCCCTGGCGGAAGGCGGTGCCGACGCAGTCCGACGCGGTATCGCCACCGCCGACGACCACGATGTGCTTGCCGCCGGCGAGGATCGGCTGCGACGGCCAGCCGACGCTGTCGATGTTCTCGCGGCCGACGCGGCGGTTCTGCTGCACGAGATAGGGCATCGCATCATGCACGCCAGCGAATTCGACACCGGGGATGCCCGCATCACGCGGCGTCTCCGAACCGCCGCAGTAAAGCACGGCATCGTGGTCGTCGAGCAGGCGCTGCATCGGCACGTCAACGCCGACATTGATGCCGCAGTGGAAGGTGACGCCTTCGCCCTTCATCTGTTCGACGCGGCGGTCGATGAAGTTCTTCTCCATCTTGAAGTCCGGAATGCCGTAGCGCAGCAGGCCGCCGGCCTTGGTCTCGCGCTCGTAGACGTGAACTTCGTGGCCGGCGCGGGCAAGCTGCTGGCCTGCCGCCATGCCGGCCGGGCCTGAGCCGATGACCGCGACCTTCTTGCCGGTCTTGGTGACGGCCGGCTGCGGCACGATGTAGCCCATCTCATAGGCCTTGTCGGCGATCGCCTGTTCGATCGTCTTGATCGCCACCGGCGTGTCTTCGAGGTTCAGCGTGCAGGCTTCCTCGCACGGCGCCGGGCAGACGCGGCCGGTGAATTCCGGGAAGTTGTTGGTCGAATGCAGGTTGCGGATCGCCTCATCCCAGTTGCCGTTGTAGACGAGGTCGTTCCAGTCCGGGATCTGGTTGTGCACCGGGCAGCCGGTCGGCCCATGGCAATAGGGGATGCCACAGTCCATGCAGCGAGCAGCCTGCTTCTGCACTTCCGGTTCTGACATCGGAATGGTGAATTCACGGAAATGGCGAATGCGGTCGGATGCCGGCTGGTACTTTGCCACTTGCCGGTCGATCTCGAGAAATCCAGTTACCTTACCCATCGTACTATCCTGAAAGCTTTGCGTCTGAACAGGCGCTTTTGACAAGCGCGCGTGAGGGACCCCCGAACCAGTCTGTGATGAACCGGGAGCCTTGGTCACCGGGGCCTCCTACTCAGCCGCCTCTGCCATTTTCATGCGTTCCATATCCTCGAGCGCACGGCGGTATTCGACCGGCATGACCTTGCGGAATTTCGGCCGGTAATCCGTCCAGTGATCGAGAATCTCCTTCGCCCGGGGCGAACCCGTGTGGTGAAGGTGGTTGGATATCAGCTGATAGAGCCGCTCTTCATCGTGGCGCGTCATGTCGCCGGAGACGTCGACCATGCCCTTGTGCATGATGTCGCCGCCGTGGTGATGCAGCTTCTCGAGCATGTCGTCCTCTTCCGGAACCGGCTGCAACTCGACCATCGCCATGTTGCAACGACGGGCGAAATCGCCTTCCTCGTCCAGCACGTAGGCAACGCCGCCGGACATGCCGGCCGCGAAGTTGCGGCCCGTCGTGCCGAGAACGACGACGACGCCGCCGGTCATGTATTCGCAGCCATGGTCACCCACGCCCTCGACGACCGCGACCGCACCGGAGTTGCGCACGGCGAAGCGCTCGCCGGCAACGCCGTTGAAGTAGCACTCGCCCGAGATCGCGCCATAAAGCACGGTGTTGCCGACGATGATCGATTCCTGCGGAACGATCGTCGCGTTTTCCGGCGGCCGGACGATGATGCGTCCGCCCGAAAGACCCTTGCCGACATAGTCGTTGCCGTCGCCCACCAGGTCGAAGGTGATACCGCGTGCCAGGAACGCGGCGAAGGACTGGCCGGCCGTGCCCCTCAGGGTCACGTGGATGGTGTCGTCCTTCAGGCCCTTGTGGCCCCAGCGCTTGGCAAGCGCACCGGCGAGCATCGCACCGGCCGAGCGGTCGACGTTCTTGATCGCAGCTTCGATCTTGACCGGCGCCTTGGTTTCGAGCGCGACCTTGGCTTCCTCGATCAGCTTGCGGTCGAGAATGTCGTCGATCGGGTGCTTCTGGCGTGTGGTCCAGTAGGTCTCTTCCTTGGCGGCTTCCACCTTGTGGAAGATCTTCGAGAAGTCGAGGCCGTTCGCCTTCCAGTGGGCAAGCGCACCGTCCTTTTCGAGCAGCTCGGAGGCACCGATGATCTCGTCAAGCTTGCGCACACCAAGCGAAGCCAGGATCTCGCGCACTTCCTCGGCGACGAAGAAGAAGTAGTTGATGACGTGCTCGGCCGTGCCCTTGAAGCGCTTGCGCAGAACCGGGTCCTGGGTGGCGACACCGACGGGACAGGTGTTGAGATGGCACTTGCGCATCATGATGCAGCCGGCAGCGATCAGCGGCGCGGTGGCAAAGCCGAACTCATCGGCACCGAGCAGCGCCCCGATGATGACGTCACGGCCGGTCTTGAGACCGCCGTCGACCTGAAGGGCGACGCGCGAACGCAGGCCGTTCAAGACCAGCGTCTGCTGGGTTTCGGCAAGACCGATTTCCCACGGGCTGCCGGCGTGCTTCAGCGATGTCAGCGGCGAGGCGCCGGTGCCGCCGTCGAAGCCGGCGACGGTGATGTGGTCGGCGCGCGCCTTGGCGACGCCGGCGGCAACCGTGCCGACGCCGACTTCCGAGACGAGCTTGACCGAGACGTCCGCTTCCGGATTGACGTTCTTCAGATCGTAGATCAGCTGCGCCAGATCTTCGATCGAATAGATGTCGTGGTGCGGCGGCGGCGAGATCAGGCCGACGCCCGGGGTCGAGTGACGGGTCTTGGCAACTGTCGCATCGACCTTGTGGCCGGGCAGCTGACCGCCTTCGCCGGGCTTGGCGCCCTGCGCCACCTTGATCTGCAGCATGTCGGCATTGACCAGGTATTCCGTGGTCACGCCGAAGCGGCCGGAGGCGATCTGCTTGATCGCCGAGCGCTCGGGGTTCATCGAACCGTCCGGCAGCGGCAGGTAACGGTCGCTCTCCTCACCGCCCTCGCCGGTATTCGACTTGCCGCCGATCCGGTTCATGGCGATTGCGAGCGTCGTATGCGCCTCGCGGCTGATCGAGCCGAAGGACATGGCACCGGTCGAGAAGCGCTTGACGATGTCGGTAGCCGGCTCGACCTCGTCGACCGAGATCGGCTTGCGGCCGAGAGCCTCGGCGCTCTTCACCGTGAACAGGCCGCGAATGGTGTTCATGCGTAGCGCCGAGTTGTTCACCATCTCGGAGAATTCGCGATAGCGGTCCTGCGCGTTGCCGCGCACGGCATGCTGCAGAGATGCGATCGCGTCCGGGGTCCAGGCGTGGCTTTCACCGCGCATGCGGAAGGCATATTCGCCGCCGATGTCGAGCGTGTTGGCAAGAACCGGGTCGGCACCGAACGCCGCCTTGTGGCGGGCGACGGTCTCGGCCGCGATCTCTTCGAGGCCGATGCCTTCGATCGTCGTCGCCGTGCCGAAGAAGAACTGGTTGACCAGCTTCGACGACAGACCGACGGCGTCGAAGATCTGCGCGCCGCAATAGGACTGGTAGGTTGAAATGCCCATCTTGGACATGACCTTGAGGATGCCCTTGCCGACGGCCTTGATGTAGCGATAGACGACCTCGCTCGCATCGACCTCCTTCGGGAACTCGCCGCGCTTGTGCATGTCGATCAGCGTATCGAAGGCGAGATAGGGGTTGATCGCCTCGGCGCCGTAGCCGGCGAGCAGGCAGAAGTGGTGCACTTCGCGTGGTTCGCCGGACTCGAGCACGATGCCGACCGAGGTGCGCAGGCCCTTGCGGATCAGGTGGTGGTGCACGGCGGCGGTCGCAAGCAATGCCGGGATCGCCACGCGGTCCGGACCGACCTGACGATCAGAGAGCACGATGATGTTGTAGCCGCCCTTCACCGCCGCTTCCGCGCGTTCGCAGAGACGGTCGAGCATATCGGGCATGCCTTCGGCACCGCGCGAAATGTCATAGGTGAAGTCGAGCGTCTTGGTGTCGAAGCGATCCTCGGTGTGACCGATCGAGCGGATCTTTTCGAGATCGCCATTGGTCAGGATCGGCTGGCGCACCTCGAGCCGCTTGGCATGGGCCATGCCCTCGTGATCGAGGATGTTCGGGCGCGGTCCGATGAAGGAGACGAGGCTCATCACCAGCTCTTCGCGGATCGGGTCGATCGGCGGGTTGGTAACCTGCGCGAAGTTCTGCTTGAAATAGGTATAGAGCAGCTTGCGCTTGTCCGACATCGCCGAGATCGGCGTATCGGTGCCCATCGAGCCGATCGCCTCCTGGCCGGTCGTCGCCATCGGCGACATCAGGATCTTGGTGTCTTCGAGCGTGTAGCCGAAGGCCTGCTGGCGGTCGATGAGCGAGACGTCGCGACGCAGCGCGCGCGGCTCCACCGGCTTCAGCTCTTCGAGGATGAGCTGGGTGTCTTCAAGCCACTTGCTATAGGGGTGCTTCTGGGCGAGCGAGGACTTCACCTCCTCGTCGGAGATGATGCGGCCCTGCTCCATATCGATCAGCAGCATCTTGCCCGGCTGCAGGCGCCACTTCTTGACGATCTTGTCCTCGTCGACCGGCAGCACGCCGGATTCCGAAGCAAGGATGACGCGATCATCAGAGGTGACGATGTAGCGGGCCGGACGCAGGCCGTTGCGGTCGAGCGTCGCGCCGATCTGGCGGCCATCGGTGAAGGCGACTGCCGCCGGTCCGTCCCACGGCTCCATCAGCGCCGCATGGTATTCGTAGAAAGCCTTGCGCTCGGGCGACATCAGCTGGTTGCCGGCCCAGGCTTCCGGGATCAGCATCATGACAGCATGCGACAGCGAGTAGCCGCCCTGCACCAGGAACTCGAGCGCGTTGTCGAAACAGGCGGTGTCCGACTGGCCTTCATAGGAGATCGGCCAGAGCTTGGAGATATCCTCGCCGAAGAGCGGCGAAGATACCGACGCCTGACGCGCCGCCATCCAGTTGACGTTGCCGCGCAGCGTGTTGATTTCGCCGTTATGCGCGACCATGCGGTAGGGATGCGCGAGCTTCCACGACGGGAAGGTGTTGGTCGAGAAGCGCTGGTGCACGAGCGCCACCGCGCTCTCAAACCGCGGATCGGACAGGTCCTTGTAATAGGCGCCGACCTGATAGGCGAGGAACATGCCCTTGTAGACGATCGTCGAGGACGACAGCGATACCGGGTAGAAATTGCTCTCCTCGCCCTTGTATTCGTCATAGATGCGGTTGGAGATCACCTTGCGCAGCGTGAAGAGACGACGCTCGAACTCGGGGTTCGTGGCGGCGTCGCGGCCGGCACCGATGAAGATCTGGACATGGCGCGGCTCGGTCGCGGCAATCTCGGGCGCCTTCGACAGCGACGCGTTGTCGACCGGCACGTCGCGGTAGCCGATGAGCACCTGGCCCTCTTCGGCGACGACGTCCTTGATCACCTGCTTGAAGTGTTCGACGAGCGCATCGTCCTGCGGCATGAAGATATGGCCGACGGCGTACTCGCCCGCCTTCGGCAGGGTGATGCCCTGCTTGGCCATCTCCTCGCGGAAGAAGCGGTCGGGAATCTGCACGAGAATGCCCGCGCCGTCGCCCATCAGCGGGTCGGCACCGACGGCACCGCGGTGCGTCAGGTTTTCGAGCATGAACAGGCCGTCGCGCACGATCTGGTGCGACTTCTGACCCTTCATATGCGCGACGAAACCGACGCCGCAGGCGTCATGTTCGTTGCGCGGATCGTAGAGACCCTGTTTTCGCGGCAGGCCAGTCGGGAATGCGGGCGTTTTTTCAGCCGTCGCAACGCTGTGTGCGAGGTTGAGCCCAGATTGCTGTGATGGCGAATGATCCGTCATCGTTTTCCCTCCTGTTAAACCCGGCACCGCCGGGCATGGCACCGCCCGCGCATGGCTCTTCGTTGCGCGCAAAGGCACGCCAAAAAGCCGGGGCACTATCGTCTCATGATCCTGATCAGGTCGCAAATAAGCACGGCATCATCAGGCACTGATGTCTGCGACCATCCTGACGGCAGGCGATAACAACCGGATGAAATCCGGCAAATCCCCCCGCTTCGCACGCCGGGTGCCATTTTTTTAGGCACTCGCGGCGATTGTTCCGGTCCCTAGACCGAAATAGGACAGCAAACCTGTCCTATTTCATGTGCTCTATGCCAGAAACTACCCCCCTCCGCAAGAGGCATATCAGCAAATAATAGAGAAGATTTTGCCGAACATTGCCGGAAGTTTCCGGCTTTTATAATTTAATTACGGCTTTCCGGCGTTTTCTTCCTTTTGGTTTCAAACTGGTCTCCAGTTGGCCTTTCGGCCGCCGACCGTGATTGATCCGGCCGAGAACTCGGCTAAGGTCGGCCAAATCCGTCGAAAAGACTGTAATACAGGGTGGAATGTGATGATTTTTTCGTCTGACAACTGGGCTGGCGCCCATCCCGCGATTGCCGAAAGCCTGATGGCGCATGCCGGCGGATATGCGTCCGCCTATGGCACCAGCGAGCTTGACCGGAAGGTGGAGAAGAAGTTCGCGGAAATCTTCGAAAGGGATGTCGCAGTCTTCTTCGTCGGCACCGGAACGGCTGCCAATTCGCTGGCACTTGCGACAGCCAATCGCGCAGGCGGCATCGCCTTCTGCCATCGCGAAGCGCATGTCATCGCCGATGAATGCGGCGCGCCGGAATTCTTCTCGCACGGCGCCAGGCTGAAGCCTGTCGATGGACCGCGGGGCAAGATGGAGGCCGCGCGCCTCGAAGCCGAGATCCGGCGCTTTCCGCTCGACAATGTCCACGGTGGCCAGCCGACAGCGGTCTCGCTGACCCAGGCAACGGAAAGCGGCACGGTCTATTCGCCCTCGGAGATCGAGGCGATCGCGGCCGTTGCCAAGGCGCACAAGTTGCCGCTGCATATGGATGGTGCCCGCTTCGCCAATGCGCTCGTCGGCCTTGGCGCAACGCCCGCTGAAATGACCTGGAAGCGCGGTGTCGATCTCGTCTCCTTCGGCGGCACCAAGAACGGCTGCTGGTGCGCCGAAGCGCTGGTGCTCTTCGATCTCGCGAAGGCGCACGAAATGCATTTCCTGCGCAAGCGCTCGGCCCAACTCTTCTCCAAGTCGCGTTTCGTCTCCGCACAGTTCGACGCCTACTTCGCCGGCGATCTCTGGCTGAACCTCGCGCGCCATGCCAACGCGATGGCTGCACGCCTCGCCGAGGGCATCGCCGCCTCGAAGACGAGCCGCCTCGCCTGGCAGGCGGACGCCAACGAGGTTTTCCCCATCATCAGGAAAGACGTGGCCACGAAGCTCAGGCAGGATGGCGCCGTCTTCTACGACTGGCCCGTGCCCCACGACCTCGATGGAAGTCTTGCGCCGGATCAGGGTCTCTACCGCCTCGTGACCAGCTTTGCGACGAAGGCCGACGACGTCGACCGGTTCGTCGCCGCGTGCTGAAGCAGTTCCAGGAAAACGGCCAGCTTTTCCATCCGGACGACCATCCCGCGACCTGAGCGGGGTGATCCCCTGCATCAAGCCTGTCCCTGCAGCGTCCTCACATTGGAGAGGATCTCGGCCGAAAGTGCTGCACTCAGCTTTCGGTCGACGCCCTTGCTCGGCACCAGCACGAACTCGACGTCTTCAAGCGGCGGCAGGGCGCCGGCGGGTATCTCCTTCAACCCCTGCGGCACCATGCTGCGCGGCTGCACGAGCACGCCCATTCCGGCGCGCGCGGCCGCCGTCAGCCCGCTGAGGCTGCCGCAGGTGCAGACGATGCGCCACGGCAGGCGATGCCGGTCGAGCACTTCGAGCGCGACGCTGCGGGTGATGCTCGGCGGCGGAAAGGCGATCAGCGGCAGCACCTTGTCACGCCTGATCCTTTCGGGGTCGCGGGCGAGCCAGACGAGCGGCTCGCGATAGACGAGCTCGCCTCTCACGTCGCCGAGCCTGCGCTTGGCGAGCACGAGGTCGATCTCGCCGTTGTCCTGCATCTGGTAAAGCACGCCGCTCAAGGCGACGGTCAGTTCGAGATCGACCGACGGATGAGCACGGACGAAATCTTCGAGAACCGCCGGCAGCCGGCTCATGACGAAATCCTCGGAAACACCAAGCCGCAGGCGACCACGCAGACTGCTTTCGGCAAAAAGCGCACGCACCTCGCCGTCGATCGCCAGCATCGAACGCGCATGGGCAAGCAGTGCCAGCCCATCCGCCGTCAGCGACACGCGGTGGGTATCGCGGGCGACCAGGGTTCGCCCGAGCGAGGCCTCAAGCCTTTGAATATGCTGGCTGACGGTCGATTGCCCAAGCGACAGTTTCTCCGCCGCCAGCGTGAAACTGCCCATCTGTTCGAGCGCGACGAAGCTGCGCAACTGCACGAGATCCAACATGGCTCATCCCAAATCGCGATAACTGTTATTCCTTGCATCCTGCTTCATAATGAGTGATCCCGGCAAGACGTTTCATCACCAGCAAGTGACCGGATATGCGCCGCTACCTTCCCGATACCTTCACCATCCTGCTTCTGGCGACGGTGCTCTTGGCATCCGTCCTGCCGATCCATGGTGAGGCGACCGCCTGGTTCGGATTGGCGACCAAGGTGGCGGTCGGCATGGTCTTCTTCCTGCACGGCGCCCGCCTCTCGCGCGACGTGGTGATCGCCGGCATCCTGCACTGGCGGCTGCACCTGACGATCCTCGCCTCCACCTTCGTGCTCTTCCCGCTGATCGGTCTTGCAATCGGCTTCGTCCCGACCTCGATCCTTCCGCAGTCGCTCTACACCGGCATCCTGTTCCTCTGCGTGCTGCCCTCGACGGTGCAGTCTTCGATCGCCTTCACCTCGATGGCCGGCGGCAATGTGCCGGCGGCGATCTGCTCGGCGTCTGCGTCCAACATATTCGGCATGTTCCTGACGCCGCTGCTGGTCGGGCTGCTGTTTACCGCCGGCGGCCACGGCGGCGTGACGCTCGACGCGCTGAAGCAGATCCTGCTGCAATTGCTTGCTCCCTTCGTCATTGGCCAGCTGTTGCAGCCCTTGATCGGCAACTGGATCCGGGCGCGCAAGGGGCTCTTGGCGCCCGTCGATCGCGGCTCGATCCTGATGGTCGTCTATCTCGCCTTCAGCCAGGCGGTGACATCGGGCCTTTGGCAGACCTATTCGCTGGCAGATCTCGGCGTCCTGGTCGTCATCGAGATCGTCATGCTGGCGCTCGTGCTTGCCGTCACCATGTTCGGCAGCCGCCTGCTCGGCTTCGACAAGGCGGATGAGATCGCCATCACCTTCTGCGGCTCGAAGAAGAGCCTTGCGAGCGGCGTTCCGATGGCGAGCGCCATCTTCGCCGGGCAGAACATCGGCGCGATCGTGCTGCCGGTGATGCTGTTCCACCAGATCCAGCTGATGGCCTGCGCCGTCATCGCACAGCGCTACGCCGCCAAGAAGCAGGCCTCCGCCGTGCCCGCGCCGGCCAGATCCTAAAGCCTGTCGCGCAAAAGTGCGCAGCGGTTTTGCGACAACGACATGCGAAACATCAAAAACTTGAAGCGCAAGGAGCGAATCTGAAAGATCGTGACGCGCTTTAGAAAGTCAGGAAAGTCCGAAGCGGTCTCTCTTCGGAACTGCGTGATTTCAATGAACCAATAAAAAAGCGGCGCCCCTGGGGGACGCCGCCTGTCTTGGGAGATTGTCTTCGCGGTTAGAGGGTCTGGGCCTCGATCTGCTTCGGCTGCGAGGCAACGGACGAAATCTCGATCCGGCGGGGCTTGGCTGCTTCCGGAATCTCGCGGGTGAGGTCGATGTGCAGCAAGCCGTTCTTCAGCGAAGCGGACTTGATCTCCACGTGATCGGCGAGCTGGAAGCGACGCTCGAAGGCACGCTTGGCAATGCCACGATGGAGAAACTGGCTTTCGTCGCCCTTTTCCTCGGCTTTTTCGCCCTTGACCGTCAGCGTGTGCTCACGGGCCTCGATCGAAAGCTCGCTCTCGTCAAAGCCAGCAACGGCCATGGTGATGCGGTAGGCGTTTTCGCCGGTGCGTTCGATGTTGTAGGGCGGATAGGTCTGGGCTTCACCCGGCTGACCGAGGCTGTCGAGCATCGTGAACAGGCGATCAAAGCCAACGGTGGAACGGTAAAGGGGAGAGAAATCAAAGTGACGCATTGTGTCCTCCTCGGAGCAACGGTTTGCGATGTCTGGTCGGCCACCCCATTCTGGCAGCGGCAAGACCGGTGAACGGACCCGTCTTCGGCGCCCGTGACCCTGATTTGGGGAGGCAAATTCGCGACTTCAAGACGCGAGCACTCACGATTTTCCCGTGAACCCGACATGAACGGCCGCTTCGGCTTCCGTTCAGCCCCGGTGGGCTAGAAGAAAACTCTGGGCGGCAACTCCCAGGCTGAAGTGATACGTCCCTTCCTCTTCAGCAGCCGGAAACGGTGATCGTCCGGATTTCACCCACCGTTTCCGGCTTTTTTCTTTGACGACTGAGACCCTGCCGCCTATCCCTTGATGATACCGATCAACCCGCTCTTCTTGGCCGTCACCACGTCATGACCTCGATCCTCCACTCGACACCGGACAATCCGACCCCGGAAAACTACGTGGCTGGGTTCTTCGATGGCGTCGGCGGGCGCAAGATTCGCTACGCGATCTTCAGGACGAAGCAGCCTGTTGCGCGCGGCACGGTCGTCCTGCTGCAGGGCCGCAACGAATCGATCGAGAAATACTTCGAGACAATCGCTGATCTCACGGCAGCAGGTCTTTGGGTCGCGACCTTCGACTGGCGCGGCCAGGCGGGCTCCGAGCGGCTGCTGCCACACCCGGGACGCGGCTACGTCGACCACTTCTCCGACTATGAACGCGACCTCAGCACCTTCCTCGAACAGATCGTGTTGCCGGATACGCGCCTGCCCTTCTCGATCGTCGCCCATTCCATGGGTGCGCTCGTTGCCCTGTCGCTGGCACCGATGCTAGCAAGCCGGATCGACCGACTGGTGGTGCTGGCACCCTTCGTCGGCCTTGGCGGACAGGCGCTCGGCGAGCCCAGCATTGCGGCGATTGCGACCCTCATGCGCTGCATCGGCCTCGGCACCCTGCCGGCCCATCCCGACAAGGGCAACCGCCCGTTCGAAAGCAACGTGCTGACGGCGGACCGCCGCCGCTACCTGCGCAACATCGCACTGACCGACACGCATCCGGAACTGAGGCTTGGCCCGCCCACCGCGCGCTGGCTGAGCGAGGCCTTCCGCGCCATGCGCCGCGTCATCCGCCGCGAGCATCTGACGCGCATCACCCTGCCGACGATCATCCTGGCGCCAACCGCTGACCGTCTGGTGCCGCATCTCGCCGTCGAGTGGTTGGCGCGCAACTTCCGCGCCGCCCAGATGATCCCGATCGATGGCGCCCGCCACGAACTGCTTCACGAAGCAGACCGCTATCGCGCCCAGGCGATGGCCGCGATCCTTGCCTTCGTCATCCCCGAAGAGGGTGACGAACGCGAAAACAGCGCCGCCTGATACAGGCGGGCACACTCGGCAATAATTTGATTTTGCATCTCGCTTCGATATCAGCGCCGGAGCGTGGCGTCCTCAGCCTTTGAGGATTTCCAGCGCCTGAGCATGCAGTTCGGCGCTGCCCGCAGCGATGACCTCGCCACCCATTTCCGCCGGTCCGCCCTGCCAATTGGTGACGATACCGCCGGCCTGCTCGATCAGGGGGATCAGACCGCCGACGTCGTAGGGTTTCAGTCCGCATTCGATCACCAGGTCGATATGACCGGCGGCGAGCAGCGCGAAGGCGTAGCAATCGCAGCCGTAGCGGAAGAGTCGCACCTTGTTCTGCACCGCCTCGTACTTGGTCTTGAAGTCACCCGTGTAGAGGTGCGGCGATGTGGTGAACAGCACCGCATCCGAAAGCGAATTGCAGGCACGGGTCGAAAGCACCTTTTCGCCACCGGGACCCCGGTAGGTCGTCTTCTCACCATCGGCGAAATAGCGCTCACCGGTGAACGGCTGATCCATCAGGCCCATGACCGCTTCGCCATTGCGATAGAGGCCGATCAGCGTGCCCCAGACCGGCAGGCCGGAAATGAAGGCGCGTGTGCCGTCGATCGGGTCGATGACCCAGACATATTCGCGGTCGAGCCCGACATTGCCATGCTCTTCGCCAAGGATGCCGTGCTCCGGAAAATGCTTCTCGATCAGCGCACGGATCGCCGCTTCCGCCGACTGGTCCGCCTCCGTTACCGGATCGAAGCCGCCTTCGATCTTGTTGACCACGCTGGTGCCGATCCGGAATCGCGGCAGGGTCTCTGCCTTGGCAGCTTCGGCAAGGCGATCGAAGAAGGCGCGGTCGGGCAGCATGGCTCTCTCTCAGGGAAGCATGGACGAAGGAAGGTTCGTCTTGCATAGACGAAATTTACCGAAAGGCAAACGAACTGATGCGATGGCAGCGGCGACCAAATCACCTGTGTTTTCAGATTTCTAGCGTTTCAATCGGTTCAGATACCGCTTTCGCCTAAAAAACGTTTGATGCACTGCAAAAGTTCTCACTGCTTCAACTTGACATTTGTGCAGTGCAATATTAAGGTTTGGGTACAGTCACCTGTGACTGTAAATACCCTCCTTGGGTGTTTCCTCCCTAGACTTGACCGCGCCGTTGGCGCGGTTTTTTTTGAAGGTCCACGACAGAAAATCCTAAAGTCACTCCGCTGCGAGCGGGAGGTAGGCGCCGTAGTCTTCGACATGGCGGGCAAGCGACGCGACGAAGGTCGTGAGATCTGCGACCAGCGAGCCGAAGCCGGGCTTGCGCACCAGTGTCGTCTCATCGACATAGAGCGCCCGGTTGATCTCGATCTGCAGCGCATGCAGCCCGCGTGTCGGGCGACCGTAATGCTCGGTGATGAAGCCGCCAGCATAGGGCTTGTTGCGCACGACACTGTAGCCGAGCTGCTGCAGCAGATCGACGGCGGCGCGCGACAGTTCACCCGCGGCACTGGTGCCGTAGCGGTCGCCGATGATGAAGTCGGGACGCTGGGCGCTGCCGGGCAGATGCACGTTCCCGGGCATCGAGTGACAATCGATCAGCACCGACAGGCCGAACTGCACGTGGGTGCGCGCGATCAGTTTGCGCAGGGTGGCATGGTAGGGCTTGTAGATCGTCTCGATCCGCGTCAGCGCGTCTTCCACCGGGAAACGTCCGCGGTAGATCTCCATGTTCTCGGCGACCAGCCGCGGTATCGTGCCGAGGCCGCCGGCGACGCGCATCGAGCTGATATTGGCGTGCGGCGGCAGCGGGCCGTCGAACATGCGCGGGTCAAGCTCATAGGGCTCACGGTTGACGTCGAGGAAGGCGCGCGGGAAATGCGCCAGCAGCATCGGCGCTCCGAGAAAAGTCGCGTTCTGGAACAGCTCATCGACATAGTGGTCTTCCGACCGGCGAATCGAAACAGCGTCGAGCCGCGACTGATCGAGAAAGCGCTGGGGATAGGACCGACCGCTATGCGGTGAATTGAACACAAAGGGAATGCGCTGGATCGGAGGTTCCAGGACCTCAAACAGTTCCCTCTCCGCAATTTCCCCCATCTGAACCCTTTTTTACCATATGCGGTTCTTACAATTGTCATCATGTTGCCAGTTGGTCCGCTCTGTGTCCATAGTGACCAATCATAGCTCCCGGGGAATTGACGTCCCGCGTTCACGAGATATTTACCGCGTTGGGGTTTGGATAAAACGCCGCAATCTACGCGCAATAAACTGAAAAAAGAGAAGCACGGCCGAATTCATGACTGCGAAAATCCTTCTTGCCGAAGACGACAACGATATGCGCCGGTTCCTGGTCAAGGCGCTCGAAAAGGCCGGCTACAAGGTCATGTCCTACGACAACGGCGCCAGCGCCTATGACCGGCTTCGCGAGGAGCCATTCTCGCTTCTCCTCACCGACATCGTCATGCCCGAGATGGACGGCATCGAGCTGGCGCGCCGCGCGACCGAACTCGATCCGGACCTCAAGGTCATGTTCATCACCGGCTTTGCCGCCGTTGCGCTCAATCCCGACTCCAAGGCGCCGAAAGATGCCAAGGTGCTTTCGAAGCCCTTCCACCTCCGCGACCTCGTCGACGAGGTCAACAAGATGCTGGCCGCGGCTTAAGCGACTAGTTTTCCACAGTCGCTGCCGCTTGCGGCACACTGTGGCGACAAGCCAAGACGATTTCCGATCGACCGCCGCGATCCACAAGGATCTCCGGCGGTCTTTTCGTTTCAAGGCCTTAGCAGGAATCCCGCAAATCCGGGCCCTCGCCACGCCGCCGCGACCGACCCCCGGATGGGAAAAAACATGCCTTCGAAATTTCTGTCAAAAAACCTTCGAAAACCCTATTGACGCGACAACGGGTTTTGTGGTCTATGCGCCGACATCGGATGGGCGTGTAGCTCAGCGGGAGAGCACTACGTTGACATCGTAGGGGTCACAAGTTCGATCCTTGTCACGCCCACCATTCGAATTCCAAGGGCCTTTCGAGAAATCGAGAGGCCCTTTTCGTTTGTCCCGGGACGCGCCGGTTGGCGACACCCTCCACCCATCCCAATTCTGTACGAAGTTTAATGTCTTGCGCCATGGAAGCGCCCCGTTCCGCGCCCTAGTTTGCATTCGCAATCCGATCGCACCCGCAGACCTTTAATCGCATCCGTGACCAACGGCCGGCCACCCATCTCGCGTCTCGATACGCGAACGCGACGTCGTGCCGACCACATCTTCTCTGAATGAGAAAGGAACGGACAATGCCTGCCGTCAAGAACATCCTGCTCGTACACGGCGCCTGGGGCGATGCTTCCCATTGGCGTCACGTGATCCCGCCACTCCACGCCAAGGGCTACAGGATCGCTGCAGTGCAGAACCCACTGACCTCGCTTGCCGACGACATCGAGCGCACGCGCAAACTGGCGGAATCGCTTGATGGCCCGACCCTGCTTGTCGGCCACTCCTATGGCGGCGCGGTGATCAGCGGCGCCGGCCATGCAGCCAATGTCGTTGGCCTCGTCTATGTCGCGGCCTTCGCGCCGGATGAGGGCGACAGCCTCGGCAGCATTTTTGCGCGGCGTAATCCACCCTCCGGTGCTGCCAGTATCCGCCCCGACAAGGATGGCTTCCTCTGGTTGGCGCAAGACACCTTCCGCCAGAGCTTCGGCCAGGATTTGAACGAGACCGACGCGCTGGTCATGGCGGTGACGCAGAAGCCGATTGCCGGGCGTTGCTTTGAAGACGAGGCCGGCCCCCCGGCCTGGAAGGAAAAGCCGAGCTGGTACCAGGTATCGCGCCACGACAACATGATCCCGCCGGAAACCGAACAGTGGATGGCTGAACGCATCAAGGCAAAGAAGATCATCACCCTCGACGCCAGCCACGCCTCGCTTGCATCGCATCCAAAGGAGATCGTCGCGCTGATCGACGAGGCGATCGCTTCACTCGGCTAAAGTATGTCGCGCAAAAGTGCGCAGCGGTTTTGCGATAACATCGCGACGAAAAACCCCGTCGATCACCGGACCGACGGGGCCTTGTTCCAGGATCACCGCCAACCGCCGTCGACGGCCAACCATCCAAAGTCGACGCCTTAATGCACCATGGCGGAGGCGGCGGACATCAATTCGTCGCGACGCGGGGCGCCGAACATGTTCTGGCCGCCGTCCGGGACTTCCGTGAAACTCCAGCGCACAACGCCATCACGATCGAGCAGGAACTCGCCGACGAGTTGCCCGGCCCCGGTCGCTATCATCCGTTCGTCAGCCTCGGTGATCTGGTAGTCTTCCGCCTTGTCGAGATAGGCCATAGCTGCGATCGGGTCCATCGGTTCCGGCAATTCGCCCGGCATATTCACCTTCATCGCCATGATCGTCTTCTGGGCGATCTTGTACGGCCAGGCGTCCTCGTCCTCGGTGAATTCGAGGTTGGGCAGCCCGAACGCCCGATGCGAGACCCGTTCCGGATCGGCGGCGGCCAGCAAATTCGGCACAGGATGATAACGGAAATAGAGGCGCGCTCGATCGATCGGCGTATTGACCACCGTCAGGCTCTCGATGCCCCGCTCCCGCAAGGCGCCGTCGAGTTGCGCCATGGCGGCGATCTGCCGTCTGCAGAACGGACAATGCAGGCCGCGGAACAGGCCGACCAGGACCGGTTTGCGGCCGCGAAAATCATCAAGGGCGATCTGACCTTCCTGCGTGATTGCGTCGAGCACCACGTTCGGCGCTCGGTCCCCCGGCTGCAACGGCCGTCCACTCAGCGGCTCAACCATGTTTCGTCTCCTCATCCCGGCCGGAACGCTCCAGCTACGCCTTGTGGCAAGGCAGGCGCTTTTTCTCCGGCAAACTGTGTGCAGCAATCAAAGCGCAGACGCCGCGCCCCAGGCGACGATCGGAAGTATCAGTCGAGAAACGGCAAAATCATCAACGCCTCGGGATCGAGACCATGTTGCGCACATATGTCTCTCGCCAAGGCGAAGTACCTTTCCGCTGCATCGAGATCGCCGGCGTCCAGGCAAAGCGTCGCCAAGCCATCATAACACGGAAACAGGAGCTGCGCCTCTTGCGTTTCTCCGCAAAGGTCGAGCGCCTCCTGATAAAGGCCGCGGGCGACATCTGCCCGGCCATGACACTGATGGATCTGGCCGAGCACCAGCAGCGACACCGGCAAGTGGTCGCGCTGGTCGAGTTCCCGGTCAATCGCAATCGCGCGCTCGGCTGCCGGCACGCCGTCCGGCGCACAGCGATCGGTGAAGGTGCAATAGGCGACGGCAAGGTTGGCGAGCAGGCGCGCCTGAAAACCGAGGTCGCCGATACGCCTTGCCATGTCGAAACCGCAGCGGCAAACCTCAATCGCACGTCTCGGATCGGTGACCGCGTAGAACACCGCCAGATTGGTATAGCCGCGGCAGGCGGCATTCAACAGGTTCGCGCCTTCCGCTGCCGCGACGCTTCGCTCGACGATACCGATCGCTTCGGCGCTGCGGCCAAGGCGGGCAAGCGTCACGGCCTTGGTGTTCAGCGCTTCGGCCATGACCCGCATCGCCTCCCGCTCAGTCTCTGGGGTCTCCGGCGTATATGCCGCAATGCGATCCAGGGCGTCGTCCGCCGCCTTGAGGGCGCCGGCATAGTCTCCCATGCGGAAGGCGAGGTGGCCGCATTCCTGCGAAAGATGCGCACCTTCAATCGGCGCGCTCACGCCTTCGAGCAGCTCGGCGGCTGCCGCGAAGGAAGCCAACGCCTCGTCACGCCGCCCGGTTTCCCAGAGATGATGGCCGAACTTGCGCCGGATTCGTGCCGCGGCAATCCGGTCGTCCATGGCGCTGTAAATCTCCAACAGTGCGCCGTAGTGCTGAACCGCCGCCTCACGCTGGCCGGTCGGGCCCAGGAGATCAGCGACGCGTTCGCGTGCGGCAAGCCATTCGGGGCCCTGTTCGCCGGTGGCCGCCAGTGCCGCCATCGCCTGTTCATAAAGCCGGATGGCATCATCATTGGCATAGAGCGCCCGCGCCCGGTCTCCGGCCGCGACCAGGTAATGTGCGCCCTTGGCCTTCTGTTCGGAGAGGCCGAAATGGTGGCCGAGCAGCGCCATTTCCTCGGGCCGGTCGGTATCCTCGCCGAACCGGCGCTCCAGCACCTTGCCGATTAATGCATGCCCGTCCGTGCGCCGACTGAGCAGCAGATTGTTGTAGACCACCTCCTGCAGCAACGTCTGGGTAAACCGATAGGTCTGTGTGCCCAGGAACCCGCCGCCGTCCCTGGCTTCTTCGATGATCTCCGCATCGCAGAGCAGATCAAGAATCGTATCCACCGGTGTCCGCCCCGAAACCGCTTGCAGCAGATCCGCATCGAATCGCGGCCCGATCATCGCAGCGTGGTGCAGCATTCGGCGGGCGTCCGGCGGTAGCCGATCGACGCGGCCGAGCAGTATCGCCTCGATGGTCACCGGAATGTCGGCGGCCGCTTCGCGCTCCACCACCCGCCAGGTCGAGCCGACCCGCTGCACTGCGGATACATCGATCAGGCCGCGCACGATTTCCTCGATGAACAGGGGATTGCCCCCGGCCCGTGCCAAGATGCGCTCGGCGAGCGCCTGAGGCAGCCCATCCCTACCGAAGAATGCCGCAAGCAAGCGACGCCTGTCGGCCTCCGAAAGCGGTGCGAGGCGCAACGCCGTCAAGTTTGTGTGTCCGGGCTTCAGCTGATCGGCATCGGCGTCGGGCCGCTGGGTGGTCAGCAGCATCAACGGGCTGCCTTCCGTCCGCTCGAGGACGAAGGATATGGCCTCGAGCGAGGCAGCATCGGCCCAGTGCAAATCCTCGATCACGAGCAGTAAGGGCGTTCGTGACAGGCGTCGTTCAAAAATCGCCCTCACCCCTGCGAAAAGCTGCCGGCGCATCTGTTCCGGCTCCACATGGCGCAACAGCTCATCCTGGGAACCCAAGCCCAGGATCCGCAAAAACAGCGGTACGAGCTGTTCGAGCTTGTCTTGCGCAAATCCGATCTCGGCCAGTCCCGCGGCGAGTAGCTCTGTCGTCCGCTGCAGGCTGTCGCTCATCGAAATCCCGTAGGCACCGCGCAGCACCGCCGCGAGAACGCCATAGGACGGTTCTCCGAGCGACGAACTGCCGGCGCGGCGAACGACGACGTTCGAAAAGCGCGGATCCGCGGCCACCCGTTCGAGGAATTCTTTGATCAGCCGCGATTTTCCGAGCCCTGCCTCTCCCGTCAGACGCACCAGTTGCGCCGTCCCGCCGCAGGCAAGCTCGAGGCAATCAATGAGGCGCTTCATCTCCGCCTCACGTCCGATCAGCGGCGCACCGAGCCCCAGCGCTTCGAGACCGCGTGCCGTGCGCGGTGCCTCCAGAGACTGCGTCAGCCTGTAGACCTCGACGCTTTCCGCTTTGCCGCGCAGCGTCATCGCGCCAAGCGCCTCGTAGGCAAAGGCGTGGCAGGTCAACCGATAGGTCACCGGCCCGACGAGGATCTCCCCAGGCCCTGCCAGCGTTTGCAGCCGCTGCGCCGTGTTGACTGCGTCGCCGGTCACCGAATAGGCCTTGCCGTCGCCAGCGCCCAAACGCCCCGCCACGACGGTTCCGGTGTTGAGCCCGATATGGAGGTTCAGTGGCTCGCCGATCCGCCGCTGCCAGCGTTCGCCGACCCGCCTTGCCCGAACGGTCATGTCGAGCGCAGCACGAAGCGCTCTCTCGGAGTCGTCTTCGTGCGCCACCGGCGCGCCGAAGAGGGCCAGCAACGCGTCGCCGATGAATTTGTCGACGAAGCCACCGTAAGCCTCGACCGCCTCGGTCAGTTCTTCGAAGAGTTCGTTCTGGAAAGCCCTGAGGACTTCCGGATCCACCTGCTCGCTGAGACCAGTAAAGCCGCAGAGGTCGGCAAAGAGAATGGTGGCTGTGCGGCGGTCGGCGCCCGCCTCCTCTCCGCCAGAAGGTCGCGCCCGAGGCGTCTGTGCCGTCGCAGGTGGCGAAACCGTCGGCTTTATTGGTGCCGGGCTTCCAAGCCGGGTGCCGCAGGTGGGACAAAAGGAGAAGTGTGGCGGGCAGAGTGCGCCGCAACCGGGACACGGGCTATGCTGCTTGGCACCGCAATTCGGGCAAAACGCAAACCCGCCTTGGATCTCGCAACCGCACTCGTGGCAGTTCATCGACGACGAACCTTCGAACGAACCAGGCTGGCACGGCGAATGCGGAGCCAGCCGGGACATGATGGCTTCGCAAGAATGGACCCGCGTCACCTGCTTTGCAAGCAACAGCAACAATCTCGATGGGAGACCGCGAATGCGGCCTCCTCCAGGGCCTCCCGACGGTTTCCCGATCGAACAGTCCGGCAATGGTTCGTCGGCAATGTCGGCCTCAAGCGCTGTCAGGAGTGGGCACGGCGCGGCTTCGGTGGACGGGAAAACGTATCGAGATCGATGGCTGCACCTTCCGGCGCGCGGCACACCTCCTCCGGATGCCGATCGCTGGCCTCGACGGCGAAGTGGATCGCCGCCGTCTCGTTGGTGAAGAGGCCGCCAACGACGCCCTTGCGGTCGGAAACGACCCACCAGCCGTGCCTATCGCGGCCAACGACGAAACGTGCGCGCGCGCGAAAACCACGCCGAATCTGCTGCGTACTGCCCATGATGGAATGATCCTCGTTGATCGGAAAAAGGCTTAACCGGCAATCCACGGAATGGCGGCCTGGATGCCATAGGCAAGGCCGAGAACGATACCGAGGCGGACGCCGATGCCGAGAAAGGCGTCGCGAACCGCGCTGTCGTTATCGTGGCGGTTCTCGATGTTGCCCTGGGCGCGTCGGCGCTGTTCGGCTTGAGCGGCAAGATGCGGCAAGCGTGACATGATCTGTCTCCTTTTTGGCATAAGGTCCCGCGCGCCGAGCTCAACGAATGAGGGGATGCTGGCAGGACGGGAATTGTTGAGGGAACTCAGCTCGCGAGCGCGATGCGGACGCCGCGGCCGATATGGGTGGAGGACGGAAGTTCGGTGAGCGGCTCGAGTGCCGCACGAATCTCGGCCGCCGTTTCCGCCGCAACCGGCGTCAATGGCAAGCGCAGTTCGGGGCTGAGGGCGCGCGCCAGATGCAGCGCATATTTGATCGGTCCCGGATTGGTCTCGCGCTCGAGCGCCACCAGCAACGGCCTTATCCGTTCATGGATGGCAAGCGCCGCCCCTGTATTGCCGGTCGTGATTGCCTGATGCATCGCCACCACCAGCCGCGGAACGACATTGGACGCCACCGATATGGTGCCGTGTCCACCGCAAAGATTGAACGGCAGCGCCGTCTGGTCATGGCCGGAAAACGGACGAAGGCGGTTCTTCAGCGCAGCCGACATCGAAAGAAGCCGGCCGATGTCGCCGGTCGCATCCTTGATGCCGACGATGCCGGGAAGCTCCGCCAGCCGCTCGAGCGTTCGCGGTGTCAGATCGACGCCGGTGCGGGCGGGCACGTTGTAGAGGATGACCGGCAAATCGACCGCCCTGGTGACCGCCTCGAAGTGCCGATAAAGCCCCTCCTGCGACGGCTTGCTGTAATAGGGCGCGACAATGAGCACCGCATCGGCGCCGAGCGCCTTGGCTTCCGCCGTCAGCTCGATCGTCGTCTCGGTACTGTTGGTGCCGGTTCCGGCGATAACGGGGATCTTCCGCTCGGCGACCTCGACGCAGCGCTCGATCACCATTGTCCGCTCGGTACGCGACAGCGTCGGCGCCTCGCCGGTGGTACCGCAAGCGACGATGCCGGAGATGCCGTGGCGTATCTGCCATTCGACCAGCGACATCAGACCGACGACATCGACCTTGCCGTCGCGAAACGGTGTGACGAGCGCCGTGATCGCCCCGTCGAGGCGCAGCGAGTGCATGTTCATGGAAATATCCTTCAGGTGGGAAACTGGCCGCGGTCGGTGGCCGCGATGGCAAGCTGATAGCCGCGGCAGGAGCGCAGGAAGGCGCCGAGGATCGCGGCGGCCAGATCGGCATGCCGCGCCTTGAACGTGAGCCGACCCGCACCTGGCGGCTGATAGCGCAGCGCACAGGTCCAAAGCCCGAGTTCGTGGCTGAGTGTTCTGAGACAGAGCTTTGCCTCAGTCGTAGACGTCAGGTGGATGACCGCATCGACCAGGGCATCGGCCGCCATCAGATCGCGGAACCGACGCGACGGCCACTCGTCCACGGCGAGACCGGGCAGTTCCCGGATCACGCGGACAGCCTCCCAGACATGATGCTCACGCAGGCGGCGAACCGCGCTCAGCCGAAGCAGTAGCACATCCAGGGGATCTGCATTCGCCTCGACAGTAACGGGCCGCTGGCGCAAACCCATATCGGGCAGAAGGCTCCGGACATGATGACGCAAGCTGAAATCGTGAAGAGACATGGAACTGATCCGTATTCGATGAGGGGAACCTAGCTCCATCAGGCGTCCGGATTCGATTCCGACTTCGCGCGCCCGGCATAAGATTTCCGTAAAGCCTCCCGATTGGTGCTGTCCAAGGCATTCATGCGCGGCTAGATTGACACTCGAAGGGACAGAAAACCCCGCGAAATGCAGGCGCGCGGCGTCGAAATAATCTGACGCAAAAGATGACGTGCACGCAATTTTGCGCTAGGTAGCCCCTTCTGTGGCGATAAGGATCGCCATATTTCGCGCAATGCCCTGTCCGTGAAGGAACATGCCCATGCCTGCCTATCGCTCACGTACCACCACCCATGGCCGTAACATGGCCGGTGCCCGCGGCCTCTGGCGCGCGACGGGCATGAAGGACAGCGATTTTGGCAAGCCGATTATTGCAGTGGTGAACTCATTCACCCAGTTCGTGCCGGGCCACGTGCACCTCAAGGATCTCGGCCAGCTCGTCGCCCGCGAGATCGAGGCGGCCGGCGGCGTCGCCAAGGAATTCAACACCATCGCCGTCGACGACGGCATCGCCATGGGCCATGACGGCATGCTCTATTCGCTGCCGTCGCGCGAGATCATCGCCGACTCGGTCGAGTACATGGTCAATGCCCACTGCGCCGACGCCATGGTCTGCATCTCGAACTGCGACAAGATCACGCCCGGCATGCTGATGGCGGCGCTCCGCCTCAATATCCCCGCCGTCTTCGTCTCCGGCGGCCCGATGGAAGCCGGCAAGGTCGTGCTGCACGGCAAGACGCATGCGCTCGATCTGGTCGACGCCATGGTCGCAGCCGCCGACGACAATGTTTCCGACGAGGACGTCAAGGTCATCGAGCGCTCCGCCTGCCCGACCTGCGGTTCCTGCTCCGGCATGTTCACCGCCAATTCGATGAACTGTCTGACCGAGGCCCTCGGCCTGTCGCTGCCCGGCAACGGCTCGACGCTCGCGACCCACGCCGACCGCAAGCGCCTCTTCGTCGAGGCCGGCCATCTGGTCGTCGATATTGCCCGCCGCTACTACGAGCAGGAGGACGAAAGCGTCCTGCCGCGCAACGTCGCCTCCAAGCAGGCTTTCGAAAACGCCATGGCGCTCGACATCGCCATGGGCGGTTCGACCAACACCGTGCTGCACATTCTCGCCGCCGCCCATGAGGGTGAAGTCGATTTCACCATGGCCGACATCGACCGGCTGTCGCGCAAGGTTCCGTGCCTGTCAAAGGTGGCGCCTGCGAAAAGCGACGTGCACATGGAAGACGTGCACCGCGCCGGCGGTATCATGTCGATCCTCGGCGAACTCGAGAAAGGCGGCCTCATCAACCGCGATTGCCCGACCGTCCACAGCGCCACGATCGGCGACGCCATCGACCGATGGGACATCACTCGCACATCGAGCGAAACGGTGCGCAACTTCTTCCGCGCGGCGCCGGGCGGCATCCCGACGCAAGTTGCCTTCAGCCAGGAGTCGCGCTGGGACGAGCTCGACACCGACCGCGAAAAGGGCGTCATCCGCTCGGTCGAACACCCCTTCTCCAAGGACGGCGGCCTCGCTGTGCTTAAGGGCAACATCGCCATCGACGGCTGCATCGTGAAGACCGCCGGCGTCGACGAGAGCATCCTGAAGTTCTCCGGCCCGGCCCGCGTGTTCGAAAGCCAGGATGCATCGGTCAAGGCGATCCTCGGCAACGAGATCAAGGCCGGCGACGTGGTCGTCATCCGCTATGAAGGCCCGAAGGGCGGCCCGGGCATGCAGGAAATGCTCTATCCGACGAGCTACCTGAAGTCGAAGGGACTCGGCAAAGCTTGCGCGCTGATCACCGACGGCCGCTTCTCCGGCGGCACCTCCGGCCTCTCGATCGGCCACGTTTCTCCAGAAGCGGCCAATGGCGGCACGATCGGTCTCGTGCGCGAAGGCGACATGATCGACATCGACATCCCGAACCGCACGATCAGCCTGCGCGTCGACGAGGCGGAGCTTGCGAGCCGCCGCGCCGAGCAGGACGCCAAGGGCTGGAAGCCGGCCGAGCAGCGCAAGCGCAAGGTGACGACGGCGCTCAAGGCCTATGCCGCATTCGCCACCTCGGCCGACCGCGGAGCAGTGCGCGACCTCGGCGACCGCTGAGACGAAAAAAAACAGAGATAGTCCGAAGGCTCCCGATGTTCGGGGGCCTTTTTTTCTTTGGCCGGATGTCAGGCTCTGGCCCGTTCCGCACCGCTGCCTTCTTTGCCCGGCCGCGTGCATCTGTTATTTTAGGCTACCCTAAGATTAAAACAGGTGGGTCATGGCGAACGCTTCCGAACTGCTCGGCACCTGGAAGATGCTCTCCTGGAAACGCAAGGTTGTCGCCACCGGCGAAACCAGCGATGCCATGGGGGCCGATCCTATCGGCTACCTCTCCTACTATCCCGATGGCCGCGTCAGCGCCGTCGTGGTGAGGCGTGATCGCCCCGCATTGAAAGGCGCCGTACCGACGAGCGACGAAAAGGCGGCGCTCTTCGATTCGATGCTCGCCTATGCCGGATCCTACAGGCTTGAGGATGGCCGGGTAATCCACCAGCTGGATGCGAGCTGGAACCCGGCCTGGGGCATGTCCGATCTGATCCGCCCGTTCTACGTGGAAGGCGACAGGCTGGTGATCTACGGCGCACCAGCCATCGACCCCCGGACTGGAGAAGAGGTCACATACAATCTCGAGTTTCGTCGGATGTGACCAGCCGCCATTTCCAGACGTCAGAGATGACGCGTCTCGGCCGGCGCGTGGAACCAGTTGTTGTTGCGTCCGTCCATATATTGCACCGGCGCGTCGGCGAGCACCGCCGGATCGAGATCGTCGAGGCAGGCGACGTTGACCGAATAATAGGCACCGCCGATCTCCTCGATGTAGCCGTGGCCGAAGGCCGCGACGCCACAGATCTTGCAGAAACGGTGATGCACGCTGTTGCTGCTAAACTGGTAGTCGGCGATGTTGGCTTCGTCACACTGCAAGCGGAAACCGTCGGGCTTTACGATTGCCCCCCAATAGCGCCGCTTCCAGCAGATCGAGCAATTGCACTTGCCGGTGCCGGCATCGAGGTCGACATCGGCCTCATAGCGGATATTTCCGCAATGGCAGCTTCCCTTATAGGTCAGTTTCATAACCGTCACTCCTGCTTTCCGGGCCCAGGCAGACCCCGCTTTGCCGCCCACCAATTTGACAACACGCTGTCAGATTACGGCCCATACAGTTCATTTGCACATTGACAACATATTGTCAACTGAAAGCAGTTACGCGGTGCGTCCGTCAGAGATGACGAACCTCGGCAGGTCTTTCATCCCATCGGTCGTTGCGGCCATCCAGATATTCCACCGACACCTGGGCGAGGACGGACGGATCGACATCATCCAAGCGGCAACATTGATACAGAAGGCGCAATTGCACTTGGCCGTCCCGGCATCGAGATCGAAAGTCGCCTCGTATCGCACCTTGCCGCAATGGCAGCTGCCCTTGTAAGTCCTCTTCGCCATGCTCTCCTCTCCCTTGCTGAAAGGGCTTGCTGAAACGAGAGCATCATGACAACATGATGTCATGCAAAAATTTTCACACAACGGGTGGCACTGTCAACATGAAAGACCCTGAACGCACGCACGCCGGCGACGCCTTTGCGGAATTTGCGATAACCGCGTTGCGGCTTGCCGGTCCGCTGACGCAGGCCGGCGACGCACTCGCCAAACCTTCCGGACAGACGAGCGCCCGCTGGCAGGTACTGGCAGCGGCAAACCACGCCCCCATGTCGGTCGCCGATGCCGCGCGCGCCCTCGGCCTCGCGCGCCAGGGCGTGCAGCGCATCGCCGACCTGTTGGAAGCGGAAGGCCTGATCGCCTACAGAGACAATCCGACCCACCAAAGGGCAAAACTCATGGTCCTGACGGCGGCCGGCGAAACGGCGCTGCACGAAATCAAAGAGCGGCAGGCGGCTTGGGCCGACAGGCTCGGTGCCGAATTGGGTGAAAGACGCCTGCGACAGGCCTCGGCCTTGATGGCGGAGATCATCGAAGTCCTCAAGGAACGATCCTCACCGGAAGATCCCGCCCCCTAGAGCATCCCGCTCTCAAGTGGAATCACTGGAGGCGGAAAGATGCTCTAGATTCAAAGTGCTAGAGCGTCCTTTGTGCGTTCACTTGAACGCACGGCGCTCTAAGCAACCGCCGTTCAAGCCAGTGTCAGGAGATCCGCGCGCAGGCGGTCCGGTCCACCTTCGCCAAGTACCGGATCGAGCGCCTCATGCAATGCCTTCCAGATGGGTATGGCACGCGCCAGCAGCGCTGCGCCCTCCTGCGTCAGCCGCAGCCGCCGCGACCTTCGGTCCTCCGGGTCGGGAAAGCTCTCGATCAGGCCGCGCCGTTCCAAGGGCTTCAGCGCCGCAGTCAGCGTCGTCCGGTCCATGGCGAGCAGCGACGCAACCGATCCCATGTTCGGAGGCGCAGGACGATTGAGCGACATCAGCAGGGAGAACTGCCCATTGGTGATATCGAGGGACCGCAGCGCCTCATCGAACCGGCGGGCTATGGCACGCGCGGCACGCTGCACATGCAGGCAGAGGCAGGTATCCTTCACATGCAGGGTGGTCTCGAACGGAATTAAAGGCATCTTTGACATGGCTGATTAATGTTGATATCAACGTAATTAGTCAAGTGCAACGTTGGAAGGAGGAACGGGCATGAGACAGGACCACGCAGTCGTATCGCCTCAGGAGTGGTTGGAAGCGCGCAAAACTCTGCTCGCGCTGGAAAAGGAACACACCCACGCACGCGACAAGGTCAATGCCGCCCGGCTGGCTCTGCCCTGGGTGAAGATGGAAAAGACCTACGTTTTCGACACGGTGACCGGACGCAAGTCGCTGTCCGAACTGTTCGACGGTCGCAGTCAGCTCATTGTCTACCATTTCATGTTCGGCCCCACCTGGGAGGCCGGCTGCCCCGGCTGCTCCTTCCTGGTCGACCACTTCGCCGGCATGCTGCCACACCTCAACCACCACGACGTGACGCTGATCGCCGCATCGAATGCGCCGCTGGCGAAGATCGAAGCCTACAGGAAGCGCATGGATTGGCACTTCCCCTGGGTCTCTGCGGAGGGCAACGGCTTCAACCATGATTACCACGTCGCCTTTTCTCCTGACGAACTGGCAAGCGGCAAGGTCGCCTACAATTTCACCGAGATCGAAAGCGCCAACGCGCATGAGGAACTGCCAGGACTGAGCGCCTTCCAGAAAGGCGAGGACGGCGCGATCTATCACACCTATTCGTCCTATGCCCGCGGTCTTGAGGAACTGGTCGGCACGCTGATGCTGCTCGACCGCGCGCCGAAGGGCCGCAACAAAGACCACACCATGAGCTTCGTCCGCCGCCACGACGAGTACGAAAAGGTGCGCGGGCGCAAGGCAGGCTGATCCTCCTCGTCCTTCGCGGGCGGAACCTTTCGCCTGCGAAATCGTTTCCAGAACGCTCGCGTGCCGGGTCGATAACCTGCGCCCGGACCAAGAAGGAAATCCCGTGAAAGCAGAACCGGAAGAAGCGCACCGCTGGCTCGAACAAATGCTGGGCGACTGGCACGTTCGCACGACCGGATCCGATGGCGAGGCCGACGGGAGCGGCCCCTGGACCGAACACGTTCGCTCGCTCCAGGGCCTTTGGATCGTCTGCGAAGGTCAGGGAACGATGCCGGGCGGCAGCTTCGGCGAAACGCTCATGACGCTCGGCTACAATCCCGAGACGAAACGCTACATCGGTACCTGGGTCGGCTCCATGCTGACCCATATGTGGGTCTATGACGGCGAACTGGATGCGGAAGGCAGATCCCTATCTCTCTACTGCGATGGACCGGATTTCGAAAACCCCGGCAGAACCGCGCGGTACCGGGACGTCATAACGCTCCTCGATCACTCCCGGCGCTTGCTGACGGCGCAAGTGCAGGCGCCGGACGGAAGCTGGAAAGACATGATGACGGCGGAATACCGGCGCCGGGATTGACCGCGGGATCGGCGATGATGCCCGGTTCCCGGCCGCGTCCCGCTTCAACCCGCTCCGACGTCGGCCCATTCGAACATGCAACCAAGCGGCACGAAATGCGCCGCGCCAAGCAAACTGGAGGAAGGCAATGGCAGATCACGGCAAATTTGTTTGGTATGAACTGATGACGACGGACATGGCCGCGGCGGAGACCTTCTATAAGGACGTCGTCGGCTGGAATGCCCGCGATTCCGGCATGCCCGGCATGAGCTACACGCTGTTCAGTATCGGCGAGCTGCCGGTTGCCGGACTGATGACGATGCCGGAAGGTGCGCTCGAAATGAAGGTACCACCCGCCTGGCTCGGCTATGTCGGCGTCGACGATGTCGATGCGACCGCCGCCAAGATCGCCGCCAAGGGCGGCAAGGTTCATCGGGCGCCGGACGATATTCCGGGCATCGGGCGCTTTGCCGTTGTCACCGACCCGCACGGCGCCGTGTTCGCGATCTTCAAGGGTACGGGCGATCCGCCGCCGGTCACCGATCCGATGTCGCCCGGTCTTGTCGGCTGGCACGAACTCGCGTCCGGCGACCTCGACATCGCCTTCCCCTTCTACGCCGAGCTCTTCGGCTGGACGAAGGACCAGGGCATGGACATGGGCGAGATGGGCACCTACCAGATCTTTGCCCATGGCGGCGCTCCGATCGGCGGGATGATGACCAAGCCGAAGGAAGTGCCCGCGCCCTACTGGCTCTACTACATCAACGTGCCTGCGCTCGACGCATCGATCGAGCGTATCAAGGCCGGTGGCGGCAAGGTCGTGCTCGAGCCGATGGAGGTGCCCGGCGGCGCCTGGATCGTCCAGGCGCTCGACCCGCAAGGCGCCCTTTTCGCGCTGGTCGCGCCGAAGCGCTGAACGGTCGCGTCAACCGACAAGCACGCGCATGAGACAGGGCCCGCCATCAGGAGGCGGGCCTCTTTTCTATCCGATGGGCGCTGTGCGGTGACGGAATGCAAGCCGCTGCCCTGCACCATGCGCATCCCTCGGTTGCGGCGCGACCCCTAGTATTTCAGGGTATTTCAAGGCTATTTAACACCTTATACGATAACAGGGGCAACGAGCACACTGATTTCGGATGGGTTTCTTGTCACACGACAAGAATTGTCGCGACAGCCCAAGCGATGAGCGGCGACATGAGTGGAGCAACTTCGCGTAAATGAAGAACAAAGGCGGCAGCTATACGCCCCCGGAAACGGGCGTTGCAGAAGCGCGCACGGCGAAGGCGCTGCGCCGCAAGCTCCAATGGCTGCTCGCCATCGTCGTTGCCTGCACCGGCGTGCTCGCCACCGAGATCATCGCCGCCTCCTATAGCGATTTCGTCATCGCTCGCCGCAACCTGACCGAAGTCATGGCCTTCTGCCGCGTGCTCGACGCTGCAAACTACCTCTCGGCCGAGCGCGGCCCGTCCAATGGCGTGCTCGGCATCGGCGTGGCACCCGGTTCGCCGGTCCAGGCCCGGCTTGCCGAGTTTCGTACCCGCAGCGACGCGGCGCTCGCCAAGCTCACCGAGGACATCGACGGTGCCAGCCGCACCGAACCTGCCGGCGCCCTCTCCCCCATTCTCGTCGAAGTTCGCCGCCGCCTGATGCTGGCGCGCGCCGAGATCGACCGCATTGCCGCGCTTCCGCCCGAACAGCGGGACCTGACGGAGATCCAGGCTACGATCGAGGCAATGTTCGGCGTCATCGACGCGCTTCGCCCGGCGATCGACTGGAACATCCAACGCCTGACCAACACCGACGCGAACCTTGCCGGCATCGCACTTGCGGCACAGATGCTCGCCAATCTGCGCGAGGACGGCGGTCGCCTCGGCTCGCAGGTCATGGCCCCGGTTGCTGTCGGCCAGCCGCTCGAAGCAAAGAACATCGCCGATAGCGAGCGCACACGCGGCAGGCTGCAGGAAATCTGGTCCATCGTCGGCAAGCCCGGCGCCCTTCCCGGTCTGAAACCGGCCAATATCGCAGATCTCGCCAGGATCGACCGCGAATTCTTCGGCGAAGGATTTGCGATCATCGACAGCATCGTCGCCATCGGCAGACAATCGGGCGCCTATCCAATGACCGCCGAGCAATTGACCGACCGCTTCGTCCCGAAGATGAAGCCGCTCGAGGATCTTCGCCGCGCCTTCATGGATGCGACCGTCGAGCGGCTTGCGGCAAACAAGACGAGGGCCTCGGTCAAGCTAGCGGTCGCCAGCCTTGCGACCTTCGCCCTGTTCCTGGTCTTGCTGGTTTTGATGCGCCGCGCCCGCTCGCTGGTCTTCGAACCGCTGCTCATCGCACGCCACAGCATCATCGAGCTCGCCAACGACCGGCCGATCGCCCGCCTTCAGGGCAAGGGCGGTGAAGGCGAGATGGGGCGCCTGTTCGACGCGATCGACGTGCTGCGCAAACGCCTCGACGAACGCGCGCTGTTGATGCAGCACCTTGAACATCAGGCTGAAACCGATGAGCTGACCGGCCTGCTCAACCGCCGGGCGCTGGAGCTCATCGGCGGCGCGGAAGACACGGCCGACAGCAGCCAGGACGCCTGCCTGATCCTGATGGACATCGACCATTTCAAGCAGATCAACGATACCCACGGCCATCTGGTCGGCGACATCGTGATCAAGGAAATCGCCCGCGTCATCCGCAACTCCGTGCGCAACTCCGATCTCGTCGCCCGTTTCGGCGGCGAGGAGTTCGCGGTCATCACGCCCGGCGACAACATCGAGTCGGCCCTTGCGCTGGCGGAGCGGATCCGGGCCAACCTTGCGCGCGAGCCGATCGTCGTTGCGGATGGACAGCAACTGAAGGTCACCGCCAGCTTCGGCGTGGCGGAGGGCCGAACCGCAAACGGCGGCTGGAAGCACCTGATCGAGTGCGCCGACACGGAGCTCTATCGCGCCAAATCCGAAGGCCGCAACCGCGTCTGCGGCCACCCGGCAGAGGCGACCCTTTCCCGCTTCACAAAGACGAAATCCGCGCGCGCGTAGCCAGAAAATCGAGCACGACCCGCACACGCGACGGCAAGGCTCCGCCTTGGCCGAGAAACACGGCATGAAAAGTCTCGATATCACCGGGATTGAGATGCTCGACCAGCGGCAGCAGCCGGCCGGCCTGGATATCTTCCCTGACCGTGAAGGTCGGAAGCCGGGCAAGGCCCACACCCGCAAGCGCAAGCTGGCGCAAGCCCTCGCCATCGCTGACCCGCACCCGTTCCGTCGGCGGCAGAACGATCTGCTTTTCATTCGACAGCAACGGCCAGCCATCGAACGCCCGTGTGTAGCTATGGCTCAGCCGGTTGTGCACCTCGATATCCTCGATGGTCTGAGGCACGCCAAAACGATCGAGATAGGATGGGGCACCGACGATCGTCATCGATGTGGTGCCGAGCTTGCGTGCGATCAGGCTCGATGTCTTGAGCGGTCCGGCGCGCACGGCGATATCGACCCGCTCCGCCATCAGGTCGACCACGGCATCCGTCTGCAGGATATCGAGGGAGACCGACGGAAACGCCGCCAGGAATTCGGGCAGCACCGGCATCAACGCATGCGTCGCATAGGACGCGCTGACATTGAGGCGCACCCGGCCCTCCGGCGTTTCGCCGGCGCCCGCCGAGCGCTCCGCTTCATCAATGTCGGCGAGGATGCGTACGACCCGCTCATAGAAGACGCAGCCTTCCGCCGTCAGTTGCAGCCGCCGCGTCGACCGGTTGACGAGCCGGACACCAAGCCTTTCCTCCAGTCGCTGGACGAGTTTGCTGACAGCCGAGGGCGTCATGCAGCAGACTTTTGCCGCAGCCGAGAAGCCGCCAAGCTCCACCACCTTGGCAAAAACCGCCATCTCCCCAGAACGATTGATCGTCAAGCGCGACATGTGACTTCAACTCACAAATGATGTTCCTTCATGAGGTCTACATCGCAAATGACCCCAACACCACCTTCTCCTTGAAGCGAGCATCGACGGCCGGTGTCTCGCGCGAACAAAGCCAACGAGGAGATTGAAGACATGGAATACAGACGGCTTGGATCATCGGGACTGAAGGTGCCGGCCTTGAGCTTCGGCGCTGGGACCTTCGGCGGCAAGGGGCCGCTTTTCAGCGCCTGGGGCAACAGCGACGCAGCCGAAGCGCGACGACTGATCGACATTTCGCTGGAAGCCGGCGTCAACCTCTTCGACACGGCCGACGTCTACTCGGACGGCGCCTCCGAGAGCGTGCTCGGCGCCGCGATCAAGGGACGGCGCGATGCCGTGCTGATTTCGACCAAGATCGCGCTGCCGATGGGCGACGGGCCGAATGATGCCGGCACGTCGCGAGCGCGCCTGATCAAAGGCGTCGACGACGCCCTCAAGCGGCTCGGCACCGATTACATCGACCTCCTGCAACTGCACGCCTTCGACGCCGGCACGCCGGTCGATGAGGTGCTATCGACTCTCGATAACCTCGTTACCGCCGGCAAGCTACGCTACATCGGCGCCTCCAACTTCGCCGGCTGGCAGTTGATGAAATCTCTGGCCGTCTCGGAGAAGCACGGCCTCGTGCGCCATGTCGCCCACCAGGTCTACTATTCGCTCGTCGGCCGCGACTACGAATGGGAACTGATGCCGCTCGGCGCCGACCAGGGCGTCGGCGCGCTGGTCTGGAGCCCGCTCGGCTGGGGCCGCCTCACCGGCAAGATCCGCCGCGGCCAGCCCTGGCCGGAAGGAAGCCGCTTGCACGATACGGCCGCTTACGGCCCGCCCGTCGACGACGACAAGCTCTACGATGTCATCGACGTGCTCGACCAGTTGACCGAGGAGACCGGCAAGACGGTTCCGCAGATCGCCATCAACTGGCTCCTGCGGCGCCCGACCGTTTCGAGCGTCATCATCGGCGCCCGCAACGAGGAGCAGCTCCGCCAGAACCTTGGTGCCGTCGGCTGGTCGCTGTCGCCGGAACAGATCGCCCGACTCGATGAAGCGAGCAAGACGACGCCGGCCTATCCCTACTTCCCCTATTACCGCCAGGAAGGATTTGCGCGGATCAACCCGCCGCTCGTCTAACCGCAATGGAGCCAGTCTTTCGCACGCCTGAACGGGCGTGCGAAAGCGCTGCAGCGCCTTGATTTTCCTCAGCCACTTTCGCGCTTGCTTTCTTACTTTGCATTGCACAAACTTCCCGGAGATGGGGGCGCAAGACCTACCACAAAGGGGATCAAATTCGGCATGTCGATCAAGGCCAGTATCTATCACCTGACCCACTACACCTATGACCGTCCCATAAGGCTGTCGCCGCAGATCATTCGCCTAAAGCCCGCGGCGCATTCCAAGACGAAGGTCATCAGCCACTCGCTGAAGGTTTCGCCCGCCAATCATTTCGTCAACCTGCAGCAGGATCCCTACGGCAACTACCTTGCCCGTTTCGTCTTTCCCGATCCGGTCAGCGAGTTGAAGATCGAGGTCGATCTCGTCGCCGACATGACCGTCTACAATCCCTTCGACTTCTTCGTCGAAGAAGAGGCCGAGCACTGGCCCTTCCCCTATCCTGCAGATCTCAGCGATGATCTTGAGATCTATATGACGCCGGAACCGGTCGGCCCGGCGCTTGGTGCTTTCCTCGCGACAGTCGACCGCTCGCGGCAACGCACCATCGACATGGTCGTCGGGCTCAATGCGCGCCTGCAAAACGAAATCGGCTACGTCATCCGCATGGAGCCCGGGGTCCAGACGCCGGAGGACACCTTGACGTCGGCCCGCGGTTCCTGTCGCGATTCGAGCTGGCTGCTGGTCCAGATCCTGCGCAATCTCGGCTTCGCCGCCCGTTTCGTCTCTGGCTATCTCATCCAGCTCACGCCGGATCTCAAGGCGCTCGACGGCCCCTCGGGCACCGACCACGACTTTACCGACCTGCATGCCTGGGCCGAGGTCTACCTGCCCGGCGCCGGCTGGGTCGGGCTCGACCCCACCTCGGGCCTCTTGACCGGCGAAAGCCACATTCCGCTTGCCGCAACGCCCCATTATCGCAACGCCGCGCCGATCTCCGGCGGCTTCTTCGGCGATCCCGACACCCGAACCGATTTCGCCTTCGACATGAAGGTGACACGTGTCGCGGAACATCCGCGCATCACCAAGCCGTTCTCCGACGAAAGCTGGGAAGCCTTGAACGCGCTCGGTGAACAGGTCGATCGCGTGCTCCAGGAAAACGACATACGGCTGACGATGGGCGGCGAGCCGACCTTCGTTTCGATCGACGACTTCGAGTCCGAGGAGTGGAACACTGACGCGGTCGGCCCGACCAAGCGCGAGAAGGCGGACGCGTTGATCCGCCGCCTGCGCGAACGCTTCGCGCCCGGCGGTTTCCTGCACTATGGCCAGGGCAAGTGGTATCCCGGCGAAAGCCTGCCGCGCTGGACCTTCTCGCTCTACTGGCGCAAGGACGGCGTGCCGATCTGGCGCCGCCCCGACCTCATCGCCGAGGAGGCAGGCCACCACGACGTCACCGCGAAGGACGCCGAACGTCTGTTGCATCTGATGGCAGGCGAATTGAGCGTGCCGACCGAGATGGTCCAACCGGCCTTCGAAGATCCCGCCGACTGGCTGCTGAAGGAGGCAAACCTCCCCGAGAACGTCGATCCCTCCAATTCCAAGCTGAAGGACCCCGAAGAGCGCAGCCGCATGGCCCGCGTCTTCGAACGCGGCCTGACGGCACCGACCGGCTACGTGCTGCCTGTGCAGGCCTGGAATGCGCGTGCCACTGGCGTGCGGTGGATGAGCGAGAAATGGCAGACGCGCCGCGGCCGCATCTTCCTCGTTCCCGGCGACAGCCCCGTCGGTTATCGCCTGCCGCTCGGCGCCTTGCCCTATGTCGCGCCCTCCGCCTATCCCTATATCCATCCGGTCGACCCGACCGTTCCCCGGAACGATCTGCCTGATTTCGCCGAAAGCAGCGCCCGCCCGCAGCATTCCCGCTTTCAAGCCGCGGAAGTACCGGAAACCCCGCAGGCACAGCCACGCGACGAAATAGCCGGGCTGGTGCGCACCGCCATCAGCGTCGAGCCGCGCGACGGCAGGCTCTGCGTCTTCATGCCGCCGATGGCCAGCGTCGAGGAATATCTCGACCTGATCGCGTCCGCGGAACGCGCTGCAGCCGCGATCGGACTGCCCGTGCACATCGAGGGCTACGCCCCGCCGCAGGACGAGCGCATCAACGTCATCCGCGTTGCGCCGGATCCGGGCGTGATCGAGGTCAATATCCATCCGGCTGCCAGCTGGCAGGATTGCGTCGATATCACCACGGCGGTCTACGAAGAGGCGCGGCAGAGCCGGCTTGGCGCCGACAAGTTCATGATCGACGGGCGCCACACCGGTACCGGCGGCGGCAACCATGTGGTCGTCGGCGGCGCCAATCCCAATGACAGCCCGTTCCTGCGTCGTCCGGACCTCCTGAAGAGCGTCGTCCTGCACTGGCAGCGCCACCCGTCGCTTTCCTATCTGTTCTCCGGCCTCTTCATCGGCCCGACGTCGCAGGCGCCGCGCATCGACGAGGCCCGGCACGATCAGCTCTATGAGCTTGAAATCGCGCTCGCTCAGGTGCCGATGCCGGGTTCGGCGACTCCGCCACCCCTGCCCTGGCTGATCGACCGGCTGTTCCGCAATCTGCTCGTCGATGTCACCGGCAACACCCACCGTGCCGAGATCTGCATCGACAAGCTGTTCTCGCCGGATGGTCCGACCGGGCGTCTCGGCCTCGTCGAGTTCCGCGGCTTCGAGATGCCGCCGAACGCCCGCATGTCGCTTGCCCAGCAATTGCTGGTGCGCGCGCTCATCGCCCGCTTCTGGAAGCACCCTGTTGATGGCCGCTTCGTGCGCTGGGGGACGACGCTGCATGATCGCTTCATGCTGCCGCATCATGTCTGGCAGGATTTTCTCGAAGTGCTCGCCGATCTTCGCGCCCACGGCTTCGACTTGAAGCCCGAATGGTTCGAGGCCCAGCTCGAGTTCCGTTTCCCCTTCTGCGGCGAGGTCGAATACCAGGACGCCAGGCTCGAAATCCGTCAGGCGCTCGAACCCTGGCACGTGATGGGCGAACAGGGCGCGATCGGCGGCACAGTGCGCTATGTCGACAGCTCGGTCGAGCGCCTCCAGGTCAAGCTCGATACCGCCAACCCCGAGCGTTACGCGGTCGCCTGCAACGGCCGGCCCGTGCCGCTGACGCGCACCGGCTCCAACGGCTCGGCTGTTGCCGGCGTCCGCTACAAGGCCTGGCAGCCGGCCTCGGGCCTGCACCCGGTCCTGCCGGTCAACACTCCCCTTACATTCGATATCTATGATACATGGTCGAATCGGGCGATTGGCGGATGCATCTACCACGTCGCCCATCCGGGTGGGCGCAGCTACGACACGTTTCCGGTCAACGGCAACGAGGCGGAGGCGCGGCGCCTGTCGCGGTTCGAGCCCTGGGGTCATACGCCAGGAGGATATCCGCTACGCCCGGAAAGCCCGTCGATGGAATTCCCGATGACGCTTGATCTCAGGCGTCCGCCAGGAGCGTAAATGGCGAAAAAGCAAACAGCCGCCGAGAGCCATCGGGGCACCGAGGACGATCCGGTCTTCGGTTACCGCGCCCTTCCTGATATCGCCGACGAGATGCTCGACCGGGAAGGCAATGTCCGCCCCGTCTGGCAGCGGCTACTCGCGACCCTGGGGCGGCTCGACGAAACGGAACTTGCCAACCGCTTCGCCCGCGCCGACCGCTACCTGCGCGATGCTGGCGTCTTCTATCGTGTCTACGGTGCCAAGGAGGCTTCTGACCGGAACTGGCCGCTGTCGCATATCCCCGTCCTGATAGACGAGAAGGAATGGGCAACGGTTTCGCAAGGGCTCGTGCAGCGTGCCGAACTCCTGGAGAAGGTGGTCGCCGATGTCTACGGCGAGAACCGGCTGGTGCGCGAGGGCCTCCTGCCGCCGGCACTGGTCGCCTCAAACCCGGAGTTCCTGCGGCCGCTCGTCGGCGTGAAGCCGGCCGATGGTCATTTCCTGCATTTCGTATCCTTCGAGATCGGCCGCGGCCCCGACGGCAATTGGTGGGTGCTTTCGGACCGCACGGAAGCGCCCTCCGGCGCCGGCTTCGCATTGGAGAACCGGGTCGCGACCACGCGCGCCTTCTCCAATCTCTACGCCGAATCCCATGTCCACCGACTGGCGGGCTTCTTCGGTGAGTTCCGAGACGCGCTTCAGAGCCGCAAGCTGCATCCGGATGACCGCATCGCCGTGCTTTCGCCCGGCATCGCCAACGAGACCTATTTCGAACACGCCTATATCGCCCGCTACCTGGGCTTCATGCTGCTTGAAGGTGAAGACCTGACGGTCCTGGGCGGCCGGGTGATGGTGCGAACCGTCGCAGGCCTCAAGCCGGTGGGCGTGCTCTGGCGCCGCCTTGATGCCGCCTTTGCAGATCCCCTCGAGCTCAACCAGTCCTCGCATATCGGCACACCCGGCATCGTCGAGGCGCTTCGCGCCGGCTCCGTCTCGATCGTCAACGCACTCGGCACCGGCATCGTCGAGACACGCGCCTTCCTCGCCTTCCTGCCGGCGATCTGCCACCATTTGCTCGGCGAAGAGCAGAAGCTGCCCTCGATCGCCACCTGGTGGTGCGGACAGCCGGCCGAGCGCGAACAGGTCGCTGCCAACCTCGATCGCATGGTCATCGGCCCGGCCTATGCGACGCGCCCCTTTTTTGATGACAACGGCCAGTCGGTGCTCGGCGCCACGCTCGACGAGAATGCCCGCGCCTCGATCGCCGATTGGCTCGGCGCCGAGGGCGGCAATCTCGTCGGCCAGGAGGTCGTCACGCTCTCGACCACCCCCGCCTGGGTTCGCGGCCGGCTGACGCCACGGCCCATGAGCCTGCGCGTCTTTGCAGCACGCACCCGTGACGGCTGGCAGATCATGCCCGGCGGTTTCGCCCGCATCGGCTCCGGCGACGATGTCGCGGCAATCGCCATGCAGGCAGGCGGCACCGCCGCCGACGTCTGGATCGTCAGCGACCGGCCGGTGGAACGCACGACGCTGCTTCCGGCCGAAGAGAGCTTCACCCGCAACATGCCGGGGAGCCTGCCGAGCCGGGCAGCCGACAATCTCTTCTGGCTCGGCCGCTACATCGAGCGTTCGGAAGGGGCGCTGCGCATCCTGCGCGCCTGGCATGGCCGCTTCGCCGAAACTGCGGACCCGGACCTGCCGCTCCTGAGGGATGTCAGCGACTATCTCGGCGCGCTGGACATCGACACGCGCCAGGCGGTGCCCGACAGCCTGCTTGCCAACATCTCCAGCGCCCTTTTCAGCGCCGGCAACATTCGCGACCGGTTCTCCCCGGACGGGTGGTTGGCGCTCAACGACCTGTCGCAGACGGCGCGCAAGTTTCACGCGACGGTGCAGGCCGGCGACGATGCGACCCGCGCGATGACGGTGCTGCTCCGCAAGCTCGCCGGCTTTGCCGGTCTCGTGCATGAAAACATGTACCGTTTCACCGGGTGGCGCTTTCTGTCGATCGGCCGATACCTGGAGCGCGGCCTTCACATGACGCGGCTGCTCGGCCATATGTCGGGCCCGGATGCGCCCGACGGCGCCTATGACATGCTGCTCGAGATCGGCGACAGCGTCATGACCCACCGCCGGCGCTACAATGTCAGCACCGCCGCCTTGACCGTGACCGACCTTTTGGCGCTCGACCCGCTCAACCCGCGCTCGGTGCTCTACCAGTTGAACGAGATCAAGACCGAGGTGGAACTGCTGCCGAACGCCTTCGTCAACGGGCAAATGTCATCCTTCTACCGCGAGGCGATGCGCCTGCATTCGGGCCTCGCGGTGATGACGCCGGAAGCGATGAACCTCGGTGTCTACAATCGCCTGGAGCGGGATCTCGAAAGCCTGTCCGATCTGCTCGCGCGAACCTATCTCGGCTAGCGGGCGAAGGGACGGACATGCTCTACGATATCAGCCTGAAGATCACCTATGACTATGAAGTACCGGTTTCCGGCGGGCGCCATCTCGTGCGCGTGATGCCTGCAACGCTCCCTGGTCGCCAACGGCTCATCGTCGGTTCGCTGAGCTGCCAGCCAATGCCGGCCGAGCGCGCCGAAAGCATCGACTTCTTCGCCAACCCGTTCACCTCGATCCTGTTTCGGTCCTCTCACGACGACCTGACGATCCGCATGCAAGCGCGGGTACAAGTGGAGTCGCAGCTTTTGACCGCGGATTTTTCGCCTGACCTCGCCGGCCTGCCGGCCGAGCTCTCCGCTTGCTGGTCCGTCGACGCCGACGCACCGCACCACTTCACGGGACCAAGCCCGCTCCTGCCGGAAGCACCTGACATTGCCGCCTATGCGCGGGCAATCGTCACGGACACCATGACGGTCCGACAGATCGCCGCGGCAGTTTGCGAGCGCATCCACCACGATTTCACCTATGACGGCGAGGCCACGACGGTGAACACGACACCGGCCGAGGCGTTCAAACTGAAGCGCGGCGTCTGCCAGGATTTCACCCATGTAATGATCGTGGCGCTGCGAAGCCTCGGCATCCCCGCCGGCTATGTCAGCGGCTTCCTGCGGACAATCCCTCCGCCCGGCAAGGAACGCCTCGAGGGTGCCGACGCCATGCACGCCTGGGTGCGGATCTGGTGCGGCACCACAGGCGGCTGGCTCGAACTCGACCCGACCAACAATATTCCGGCAGGAACCGACCATATCGTCGTCGGTCACGGGCGGGACTATGGCGACGTTGCGCCCGTCATCGGGGTCCTGAAGAGCTATGGCAGCCAGACGACGAAACAGGCCGTCGACGTCATTCCCGTGCCCTGACCCGAATTGACACACCACAATTCTCATTTTCATACACGGCATATGCCGCGGAACCCGCTGTAAGCACTGGTTTTCCTGCATTCCGTTAAAATTGCAGCGATCGCCGGAACGAAATCGTAAGCCATCGACGCTATTGATGCCCGCAAGCTTGCAACGTGTTCCTTTGGGGTGTGCAAAGATGGGAAGACGATACACTGTAGGCCGGTCCTTCGTAGCGATGCTCAAGGACCGGGGTGGCAATTTCGGCATTATGGCCGCACTCGCAGCGCCATTGATATTGGCAGCCGGCGGCGTCGCCATAGATATGGCCGGCATGATGACGGCCAAGAACCAAATGCAGGATGCAGCGGATGCCGCAGCGCTTGCGGCGGCCTCTTCTCTGGTTGCGAAGGATCCACCGACGATTGCGAAAGCAAAGGAAATAGCTGCGGCCTTCCTCAAGAACCAGTCGGGCGGCACCGCCGTCGACGTTCCTGGCGGGCAGGATCCAGGCGGCACGGGATCGCTGGCCAAAACCGCTTCGGCGGAAGCGTCGACGGCCGGCCAGCCGGTCATCGAGATCATTGAAAACAGCAATGGCCCTACCGGTAAGGCCTACAACGTCACGGTCCTGAACAAGCAGACGTTCCAGTTCAACGCGATGACACGCCTGCTCGGGAAGACATCAATCAACATCGAAACCCGTGCCACCGCCGAAAGCGCGACAGAGAGCAAGAATGCGCTCTCGATGTATCTGGTGCTCGACCGCTCCGGCTCCATGGCCTGGAAGACCAATACCAAGGACACGACCAAGACGTCGTGCCCGAACTACACGGAATCGAACTGGAGCAAGTATCCGAACCTGAAGGCAAGCAACCCCTGCTATGTGACGAAGATCGACGCGCTGAAAAGCGCTGTCGGCGATTTGGTCAAGCAGCTGAACACCGCCGACCCGAACACTCTGTATGTCCGCACGGCGGCCGTCTCCTACAATTCCGCGCAGGACACGGCAGGGAACCTCGCATGGGGTACAACGGGCACCTCGACTTATGTGAACGCCCTTGTCGCAACAGGTGGCACGGCATCGGGCAACGCGTTCAAGACAGCCTACAACCGCGTTGCCGCGACGACCGAGGATGACGCCCACAAGGCTAAGAACGGCCAGGTTCCCACAAAGTACATCGTCTTCATGACCGACGGCGACAACAACAACACGAGCGACGACACGACAACCCTGACGTGGTGCGACACCGCACGAAAGAACAAAGTTCAGGTCTATACCGTCGCATTCATGGCGCCGGATCGCGGCAAGGCGTTGCTCAAGGCCTGCGCTACGACCGAAGCGAATTACTTCCAGGCGGAAGAAGCCGCCGATCTGATCGCAGCCTTCAAGGCGATCGGCGAAAAAGCCTCGGCCATGGCTACGCGCCTGACGAAATAAAACACCAAAACTGTGCCCTTCTTGCCGCCCGGTCCTGCCGGGCGGCATTTGCTTTCGGTATCGCCGGCCTGCTCCACCAACGACTTCCCACCGTTTGAGACAGTTCTAATCCATTTAAAAACATCTGTTGCAAGCGCTTCGGATCGATGCATAAATTGCCTTTATCCCCGGTCGGGTCCGGCCTGCGACCTCCCAACGCAAAAGGGTAAAGACAGTTTCATGATGAACAGGCTCTCCACCAACGACGTGCCGCAGCCCGCCCTGAGGTCGTCCGAACCCGGCCAGCTCGCCGTCGAAATCCTCGAACGCCTGAAGTATCGCATCGGCAAGGATCCGAAGGTTGCCAAGCCGCACGACTGGCTGACGGCCGCGATCCTGGTCGCCCGCGACCGCATCACCGACAAGTGGATGGATTCCACCCGCAAGACCTATGCGACCGGTGCCAAGCGCGTTTACTACCTCTCGCTCGAATTTCTCATCGGCCGGCTGATGCGCGACGCCATGACCAATATCGGCCTGATGGACGAGATGCGTGATGCGCTCGCTTCGCTCGGTGTCGATATCGATGTCGTTGCCGAACTCGAGCCGGATGCGGCGCTCGGCAATGGCGGTCTCGGCCGTCTCGCCGCCTGTTTCATGGAATCGATGGCGACCGTCGACGTGCCCGCCTACGGCTACGGCATCCGCTACATGCACGGCCTCTTCCGCCAGCAGATGGCCGATGGCTGGCAGGTGGAACTGCCGGAAACCTGGCTTGCCCACGGCAATCCCTGGGAGTTCGAGCGGCGCGAAAGCTCCTACGAAATCGGCTTCGGCGGCGTCGTCGAAACCGCCAATGTCGATGAGGAAATCCAACGTTTCGTCTGGAAGCCGGCCGAACGCGTCATCGCCACGGCCTTCGATACGCCCGCCGTCGGCTGGCGGGCAAAGCGTGTCAACACGCTTCGCCTCTGGACGGCGCAGCCGATCGACCCGATCCTGCTTGCCGCCTTCAACGCCGGCGACCACATCGGCGCGCTGCGGGAGAGCAACAAGGCGGAAAGCCTGACCCGCGTTCTCTACCCCGCCGACGCGACGCCTGCCGGCCAGGAACTGCGGCTGCGCCAGGAATATTTCTTCTCCTCCGCCTCTCTGCAGGACATCCTGCGCCGGCATCTGCAGCAATATCCGGACTTCACCTCGCTGCCGGACGCCGTCGCCATTCAGTTGAACGACACCCACCCGGCCATCTCCGTTGCCGAACTGGTGCGCCTCCTGACGGATCTGCACGGCCTCGATTTCGAGCAGGCCTGGGACATCACCCGCCGCACGATCTCCTACACCAACCACACGCTTCTGCCGGAGGCGCTCGAAAGCTGGCCGGTGCCGCTCATCGAGCGGCTGCTGCCACGCCACATGCAGATCGTCTACGCGATCAACGCCAAGATCCTGATCGAGGCTCGCCGGCAGAAGGGCGCAACGGACGACGAGATCCGCAACATCTCGCTGATCGACGAGAGCGGCGAACGTCGCGTGCGCATGGGCAACCTTGCCTTCGTCGGTTCGCATTCGATCAATGGCGTTTCGGCACTGCATACGGAGCTGATGAAGGAAACGGTCTTTGCCAACCTGCACAGGCTCTATCCCGATCGCATCAACAACAAGACCAACGGCATCACCCCGCGCCGCTGGCTTATGCAGTGCAATCCCGGTCTTTTCGGCCTGATCCGCGACGCGATCGGCGACGAGTTCATGGACAATACCGAGGCGCTGCAGGCACTCGATGCCTTTGCGGACAAGGCGGATTTCCAGGAGCATTTCGCCGCCGTCAAGCGCGCCAACAAGGTCCGCCTCGCCCAGCTCGTTCAGAGCCGGCTCGGCATCAGGCTCGATCCGTCGGCGATGTTCGACATCCAGATCAAGCGCATCCACGAATACAAGCGCCAGCTTCTGAATATCATCGAGGCGGTGGCGCTCTACGACCAGATCCGCTCGCATCCGGAACTCGATTGGGTCCCGCGCGTCAAGCTCTTCGCCGGCAAGGCGGCGCCCAGCTATCACAATGCCAAGCTGATCATCAAACTCGCCAACGACGTCGCTCGCGTCGTCAACAACGACCCGGCGGTGCGCGGCCTCCTGAAGATCGTCTTCGTGCCGAACTACAACGTCTCGCTCGCCGAGATCATGGTTCCGGCCGCCGACCTCTCCGAGCAGATCTCGACCGCCGGCATGGAAGCGTCCGGCACTGGCAACATGAAGTTCGCGCTGAACGGCGCGCTGACGATCGGCACGCTTGACGGCGCCAATGTCGAGATGCGCGACTGGATCGGCGAGGAAAACATCAAGATCTTCGGCATGACCGCCGAAGAGGTGACGAAGGCCCGCGCCGAGGGCCACAATCCGCGCGCCATCATCGAAGGATCGCGCGAGCTGTCGCAGGCACTGCAGGCGATCGCCTCCGGCGTCTTCTCGCCGGACGACCGCAACCGCTTCTCCGGTCTTATCGACGGCATCTACAATCACGACTGGTTCATGGTTGCGGCCGATTTCGAGGCCTATGCCAAGGCGCAGCGCGAGATCGACCAGCTCTGGACGACACCGTCCGACTGGTATGCGCAAGCGATCCGCAACACCGCACGGATGGGCTGGTTCTCATCCGATCGCACCATCCGGCAATATGCCGGGGAAATCTGGAGAGCTGGATGACGCCTTCGGCCGGCAAGGACCCGGAACCCGCAGCTTCAGGTCTGCTGTCAGCGCCGGATATCGCGGCCATTCTTTCGGGCACGCACGAAGACCCCTTCGCAGTCCTCGGCGTGCACCCCGCCGGCAAGGCCGTCCTTGCCCGCTGCTTCATCCCCGATGCCGAGACCGTGACGGTTGAAACGCTCTCGGGCAAGGAACTCGGAGCGCTCGAGCGGCGTCACGACTCCGGCTTCTTCGAAGGGTCCGTGTCGCTGAAGAAACCCCAGCCGGTGCGCTACCGCGCCCGCAATGAGGGCGGCGAATGGATCGTCGTCGATCCCTATAGCTTCGGTCCGGTGCTCGGCCCGATGGACGACTACTACATCCGCGAAGGTTCGCACCTCCGGCTCTTTGACAAGATGGGCGCGCACCCGATCCACCATGACGGCGCCGACGGCTACCACTTCGCCGTCTGGGCACCCAATGCCAAGCGCGTTTCCGTCGTCGGCCAGTTCAACGACTGGGACGGCCGGCGACACGTCATGCGGCTGCGCACCGACACCGGCATCTGGGAAATCTTCATTCCCGGCGTCGAGGGCGGCCTTGCCTATAAATACGAGATCCTCGATCGCAACGGCACGCGGCTGCCGCTGAAAGCCGATCCCTTTGCCCGGCGCTCCGAGCTTCGCCCCAATACCGCTTCCGTGACGACGCCGGAGATTGCGCAAACCTGGGACGACGAGGCACATCGCAAGCATTGGGCAACGGTCGATGCCCGTCGCCAGCCGATCTCGATCTACGAGGTCCATGCCGGATCCTGGCAGCGCCGCGACAATGGCGAGATGCTCTCCTGGGACGAACTGGCGGACCGGCTGATTCCCTATTGCGTCGACATGGGCTTCACCCATATCGAGTTCCTGCCGATCTCCGAATTTCCCTTCGATCCGTCCTGGGGCTACCAGACGACCGGGCTCTATGCGCCCACCGCCCGCTTCGGCGAGCCGGAAGGTTTTGCCCGTTTCGTCAACGGCTGCCACAAGGTGGGCATCGGCGTCATCCTCGATTGGGTGCCGGCACATTTCCCGACCGACGAGCACGGGCTGCGCTGGTTCGACGGCACGGCACTTTACGAGCACGAGGACCCGCGCCAGGGCTTTCACCCGGACTGGAACACAGCAATCTACAATTTCGGCCGCCAGGAAGTCCTGTCGTTCCTCGTCAACAACGCGCTCTATTGGGCGGAGAAGTTCCACGTCGACGGCTTGCGCGTCGATGCGGTCGCCTCGATGCTCTACCTCGACTACTCGCGCAAGCACGGCGAGTGGGTGCCGAACGAGTATGGCGGCAACGAGAACCTCGAGGCGGTTCGCTTCCTGCAGACGCTGAACACGGAAATCTACGGATCCCATAAGGGCATCCTGACGATCGCCGAGGAATCGACCTCCTGGCCGAATGTATCGCATCCGGTCCATGCCGGGGGTCTCGGCTTCGGCTTCAAGTGGAACATGGGCTTCATGCACGACACGCTGCAATATCTGTCGCGCGAGCCGGTGCACCGCAAGTTCCACCACAATGACCTGACCTTCGGCCTGCTCTACGCCTTCAGCGAAAACTTCGTTTTGCCGCTGTCCCATGACGAAGTCGTGCACGGCAAGGGATCGCTGATCGCCAAGATGGCCGGCGACGACTGGCAGAAGTTTGCCAATCTCAGGGCCTATTACGCCTTCATGTGGGGTTATCCCGGCAAGAAGCTCCTGTTCATGGGACAGGAATTCGCGCAATGGCGCGAATGGTCCGAGGAGCGCGCGCTCGACTGGAACCTGCTCGAATATCACCTGCACGAGGGCATGCGGCGCCTCGTGCGTGACCTCAACGGCACCTACCGCGCCAAGCCCGCCCTTCATGCCCGCGACTGCGAAGGCGACGGCTTTGAGTGGCTGCTTGCCGACGACCGCGACAATTCGGTCTTTGCCTGGCTGCGCAAGGCGCCCGGTGAAAAACTCGTCGCCGTCATCACCAATTTCACGCCCGTGTACCGGGAGAGCTACGCCATCCCGCTGCCGGTTGAAGGTCGCTGGAAGGAGATCCTCAACTCTGACGCGGAAATCTACGGAGGAAGCGGCAAGGGCAACGGCGGCGCCGTCTATGCCGGGAAGAGCACCACGGGAGCGATCATGGCCAACATCACGCTGCCGCCGCTGGCGACACTGATGCTGGAGCAGGAGTAAACTTCATCCGGTCCGCCCGCCGAAATCGGCAGGCGGAACGAGACTGTAAAATTCGAGGGCCGCAAGGCGTCGCCAAAAGCCGCCGTGACGACCCCGGAAGTCAATGATTGGGGAGGACAAATGGTGGAAAAGCGTTCGCAACCTCTGGCACGTGATGCCATGGCCTATGTTCTCGCTGGCGGTCGCGGCAGTCGTCTGAAAGAACTGACGGACCGACGGGCGAAGCCGGCGGTCTATTTCGGCGGCAAGGCCCGCATCATCGACTTCGCGCTATCGAATGCGCTGAACTCCGGTATCCGCCGCATCGGCGTCGCCACCCAGTACAAGGCGCATTCCCTGATCCGACACCTGCAGCGCGGCTGGAACTTCTTCCGCCCCGAGCGAAACGAAAGCTTCGACATCCTGCCCGCCAGCCAACGCGTTTCCGAAACGCAGTGGTACGAGGGCACCGCCGATGCCGTCTATCAGAACATTGACATCATCGAGGACCACGGCGTCGAGTACATGGTGATCCTTGCCGGCGACCATATTTACAAGATGGACTACGAATTGATGCTGCAGCAGCACGTCGATTCCGGCGCCGACGTCACCATCGGCTGCCTCGAAGTGCCACGCATGGAAGCGACCGGCTTCGGCGTCATGCATGTCGACGACAAGGACCGCATCATCGCCTTCGTCGAGAAGCCGGCCGATCCGCCGGGAATCCCCGGCAATCCGGACATGGCGCTTGCCTCGATGGGCATCTATGTTTTCCACACGAAGTTCCTGATGGATCTTCTGCGCCGCGACGCCGCCGATCCGAAATCGAGCCGCGACTTCGGCAAGGACATCATTCCCTACATCGTCGACAACGGCAAAGCCGTCGCCCACCGCTTTGCTCAGTCCTGCGTGCGGTCCGATTTCGAGCGCGAGGCCTATTGGCGCGACGTCGGCACGATCGATGCCTACTGGCAGGCCAATATCGACCTGACCCATGTGACGCCCGAGCTCGACATCTACGACAGCACCTGGCCGATCTGGACTTTTGCCGAGATCAAGCCGCCGGCGAAATTCGTGCATGACGACGAGAACCGGCGCGGCTCGGCGACGTCGTCGCTTATATCAGGCGACTGCATCATCTCCGGTGCTGCGCTCAACCGCAGCCTGTTATTCACAGGCGTCAGAGTTAATTCATATTCCCGTCTGGAGAATGCCGTAGTTCTTCCCGATGTGAAGATCGGTCGCCATGCGCTCTTGAGCAACGTGGTCATCGACAGCCGTGTCGTGATCCCGGAGGGGCTCGTTGTCGGTGACGATCCGGAGCTCGATGCCAAGCGTTTCCGGCGTTCGGAGAACGGCGTCTGCCTGATCACGCAAACGATGATCGACAAGCTGGGAATGTAGGCACTCCATGAACGTCCTGTCCGTTGCGTCCGAAGTCTATCCGCTGATCAAGACCGGGGGGCTCGCCGATGTCGTCGGCGCGCTCCCGGCAGCGCTTGTGCCGCACGGCGTCAAGACCCGCACCCTGGTGCCCGGCTATCCTGCCGTGCTGCAGAAGCTGAAGAAGAAAAAGAAGGTCGGCAGTTTCGCCAACCTGTTCGGCAATCCGGCGACAATTCTCGCCGCCGAGGTCGACGGGCTCGACCTGCTGGTCCTTGATCAGGCCGCACTCTACGCGCGCGACGGCGGGCCTTACGTCGATGCGACCGGCCGCGACTATGTCGATAATTTCCGCCGCTTCGCAGCACTCTCGCTTGCGGCGGCCGAGATCGCCGGCGGCGATGTCGCTTCCGGCTGGAAGCCCGATATCGTCCACGCTCATGACTGGCAGACGGCGTTGACGCCGGTTTACATGCATTTCGGCTCCGCTGCCGCGACCCCGACGGTCATGACGATCCACAACATCGCCTTCCAGGGCCAGTTCGGCGCCTCGGTCTTCCCCGAGCTTGCGCTGCCGCCGGAAGCCTTCTCGATGCAGTTCGTCGAATACTACGGCGATGTCGGCTTCCTGAAGGGCGGTCTGCAGACCGCAAACGCGGTCACCACGGTCAGCCCGTCCTATGCACAGGAGATCCTGACGCCGGAATTCGGCATGGGCCTCGAAGGCCTGTTGAAGAGCCGCGTCGCCGATCTCTCGGGCATCGTCAACGGCATCGACGCCGATATCTGGGATCCGCAGACCGACCCGCACATCGCCCAGCATTTCAGCGCGACGACCTTGAAGCAGCGCGCCGGCAACCGCCGAGCGCTCGAAGAACGCTTCGGCCTCGAAAAGGGCAACGGTCCGATCTTCTGCGTCGTCAGCCGGCTCACCTGGCAGAAAGGCATGGACCTCGTCGCGGAAGTCGCGGACGAAATCGTCGCCATGGGTGGAAAGCTCATCGTGCTCGGTTCCGGCGATGCGGCGCTCGAAGGCGCGCTGCTGGCCGCCGCCTCCCGCCATCGTGGCCATATCGGCATGGTCACCGGCTACAACGAGCCGCTGTCGCATCTGATGCAGGCGGGGTCCGACGCGATCCTCATCCCGTCGCGATTTGAGCCCTGCGGGCTGACCCAACTCTATGGCCTGCGCTACGGTTGCGTGCCGGTTGTCGCCCGGACCGGCGGGCTTGCCGATACCATCATCGACGCGAACGAAGCCGGGCTTGCGGCCAAGGTCGCCACAGGCTTCCAGTTCACGCCAGTGAACGCCGACGGGCTGCGTCTTGCGATCCGGCGCGTACTGCGTGCATACAGCGAACCCAAGGTCTGGGCGAAAATTCAGACCCAGGGCATGAAATCGGACGTTTCCTGGGCCACAAGTGCCGATCGTTACGTCTCTCTATATTCCGGTCTTCTCGGGAAAGGTTAAGTCAGCATGATAAGAACGGTTACCACAACCCCCTATGGCGACCAGAAGCCTGGCACGTCGGGGCTGCGCAAGAAGGTCCCGGTCTTCCAGCAGAAGAACTATGCCGAGAACTTCATCCAGTCGATCTTCGATTCGCTCGAGGGCTTTCAGGGCGAAACACTGGTGATCGGCGGCGACGGCCGCTACTACAACCGCGAAGTCATCCAGATCGCCATCAAGATGGCGGCGGCGAACGGCTTCGGCCGCGTACTCGTCGGCCGTGGCGGCATTCTGTCGACGCCGGCCGCCTCCAACGTCATCCGCAAATACAAGGCCTTTGGCGGTATTGTGCTCTCGGCCAGCCACAATCCCGGCGGCCCAACGGAAGATTTCGGCATCAAATACAATATCGGCAATGGCGGCCCGGCACCGGAAAAGGTCACCGACGCGATCTATGCCCGCAGCAAGGTGATCGACAGCTACAAGACGTCTGACGTCGCCGACATCAACCTCGATGCCGAAGGTACGCAAGAGATCGACGGCATGACGGTGACCGTCATCGATCCGGTGGCCGACTACGCCGAGCTGATGGAAAGCCTGTTCGACTTCGCAGCCATCCGCAAGCTGATCTCGGGCGGCTTCCGCGTCGTCTTCGACGCCATGAGCGCCGTCACCGGGCCTTACGCCAAGGAGATCATCGAGAAACGCTTGGGCGCACCCAAGGGCTCGGTGATGAACTTCATTCCGCTGCCGGACTTCGGCGGCCACCACCCGGACCCGAACCTGGTGCACGCCCGCGCGCTCTACGAGACGATGATGGCGCCCGACGCGCCGGATTTCGGCGCCGCCTCCGACGGTGACGGCGACCGCAACCTCGTCATCGGCCGCGGCATCTTTATCACGCCCTCCGACAGCCTCGCGATGCTTGCCGCCAACGCGCATCTGGCGCCCGGCTACGCCAAGGGCCTTGCCGGCATTGCCCGTTCGATGCCGACCAGCGGCGCGGCCGACCGCGTCGCCGAGAAGCTCGGCATCGGCATCTACGAGACGCCGACCGGCTGGAAGTTCTTCGGCAACCTGCTCGACGAGGGCATGGCGACGATCTGCGGCGAGGAAAGCGCCGGCACCGGCTCAAACCATGTGCGCGAAAAGGACGGCCTCTGGGCCGTCTTGCTCTGGCTCAACATTCTCGCCGTGCGCAAGGAAAGTGCCCTCGACATCGCTCAGAAGCACTGGGCGACCTACGGCCGCAACTACTACTCGCGCCACGACTACGAGGAAGTGGATAGCGACGCCGCCAACGGCCTGATCGCCAACCTGCGCGACCAGCTTGCCACGCTTCCCGGCATGTCCTTCGGCGCGCTCAAGGTGGCGACATCAGACGACTTCGCCTACAACGACCCAGTCGATCATTCCATCAGCAAGAACCAGGGCATCCGCATCCTGTTCGAGGGCGGCTCGCGCGTCGTCTTCCGCCTGTCAGGCACCGGCACCTCGGGCGCGACTTTGCGCGTCTACATCGAGCGCTTCGAGCCCGATGCGGCGCGCCACGACATCGAAACGCAGACAGCGCTTGCCGATCTCATCGCCGTTGCCGACGAGATCGCCGGCATCAAGACCCGCACCGGCCGCACCGAGCCGAGCGTCATCACCTGAGATACTGGGCCGCTTTATGCGGCCCTTTTTCTGTCGACCGAACACCCCCTTTGCCCGGAAGGGCAGAGGGGGTGTTCGGGCACATCTGGAACAAGAGGGCCGCCTTCATGCCGACCACCGGAAATCCACCCCTCGGCGCCACCGTCACGCCTGAGGGCACCGCGTTTTCGGTCTGGTCGCGCAACTCCGCCCGCATCGATCTCTGCCTCTTCGACAAGACCGGCTCCAAGCAATTGCGGCAGCTACCGATGGTCCGCAACGGCGACCTGCACAGCCTGACGGTCGCCGACGCCCCGAAGGGCACGCGCTACGGCTTTCGCGCCGATGGCGTCTATTCCCCCGACCACGGGCTCTGGTTCGACCCCTCCAAGCTCCTGGTCGATCCCTATGCCGTCGAACTCGACCGACCATTCCAGCATGATCCGCGCCTGATGATTTTTGGCGAAGACACCGCTGATCTGGTGCCAAAAGCCATTGTCACCGAGGCGAAGATCGTCAAGCCGAAGGCGCCACTCTTCCGTGCTGGCGGCCTTATCTACGAGATCGCCGTCAAGCCCTTCACGATCCTCCATCCGGATATCCCGGAAGCCAAGCGTGGCACCGTGGCGGCCCTGGCCGAGCCCGTGATCATCGAGCATCTCAAGCGCCTCGGCGTCTCGGCCGTCGAGCTGATGCCGATCGTCGCCTGGATCGACGAACGCCACCTGCCGTCCCTCGGCCTGAAGAACGGCTGGGGCTACAATCCGATCGCGCCGATGGCGCTCGACCCGCGGCTGGTGCCGGGCGGCATCAAGGAACTGCGCAAGACGGTCGAGGCGCTGCGCAAGGCCGGCATCGGCGTCATCCTCGATCTCGTCTTCAACCATTCCGGCGAAAGCGACCGCTTCGGCACCACGTTGTCGATGCGCGGCCTCGACAACCTGACCTATTATCGTCATGTCACCGATCGCCCAGGCGAACTCATCAACGACACCGGCTGCGGCAATACCATTGCCTGCGACCACCCGGTGGTCGAAGCGCTGATCCTCGACAGCCTGCGCCATTTCGTGCATGCCGCCGGTGTCGACGGCTTCCGCTTCGACCTCGCCTCGATCCTCGGCCGCGACATGGGTGGTTTCCATCGCGAGGCGCGGCTCTTCCAGGCGATCTCGGCCGATCCGCTGCTTGCCGACCGCGTGCTGATCGCCGAACCCTGGGACATCGGCCCGGGCGGCTACCAACTCGGCAACTTCCCCTCCCCCTTCCTTGAATGGAACGACCGCGCTCGCGACGACATCCGCATCTACTGGCGCGGCGACCGCCACGCGATCGGCGCTCTGGCGACGGCGCTCGCCGGCTCGTCTGGCAGTTTTGCCCGCTGGGGCGAGTGCGGGACACGGACCGTCAACTTCATCGCCGCCCATGACGGCTTCACGCTCGCCGACATCGTCTCCTACGCCGGCAAACACAACGAGGCGAACGGCGAAGAGAACCGCGACGGCCACAACGAAAACCACTCCTGGAACAACGGCGCGGAAGGCGCCACCGGAGATCCGGAAATCCTGACGGCCCGACGTCATGACGTGATGGCGCTCATCGGCACGCTGTTTTCCTCCCGCGGGACGATCATGCTGACGGCCGGCGACGAAGGCGGGCGCAGCCAGAACGGCAACAACAACGCCTATTGTCAGGACAACGCGATTACCTGGCTCGACTGGACCGCGATGGACGACGATATCGTCGCCCACACAGCGGCCTTGTCGGCGATGCGCCGACGCTTCGACGTATTTGACCAAACGGCGTTCCTGACCGGAAACGGCGATGTCGATTGGCGGCGGCTGGACGGACAGCCCATGGCCGTCGGCGACTGGGAGCATCCGGCGACGGACAATCTGATGATGGTGCTCGCCACCCGTGACCGCACGCAGAAGCGGGCGACGCGCCTTGCCGTCGTCATCAACCGCAGCCACGCGCCCCACCCCGTCAGGCTCCCCGACAGCATCGACGGAAAGTGGCAGAACGTGCTGGCAAGACCTGCCATTCCAGACCATGTCGCGCCGCGGTCCGTCACCTTCCTTGTCGAAGTTTTCTAAAGCTTTTCCACCGCTTGCAGGTTGCACCGGGCGGGCCTATAGATCGTTCGGGGGGCTTGTTTCGGGGCGTTTACATGCTGCAGGACATATCACTTTCTGAGATCAAGGTACTGGTCGGCAAGGAGGTCGGCGTTTCCGACTGGATCACGGTCACTCAGGAAACGATCGACAAGTTCGCCGAAGCGACCAGCGACTACCAGTATATCCACGTCGATCCGGTCCGCGCCGCCGCCGAAACACCCTTTGGCGGCACGATTGCACACGGCTTCCTGTCGCTCTCGCTGCTTTCGGCCATGAACTACAATTGCCTGCCGAAGATCCGCGAACAGACCATGGGCATCAATTACGGCTTCGAAAAAGTGCGCTTCATCGCTCCGGTGAAGAGCGGCGCCAAGGTGCGCGGCCACTTCGTGATGGCCGATGCCCGCTTCCGCGGCGCCAGCATGCTGATGATCACCTACGACGTCAGCGTCGAAATCGAGGGCGAGCGCAAGCCGGCGTTGACGGCCACCTGGCAGACGATCATCCAGTTCGATCCGAAGGACCGGCCAGCGGATGCGTGAGGCGGCATGGCCCACGCGTCCTGCCAGCACAATGAGAGCGGACAATTTCAGACGGTCTGAGAAAGCCGGGAAGCGCTTGCAGGCACTTCCCGGCTCTTCTATTCAATGCCCCGCGTCGGCAGCACCTTCGGACAGCAGACCGAAGACGAAGGGCGAGAACGACCGCCAGCACTCGACCCGGAACTGGTCCTCACCGGTGCGGAGGAGAATGATCTCCGCCTTGCCGAAGATGGTGCGCGAGCAGGCGCCGACAGGGAAGATCGGCAGCGACAGATCCTGCGGGCAGCCGCTGTTAACAGCCACGTCCGCGCCCGCACCGCTGACGATGACGGCAACGTTGCGATGCGAAATGTCGACCGCCGAATGTAGTGTCCCGCTCGAAGCAGCCGCCGCCATCAGGTCGGCTTCGCCTTCATCGAACACCAGCCACTCGTCCGGCCCGATCCACAGGGCATGACGCTGGCCTGATGAGGCCGAGGTCTTCGGCCGCGTCGGCAGGGTGACGCCGAGCGCTGCCGAGAGCGCCGGCAGTGCATCGGCACCGGCGCGCAACGAGATGCGTGTCGCCGCCGGTGCCGGCGTCAGGATCGCTTCGGCCGAGCCGCCGCGCGAGGTGAGCGCCGCCTTGCGGCTTGCAATTGCCTGATCAACCATGGAGGCGACCCCCTTCCTTGTCAAAGAACACCATGTCGCTCACCTCGACGGCGATCGTGCGATCGGCCATCGGCACGTAGAGTGTCTGGCCGAGGCGCTCGCGCCCGCCGGCAACCATCGCCAGCGCGATCGAACGACCGCAGTTTTCCGACCAGTAGGACGACGTCACATGGCCAAGCATGGTCATCGGCTTCGGCTGGTTCGGATCGGCCACGATCTGCGCGCCCTCCTCCAGCACCACCTTCGGATCCTTGGTGAGCAGGCCGACGAGCTGTTTGCGGCCATCCTTGACGAGATCCGGGCGCTTGAGGCCGCGGATACCGACGAAGTCGGGCTTCTTCTTCGACACCGCCCAGGAGAGGCCGGCATCGTCGGGCGTCAGCGTACCGTCGGTATCCTGGCCGACGATGATGTAACCCTTCTCGGCGCGCAGCACGTGCATGGTTTCCGTGCCGTAGGCGCAGGCGCCCATTGGCTCGGCCCGCGCCCAGATCGCTTCCCAGACCGCCTGGCCATAGTCAGCCGGAACGTTGACTTCGAAGCCGAGCTCGCCAGTGAACGACATGCGGAAGAGCCGGGTCGGGACGCCGCAGATCTTGCCTTCGGCAACGCTCATATGCGGGAAGGCCTCGTTGGAAAGGTCGATGCCTTCAACCAGCGGCGCGATGATCTCGCGTGCCTTCGGCCCCTGGACGGCGATGACGGCCCACTGTTCCGTCGTCGAGGTCAGCCACACCTTCAGATGCGGGAACTCGGTCTGCAGATAGTCTTCCATGTGGTTCATGACGCGCGGCGCACCGCCGGTCGTCGTCGTCACGTGGAAGCGGTCCTCTGCCAGGCGGCCGACCACGCCGTCGTCATAGACGAAGCCGTCGTCGCGCAGCATGATCCCGTAGCGGCAGCGGCCCGGCTTCAGGTTGTCCCAGGCATTGGTGTACATGAGATTGAGGAACTGCGCGGCATCCGGGCCGACGACCTCGATCTTGCCGAGCGTCGAGGCGTCGAAGACACCGGCGACGTCACGCACGGTCTTGCATTCGCGCCCGACCGCCTCGTGCATGTCTTCGCCGGCGCGCGGATAGAACCAGGCGCGCTTCCAGTTGCCAACGTCCTCGAACTCGGCGCCATGCGCCTCCTCCCAGGCATGCATGGGCGTCTTGCGCGCCGGATCGAAGAGGGGCCCACGCGAATGGTTGACGATCGCGCCGAAGGTTATCGGCGTATAGGGCTGGCGGAAGGTGGTGAGGCCCACCTGAGGGATGTCCTTGCCAAGCGCTTCGGCGGCGATCGCCAGACCGTGCATGTTGGACAGCTTGCCCTGGTCGGACGCCATGCCGTTGGTGGTGAAGCGCTTGATATGCTCGATCGAGTGCATGCCTTCGCGCACCGCCAGACGGATGTCCTTGGCGCAGACGTCGTGCTGGAAGTCGATGAAGGCCTTGACCGTCGTGTCCGGCCCGGCGCCTTCTGCAGCGCCGATCATGCCGCCGGTCCAGCCGAAGCGATTTTCACCCGAAAGCGCCACCTGCGCTCCGCCTTCGGCACCGGCCGCACGCGCGGTCAGTTCGCCGGCGGCAAGCGCCTCGTCGATCGTTGCCTGAAGATCGTCGGTGCCGTTGCAGGCGCCGATCGACAGGCAATCCTGCAGATAGGTGCCGGGCAGGAAGCGCTGCGTTGCCGCATCGAACTTCACCTTGCCGCGCGACTGCGAGAAGAGGTGCACCGACGGCGTCCAGCCGGCCGAGACCAGCAGCGCGTCGACGGTGATCTTGCGGGCCGCACCGCCACCGTTGCGGGCGACGCTGATCGAGTTCACACGTAGCTTGCCGCCGGCCTTGATCACCGAATGCCCGGTCAGCACTTCGATGCCGAGACGGCGTGCCTCGGCGAGAACCGCCTCGCCGGGATTCTCGCGGCAATCGACGATGGCCGCCACGGTAACACCGGCGCGCTTCAGGTCGAAGGCCGCTTCATAGGCCGAGTCATGGGCGGTGTAGACGCCGACCTTCGAGCCGACGGCGACGCCGAAATGGTTGAGATAGGTGCGGCCGGCCGAAGCGAGCATGATGCCCGGCCGGTCGTTGTTGGCAAACACCATGTGCCGTTCGATCTGGCCGTTGGCGAGGATCACTTTCTTGGCGCGCACCTGCCACAGCCGCTCGCGCGGCAGCGACTTGTCGAGCGCCGCCAGATGATCGGTCACCCGTTCGACCAGGCCGACGAAATTGTGGTTGTAGTAACCGAACCCGGTGGTGCGGGTCAAAAGCGTGACGTTGTCCATGGCGGCAAGCGCCTTGGCAGTCTCCTGCGCCCAGTCCCAGCCGTCCTTGCCGTCGATCGTCGTGCCGCTTTCATAGCGCAGCGCACCGCCCACTTCCGGCTGCTCGTCGCAGATGATTACCTTGGCGCCCGCCTTGGCGGCGGCAAGTGCTGCCGAAAGTCCGGCAACCCCGGCCCCGATGACGAGCACGTCGCAATGGGCGTAGCGGCTCGCATAGTGATCCGGATCGGCTTCCGTCGGGGCGACGCCGAGACCGGCCGCGCGGCGGATGAAGGGTTCATAGATCGCGTGCCAGGCGGCCTTCGGCCACATGAAGGTCTTGTAGTAGAAGCCGGCGGCGAAGAACGGCGACATGAGATCGTTGAGACCGCCGACGTCGAAGGCGAGCGACGGCCAGCGGTTCTGTGATTCCACCTTCATGCCGTCGAAGACTTCCTGCACCGTGGCGCGCACGTTCGGCTGCCGTCGGGCGGCATCACGCGAGACATCAAGCAGCGCGTTCGGCTCTTCCGCACCGGCCGACAGAATGCCGCGCGGGCGGTGATACTTGAACGAACGGCCGACAAGGTGAATGCCGTTGGCAAGCAACGCCGAGGCGACCGTATCGCCCTCGAGCGCCGTCAGCGTGCGGCCGTCGAAGGTGAAGCGTGCGGTGCGCGCCGGTGTCAGGCGGCCCACGCCTGGAATGCGATTGGCCCCCATCATTTCGCAGCTCCCTTATCCTGCTCGCTCTGAAGAATGGCGGCGATGTCAGGCTTCGGCTCGCCAGCCTTGTAAGTGGTGTAGAAGCGGTCGCTGACCGTGTCGCGCGCGGCGTTGAAGAAACGGCCGCAGCCATGGATATGGCGCCAGCGTTCGAAGATCAGACCCTTCGGGTTCTGACGCAGGAAGAAATATTCCTCGAATTCCTCGTCGGTGATGTCGGCGATGTTGGTCGGACGGGCGATATGGGCGTCGCCGGCGCCGCGGAATTCGAGCTCGGAGCGCTCTTCTTCGCAATAGGGGCAGTAGATCAGAAGCATCTCGAAATCCTCAGTGCGCAACGGCAGCGGCAGCCGCCTCGTCGATGAGCCGGCCGGTGCGGAAGCGATCCAGCGTCAGCCCGGCGGAGAGACGATGCGGCTCGCCCTTGGCGATCAGATGGGCGAAGAGATTGGCCGAGCCCGGCGTCGCCTTGAAGCCGCCCGTCCCCCAGCCGGCATTCAGGAACAGGCCCGGAACCGGCGTGACCCCCTGGATCGGCGAGCGGTCCTGGGTGACGTCGACGATGCCGCCCCACTGCCGCATCATCTTGACGCGGCGGAACATCGGAAAGAGCTCGCAGATCGCATCCAGCGTGTGGGTGATGATCTGCAGGCCGCCGGTCTGCGAATAGGAATTGTACTGGTCGGTGCCGGCGCCGATGACGAACTCGCCCTTGTCGGACTGCGAGATGTAGGCATGCACCGAGTTCGACATGACGACGCAGGGGAAGATCGGTTTCAGCGGCTCGGAGACCAATGCCTGCAGCGGCTGGCTCTGCAGCGGCACACGCACGTCGGCCATCTGCATCAGCACCGAGGAATGGCCGGCGGCGGAGACGCCGACCTTCTTGGCGCCGATGTAACCGCGGTTGGTGTCGACGCCGACGACCCGGCCGGTCTCGTCACGGCGGATGCCGGTCACTTCGCAGTTCTGGATGATGTGCACGCCGCGGTCAGAGGCGGCGCGTGCGTACCCCCAGGCAACCGCATCGTGGCGGGCGGTGCCGCCGCGGCGCTGAAGGGCCGCGCCGTTGATCGGGTAACGCGCCGTCTTGGCGATATCGAGCGGCGGACAATAGGCCTTGGCCTGTTCCGGCGTCAGCCATTCATTGTCGATGCCGTAGAGGCGGTTGGCATTGATATGGCGCTTGAACGACTGCTGGTCGTGGATGTTGTGCGACAGCATCATGACGCCGCGCGGCGAATACATGACGTTGTAGTTCAGATCCTGCGACAGGTTTTCCCAGAGCTTCAGCGAATGCTCGTAGATGTCCATGCTCTCTTCATAGAGATAGTTGGACCGGATGATCGTGGTGTTGCGGCCGGTATTGCCGCCGCCGATCCAACCCTTTTCGAGCACCGCGACATTGGTGATGCCGTGCTCCTTGGCGAGGTAATAGGCCGCACCGAGGCCATGGCCACCGCCGCCGATGATGATCGCATCATACTCTTTGCGCGGCTCCGGCGACGCCCATTGCGGGGCCCACCCCTTGTGGCCGCGCAACGCCTCGCGCGCCACGGCGAAAACTGAATATTTGCGCATCGGCCTCACTCCATGAACCCCGTTCTCATTGGCGTTAGAGATCGCAAATCCGACGCCCGCGCAACGTTTCTTTTGCGACGCAATTGCGTGGACTTGCGCGCAGTTGCGACATGGTCGCCGATCAGCTACTTCCGGGGCGGGAACAGGTGCCTCCCCGCATCCCAGGATTTTTCAGCGCTTGCTCATGTCGTCGCTGGACTTTCGCCTGATGATCTGGTATCCGCTCCTCTAATCGTAAAGCTTCCAGCTTAGCGAATGTCATTCTTTTGCCTCCGGCACCTGACGGAGTCACAAACAACTCGAACCAAAGGAACGGGATTTCACGTGCAGGTACTTGTCCGCGATAACAATGTCGATCAGGCGCTCCGCGCTCTCAAGAAGAAGATGCAGCGCGAAGGCATTTTCCGCGAAATGAAGATGCGCGATTTCTATGAAAAGCCGTCCCAGAAGCGCGCCCGCGAAAAGGCTGAAGCCGTTCGCCGCGTCCGCAAGCTGGCACGCAAGCGTGCACAGCGCGAAGGCCTCCTGGCCCGCTGATTTGTCGTTTTTTCGACGCTTTCCGATGTAAGTCGTGGCGGGGGCGAAATATCGCCACCGCCTTTTTTTGGTATGGACATCTTTTCCGCCGACAGGCTAGCGTGATCGACGCTGCCGGTGACGGATGGCCGGCCGGAGCGTTTAACCGGACGGCTTGCCGAGGCACGATGAAGCCCGGCTGCGGAGCCCGCGGGGAGTTTCAGCGGCTCTACTGCATAGTTCCTTAAATCGGGTTCGATTTAAGGGCAGAATTATGCAGAAACTCAACGTGTTACAGCGATCTTGGCGCGTCATGACGACACGCGGCGCTGTAGGAACGGAAGCCGATAGCTTTCGAGACCTTGTCGATTTGAGGGATCAACCTTTGACACTTGCTGCCATGACTGCGGACGTCTCCGGTTTTACTGTCCATGAGGCGTCTCGCCGCCACCAGCGCAAGCCGAGGCTTGCCGCGATGCTGCTCCTTGGTTCGGCCCTTCTTCTCGCAGGCTGCACGACCGACGGCCCGGACTCGATGACCAACAAGGTCGAGCGCGAACAGGGCTCGCAGGAAAACATCGCCTCGCTCTCGAGCGTCATCGCCTCGAACCCGAGCGATCCCGAAGGCTACAATGTCCGCGGCTCGTCCTATGGCCGCGCCGGCGAATACCGCCGCGCCATTGCCGATTTCGACCAGGCGATCCAGCTGAACCCACGCTTCTACCAGGCCTATGCCAACCGGGCGCTGGTTCACCGCAACATGGGCAACACCCAGGCCGCACTTGCCGACTACAACATGGCGCTGCAGCTCAACGCCAACTACGACGTCGCCTATATCGGCCGCGGCAACCTCTATCGCCAGGCCGGCCAGCTCGATTCCGCCTTCAACGATTTCAACAAGGCGATCCAGCTCGACACGACCGATCCCCGCGCCTATCACAATCGCGGCCTGATCTACCAGGCACGCAACCAGCACGGTCAGGCGATCGAAGACTTCTCGACCGCGATCTCGCTGTCGCCGAGCTCGCCGGAGCCCTACAACGGCCGCGGCATTTCCTATGTCGCCCAGGGCGACGACGACAACGCCTTCTCGGATTTCAACACCGCGATCAATCTCAACGGCAAGGTCGCCGAATCCTGGGCCAACCAGGCGCTGATCTACGAGCGCAAGGGCGACAAGGCCAAGGCATCGAAGTCCTATTCGCACGCATTGCAGCTCGACCCGAAATACGAGCCGGCGCGCGCCGGCCTTGCCCGCGTCAAGGCATCGTAAGTCCTTCCCCGAGCATGTTCCTCGAAACGCCCGCGACAGTTCGCGGGCGTTTTCGTTTGTGCCGCTTGCCACCCTGCCCTCTCCGCCAAGGCGGAACCTTCCCGGCCATCGTTCGTTTGCCAAAGGCGTCACTGCCTGTTTCCTCGGATCGGCTCCGATTCAAAGGAAGACATGCAGCTATTCGAAGTACTACCGCGACCAAGCGCCCCAAGGGACGCGCGGCGCAGTAAGAACGGAGACCAAGCCATGATCAAACGAACCCTCGTCACTGCGCTGGCACTGGCCGCGCTTGCCACCGGTCCGGCCGCCGCGCAGAACTATGTCGCACTCGGCCGTCTCGTCTGCGGTTCGGAAGGCGGCACCGGCATGATCGTGACCTCGACGAAGAACCTGATGTGCACGTTCACGCCCACCAATGGCGGACCGAAGGCCGTTTATGCCGGCACGATTCGCAAGATCGGCATCGACATCGGCAAGACGGGCAAGAGCACGATGGTCTGGGACGTCTTTGCCAAGACCGGAACGCCGGTTAGCGCGTTCGCGCTTGCCGGCGAATACTACGGCGTCGGCGCCGATGCGAGCCTCGCGGTCGGCGGCGGCGCCAAGGTGATCGGCGGCGGCACGAACAAGGCCTTCATGCTGCAGCCGGTCAACGTTCAGGTCCAGGAGGGGCTGAACGTCGCGGTCGGCATCGACCAACTGACGCTGGCACCGGCCGGTTAGATCGGCCTCGAAGACGCATGACGCCTTGTTGCGGAATGCGTCGCATGCCCCACAATGCCTTCCAACGCAAAACGCCCGCCGAAAGGCGGGCGTTTCATTGTCGATCGATGCGAACAGCGTTAAGCGTGCAGCGCCTTGACGATATCTTCCGTCACCTTCTTGGCGTCGCCGAGCAGCATCATCGTGCCGTCCTTGTAGAACAGCGTGTTGTCGATGCCGGCATAGCCGGAGCCGAGCGAACGCTTGACGAAAAGGCAGGTCTTGGCCTTGTCGACGTCGAGGATCGGCATGCCGTAGATCGGCGAGGACTTGTCGTCACGCGCGGCCGGATTGGTGACGTCATTGGCGCCGATGACATAGGCGACATCGGCCTGAGCGAACTCGGAGTTGATGTCCTCGAGCTCGAACACTTCGTCATAGGGCACGTTCGCTTCCGCGAGCAGCACGTTCATGTGGCCGGGCATGCGGCCCGCGACCGGATGGATCGCGTACTTGACCTCAACGCCCGCGGCCTTCAGCTGGTCGCCCATTTCGCGCAGCGCATGCTGTGCCTGGGCAACGGCCATGCCGTAGCCCGGCACGATAATCACCTTGGAGGCGTTCGCCATCAGGAAGGCCGCATCGTCGGCAGAGCCCTGCTTGACCGTGCGCTGAATGCCATCGTCGCTGACGGCCGCCGCGGTCTCGCCGCCGAAGCCGCCGAGGATGACCGAGATGAACGAGCGGTTCATGCCCTTGCACATGATGTAGGAGAGGATCGCACCGGAGGAGCCGACGAGCGCACCGGTGATGATCAGCGCCAGGTTACCGAGCGTGAAGCCGATGCCGGCTGCGGCCCAACCCGAGTAGGAGTTGAGCATCGACACCACCACCGGCATGTCGGCGCCGCCGATCGGGATGATGATCAGCACGCCGAGTACGAGCGACAGCGCGACGATCAGCCAGAACACCGTCGTGCTCTGCGTCAGCACGAGCATGACCACCAGCACGACCAGCGCGATTGCCAGACCTGCATTGATGGCGTGACGTCCCGCAAGCATGATCGGCTTGCCGGACATGCGCCCGTCGAGCTTCAGGAAGGCGATGACCGAACCGGTAAAGGTGATGGCGCCGATGGCGACGCCAAGCGACATTTCGACCAGCGCCTGGGCGTGGATGTCGCCGAGGGTGCCGATGCCGAAGCTTTCCGGCGCGTACATGGCGGCAGCCGCCACCATGACGGCGGCAAGACCGACCAGCGAGTGGAAAGCGGCAACGAGCTGCGGCATCGAGGTCATGGCGATGCGACGGGCAATGACAGCACCGGCGCCGCCGCCGATGGCGAGGCCGAGCACGATCAGCATCAGGCCACCGAAGCTGGGCTTTGCCAAAAACAACGTCGTGACGATGGCAATGCCCATGCCGACCATGCCGTAGGTATTGCCCTTGCGGCTGGTGGTCGGATGCGAAAGTCCACGCAGCGCCATGACGAACAGGACGCCGGAGACGAGGTAGAGGAAGGCTGCGAAGTTAGCGTTCATCGGGCCGGCCTCACTTGTCTTTTTTCTTGTACATGGCGAGCATGCGCTGGGTGACGAGGAAGCCGCCGAAGATGTTGACGGCGGCAAGCACCAGCGCCACAAAACCGAAGCCGGTGGCAAGCCCAGAGGCGGAGATGCCGACGGCAAGCAGAGCACCGACGACGATGACCGAGGAAATCGCGTTGGTGACCGCCATCAGCGGCGTGTGCAGCGCCGGCGTCACCGACCAGACGACGTAATAGCCGACGAAGATCGCCAGCACGAAGATCGCCAGGCGGAAGACGAAAGGATCGATCGCGCCGCCGGTCGCGCCATGGGCGACAGCACCAGCCGCGTCCGGCACGTATTCTGCAGCGGTGCGGACCGCTTCCACCGCCCGGTCGAGATCGGCGAGCGCCTTGTCGAGAAGTTCATTCGCCATCACTTGTCCCCCTTGCTGGCGCCGAAGTTCGGATGCACGACCTCACCGCCATGGGTGAGCGCCGTCGCCTTGACGAGCTCGTCCTCCATGTTGAGCGCGAGCGCCTTGGTTTCCTTGGACACCATCGTTTCCAGGAAGGTGACGAGGTTCTTGGCGTAGAGACCGGACGCGGAGGCCGCGATGCGGCCCGGCACGTTGAGATGGCCGATGACCTTGACGCCTTCGACCTCGGCGACCTTGCCGGGCTCAGCACCCTCGACGTTGCCGCCGCGTTCGACCGCAAGATCGACCGCGATCGAGCCGGGTTTCATGCTTTTCAGCATGTCACGGGTGACGAGCCGCGGCGCCGGACGGCCGGGGATGAGTGCAGTGGTGATGACGATGTCCTGCTTGGCGATATGCTCGGCAACGAGTGCGGCCTGCTTGGCCTGATACTCCTTGGACATCTCCTTGGCGTAGCCGCCGGCCGTTTCGGCCGCCTTGAATTCCTCGTCCTCGACGGCGATGAACTTGGCGCCGAGCGAGGCGACCTGCTCCTTGGCTGCCGGACGCACGTCCGTCGCCGAGACCACGGCACCGAGACGGCGGGCCGTCGCGATTGCCTGCAGGCCGGCAACGCCCGCGCCCATGACGAAGACCTTGGCGGCAGGAACCGTCCCGGCCGCCGTCATCATCATCGGCAACGCCCGATCATATTCGCAGGCGGCGTCGATCACGGCCTGATAACCGGCGAGGTTCGCCTGGCTCGACAGCACGTCCATCGACTGCGCACGGGTGATGCGCGGCATCAGTTCCATCGCAAAGGCAGTAAGCCCGGCCTTGGCCATCTCGGCGATCGCCGCCTCGTTGCCATAGGGATCCATGATGGCGAGCACGATAGCGCCCGACTTGTAGCCGCCAATTTCGGCGGTCGTCGGCCGGCGCACTTTCAACACGACATCGGCCGTCTTGGCGTCGGCGATCGTCCCGATCCGGGCCCCGACCTTTTCGAACTCAGCGTCCGGAATGCGCGACAAAAACCCGGCGCCCGCCTCGATGACGACGTCGAAGCCGAGGCTTTTCAGTTTCTTCACGGTGTCCGGTGATGCGGCAACGCGACCCTCGTTCGGGTCCGTTTCCTTGGCGACAAAGACAATCTCGCTCACAAATCCCCCTCCTTGGCCGCAATCGAGCCAAGGCCGGAATGCGGGCATTCTCTCCGACTGCAAAGCGTGCGGCCAATCGAGCCTGCACGCCCCCATATGCCAGGCACTGGGGTGCCAGGCACATATATTCTGGAAACAGACACCTCAGGTGTTCGAACCGCAGGCGGTCCGGCGCCGATCGACGCCGAACCGTGCTCGGCATCGCGGGTCTGCATTCCACTCCCCCCTCACGCAGTGAGGAAACACGTCCCATTGCAGTGAATGCCCGGGCGTGGAGATCTCTAGGCTCTACAGCACTGCACACCCTATTGGCTGCACAAAGGTCGCTGTAGCATTTTGAAGTGCTGCGCAGCGTCGACGCCTCCAGTCGACGGCATGCACCTTCGTCCGGGCTCGCGCCCGGTTGCCGAGGAAACGTCAAGCCCCTCGGCAATCGGTCCGATGACGCTGATTAGCGCAGGAAGAAGAAACCTGCGACGTTGAGCAGAATGAAGAGCACGAGCGAGGAGAAGAAGCCCATCGTCGTGAAGAATGCGGCAGCCATGGCAATCAACAGGGCCACGCAAAACAGCGTGCCGTACTTCGATGCGCTCAGGAACATGAGATAGGTCTTCTCGTGCTCCGGATAATCCATCGAAGCGCCCACATCGACCGGTCCAGAATGATGCTCAGCCATCGTTCAAATTCTCCCTGAATGCCACGGCGCGACCCTTGATCGCCGCCGCTCCTAATCGAAGCATGGCTCCCGCGAAAAGTCGCGAAAACCCTTATAGCTGCCCTTACACAATGCTTAGGCCGGGTGCAACGAAAACCCGTCCTTTAGCAGTACCTGATGGGGCGATATGTCGCGGCCGGCAGCAAGGGTGGCGCGCACGGGCGCGCCTCACCATCTGATGTCGACATCGAAGACTGCTAGCGGAAGACGGAGGTTCGATAAGAACGTCCATAACCGGTTTGCGCCATGCGCGCGGTCGGCAGGATCGTCAGCGGGGCGAACGGCACCTCGCTGCGATCGGCAAACATCATGCGGCGTTCGAAAGGCTCCGAATCGAAAATCGGGTAGCGGTCGAGGATCGAGGGCCGCTGCCCCCTCACCTGCGCCACGAGCAGGGCGCCATCGGCATTGTAGACCCCCAGGTTATCGCGCTTGGCGACCACGGTCTCGGAGGCGAAAATGCGCTTGTAGAAGGCGGTGTGGCGCGGCCGGCAGGCCGTCAGGCAACGGTCGGCGGAAAAGTATTCGCAGGCCATGGCGACCGGGCGGAGCGTGAGGTAGGGAAGCGCCCGCATATCGTCACCGATGACATCAGGGTCGACGGCCAATCGGCCCGGATCGACGAGCACCATGCCGGCATCGAGGAACGCGTCGATCTCGGAGCCGAAGATCAGGCCCGATGTACTGGCGCGGTGCTCCGGCGTTACGTGATGTACGCGCACGGTGCTGACGAGGCTCTCATCGAGATAGATGCCGAAGACATAGGCGTGGCTGTCGAAGTCGAGATCGTCGATCAGCGTGGAGCCCGTCAATTCCATCAGATTGACGGACTTGTAGGACTTGTAACGCAGCCGCGCGATGTCCTCCATGTCCTCGCCGGTTTCGACCCGCCGATATTCGACACGATCGAGCAATTGCATCAGCTTTTCAGAAAAACGCCCAGGCTCCGCCTGGTGAATCGTCTCACCCATATTCCAGACCTCATGGTTAACAAATCGTCAACCTATTGACGGAAAATGGGGCGGCAACCGCAAAACGGAACAGTTCACTGTTAACTTTTTGTTAACCCTAAAAATTCGTAAATTAATTCGGTTGATTTGGAGCAAAACGCACCAAATCTGGATGAATTTACCCCAACTAATCAAGGGCTTGCTGCCGAATGCGCAGCATCAAAACGGAACGAAATTTGGGGTCGCAGCGTCAGGCGATGCGCTTGCTGCTGGGTTTAGTGCCTCGTTTTGGCACACCGTTCTTGCAAAGCGTTGCAATAGCAGAAGCTGGCATGGGGGCGGCGAAGACGAAGCCCTGTATCAAATCGGCACAATTATGCTCGGTGATGAGCTGCAACTGATCCGTCGTCTCGACGCCTTCGACGACGATGCGCAGGCCGAGGGCACGGGCAAGATTTGCCGTCCCGCGCAGGAGCTTGAAGCGGCGCGAATCCTCACGGATGTTGCGCACGAAGGACCGATCGATCTTGATGATGTCTACCGGCAGGGCATCGAGATAACTGAGGCTGGAGTATCCGGTGCCGAAATCGTCGATGGCAATGGTGATGCCGAGACCCCGCAGCTCGCGCAGGATCGCCTGCACCTTGAGCGGCTCGTCCATCAGGCAGCTTTCGGTGACCTCCAGATGCAGCCGCGAAGCATCGAGGCCGGTTGCCTGAAGCGCATCCGTGACCATCGTGACGATTTCGCTGCTGCGTAGATCGAGCACCGAGAGGTTGACGGAGACGGACACATCGCTCGGCCAGTCCATGCAATCCCGGCATGCATGGTCGAGCACGAAACGCGTGATCTCCGTGACCAGCCCCAGTTCCTCGGCGAGCTGAATGAACACGTTCGGCGGCACCGGCCCGCGCTCCGGATGCGTCCAGCGGGCCAGCGCTTCGCAGCATTCGACCCGGCCGCCGCTCGGCGCGAACATCGGCTGGTAGGAAAGCGTCAGGCTGCGCGCATTGATCGCCTCGCGCAAATCCGCCTTGAGCTTCTGGCGGTCGACATAGCGGGCGTCCATCTCGACTTCGAACGCAGTGCAGCCGCCGCGGTTGCGCAGCTTGGTTTCCGAAAGCGCGAGATCCGCCTTGATCTGCAGGTCTTCGAGTTTTAGATCCACGTTCGACGCGATGACGAAGCCCGCGCTCATGGTCATGTTGAAGGTGAAGCCGCTGGCAACATAGGTGCCGCGCAGTTCCGTGTGCAGCCCCCGCATCCGCTCTTCCAGATCGGCCACGTCAGCCCTGTTCGGAAAGAACACGACAAACTCGTCGCCCATCAGCCGCGCCGCGATCGCATCATCACCGGCGAGCGCCTTCAACCGGCCGGCGATCGCCTGCAGCAGCTTGTCGCCGACGATGTGGCCGCGCATGTCGTTGACATGCTTGAACTCGGTGACGTCGAGGACCATCAGGCCGACGAGCCGGTCCTCCTTCTCGTCGCCGCTTGCGGCGGCCACAACCAGCTCTCCGAAGTAGTCGCGGCTCGGCAGCTCGGTCAGCTTGTCGAAGCGCACCATGTGCAGAATCTGCTTGTCCGCCTGTACGCGTGCCGTCACGTCCTCGAAGATCAGCACGATATCGCCATTGTCGCGGCGGCTGGCGGAAAACTCGAGGTGCAGTTCCTCGCTGACCGGGATCAATACCTGCGGGCGCTTGCCCTTGAGCAGAAGATCGAGCTGACGCGAGATCGCCTTGGTCTTTTCGGCATCGAGCCGCATGCGCCGCGCGCCGCGCCGGATCACGTCATCGAGCAGCCAATCCTTGAGTTCGGTCCTGTCGCCAAGCGCCAGCAACTCGCTGGCACGCTCATTGGCCACCACCACGCGGCCGTCGCCATCCAGCATGAACAAGCCATGCGTCATATTGTTGAGCGCCGCGTCGAACTGGCCGGCAATCGTCGCGATCTCGCGCGCCGCCAAAACATTCTCATAGAGAAAGGCGCGCACATTGTTGGCCATCATCCAGGTGGAAAGGATGAACGGCAGGATGAGGAAGGCAAGCGCCAGCATGAACACGTCCTGCAGCGTCATCAGGCCGATCACGATCGGCAGGCATGCGGACGAGGACAGGAGAAGCACGGCCCGCTCCGAGCCGTAGTTGCGCCCAACGAGCGAGATCATCGAGGCCAGCGTCACCGATATGGTCGCAAGCTCTGAAAAGGAATCCTGACTGACGGCAATGGCATAACCGCAAGCGATGCCGCAGGTGAGCGTGACGCTGACACCGCCGACGATATAGCGGTTCTCCCATTTGCGGACCATCGCCCGGTCGGCATTGGAGAAATCCTGCCGGTCGAACCGCGCCATATCGACATTGCGCAGCGCCCAGAGCACGAAGATCACGCCGGAGCAGGCGAGATAAAGCGGATCACTGGTCTTGAGATAGACGAGCAGAAACGTCACGACATGCGACAACATGCCGATCAGCAACGTCTTGCGATGTTCGTAGAGCGAGCTCACGGATGACAGATACACGTCAGTCGGAAGAGCGCTCTGTCCAAGTCGCATCATGAACCAAGCTCCGGTTTACCGGATTGTTAGGGGTGATGACTTAACGAATGATTTCGTCTAACGCCCCGAAAAAAGTACCGAATCCCAGAATAACCACAGGGCCGTGCCGGCAAGACCCAAGAGTTCAACTCAATAGTGCGAACCGCGCTGAACAGTACTCGGTTTCTGCAACCAAACATAGGTATCCACGACACAAAAGGCCCGACTGCAACTTCGACAATTCAGCTATGCTGGCGGACGATCCAGAATTTGCGTGCGCGATGGTTACTCGATCTTAAAGAATTACCTGCGATTTCCTGCCGTTTTTAGTTCGTGTTCGCTACCGATCCGCCTTGGATCAGCGCGGTGATCACGCTCACTACGTTCTCAGTTGACTTTCATCAGCATCTGAAGGCAAGGCTTTTCTTAAGCGTATTACGGAGCCTGATGATGTCGAAACCTGTCGTTGCCATCCCCTGCGATTTCCGCGAATTCGACGGCAATGTCTGGCATGTCGTTGCCCATCAATATGTGCGCGCCGCCGTCGAAGGCGCCGGCGTTATGCCCTTCCTCATCCCGGCGCTCGAAACCGGCAACGACATTGACGAAATCCTCGACCGCGTCGACGGCGTGCTTGCAAGCGGCGCCCGCTCCAATGTTCATCCCTCGCTCTATGGCCGCGAGGCCAAGGACAGTGACGGACCTTTCGATCCCGGCCGCGATGCGACCAGCCTGCCCCTGATCCGGCGCGCGATCGAGCGCGGTGTGCCGTTGTTTGCCATCTGCCGTGGCATCCAGGAACTGAACGTCGCACTCGGCGGCACGCTGGCGAGCGAAATCCAGGATCAGCCGGGGATCTGGGATCACCGCAAGCCTGACGTGAAGGAACTCGACGTTGCCTATGGCATCCGCCAGGACGTCATCGTCAAGGAAGGGAGCTGCCTCGCGCCCGTGCTTGGCGCCGGCCGCATCCGCGTCAACTCGTTGCACCGACAGGCGATCGGCGCCGCTGCTCCGCGCCTGGCTGTCGAAGCGGTGGCTGACGACGGCACGATCGAAGCGGTTTCGGTGATCGGCGCCAAGGCCTTTGCCGTCGGCGTACAATGGCATCCGGAATACTGGGTGCGCACCGACACCCCCTCCGCCAGCCTGTTTAGGGCCTTCGGCGACGCGGTGCGGACTTACGCCGCCGGCCGTTTGGCCGCCTGACATCACGGCTTCCGCATCGCCGCCTGAGGCAACGACGCCGGGTGTCAAATCGCGCGTCGGCTGAACGGCGTTTCCGGCACCGGCGTCAAAGCCCTTCCGGTCGCAAACCAGGCTGCGATATTGTCGACGACGAGATCGGCCATGGCGTTGCGTGTGACCACCGAGGCCGAGGCCACATGCGGCAGGAGCGACACGTTCGGCAAAGCCATCAGCGCGTCCGGCACCTGCGGCTCGTTTTCGAAAACATCGAGCCCGGCGCCGGCGATCACGCCCTTCTGAAGCGCCGCGATCAGCGCCGCCTCATCGACCGTCGAACCACGCCCGACATTGATCAGCACGCCGTTTCCGCCGAGCGCCACGAGAACCTCCGCATTCACCGTATGCCGCGTCGCCTCGGTGCCGGGCACGATGACAATGAGCGTATCGACCGCCGCCGCGAGGCCGACGAGCGTCGGATGGTAGGCATAGGGCAGGCCCTCGCGCGGGCTGCGCGTGTGATAGGCGATCGACACCCCGAAGGCTTCCAGCCGCCTGGCGATCGAAAGCCCGATGCGACCGAGGCCGTAAAGACCGACGCTTCGGCCGCGCAGGGACAGCGGCGACAGAGAAAACGCGCCCTCGCGGCTCCAGCGTCCCTGGCGCAGCCATTGTTCTGCCTGAGGCAATTGCCGGAGTGTATTCAGCAGAAGACCAACCGCCGTGTCGGCCACCTCTTCGGTCAGAACATCCGGTGTATTGCTGACGGCAACGCCCTTGGCGGCGGCATGTGCGACCTCGACGCCGTCATAGCCGACGCCGAAATTGGCGATGATCTCGAGCTGCGGCAGGACATCCATCAGGGCACCGGGCAGCCGGCCGGCTACTGCAACCGCTTTCACGTCCTGCATATCCGGCGTCACCAATGCTGGATCGGCACTCTCGATCCTGACGACTTCGAATTGCCCGACCAGTCGATCGATGACCCGTTGATTGATCTTTCCGGGCACGAGAACGCGCGTGCGGTTCACAGACATGGGCAGCTCCTGTCGGGAGGGAGATCTCAGGCGATGACGCGCAACGGGCCCGTTGATTGGCGGATGCGCATTTCCGGCTTGATCAGATGGATACCGTCGGGTTCGTGGCTGCCGGAAAGCTTGTCGAGGAGCGCGCGGGCAGCACTGCGGCCGACATCGGCCTGGCCATTCCAGACGGTGGTCAATGCCGGCGTGGCGATCGACGCCTCTTCGAGGTCGTCGTAGCCGGTGACAGAGATATCGACGCCGGGCACCAGACCGGCGCGGGCGATGCCGTTCATCATGCCGATCGCCACCAGGTCGTTCCAGCAGACGACTGCCGTCGGCTTCTGCGGCAGGGAGAGCAGATGCACCGCCGCCTCGAAGCCGCCCTGCTTCGTGCGGGGACCGGGGATGCGCAGCTCCGGATCGACCTCGATATTGGCCTTGCGCAACGCGTTGACATAGCCCTGATAGCGGTCGCGCCCGGTCGACGTCTGGTCGGTGCCGCCGACCATGGCGATGCAGCGATGGCCAAGGCCGATCAGGTGGTTGGTGGCAAGCGAGATGCCGTAGGCGTCGTCGCCGCGGAAGATCGGCACGTCCACGCCCTCGATCGAACGGGCGATTAGGATCGCCGGCATGCCGTTGTCCTCGGCAAGCTGGATGTCCTCCAGCGGCGTACCGATCGCCGGCGACATGATCACGCCATCACCGCCGAGCTGCAGCAGCGTCTCGATGAAATCGCGCTGCTTGTCGACCGAATCGTAGTGGTTGGAGAGAATGAAGGTCTGCTTGTCGCGGTCGAGCTCCGCTTCGATCGCCTTCAGGATTTCCCCGTAGAACGGGTTCATGATGTCGTGCACGACGACGCCGATGATGCCGGAGCGGGATGTTCTGAGACTGGCAGCGCGGCGGTTGTAGATATAGCCGAGCGCGCGGGCCTGCTCCTTGATTTTATCGCGGGTGACGGTCGCCACCAAAGGACTGTCGCGTAGAGCCAGGGATACCGTTGCCGTCGAAAGACCGAGTGTTTCCGCAATCGTCGAAAGCTTGACCTTTTGCGCCACGATGCCCCCTGTAGCCTTGTTCCGCCCTCGGCCGCAGCCCCACAATCCAATCCGAGTGAGGTTCTTGCAGCATGCCTCACGGCACTTTTCGTACATCCCAACGGACGTACGCGTGCCATAAATTTAAATCCCTTTTAAACTGTTTAAATCGCCACGGCAATATGCGGCGAACAAGGCTCAGTCGGCGGCCCGTGCGGCCTGGAGATTACTGTCGACGGCGCGCAGCAGTTTCATCAGAGTGCGCACCTGCTTGTCGGTCAGGCCGCGTGTCGCGAGCTTTTCCGAATGCTGCCCCGCCTCGGCGATGATCTGCAGCCGGTTGCGGCCGGGCTCAGTAAGATAGACCTTGGTGAGCCGCGCATCGTCCTCGTCCGGACGGCGCTCGAGGAAGCCCTGCGCTTCCATCCGCCCGATCGTGCGGGTCATGGTCGGCGCCTTGACCCCAAGCCTGGCGGCAAGCCCACCCGCGGTCATGCCGTCGGCTTCGGCCAGCGCCAGCATTACGCCGTCTTGCCCGGCGTAAAGACCACTTTCAAGAAGATTGCGGGAGAGTACGGTGCGCATGGAACGCGCTGCCTGGACAAGGATAGCGGCAAGATCGTGCGGCTCATTCAGGAACTCGTCCTTCTTCTTGCCGTTCTTGCCTTTCTTTTCGGCCTTGTTCTTCTTGCCCATTGGACCTCCTGCCGAATCCCCGAGTCGAACACTTATAACAATACAGCTTGCGATTACGAACTGTATGACTCAAATAACAATTTTACGACAATTGACGTGGAGGATCGAAGAGAAATGTCGATGCCTGAGCCGCGATGGCAGGACAATCGGACCGACCTTCCGGCCGACGCTCGCCGTGACTGGATCGCCGTGCTGCCGCTCGGCGCCCATGAACAGCACGGTCCGCATCTGCCCTTCGAAACCGACACGCTGATCGCCGAGGGCATCGTCTCCCGCACGATCGCCGCCATGCCCGCCGGCCTGCCGGTAACCTTCCTGCCGGCCGAGCCGGTCGGTTACTCCATCGAGCACATGGATGTCGCCGGCAGCCGAACCCTTGCCTATGGCGAGGCGGTCGAGCGCTGGCTCGGCATTGCCGGTGATCTTCACAACCAAGGTATCCGCAAGTTCGTGATGCTGAACGCCCACGGCGGCAACTCGCCGTTGATGACGATCATCGCGACCGAAGCGCGCGTACGCTTCAACATGCTGGCCGTCGCGACGAGTTGGACCCGCTTCGGCCAACCGGACGGCTGGATCAAGCCGGAGGATAAAGCCTTGGACATCCACGGCGGCGACATCGAGACATCGGTGATGCTGGCGCTCCATCCGGACAGGGTCGACATGGCCAAGGCCGAAAATTTCACCTCCCGCCAAGGCGAATTTTCTGAACGCTTCAAGCATCTGCGCGCTTACGGTCCCCACGCCTTCGGCTGGAAGATGCACGACCTGAATGGCGAAGGTGTCGCCGGCAATGCCTCGGTTGCCACGGCGGCACGGGGTGAGATTTTGATCGCCCATGCCGTCCGAGGGTTTATCGAACTCCTTGAAGATGTCAGGGATTTCGATCCCGACGATCTGACCTGAAGCGGGGCGGCAAACACTTTCTTTGCGCTTTTGCGCTATCAGATGCGCAGTTCCCCGCGGGCGTAGGGCAGAAAAACCATGGCGAAGATCATTGCGCTCGGCGCCTATTTCTACCAGGCCGTCATCGCCTTTGGCCTGCTGATCGTCGTCGCCCACTGGCTGGCGCCGGCCGACTATGCCAGCTATTCACTGTTCATCTCCATCTGCCAGTTCGCTGCGATCGCCGCCTTCGAATGGGTGCGTTTCGCCTGCATGCGTTTCTACCCTGGGGCGGATGCGGACAGTGAAGCGGCGGAGCGGCGGGCGATCCTGACCGAAGCCCTCGCCTGCGCCGTGCTGTGCCTGATCGCGGCGGGCGTGTCCTTGATCTTCGGCGTGCCGCCGGTCGTGGCGCTTGTCGGCGGCCTGGTGTCGATCGCACAAGGCGGCAGCGACCTGCATCTGACGATGCTGCGTTTCCGCCAGGATTTTCGCGCCTTCTCGGTGCTGCAGGGCTCCCGCGCCACCATTCTCGCCGCGGGCACGCTCCTCGGTGCGCTCATTTCGCCAAGCTTTCTGTCGACCGTCACGGGCCTGCTCGCCGGTTACGTTGCCTATGGCCTGCTTGCATTCCTTCTTTCCCGCCGCGCCGACACGCGCCCAGCCGCCGCGCTCGACAATGTCCGTATCCGCAAGCATCTCATCTATGGCAGCGTCTCGGCCGGGGCCGCCACTGCCGCCATGTTCGCGCCCTTGGCACTGAAGGCGATCTTCACCTCGGCGCTCGGCGCGACGGGTGCTGCCGGCGCCCTGCTTGCGCTCGACCTGCTGCAACGCCCGTTCGTGCTCATCGTTTCGGCCCTTCAGGCGATCCAATATCCGGAGATCGTTGCCGCGCATGACCGGACCGGCGATCGCGCCGCTCTTCCCCGCCAACTCGGGCAATACTACGCGCTGCTGACGAGCTTTGCGCTGATGATGGCCGCCGGTATCTTCGCTGCACTTCTCCCGGCCACCTGGCTCGTCATCAGCCCGGACCTGCAGCAAGGTTTCCTCGCAACCGCGCCTGCCATCATCGTCCTCTCGCTCGTTCGCACGCTGACACAGATCATGCTGCCGACGCCGCTGCACCTGAGGCAACGCCTTGCGTTGATCCTGCTGCTCGCCGTGGCCGACTGCGTGCTTCTAAGCCTTGGAGCATTGGCAGTCCTGGCCTTGGCTGGGGCGAACGATGCGGCGTTAGCCTGGGGCAGCGCCATCGGCGCGATCCTCGCCGCCCTCATCGGCCTTCGCCTGATGTCCTCGCTCGCCTTCGATTTCTCCTGGCCGCCCGTGCTCTTCGCCGCCGCCGGACTTGGCGCGGCCGTGCTGGCCTTCTCCCTCTCCGGTGAAACCAGCTACGTTACGATCGGTACCGGTATTGTTGTCGGTGGTCTGTTCTGCTTGCTCTCGCTCAACCAGTTGCGGCTGATGATGCGGTCGCCGAGACCCAGCACGGCCTAGGCGCTAAGAAAAACTGCACGAATTTCCGGTTAGATCGCGCCGAAAGAGCGGAGAGCGCCCCATGAACATCGTCGTCGGCATAGCGACCGCGGGCCGCCGCGAGGTCCTCTCCGAAACCCTGCTGCATCTGACGCGGCAGACGCGACTACCGGACGCCGTCGTCATCTGCCCAAGCACGCCGGAGGACGTCGACGAAGCCAGAATCGGCTCGCTTCCCTTGAAGGCCCGTATCGTCGCGGGCAACAAGGGTTCCAGCGCACAGCGCAACGCCATCCTCGACCAGGCGACAACCGCCGATCTGATCGTCTTTTTCGACGACGATTTCCTGCCGCGCAGCGATTTTCTTACCGAGGCTGAAAGGCTGTTCGATCGCGAGGCTGATCTCGTCGTGGCAACCGGCCTGGTTCTGGCCGACGGCATTCATGGCCCGGGCATATCGATTGCCGATGCCAAGGCGATCCTCGAGACGGATCCCGGCGCTCAGCCGCACGATGTCACACAGCCGGCCTTCAACGCCTATGGCTGCAACATGGCCTTCCGCGTATCGGCGATTGCCGCCGAACGCACCCGTTTCGACGAGCGGCTGCCGCTCTATGGCTGGCAGGAGGATGTCGATTTCTGCCGGCGTCTGGCCGCGCACGGGCGCATCGTGAAATCGCCGGCGCTGCGCGGCGTCCACCTCGGCAACAAGCGCGGCCGCACCTCGGGCCTGCGCTTCGGTTACTCGCAGGTCGCAAATCCGCTCTATCTGCGCAACAAGGGCACGGTCGGACTGAAATGGGCACTTCGCCTCATGGGCGGCAACTTCGCCGCCAACATCCTCGGCAGCCTCAAACCGCAAGGCCTCGTCGATCGACGCGGTCGGCTCAAGGGCAATCTGATTGCATTTGGTGATTTTGTCCGGGGTCGACTGGACCCGATGCGGGTTCTCGACCTTTGACGCTCCAAAATCGCGCAGAATGGATCAGATGTGCTGCGCCGCCAGCATGTTGAGCAGCACGACCGCACTCCCGTCCCAGGAAAAGCGCTTCGCATTGTCAAAGCCGGAACGCCGCAAATCTCGGCGAACGGCCTCGTCGGCGGAGATCGTCCGCATCGCGTCGACCAAAGCCTCCGTCTTCAACGGATCGAAGTAGCAAACGGCATCGCCGCAGGCCTCGCGAACCGGCGGAATATCGGCGGCGAGCACCGGGCACCCCTGCGTCATCGCTTCCAGCGGCGGGATGCCGAAACCTTCATAGAGGCTGGGAAAGACGAAGGCGACAGCGCGCCGCTGCAGCCCGGCGATCTCGTCATCGGTCAGGCGGCCCGGAAAGATCAGGTTGCCCTTCGACGTGGGCGCGATATCGCGGAACACGGTCGGGTCGGTGCCACCCACGACCACGAGCTTGTGGTCGCCGGCACCAAGTGCCTCGAAGGCGCGCACCGCAAACTCGACATTCTTGTTGGGCTTCAGCGTGCCGACCAGCAGGAAGAAGGGCGTATCGGCAAGCCCGAGCCGCTGGATGACGCCCTCGTCCGGCTGAAGTCGCGCGAAGTGATCCGTCGCGTTGTAGATGACGTCGATGCCAGCAGCCGGCACGCGGAAGACATCGGCAAGCTCCTGGCGCGAAAAGTTCGAGACGGTGCCGAGCTTTGCCCGCCTTGCAAGGATGAAACCGAGCGCCCCATGAAACAGCCGGTAGCCGCGCCCGAACGAGGCCGGATGGCGAAACAGGGTGACGTCGTGGATCACCACCACCTGGTCGCCGTGCAGCACCGGGCCGCTGCCGCCGAAGCCGATCAGCGTATCGCGGCGCGCGCGCCAATAGAGCGCGCCCTGCTCCCAGACATGGCCCGGTCCGGAGCCGAACCGCTCGACCGAAATCGCCTTGAGCCCGAGATCGTCGACAGCCTTGCCCGGAGTAAGCAGCCGCCAGCGCGCGTCCTTCAGCGCATGCGGCACCTGCCCGGAAGCGATGCGCACATCCAGCGCTCGGGTCATCTCACGGGCGAAGCGCTGCACGCCGGTGAGCGGCTGGGTCAGGAACCGGCCGTTGATGGAAATCGTCTTCACGCGCGCACCCCTAGGATCTGCCGCGCACTCTCTCCGATTTTGATGAAAGGAGGGTTATCGCAGACCGCTGAGGCGATCCGCCCGCGCCCGCCAAAATCGCCCGCGCCATTTGCGCATCGCCGCCGCATCTCCTATATGAAACCCGACTTGGATGCCTGCCCGCCGCATCCGGAAATCCTAGAGGTTCCCATGACCGAAACATCCCCGCAGAAGCCGATCCCCGTCACTGTGCTCACCGGCTATCTCGGCGCCGGCAAGACGACGCTTTTGAACCGCATCCTCAGCGAGAACCATGGTCGCAAATACGCGGTCATCGTCAACGAGTTCGGCGAGATCGGCATCGACAACGACCTGATCGTGGAATCCGACGAGGAAATCTACGAGATGAACAACGGCTGCGTCTGCTGCACCGTGCGCGGCGACCTGATCCGCGTGGTCGAGGGCCTAATGCGCCGCCCCGGCCGCTTCGACGCGATCATCGTCGAGACGACCGGCCTTGCCGATCCGGTGCCGGTCGCCCAGACCTTCTTCATGGACGATGACGTGCGCGCCAAGACCGAGCTCGACGCGGTCGTCGCACTGGTCGATGCCAAGCACCTGCCGCTGCGGCTGAAGGACAGCCGCGAGGCCGAAGACCAGATCGCCTTTGCCGACGTCGTGCTTCTCAACAAGACCGACTTGGTCACGCCTGAGGAACTGGAGCGCATCGAAGCGACCGTGCGCGTCATCAATCCGTCGGCCCGCATCTACCGCACCCAGCGCTCCGACATCGATCTTGCCAAGGTCCTCGATCAGGGCGCCTTCAACCTGGAAAGGGCGCTGGAAAACGATCCGCATTTCCTCGACCAGGACGATCACGAACACGATCACACCTGCGGCCCGGACTGCGGCCACGACCACCATCACCACCATGATCACGATCATCATGATCACGACCACGATCACGACCATCACCACCACCACGATCACGCGCCCTCGCCGATCCATGACGTGACGGTGCAGTCGATCTCGCTGCGCGGCGGCGAGATGAACCCGGATCGCTTCTTCCCCTGGATCCAGAAGATCACCCAGACGGACGGCCCGAACATCCTGCGCCTGAAGGGCATCATCGCCTTTGCCGGTGACGCCGAGCGTTACGTCGTCCAGGGCGTGCACATGATCATCGAGGGCGACCACCAGCGCCCCTGGAAGGATGGCGAGAAGCGCGAAAGCCGCCTCGTCTTCATCGGCCGTGATCTCGACCGCGAGAAGCTCGAGCGCACGTTCAAAGCCTGCGAGGCGCAGCCGAACTGATGCCGACTGTCGCTCCCCTCGATCTCGAAGGTCACGTCGTCGGCGTGGCCTTTCTCAAAGGCGTCCCCTTCTTCGCCGAAGCCACTGGTGCGATCCATCGCCTCGACCTCGGCCGCAAGACGACGGAGGTCCACGAGGGCCTGCTGTCGCTCGTGGTGGACGACGCCAACGACACGCTGCTGACCGGCGGCGAGGACGGCAAGGTCATGCGTACGGCCGCCGACGGCACCACCTCGCTGGTCGCCGAAGCGCCACGCAAGTGGATCGCGCAAGTTGCAGCAGGCCCGCAAGGCGCCGTCGCCTATGCCTATGGCAAGACCACCCATGTGCGGCTCGCCGCCGGCACGACGAAGGAATTTACCGAGGAACGCACCGTCGAGGGCCTCGCCTTTGCACCGAAAGGCCTTCGCGTCGCCGCAGCGCGCTACAACGGCGTGTCGTTGCACTGGGTCGGCACATCGGGCCAGCCGATCGACCTCGAATGGAAGGGCGCCCACACCGGCGTCACCTTCTCGCCCGACGGCCGCTTCCTCGTCACCACGATGCAGGAAAACGCGCTGCACGGCTGGAAACTCGACGCCAAGCCCGGCGCCGAAGCCCGCCACATGCGCATGACCGGCTATCCCGCCAAGGTGAAGTCGGTCTCCTGGTCGGCCAAGGGCAAATGGCTCGCCTCCTCAGGCGCCCCGGCCGCCATCGTCTGGCCCTTCCAGGGCAAGGACGGCCCGATGGGCAAGGCGCCGCTGGAACTCGGCACCCGCGCCGACATCATGGTGACCTCGGTCTGCTGCCATCCGGCCGAAGACATCGTCGCGATCGGCTATCAGGACGGCATGATCCTCGGCGCGCGCTTTGCCGACAGCAAGGAAGTGCTGCTGCGCCGCCCCGGCAAGGGCGCCATCACCGCCATGGCCTGGAACAAGGACGGCCGGCAGCTCGTCTTCGGCTCCGCCGAGGGCGACTGCGGTGTCGTCGATATCGCGGGATAACAGGCAAACAATGACCGCAGGCGCAGAAGCTCCACTCTATGCTGGCTCGGCCGTTGTGCCTCTGGTGGACGGCGAAGTCTGGAACCGCATCCGTGCGGAAGCCCGGGCGCTCGCCATGCGCGAGCCGGTCATGGAGCAAACGCTGCAGCTGATCACCGAGGTGCGGCCGGATGCGGCGGTGCTCGCAGGTGTTCTCGCCTCCCGCCTTTCCGTTGCCCGCGTCGACGAACGATCGCTGGCGCAGCTGCTTTCGGACATCTTCGACGCCGATGCAGAAGCTCTGCGCGCTGCCGAGGCGGACCTCCAGGCGGTGATGGAACGTGACCCCGCCTGCCCGGGCCTCTTGCATGTCCTCCTCAATCTCAAGGGCTTCCAGGCGCTGCAGACCTATCGCGCGGCTCACCGGCTGTGGACCGATGGCCGCGAGGACATCGCCAACTGGCTCTCGAACCTCGCCTCGCTTGTCTTCGGTCCCGATATCCACCCGGCCGCCTGCATCGGCAAGGCCGTGATGCTCGACCATGGCTCCGGCATCGTCATCGGCGAGACCTCCGTCATCGAAGACCAGGTTTCGATCCTGCAGGATGTCACGCTCGGTGGCACCGGTAAGGAAACCGGCAATCGGCATCCAAAAATTCGCCAAGGCGTCATGATCGGCGCCGGCGCCAAGATCCTCGGCAATATCGAGGTCGGAGCCTACAGCAAGGTCGCGGCCGGCAGCGTGGTGCTGAAACCCGTGCCGCCGCGCACCACGGTAGCGGGCGTGCCGGCAACGGTGGTGCGCATTCACCGTGTCGACGAGGTGCCAGCGGCAGAGATGGACCAGACGATCGTCTGATCCATCTGCGCCCGCGTCAGGCCCGCTCCCGCTTCAGATCTTCACCAGCGCGGCGGTAACATACATGAAGGCGGCGCCGGTCGCGAGACCGGCCAGAACAGGCGGCGTCAGGAACACGTCGCGCCCGCGCTCGCTTTGCCGCATCAGATAGGCACCGACTTCGATGATCACCTGCAGGATCGCCCCTGCACCAACCGCTAGCGCCAACGCCGACCACTGCGCCGAGGTCGCAAGGCTTCCGAGCCACATGCCGATGACAGCCGGACCGCCGGCAAGCAGCGTCAGCCCGATGAACACCCAGATGGACGGCCGCTTTTTCAGGATCGGAGCGGCAATGCCGATGCCCTCGGTGACGTTGTGGAGCGCAAATCCCAGCACCAGGAAGGTACCGAGCCCAGCCGACCCGGCGGCAAAGGCGGCACCAATCGCCAGCCCCTCGCCGAGATTGTGCAGGCCGATCCCGAGCGCGATGTAAGTGGAAAGCGCAAGCCCGGCCGGCGCACCGCTTCGCCGCCCGATCGCCATCAACAGGAGGAAACTGCTTAGGGCCGCCAGCACCACCATGACCGGCCCTTGGAAGATCGCGGCCGCCTCGCCGGCAAGTTCGAGCGCTTCTGCACTCGCATCGACAAGCAGGAAGCCTAGCAGGCCGATCGTCAGCGACAGCAGGAAGGCCATGCCGTCGCGACCGACGCCGCGCAGCACCGGGTAGAACATCAGGCCGACGGCCACCGGCACGATACCGACGATGATGCCGACCAGCGCCTGCAGTCGCAGTTGGCCTGTCGTTGCCTGCGGCGTCGGCACGGCGACGGCAATGTCGTGAGCAAACGTGGCCCCGGTATTGCTCACCACCTTCACGGCATGCGCCTCGCCCAGCATCCATGGGAACGGCAGGTTCAGCCACGCTGCCCTGCCCCGCGCGATCGGCCCCGACGGATCCTGGGTGAATTGCCAATAGGCGTCATCCACCTGAACCTGCGCCACTGTCATCGGTTCCGATCCACCGGCGCGAACAAGGAGACGAAGGCCGCTGTCGTCGAGCACGGTCCTTTCGAAGGTCAGGTTTTCGATAGGCGGCGCACCGTTGCGGAATCCCGACAACGGATCGGTCGATAGAATCCAGGCAACGGCAATGGCAAAGGCGATGAGAGGCAGCGCCAGCCACACCAGGTTGGTCTTTGCCGCGCGGATCGCAGCTCTCGGCAGGGTCTCGTTCATGCCAGCGCCTCCACCACATCGAACATGCCGACCCAGCCGAGTTCGGTAAACTCGGTCTGATGCGGGTGGAACATGTAAAGACCGGGCTCATGCTCGGCGAAGGTGAATTCGAGAATGCCGCGCTGTGCCTGGCACTGGGTGATGAGATCGACGGTTTTCAATGTCGGCGTCAGCGTCGTGCCCTGATCGTAATAGTCGAAGAAATTGGCGTGCAGGTGGAACGAGTTGATTGGGTCGAACTCGATGACATTGACCAGATAGATGCGCACCGGTTTGCCCTTCACGATCCGGATCGGCCGCTTCATGTAGGCGTGAGCGACGGTGTTGACCGCGTAGAACTCGTTTTCGGCATCGAAATTGGTGTCGAAGGTGTTCATCACCATCACCAGTTCCTGCCAGCCGGCATTCTCCGGCGTGCCGAGCAGTCGGGAGCGGGCGACGTCCACATGTTCCGGCCGGCGCTCGGGATCGGGGTCGATGACGAAGGCGCCATACATGCCCTTGTGGATATGTCGGCGCAGCGGCATCGCATGGCAATGATAGAGGTGGCAGCCAAACGGCTTGGCGTCGAACTCGTAAATGAACTCATCGCCGGGATCGACCATGCCGGCACCCGGCACGCCATCCATGCGCGCGGCATGAATGCCATGAAAGTGGATCGAGTGGGGATGAGATGCGTAGTTGCGAAAGACGATCCGCAGACGCTCGCCCTCCTTTGCCCGAAGTGCTGGCCCCGGCACGCGGCCATTATAGGTCCAGGCCGGAAAGGTGATGCCGGGCGCGATTTCGATGTCGCGATCCTGCGCGGTCATCTCGAAGGTCCTGAGCGTTCGTCCATCCGGCAGCATCGAGACCGTACCGGTCTCCCAATCGGTCAGCATGTCGGTCGGGTCGAAACCGTTGACGGTGCTGTCGACATCGCCGATCGTCATCATCGCCCCATGCCCCATGGCGGGCATCGGATCCTGGGCGGCCGCCCCCGCCGGCGCAGCATGACCGGCATGGCTCGCCTGCTGTTGGCCCAAGGTGGCGCTGGTGCAGATCGCGGTCCCGCCCGCCGCCGCCAGCCCGCCCATCAGAAGGCTCCGCCTTCGGAGCAGGTCTGGTCTCGTCGGCTTGTCCATTTTTGGCCCCTCTCTCGATTGGATAAGCCACGCGCCGCGCTGCGATGGCATAGGTCAGCAATGCGCCACATGCTTTTGCAAATCATTTGCAGCTACATCAATAATGCAAATGCAACTCATTCGCAACTAACCTCGAATCGAGCGCTCTTGCGCAGGGACCCAAGGGACCGATCGCTTAACGCCGCAACTCCCATCTGCCCTGGAACGAAAACGTCCCCGGAAGCAGCGCTTCGGGGACGTTGATCGGAAGCCGTTGCACGGACCGGAAGCGGGCTCATCCGCATCGCAAAGCCCGACCGGCGCCAGTTTCACCATTCGAGTTCGAGTTGAGGAAGCCCGTTCGAGGTTTTTTCGATCGTCCGACCCGTCTCATCCACCGTCGCAGTGACCCGTTGACGGAAGGCCGAGAAGCTTTCGAAGGTGACGACGTCGATCGGTTCGTCGAATTTCATCGTCAGGCGATAGCGCCCCGGCTGCGCCGTCAGCGCCTGCACCGACAGGATCTCGCCTTCGAAAGCCTGGCCGAGATAGCGCCCCTTCACCCGCGAGCCCAGCATCCAGGGATTGAAGGGCGGCCGGTTGCCGACGGAGGCATGCAGCGTGTTCCAGTCGCGAAAGCCGTATTGCGCGGCGATCAATTCAAGCGAGCGGGAATGGCCGATGGTTTCGCCTTCGGCAGCAAGGCGGGTACGCAGGCGCCTGGCCTGATCTTTCAGGGCATCGAGTGAGGGAAGCGTGGTTGTTCCGCGCGTCATGAGAGGGTCTCCTGCAGCGGCATGCATTCCTTGGAGATGGGAGCCCGCATTGCCACCGGTTCGCATGCCGTTTCGGCTGACCGTGTCTCGAAGAAGGACTTCACCAAAGCATGACGCTCGCGGACGGCAGGGACCTTCACCCTGCCGTTTCCATAGGGGATGCCGTCTCGACTGTCAAACTTGGCCCGGAAGAGCGGCGATCGTGCAGGCGCAAAAGACGATTGCGCACGCGCAAAAGCTGTGGGACGACTACGGCGCGGGAGACGACGAGGGAGGACATCATGACCGACATGACGATACTCGCATTCGCGCTGGTTGCCTTCATCGGCATCGCGACACCGGGCCCGACGGTTCTGCTCGCGCTCACCAACGGCTCGCGTTATGGCGTGAAGCGCGCAATCGCCGGCATGCTCGGCGCCGTGCTCTCCGATTTCGTGCTGATCGGCGCCGTCGCACTCGGTCTCGGCGCCCTGCTCGCCGCCTCCGAATTCTGGTTTACCGTCGTCAAATGGCTGGGCGCCGCCTACCTCGCCTTTCTCGGCATCATGCTGTTGCGGTCGAAAGGGACGATCCAGGTCGCAACCGAGGCAAGCGGCTCCGGTCATCCCGTTTCCGCTGTCGCCATCTTCGTCAAGAGCTTCCTCGTCGCCGTCACCAACCCGAAGGGCTACCTGTTCTTCACCGCCTTCCTGCCGCAGTTCATCGACGCCGCGGCGCCGCAAGCACAACAATATGCCACCCTGACATTCGTCTTCGCCTCGGTCGATCTTGCCGTGATGTTCGGTTACGCGCTGCTCGGTGCACAGGCCGCGGCCTTCCTCAAGCACTCCGGCGCCGTCTGGCTCGATAGACTCTGTGGCGGCGCGCTACTGGCGCTCGCCGGCTCGCTCGCCCTCTATCGCCGCGCCACCGCCTGAAATGCTGTTTCGTCAGCACGTGCTCGCAGCCATCGCCAGCGGCGACGTGACCTTGGCCTTCCGACGCTGGACGAAGCCGACGGTCAGGGCCGGTGGTACGCTGCGCACCGCAGTCGGCGTTCTCGCCATCGATGCCATCGACGAGATCGAGGAAGGCGCAATCACCGACGGCGACGCGCGCAAGGCCGGCTTTGCCGACCTCGGCGCTCTCTTGAAAGAGCTTGCCGCTCGCCGCGAGGGCCGCTGCTATCGCATCGCCTTCCACCGAGCCGGCGACGATCCGCGCATCACGCTGCGGGAAATGTCCGACTTCGGCAGCGAAGAACGGGCAGAGATCGGCCGCAAGCTCGATGACTTCGACCGCAGCGCGGGCATGGCCTGGACGATACCGGTGCTCACGCTGATCGCTGCCTGCGACGGAACCACCGCCACGGAATTGAGCGCCGCCATCGGCATGGAAAAACTGAAACTCAAGACGCGCATCCGCAAACTGAAGGAACTCGGCCTCACCGAAAGCCTAGCCGTCGGCTATCGCCTGTCCGAACGCGGCCGCGCCTTTCTCAAGGGGGCAGTAACGCACAAAAAGGCGGACGGCGCCGAGGACACCATCCGCTTCTCGTCTTGAGGCACATGCGATCCACGGCAACACAGCGCGAACACCATCGTTGCGCGTATCGGTGGCTCCTTCTAATCCCGATTGCCACTGTTGCGTGCCTGGAGCAGGTGTGAGACGACTTGCCACCGAGACGGGCAAGGCGAGGAGACAGGCATGATCGGCTACACCATGGTCGGGACGACGGACCTGAAACGCGCAGAGCGTTTCTATGATCCGCTGATGACGCTGATCGGCCAGGAACGCTGCTATTGCGACGAGCAGGTTTCCTCATGGGGCCGAAAGGACGACGACAAGGCGCCGCGCTTCTTCGCCTGCTACCCCTTCGACACGCGCCCCGCCTCGGTCGGCAACGGCGCGATGACGGCCTTCCTGGTGGAAAGCGCCGAGCTGATCGACCGGTTGTTCGAAACCGCTATGGAGCGCGGCGGTAGCGAAGAGGGAAAGCCGGGCTTCCGCCCGCAATACGGAGAAGGCTTCTACGCAGCCTATGTGCGCTGCCCGGACGGCAACAAGCTTGCCTTTGTCTGCTACGACGCCCGCACGGAAAAAAACGCCGCCTAGTCGGTCCTTTTGCCGGGCACCTAGCGTCGCGTCGACCAGCCGAACCAGAGCGCCACGGCCGCGAGCATCAGTGCGAGCACGCGCCGCACCAGGCGTTCGCGTGACGGCGAGTTGAGGACCGGCTCCAATGCACCTGCCAGAAGCACGATCGCGGCATGCACCGCAGTCGCAACGCCCACATAGATCGCAGCAAGCGTCAGGTTCTGTGGCAACAGCGGCCGCGCGTCGTCAACGAAGGTCGGCAGGACGGTGACGAAGAACAGGGCCGCCTTCGGATTGAGCAGATTGGTGATCAGGCCACGTTGAAAATAGAAGGATGCCGGCTTGCCGCTCGGACCGGCCTCCTCGCCGTCGCCGTTCCAGGCGTCGAAGGCAAGATAGAGCAGGAAGCCGACCCCAGCCCAGCGAAGTGCGCCGTAGAGCATGTCCGACTGACCGACAAACTCGGCAACCCCGAAGGAGGCGGCGAAGCCCACGAGTGCCAGGCCGAGCGCGACGCCGGCAACGGTCGCCATGCCGGGCCGACGCCCCTCCGAAGCCGCAACCATGGCGAGGTAGGCCATGTTCGGCCCGGGCGTCAGTTCGATGATGAAGGATGTCAGCAGAAAGGGCAGCAGGGTCGCTGCCCCGAGAATGAACGGATCCATGCGGGAGATTTCCATGTACTTGCAACGAGTCCTTGTCCGCAAGGACAGGTCAGCGACACCGCGTTGTCAAGGAAGATCAGGAAATCATCGGGAGAGAGCGCGCGGCCCATGAGGCGTCTGCCCCCTCACCGGTCGCATCGGACCAGCGAGGGAGCAGCGAAAAATCCGCCTCCGCAGGGTTGGAGGCGGAAAGGGGTCTCAAGCCACGCGGCGGACCGGCGGCATCGTCAGCTTACGGCCGCTGGCGACGATCAGGCCGGCAGCGCCCTCAAGCCAGTTGTCCCGAAGCTCGAGCGCCAGGAACCGGCTGCGCTCAAACGGGCCGGGCATGACGAGGTGCTGCGTGCGGCTCGCGAAGAAGCCGAAGCGCTCGTAATAGGCGGCGTCGCCCACGAGCAGGATCGCGCCATGGCCGCGGTTCTTGGCCTCTTCGATCGCCGCCCGCATCAGCATGGCGCCGATGCCCTTGCCCTCATGATCAGGATCGACCGCGAGCGGACCGAGCAGCAATGCCGGCAGGGCATGGCCTTCGCGGTTGACACCGGCTTCGACGTTCCACAGGCGAACGGTACCAATCACATGACCGTCGATATCACGCGCGACGAAGGCGAGGCCCTCGGCCGGCAGCCGGCCACTGCGCAGCTTTTCCGACGACTTGCGGCGCCGCTCCGGCCCCATGGCACGGTCGAGCAGGTTCTCGCGCGCGACGACGTCGCCCGGATTTTCGGCATCGATTACAAATGTAGTGGGCGCAAAGAATGCGCGCAGGGCGTCAACAACAGCGGCCATCGGGGCCTCCCGTCATCAAAACCGCTTCAGGCGGACCGAACAAAAATTGTGAAATGGCGCTCCCGCCCGAAGACGGGAGCAAACCGGATCAGATCACGTAGGCCTTCAGCGGCTCGAAGCCGTTGAAGGCGACGGCCGAGTAGGTCGTCGTGTAGGCGCCGGTGCCCTCGATCAGAACCTCGTCACCGATCGAAAGCGTGATCGGCAGCGGGTACATGTTCTTCTCATAGAGCACGTCGGCCGAATCGCAGGTCGGGCCGGCGAGAACGCAAGGCTCCATTTCGTCGGCATCGCGCGCCGTGCGGATCGGGTAGCGGATCGCCTCGTCCATGGTTTCGGCTAGACCGCCGAACTTGCCGATGTCGAGGAACACCCAGCGATGGGCGTCGTTGTCCGACTTTTTCGACACGAGAACGACTTCCGCCTTGATCACGCCGGCGTTGCCGACCATGCCGCGACCCGGCTCGATGATGGTCTCCGGGATGTTGTTGCCGAAGTGCTTCTTCAGCGCACCGAAGATCGCCTGGCCGTAGGCTTCCGCCGTCGGGACGTCCTTCAGGTACTTCGTCGGGAAGCCACCACCCATGTTGACCATCTTCAGCTCGATGCCGCGCTTGGCCAGCTGCACGAAGACGCGCTTGGCATCCGAGAGAGCCGCATCCCAGGCATCGAGCTTCGTCATCTGCGAACCGACATGGAACGAGACGCCGTAGGAGACGAGGCCGTGCTGATGGGCGTAGACGAGCACGTCGACGGCCATCTGCGGGACGCAGCCGAACTTGCGCGACAGCGGCCATTCGGCACCTTCGCCATCGGTCAGCACGCGGCAGAACACGCGGGCGCCGGGGGCCGCACGGGCGACCTTCTCGACTTCCTCGTGGCTGTCGACCGCAAACAAGTTGATTCCAAGCGCATGGGCGCGGGCAATGTCGCGCTCCTTCTTGATGGTGTTGCCATAGGAAATGCGGCTCGGGGTCGCACCGGCATCGAGCGCCATTTCGATTTCAGCGACGGACGCGCAATCGAAGGAGGAGCCGAGACCGGCGAGAAGGCGCAGGATTTCCGGCGCCGGGTTGGCCTTGACGGCGTAATAGATCGAGCTGTCGGGCAGCGCGTGGCGGAAGGCCTTGAAGTTGTCGCGCACGACGTCGAGGTCGACAACGAGGCATGGGCCTTCGGGTCGTCGGGTGTTGATGAAGTCGATGATGCGTGCCGTGGTCATGGCCATATTCCCCTGATCCAAAATGCTCCGCTTTCGCGGAGGACAAAGGGCATACGCGCACATGCGCTGGAACCAGCCGGTGGAGACCCCGGAACCATGCATGCGCTCGATGCGCGAACGGTGAATCAAAGCCCGCCTAGGCTTCAATTCGGCTTTGTCTGCCATGGATTGGAGGGGATAACCCAACCGCACTTCCGGCAATGAAGGTGTGCCTCTTCAGTAACCCCGGCTGTTGGAAAGCCGGCAGACACCAGAAAGGCCCGCACCGTCGTTGCTTCAAGATGTCCTCGCATTTCCCGGTTGGCCGGAATAGCGACTGGAGGGGTTAGTTCCAGGTACCTTACCGATACCCTCACCTAATCGAGGGTCGGCGGACACCCACAGGCACGTGCGACTTTGGGCAAGGGCGTAGGTAAGAAAAAAGCCTGTCGCAATCAAGAGTTTTTTCGCACTGGCAGTTGAATTTTTTTCCAAGCAGGCAAAACTGGCGGTGTTCACAAACATTGAACGAACTGCGCCGGATCGATCACTGCTGTAAATTATTGAAAAGGGTCATTATTTTCAGCATGCGCCGGTATCCGCCGAAACCGGTGCATCAGGCGCAAGCGACGGACAATCTGCCGTCGGCATCCTCGGCGCGAAAAGAGGCGTTCGCATCGAATCGGCGCAACGCGATTGAGAGCACGAAAGAAAGATTGCCATGGACACACTCACCCGCATCCGCGCCTTCATCGACGTCGTGGACGCCGAGGGGTTCTCGGCCGCCGCCAGGCGCGTCGGCAAGTCGAAGGCGCTACTTTCGAAATATGTGCGCGAACTCGAGGACGAGCTCGGCGCGCTGCTGCTCAACCGCACCACCCGGCAATTCTCGCTGACCGAAGCCGGCCATACCTACTACCGCACCGCCTCGGAAATCCTGAAGGAGATCGACAACCTTGCCGATCTCGTGCGCGCCAACAACTCCGACCTGAAGGGACGGCTGCGCATCACGGCGCCGCGCACTTTCGTCGATGCCGAGATCGGCCAGTCGCTCATCGACTTCGGCAAGCAGCATCCTGAGCTCTCGCTGGAGATCGTCTCGGACGACCGCTTCGTCGATCTCGTCGAGGAAGGCTTCGACGCTGCCATCCGCATAACGCGACTGGAGGATTCCACGCTTATCGCCCGCAAGCTCGACGATTTCCAGGTGCTGATCTGCGCCGCGCCGGAGTTTCTTGAGAAATCCGGCCCGATCGAACACCCGACCGATCTTTCCAAGCTCCCCTGTATTCTCGACACCAATGGCCGCTCCTATTCCAACTGGCGCTTCGTCGAGCCCGACGGCTCGGCCTTCACCGTTCCGGTCAGCGGCCCGATCGAGGTCAACAGTCCGCTTGCCGCTCTGAGGGCCGCCGTCTCCGGCATGGGCGTCGCGGTCATTCCCGATTTCATTGCCCGGCCGAAGATCGCGGCGGGCGAACTCGTGACGATGTTTGACGATTTCCTGCCGCGCGACCGCGGCATCTATGCGATCTATCCGCATCGCCGCTATTTGCCGGCCAAGGTCAGGACGCTGGTCGATTTCCTGCATGCCTGGTTCCGCAAGCCACGCTGACCGCCTCTGCACCACCGAAGCTGCCGCCGGCGCATGTGATCGGCCAAGTCCCAATTCCGTCCCATTTCCGGTACATTCCCGGAAACGAATCGCGGGAGATCGCCCCGCCGAAAGGATTGCCGTTTCATGAGAACCAAACGCCTCATCATGGCCGGCCTTGCCACCCTGCTTGCGCCGTCGCTGGCCCTTACCCATCCGCACATCTTCGCGGAAGCGCGCCTCGAGGTGGTCTCCGACGACAAGGCCGAAGTCAGTGAACTGCGAAACGTCTGGCGTTTCGACGAGCTGTTTTCGTCGAGCGTGGTGCTCGATTTCGACAAGAACTCGAATGCGATGCTCGATCCGGACGAACTGGCGGAAGTCGGCCAGACCGTGCTGGAGTCGCTGTCTGAGTACAATTACTACACGACGATCCTCGACAACGGCAAAACCATCAAGGTCAACAAGCCGGACAGCATCACCGTCGACTACAAGGACGGGCAGCTCATGATGATGTTCGCCGTCAAGCCGGCCGAGCCGATGCCGCTCAAGGGCAAACTTTCCTTCGGCGTCTATGATCCGACCATGTATACCGCGATGGATTTCGCGACCGACAACGACCTGACCGTCGTCGGCGACAAGATCAACGCCTGCGAACACAAGGTCGTCCGCCCTGATCCCGACGAGGTTCTCGCCGAGAACAAGGACACGCTGACCGATGCCTTTTGGAGTGATCCGACCGGCACGGACATGTCGAAGCTCTTTGCAACCAGGATAGAGATCACATGCTGAACACCCGCAGGATCGGACGTCTGGTCACGGCAGCGCTCATCGTCACGGCGCTGTCCGCAACGCTTGCGGCGGCCCAGTCGCCGCTCGGCATCGGCACGGCCGAGCCTGCATTCAAAACGACCGGTTTCCTCGGCGGTTTCTTCGCCTGGGTGAATATGGAGCAGCAGGGCTTCTACCGGTTGATGACCAACGCGTTGAAGGGCATGCGGGAAAACCCCTGGCAGCTCTGGTCGCTGGTCGGGCTCTCCTTCACCTATGGTGTCCTTCATGCCGCCGGCCCCGGCCACGGCAAGGCGGTGATCTCCTCCTACATGATCGCCAACGAGACCGAGCTGAAGCGCGGCGTAATGCTGTCGTTCCTTTCCTCGATCCTGCAGGGGATCGTCGCGATCCTTTTGATCGGCGCCGTCTATCTGCTGCTGCGCGGTTCGTCGATCAACATGACCACGGCGACGCGGTGGCTGGAAATCGCCAGCTACGCGCTCATTGCCGCTTTCGGCGGATGGCTGCTTCTGCGCAAGCTGCGGTCGATGCTGCGTCCGGTCGCCGTGGCCTCAATCGCCGGCGGCGGGCATATCCATCTCGCGCACGATCACGACCATCATCACCACGATCACCATCATCACGAACACGGCGGTCACCATGGGCACAGCCATGGCCCTGGCGAAGTCTGCGCGAGCTGCGGGCATGCGCACGCCCCCGATCCGTCGATGCTGAAGGGCGATCGTTTTGCGCTCCGGGAAGCCTGGTCGGCCGTTATCGCCGTCGGGCTGCGGCCCTGCTCCGGCGCGCTGATCGTGCTGTCGTTCGCGCTCCTGAACGGGCTCTATCTCGGCGGCGTGCTCTCGGTCTTCGCCATGTCGATCGGCACCGCGATCACCGTCTCGATCCTCGCGACCATGGCCGTCACGGCCAAGGGCGTTGCGCTGCGCTACGCCTCAAGCAGCTCTGCCGCAGCCCGGATCTCGAACGGCATCGAGATCGCCGGTGCAGCCTTGGTTCTGTTGCTTGGATTGGTTCTTCTCGGCGCGGCACTGCAGAGCTGACGCTCTGCGGCTTAAGCAGAAGCGATCGTCAAAGCCCGCGCTTGCGCTGGTAGCGGGCTCTCAACCAGAACAGCAGGTAGAAGCCGAGCACGAAGATCACGCCGAAGGCAGCGGCAAGCCAGGGCGAGATGTCGCCAAGCTTCAGCATGATCGACGGCAGCACGAAGAAGCCGAGGCCGGCGACGACGAGAATGATCGCAGCGGCGATCGCCGGTGACTTTTCCTTGTTCTGCATGACTTCCCTGCTGTTGTCTGATGCGACCGAGCGTCAGGCGCCTACTTGGACGCCTTCCGCTCCAAGTCCGCACGTATATCTTCAAGCCGCCGCTTCTGGCGACCATCCTCATCGAAATTATCAGCTGCGAGCCAGGTTTCGAATGCGGCATTGAGCAGCGGCCATTCGCTGTCGATCATCGAGAACCAGGCCGTGTCGCGGTTTTCGCCCTTGGAGATCATGTGCTGGCGGAAGATGCCCTCGAACGTAAAGCCGAGGCGCGCCGCCGTGTTGCGGCTTGCCATGTTCTCGCTGTGGCATTTCCATTCGTAACGGCGATAGCCGAGATCCTCGAAGACGTGCTTCGCCATCAGGTAATGGACTTCGGTCGAGAGCGGTGAGCGGGCCATGGGCGCGCCATGGGCGACAGAGCCGACTTCAACGACGCCGTTGGCGGGGTCGGCGCGCATGTAGTTGGCCATGCCGACGACGATACCCGTCGCCTTGTCGCGAAACACTTCGGTGACCCAGCCGGATTTCTCCTGCGCCGCCGTCAGCCAGGCGTCGAAACCCTCGATATCCCTGAAATCCGGCTGCGTGAAATACTTGAGCAGCGGATTGATCGCCATGCCGCCGAGACCGTCCCAGAGGTCCTGAATATGCCGGTCACGCTCATAGGGCTCGAGCTTGACAAAGCGCCCTTCGAGCGCGACGCCCTTCGGCGCCGGGCATCCTTTCCAGTTCTTGAGATCACGCATCGGCCGCTCCTCCGTTACCCCTTGCACTTCGCAATAGGCCAGAGTGGCGACCGATACAAATTCAAACTGGTTATGAACTCTGTTCAAACTGGTTATGAACCCTGTTCAAACTGGTGATGCACCCATGCGGGACAGCCCAGAATGCTAGGCCGTAGCCGGCACCTTGGCGGCCGATACGGTCGCCTCGATGTGATCGACCAGCGCATCCGGAAGGCCGAGGCGGCCGGCCAGGAGGTCGAGATAGCCACGCTCCGCACGCGTCTCCGGCTCGATCGTCAGGCGCGATGCGGTATAGACCTCGACGCGCTCTTCTTCCGTCTTGGCCGCACCGACGATCGCGTCGATATCGACAGGGTTGGCAAGCTCGTTGTCGAGGAAGGCGGCGGCATCGGCCGAAAGGCCGGAGACCGACAGTTTGTCCATGATGTGCTGACGCTCGGCCTCGTCGATGTGCCCGTCAGCGCGCGAGGCCGCGATCATCGCCCGCACCAGGGTCAGCGCGAAATCGTGGCTGACGGCCTCCGGCGCAGAAGGGAAGCCGGAATCGGCCGGCGGCGGCAGGAGTTCCGGTTCCCCCTTGGCAACGGTTGCGCCTCCCGGCGTGTTGCCGGCCTGATAGTTTTTGTAGGCCTGGTAACCGAGACCCGCGATGGCCGCGAGGCCGCCGAGCACGGCGGCATTGCCGGCCAGCTGGCGACCCGACTTGGTGCCGAGCAGGACCGCGGCGATGGCGCCCGTCGCCAGCGGATTGTCCTTGGCAAGCTGCGTCGCCTGGGTCGCGCGATCGCGCACCGTGCCGCCGGCACCGGGCACCTGCGATCCCAGAAACTGATCCAGCAATTTCTTCGCGTCGAACATCGGGTTTCGCTCCTTGTCGGTTCCGGGCGGTTAAGGTCAACCGAAACGGAGCGCCGCCCGCGCTCGCGCCGTCGAATGGATTGAGACATAGGAACGTTGCAGGGGAAATACAAATTCGCGCCAGGCGCGTGTGACGAAGAACACCGCGACCAACGAAAAAGGCCGGGCTTTCGCCCGGCCTGCAAATGTAGAACGCAGTGCTTCCCGCTCAGCCCTTGAGGGCGAAGGCTTCGGCCGCAAGCTTGGTGATTCCGGCCCAATCGCCCTTGGCGACCAGATCCTTCGGTGCAACCCAGGAGCCGCCAACGCAGACGACGTTCGGAAGCGTCAGATAGTCGCGCGCGTTGGAAAGCGAGATCCCGCCGGTCGGGCAGAACATCGTGCCGGCCAGCGGCGAAGACAGCGACTTGAGATAGGCGGCACCACCGGCCTGTTCCGCCGGGAAGAACTTCATGACGTCGTAGCCTTCTTCACGCAGGCCCATGACTTCGCTCGCCGTCGCGGCACCCGGCAGCAGTGGCACGTCGTGGTCGTTCGCGACATCGATCAGTTCCTGCGTCGTGCCGGGGCTGACGATGAACTTGGAGCCGGCTTCGACCGCCGCTTCGAATTGCGCGGCATTGAGGATCGTGCCGGCGCCGGCAACAGCACCTTCCACTTCGTTGGCAACCGCGCTGATCGCTTCGAGCGCTGCCGGCGTGCGCAGCGTGATCTCGATCGCCCTCAACCCGCCGGCAACCAGAGCGCGCGCCAGCGGCACGGCGGTCGCGACGTCGTCGATCACGAGGACCGGAACGACCGGCTGCAATTTGAGGATGGAAAGAAGCCTGTCGGTTTTCGCGCTCATGCCGATCGTCCTTTTTAAAACGATTGAATATGCCCTCCGCATACTCCGCCGGCCACCGGTTGTCGAGACCTAAGGGCGCAAGTGTGCGGCATTCTCATGTAAGCTGAAGATAAAATATTACCTACAACAAAGAGATGACTTGAGCCTTCGCACGAAAGCGATAGTTTGATGACGGCGAGCCTATCGAAATGGCGGATTATCCATGGCGAAGGAAATAGAACGCAAGTTTCTGGTCGCGTCCGACGGGTGGCGAGAGCATGCGGACAAGGGCATCGACCTCAGGCAAGCCTATGTCGTCACCATGGACGACCGCTCGCTGCGCGTGCGCATCCACGGCAACAAGTGGGCGCGCCTCACCATCAAGATCGGCAAGTCGGCGCTGGTCAGAAACGAATATGAATACGATGTACCTATGGACGACGCCCGTGAGATGCTGACGCAGGCGGTCGGCATCGTCATTGAGAAACGACGATATCGCATCCCGTACAAGGGCTTCATCTGGGAAGTGGATGTCTACGAAGGCGCGCTCAAGGGCCTGGTCGTCGCCGAAGTGGAGATGAAGCGCGAGACCGACTTGCCGGCGCTGCCCAATTGGATCGGCCGCGAAGTCACCGGCGACCGCCGTTATTCCAACCAGGCGCTTGCCACAGAGGGGCTGATGGAACCCCAATCATGACCTACGCCTTCCGGCCCGGACGGCCGTTCACCGACGATTTCCGCGCCATTGCCGCCGAGCAATTCACGCAGGCGGTCATGACCCTCGAAGACCGCCCTGATGGCCTCCACGAAGCCATCCATGAGGCCCGCAAGAACTTCAAGCGTCTGCGTTCGCTCTATCGGCTCGTCGCCGCCGACGCGCCGCAATTCCAGAAGCACGAAAACGCGCGCATACGCGACATGGCCCGCAATCTCTCAACCGTCCGCGATGCGGCAGCGCTGGTGGAAAACGCTCAATACCTGAGGGCATCGGCTGCCAGCGTCGAACAGGAGAAGGCTCTCACCCACATTTGCAAGCGGCTGGAGAAACGTCGCGACCGCATCGCTGCCTGCGAGACCGACATCGAGGACCGCGTTGCCGCAACCATCGTCACTTGTGAACACGCCCTGCAAGCACTGGCCCATGTCTCTTTTGACGATCGTCGCCGTAGAACCGCCGCCCGACTGACGAAAGGCTGGCAGCAGACGCTCAAGCGCGCCGCCCGCGCCAAGGAAGCCTGCGGCTCGAGCACCGATGCCGGCGCCTTCCACGAGTTGCGCAAGCGGGCGCAGGACTACCGCATGCATCTGGGACTTATGCGCGACACCTGGCCGTCTGCTATCCAGGCCAAGCGCAGCGAGGCCAAGATGCTGGTCGACACGCTCGGCCACCTCAACGATCTCTCCGTCATGATCCAGTTGATTAACGAAGATCCGGCGCTGGCCGGCAACAGCCAGGACCAGGCCCATCTCATCGCCGCCGTCATTGCCCGGCAGGAAACCTTGCGAGACGACGCGTTGACACTGGCAGCAACGGTCTTCCAGGAGCAGCCCGACGAAGAGAGCCGGACGATCCGTCTGCTCTGGCTCGACGCCGCGCGCTAGCTGGGGCTCCCCGCTGTATTCGGCCGTCGAGCACCACCGCCAGGAAGACAAAACCCGCGGCGACGATCAGAGACACCACGTACAGCAACATGCGCCTTAGGGGTCTGCCGGCGAGATGGGCACGCCCTGGGGTCTGAGGGTCATAGCGTACGTCGACGCTTGTCCCGACGGGCTCGCCTGAATGAGGAAGCTCGGAGTCGAATTCGTGTGTGCGTCCCGCCCCGTCTGTGAACCGAATGATGGCGGTGTCGTAGTCCTCCCCACTCGACACTTGGACGATCCGTCCCTTGGTCGATGTTCCACGACGCCGAAGCAGCGCGTCACGCCGCAGCTTCCATGCGATATCCAACGCAAGTCCCACGCCGACGACCGAGAAAAGCAGACGGACCAAGCGAAAGTCCTCGGCTAACCACACATAGAGCGTGCTAAGGACGGCGCTCAGGTCCATGCCAGCGGCATTCGGATAGGATCGGGGGATCTGCCTGCGTGTACCCTGGCGCAGGAGTCTTCATTGTTACGCACCTTAGGTTTGCATGGCTCAGGGCCCCAAGTGATCTGCGTCTCCTCCCAGCTGGCGGTCCCGCTCTCTCGCGCATTGATCTCGCAAACAGCAGCGGCGCTCGCGCAATTCCTAAATCGCGCCTCCACCCTTTTGAGTTGCATATTAGCATCCAATTGTTTCTTGAACATGATGCGGAACCAAGACGCGATGCGATCCCGCCTGCGGTTTCCCGCCGGTTCATTCAACTCGTTTCATCGTGACCTGCAGCGACAGAGTGCCCCCTCTCGCCCGCCACGATTGCGCTTGCGGCGCGAAAGCTGTATTTGCACCGGCCATGACCGACATTTCCACCACCCCGCGCCCTGAGACCCATGGTGAGACCCACGGCCAGTTTCTGGTCGCCGCGCTCTATCATTTCGCAAGCTTCCCGCGCTTCGCCGAATTCCGCGAACCGCTGCAGGCCGTCTGCGACGAGAACGGCGTCAAGGGCACATTGCTCATCGCCCATGAGGGCATCAACGGCACGATCGCCGGCACGGATGCCGGCATCGCCACGGTGCTTGCCTTCCTGCGCGCGCAGCCGGAGCTTGTCGCATTGGAGCACAAGGAAAGCCGCGCGTCCTCGATGCCGTTTCTGCGCATGAAGGTGCGGCTGAAAAAGGAAATCGTCACCATGGGTGTCGAGAACATCGACCCCAACAAGATCGTTGGTACCTACGTCGATGCGAAAGACTGGAACGCGCTGATCTCCGATCCCGAGACGATCGTCATCGACACGCGAAACGACTACGAGACGGCGATCGGCATCTTCAAGGGCGCGGTCGATCCGCAGACCAAGACCTTCCGCGAGTTCCCGGACTGGGTGCGCAACCACACCGGCCTGCACAACAAGCCGAAGATCGCCATGTACTGCACCGGCGGCATCCGCTGCGAGAAGGCGACCGCCTTCATGAAGGAACAGGGCTTCGACGAGGTCTACCACCTCAAGGGCGGCATCCTGAAGTATCTCGAGGAAGTGCCGCAGGAAGAGAGCCTCTGGGAGGGCGCCTGCTTCGTCTTCGACGATCGCGTCTCCGTTACCCATGGTCTGGAAGAAGGCGAGCACACGCTCTGCCATGCCTGCCGCCAGCCGCTGACCAAGGCCGATCTCCTCTCGCCGCACCACGAGGACGGCGTTTCCTGCATTCATTGCTACGAGGTCCGCACAGACGAGGACCGCGAACGCTACCGCCAGCGCCAGAAGCAGATCGAGCTTGCGAAGAAGCGCGGCGAACGCCACCTCGGAAGCTGAACGGCGGTTTCGCCCCTCATCCGCGCGGTGAGGGAGGCCCCTCATCCGCCTGCCGGCACCTTCTCCCCGCAAGCGGGCGAAGGGAGATCTGGCGCCGTCTCATCACAGATCAGGCTCCGGCATTTGGGCCGCCGCTTTCAAGCAGGTCCCGACCGGCAGCGAAGGTTCCAGCACGACGGCCGCTGTCGGGCACGTCCCCTCGCCCCGCCTGCGGGGAGAGGGCTAGGGTGAGGGGCAAACCTGCTGCTGCAGCTACCCCGGCAGCGCCTCGCATTCATCCAGCGCCAACGCGCTGCGGTCCCATTCATGCCGGCTGCGGGTGAATATCGCATCGGTCGGCTGGAACACTGAGGGATCGTCGAGCGTGCCGGCATAGATCGACACGCGTGGATCCCCTGGCGGGCCTGAGCCGAAGACCTGGCTGCCGCAGGTTTCGCAGAAATAGCGGACCGACACATTGCCGTTTTCGGCGCGTGTCTCGTAACCGCGGCAGGTGCCTGACATTACCACGTTCGCGCGATCGAAGATCATGTAGCAGCAATGGCCGGTTCCGGTGGTGCGCTGGCAATCGCGGCAATGGCAGAACCCGGAATAGAGGGGTTGCCCCTTCGCCTCGTAGCGGATTGCGCCGCAGAGACAGCCGCCTTTCATCACACTCATGTCGTCTCCTCCTCGAAGCGTCGGGAGGATAACCGCGCGGAACGCACGATCAAAGCAAAACCGCGCGCCGGAATGCGGCGCGCGGTTGCTGTTTCGATCAGATAGAGAAGCTTACCAGCTCGGGATCAGCGCGCCCTTGAAGGTGTCGTTGATGAAGGCCTTCACCTTTTCGTCGTGGTAGGATTCGACCAGCGTCTTCACCCACGGCGCATCCTTGTCGGCCTTGCGCACGGCGATGACGTTGGCATAGGGCGACTTCTCGCCTTCGATCGCGATCGCGTCTTTCTTCGGGTGCAGGCCGGCTTCCATCGCGTAGTTGGTGTTGATGACGGCCGCATCGACGTCCTGCAGCGAGCGCGGCAGCTGGGCGGCATCAAGCTCGGCGAAGGTGATGTTCTTCGGGTTCTCGGTGATGTCGGCAGGCGTGACCTTCAGGCCGGCCTCTTCCTTGACCTTGATCAGGCCCTTGGAGGCGAGAACCAGCAGCGCGCGGCCGCCATTGGTCGGGTCGTTCGGGATGGCGATCGTCGCGCCGTCCTGGAGTTCGTCGAGGCTCTTCACCTTCTGCGAATAGACACCCATCGGCGTGGTAATCGTGGTGCCGACGCTGACGATCTCGAAGCCGCGATCGGCGATCTGGTTGTCGAGATAGGGCTGGTGCTGGAACGAGTTGGCGTTGAGATCGCCATCGGCCAGAGCCTGGTTCGGAACGACGTAGTCGGAGAATTCGAGAATCTCGATGTCGAGGCCCTTGGGTGCCGCGACTTCCTTCACCTTCTCCATGATCTGGGCATGTTCGCCCGGCGTGACGCCGACCTTGATGGTTTCGGCAAGCGCCGTGCCGGCGGTGAGAACGGCAATCGCTGCCGCGATGATGAGCTTCTTCATGGATGTCTCCTTGTTCACGTTCAAGTCTTGGGAGGAAATCAGGTCTTGCGGTTTTTCTTGTCGAAGCGCCGCGCCAGGCCGTCGCCGGCGCTCTGGACGAGCTGCACCAGCACGATCAGCACGATGACGACGACCAGCATCACGTCGGGCATGAAGCGCTGGTAGCCGTAGCGAATGCCGAGGTCGCCGAGCCCGCCACCGCCGACGGCGCCGACCATCGCCGAATAGCCGATGAGACTGACGGCGGTCATCGTCAGTGCCAAGGTCAGCGCCGGCCGCGCCTCCGCCAGCAGCACCTTGAAGACGATCTGCATCGGGGTCGCGCCCATGGCGCGCGCCGCCTCGATCAGACCCTTGTCGATCTCGCGGATCGCCGCCTCCACCAGACGCGCGACGAAGGGGATCGTCGCAATGGTCAAGGGCACGATCGCCGCCTTGGTACCGATCGAAGTGCCTGTGAGAAGCCGAGTGAAGGGAATGATGGCGACGACCAGGATGATGAACGGCGTCGAGCGCGTGGCGTTGACGATCAGCCCGACGATGCGGTTCAGCGTCGGCGCCGGGAAGAGTTCGCCCTTGCCGCTGGTCGCGAGAAAGATGCCGATCGGCAGGCCGATCAGCGAGCCGATCAGGCCGGCGACGGCGACCATGTAGATGGTGTCGACGGTGGCGCCGCCAATGCGCAGGAGAATATCAGGCGACATAACCGAGCACCTCCGTGACCAGACCGTTTTCGGCAAAGAAGCGTTCGGCGCGCCCGGACGTCTCGGCATCCGCGCCATAGGCGACGACCAGCGAGCCATAGGGCGCGCCGCCGATTTCGTCGATCGTTCCGGCGATGATGTTGACCTCGGCGCCGACAGACTTGATCAGCTGTGAGATCAGCGGCCTTTCGGCCGCCGCACCAAAGAAGGTGAGCCGCACGACGGCACGGTCTCCAGGTGCGGGCTGGGCTTTGAGCGCCCGGGCCACCGCGTCCGGAAGCTTGGAGCCCGGCAGGCCCGAAAGCAGCGCCCGCGTCGTCTCGTGCTTCGGATGGGTGAAGACGTCGAAGGTATGACCGCGCTCGACGATGCGGCCGTGGTCGATGACGGCGACGTCCGAGGTCACCGCCTTCACCACTTCCATCTCATGGGTGATGAGCAGCACGGTCAGGCCAAGCTCGGCGTTGATGCGCTTCAACAATTCGAGGATCGACTGTGTCGTCTCCGGGTCGAGGGCGGAGGTCGCCTCGTCGGAAAGTAGCAGCTTCGGCTCCGTCGCAAGCGCGCGGGCGATGCCGATGCGCTGCTTCTGCCCGCCGGAAAGTTCGGCCGGGTAACGCCCGTGTTTGTCGGCAAGGCCGACGAGATCGAGCAGCGGCCGGACGCGCTGTTCAATGGCGCGTTTGTCCATGCCTGATATCTCGAGCGGCAGCGCGATATTGCCGAACACGGTGCGCGAGGAGAGCAGGTTGAAGTGCTGGAAAATCATGCCGACGTTGCGGCGAAGCGTGCGCAGCGCCGCCTCGTCGAGCCCGCCGACATCGACGCCGTCGACCAGCACCTTGCCGCTGCTCGGCTTCTCCAACCCGTTGACCAGCCGGATCAGCGTCGATTTGCCGGCGCCGGAACGACCGATAATGCCGGTGATTGAACCGCGATCGACCGTCAGCGAGACGTTGTCGAGCGCGGTGAAGGCGCCGCTTTGGCCGGAGGCGGGGAAATGCTTGGAAACGCCGTCGAAGACGACGGCTGCGTCAGCCGGTGACGTGGCTTTCAAGGCGGAAACGCTCATCGTTCGGAGATCCCCGAAAGAGGCGCAGTCGGAATGTGCGGATACATTAGGTGCTCTCGGATGTTCAAAACTCGTGATCCCGGCAAAGTCGGGATGGAAGGCGCGTCCGGTCAGGCCGACATTCGACAACGCATTCGGAACAGGGAGCACTTCTCTAGCATCAAGAAACCAGTCAGTTCAACTTTGGCGCCGCATGGCCCGCATGCGACATAATCTACCGCTCTTATGGAGAACTGCCGCTGGATTTCACAGACATGATTTTCCGCAATAGGAATGAGATCGGCAAAACCATGCTCTTTTGCTGCACTGGGTGCCGCATCCCGCAGATCGCCATCTTGGAAATCCTTGTTTGAACGGACTGCACCCGACCGCATTTCATGCTAACGGGCAGGAACAGGGTTACGAGGTAAGAAATGCGCATCGTCTTGACCGGAAGCTCGGGCCGCATCGGCCGGGCGATCTATAACGCGCTCGCCGCAGACCATGATGTCATCGGCATCGACCGCACGCCTTTCGGCACGACCGCGATAGTTGGCGATCTCGTCGACGGCGAATTGCTGGAGCGGGCCATGGAGGGGGCGGATGCCGTGATCCATACGGCAGCACTGCATGCGCCGCATGTGGACATGCTCGCCGACCAGGAATTCGAACGCGTCAATGTGATGGGCACGCATCTGGTGATCGCTGCCGCCCAGGCGACGGGTGTCGGCCGTATCGTCTTTACCAGCACGACGGCTCTTTACGGCCACGCGGTCACCGCCGGAGGCTGCGCCTGGATCACCGAGGAGACACCGCCAAAGCCGCACACCATTTATCACCACACCAAGCTTGCGGCCGAAGCCCTACTTGAAAATGCCGCCGACCGTGCCCTGCATGTGCGGGTATTGCGCATGTCGCGCTGTTTCCCGGAGGCGGCCGACCGCGTCGCGAGCTATCGCTTGCACCGTGGCATCGATGTGCGCGACGTTGCGGCGGCGCATGCGGCGGCACTCGACAACGGCGGCCCTTTCTTCCAGCGTTACATCATCTCTGGCGAAACGCCGCTGCTTCCGACCGATTGCCGCCGTCTGGCAGAGGACGCCGCAAGCCTGTTGCGCGAACGCGCGCCAAAACTGTCGCAGGCTTTTGCGGATCGCGGCTGGCCGCTGCCCGCCACGATCGACCGGGTCTACGACCCGAGCGCCGCAATCGAGAAGCTCGATTGGAAGCCGCGCTACGGTTTCAAGGAAGTGCTGGCCCAGCTCGACCGGCAGAGCCTCGAGGTCCTGCCGGTCCGGTGGTGATCTTGGGGTAACGCAAATCCGGGAGAACCGTTTCGCGTTCGTCCCGGAGTTATGCTTGATGCGGGTCGGCTGAAACCACGCGCCCAATTGTCAGGCGTGGTTGCCCTTCGGGAACTCTTCGGCGAGCGCCTGGTACCAGTGACCGCTCTTCTTGATGGTGCGCACCTGGGTATCGTAGTCGACATGGACGATGCCGAAACGCATCTTGTAGCCTTCGGCCCATTCGAAATTGTCCATCAGGCTCCAGGCGAAGTAGCCGCGCATCGGGTAACCCTCGGCAATCAGGTCGGCCGTGACAGACAGATGGTCGGCGATGTAGTCGAGTCGCGGCTGGTCGTCGACGATGCCGTTTTCGACACCCATGTTGTAGCAGGCGCCGCTCTCGGTGATGTAGCAGTCGGGCAGCTGGTAGGTCGCGTTGAGCGTCCTGACCAGGCTACCGAGCGCCGGTGCGTAGACCTCCCAGCCGATATCCGTCTTGGTCTCGCTCACCGCCTTGGCGTTGATCGTCGCCGGGTACTCCGCACTCTTCGCCGGGTCGGCGCTGACCCGCATCGGCGTGTAGTAGTTGAGCCCCCACCAGTCGAGCGGCCGGGAGATCGTCTCCATGTCGCCGTCTTCGATCGTGGGCATGCGGTGGCCGAGCGCGCTCATGAAGCTCTCGGGGTATTCGCCTCTAAAGATGGGGCCGAAGAAGACACCATTGTGGAAGTCGAAGGCCCGTTCGGCCGCTGCCATGTCGGCCTTGCGGTCGCTGCCGGGATACACGGAGTGCGCATTGATGACGATGCCGGCAGGCAGGTTCGGCCGCTCCGAGCGGATGGCATCGACGCCGAGCCCGTGCGCCAGATTGGTGAAGTGCAGCGCGTGAAGGGCTGCATCCATGTTGCGCTCGCCCGGCGCATGGATGCCGTAGAGATGGCTCAGCCACACCGAACACCACGGCTCGTTGAAGGTCGCAACCGCGTCGAGACGATCGCCGAGACGGGCGATCACCGTCTTGGCGTAACGCTGGAAGGCGTAGGCCGTCGTGCGCGCCGTCCAGCCTCCCTCGCCCATCAGCGCCAGCGGCAGATCCCAATGGTAGAGCGTGGCGAATGCCCTAATGTTGCGGGCCTTAAGCCCGTCGACGAGACGGTCGTAGAAATCGAGCCCCTTTTCGTTGATCGGGCCGGTGCCTTCCGGAATGATGCGCGGCCAGGCGATCGAGAAGCGGTAAGCCTCGACGCCGAGGCTCTTGATCAGGTCCAGATCCTCGTCCAGCCGGTTGTAGTGGTCGCAGGCGACATCGCCATTGTGCCGCCCGAAGACACGGCCCGGCATGTTGGAAAACGCGTCCCAGATCGACGGCTTCCGCCCATCGGCCTTGGTGGCACCTTCGATCTGGAAGGAGGCGGTCGCCACCCCGAATACGAAGTCGCCCGGGAAGCGCTGGGCCAGGATCTTGGGATCGGTCATCTCTCTGCCTCGTCTTGTTCCGGCCCCGCCGGAAACGGGACCATGTTGCTTTCTTTTGTTTCGCGGCCGACCTAAAGCCGTGTTGGCAAATGTCAACTCGCGAAAAAGGGCGGGAATGCCCCGCCCTTTCGCCGGTTCTTGTGCTCCGCTACACCTTTACCCACGCACCATTTCGTTTGGATGACTGGACGCAAGCGTCGACGAAGACCATGCCCTTCATGCCGTCATCGATGGTCGGGTAGGTGACGGCGGCATCGACCTTCTCGCCCTTGCGCTTGGCGAAGATGGCGCGCGCCGCTTCCGTGTAGATATTGGCAAAGCCTTCGAGGTAACCTTCCGGATGACCGGACGGAATCCGGCTGACGCGGTTTGCCGCAGCACCCGCCCCGGCACCCGCCCGGGTGAGCAGTCGCTTCGGCTCGCCGAACGGCGTGTGCCAGAGATAGTTCGGGTCCTTCTGCGTCCATTCGAGCCCGCCCTTGGTGCCGTAGACGCGCACCATCAGGCCGTTCTCGTGGCCGGGCGCGACCTGGCTGCACCAGAGCAGCCCCTTGGCCCGCTCACCGTCCTTCGCCTTGAAGCGCATCATCACATGCGCATTGTCGTCGAGCTGACGACCAGGAACGAAGCTGTCGAGATCGGCCGAAAGCTCCTCCAGTTCGAGACCGGAGACGAAGGCGCCGAGATTATAGGCGTGCGTGCCGATATCGCCGGTCGAGCCGCCGGCGCCCGAGCGCGCCGGATCGGTGCGCCAGGCCGCCTGCTTCTGGCCGGACTGCTCGATATTTTCGGTCAGCCAGTCCTGCGGATATTCCATCTGCACCAGCCGCACCGCGCCGATCTCGCCATTGGCGACCATCTCGCGCGCCTGGCGGACCATCGGATAGCCGGTGTAGTTGTGCGTCAGCACGAACAAGGCATCGCTGTCCTCGGCCGCCTTCTTCAGCTTCTTGGCGTCGGCAAGCGTCGAGGTCAGCGGCTTGTCGCAGATCACGTGGATGCCGCGCTTCAGAAACTCCTTGGCAGCGGCGTAGTGAACGTGGTTCGGCGTGACGATCGCCACCGCCTCGATGCCGTCCTTCAGCTTGGCTTCGCGGATCGCCATCTGCTTGAAGTCGGAATAGACGCGCGACGGGTCGAGCCCGAGCTCGCGGCCCGAGCTTTCCGCCTTTTCCGGCGTCGACGACAAGGCGCCTGCCACCAGTTCAAAGTGATCGTCGAGCCGTGCCGCCATGCGATGCACCGCGCCGATAAAGGCGCCGGAGCCGCCACCCACCATGCCGAGCCGGATGCGGCGCTCGCGCTTCTCGCTCGTTCCTTCGATTGCCATTTGGATTCTCCCCTGTTTCCGTTCGTGTGTTGTGTTGTTTGTCGCGGCTTTCGCCCCCCGTCCGCGCGGTGAGGGAAGCGCCCCTCATCCGCCTGCCGGCACCTTCTCCCCGCAGGCGGGGAGAAGGGACTGGATGCGCCCGCCAGGCCCCAAGCAACTCTCTCTGAGAGCGCTGCAGGTTCAACCGCGGCCACAGTCCGCGTCCCCTCTCCCTGCAAGCGGGGAGAGGGTTAGGGTGAGGGGCAAACGCTACCTCAGATCCCCAGCATGCGCCGGTTGGCGGCCTCGTCCGTGCCCGCTCCGGCGAAATCGTCGAAGGCTTTTTCGGTGACGCGGATGATGTGGTGCTTGACGAAGTCGGCACCCTCGCGCGCACCATCCTCGGGATGCTTCAGCGCGCATTCCCATTCGACCACGGCCCAGCCGGAGAAATCATTGGCCGCCATCCTGGAAAACACCGCGCCGAAATCCACCTGGCCGTCGCCGAGCGAGCGGAACCGTCCGGCCCGGTTGACCCAGCCCTGATAGCCGCCATAGACGCCCTGGCGTCCGGTCGGATTGAACTCCGCATCCTTGACGTGGAACATCCGGATGCGGTCCTTGTAGATGTCGATGTTGTCGAGATAATCGAGGCACTGCAGCACATAGTGCGAGGGGTCATAGAGCATGCAGGCGCGGGCGTGGTTGCCGGTGCGCTCCAGAAACATCTCGTAGGTGATGCCGTCGTGCAGGTCCTCGCCCGGATGGATCTCATAGCAGATGTCGACGCCGTTTTCCTCGGCATGGTCGAGGATCGGTTTCCAGCGCTTCGCCAGTTCGTCAAACGCGGTTTCGACGAGGCCGGCCGGGCGCTGCGGCCAAGGATACACGAAGGGCCAGGCGAGCGCACCGGAAAAGCTCGCCATCGCATTCAGCCCGAGGTTCTTCGAGGCGGTCAGCGCCAGCTTCACCTGTTCCACCGCCCAGGCCTGCCGCGCTTTCGCATTGCCGCGCACCTCGGGTGCGGCAAAGCCGTCGAAGGCCTCGTCATAGGCCGGGTGCACGGCGACGAGCTGGCCCTGCAGATGGGTCGAAAGCTCGGTCACCTCGACACCGTTGTCGCGGGCCGTGCCGGCGAATTCGTCGCAATAGGTCTTCGAGGTCGCTGCCTTCTGAAGATCGATCAGCCGCGCGTCCCAGCTCGGGACCTGCACGCCTTTGTAGCCGCAATCGGCCGCCCATTTGGTGATCGCGTCCCAGGAATTGAACGGTGCCGCATCGCCGGCAAATTGCGCAAGAAAGAGCCCTGGCCCCTTGATGGTCTTCATCCCGATTTTCCTCCCGATGAAACGGCCATTGATGATGTCGGCCTGTCCGGTCAGTCGGCGACAAGGAGGTACAATGGCACCTTGTTTTCGCCACAACTGGCGGACCTGAAACGTTGCAGGCGCCAAAGCTAGCAGATTTTCAACCGGGGGCAACTGGCGAGGGCACAGATTCCCGAGAGATTTGTAATCGATTTCATATTGCAGCCCACCTGCGTCGCCGACACCCGCAGTCGCCGCAAACCGGCGGCCCGGAGAGACCGGGCCGCCGCGTGCGCAAACTCGCGAGAGTGCTTAGACGTAGCGGTTGACGACGTTTTCGAGCAGTTCCTGCTTGCCGGACTTCGGCTGCGGGTTGAGATCCGATTTCAGCACCCAGGCCTCGATCTCCTCCAGCGAGAAGCCGCCGTCGAGCATCTTCTTGGCTTCCGGCACCTGCCAGCCGGCATAGCGCTGATTAAGCGGTGCCGAGAGCGCCTTGTCCTCGATCATCTTTGCTGCCGCCTTCAGACCACGGGCGCAGCAATCCATGCCGCCGATGTGACCGATCAGCAGGTCCTCGGGATCGATCGACTGCCGGCGCAGCTTAGCATCGAAATTGGTACCGCCGGTCACGAACCCGCCGCCGGCGAGAACCTGGTAATAGGCAAGCGCCATTTCCGGCACATTGTTCGGGAACTGATCGGTGTCCCAGCCGGACTGGTAGTCGTTGCGGTTCATGTCGATCGAACCGAAGATGCCAAGCGCATTGGCAAGCGCCAGCTCGTGCTCGAAGGAGTGGCCGGCGAGGATCGCGTGGCCCTGTTCGATATTGACCTTGACCTCGTTTTCCAGACCGTAGTTCTTCAGGAAGCCGTAGACGGTCGCGACGTCGTAGTCGTACTGGTGCTTTGTTGGCTCCTGCGGCTTCGGCTCGATCAGGATCGCGCCCTTGAAGCCGATCTTGTGCTTGTACTCGACGACGAGATTGACGAAGCGGCCGAGCTGGTCGAGTTCGCGCTTCATGTCGGTGTTGAGCAGCGTCTCGTAGCCTTCGCGCCCGCCCCACAGCACATAGTTCTGGCCGCCGAGGCGCTTGGTTGCGTCGAGGCAGGTCTTCACCGTTGCCGCGCCAAAGGCAAAGACATCCGGGTCCGGATTTGTCGCGGCACCCGACATGTAGCGCCGGTTGGAGAAAAGGTTGGCGGTGCCCCAGAGCAGATTGACGCCGGTCTCGGCCTGCTTCTTCTCGAAGTGATCGACGATATCGTTGAGGTTCTTCGTGTTCTCCGCAAAGCTCCTGCCTTCCGGGCGCACGTCGGCGTCATGGAAGCAGTAGAAGGGCACGCCGAGCAGGTCGAAGAATTCGAAGGCGACGTCGGCCTTCAGCTTCGCCGCGTCCATGGTGTCCTTGAACCAGGGGCGCTCGAAGGTCTGGCCGCCGAAGGGATCGCCGCCCGGCCAGACGAAGGTGTGCCAGTAGGCGACGGCAAAGCGCAGGTGATCTTCCATGCGCTTGCCGAGAACAACCTCGTCCTTGTTGTAATGACGGAAGGCAAGCGGGTTGGCGCTATCAGGGCCTTCATACTTGATCTTGGCGATATCGCCGAAAAATCCTGTGCTCATGGGTTTGGCTCCTCTCAAGGATGATGCGAATGGGATGGATTTCGGCCGGCGTCGCCCGTTCGATAGGCGCGGCCATTACGTGGAAGGTAATTGGTTTCATTCCCTCGTCCGGCGATAGCTGGGGCATCGAAACGCCAAACGAAAGGAACACTTCGATGCACGACTTCAACGCCATCGCCGAAGCCTACATTGCCGCCTGGAACACAACCGACGCCGCCGCCCGCTCTGCGCTGATCGAGAAGGCGTTCACCGCCGATGTCGCCTACCGCGACCCGATCATGCAAGGCGACGGCCACGCCGGCATCGATGCGCTGATCGCCGGCGTCCACGGCCAGTTCCCCGGCTTCCGCTTCACGCTGAAGGGGGCTGCGGACGGTTATGCCGACACGATCCGCTTTTCCTGGGCGCTCGGCCCGGAGGGCGTTGCCTCGGTTATCGAAGGCACGGATGTCTGCCAGATCGAGAACGGCCGCCTGAAGACGATCACCGGCTTTCTCGACAAGGTCCCCGCCCGCTGAGCGGCCGGCACCCGAACCGGATCTGCGGTGCAGCGTCGTCACGACGCCGCACCCCTGATCGCCGGATAGAGCTCGCGGTAGCGCTGGTAGCTCGCCTCATAGACTGAGACCAGCGACGCTTCCGGCGCGATGGTTTCGGCAGTGAGCGGCGCATAGCAGGTGGCGACGGGATCTGCACCCGTAGCGGCAATCAGGCCCAGGCGGGCTGCCCCGAAGGCGGCACCGAAATCGCCGTCGGCAGGCAGATCGACCGGCAGGTCGAGTGCCGTGGCGATCGACTTCAGCCAGTAGCGTGAGCGCGAGCCGCCGCCGATCGCGGTTACCCGCGACAGCGTCGTGCCGGCGGCGCGAAGGGCCTCCAGGCTATCGCGAATGGCGAAGGACACGCCTTCCATCACCGCCTGGGCCAGCACCACGCGGCTGCTTTCATGCCCTAGCCCGACGAAGGCGCCGCGGATCGCCGCATCGTTGTGCGGCGTGCGCTCGCCCGAGAGATAGGGAAGGAAGGTGACGCCGGTCGGCGCCTTCAGGTCATCACCAAGCTCGGCGCTCAAATCGACAGCACTGCGCCCGGCGATGCCCGAGTACCAGTTGAGCGCATCGGTCGCCGACAGGATGACGCCCATCTGGTGCCAGGTGTTCGGCAGCGCATGGCAAAAGGCGTGTACGGCGCTTTCCGGATTGGGCAGGTAGCTCGCATTGGCGGCAAAGAGCACCCCCGAGGTGCCGAGCGAGACGAAGGCATGTCCTTCGCCGACCGTGCCCATGCCGCAGGCAGACGCCGCATTGTCACCGGCGCCGCCGGCAACCACGACATTGCCCGAGATACCCCAGCGCCCAGCGAGTTCCGGGCGTAACGTTCCGGCCGGATCGGTCCCTTCGACCAGGCTGGGCATCTGCTTCTCATCCATCGCGGTGGCGGCAAGCAGGCTCTCCGACCACCGCCGCTTGCCGGTATCGAGCCAGGAGGTGCCGGCGGAATCGGACATTTCCGACACATGTTCGCCGGTCAGCCATAGGCGCAGATAATCCTTCGGCAGCAACACCCAGCGCACTTTGGCGAAGATGTCGGGTTCGTTGGCGCGCACCCAGGCGAGCTTCGGCGCCGTAAAGCCAGGAAAGACGATGTTGCCGGTGATCGCCCGGAACTGCGGGTCGGCGTCGAGCGCTGCCGCCTCGCGAAAACTGCGGGTGTCGTTCCAGAGGATGCAGGGCCGAAGCACCCGGTCGTCGGCATCCAGCAGTGTCGCGCCGTGCATCTGGCCGGAGAGGCCAATGCCGCGCACCGCCGCAAGCTCCGCCGGGTGGGTCGCTTTCAGCCCGGCAATCGCCTCCTCGGTCGCCCGCACCCACTCGGCCGGGTCCTGCTCCGACCAGCCGGGATGCGGCCGCGAGACGTCGAGCGCGCCGGAGGCAGAACCGATGATGCGCTGGTCGCCATCGATGAGCATTGCCTTGACGCCCGAGGTGCCGAGATCCAGTCCGAGATACATGCTTGCCTCCATTGAACAATTCCAGACCGGTTTGCCGTCCGGAACCGCGCAGTTCCAAATCGTTACGCCGGCTCGACCGGCAGGTTATCCCTAAGGAAAATCTCGATGCGGATGCGCTCCTGCGCCCCGATCACCGCGAGTCCATCCGCACGAGCCTTGAGCACGCGGATGGCGCTGCGCACCTCATGCCCGGCATCCTGATTGAGGAGCGCGTCCAAGGTGCCGGAGGCGAGTGCCGCACGGCTATGCGGTGTCAGTTCGTGCGCGATGGCGCAAATATCAGCCTGACGACCGGCCTTTTCGAGTGCCGCGATCAGGCCGCGATTGCCGGCGCCGAGACTGTAGATGCCGGCGAGATCCGCATGATCGGCGACAAGTCCCGACACAAGGTTCTCGACTTCGGCGGGATCGTCATGGCCCTCGATGACGGGCAGAAGCCGGCGGCCCGGCGCACTTTCGGCCATCGCCGCGCTGAAACCTTCGAGGCGATCACGATGGTCGCGCACCAGCATCGAGCCGGCGACGATCGCGACCGGTCCTTCGCGACCGCTGAGGAAACGCCCCATCAAGGTGCCCGCGGTCCGGCCGGCGGCGATGTTGTCGACGCCGGCAAAGTGATCACGCGACGATCCCGGCAGATCGGAAACCAGCGTCACCACAGCGATGCCGTCTTCGCGCAGCCGATCGACAGCTGCAACGACCTCGAGCGCATCGATCGCAACCACCGCGACACCGGCAGGGGCGAGTGCCCGCGCCTTTTCCAGTGCCGTGGCAAGAGCCGCTCTGTCGAAGGCCGGGACGGAGAGCACGGTGATCGCGGTGCGCTCGACCGCAGACCGCACTTTCGCCGCCTCCACCTCGACCGCAAGGCCGCGCATGAAGGTGTTGTCGCCCTCGGGCAGGATGAAGATCAGCGGGTAGATACGGCTCTTGGCGAGATTGGCGGCGGCGACGTCGCGCACATAGCCGAGCGTCGTTATGGCGCGCTCGACCTTGTCGCGGGTGACACCACGCACGCCGGGACGATTGTTCAAAACCCGGTCGACGGTGGCGAGACTGACCCCGGCTTTAGCAGCGATATCGTGAACTGTCGGACGCATGTTTTCCTCCGGGTTCTGCCTTTAGAGGAATTTCTGATGTACGTAAATCAGAAATCTTCAAAACGGCGAAAACAGGCGTCCGTGCGCCGGCGGAAGGACGGCACGCGTCACTTTAAACGATTGATTCTGATCGATTTAACGAATGTTGTGACACTTACCAGATATTAGGCGAGCCGCTTGCTGAAAGCGGTAGTAAACGCGACCTCTCCGTGCGCGGAACCGGCCTCGGCCAACACTACGTCCATGAAGCCGTCGGTGACGCGCACAACCGCAAAGCCGCCCATATAGGCAGCCTTCGGCTTAATGAGGTCGAGCCCGCCCTGCCGGTAGATCATTGCGGTTTCGTGCTGGTGTCCGTGGAACAGGCCGATGACGTTGTAGCCCTTGAGCGAGTCGAGCAGCGCCTGGCGCTGATCGACACTCCACCAATGCGGCGCGCCATCGCCTTCATCATCGAAGGTCTTGGCCTTCACATCCCAGACCTCGGTCGAAAACGCGTCCCAGCCATAGTGCTGGAACAGTATGACGGGCCGGCCGTCGCCCGCATAGGCCGCCAGATCCTGCTTCAGCCAGGGCAGCGCATTCACCGCGCCCTTCGTCTCATCGCCGCCGAAGCGCTGCAGCTGCACAAGGTGCAACCCGCCCCAATCCCAGGAGTAGCAGTCCGAAAGCGGGTCGTAGTTGGTCACCGGCACCGGCGGCTTGTAGAAGACCGTCTGGCGATGATTGAGCTCGACATAGTCGCGCAGCTCGCGGCGATACCAGTCGACATGCGGCGGCGGGCCGTCCTGGTCGAGGTCATGATTGCCGAGCCCGACGAAGACGGGCATGTGGACCCGATCGCTGCCCGCCCCTTCCTGATAGCGGCTGGAGAACTGCTGCAGCTGCCGCCCTTCGCGCGGCTGGCGCACCTGCCCGCCGCCGTCGTCGGTGATGTCGCCGCCAAGCACCAGACCGAGTGGCTTGCCGATCTGCCGTCCGGCACTTGCGAGACCGCTCGGCTTGCCCGCGACCGTTTCCGGCCAGCGCACGGCATACACGGCGTTGAGCGCCGCCACATGGCGCAGCAGGTTGGCGTCGGTCTTGCCTTCCGCCGCGCAGTTCGGCGCAAGCCCCTCGATCGAGACGAGGCAGGCATGGATGTCGTTGGAGAATAGGAACGTCGCATCGATGGCCGGAGGGGCAGCGCGACTGCGGGAGGCGGCAAGCCCCAGCCCGAGGCCGGCAATGCCCGTCATGAAAGACCGCCGTGAGATAGCCGCCGAAACCCGTTCCTTCATCCCGCCGCCCTCGCCATCAGTCGACGGGAGTGTGCAGCAAGGCTCGGCTCGCGTAAACCGTGCGGACTTGTCTGAGGATGGAAACGAGGAAAGACGGGCGCTCGCCCGCCTACCTACCTCTCATGGGAAAGTATGATGGGCCGCCTCGACCCATCATCCTCTTGTTCTAGTGACCGCCGCCGCTGGGGCCGGCGCCCTGCGGCTTCTTGATCATCATCACACCGAGGATCAGCGACAGGAACAGCACCGTCAAAAGCACGAAGATATCGCCGAAGGACAGGATGACCGCCTGCTTCTGCGCCATGGCGGCAAGCTGCTTGACGGCGATCGTCGTGCCGTCGAGACCATGGGCGTTGAAGTTGGCGGCCATGTTGTTGAACCGCTCCATCGCCTCCGGATTGCCCCACTGCACATGCTCGGCGAGGCGCGCATAGTGGAAGTCCTGGCGCTGGGTCAGGATCGTGTTGATGACCGCGAGCCCGACTGCACCGCCGAGGTTTCGCGTGAGGTTGAACAGGCCGGACGCGCCGCGCATGCGCGCCGGCGGCATGGTGCCGAGCGCGATGTTGTTGATCGGCACCATGCAGAGCATCAGCCCGACGCCGCGCAGAATCTGCGGGATGAACAGCTCGTAGAAGTCCCAGTCGGCGGTGAGATGGCCCATGATCCAGGTGCCGGCGGCAAAGCTGGTAAAACCAATCGTCATCAGCACACGCGGATCGAGCTTTCCCGAAAGGATGCCGGCGACCGGCGCCGTGAAGAACATCGCAAGGCCCGAGACGAACATGGTCTCGCCGATCATCAGCGAATCGTAGCCGCGGATGCGACCGAGATAGAGCGGATAGAGATAGGTGAGGCCATAGAGCCCGATGCCCATGACGAAGGAGAACATCGAGCCGAAGGCGAAGTTGCGGTTGGCAAAGGCCCTGAGGTCGACGACCGGGAACTCCACCTTGAAGGCCCGATAGAAGAACACGATGGCGGCGATTGCCGAAGCGACTGCGCCCATCACGATGTGCTCGTCATTGAACCAGTCGTTGGTGTTGCCTTCTTCCAGCACGTACTCCAGCGCGCCGAGGAAAATCGCCATCGAGGCCAGGCCCCACCAGTCGAACTTCTTGAACAGGCCGAGCTCCGGCTTGTCGAAATCGATGAAGGTCCAGGTGAGCGTGGCGACGATGATGCCGGGAATGACGTTGACGAGGAACAACCAGTGCCAGGAGAAGGCGTGGCTGAGATAGCCGCCGACGGTCGGGCCGATCGTCGGCGCCAGCGTCGCGATCAGGCCGATGATCGGCGAGACGATGTTGCGCTTGGACGGCGGGAAGATGGTGAAGGCGGCCGCAAAAACCGATGGGATCATGCCGCCGCCGATGAAGCCCTGGATGGCGCGATAGACGATCATCTGGTCGATGTTCGTCGCCGTTGCCGCAAGCGCGCTCGCCGCGGTGAAGCCGGCGGCCGAAACCGAGAACAGCACGCGCGTCGAGACGATGCGCGCCAGCGTTCCCGACAGCGGGATCATGATGACTTCGGCGATGAGATAGGAGGTCTGCACCCAGCCGATCTCGTCCGAGCCGGCCGACAGGCCCGCCTGGATTTCGGCAAGCGAGGCCGAGACGATCTGGATGTCGAGGATGGCCATGAACATGCCGACGACCATGGCGAAGAAGGCGATCAGCCTCTTCGGATCCATATGTTCCTCGACCTTCGGTGCGGCGGCCGCCACCGAACCTGCTGTTGCCGTTGCGGCCATCTCAGCCACTCCTTGCAAGGGCGCGCCCTCAAGGCGCGCCGGCGTTTGGGCCTGATTACTTGGTGGCGGCGACCTTGGTCTGATCCGGCGCCGTGCGCGTGTCGACGTCGACGACGACGCTCAGGCCGGCACGCAGGTGTCCTTCGGCCAGCACGTCGGCCGGGAGCGTGATGCGCACCGGCACGCGCTGGATCACCTTGGTGAAGTTGCCGGTGGCGTTTTCGGCCGGCAGCAACGAGAAGACCGAACCGGAGGCTGGCGAAATCGAGGCAACGGTGCCTTCGATCGCGTGATCCTCATAGGCATCGACATGGACCTTGACCTTGGAGCCCGGCACCAGATGGGCGATCTGGGTCTCCTTGAAATTGGCGTCGATGTAGAGCTGGTCGACCGGAACGAGGGCAGCGAGCCGCTGGCCGGCTGAAACGAGATCGCCAACCTGAACCGCCACGTTGCCGACGATGCCGTCATAGGGCGCCTTCAAGACGGTGAAGCCGAGGTCGCGATTGGCCTTGTCGCGCACAAGCTCGAGCGAGCGGATCTCGCTTTCGGCTTCGGTGCGCTGGGCTTCGAGAACCGTGATGCTCGCATTGGCGGCGGCGATATTGGCATCGGCGCCGGCAAGGTTCGCGCGTGCCTGGTCGAGCGCCACATCGGCGTTGTCAAGCGAAGCGACGGTGCCAACGGCCTTGGACTGGAGGTCGCTTGCGCGCTTCTGCGCAAGCTCGGCGCCGCGCACCGTCGCTTCGAGAGCCTTCTTCTGCGCTTCGGTCTGGGCCAGGCTCGCCTTGGCACCGGCAATCTGCGCATCGAAACGGCTGAGTGCAAGTTTCTGGGTGGCAATCTTTGCCTCGGCCTGCTCGGCAGCGATACGATAATCGCCATCGTCGAGGGTAACGAGAGGATCGCCGGCCTTCACCTTCTGGTTGGCGACGGCATCGACCTTGGCGACGTATCCCGAAACCTTCGGCGAAATCGTCGCGATGTCGCCTTCGATATAGGCGTCATCGGTCGAGACCATGAAGCGGCCATTGGTCCACCAGTCGTAGCCGAACCAGGCGCCGGCGGCGAGAAGCGCCAGACCGAGCACCGGAACGATGGGCTTGCGCGCCTTCTTCGGCGGCTGCGCCGCTTCTGCGGGAGCCTGGACAGCGGCCTGCTCCGCCGCAGGCGCCTTTGCCTCAAGCGCGGTTTCCTGCTGCACTTCAAAATTCTCGTCGACTGGACGGACGCGAGCAGCGCTGGATGTGTTGGATGCGGACATTGGGCACCGGCCTGGTTAAAGATTGCTGAACGAACTGAACCGTTCGGTTCGATCGAGCTTGACATAGGCCCTTTCTGGTCGCATATCAAGAGGAAATCGAACCACGCGGTTCGATGACTGAAATTTAATGCAAGCAGGACGGAAACAAGCGACCACCATGAGCACGGTGAAGACCGGAACCCAGGACATGATCCAGCCGAATGTCGGCCAGGACGAAGATCTCTTTTCGATGGGCGGCCGCCACGCCGCCGGCGAGGACCCCGCCAAGCGCGAGCAGATCCTCGAAGGTGCCCGGCGCGCCTTTCTGAGCCAGGGTTTCGACGCTGCCAGCATGAACGACATCACCCGCGAGGCCGGCGTCTCCAAGGGTACGCTCTACGTCTATTTCGAGAACAAGGAAGACCTGTTCAAGGCTCTGATCATCAAGGGCAAGACCCGGGTGGTCCAGACCGCCAAGCACGCGCTCAACGATCACGACGACGTCGAGGAATCGCTCTACGATTTCGGCGTGACGCTGACGACCAGCATGACGGCCGAAGAAACGATCCGCTCCATGCGCATGGTGATCGGCGTGATCGATCGCATGCCGCATCTGGCCGAGCGCTTCTTCAGCGAGGCGCCGGAAAACGGTTATACCGTGCTCAAGGCCTATCTCGACCGGCAGGTTCCTGCCGGTACTCTGGATATCGACAACACCGAGATGGCCGCCCGCCAGTTCATCGAAATGGCGCAGGCCGGGCTCTTCAAGCACCGCCTGTTCGGCGGCATGTGCACCGCACCGCCGAAGGAACAGATCGAGGCGACGGTGACCGCCGCCGTCCGCGTCTTCATGTCCGCCTACGGACCGAAGAAATAGGACGGCTGGCGCCGAACTCTTCCGACCCCTCCGGCGTTACAATCCAGCAATTGCGATCAAGCGCGCCTTCCGGCAAGACCCTATCACCAGGGCGCTGCCAAAGGAGTGATGATGAGTGCCATCGGACGCGCGGTCTGGTTCATCGAGAGCCATTTCGCAAGGGACATATCGCTGGATGAGATCGCCGGGGCCGCTGGCCTCTCGCGCTTCCATCTCTCGCGCGTTTTCGGGCTGGTCACGGGCCGTTCGATCAGCGCCTATATTCGCGGCCGGCGCCTCAGCGATGCCGCTTACGCCCTGGCCGATGGTTCCCTCAGCATTCTTTCGGTAGCCCTCGAAGCGGGCTACGGCTCGCACGAGGCTTTCACCCGCGCCTTTCGCGACCAGTTCGGCGTGACGCCCGAGACGGTGCGCAAGCAAAGGCATGTTCGAAACATCGAACTGATGGAGCCTTTAAGAATGGACGATACCCGCCTTCTCAAGATCGACCCGCCGCGCTTCGAAGACAGCCCGCCCCTGCTTCTGGCGGGCCTAGCGGAAACCTATGCCTACAGCCGCACCGAGGGCATCCCGTCGCTCTGGCAGCGGTTCAACCGCCATTTCGGCAACATAGCCGGCCAGAAGGGCGACATCGCCTATGGTGTCTGCACCCATAGCAATGGCGAGGCCGGAACCTTCCGTTACATGGCAGCCGCGGAAGTCAGCGAAACCGACGACCTGCCGGAGGGCTTTTCGACGCTGAAGCTGCCGAAGCAGCGTTATGCCGTCTTCCTGCACCGCGGCCACATCTCCGCGATCGCCAAGACCGCGGACCATGTCTTCGGCACTTGGTTGCCCGAGTCCGGACTTCAGCACGGCGAAACGCCTGATCTCATCGAACGCTACGACGAGCGCTTCGACCCGCATTCGGGCATGGGCGTCGTCGAACTGTGGATTCCGATCAAATCGTAAACGGTAAAGCGCCGCCGCAAATAGCGGCGGCGCTTGTCACCTCCGCGATGTTTCTTAAATACTTTCGGCGATTCTTGCGCGACGACGCGCCACCCACAAAGGAAGATCGCCGATGCAGGATATCCTGTTGCTTGCCCAAGACCCCGCCGCCTGGGTCGCCCTCGTCACGCTTGTGGTCATGGAGGTGGTTCTCGGCATCGACAACCTGATCTTCATCTCGATCCTCACCAACAAGCTACCACTGGAGCATCGCGAAAGGGCCCGCCGCATCGGCATCGGCCTCGCCCTCGTCATGCGCCTTGCCCTGCTCGGCACCGTTGCCTGGATCGTCAAGCTGACGACGCCGGTGTTCGAGGCCTTCGGCCACGGCTTCTCCTGGAAGGACATGATCCTGATTGCCGGTGGCCTGTTCCTCGTCTGGAAGGCGACCAAGGAAATCCACCACAATGTCGATCCGGCCGATCATGGCGAGGACTTCATCGCGTCTTCGGCGATCAACAGCTTCGGCGCTGCGATCGCTCAGATCCTGTTGCTCGACCTTGTCTTCTCCGTCGACAGCATCATCACCGCCGTTGGCATGACGCCGCACCTGCCGATCATGGTCATCGCCGTGATTGCCGCCGTGACCGTTATGCTCGTCGCCGCCAATCCGCTCGCCAACTTCATCGAGAAGAACCCGACGATCGTCATGCTGGCGCTCGCCTTCCTCTTGATGATCGGCACGACGCTGATTGCCGAAGGCATGGGCCTGCATGTGCCGAAGGGTTACATCTACGCCGCCATGGCTTTCTCGGCCCTTGTCGAAATCCTCAACATGGTCGCGCGCAATGCGCGGCTCCGGAAGGCAGGCAAGCTCAACTGACGAGCTGAGCCACGACGGTCTCATCGCGAAAAGGCCCGCATCGCCGATGCGGGCCTTCTTGTTTGCGGGAGTTCACGAAGACGCGGGACCGAACCGACCGGCCGTCAACCGCGAGCCTTCAGCGAAATACAGGATCACTCCTCCTCTTTCGCTGAGCCATGCCGGTGGCTGGCTCCACGCCTTCTGATTGGACAACGCCTCTCCCGAGGAAACGTTCCGCTGACCTCCGGTCCGGTTCAGACGTCTGCGCGATGACCGACTTCGACCAGAATGTTGCCGGGAATGACCACATAGAAGACGTAGGCGCCGTGCCGGTCCTCCGGTGCGATCACCTGGGCGCCGGATCCACGCACCCGCCGGTAGGCGTCGTCGACCTCGGCCCGCGCCGGCAGCAGGAAGCCGATGTGGTAGGTCTGGGCACCGAGGTTCAACTGGTCGCCGCCGCCAAGTGCCGTGATCGGCGGGCTGACGACGAGCACGAGGCCGAAACCATCCGTCAAGCGATAGAAGGCGTCCTTGCCGCGCTTTTCGACCAGCGTCAGGCCGAAATGGTCGATGAGGAAGGAAGCCGTTTCGGCAACGACGGGGCTATAGAGGTCGATATGATTCAGTCGCATGTTCACAGTCTCCGTGTTCGAGAAACGCGGCGGACTGCGTCGATATGCATACCCCGCCGCGGACCGATGCGATTGCATCGGAACCACGTCGTGGGTTCGAACGGGACGTTCGAGCAGAGCTTCGTTAGAAAACCGAAGGGACCGGGCTTACCATATCCGGTCCTGCCTTTTTCGACGCGTCCTGCTTACAGCAGAACGGCCGGACACGGAAGATGGAATGACGATCAGTTCTTTCCGGCGTCCGGATCGATGTGCTGGAGTTCCTGCAAATAGGTGTCGAGACGATCGAACTTCTGCTCCCAGAAGCGGCGGTAACTGTCGAGCCAGCTGTTGACGTCCTTCAGCGGCGCGGCCTCGAGCCGGCACGGGCGCCATTGCGCTTCGCGGCCGCGGCTGATCAGCCCGGCGCGCTCGAGAACCTTGAGATGCTTGGACACTGCCGGCAGGCTCATTGCGAAGGGCTCCGCCAGTTCGCCGACCGAGGCCTCTCCGAGGGCGAGACGGGCAAGGATCGCCCTTCGCGTTGGGTCGGCCAGGGCGGAGAGCGTCGTCGACAAGCGATCTTCCGGCATTTTCTAAAAAACCTTTCAGTTAAATAACCTTTCGGTTCATTATCGTCCAGGGCCGGCAGTGTCAACAAAAACCGACGTGGTCCACTTTCCGTTGACATGATCGGTGTTCTATGGTCTCACGCGAGCCGACTGGAATAGCCTGCCGATACCGCTGTTGCGGCACCCTTGCGGGCCTTTCCTTCCCATAAAATGCGCGCCCCGGCGGTCGGATTTCTTTTCCGGCAAGGGGCGAAAAGCACGTCAGACGGGCAAAAAGACCATGGCAAATTCAGCAGTCCGGGTACGCATCGCACCCTCCCCCACCGGCGAGCCGCATGTCGGCACGGCCTATATCGCTCTGTTCAACTACCTCTTTGCGAAGAAACACGGCGGCGAGTTCATCCTGCGCATCGAAGACACCGATGCGACCCGCTCGACGCCGGAGTTCGAACAGAAGGTGCTGGACGCGCTGAAATGGTGCGGGCTCGAATGGTCTGAAGGTCCTGATGTCGGTGGTCCCTATGGCCCCTATCGCCAGAGCGACCGCAAGGACATGTACCGTCCCTATGTCGAGAAGATCGTCGAGAACGGTCACGGCTTCCGCTGCTTCTGCACGCCCGAGCGGCTCGAACAGATGCGCGAGAGCCAGCGCGCCGCCGGCAAGCCGTCGAAGTATGACGGCCTTTGCCTCAACCTTACAGCCGAAGAAGTGACGTCGCGCGTTGCCGCCGGCGAGCCGCATGTCGTGCGCATGAAGATCCCGACCGAGGGTTCGTGCAAGTTTAACGACGGCGTCTATGGCGACGTCGAAATCCCGTGGGATGCCGTCGACATGCAGGTGCTCTTGAAGGCCGACGGCATGCCGACCTACCACATGGCAAACGTCGTCGACGACCATCTGATGAAGATCACCCACGTCGCCCGCGGCGAGGAGTGGCTGGCTTCCGTGCCGAAGCACATCCTGATCTACCAGTACCTCGGCCTCGAACCGCCAAAATTCATGCACCTGTCGCTGATGCGCAATGCCGACAAGTCGAAGCTGTCGAAGCGCAAGAACCCGACGTCGATCTCCTACTACACCGCCCTCGGCTATCTGCCGGAAGCGCTGATGAACTTCCTCGGCCTGTTCTTCATCCAGATCGCCGAAGGCGAGGAGTTGCTCACGATCGACGAGCTCGCGGCAAAGTTCGATCCGGAAAACCTGTCCAAGGCCGGCGCGATCTTCGATATCCAGAAGCTCGACTGGCTGAACGCGCGCTGGATCCGCGAGAAGCTCTCGGAAGACGAGTTCGCTGCCCGTGTGCTTGCCTGGGCGATGGAAAACGACCGCCTGAAGCAGGGCCTGAAGCTCAGCCAGTCGCGCATCTCGAAGCTCGGCGAACTGCCGGATCTCGCAAGCTTCCTGTTCAAGTCCGATCTCGGCCTGCAGCCGGCTGCCTTCGCCGGTGTCAAGTCGACGCCCGAAGAACTGCTCGAGGTCCTCAACGCCGTTCAGCCGGATCTCGAAAAGATCCTCGAATGGAACAAGGAGTCGATCGAAGCGGAACTGCGCGCGGTCGCCGAACGCATGGGCAAGAAGCTGAAGGTCATCGTGGCGCCGCTCTTTGTGGCGGTTTCCGGCTCGCAGCGCTCGTTGCCGCTGTTCGACAGCATGGAAATCCTGGGCCGCGCCGTGGTACGCCAGCGCCTGAAGGTCGCTTCCCAGGTGGTCGCCTCCATGGTCGGCAGCGGAAAGTAAGGAGAGCACGATGAACGACAAGACCGAGACCACTGGCCTCTCCTCCGACGCAACGGAAGTCCGCGCACAGAAGCTGAAGCTGCTGCGCGAACAGATCGGCGACGTCTATCCGGCGCATTTCCACCGGACGATGAGCAATGCCGAACTCACCGCCAAGTACGAAGGCCTGGAACCGGACACCGAGACGCAGGATGTCGTGACCGTTGCCGGCCGCGTCTACTCCTCGCGCAACTCCGGCATGTTCATGGACATCCATGACGCCTCCGGCAAGATTCAGATCTTCAGCCACAAGGACGTGACGAGCGAAGAGGCCCGCGGCCTGCTGCCGATGATCGACATCGGCGACATCATCGGCGTCACCGGCGTCGTGCGCCGTACCAAGCGCGGCGAGCTGACGATCAACGCCCAGGCGATCACCATGCTGACGAAGTCGCTGCTGCCGATGCCCGAGAAGTGGCACGGCCTCTCCGACATCGAAATTCGCTACCGCAAGCGTCACCTCGACATCATGACCAACGAGGAATCGAAGCTGCGCTTTCAGAGCCGCAGCCGCATCGTTTCCGGCATCCGCCGCTTCATGGAAAACGACGGCTTCATGGAAGTCGAAACGCCGATGCTGCATTCGGTCTACGGCGGCGCTACCGCCGAGCCGTTCAAGACGCATCACAACACGCTGAAGCTCGACATGTTCCTGCGCATCGCGCCGGAACTGTACCTGAAGCGCACGCTGGTTTCGGGCCTCACCGACAAGGTCTTCGAGATCAACCGCAACTTCCGCAACGAAGGCGTCTCCACCCGGCACAATCCGGAATTCACCATGATGGAGTGCTACTGGGCCTATGCCGACTACGAGGACATCATGGACCTCGTCGAGCGGCTGTTCGCCGAGCTGGCGATGGCGATCCACGGTTCGACCGAATTTGCCTACGGCGACAAGGAAATCTCCTTCAAGGGTCCGTTCCGCCGCGTGCCGATGCCCGACGCCGTCAAGGAAGCGACAGGCATCGACTTCCTGGCGATGAAGACCGACGAGGAAGCCCGCGCGGCCGCCAAGGCTGCCGGCTTCGAAGTCGAGAAGGACTGGACCTGGGGCGAGTGCCTCGCCTTCATCTTTGAAGAAAAGGTTGAAGGAACGCTGATCCAGCCGGCCCACGTCACGCATTTCCCGAAGGACATCTCGCCCTTCGCCAAGGAAGTGCCGGGCGAACCGCGCCTGGTCGAGCGTTTCGAGACCTATTGCAACGCCTGGGAACTCGGCAACGCCTTCTCGGAACTCAACGACCCGGAAGAGCAGCGCGCCCGCATGGTCGAGCAGCTCGAACAGGCGCATGCTCGCGGCGAAAAGGCCAAGCAGCTCGACGACGAGTTCCTCGATGCCATCGACCAGGGCATGCCGCCGGCCGGTGGCCTCGGCATCGGCGTCGACCGCCTGATCATGCTTCTGACCAATGCGCCGTCGATCCGCGACGTCATCCTCTTCCCGGCACGCCGCCAGAAGGCCGACTGATCAAGGTCGCATTGCCACGAACACGAAGGCCCGCCGCACCAGCGTCGGGCCTTTTATTTTCTGATGATGATCCGACGTCTCGGACGCAGCGTGGTCTCAGTGACCGGCCGGCGCCTCGGCCGTCTCCTCCGGTTCGGCCGCATGTTCGGCACCGCCTGCTTCGGCGGTCTTGGCTTCGGCCGGATCCGCGGACGGATCGATGCACGACGAGTGGTCGTCCATCGCTGCCATCATCATGCGGATATCATCCATCGAGAGATCGACCGTCTTGCCATGAAAGACGCCGACGGAATTCGCCGTACCGGCATTATAGGAAGCGCGGAACGTTTCGCTCATTCCAGGCACGCTCTGCGGGCCCGGAGCGAAAAGCACTTCCGCCCCGATTGCGGCTCCGCGAACCTGCGCCCGATCCTCCGGGCCGGCCGCGTCGAGCACGACGACCTGATAGAGATCGGCGCTCTCGGCCTTCGCCAGCGCGCCGACCACACGCAGGGCCGTGCGCATGCGTGCCTCGCCATCGGCGCGATCGGTCTTGACGTGCATGCGGATCCAGCGCTGGCCGTTATGGCTGAGCTTGAGGGTCCGCAGCATCGTGCATTCGAGACCCGATGTATTCGGCTTGGAAAGCCCCGCCATCAGTGCGTCCCGGCTGACATAGACAGCGGCCCCGCCGGATGCGGCCGACACGCCGAAGGCGGCCGCGAGGATGACGAGCAGCCTCTTCGATGGCCGAAACTTGCCGAGGATAGCCTTCACGAGGGTGACTCCGCCGTCATATCCAGGAATTGCAGAAAAGCCCGAAAGGGCGCGCCTCAACATTAGGCGCGCCACCCTTTCGGAAAGTTTAAGCTGCTGCGAGGGAGCCCGCCATGTCTGCCGGTGCAGCGATGTTCCAACGGAAACCGGCCAGGAAGGCGCTCAGTCTCGGCCCAGGCGCCCGCGAGGGAGATTGACTTTCACAGCCATCTTGCCTCCATTGCGGGCCGTCAAACACAAGAACAAGAAAAGAAGAACGCAATGCACAAAGTCATCTTTGATACGGACCCGGGCATCGACGATGCGATGGCGCTGCTTTTCCTGCATCGTCATCCGGCTATCAACCTGATCGGCATCACCACTGTCTTCGGTAATGCCTCGGTCGAAACCACCACCCGCAATGCGCTGTTCCTGAAGCAGCAATGGGGCATCGATGCACCGGTTGCCAAGGGCCTCGACAAGACCTTCGACCCCGACCGTCCGCATGTCGGCTGGCCGACCTTCATCCACGGCGACGACGGCCTCGGCAACATCGATGTCCCGGAGACTGTCGACCTGCCGATCGACCCGCGCCCGGCGCACCGCTTCATCATCGATACGGTCCGCGCCCATCCGGGCGAAGTGACGCTGATCGCCGTCGGCCGCATGACCAACCTGGCGCTGGCGCTGCGCGAGGATCCGGATTTTGCCGCACTCGTGCGCGAAGTCGTCATCATGGGCGGCGCCTTCGACGTCAACGGCAACATCACACCCGCTGCCGAAGCCAATATCCACGGCGACCCGGAAGCCGCTGACGTGGTGATGACGGCCGCGTGGCCGGTCACCGTCGTCGGCCTCGACGTCACCACCCAGACCGTGATGACCAAGGCGATGATCGCCGACATAGCCGAGCGCGGCGGCGAGGCCGGCAAGCTGCTTGCTGACATCTCGAAGTTCTACGTCACCTTCTACGAGCAGCATGTTCCCGATGGCATGGTCGTGCATGACAGCTGCGCCTGCGCCTATGTCGTGGCGCCCGATCTCTTCACCGTCAGAAGCGGATCGATCCGTGTCGTCTGCGGCGGCATTGCCGACGGCCAGACGATCCAGAGCCCCGACAACAGGCTCTTCCCGCCGAGCCCGTGGGACAATCTGCCAAGCCAGAAGGCCTGCATCGACATCGATGCGGCCCGCACGCTGAAGCTGATCAGCGACACGCTTGTCTTGAACGACTGAACCTGATCGAGGCGCGACCGATGTTGCGCCTTGAAAAACTTGAACAAGATGGCTGGCGGACGCGCGTTCGCCGGCTATCTTTATGTCCATGAAACCGGACGCCCTGCTCTATCCCGCCCCCAAGGGTCTCTACTGCCAGATTGGCGATTTCTACATCGACCCGGTGCAGCCGGTCGAAAGGGCGCTCATTACCCATGGCCATTCCGACCATGCCCGCGCCGGCCACGGCCAGGTGCTCGCCACCCGCGAAACCCTCGACATCATGCGCATTCGTTACGGAGATGGATTCTGCGGCACGAGCCAGGCGGTCGAACTCGGGGAAAGGCTGACGCTGAACGGTGTCGAGGTGGGCTTCCATCCCGCCGGCCACGTGCTTGGCTCGGCACAGATCTCAGTGCATGCCAACGGTATCCGCATCGTCGTCTCCGGCGACTACAAACGGCGACGGGATCCGACCTGCACGGGTTTCGAACCGGTTGCCTGCGACGTGTTCATCACCGAGGCCACCTTCGGTCTGCCGGTCTTCCACCACCCGGACGACCGGGCCGAGACGCGCAAGCTGCTCACCTCGCTTACCCAGTTTCCCGAACGGACCCACGTGGTCGGCGCCTATGCGCTCGGCAAGGCTCAGCGCGTCATCGCGCTCCTGCGCGAAGAGGGCTACCACCAACCGATCTTCATCCACGGCGCCCTGCAGCGGCTCTGCGACTACTACCAGAGCCAGGGCATCGATCTCGGCGAACTTCGTCCGGCAACACTTGCCGCCGACGAAAAGCAGGATTTCAGAGGGACCATCGTGATCGGCCCGCCCGCCGCCTTCGCCGACCGCTGGTCGCGGCGCTTCACCGATCCGATCGCCATCTTCGCCTCCGGCTGGATGCTGATCCGCCAAAGAGCGAAACAGCGCGGCGTCGAACTGCCCTTGGTCATTTCCGACCATTGCGACTGGGCTGAGCTGACTGAGACGATCACCGAGATCGCTCCCGGCGAAGTCTGGGTCACGCACGGCCGCGAGGAAGCACTGGTGCGCTGGTGCGAGCTGCAAGGCATCGCCGCCCGCCCGCTGCACCTCGTCGGTTACGACGACGAGGGAGAGTGACGGGATGCACGCCTTCGCCGAACTGCTCGATCGCCTCGTCCTGAGCCCGCAGCGCAACGCCAAGATCCGCCTGCTTGCCGATTACTTCCGGACGGCGCCGGATCCGAGCCGCGGCTACGCGCTCGCGGCGATCGCCGGTACGCTGTCGCTGAACACGGTCAAGCCGGCGATGATCCGGGACCTGCTCCTCGAACGCATGGACGCGGTGCTCTTCCAGTACTCCTACGACTATGTCGGCGACCTCGCCGAAACGGTCTCGCTCGTCTGGGAACCCCCGGTTGGTACGGTTCAATCGGACATCCCGCTGGGTGCCGCCATCGAGCGCCTGCAGATGACCGGGCGCGCCGACGTGCGCAGCGTCGTGCGCGACATGCTCGACCACCTGGACACCTCGGCGCGCTTCGCCTTCCTCAAGCTGGTGACCGGAGGCCTGCGCATCGGTGTATCGGCGAAGCTCGCCAAACAGGCGCTTGCCGACATGGGCGGCAAGGATGTCGCCGAAATCGAGACGCTCTGGCACGGCCTGTCACCGCCCTATCTGCCGCTCTTCCGCTGGCTCTTGGGCGAGGCGGAGAAGCCCGAGCTTTCGACGCCGGCGGTCTTCCACTCGGTCATGCTCGCCAATCCCGTCGGTGAGGGCGATCTCGACGCGCTCGACCCCAGGGATTTCGCGGCCGAATGGAAGTGGGACGGGATCCGCGTACAGCTTGCCAATATAGGCGGCGTCAAACGTCTTTACTCCCGCAGCGGCGACGAGATTTCCGGCGCCTTTCCCGATGTACTCGAAGCCGCCGACTTCACCGGCGTCATCGACGGCGAACTGCTCGTCGGCGGCACGGCACGCACCAATCGCGCAACCCGAAGCTTCGCCGACCTGCAACAGCGCCTGAACCGCAAGACCGTCAGCCACAAGCTTCTCGATGCCTACCCCGCCTTCATCCGCGCCTATGACATTCTCTTTTCGGGCGAAGAGGACGTTCGCCCGCAAGGCTTTGTCACAAGAAGGGCAATGCTTGCCGATCTCGTGGAAAGCGCTGCACCACAGCATTTCGACCTGTCGCCGCTGGTGCCGTTCTCGTCCTGGGAAGAGCTTGACCGGCTGCGCGCCGACCCGCCCGACCCGGTCATCGAAGGCATCATGCTGAAACGGCTCGATTCGCCCTATACGCCCGGCCGTGTCAAAGGGCCCTGGTTCAAGTGGAAGCGTGCGCCCTTTAATATCGACGCGGTGCTGATGTATGCACAGCGCGGTCACGGCAAGCGATCGAGCTACTACTCCGATTACACCTTCGGCGTCTGGACTGTCATCGACGGGAAGGAAACGCTGGTACCGGTCGGCAAGGCCTATTTCGGCTTCACCGACGCCGAGCTGGAGCTTCTCGACCGTTTCGTCAGGGACAACACAACCGACCGTTTCGGACCCGTCCGTGCCGTCAGGGCCGAACCCGATTTCGGTTTCGTCGTCGAGGTCGCCTTCGAAGGCATCAACCGCTCGACCCGGCACAAATCCGGCGTCGCGATGCGTTTCCCCCGCATTGCCCGCCTGCGACAGGACAAGCTGCCGCGCGACGCCGATCGCCTGGAGACACTGCAAGCCATGATCGAAGCCCGGGAAGGCGCGTAGCATCGCGCTATTCATCCGGAAATCTCGGAACACCGGCGACCGCTGAGCGTTGGGAGGGGCTATCAACCGAAAGGTGGTGTTCCATGCCAGCCAAATCGAAGGCTCAGCAGAAGGCAGCCGGTGCGGCCCTGGCCGCAAAACGCGGAGAGACCAAGAAGTCCAGTCTCAAGGGCGCCTCCCGCGAGATGGAAAAATCCATGACGGAAGGCGAACTCAAGGAACTCGCCGAGACCAAGCGCAAGAAGCTACCCGAGCGCAAGGGTGGCTGAATGCGAAACCTCGTATAAAAGAGCCGACTAAAACAAGAATTATTAAGACCCTTTTGGGATCATCCCGGTCGATACACAGCCATTCGCGTGCCGCCGGGGTGATTTGTGCCTGCCAGACATGCTTTCAACCTCGGAATGAAGAGGCTCTCCAGGGTTTTAACGCCAAGCTACCTTCCGGCGGTCATCGCGGCTTTCGTGGTCCTGGTGGCCGGCATCCTGGCGGACAATCAGAACCAGGTGGTGGCCGAGGCGCGCTTGCGCGCACGGGTCGCCGAAGAGCTCAATCCCATCCGCTCCAAGCTCGAAGCCAACGTCAACGGCAATATCCAGCTCGTGCGCGGCTTGATCGGCACGCTCGTCACCGAGCCGGGCATGGATCAGAAGCGCTTCGCCGCCCTTTCGCGCAGCATCTTTACCGAACGCTCGCAACTGCGCAGCATCGCTGCCGCGCCGAACCTCGTCGTCTCGCTCGTCTACCCGCTCAAAGGAAATGAGAAGGCGCTGGGGCTCGATTACCGCAAGAACGAGTTGCAGCGCGCTGCCGTCATGCGCGTCAAGAACACCAGGCAGATGGTGCTTGCCGGCCCGGTGGATCTCGTCCAGGGCGGGCGTGGGCTGATCGGCCGCTTCCCGGTAATGATCGACGCCGGCGGCGGCAGCAATCGCTTCTGGGGCATCGTCTCCGCCATCATCGACATCGACCGCCTCTATCGTGACAGCGGCCTCCTTTCCGAACAGCCCGGCATAGATATCGCCATAGCCGGGCGCGACGGCACCGGCGCGGAAGGGCAGGTCTTCTTTGGCGACCCCGCGATCTTCAAGCATTCGCCGGTCGGGATGACCGTGCTGTTGCCGGGCGGCTCCTGGCGCATCGCAGCCGTTCCCAGGGGCGGCTGGCCGACGACGGCCGGCAATGCCTGGTTCATCCGCGGATTGATCGTTCTCGGCGGCTTGATGATCATCCTGCCGATGGTGCTGACCGGTCGCCTGATGAGCGAGCGGCAGATGAACATCCGCGCGCTGAGGCACAGCAAGGCGCAGCTGCAAGAGCTCTCCCATCGGCTGAAGATCGCGCTGGACTCCTCGCAGATCGGCATTTGGGAGCTGGATATTGCGAGCGGCAAGCTGCTTTGGGACGACCGGATGCGCGAACTCTACGGTCGCGCCGGCTCCACCCGCGAGACCTATGAGGACTGGAGGAGCGCCCTTTATTCCGACGATCTCCAGCGCGCCGAGGCCGAGTTCGTAGAAGCGCTCGAGACGGGCGACGCCTACAACTCGGACTTCCGCATCTGCCTCCCAGACGGCAGTTTGCGTCACATTCGCGCGATCGGCTCTGCCTATATCGGCGCCGATGGCATGCGGAAGGTCGTCGGGGTCAACTGGGACGTCACCGCCGACTTCGAGACCCGCGAAACCCTGTTCGAAGCCAAGCGCATGGCCGAGGCGCACAGCGTCGAGCTCGAGGCGGCGCGCCATCGCATGGAATTCAATGCCCTGCACGATCCGCTGACCGGCCTGCCGAACCGCCGGTTCCTCGATCAGGTCCTGGCCGAGCGCAACAGGCATTTCGCGCCGGAAGCCCGGCTCAGCATATTCCACATGGACCTCGACCGGTTCAAGCAGATCAACGATACGCTCGGCCACGCCGCCGGCGACGAAATCCTGCGCCATGCCGCCGAGCTGCTCCGGGGCAATGCGGATGCCAGGGACTTCGTTGCTCGCATCGGCGGCGATGAGTTCGTCATCGTTCGCCAGGATGGCGGGATGGAACCGGACGCCACACTCGCGTCCCGCATCATTGAGGCGATGAGCGTGCCCGTCCGCTACAAGGACCAGGAGTGCCGCATCGGCGTCAGCATCGGCATTGCTGCCCAGGCCAAGGCAACGGATGATCTGTCGCACGTGCTGGTCAATGCCGATATTGCGCTCTACGAAGCCAAGCGCCGCGGCCGCAACCGGCACGAGACCTTTACCGGTGAGCTGAAGACGGCCGTTTTCAAGACCAAGCAAACGGCCGACGAGATCCTTCGCGGGCTGGAGCACAACGAGTTCATCGCCCATTTCCAGCCGCAGTTCTGCCCGCGATCCCTCGACATAACAGGTGTCGAGGCACTGGCGCGCTGGGATCATCCATCCAAGGGACTGCTCGGCCCGCATACCTTCCTGAAGACGGCGGAAGACATCAACGTGGTCGCGTCGATCGACCAGGCAATCCTGGAACAGGCGCTGTTCCAGATCTACCGCTGGGAGGCGGGCGGCATCCATATTCCCAAGGTCTCGGTCAATCTGTCCTATGCACGGCTTCACGATGAAAACCTGATCGATCGCCTCGAACAATTGCAAATTCCGGCGGGCCGCCTGTCCTTCGAACTACTGGAATCGATCTCCTTCGACGAGGGCGACGTGACGGTGCTTTCCAACATCCGCAGGATCAAGGAGCTCGGCATCGACATCGAGATCGACGATTTCGGCACCGGCTATGCCTCGATCCTGAGCCTTCTGAAGCTGACCCCGCGGCGGCTGAAGATCGATCGCCAGCTCGTCCTGCCGATCCTCGACTCGCCCGCCGAAAAGCGCCTCGTCGAATCGATCATCGATATCGGCACGTCGCTCGGCATCGAAGTGATCGCCGAAGGCGTCGAGACGCTGGAACACGCCCATATCCTGAAGGAACTCGGCTGCCACGGGCTGCAAGGCTATGCCTTCGCGCGGCCGATGAACGCCAACGACCTCGCGACCTTCGCCTTCGAGCGCCGCTGGCTTGCGGCCTGAGAAGCACGCCGGCCTGCTGCAAAAAACACGGTGCGTGCATTTTTCGCACCGGTAAGGCTTGGCAGCTTTGCCGCGAATCGCCATAAAAACAATTGCCTGCCTCCACGTCTTGGGATCGGCGGCATCACCTGCGGCAGTCGCTGATGCGACCGCCCTTTCGGGCCTCTAGGGCGTCCCGCTTCAAGGGCAACCCACTGAAGCGGAAAAGATGCTCTAGATTCAACATCCTGGTGCGTCCCCTGTGCGTTCTTTTGAAAGCACGGCGCTCTGGTGCCCGCTCTCCATGAAACCCGAACGAAGGGAACGGTACGATCGAATACGCGGGAAAATTGCTTTCTGTCTTCATTCTCGCCCCATTTGCGGGAAGCCTCCTTGCAATCTTCTTTCCGCCCGATCAACGCGGTGCGACAGCCTGGTTCGCAGGAACGATCGCGCTCCTGTGTTTCCTCGTCGCCGCCAGCCTCTATCCCTTCGTCACCTCGGGCGGCGTGCTGCGCTACGACATCGCCTGGCTCCCTGAACTCGGCCTCAATTTCACGCTCAGGATGGACGGCTTCGCCTGGCTCTTCACGGTGCTGGTGACAGCGATCGGCGTACTCGTCGTGATTTACGCCCGCTATTACATGGCCGCGGAAGACCCGGTGCCGCGCTTCCTGGCGCTGTTTCTTGCCTTCATGGGCTCGATGCTCGGCGTCGTGCTTTCAGGCAATCTCATCCTGCTTGCGGTCTTCTGGGAACTGACGAGCATCGTTTCGTTCCTCCTGATCGGCTACTGGCACCACAATGCCCATGCCCGCGACGGCGCCCGCATGGCGTTGACCGTGACCGGCACGGGCGGCCTCTGCATGCTCGTCGGCCTCCTGCTGATGGGCCGCATCGTCGGCAGCTACGACCTCGACGTCGTGCTGGCGTCGGGCGATCTGATCCGCAACTCGCCGCTCTATATGCCTGTCCTGATCCTGGTCCTGCTCGGCGCATTGACGAAAAGCGCGCAGTTCCCGTTCCACTTCTGGCTGCCGCACGCGATGTCGGCACCGACGCCGGTCTCCGCCTACCTGCACTCCGCAACCATGGTGAAGGCAGGCGTCTTCCTGCTTGTGCGCCTGTGGCCTGTGATGGCCGGTACCGAGGCCTGGTTCTGGATCGTCGGCCTTGCCGGGCTCTCCACCCTGCTGCTCGGCGCCTATTTCGCCATCTTCCAGCAGGACCTCAAAGGCCTGCTGGCCTATTCCACCATCAGCCATCTCGGCCTGATCACGGTGCTGTTGAGCCTCGGCAGCCCGCTTGCAGCCGTCGCCGCGGTCTTCCACATCGTCAACCACGCCACCTTCAAAGCGTCGCTGTTCATGGCGGCGGGCATCATCGACCACGAGACCGGCACGCGTGACATGCGCAAGCTCGGCGGGCTGATCCGCTACATGCCGGGAACGGCGGTGCTCGCCATGGTGGCGAGCGCTGCCATGGCTGGTGTTCCGCTTCTGAACGGCTTCATCTCGAAGGAAATGTTCTTCGCCGAGGCGATCGAAACGCACCAGGCCAACATCCTCGACACGATGACGCCCTACGTCGCGACGCTCGCCGGCATGTTCGCGGTCACCTATTCGCTACGCTTCATCCATAGCGTCTTCTTCGGCAACACGCCGGAGGATCTGCCAAAGGTGCCGCACGAGCCGCCGCGCTGGATGCGCGTACCGATCGAATTTTTGGTGCTCGCCTGCCTGGTCGTCGGCATCATTCCGGCGATCACCATTGGTCCGTTCCTGCACACGGCGGTCGTATCGATCCTGGGTGCCAGCACGCCACACTACAGCCTCTCCGTCTGGCATGGCTGGAACCTGCCGCTGATCATGAGCTTCGTGGCGCTGGCGGGCGGCGTCGGCCTCTATTTCCTGATGCGCAATTATCTTGCGACCAGCATCGAGGGGCCGCCGATCTTCCGCGTGCTGCACGGCCAGCGCATCTTCGAGCGCGTGCTCGTGACGCTCTCCTGGAAATGGGCGCGTTCGCTCGAACAACGGCTCGGCACCCGGCGGCTGCAGCCGCAGATGCGCTTCCTCGTCTTCATCGCCGTCGCCGCCGGTGCGCTGCCGCTGCTTCTGAGCAAATACGAGCTGCCGCCGCTTCTGGTTCGCAGCATCGATCCGGCCTTCGCGCTGCTCTGGGCGGTCGGCATCGCCTGCGCGATCGGCGCGGCGCTGCTGGCAAAATTCCACCGGCTCGCCGCGCTCGTGCTGCTTGGCGGCGCCGGTCTCACCACTTGCCTGACCTTCGTTTGGCTTTCGGCGCCGGACCTTGCCGTGACTCAGCTGCTCGTCGAGATCGTCACGACGGTCCTGATCCTGCTTGGTCTTCGCTGGCTGCCGAAGCGCATCGAGGATACGCAGGAATCGGAGCTGCTTTCGCTCAGGGTCCGCTTCCGCCGCCTGCGCGACTTCCTGCTGGCTATCGCCGCCGGCGGCGGCGTGGCGCTCATCGCCTATACGATGATGACCCGGCCGATGCCCGAGACGATCGCCAGCTACTTCCTCGAGCGCGCCTACAAGGAGGGCGGCGGCACCAACGTCGTCAACGTCATCCTCGTCGACTTCCGCGGCTTCGACACGCTCGGCGAAATCGCCGTTCTGGCAATCGTCGCGCTCACGGTCTTCGCTCTGCTCCTGCGCTTCCGCCCGCAGGCCGACAGTCTGGAGGCACCGGAACAGCAGCGCGTCCAGAACGCCTTCGACGACGACCACCCGGATCGCAGCAAGGGCGACAGCGTCGCCGAGTATCTGTTCGTGCCTTCTGTGATCATGCGCTGGATGTTCCCGGTCATCGGCATGCTCGCCGCCTATCTGTTCCTGCGCGGCCATGACCTGCCGGGCGGCGGCTTTGCGGCAGGCATCGCCATGTCGATCGGCTTTATCCTGCAATACATGTCCGGCGGCACCCGCTGGGTCGAGGAACGGCTGCGCATCCATCCGCTGCGCTGGATGAGCATCGGTCTGCTGGTTGCCGCGACCACCGGCATCGGCTCCTGGCTCTTCGGTTATCCGTTCCTCACCTCGCACGCGCAATACGTGACGCTGCCGATCGTCGGGAAGTTCCCGCTCGCCAGCGCGCTGTTCTTCGATCTCGGCGTCTTCTCGCTGGTGCTCGGCGCAACGGTGCTGATCCTCATCGCCCTTGCCCACCAGTCGATCCGTGCGCCGCGTGCCCATGCCCGCGCCACGCGGAGCGGAAAGGAGGCCCGCTAATGGAGATCATCCTCTCTGTCGCGATCGGCGTGCTGACCGCATCGGGCGTCTACCTGCTGCTGCGTCCGCGCACCTACCAGGTGATCATCGGCCTCTCGCTGCTTTCCTATGCGGTCAACCTCTTCATCTTCGGCATGGGGCGTCTTCGCGTGAACGCGCCGCCGGTGCTGGAACCCGGCGGCGTCGGCGACCTCAGCCGCTATACCGATCCGGTGCCGCAGGCGCTCGTCCTGACCGCGATCGTCATCGGCTTCGCGATGACCGCGCTCTTCCTCGTCGTGCTGCTCGCCTCGCGCGGCTTCACGGGCACCGACCACGTCGACGGCCGGGAGCAGCGCCATGACTAACTGGGTGCACCACCTGCTGATTCTGCCGATCCTGCTGCCGCTGATGGTCGGTGCCGCGATGATCCCGATCGACGAGCGCAACCGCATGCTGAAGGGCGTGATGGGCTTCGTCTCGACGCTCGCGCTTTTCATCCTCTCGATGGTGCTGATGCGCATCGCCTCGTTAGACGGCGCCCCCGCCGGCAGCGGCGTCTATCAACTCGGCAACTGGCCGGCGCCCTTCGGGATCGTGCTGGTGCTCGACCGCCTGTCGGCGCTGATGCTGTGCCTGACGAGCGGACTGGCGCTTGCCGCCCAGGCCTATTCGATCGCGCGCTGGCACACGGCCGGCCACCACTTCCATTCGCTGGTCCAGCTGCTGATCGCCGGTCTCAACGGCTCGTTCCTGACCGGCGACCTCTTCAACCTCTTCGTCTTCTTCGAGATGATGCTGGCGGCATCCTACGGCCTGCTGCTGCACGGCTCCGGGCCGCTCCGCGTCAAGGCGGGCCTGCATTACGTTGCTATCAACCTCGCTGCCTCATCGCTCTTCCTGATCGGCGTCAGCCTGATCTATGGCGCGACCGGCACGCTCAACATGGCCGATCTGTCGATGAAACTGGCGACGCTCTCGCCGGATGACCGCCAGATGGTTGAGGTCGGAGCGGGCGTGCTCGGCGTCGCCTTCCTGGTGAAGGCCGGCATGTGGCCCTTGAGCTTCTGGCTGCCGACAGCCTATTCGGCCGCGACACCGCCGGTGGCCGCCGTCTTCGCGATCCTGACCAAGGTCGGCATTTACGTCATCCTCAGGCTTTCGCTGCTGGTCTTCGGCGCCAGCGCCGGCGCTTCCGCAGGCTTCGGCCAACCGATCCTGCTTCTGGGTGGCCTGCTGACAATCGCCTTCGGCGCGATCGGCGTGCTGGCCTCCCAGGCAATGGGCCGTCTGGCCGCCTATTCGGTGCTCGTTTCTTCCGGCACCCTGCTCGCCGCAATGGGCCTCGGCCATCCGAGCATGATTGCCGGCGCGCTGTTCTATCTCGTCAGCTCGACACTGACGATCTCCGCCTTTTTCCTCTTGATCGAACTGGTCGAGCGTGGCCGTGACGCCGGCGCCGACGTTCTGGCGGTGACGATGGAAGCCTACGGCGATGCCGACGAGGACGAGGAGGAAGAAGTGGTCGGCGCCGCGATCCCCGGCACCATGGCGATCCTCGGCCTCTGCTTCTGCCTTTGCGCCCTGCTGCTCGCCGGCCTGCCGCCGCTCTCCGGCTTCGTCGCCAAATTCGCGATCCTCGGCGGTCTTTTCGGCCTGTCGGGAGCCGAAGCCACTCCGGCGATTTCCGCAGCCGACTGGACCTATGTCACCCTCTTGATCGTCTCCGGTCTCGCCGCGATGATCGCCATGAACCGCGTCGGCATCCGCACTTTCTGGGCGTCGATTGAAAACACCGTGCCGCGGGTGGTCGTCATCGAGATCACACCCGTCGTCGTGTTGCTCGCCACCTGCATATACCTCAGCGTGCAGGCCGGCCCGACGATGCGCTACATGCAGGCGACGGCGGACTCGCTTCTGAACCCGGCAGGCTATGCAGAACGCGTACTCACCGCACCGCGGGCGGGAGGGCAATAGCCGATGCGCACCTGGTTTCCCTACCCGCTTCTTTCGGCCGGTTTGCTCGCCATCTGGCTGCTGCTCAATCAGTCGGTCGCCCCCGGCACGATCCTCATGGGTTCCGTGCTCGCCACCGGTCTCGGCTGGGTGACGCTCAAGCTCGGTCTCGCCCGTTCGCACCCGCGGCGGGTCCTGCTGATGCTGCGTTTCGGCTTTACCATTGCGCTCGACATCATCCGATCCAACCTGGCCGTCGCTGCCGTCATTCTAAGGGGCCGACGCAGACCGCCGAATTCCGGCTTCCTGACCGTCGATATCGATCTCGATGACGAAAATGCCCTGGCGCTGCTCGCCTGCGTCATGACGGCGACGCCGGGAACGGCCTGGCTCGAATACGATCGCCTGCGCAAATCCCTGCTCTTCCATGTGCTCGACATGGAGAACGAGCGCGTTTGGATCGATACGGTCAAGCGCTACGAGGCCGCCTTGAAGGAGATATTCGGATGATGGAACTCACGATCATCTGGTCGATCCTGATTGCCCAGATCATGCTCGGCCTGGCTATGGCCTTCGCCTTCTACCGCATGGTGAGAGGACCGCGCGCGCAGGATCGCATCCTCGGCCTCGACACGCTCTACATCAACGCCATGCTGATGCTGCTCACCTTCGGCATCCGCACGGCAAACTCGATCTATTTCGAATCGGCGTTGATCGTCGCGCTGATCGGTTTCGTTTCGTCGATCGCCTTCGGCAAGTTCCTGATGCGCGGGGAGATCATCGAATGAGCCATGTCACCGACCTTCCCGTCTGGGCGGCCATTCTGGTCTGCGGGCTCACCGTTCTGGGCGCTGCCATAGCGCTGATCGGCTCGGTCGGCCTGCTGCGGTTTACCAGCTTTTACGAACGGCTGCATGCGCCGACGCTGGCAACCAGCGGCGGCGTGCTGCTGATCTGCACAGCCTCGATCATCTGCTTCGCCGTGCTGCAGAGCCGCTGGGTGTTCCACGAAATCCTGATCATCGTCTTCGTTCTCGTCACCACACCGATGACGCTGATGCTGCTCGGGCAGGCCGCACTCTATCGCGACCGCGTGGAAGAAAAACACGGCGTGCCGCTCAAGCAGCGTCCGCCGCGCGAAGAACCGGTAGAATAGGTTTCAGCTTGCGCAAAGACGCAGAAAGCCGCCAACAAATTTCTGCAATGCGCTGGCCTATTCGCCGCGGCCCCTGAACCGTCGCTGATAGGCGGGATCGTAGAGCGAACTCTCGCGGAAATCGGAGGCTTCGAGCCCCGGGCCGACGAAGATCAGCGCCGTGCGCTCGATCGGCTCTTCCGCGACCTTGGCGGCGATGTCCCCGAGCGTTCCACGCACCACCCGCTCGTCCGGCCAGGAGGCTTTAACGACGATAGCAACAGGGCAATCGGCGCCATAAAGCGGCGTCAGTTCCTCGACCACCTGCTGGAGCGCGTGGATGGCGAGATGGATCGCCAGCGTCGCGCCGGTGGCGCCGAAGGCGGAAAGCGTTTCGCTGTTCGGCATCGGCGAGGCACGGCCGGAGACGCGGGTCAGCACCAAGCTTTGAGCCACCGCCGGAATGGTCAATTCGCGCCCGAGCGCTGCGGCCGCCGCCGCAAAAGACGGCACGCCCGGCGTCATCGTGTAGGCGATGCCGTGCTTCTCCAGTCTCCGGATCTGCTCGGCCACCGCACTCCAAACCGAGAGGTCGCCAGAATGGAGCCGCGCCACGTCGAGGCCTTCGGCAGCTGCCTTCACATATTCCGCCTCGATTTCGTCCAGCGACATCGGCGCGGTATCGACGATACGCGCACCCGGCGGGCAATACTGCAGCAGCTCCGGCGAAACGATCGAGCCGGCATAGAGGCAGACCGGGCAACGCCCGATCAGGTCGCGACCGCGCACCGTGATCAGGTCCGCAGCACCCGGACCGGCGCCGATGAAATGTACCGTCATATCTAGCTCTCTCTTTGTTTCACGCGGTTCCGGACGCCAATCCGCTTCACACTTTTGCTGGAACCGCTCTCTTGTTCTTACGCAATCCCGGACGCAAAACCGCTTCGCAGTTTTGCTGGTACTGCTCTAGCTCTTCATCCAGGACCACTGGGTCACCGGCATGGCCGGCCGCCAGCCGGTCATTGCGCCGACCGGGCCGGCCCTGGCGATATCGATGCGGATCAGCGAGCCGCCGAACCGCGCGTGGTGATCGAGCAGCACCGCTTCCATGTCCGTTGTCACCGCGTTGGCGACCAGACGTCCACCAGGCCCGAGCGCCGCGATCGCCGCCTCCATCACGCCGGCTTCGCTGCCGCCGCCGCCGATGAAGATCGCATCGGGCTGCGGCAGGCCGGCAAGGGCGGCCGGCGCATCACCTTCGACCACCGTCAGCCCGGGCACACCGAACATCGTCGCATTGCGGCCGATGCGGGCCGCACGCTCCGGCGACACTTCGATAGAGATCGCGCGCATGGTCGGGTCGGCGAGCATCCATTCGATACCGATCGAGCCGGAGCCGCCGCCGATATCCCAGAGCAGTTCGCCCTTGCGCGGCGCCAGTGCTGACAGCGTCAAAGCCCTGACCTCGCGCTTGGTGATCTGCCCGTCATGCTCGAACAGCGCGTCGTCGCGGCCGGCCGCAAGCGGCAGGATGCGTGCGCCCTCGTCGGCCGTCACCTCTATGGCGCAGACATTCAAGGGGTGCACGAGGCCGAGCATGAAACGCGAAGCGATTTGCGTCGTGACCCGTTCGCCGGCGCCACCAAGCGCCTCCAGAACCGTCAGCCGCGACTGACCGAATCCGCTTGAAACCAGCAGCTCGGCAAGGTCCCGCGGACCTGCTCCATCCGACGTCAGCGTCAGCACGCGAGCCCCCGGATGCAAATGCGGCCGCACCAGATCGAGCGGGCGTCCGTGCACCGAGACGAGCGTCGCATCCTGCAAGGCCCAGCCCAGCCGCGAGGCGGCAAGGCTGATCGACGACGGTGCGGGGAGCGTGCGGATTTCGGCAGACGCAATACGGCGCGCCAGCGTCACCCCGACGCCGAAGAAGAATGGGTCGCCCGAGGCAAGCACCACCACGGGGCTGCCACGGCGACCGACGATTTCCACCACCGAGCGCTCGAGCGGGCTCTGCCAATGATGAGCCTCGCCTGTGATAAGGGGAGCGGCGAGCTCCAGGTGGCGATGACCGCCATAGACGACGGGTGCCTCGGCGATCAACCGCTTGGCCTCGTCGCCGAGACCCGCTACACCATCTTCACCGATACCGATGACGGTCAGCCAGGGGGAGACGATGGCGGGTTCGCTGTTCGACACGTCAGCCATGGAAAAACCTCGCGTTCTGATATTGGGCGGCACCACCGAGGCGCGCGAACTGGCGCGCCGGTTGGCCGAAGACGCCCGCTACGACACCGCAATCTCGCTTGCCGGTCGTACCGCCGACCCGCGGCCGCAGCCGGTCAAGACCCGCATCGGCGGTTTCGGCGGCGCTGATGGGCTGGCGCACTTCCTGCGCGACGAAAACATCGCCCTGCTGGTCGACGCCACGCATCCCTTTGCCGCGCGCATATCGCACAACGCCGCGGAAGCGGCGCAACGAACCGGAATTCCGCTGCTTGCCCTGCGCCGACCGGAATGGCTGCCCCTGCCCGGCGATCGCTGGACCACCGTCGACAGCGTTGTCGAAGCGGTGAGCGCGCTTGGCGATCGCCGCCGGCGCGTCTTCCTCGCCATCGGCAGGCAGGAGGCTTTCCACTTCGAGGCAGCCCCGCAGCACAGCTACGTTATCCGCAGCGTCGATCCGGTCACTCCACCGCTTAACCTGCCCGACCAGGAGGCAATCCTGGCGACCGGCCCCTTCAAGGAAGCCGACGAGGCTGTGCTGCTCGAGAGCCGGAAGATCGACGTGATCGTCGCCAAGAACAGCGGCGGCAGCGCCACCTATGGCAAGATCGCCGCGGCGCGCCGGCTCGGCATCGAGGTGATCATGGTCGAGCGGCGCAAACCGACGGACGTGCCCGCCGTTAGCAGTTGCGGCGAGGCACTCGACCGCATCGCTCACTGGCTCGCCCCCGCATAGAAGCGCGGCGTGTAGACGAGATCGGGCTGCCCATCCCGCTCGACGATGCGGGTTTCCGGAGAGCCGATGATGACGCAGGTCGCCATGTCGGCGCGATTGGCATCGGCTTCGCTAAGCGGCATCACCGCGATCCGCTCGTCCGGCCGTCCGGCCGCGCGGCCGAAGATGACCGGCACCGTTGCCGGCAGCACACCGCGCAGGATCTCGAAGGCTTCGCCGAGTTGCCACGGGCGTGCCTTGCTGATCGGATTGTAGAGCGCAATGACGAGGCCTGCTTCGGCCGCCAGCCGCAAGCGCCGGGTGATGACTTCCCAGGGCTTCAGGTTGTCGGAGAGAGACATCGCGCAGAAATCATGACCGAGCGGCGCGCCGATACGGGCGGCGACGGCGAGCATCGCGGTCACGCCGGGCGTAATCACCAGTTCGACCGATTTCCATTCCGCCGGCCCCTTGTCGATCGCCTCGCAGACTGCAGCCGCCATCGCAAAGACACCGGGATCGCCGCCGGAGACCATGCAGACCTTCACGCCGGCAGCAGCCCGCGTCAGCGCCACCTGTGCCCGGTCGAGCTCCTCGCGATTGTCGGAGGCGACGCGCAGCTGGTCGGGACGCAGGTTCAGCCGATCGAGATAGGGAAAATAGCCGTAAAACTCTTCCGCCGCCGCAACAGCTTCCGCCGTCTCCGGCGTCATCTGCTTCGGGCTGCCCGGGCCGGTGCCGACCACATAGAGCGTACCGGTCATGGCCTGTCCTTCCAGCCGGGCACGAGCACCAGCGAGAAATAGGGCGCCTCGTCATCGGCCTTGTCGGCCAGCGCCGTCATCGCCGCGTTCTTCATCGTGCCGCGCTCGACATAGACGGCCTGGTCGAGACGACCCGAGGCGGCAAGCGCCCGGCGGATCTTCGGCAGGTTGCGGCCGACCTTCATGATGACGGCGGCTTCCGTGTCCCCAAGTCGCCGGCCAAGCTCGGCCTCGGCCATGGTGCCCGGAAGCACGGAGAGAACATCATCGCCCTGCACCAACGGCAGGCCGGCAAGCGACCAGCAGCCGGACATCGCGGTAATGCCGGGGATTACCTCGACCGGGAAACGGTTGGCCAACCGTACATGCAGATGCATGTAGGAGCCATAGAACAGCGGATCGCCTTCGCTGAGGACCGCGACCGTGCGCCCGGCAAGAAGATGCGTCGCCACGGCTTCGGCGGATGCATTGTAGAAATCGGTGATCTGGCTCTTGTAGGCGCCGTCGTCCTTGTCGATTTCGGTCGTCACCGGATAGTAGAGCGGCAGCTCCAGGAGATCGGGCTTCAGCAGACCTTCGACCACGGCGCGGCCGTTGCCGCTGCGCCCGGCCTTGGCGAAATAGGCAAGCACATCGGCCTCGCCCAGTGCCTTCACCGCCTTGACCGTCAAGAGCTCCGGATCGCCGGGGCCGGTTCCAACGCCGATCAGGCGCCCCACGCCGGCGCCGCTCACAGGCCCGGCCTCGCGAGCGAATTCAGCGCCGCAGCGGTCATGGCGCTGCCGCCGAGGCGACCGCGCACGATGGCGAAGGGAACGCCGTAGGAATTCTCGGCGAGCGCATCCTTCGATTCCGCCGCGCCGACGAAACCGACGGGCATGCCGAGGATTGCCGCCGGCTTCGGCGCTCCGTCCCGCAGCATTTCGAGCAGGAAAAACAGGGCCGTCGGCGCGTTGCCGATCGCCACGACCGAACCGGCCAGACGCTCGCTCCAGAGTTTGAGCGCCGCGGCAGAGCGGGTGTTACCGATCTCGGCGGCAATCTCAGGCGTGCGCGGATCGCGCAGCGTGCAGATCACCTCGTTGCCGGCCGGCAGCCGTGCGCGGGTAACACCGTGAGCGACCATCTCGGCATCGCAGAGGATCGGTGCGCCGGCCTTGAGCGCCGCGCGGGCCGAGGTCACGAAATCGGGAGAGAAGACGAACTGCTTGGTCGCTTCGACCGAGCCGCAGGCATGCACCATGCGCACCGCCAGATCCGCTTCCTCCTCAGAGAAACCGGAAAGGTCGGCCTCGGCGCGGATGATGGCGAAGGAACGCTCGTAGATGGCGTTGCCATCGCGGATGTAATCATACTCAGGCATGTCTATTCCTGTTCGAACGCTGCCGAGACGCGCGCAGCTCCGAGCCGTGTAAGACAGGACTGCGCCGATTCGCCAGCGTCTTTGTTTTGCCGCACCAGCCGGCCGAGCCGGGCGAGCGCGGATTTCACTCCATTCTCATCGGTGTAGGCGCTTGGCAAGCCGTTCGCAGCCCCATTTACGACAAGCCCGTATCCTGATGGCGCACCGGCCAGCGTCAGCTCCGACCGCCTCGGTCGGGCACAGCCCTTGGCGCAGCCGGACAGATGGACGGTAAGCGAGCCGTCGAGCAGCTCGGGCGCCATCTCGACAAGGCTTTGTGCCATGCCCTTGGTCTCCATCCAGGCGGAGGCACAGCCCTTGCTGCCGGCGCAGGTGGCGATCGCGTTGCGCGGGTCGTCTTCGACGATGCGAAAACCATGCGCCGCTGCCAGGCTCTGGGCGACAGCCGCGGTCTCGTGGCTGAGGCCAAGCACGAAGAAGGCGTGCCCCGGCGCAAGCCGGATCGCAGTGGCGCCAAGCTCCTGGACCTGATGGAGGAAGGCCGCCAGCGCGGAGGCTTCCACCTGGGCAAAGGCAAGGCCGAGACCAAGAACGACCCCGGCGTCACCGAGGTCATGACTGCCGGGAATCGAGGCCGAACTCAGAACTGCCGGACATTCGGACAATGCCTCGCACCGACAAAGGGCGCGGATTTCTGCCGGGTCCAGATCGCGCCCGCGCGCCGTCGTGCCGAGGCTCGCCAGTTTTTCGAGAATGGTGATCAAGGCCGGCACGACCGCGTTGCCGGCAAACGTCCCGATGATCGATCCCTTCGCTGCCGTCCCGCCCAGCGACAGCAGCCATCCAGAGCCGTCGGGCGTCGAAAGCGCCTGAAGGCGAATATCGGCAACCACAGCACCAAGACCAAAGCGTCCGCCACCGTCGATGACGACCGACAATTTGGGCGCAAGCCTCAGCATCGGCCGGCGCGCCTGCAGGGCTTCCCGAAGCCCTGCCGCGATCGATCGGGGATCGGCGATCTCTGTCGGATCGATACCGGCCAATGGCGGCACCTCAATCGCAAGGCCCTCGGCGATCATGATCTCGGCATCCCCGATCGCCTGCGCCAGCGCCGGCACCGTCGCCTCGCTCAGGCCGCGCAACTGCAGGTTTCCGCGCGCGGTGATCTCGATGATGCCGTTGCCGAAGGTCTCGGCGGCGGCCGCAAGCGCGATGACCTTGGGAATGGTCAGGCTGCCGTCATCGGGCCTGAGCCGCACGAGCAGCCCGTCGCCGGTCTGCATCGGTGCGGCGAGCGACGGACAGGCGCCGCGCCGCATCGAGGCGCTGGCACCGGGTTCTGCAGTCGATGGAAGGGCACAGGTGCTCATCAAATCCGTCATCGCTCGAGGTTCTCCTCCCTGAAGAAGCCCCTTAAGACGCTATAACACAGCCGCAAACCTTGAGTGAGATCAATCACGGCGCGGTCTGTCCGGCGTCCTCACTCCTCGAAGTCGACACCTTTGCGAAGCAGGTAGATGTCCATGATCCAGCCCATCCTCTCGCGCGCCGCCGCTCGGGTTTCGAGGATCCGGTCCTTCACCTCGGCAACGCGGCCGGAAATGACGATCTCATCCGGCGTACCGAGATAGGCGCCCCAGTAGATCTCGGCATCCGGATCGTCGATCCGCTGAAACGCCTGCTCGCCGTCGAGCATCACGACGGAAGTCTGGCTCTTTTCCGGAAAGCTCTCGTGCAACCGGCGCCCGGTGGTGATCTCCACCGGCTTGCCGACGAGGTTCAGCGGAATGCGGTGGCTGGCGCAGAGCGCCTGCAGGCTGGTGATCCCCGGAACGACGTCATAGTCGAAGGCAACCTGCCCGCGCGCCTTGACCCGCTCGACGATGCGGATGGTGCTGTCATAGAGCATCGGATCGCCCCAGACGAGAAACGCGCCGGTTCCATCCTCGCCCAATTCCTTCGCCAGCAACCCCTCGTAGATCGCGGCAATCTGGGCGTGCCAGTCGTCGACGCTGCCGTCGTAGCTGACGCCCTCGGTGCGGCGCACCGGCACAGCGAATTCGACCGTGCGGCTGTCGCCGCGCGTCACGTAGCGGGCGCAGATGTCGCGGCGCACTTCGGCCAGCTCGGTCTTCTTCGCCCCCTTGGTCGGGATGAACAGCACGTCGGCGCGGTTCAGCGCATTGATCGCCTGTACCGTCATATGCTCCGGATTGCCCGAACCGATGCCGATGATCAGAATTTTGCGCATGTCCTCGCCTCCGCCTGCCTTCTCTCGGCGTGTTTGGCGGATCGCCGTCTCCGGCGCAAGACCTCACCGCGACAGCGGAAACGTCAACGCCGACCTCAGTTCATTTCGGCGACAGCCGGATCTTCGGGAAGCCGCCAGTCGATCGGATCAAAACCCTTGGATTCCAGGAAGGCATTGGCCTGGGAGAAATGCCGGCAGCCGAGAAAACCGGAATGGGCCGACAAGGGCGAAGGATGCGGCGCGCGCAGCACCAGATGGCGCGACCGGTCGACGAAGGCCGCCTTCTTCTGCGCGTAGGAACCCCAGAGCATGAAGACGACGGGATGATCCGCCTCGTTGACCGCGCGGATGATTGCGTCCGTGAACTTCTCCCAACCGCGCCCCTGGTGTGACGCCGCATTGCCGCGCTCCACCGTCAGCACGCTGTTTAAGAGCAGCACACCTTGCTTCGCCCAGCTTTCGAGGAAGCCGTGTCGCGCCGGCGGAATGCCGAGATCTGTATTCAGTTCCTTATAGATGTTGACGAGCGAGGGCGGTGTTCGGATACCGGGGCGCACGCTGAAGCAGAGCCCGTGCGCCTGGCCGTCGCCGTGATAGGGGTCCTGGCCGAGGATGACGACGCGCACTTTGTCGAGCGGCGTCAGGTCGAGCGCGCGGAAGTATTCAGGTCCCCGCGGAAAAATCTGTCTGCCTTCGTTCCTTTGGGCGAGCAGGAACTGCTTGAGCTCGGCCATATAGGCGCTGGAAAATTCCGGCGCCAGCGCTGCCTTCCAGCTCTCTTCGAGCTTCACCGCCGTTTCCATCGCACCTCCGGTCCATCAATTGCCTTTGAGGCCAGCAATTTAGGCCGCCCGACCGCCATCGCAAGCCCCATCGCGGATGTTGCACGGCTTTTGCCTGGAGCGGATGGGCGCGCCGGACGCCGCGCTAGCCGTCTACAAGAGCATTGTATTTCAATGGATACAACGCTAATCAGGAAGCGATATCGTTGTATCCTAAGAGATATCACGCTTCGTTGGAGGAAATCGATGATCAAGAGAAGAGACTGGCTGAAGGGCCTGGTGTTGACACTCTGCCTCGCCTGGGCCGGTACCACCGTCATGCCGGCATCGGCGCAGGCCGAAGAGAAGGTAACGGTCTTTGCGGCCGCTAGCCTCAAGAACGCGCTCGATGCGATCAATGCCGAGTGGCGGAAGGAAAGCGGCAAGGAAACGACCGTTTCCTACGCGGCAAGCTCGGCACTCGCCAAGCAGATCGAACAGGCCGCACCAGCCGATGTCTTCATCTCCGCCGATCTTGCCTGGATGGACTATCTCACGGACAAGAAGTTGATCAAGGACGACACCCGCTCCAACCTGCTCGGCAACCGCATCGTACTCGTTTCCGGCAAGGCCGACGCAGCAGCCGTCGATATCAAGCAGGGCTTCGACCTGGCAGCCATGCTCGGCGACGGTCGCCTCGCCATGGGTGCCGTCGATTCCGTTCCGGCCGGCAAATACGGCAAGGCGGCGCTCGAAAAGCTCGGCGCCTGGAAGGCCGTAGAGCCCAAGGTCGCCGGCGCCGAAAGCGTGCGCGCGGCACTCCTCCTCGTCTCGCGCGGCGAAGCACCCTATGGCATCGTCTACCAGACCGACGCGGCCGCCGACCCGGGCGTGAAGGTCGTCGGTACCTTCCCGGAAGACAGCCATCCGCCGATCATCTATCCGATTGCGATTACCGCCGAGAGCAAGAGCCCGGATGCCGCCGCCTATGTCGACTTCGTCAAGTCGGCGAAGGCAGCCGCCCTCTTCGAAAAGCAGGGCTTCACCGTCCTTAAGTAATCGGCCTGAAAAGACGGTGGATCTCGGCTGTCCAGAGGCAGGCGAAGCATCTATCGTCACGCGTCGCCCGCGCCCAAACGCGGGCGACGCAATCATTCGTCAGAGGCAGGGGCGGATGCAGGCGGACAGCCACATCTCACCAGCCTCGTATCGGGGAGCGACATCTGTTGGACTGGCTTGCAGTGAGCGATGCGGAATGGACGGCGATCCTCTTGAGCCTGCGCGTCGCAACCGTCGCGATGATCTGCAGCCTGCCCTTCGCGCTCGCCATCGCCATGCTGCTCGCGCGCGGCCGCTTCTGGGGCAAGACGCTGCTGAATGGTCTCGTTCACCTGCCGCTGATCCTGCCGCCGGTCGTTACCGGCTTCCTGCTGCTCCTGCTCTTCGGGCGCCGCGGACCGCTCGGCGCCTTCTTTGCCGACTACTTCGGTTTGGTCTTCTCCTTCCGCTGGACGGGCGCGGCGCTCGCCAGCGCGGTCATGGCCTTTCCGCTGATGGTGCGCAGCATCCGCCTGTCGATCGAAGCAATCGACCGCAAGCTCGAGGACGCAGCGACCACGCTCGGCGCCAGCCCGCCCTGGGTCTTTGCCACCGTCACCCTGCCGCTGATCATCCCCGGCATCATCGCCGGCATGATCATCGCCTTTGCCAAGGCGATGGGCGAGTTCGGCGCGACGATCACCTTCGTCTCCAACATTCCCGGCGAGACACAGACGCTGTCGTCTGCGATCTACACCTTCACCCAGGTGCCGGGTGGCGACGCCGGTGCCATGCGACTGACGATCATTTCGGTCGTCATTTCCATGGCCGCGCTCATCTTCTCCGAACTGCTGGCGACATTCGCCGCCCGTCGGGTGGCGGCCCAATGAGCCTCACCATCGAAGCCCGCCACCAGTTCGGCAGTTTCTCGCTCGATGCCGCCTTCACCTCGGACGGCGGCGTTACCGCGCTGTTCGGTCGCTCCGGCTCCGGCAAGACCTCGCTGATCAATATCATCGCCGGGTTGTTGAAGCCGCAAAGCGGTCGCGTTGTGCTCGATGGCGACGTCATCGCCGACAGCGAGCGCCGGATTTTTACCCCGGTGCATCGCCGCCGCTTCGGCTATGTCTTCCAGGAAGCACGCCTCTTTCCGCATTTGAGCGTGCGCCGCAATCTCGCCTATGGCCGCTGGTTCGCCGGCAAGAGCGGCTCCGGTGGCGACTTTGCGCGCATTGTCGAGATGCTCGGGATCGGCCATCTGCTGGAACGCAACCCTTCAGCCCTGTCCGGTGGCGAACGGCAGCGCGTCGCGATCGGCCGTGCGTTGCTCGCCGCACCGCGCCTGCTCCTGATGGATGAGCCGCTCGCCGCACTCGACGAGGCCCGCAAGGCCGAGATTCTGCCCTATCTCGAACGGCTGCGTGACGATGCCGGCATCCCGATCGTCTATGTCAGCCATTCCGTCGGCGAAGTCGCCCGGCTGGCGCGCCGCGTCGTCGTCCTCGAAAACGGCCGGGTCACCGCATCGGGCGCGGCCGCCGAGGTCTTGAGCGCGCCGGCCGCCACGCTCGCCACCGGCAGGCGCGAGGCCGGCGTCCTGCTGGAAGGCGAGGTCGAGGGAACCGATCCGTCCCACGAACTGACGACGGTCCGGGTCGGACGGGAACGGCTGCGCATTGCGGGTGTCAGCGCGGCACCCGGCAGCAGGCTTCGCGTGCACGTCGCCGCGCGCGACGTCATGTTGGCGACATCAAGACCTGTGGAGATCAGCGCGCTCAACGTGCTGGAAGGGCGCATCCTTGCGATCGCGACGGAGGAAGACGGCAGCGTCGATGTCAGGGTGACTTGCGGCGATGCGACGATTGCCGCCCGCATCACTCGGTTTTCACGCGACGCGCTTGCGCTTGTTCCTGGCAAGACGGTCTACGCCATCATAAAATCGGTGGCGATCGATCACTGAGCTTTGCCCGGAACGACCTCGCCAGCGCCTGCTGGCGGATCGCTGCCGCGAACGGATTCGAGCCAGGCAAGATCCTCGGCGATCGCGGCTTGCGTTTTTTCCTCCATCTCGCGGTAGCGCCGGATCAACGTGTCGCCGAAAGGTGTCACCTGCGCCCCGCCACCCTGTTTGCCGCCGCGCTGCGACTCGACCGAAGGCTCGGAGAACATCCGGTTCAAAGCATCGACCAGCAGCCAGGCGCGCCGATAGGACATGTCCATCGCCCGGCCGGCCGCAGAGATCGACCCGGTCTCGCGGATCAACTCCAACAGCATGATCTTGCCGCGGCCGAGCCGGGCGGCGGGCGGAAAATCGATGCGCAGGACGGGGCGAAGATCGGGGCGGCTCTCACTCATGCGGGCGAGCATAGAAGCTCCCCGGGCAAACCGGAAGTCCGCCCGATGGCGAGGCGGACCAGCTTTCCCAAACAAAGTGAGCCGGCAAACCCTAGCTTTCGAGCAATGGCCAGATAGCAGGTCTTGATCTCGCGGCGGCGGCATGCACCGATGACCGTGACACGTCCTGCCCGAAAGTACCTCCCCATGCCCGGTCCCGCGCTTGATCCCATCGCCACCGATACCGCCCTGCCCGCCAAGGCCGACGTCGTCATCGTCGGTGGTGGTATCATCGGCGTCAGCACAGCCCTCTTCCTCGCCGAACGCGGCATCGATGTCGTGCTTTGCGAGAAAGGCATGCCCGGAGCGGAGCAGTCGAGCCGCAACTGGGGCTGGGTGCGGGTCATGGGCCGCGACGAGCGCGAGATCCCACTGGCGATCGAGGCGCTGAGGATCTGGGACACGCTCGACGCCCGCATTGGCGGCGAGACCGGCTTTCGCCGCAGCGGCATTCTCTACATCTCCGAGAATGAACGTGATGTCGCCAACCGCGATGCCTGGCTCGCAATGGCCCAACCCTATGGCGTCGACAGTCGGCAGCTTGGCGCTGATGCGACCGCGGCGGCAATGCCGGGCGCCGCCCTTCGCTATGAAGGTGCGCTCTTCACCCCAAGCGACGGCCGGGCAGAACCGCAAAAGGCCGTGCCCGCGATCGTCGCCGGCGCTCGCCGCGCCGGGGCACGCATCGTCACCGGCTGCGCCGTGCGCGGCGTCGAGAGGACGGCCGGGCGGATCTCCGCGGTTGTGACCGAGAAGGGTCGCATCGAAACTTCGACGGTCGTCGTCGCCGGCGGTGCCTGGTCGCGACTGTTGCTCAAGAGCCTTGGCATCCGCCTGCCGCAACTGAAAGTGCGCAACACGGTCTTGAGAACCGGCCCGGCTTCCGGGGGACCGGAAGGCGCCGGCGCAACCGCAACTTACGCCTACCGCAAGCGGTTCGACGGCGGCTACACGATTGCCGATGGCGCGGCCAATCTGCACGCGATCGTGCCCGACAGCTTCGCGTTCTTCCGCGATTTCCAGCCGGCGCGAAAGGCGGAAGGCGAGGCCGTGCAGGTCGGCCTCAGCGCCCAGAGCTGGAACGAGCTGTTCGAAATCGGCGCCGTCCCGCTCGATCGCCCGGGCGCCTTCGAGCGCCACCGCGTGCTCGATCCCAACCCGGATTCCCGCCGCGCACTTCATGCTCTCGACGCCGCCGCAAAAGCCTTCCCGTTTCTGCGTGAGACCAAGGTGCAGCAGATCTGGGCCGGCCTCATCGACGTGACGCCGGATGCCGTTCCGGTGATTTCAGCGGCAGAAGGCGTTCCGGGACTGATCATCGCGACCGGATTTTCGGGCCACGGTTTCGGCATCGGACCGGGCGCCGGGCACCTCGTTGCGGATCTCGTGACCGGAGATATACCGGTCGTCGACCCCACCCCATTCCGGCTCTCGCGCTTCCTCGACGGGACGCCGATTACGATCGCCCCGCCGGTTTGATCGCCGTACGGCGAAACGCCCGCGAAAGAAAATTACAAGCAGCGACCGGCAAGGCCATGCGCAACACAACGCGTGAGCGCACTCCCGGCAGGATTCTATCTTTCTTCGTCTGCCCCTGCCCCGCAACACGGAAAGACCTTCATAAGCCCCGGAACTCGTGGCAGTCTGTGAGTATTCCCGTCGGGAGAGCGGGGCTTAGGAGGAGTGTACGCAGACCTCAGGCAGAGGAGCCGTGTGAGGTCGGAACGTACGTCTTCGCATATGTCAGTCCGATCGTTTTCCCGATTTAGAGCATTTCCAGCAAAACTGCGTAGCGGTTTTGCGTCCGGAAATGCGTGAAAACAGAGATGAAGAGCGGTTCAATTGGAACCGATCTTTGATTTGGTGCGCTGCGCACTCCGGAGGAGGCCGGAAACTGCATGAGCGATCTCGATCGACTTAGCCTGCATGTCCCCGAACCCGCCGTTCGGCCCGGTGGCCAGCCGGATTTCTCCAACGTCAAGATCCCGAAGGCCGGCTCCGTTCCGCGCCCGGAGGTGGACGTCGCGCCGGAAGAGATGCGCGATCTCGCCTATTCGATCATTCGCGTCTTGAACCGTGACGGCGAAGCGGTCGGCCCCTGGGCCGGTCTGCTGTCCGACGACGAGCTTCTGGCTGGTCTCAAGCACATGATGACGCTGCGCGCCTTCGACGCGCGCATGGTGATGGCGCAGCGTCAGGGCAAGACCTCGTTCTACATGCAGCACCTGGGCGAAGAGGCCGTTAGCTGCGCCTTCCGCAAGGCGTTGGTGAAGGGTGACATGAACTTCCCGACCTATCGCCAGGCCGGTCTTCTGATCGCCGACGGCTATCCCATGGTCGAGATGATGAACCAGATCTTCTCGAACGAGAGCGATCCCTTGCGCGGCCGGCAGCTGCCGATCATGTATTCCTCCAAGGAGCATGGCTTCTTCACCATCTCCGGCAACCTCGCAACCCAATATGTGCAGGCTGTCGGCTGGGCGATGGCGTCGGCGATCAAGCGCGACACCAAGATCGCCGCGGCCTGGATCGGTGACGGCTCGACGGCGGAATCGGACTTCCACTCGGCGCTGGTCTTTGCCTCCACCTACAAGGCGCCTGTCATCCTCAACATCGTCAACAATCAGTGGGCGATCTCCACCTTCCAGGGCATCGCGCGCGGCGGCTCCGGCACCTTTGCCGCCCGCGGCCTCGGCTTCGGCATTCCGGCGCTGCGCGTCGACGGCAACGACTATCTCGCCGTCTACGCAGTCGCCAAATGGGCGGCCGAGCGCGCAAGGCGCAATCTCGGCCCGACGCTGATCGAATACGTCACCTATCGCGTCGGCGCGCATTCGACCTCCGACGACCCGAGCGCCTACCGACCGAAGACGGAATCGGAGGCCTGGCCGCTCGGCGATCCCGTCCTCCGGCTGAAAAAGCACCTGATCCTGCGCGGCGCCTGGTCCGAAGAGCGCCACACCCAGGCGGAAGCCGAAATCGTCGATGCGGTAATCCAGGCACAGAAACAGGCCGAAGGCCACGGCACCTTGCATGCCGGCGGCAAGCCGTCGGTGCGCGACATCTTCGAGGGTGTCTATGCCGAGATGCCGCCGCACATTCGCCGCCAGCGGCAGAAGGCAGGATACTGACATGGCCAGAATGACAATGATCGAAGCCGTGCGTAGCGCCATGGACGTCTCCATGGAGCGCGACGACAACGTCGTCGTCTTCGGCGAGGACGTCGGCTATTTCGGCGGCGTCTTCCGCTGCACGCAAGGGCTACAGGCGAAATACGGCAAGACCCGCTGTTTCGATGCACCGATCAGCGAAAGCGGCATCGTCGGCACGGCGATCGGCATGGCGGCCTATGGGCTGAAGCCCTGCGTCGAGATCCAGTTCGCCGACTACATGTACCCGGCCTACGACCAGATCACCCAGGAAGCGGCCCGCATCCGCTACCGCTCCAACGGCGATTTCACCTGCCCGATCGTGCTACGCATGCCGACCGGCGGCGGCATCTTCGGCGGCCAGACCCACAGCCAGAGCCCGGAAGCGCTGTTCACCCATGTCTGCGGCCTCAAGGTCGTGGTGCCCTCCAATCCCTATGACGCCAAGGGCCTGCTGATCGCTTCGATCGAAGATCCCGATCCGGTGATGTTCCTGGAGCCGAAGCGGCTCTACAACGGTCCCTTCGACGGCCATCACGACCGGCCGGTCATCCCGTGGTCGAAGCATGACCTCGGCGAGGTACCCGAAGGCCACTACACCATCCCGATCGGCAAGGCGGAGATCCGCCGTCAGGGCTCCGCCGTCACCGTCGTCGCCTATGGCACCATGGTGCACGTGGCGCTTGCAGCGGCCGAGGAAACCGGTATCGACGCCGAGGTGATCGACCTGCGCAGCCTGCTGCCACTCGATCTCGATACGATCGTGAAGTCGGTGGAAAAGACTGGTCGCTGCGTCGTCGTGCATGAGGCCACGCTCACGTCAGGCTTCGGCGGCGAAGTGGCCTCGCTCGTTCAGGAGCATTGCTTCTACCATCTCGAAGCGCCCGTCGTGCGCGTTGCGGGCTGGGACACGCCCTACCCGCACGCCCAGGAATGGGACTATTTCCCCGGCCCCGCGCGCGTCGGACGCGCGCTCGTCGAAGTGATGGAGGCCTGAGATGGGCGAATTCGTAATCAAGATGCCCGATGTCGGCGAAGGCGTGGCTGAGGCCGAACTCGTGGAATGGCACGTGAAGCCTGGCGATCCCGTTCGCGAGGACATGGTGCTCGCCGCCGTCATGACCGACAAGGCGACCGTCGAAATCCCCTCGCCCGTCACCGGCACCGTGCTCTGGCTCGGTGCCGAAGTGGGTGACACCGTCGCGGTGAAGGCGCCGCTGGTGCGCATCGAAATCGCCGGTGAGGGGGAAACAGCCGCACCGGCTGTTGACAACAAGCTGGCAGCAAAGGCGGAAGAACAGCCCGCCGTAAAGGTCGAGGCACCCGCCCCAGTCGCCAAGCCTACGCAACCCGTCAAAGTCGAGGCGAAGGCACCGATCGCGAATGGCCACGCGACCGGCGAGCGGCTGGAAAAAGCACTGGCCTCGCCGGCCGTGCGCCTGCGCGCCAAGGAAAGCGGCGTCGACCTGCGCCAGGTGGCCGGCACCGGTCCGGCCGGCCGCATCACTCATGATGATCTCGACCAGTTCATCGCCCGCGGCGCCCAGCCGGCGCCGGCGCCCGCCGGCCTGCAGCGCAAGACCGCGGTCGACGAGATCAAGGTGACCGGCCTTCGCCGCCGCATCGCCGAGAAGATGTCGCTTTCGACCTCGCGCATTCCCCACATCACCTATGTGGAAGAAGTGGATATGACAGCGCTCGAGGACCTGCGGACGACGATGAACCGCGACCGCAAGCCGGATCAACCGAAGCTGACGATCCTGCCCTATCTGATGCGCGCGCTGGTCCGCACCATTGCCGATCAGCCCGCCGTCAACGCGATCTTCGACGACGGTCCCGGCATCATCCACCGCCATCACGCCGTGCATATCGGCATCGCCACCCAGACACCCGCCGGCCTCACCGTCCCGGTCGTGCGCCATGCCGAAGCACGCGGCATCTGGGATTGCGCCACCGAACTCAACCGTCTGGCGGAAGCGGCCCGCACCGGCACGGCCACCCGCGACGAGTTGACCGGATCGACGATCACCATCTCGTCGCTCGGCGCGCTCGGCGGCATCGTCACCACCCCGGTCATCAACCATCCGGAAGTGGCGATCGTCGGCGTCAACAAGCTTGCGATCAGGCCGGTCTGGGACGGCACGCAGTTCGTGCCGCGCAAGATCATGAACCTGTCCTCGAGCTTCGACCACCGCGTCATCGACGGCTGGGATGCGGCCGTCTTCGTGCAGCGGCTGAAAACCCTGCTCGAAACCCCGGCGCTAATTTTCGTGGAGGCCTGAGGCGATCATGAAGGAAATATCCTGCAAGCTGCTCGTGATCGGCGCCGGCCCCGGCGGCTACATCGCAGCCATCCGCGCCGGCCAGCTCGGCATCGACACGGTCATCGTCGAAAAGGCCAAGGCCGGCGGCACCTGCCTCAATGTCGGCTGCATTCCCTCGAAGGCCCTGATCCACGCGGCCGAAGAGTTTCACAAGCTGCGCGCGGCCGCCTCCGGCCGCAACCCGCTCGGCCTCTCTCTGGCCAATCCGTCGATCGACCTCGCCCATACCGTCGCCTGGAAGGACGGCATCGTCGGCCGGCTGAACGGCGGCGTCACCGGGCTTCTGAAAAAGGCCGGCGTCAAGGCCGTGATCGGCGCCGCCCGCTTCGTCGATGGCAAGACCGTCGATGTCGAGACCGAAATCGGGCTGCAGCGCATCCGCGCCGAAGCGATCGTCATTGCCACCGGCTCGGCGCCGGTCGAACTGCCGGACCTGCCCTTCGGCGGGCCGATCATTTCCTCGACGGAAGCCTTGTCGCTGAAGAGCGTGCCGAAGAGCCTCGCCGTCATCGGCGGCGGCTATATCGGTCTGGAACTCGGCACCGCCTTCGCCAAGCTCGGCAGCCATGTCACCATCGTCGAGGCGCTGACGCGCATCCTGCCGCAGTACGACGCGGATCTGACGAAGCCGATCGGCAAGCGCCTAGGCGAGCTCGGCATCGAAGTCTTCACCCAGACGGTTGCCAAGAGCTACTCCGCCGAGACCGGCAGCCTGCATGCCGAGCACAACGGTCGCGCCATCGATGTCGCCGCCGAAAAGGTGCTCGTCACCGTCGGCCGCAAGCCGGTGACCGAAGGCTTCGGCCTGGAGGAGATCGACCTCGACCGCACCGGCCGCTTCATCCGCATCGACGACCAGTGCCGCACCTCCATGCGCGGCATCTACGCGATCGGCGACGTCACCGGCGAGCCGATGCTGGCGCATCGCGCCATGGCGCAAGGCGAGATGGTGGCGGAGATCGTCGCCGGGCATAAACGAAGCTGGGACAAGCGCTGCATCCCGGCGGTCTGCTTCACCGATCCCGAGATCGTCACATCAGGGCTCTCACCCGACGAGGCGCGCGCGAGCGGCATCGAGATCAAGATCGGCCAGTTCCCCTTCCAGGCGAACGGCCGGGCGATGACGACGCTTGCCGAAGACGGTTTCGTCCGCATCGTTGCCCGCGCCGACAACCACCTGGTGCTCGGCATCCAGGCCGTCGGCCACGGCGTCTCGGAACTCTCGGCAAGCTTCAGCCTGGCGATTGAGATGGGCGCGCGGCTCGAAGACATCGCCGGCACGATCCATGCCCACCCGACACAATCGGAGGCCTTTCAGGAGTCCGCGTTGAAGGCGCTCGGGCACGCGCTGCATATCTGACGGTGGCACCCACTAGCGCCAACCATTGCCGTATGGGAGAAAGACATGAGCAGAATTGACCCTATCGTCATCGTTTCGGCGGCCCGCACCCCAATGGGCGCCTTTCAGGGCAGCCTCAAGGATTTGACCGCGCCGGAAATCGGCGCCATCGCGCTGAAGGCAGCACTTGGTCGCGCCGGCCTTGAAGCTGTCGACGAGGTGCTGATGGGCAATGTGCTACCGGCCGGCATTGGCCAGAACCCGGCGCGCCAGGCCGCTCTTGGCGCAGGCCTCGGCAAGGAAACGCCGGCGACGACCATCTCCAAAGTCTGCGGCTCCGGCATGAAAGCGCTGATGCTCGGCCACGACGCGCTCTTTTCGGGCAGCGCGTCGGTGCTGGCCGTCGGCGGCATGGAGTCGATGACCAACGCTCCCTACTTGTTGCCAAAGGCGCGCGGCGGTTTCCGCCTGGGACATGGTGAGATCAAGGACCATATGTTCCTCGACGGCCTCGAAGACGCCTACTCCGGCCGGCTGATGGGCACCTATGCCGAGGATACGGCCGAACACTACCAGTTCTCGCGCACCGATCAGGACGCGTTTGCGCTTCGCTCGCTGGAGCGCGCCAACCGGGCGGCTGAGGATGGTTCCTTTGCCGAGGAAATAGTGGCGGTCAGCGGCGCCGGCAAACGCCAGACCGCCAACCTTGATCGCGACGAGCAGCCGACCAAATCGGATCCTGCAAAGATCCCGAAGCTGAAAGCCGCCTTCCGTGACGGCGGCAGCGTGACGGCGGCCAATTCGTCGTCGATCTCCGACGGTGCAGCGGCGCTGATTTTGATGCGTGCAAGCGAGGCGGAAAAGCGCGGACTGACGCCCCTTGCCATCGTCGCTGGCCATGCCGGCCATGCGCAGGAACCGGCCTGGTTTACCACCGCGCCGATCGGCGCGATCGACAAGCTGATGGCCAAGCTCGGCTGGGAGAAAGGCAGCGTCGGCCTCTACGAAATCAACGAGGCCTTCGCCGTGGTGGCGATGGCCGCGATCCGCGATCTCGGGCTTTCCGACGATATCGTCAACATTAACGGGGGCGCCTGCGCGCTCGGCCACCCGATCGGCGCCTCGGGCGCCCGCATCATCGTGACGCTCTTGCACGCCATGCGCGCGAAGGGCGTCAAGCGCGGCATTGCCTCGCTCTGCATCGGCGGCGGCGAGGCGACGGCGGTCGGACTGGAACTGTTGCACTAACAAATGAGCGCCACCGGTCGAAACGGGTGGCGCTTCTCATTTTCAGCGGACGATTTGTCCCCCGAGCCTCTCACCCGCTTGGCGGCGAGAGGGCCGGATTTCCCATACCTCAGCCCATGCGCTCGGAAGCGTAGGAACCCGGGCTCGGCGGGAAGACGACGACGCGGTTGCCGTTGATGAAGCAGCGGTTGTGGATATGGGCGTGTACCGCACGGGCCAACACCTGGCTCTCGACGTCGCGGCCGATCGAGACATAGTCTTCCGCGCTCTGGGCATGGGTGATGCGGGCGATATCCTGCTCGATGATCGGGCCCTCGTCGAGATCGGCGGTGACATAATGCGCCGTAGCACCAATCAGCTTCACGCCGCGCTCATAGGCCTGCTTGTACGGGTTGGCGCCCTTGAACGACGGCAGGAAGGAGTGGTGGATGTTGATGATGCGGCCCGACATCTTCTTGCAGAGCGCATCGGACAGGACCTGCATATAGCGGGCGAGCACGATCAGGTCGGCGCCGGTCTGTTCGACGAGCTCTAGGAGCTGGGCTTCCGCCTTCGGCTTGTTCTCCTTCGTCACCTTGATGTAGTGGAAGGGAATGTCGTGGTTGACCACCACCTTTTGATAGTCGAAGTGGTTGGAGACGACCCCGACGATATCGATCGGCAGCGCGCCGATCTTCCAGCGGTAGAGCAGGTCGTTGAGGCAATGGCCGAAACGCGACACCATCAGCAGCACCTTCATGCGCTCTTCGCTGTCGCGGATCTCCGCATTCATGTCGAAGCGCTTGACCACCGGCTCGAAGCCCGCTTTCAGCTCGTCGAGCGTGGCGCCCTCCTGGCTGATGAAGGTGAGGCGCATGAAGAACAGGCCGGTTTCGAGGTCATCGAACTGCGAACTGTCCGAAATGTAACAGCCCTTTTCGGCGAGATAGCCGGTGATGGCGGCAACGATGCCACGGGTGGTCTTGCAGCTGACGTTCAGCACATAGCTTTTCATCGGTAGATCTCTCGCTCCAGAGGTTTTTCCGGCCCCCCTTATACGGCCAGTCACACAAAAACTAGCGCGGCCTTGGCCCGGCCGTCGATCCATTCGCGACATCCGTTTGACGGAACCGGCCAGATGAGGCCGGTCAGCACAAGGCAGCTTCAGTCAGATGATGTCTGAAGGAACGGAACGGACAACCGCACCGGTCAGCGCGGCGTGCGATCCGGGTGAGCGCGGGCGAATGCCTCGATCTCCGAACAATTCTGATCGATCGCGACAAGCCGTGGGCAAGCGCTGAGATCCACCTCCCAGCGGCGGGCATTGTAGACCTGCGGCACGAGGCAGAAATCCGCCATCGACGGGCTGTCGCCATGGCAGAACCGGCCGGTTGCGGGATGGTCGAGCAGCTGTTCGAAGGCGGCAAGTCCCTCGCCGATGAACTTGCGCATCCAGTTGCGCCGCGCCGCCTCACCGTCCTCGGCATTGGCCATGACATAGGAGATCACGCCGAGATTGCAGACGGGATGGATGTCCATCGCGATCGCGTAGGAGAGCATGCGCACCCGCTGGCGCCCGACGGCATCGTCAGGCAGGAAACCGGCATTGCTGCGTGTCTCGGCGAGATATTCGATGGTGGCGAGCGATTGCGTGAAGCGCTCGCCATCGATGTCGAGAACGGGCACGAGCCCCTGCGGATTGCGCGCCAGATGCTCCGGCGCCTTGTGCGCCTTGGCGAGCAGATCGACCGGCACCGAACGATAGCTTTCGCCGAGGCTGTTGAGCGCAATGCGCACCCGATAGCTCGCCGACGAACGCCAGTATTCGTAAAGGACGGTCTCGCTCATGCCTTTGCCCGTTCTTGTCGTTCAGCCGTTTAGGCCTTGTTGTAGGCTTCGACGGTCTGTTCGATAGCGCCGAAGATCGAATGGCCGGTCTTGTCCTTCATCTCGATGCGCACGACGTCACCGACCCTCAGGAAATGCGTCTTCGCCGCACCACCGACGATGGTTTCGATCATGCGCAGCTCCGCGATGCAGGAATAACCGGCACCGCCCTCTGCGACCGGCTTGCCCGGTCCGCCGTCAAGCTTGTTGGAGACCGTGCCCGAGCCGATAATCGTGCCGGCAGAAAGCGGCCGGGTCTTGGCCGCATGCGCGACCAGTTGGGCGAAATCGAAGGTCATGTCGATGCCGGCATTGGCTCGGCCGAAGGGCTTGCCGTTGATGTCGACGCAGAGCGGCAGATGCAGCTTGCCGCCGTCCCAGGCCTCACCCAATTCATCCGGGGAAACGGCGACCGGCGAAAAGGCAGAAGACGGCTTTGACTGGAAGAAGCCGAAACCCTTGGCAAGCTCGGCCGGGATGAGGCCACGCAACGATACGTCGTTGACCAGCATCACCAGGCGGATCGCAGCGCGCGCCTCGTCATTGGTAGCGCCCATCGGCACGTCGTCGACGATGACGGCGACCTCGCCCTCCATGTCGACGCCCCAGCTTTCGTCGGCAAGCGGGATCGGATCGCGCGGCGCGATGAAGCTGTCGGAGCCGCCTTGATACATCAGCGGGTCGGTCCAGAAGCTTGCCGGCATTTCGGCATTGCGGGCCTTGCGGACGAGCTCGACGTGATTGACGTAGGCCGAGCCGTCGGCCCATTGGTAAGCGCGCGGCAACGGCGACAGGGCGTCGTGTTCATGGAACCGGATCGTCGGCTGCGAGCCGGTCTCGATCCCCTCGGCCACGCGGGCAAGCCGCGGGCCTGCGTGTTCCCAGTCGTCGAGCGCTGCCTGCAGCGTACGGGCGATATGCCCGACCTCGGAGCAGCGGGTGAGATCGCGAGAGACGACCACGAGCTTTCCGTCGCGCGTACTGTCCTTGAGTGTCGCCAGTTTCATGCAGTCCTCCCTCTCAATCTTCTCATTGTTCCGGACCGAAAGCCGCTGCGCGGCCTTCGCGGAGTTGTTTTAAGCGGGCGAATCGTCCGCAAGTCTCACAACAAGGCCGTCGGCGGCGATCGTCAAGGCGCCTGCCCAGCTTTTGCGGGTCGCCGCAATCCAATGGCCTTGCGTTATCTCGGGATCATCGGCCGGAATGAGGTGGTGCAGCACCAGCCGACCGACGCCGGCGGACGTTGCGATCGCGGCCGCCTGTTCGGCGAATGTGTGGCTCGCAAGCAGGTGCTCCTTCAATCGCGCGCCGTTGCCGGTGCGCGCCACCAGCCGGTCGACGCCTTCGGCGAGCATCGCTTCGTGCACGAGAATGTCAGCCCCTCGGGCGAAATCAGCGAGCGGCGGAAAATAGGCCGTATCAGCGGAAAAGACGACCGAGCCCTCCGCATGATCGAACCGCAGCGCGAAACAGTCGGTGACTGGCGGATGATCGACGCGTAGCGCCGACACGGTCAGGCCGTTCTCCGAAAAGACCGCGCCCTCGGAAAACTCGACGACGTCGACAAGAGCGCACAGGTCCGGCCGGCCTTCATCGACGATGCGAATATCGATGTCGAAGGCCATCGCCTGAAGGAAGCCCTGCCAATAGGCGCGTGTCCCGGCGGGGCCGAAGACGCGCACTGGATGCGCGAGCCCCGCGGTCCAGGCCGTGTGGATCAACGGACCAAGCTCAAGCACATGATCCGAATGCAGGTGGGTGATGACGATCAGGTCCAGCGCCTTCAGCGGCACGCCGGCATCCGTTACTCCGCGGGTAACGCCAAGGCCGCAATCGACCACGATCGAACGGCCGCCGATTTGAAGCAATGACGAGGTCGGCCACGGGCCGCCCGGCCGGATCGCCGGACCACCCTTGCTGCCAAGCAAAACGAGGCGTGAACTCAAGACCAATCGCCTTCCGGCGTCCCGTTGAAGCGCTTCTTGAGATCCGTCCAGCAGTCGATGTAGTTGTCCTGCAACGTCTTCAGTTCGGCGGCGTAGCGGGTCAGCTGCTGCGGGAAGCGGGTCTCGAACATGAAGGCCATCGTATGGTCGAGCTTCACCGGTTTCAACTCACTGTTTGTCGCCTTGTCGTAGCCCGATGCATCCGGCCCGTGCGCCAGCATCATGTTGTGCAGGCTCATGCCGCCGGGCACGAAACCTTCTTCCTTGGCGTCATAGCGGCCGTAGATCAGCCCCATGAACTCGCTCATGATGTTGCGGTGGTACCAGGGCGGCCGGAAGGTGTGCTCGGCCACCAGCCAACGCGGCGGGAAGATGACAAAATCGATGTTCGCCGTACCCTCTTCGCCCGAGGGTGCCGTCAGCACCGTGAAGATCGACGGGTCCGGATGATCGAAGAGGATGGCGCCCACCGGCGAGTAGGTCTTGAGGTCGTATTTGTAGGGCGCGTAGTTGCCGTGCCAGGCGACGACGTCGAGCGGTGAATGGCCGATCTCGGTCACATGGAAGCCGCCGCACCACTTCACATGCACGCGGCAGGGCGTCTCCTTTTCCTCGAAGGCGGCGACCGGCGTCTTGAAGTCGCGCGGATTGGCGAGGCAGTTGGCGCCGATCGGGCCGCGATCCGGCAATGTGAACTTGGCGCCATAGTTCTCGCAGATATAGCCGCGCCAGACCTTCTCTTCACCAAGCCGCGTCACCTTGAACATGGTGCCGCGCGGCACGATGCAGATTTCCGAGGGCTCCACATCCATCTTGCCGAGTTCCGTGAAGACCTGGATCGCGCCCGCTTCCGGAACGATCAAGAGTTCGCCGTCGGCATTGAAGAAATAGTCGTCCACCATGTCGGCGTTGAAGGCATAGGCGTGGGCCGCCATTCCGGTCTGCGTCGGCGCATCGCCCGCCGTCGTCATGGTGCGGATGCCCTCAAGGAAGTTCAGTTTTTCCGAGGGCGCCGGCAACGGGTTCCAGCGCAACTGGCCGAGCGCCAGGGAATGCTCGGCCACATGCGGCGCCGTCTTCCAGTGCGGATAGTCGATCTTGGAAAACCGCCCGGTGTGGCGGACGCTCGGGCGGATGCGGTAGAGCCAGGAGCGCTCGTTGGTGCCGCGCGGCGCGGTAAAGGGCGAGCCGGAGAGCTGCTCGGCATAGAGCCCGTAGGCGCATTTCTGTGGACTGTTCTGGCCCTGCGGTAGAGCTCCCGGCAGGCTTTCGGTCTCGAAATCATTGCCGAAACCCGGCATGTAGTTGAGCGCCTCGGCTGCGTCAGTCCGTGCCTCGGCCCGTTTTCCTGCCTTGTCGAGCATGGTTCTATCCTCCTCCCTTGAGCATCCGGCTCCAGCTCTCGCAGCGGGGCCAGCGCAATCCCAAACACCGCCCGCAACGGCCCCATCCATGGTGGACGCGAGCCTCGCCTTCGGCATATTAGTTGCAATCGTAACTATCGATTTTGTAACTATCAAGGAAACACCGATGGCCGCCGACGGCTTCGAGCTCAATGCCTTCCTGCCCTATCGGCTGAACCGCGCAGCCGAATTCGTCGCCCTGCGCTTTGCCGCACAATACAAGGCGCGCTACCAGCTCACTCGCCCGGAATGGCGAACGCTGGCAGCCCTCGGCAGCACCCGTCGTCCAATGACGGCAACGGAAGTGGGCGCGCATTCCGCCATGCACAAGACCAAGGTGAGCCGCGCGGTCTCAGCACTCGAAGAGCGGCGCTGGCTGACGCGCAATGAAAACGAAGGTGATCGCCGCCTCGAACATCTCCAGCTGACGAAGGCGGGCCTGCGTGCCTATGTCGAATTGACGGCGCTTGCGGCCAACTACCAGGCCGAACTCGACGCTTTGGTGGGAGCCGCCGGAATGCAGGCGCTGACGGCTGGTCTCGAGGCGATTGAGCGCGCCATCGGCAAAGTGGAGAAACCCCGCCGCGAGGGGTGAAACGTCAGCCCTTCATCCGCTCCGGGATCGGCACGCCCTCGAAGCTCTTGAGGGTTTCGAGCACGATCGACGTCTTCACGTGCTGCACGCTGTCATGCGGCAAAAGCACGTCGTTGACGAAGCGCGACAGCCCCGCGAGGTCAGGCGTCACCACCCGCAGGTGATAGTCCATCTCACCGGTCAGCGCATAGGCCTCCAACACCTCGGGCAAACTCGAAATGAGCTTGCCGAAGCGCTTGGCATTGTCGCGGTTGTGGGTGGCGAGCGTCACCGAGATCACCACCATCAGATCGAGGCCGAGCTTCTGCCGGTCGATCTGTGCCTGATAGCCGGTGATGTAGCCTTCGGCTTCGAGCCGGCTACGCCGCCGTGAGCATTGTGACGGCGAAAGTGCGATGCGCTCCGACAGCTCATTATTGGTCAGATGTCCGTCGCGCTGCAATTCGCTGAGGATCTTGAGATCGAACCCGTCAAGCTGCTCCATTCCTGCATCCTAATTCACTATTATGCATGTTCCGTGCGCCATCCTGTCTAAACCGCGCAAGAATACAAGCATCATGCATGGGAATTGCGTCATACTCCAGCAAAGTTTGGAAGAACAAGAGGAGACTTCCGATGGGCCCCTTCCCGCATGACGCCCCGCCGGCAACGATTACCGCTGAAAACCCCGCTGGCACCGACGGCTTCGAATTCGTCGAATTCGCCCATCCGGAACCGGAGAAGCTCGCCGAGCTTTTTGCTCGCATGGGTTACAGCCCGGTTGCCAAGCACAAGACCAAGAACATCACGGTCTGGCGGCAGGGCGACATCAACTACATTCTGAACGCCGAACCCGGCTCGCATGCCATGCGCTTCGTCGATGAGCACGGCCCCTGCGCCCCGTCCATGGCCTGGCGCGTCGTCGACGCAAAGCACGCCTTCGACCATGCGGTTTCGAAGGGCGCGATCCCCTATGAAGGCAAGGACAAGTGCCTCGATGTTCCGGCGATTGTCGGCATCGGCGGTTCGCTGCTCTATTTCGTCGAGACCTACGGCGCCAAGGGCTCTGCCTATGAGACCGAATTCGAGTGGACCGGCGAGCGCAATCCGAGGCCCGAGGGCGTCGGATTCTATTATCTCGACCACCTGACGCACAACGTCTATCGCGGCAATATGGACAAGTGGTGGGCCTTCTACCGCGAGCTGTTCAATTTCACCCAGATCCACTTCTTCGACATCGACGGCCGCATCACCGGCCTCGTCAGCCGGGCGATCACCTCGCCCTGCGGCAAGATCCGCATTCCCTTGAACGAGTCCAAGGACGATACGAGCCAGATCGAGGAGTATCTGCGCAAATACAAGGGCGAAGGCATCCAGCACATCGCCGTCGGCACCGAAGGCATCTACGACGCCACTGACAAGCTGGCGGACAATGGCCTGAAATTCATGCCAGGCCCGCCGGAGACCTATTACGACATGTCGCATGACCGTGTTCACGGCCATGACGAACCGATCGACCGGATGAAGAAGCACGGCATCCTCATCGACGGCGAAGGTGTGGTGAACGGCGGCATGACGAAGATCCTGCTGCAGATCTTCTCGAAGACAGTGATCGGCCCGATCTTCTTCGAGTTCATCCAGCGCAAGGGCGACGAAGGCTTTGGCGAGGGCAACTTCCGCGCCCTGTTCGAATCGATCGAAGCCGACCAGATCCGTCGCGGCGAACTGGGGCCGCAGGCGGCCGAGTAAATCGCAGCCGACAACGCCGGCACTTCTAACTCGAGCCTCTCGCCTCAAGCGAGGGGCTTTTCTGCAAGTAAGGGCATCCAGCCAAACGAGATGCTTGAGCTTTCTCGCGCGCCCGTTCAGAGCGCGCTACTGCCGGCAATGTCAGTTCGTGGTCTGGTTGACCACGCGCCAGTTCGGCCGGCCGAGATTGTGCGGCCATTCGATGACGTCACGGTCGTTGAAGTAGACGACTTCGGCCAGGTTGGGGAACTGCGGGTCCGGTTGTGTCGCGGTGTTCATCCAGGGCTGCATATAGGCCGGGCTGCCTTCCCATCCGAGCTCGGCGACCCAGATCGGCTTGTTGTACTTGGCCACCAGGTCGTAGCCGGGCTTGAGCGCCTGCGCGAACGTCCTTGGCGTCCCATATTCGATCTGATCGAATGGTTCGAGCCCGAAGACCGACAGCCCGACGAGATCGACGTAATCGTCACCCGGATAATAGGCATCGAGGTTCGGCAAACCCTTTGGCGACCACATGATCTGCGCCTTCGGCGCCTTCTTGCGCACGATGTCCATCGCATGCTTGTAGGCCTTGATCCAGTCCTGTGGCGCCCAGCCAGCCCAGGAGAACCGTCCGGACGTGTCTTCCATCTCCTGGCCCCAGCGCACGATGACCGGGCTCTTCAGCTCGGCGATCATGTCGGCGATCGCCTCCATGTTGACGTCGTATTCACCCCTGAGCATCCGGTCGCGGAGCTGCGCCGGCGTCAATTTCCAGTCGAGCGACCAGGACCAGGGCTCGATGGTGATCAGCAGATTGCGTCCCCGCTGAAGGGCATACTCGTCAGCGGTGCGCAAGGATGCGAGATCGACGTCCTCCCAGGGCAGGAACAGAGCTTCGGTCGTCACATCGCTTTGGGCGCCGAAATCGCCATGCGGGTCATAGGCGCCGAATCTCGTTCCGCCAGGGTGCATGACGGGACGTTTGTCGATCATGGTCTGGGTCTGACCGGCATTGCCCGCAGGATTGGCTTGCTCCTGCGCCAACGCGGATACCAAGCTGCCGAAGTCCAGTTGCAGGGCCAGGGCAGTGCATAGGGCGAATGCCAATTTGCGTTTCATTTCATCCTCCTGCTGCGTCTATTTTTTGGCCAGGAACTGTTCCTTGAGACGCAACGCCTTTGCTGTGATGTCGTCCTGGGCGACGAGGCTGTAGTAGGCGTCATTGGGCTTGGGTTTTGCATGCTTGAAGACATACCATTCGCCGTTTGGCACCTTCCGCTGATAGATCGTGTCGCCGATCTTGGCATGGCCGAAGCAGGTCCGCGCATCGCCGGCCTCGGCCGCGGTCGTCCAGATGGCCTGCATGCACATCATGCCGAGATCGCTGACGTACCAATTGCCTTCGGCAAAGGATCGGTTGCCGTTGCCCTTGTCGACAAAGGCCACGAGTTTGCGGTCATGCGCGGTGAAGCGTGCACCGCCGGTGGACCATTGCCAGGTCTTGTTGCGGTAGAGGGAATAGACTTCGTAAGCGCTGAGCGGCGTCGGCTTGACTTCCATCTTCGCCTTGACCGGCTGGGCGCCCAAGTAGACCGCAGCGGCTGCAACCGGCAGCAACAGCGGCAGAACCATGACTTTTATCGACCCTTTCATCCACTTTCTCCTCACATTGGAGATTACACACTCGACTGTTCGCCGCCGTCATGACGGCACGTAGTATCGGCCGACCTTCTTTGTCGTCCTGGTTTCCCGGTACTTCGTTTCACTGACACTCCTTCTTCCGGCATTGTTAGAGGTGGCCCGTGATACGGCAGGTTCGATCCGCGCCCCGCTCTCGGGCGGCTGAGAAAAGCCTTTCCATTGCAAATGGAAGCGAACGATCCTGAGTTTCGTACCGTGTCCGGCGCCGGCGACCGTGTATTTCGCCTCGGTGAAGGTCACGAAACCCAAGCCATGCGACAGGGCCTCCGTTGCCTCGGCGCCGTGACGCACCGCCGATTGGGCCGACAGCACCGAAACCAGCACCAGAGAGCCGGCCGTCATTGCGGTCATCGTCGAACGCGGCATAAGCGGCAGCCCGTTCTCGCGGGCGTGTCGAACGTGGATCACCACCACGAGCCCGGCATAGACGAGGGCGTTGATCTCGGCGAAGACGTAGAAGCCGCGTGCCGTTCCGGCATCGGAAATCAGCCAGACGGCGAGCGCCGACATCAGGGAAAGCACGAAATAGGGCATCAATATCCGAAGCGGCAGGGGAGCCGCGGCACCGCCGCCTTTCGGCGTGATGCGAAAATCGACGAACGAGCCGGTCAGGTGATCGCGCACCGCCGCCAGACAGCCGAGCAGCGACCAGGGCCACCGCGCGAACAGGAACAGGACCGTCTCCCAACTCAGCACCCGCGCGTCGTGCGGCCGGAACGTACCGGTCGAACGCCAGAAATAGGCGAGCACGACCAGAACCACTGACAAAGGCACGAAATGCAGCAGAAAATCGGGATAGTCGACGTCAACGAAGGCCCGCCCCATCAACAGCGCCACGATCGGCATCAGGAACATCAGCGCCATGAAGCACGAAAACAGCGGGTACCAGAGTTGCGAAAACAGGAACTGGAACTGCAGCCGCGGCCGCAGCTTCGGCACATACAAAGGCGAATATTTCAGCAGGATCGCGACGAGGCTGCGAGACCACTGGAACTCCTGAACCACGAGATCGGCAAAGTTCGCCGGCCCGTCGCCATGGGCTATGGCGTTGAGGGCATGCACGCCGCGCCAGCCATGGGCATTCATCATCAGCGTGGTCGAATGATCTTCGGCGAGCTCCGGCCCCAATCCGCCGATCTGCTTCAGGGCCTTTGTCCGCACGGCGTAGTGGGAACCGATGCATAGGGGCGCCCAGCCATTGTTGTAGCCGACCTGAAGGGAGCCATGCAGGCTCGCCTCCGCGTAAAGCCGCCCGCGAGCCGACCAGCTTGCCGCGGCATTCGCGTCGCATATGCTCGGCGCCGAGACATAGCCGACCGACGGGTCGTTGAAGGGACGCAGCACCTCGACGAGATAGGTGGCTTCGGGCACGTGATCGGCGTCGAATTGCGCCACGAGATCGTAGCGGTCATAGCCGTGGTGATCGTAGAAATAGGCAAGGTTTCCTTCCTTGCAGCGCGTGCGGCGCGGCCAGGCGGCGCGATGATATTCGGCGATACCCTTTCGCGTGGAGATGAAAACCCCGTGGGCCGCACACCAGGAAACCGTTTCCGGCGACGGGTCTTCGTCCGCCAGCCACACATCGAAGTCGCAGCCGGTCTGGTCCAGCATCGCCTGCAACGTCTTGCGTACAACGGCAAACGGCTCGGACGGCGCCTTGGTGACGACCATCGCGATCCGCCCCTGGGGCACCGGCCCCGTGCTCACCGTGGCCACCTTCGCGCCGGAAAAGATCGTGATGAAGTAGACCGGCAGCAGGGTGATCCACCCGACGACGACGGTGATAAGGACGTAGGACGGCCAGTCCAGAACATGGGCCGGATCGAGCCACCACCACCAGAAATACGTGAAGGCCGCGAACCACGCGGTAACCCCCAGCATGTTCAGGATCTGCAAGCGCCCGGAAAACAGCGTCGTCAGACGCGGCCTGACAGGCCCCGCACGCGCAAGATCGGCGTAGCGCCGAAATCCATCGACTGTGGCTGCCCAGCTCATCGCCGCACCTCCAGCCCGAAACCCAGCGCCGCCGTGCGGATGATGGTTTCGATATCCGAGAAGGCCGGCCGGAAGCCCAGTTGCTGCCGCGCCCGGCTGGTGTCGGCATAGAGCACGGGAGGATCGCCCGGGCGACGCGGCAACATCTGCACGGGAACCTGTCGCCCGGTAACGCGATCGATCGCTTCGAGAACCTCCCGGATCGAGGTTCCATGTCCGGAGCCGAGATTGGCGCGCAGTACCTCGCCGCCGTCATTCAGATAGTTGACGGCCGCGACATGGGCGTCGGCAAGGTCGGTCACGTGAATGTAGTCGCGAATGCAGGTTCCATCCGGCGTCGCATAGTCGTCGCCGAAGATGTCGAGCCGTTCGATCCCGCCGGCCGCCGCCATCAGGGCACGCGGTATGAGATGCGTCTCGGGATCGTGCCGTTCCGTGAGCTGTCCTTCCGGATCGGCGCCTGCGGCGTTGAAGTAGCGCAGCGCGACGGAGCGGAAATCATAGGCGCGCGCATAGTCGCCAAGCATCAGCTCGATCATCAGCTTCGTGCGCCCATAGGGGTTGATCGGAAACTGTTCCGTATCCTCGGTGATCGGAAGCCGCTGCGGCACGCCATAGGTGGCGCAGGAACTGGAAAACACGATGCGTGCCAGCCCGGTCGCGCGGCAGGCTCCGAGCAGCGCGATGCTGCCTGCGACGTTGTTGCGGTAGTATTTTCCCGGGTCTTCGACGGATTCCCCGACATAGGCGGAAGCCGCAAAGTGGATCACGCATTCAGGCAGGAACGTCCGGACGGCCGTTGCCAGCCGTTCCGTATCCTCGAGATCGCCTTCAACGAGGGGACCCCAGCGTACGTTGGCCCTATGTCCCGTCGACAGGTTGTCATAGACGACGGGGACGAAACCCTGCTGGGCAAGGCGTTTGCAGGTGTGGCTTCCTATGAAGCCGGCACCGCCGGTGACGAGTACGACGCGGGACATCTCATACCGCCTGTCCCGCCGTTGCGCGATCGGCCGCGCTGAGGCGCTCCTCGAAGTAGGCGATAGTGCGCTCAAGCCCGTCGCGCAGGATGACCTTCGGCTCCCAGGCGAGTTCGGTCAGCGCCTGCGAGATATCGGGACGGCGCTGGCGAGGATCGTCGACGGCCGCCGCCTGGTGAACGATGCGCGAGCGCGACCCGGTCAGAGACCGCACCATCTGCGCAAGTTCGAGAACGGTGAACTCCCCAGGATTGCCAAGGTTGATCGGGCCGATGCAGTCATCCGCCGAGACCGAAAGCCGGAGAAAGCCGTCGATCAGGTCGTTGACATAGCAGAAGGACCGGGTCTGCTGCCCGTCGCCATAGATGGTCAGGTCCTTGCCGAGCAGGGCCTGAACGACGAAATTGGAGATCACCCGGCCATCGTCCGGACGCATGCGCGGACCGTAGGTATTGAAGATGCGCGCGACCTTGATCTTGACCCGATGGGATCGGTGGTAGTCGAAGAACAGGGTTTCGGCCGACCGTTTTCCTTCATCGTAGCAGGCACGCGGGCCGATCGGATTGACATTGCCGAAATAGACCTCGCGTTGCGGGCTGAGGAGCGGATCGCCGTAGACTTCCGAAGTCGAGGACTGGATGACCGTGGCGCCGGTGGCGCGCGCATTTTCGAGTGCATGCAGCGCGCCAAGGACGTTCGTCATGAGAGTGCCAACCGGATCGGCCTGATAGTCGGGCGGCGATGCGGGAGAGGCAAAGTTGAAGATGACGTCGGCGTCAATCAGATAGGGTTTGCGAACGTCATGATCGATGATGTGGAAATGCGGGTTCTGCACCAAATGAGAGAGGTTTTCACGCCGTCCGGTTGAAAAATTGTCGAGACAAATAACCGTATGACCTAGAGAAAGAAGTCTTTCGCAAATATGAGAGCCAAGAAACCCGCCTCCACCTGTTACTAGAATTCTCCTTGGTATTCCTGAAATCTTCTTTAGAAATTCCCGTTGCCCGACGACAGACAACGGCCCCGGAACGACCTTTCGCATACGCACCTCCAATTATTGTACACACCATTTCTCATGGTGATTGGAGACGGGCTGCCAATGTAAATATAATAAGGAGTTTGTTCTTTATTACAAATTCACGCACAACCCGACAGAAATAGAATTCTACAATTCATCCCAAAATCTACTTATCTTCAATTTCAATATTAGTTAATTATCAAATAACCATTAGCGCGTCAACTAAAACAATAAGGATTGATATAATGTAATCTGAAATAGGAATGAGATAATCGGAAACATAATCACGAATAGTTACATTATAATCCAATCAACAAAATCATCTAATACCTTGTTAACCATCTTGAAGTCACAGCGGGCTATCGGATCGCTCAAGAAACATTGCCATTCTCAGGGGAGTAGACCATACGGGTGCCGGTCGCGTGTTCCGCCCTGGCGACCACGCTTCGCCACAGACCAGATCACGGGAACCCGGCAAACGGGGCCTCATAGACGATATCCAAACACCAACATCTGCGCTCTCGACCACGTCGAGGCACAGAAATGGAGTGTTTGGTCGACGCTGCCGAGCCTAGTTCTTCGAGCCTAGTTCTTCCAGCGCGACGAAAGCGTGTCGCCACCCCGTTCGGCCGCCGCATCGTTGGTGAAGTAACGCGACGCCGCCTCCGTGCGGTTGCGGACGTTCATCTTCTTGTAGATGTTGCGGACATGAACCTTGACGGTATTTTCCGACAATCCAAGACGATCCGCGATGATCTTGTTTTGCGTTCCCTTGCAGATCAGATCGAGGATCTGAACTTCGCGGGTCGTCAGTCCGTCAGGTCCGGCATCGCGCTTGCGCCGACCTGCGCCTGCGGCCGGACCGGATCCGGACAGCTCTGCCCGCCGGCCATAGAGACTGCTCGCGGCGAAGGGCTCGGGCGAAAGCCGTCGCAGTAAGGCGGCTGGGAAGTGCTCGCCTCCCTTCATCAGTAAATCGATGGCCGCAAGGCAGACGTCCAGGTTCAGGTTCAACGGCAAAACGCCATGGATCAACCGCTCTTCAACGAAGCCGGCAATCGACGGATCGAGCTCGTCGGCATTCTCCACCACCAGACCGATCGAGGTCTTGGGGTGGAACTCGTGGATCGTCCGCAAGATTGCTGGAAAGGACTTGGCCGGCATCCGGTAGAGCATGATCAACGTCACGTCGACGAGACTGCCGTCCAACAGATTGTCCGGATCGGAAAAGCAGACGATGTCGTGCCCCTGAAACCGCGAGCCGACCGCCTGCATCAGGCACTCGGCAAACAGATCGATCTTGGCAAGCATGACAATCTTTTTTTTCTGCGATAAAGCCTTGTTGTTTTCTTCAAAATCACCAACGCTGGAGCTTCCCGGATACATTACGCCCTCCTAGGATTTTTCCATTTGTTTTTATGGGTGCTGCGTTTTTCCCGCTGTGCACCACACTTTCAGAAAATTTATTCGGAACCACTATGCATCACGATATCTTCCCGCCCCGGGAAAATTCGCGATAGCTAATGTAACGTAAAGATCTTCATTACGAAACAACCCAAAAGGATTAGAGGCGCTTCATAAGCGTTCTTAAATCGTTATAAATCGAACCATCTTTGGGTTACACTGCGATCGACCCCCTTATTGGGGGCGTGAAAAACGTCATCAAGATGGCAGTGATCGCCGTTCCGCCGCACACGACGGGCCATCCATTTCCGCGAGGCGCAACCCTTCCGAGACGAGAAAACGGATTAGCTGCCGAGGTATTCCCGGTACCGCCTACTCATTTCGCGAGGTCGATATACCTAATAATACTTCGTTAGAGCTAGTAAACTTGCGCTTCGGGCGAAGCGGGTCGACCGTTCGCGCGAGGAAGCGGGGCACACAACCGCATGTTTGGTGCCCACAGTCGCGCTGGTGCGCGTGAATCTTGACGCCATAACAACGGCTTGGGACTGCGGATTACGCCACAAACAGCCAATAATTACAAACCACTAACCAGAATTGGTAGCTTCCGCGCGCCCGCGTTTGGAGTCACATTGGCGTTTCGTTCCTGAGTATGAACGAAAACAGCCTGGGTTTCGGAGGATCTTAATCCGCTAATGCCCTTCAACCCAGCGCGTGGCGTAAGCGTAAACCAGAGTAAGCGTAAAGAATACATTGATTGATTGCGGATTTCGTTCCGCTTTGTCATTTAAAAAAAGCATAAAATTCGAAATGTATTTTAATGAAAGCGATATAAATCAAGTTACAATATTGTTTATTCCTCAAAAACGGAGCCAACCCAGAAAAATACCGTAAGATCTAAAGGTATTTGGTGTTGGCTCCCCTTTTAACTTTAACCCCAAAAACGCCGTCTCAGCGTCCTTGAAACGGCTCCTCGCCCGTCAAGCCCTCTTCTCGCTCTCACTCCAGTCGAGTGCCTTCAGCTCTTCCCGAAAGGAAGCCGCTGGACGCTTTCAGCATGATCTGCTCCTCCTGTCGGGTCTCCCTGAACAATGAAACGGCCGCGAGAGATATGTTCGCGGCCGTCCGATCACATCGCACTCAGCGAGCGCTGCCGCCCGAGCCCTACTTCTTCTCGAGTGCCTGCGTGAGCTGGTCGACGATATCCTGCTGCGACTTCAGGCCGGAGGCCGTCAGATAGAGCTTGGCGGAGTCGAGGTAGACGACGTGGCCGTCCTTCCAGGCCTTCGTCTGGCGCACCAGTTCGTTGTCGAGCAATGCCGCTGCGGGCTGCGCCTGCTGGCCGATTGCCGCATCGCGGTCGACGACGAAGATCCAATCGGGATTGGTCTCGAGAATGTACTCGTAGGAAACCGCCTGACCGTGGGTCGCTACCTGCAGTTCCGCATCGGCCGGCTTGATGCCGAAGACATCGTGCAACACGCCGAAACGCGATCCCTTGCCATAGGCGCTGATCTTGCCGCCGGTGGTGAGCAGGATCAGCCCGGTGCCCTTCTCAGCCGCAATGCCGCGAAGCTTTTCGATCGAGGCATCGAGCTTTTCGACGCTCGCTTTGATTTCCGCTTCCTTGCCGAAGACCTGGCCGAGAATCTCGGCATTCTTCTTGACGCTGCCGATGAGGTCCTTGTCGTCGGAGGTCAGATCGATCGTCGGTGCGATCTTGGCGACATCGGCATATTTCGCCTGCGATCGACCACCGACGATCACCAGGTCCGCCTCTGCGGCATTGATGGCTTCGTAGTCGGGCTCAAACAGCGTGCCGATCTTCGGATAGCTGTCGGCCTTGTATTTTGCGAGCGAAGGCGGGATTGCCGCGCCGGGAACGCCGGCAACGGGAATGCCGAGCATATCCAGCGTCTCCAGCATGCCGAAGTCATAAACCAGCACCGTCTTCGGGTTTTTCTCCACGTCGGTGACGCCGCTGCTGTGTTCGATCTTCAGCGTCTCGGCCATGGCGGTCGGCGCGCCGGCGATTGCGAACGCCGCCGCAATGACGAGGCTGCGCAGACCATTAGAAATCGAATATATATTCATGACTATTTTCCTCATCTTTTATCGGCCGTCGTAGCGCGATTTTCCGGCGAGGGCAATGCACAGCTTCCGCTTGCCGAAGATGCCGCAGAAAACTTGACGAAGCCGATCATATATAAGACTAAGGCGAACCGTCCGCGGAGTGCCACTGCGCGGTGGCAAGCTTGAGCCTTCCACGAGAGCGTCGAGCGCAAACGGGCAAGGGACATGCAGGCGGTGGTCAAAACGAACAACAGGCAGAGCAGGCCCGAATGATGAAGCCGGCCCTGATTGCCATCCCCGTCATCCTCCTGCTTGCCGCCGTCAGCGTCTTCACGGGCGTCGGCAGCCTTGCCGCAGCCGACGACGGGCGTGGCTGGTTCCTGGTGGTCGAGAGCCGCCTGCCGCGCACGCTTGCGCTGATGCTCGCAGGCGCCGGCCTCGCGGTCTCCGGTACGATCATGCAGATGCTGGCGCGCAACCGCTTCGTCGAACCGTCGACGGCGGGCACCGCCGAGTCCGCCGCGCTCGGAATGCTGCTCGCCGTGCTCATCGCCCCCAACCTGCCGGTCGCCGGCAAGATGGTTTGCGCGGCGCTGACAGCGCTTGCCGGCACAGCCCTGTTCCTGCAGATCCTGCGGCGCATTCCCTTGCGTTCGGCCCTGATGGTGCCGCTCATCGGCCTCATGCTCGGCGGCGTCGTCAACGCCATCACCACCTTCATCGCCTATCGCTACGACCTGATGCAGTCGATGGGCGCCTGGATGTCGGGTGACTTCTCGGTGGTGCTGCGCCGTCGCTACGAGCTGTTGTGGATCGGTCTCGCGCTCACCCTCGTCGCCTATGCGACCGCCGCGCGCTTCACCGTCATCGGCATGGGCGAGGCGATCGCGCGCAATGTCGGCCTCAACTACGACAGGGTCGTAGCGCTCGGGCTCGCCATCGTCTCCATGGTTACGGCAACGATCGTCGCCACTGTCGGCATGATCCCATTCCTCGGCCTCGTGGTTCCAAACATCGTCAGCCTGATCATGGGCGACAATCTCAGGCGCACGCTGCCCGTAGTCGCCGTCTCCGGCGCCGGCCTGGTGCTCGCCTGCGATATCGTCGGGCGGCTCCTGATCGCTCCCTACGAGATCCCCGTGGGAACCGTCATGGGCGTTATCGGCAGCCTGATCTTCCTCCAGCTCCTGCTTTCGAGGCGCTCCCATGCAGGCTGATGCCAAGAGGATCGCACCCTCCACCATCCTGCTTGCTTCGGCCGTGCTTGCACTCGTGTCGATGGTCGCTTTCATGACCATCGGTGCCAAGGGGAGCTGGTCCTTCCTTCTCTCTTTCCGCGGCACGAAACTGCTCGGCATGGTGCTGGTCGCCTATGCGATCGCCGTCTCGACGGTCCTGTTCCAGACGATCTCCGGTAACCGCATCCTGACGCCATCGATCATCGGCTTCGATGCCATGTATACGTTGCTGCAGACGATCATGGTGTTTTTCCTGGGTGCTGCGGGCGCCGGCAGCGTCGATCCGCGGCTGCAGTTCCTTGTCGAAACGGCGGTGATGGTCGGCCTTTCGCTTCTGCTGTTTCGGGCGCTTTTTTCCGGCGCCAGCCGCAGCCTGCACCTTCTGATGCTGGTCGGCGTCATCCTCGGCGGCCTGTTCCGCAGCCTTTCGTCTTTCCTGCAGCGCATCCTCGATCCCAATGAGTTCGTAGTACTGCAGGACAGGCTGTTTGCAAGCTTCAACAGCATCGATGCCAATCTGCTCGGCATTGCCGCCGTCGCTACCCTGGCCGTGACCTTCGTTCTATGGCGCCTTTCGCCGACCTTCGACGTGCTCTCGCTTGGCCGAGAAGCGTCGATCGGCCTTGGCGTCGATCATCAGCGCGTCGTCACTCTTCTGCTGGTGCTGATCGCCGTGCTGGTGTCGGTCTCGACTGCGCTCGTCGGGCCGGTGACATTCTTCGGCCTGCTGGTCGCAAGTCTCGCCCGGCAGCTGACGCCGACCGCCAGCCACCGCTACGTGCTGCCGGTCGCCGTTTGCATCGCGATCGCCACGCTCGTCGGCGGCCAGGTCATCCTCGAGCGGCTGTTCTCCTTCAACACGACGCTCAGCATCGTCATCGAATTCTTCGGTGGCCTTGTCTTCATCTTCCTGCTGGTTCGAGGTTCCGCCCGATGATCGAAATCCACGAGGTGACGAAATCCTACGGTGGCAATGCGGTGGTCGACCGGGTGTCGCTGACGCTGCCGGCTGGCGGTCTGACCTCGATCATCGGTCCGAACGGTGCCGGCAAGTCGACGCTGCTGTCGATCGTCAGCCGGCTGATGCCGATGGATACGGGCAAGGTGCTGGTCGACGGTCTCGACGTCAGCCGCACGGCTGGCGACGTGCTTGCCCGGCGGCTCTCGATCATGCGCCAGGACAACCACATCACCGCCCGCCTCAGCGTGCGCGACCTCGTCGCCTTTGGCCGTTATCCCTATTCCAAGGGGCGGCTGACGGCAGCCGACGCCGAACATATCGAGCGCTCGATCGCCTATCTCGGGCTTGAACCCTATCAGAACCGCTTTCTCGACGAACTCTCCGGCGGCCAGCGTCAGCGCGCCTTCATTGCCATGGTGCTCTGCCAGGACACCGACTACATGCTGTTCGACGAGCCGCTGAACAATCTCGATATCAAGCATGCGGTCGAGACGATGAAGCTGTTGCGGCGCCTCGCCGACGACTTCGACAAGACCGTGGTCGTCGTTCTGCACGACATCAACTTCGCCTCCGCCTATTCCGACCGCATCGTCGCGATGCAGGCCGGTCGCCTCGCCTTCGAGGGGTCGCCGGAAGACATGATCGTGCCGTCCCGCCTTCAGGCGATCTTCGACGTCGATTGCCGCGTTCACGCTGTCGGCGAAACGCGGCTGGTCAACTATTTCGAATAGGTCGGGAACGCAAAGCGCGCTGCACGAAAATTCCGTGCAACGCGCCTTGATCGATTGAGCCAGCACTTGTGCTCGCCACCCTAGCCGGCGACGCCGCGCGCACCCTCCTTGCCGATCCGCGCAGCATCCGCGGCATGATCCTCGTCCGTCACCGAAGAGAGCCTCTTCAGCCGACGGCCGAGCTTCGTGTTGATGTCGTCCATCACGGTGAACATCACGGGCACGAAGACGAGGCTCAGCATCGTCGAGGTGATCAGGCCTCCGATCACCGCGATTGCCATCGGCGCCCGGAAGGCGGCATCGGCGCCGACGCCGATCGCGGCGGGAACCATGCCGGCCACCATGGCGATGGTCGTCATGATGATCGGTCGCGCGCGGGTGACGCCTGCCGTCAGCAGGGCCGTTCGCCGATCGGCACCCTCGTTGCGGCACTCGATCGCATGGTCGACAAGCAGGATCGAGTTCTTGCAGACGATGCCCATCAGCATGAGGATGCCGATCGTCGACGAGAGATCGAGCGAAGCGCCGAAGAGCAGCATGGCGAGCGCCGCTCCGCCGATCGACAGAGGCAGGGCCACCAGGATGGTAATCGGCTGCAGGAAGTCCTTGAAGAGCAGCACCAGAACCGCCGCGACCATCAGGATGCCGGCCAGCAGTGCAAGCGCGAAGTTGCGGAACATCTCCGACATATATTCGGCTTCGCCGTAGTTGGCCTGCGACACGCCCAGGGGCAGTTCGGTCATGGCCGGTAGCGCCGAGATCGCCTCGAACGCAGTCCCGAGCGTGATGCCGTTGAGATTGGCCTCGACGGCGATCAGACGCTTGCGATCGAGACGTTCAACGCTGCTTTCCTCCGCACCGAAGGATATATCGGCGACCGAGGTCAGCGGCACCACCGTGCCGGCATTCGTGCCGACCCTCAGATTGCGTAGCGTGTCGACGTCACCTCTGGCCGCCTGGTCGAGCATGACCCGGATCGGCACCTGGCGGTTGCCAAGGTTGAAGCGCGCCGAATTGCTTTCGCTGTCACCCATCGTGGCGATGCGGGCGACGGTGCCGATCGAGGTCACCGAGACACCGAGCCTTGCTGCCTCGTCGAAGCGCGGCTTGACCAGCAGTTCCGGCGAAAGCAGCGGCTCGGTGGACTGGACGTTGACCAAGCCCGGAAGCGCACGCATCTCCTTTTCAAGACGCCGTACCGAAGCCATCAGCGCTTCCGGATCGTCACTCGTCAGATAGATCGAGAGATCCTTGGCTCCCTCGACGGACGAGAACGTTGCCTGGATATCGGGCGTTGCAGCCAGCAGCGGGCGGAGCGACAGCTCGAAGGACTTGCGATCGAGCCCGCGCTCCTTGCGCGGCTTGAGCTTGATGCGCAGGGAGACCTCGTTGAGGTTTTCCGCCGTCGCCAGAACGTTTTCGACCTCCGGCCGCGCCTTGATCTGGCCGACCAGATCATCGGAAATGCGGGCGGTTTCTTCGAGCCGCGTGCCGGGGGGCAAGATGATCTTGAGTTGCGAGACGTTGCTGTCGCTCGTCGGTAGGAAGCCGGTCGGCAGCATGGTCAAGAGCCCGATCGAGCCGATGAAGATCAGCGCGACCAGCGACAAAGCCGTCTTGCGATGATCCAGGGTCCAACCGAGCAAGCGTCGATAGCCGTTGGCGATACGCGATGGCTTGCCGGCATGGCCATGGCCGCCCCTCGGTCGCAGCAGGTAGGCCGCCATCAACGGCGTCAGCAGGCGTGCCACCGCCAGCGAGAACAGCACGGCGATCGCGACCGTCAGGCCGAACTGCTTGAAGTACTGCCCGACGGCGCCGCCGATGAAGCTGACCGGCGCAAAGACCGCGACGATCGTCAGGGTCGTGGCGACGATGGCAAGACCGATCGCATCGGCCGCGTCGATCGCCGCGATGAACGGGCGTTTGCCCATGTCGACGTGGCGTTCGATATTCTCGATCTCGACGATCGCGTCGTCGACGAGAATGCCGATGACGAGCGTCAGCGCCAGCAGGCTGATGCCGTTGAGCGTGAAGCCGAGCAGGTCCATCACCGCGAAGGTCGGCAGGATGGAGAGCGGCATGGCAAGTGCAGAAATCAGCGTCGCTCGCCAGTTGCGCAAGAAGGCGAAGACAACGACGACCGTCAGGATCGCACCTTCGATCAGGGCGGTGACAGCCGCGTCGTAGCTTTCTTGCGTGTATTCGACGAGCGAGATCAGCTCCGTGAATTCGACGCCGGGCATACGTGCGCGGATCTCCTTCAACCGCGCGGCAACGGCGTCGGCAACGACGGTGTCACTCGATCCCTTGCTGCGCGAAACCGAGAAGCTGACGACCGGCTCGCCGTCGACGCGCGCGAAGTTGCGCGGCTCGGACGACGTATCCTCGATCGTCGCTATGTCGGAGAGCTGCACCCAGCGGCCACCTGACAGCGGGATCGACAGGCGCGAGAGCTCCTCGACCGAGCCGGCGCTGCCGACCGTGCGGATCGACTGCTCGCGGCCGCCGATCTCCCCGCGTCCGCTCGGGATATTGGTGTTGATCTCGCGCAGTGCCGTATTCACCTGGTCGGCCGTCACGCCAACCGCCAGCAGACGCTCGGGATCGAGCGATACCCGGACCTCGCGATTGACGCCGCCGAGCCGCTGCACCTTCTGCACGCCGGGCAGCGTCAGCAATTCGCTGTTGATCGTATCGTCCACGAACCAGGAGAGCTCCACGGGCGACATGTCGGGGGCGCGTACGGCGTAATAGACGATGGCGCTGCCATCCACATCGAGGCGCGAGACGATGGGTTCCTGGATCGACTGCGGCAGGTCGGAGCGGATCTGCGCCACGGCCTCGCGCACGTCGTTGGCGGCACGGTCGGGATCGGTGCCGATCTTGAATTCGACCGTGGTCGTCGACACGCCATTGGTGATGGTCGAGCGCATATGGCTGACCCCGACAAGGCCGGCGGCCACGCCTTCGACACGGCGCGTGACCTGCGTTTCCATTTCGGCCGGCTGGGCGCTCGGCTGCGTGATCGTCACCGTCACGACCGGAAACGACACACTCGGATTGGCGTTGACCGGCAGCCGCAGGAACGAGGCGATGCCCATCAATGTGAGGACAACGAAGAGAACGATCGTCGGAACGGGCCTTCGGATCGCCCAGGCAGAAATGTTGCTGGTCATTGCTGCTTGCCCGTCTGCGCCGGCTGGACATCTTTCGCCAGGACCGCTTCGCCTTCACGCAGCGACACCCCGGCCTTGAGAACAATCCGGTCACCGGCTGCAAGCCCGGAGACGATCTCGACCTTGCCACCCTGGCGCATGCCCGGCTGAACCGTCTTGCGCGCCACTTTGCCCGCATCGACGACGAAGACCGAAACCGTGCCGTCGGGAGCCCCGTAAAGCAGCGCGGAATCGTCGACCATGATCGCCTTGCGTTCGGCCACCACGATCTCCGCCCGGCCGAAGGTGCCGGCAAAGGGCGGCTTGCTGGTATTCAGCGTGACCTGCGCGGTTCCGAGCCGGGTTTCGCGGTCGATCTTCGGATTGATCACGCGCACTTTGCCCTCGATCCAGTCACTGCGGCCGGAGAGCTTGACCTTGACGACCTGGCCGACGGCAAGTAGCGGCAGTTCCGTTTCCGGAACTTCGGCCGCAAACTCGATCTCGCCCTCGCGGATCAGCTTGACCAGCGGGTCAGAGCCCGCAAGCGCACCGGCACGGGCGAGCCGCTCGGAGACGATGCCTGCGGCGGGAGCCACGATCACGGCGCGTTCGAGTTTACGGCGTGCCTCGGCCTCGAGTGCTTCCGCCTGTTCGTAGTCGGCCCGTGCGACCTTCACCGCCTGTTCGGCGATCGCAAGCGCAGAGACACGCTCCTCGAGAATGGTTTCGGCCTGAAGGTGGCGCAATTGCCGGGCCCGGGCGAGCTTCCTCTGCTCCTGCGTGACCGTTTCCGCCTCCCGCGCCATCGTGGCACCCGCACGGGCCACCCGGCCCTCCGCCTCGCGCAGAAGGTTTTCCAGCATGTCGGTCTCGAGCCGGGCAATCACCTGCCCGGCCGCAACCCGGTCGCCGATCTCGACTTCGACTTTGGCGATACGCTGATCGGTCAAGGTCGTGCCGACCGCAATCTCCTCGCGAGCGACGAAGATGCCGGCGAAGGACCGGGTCCACTCCTGCGGGCGGCTGTCGGCCACGAGTGTCGACACCGTACGGCTGATAGCCGCGCTATCGACAGGAACGGACGCGGCCGCCTCCCCGGAGGCGTGCGCCACACCACCCGTCATGGCGAGCGCAATGAGCGCAGCAAGCATGACTTTCAACTCAACTGTACGTCTCATTTCATTGGCTTTCCATTGGTGAGGCCAGTCGGATCGCAAACACGGGCGCTCCAAGCTGCCGGCCTCGAGATCGGGCAATCTGCATCGAATAATTATTAGATTAGTCAATCTAATAATTTGATCCATCAAACGCGACAATTGTAGGGCAGATTACATACTATCATTGCGGGAAGATGGCGGAGTTCCTGTCGGCTGGCGACCTTGACACCGGCGCACCACCCCACGAAATTAGAGTGCTCGCTCTAATAATGAGATTGCCCTGCAAGGAGAATTGGCGATGCGCAAGGTCGACCCCGAGAAACACGCCGCCAAACGTCGACTGATCCTCGATGCGGCAATCACCTGTTTTGCGCGCAAGGGCTTCCACGGCACGTCGACTGCCGAAATCTGTGCCGAGGCAGGCATGAGCCCGGGCAATCTCTTCCATTATTTTCCGACCAAGCACACCATTATCGCGGCGATCGTGGAGGAGGAACGTCAAGAAACGGCGGAGATCTTCCGCAAATTGGGTGAAGCCGAAGACCTCTTTGCTGCTCTGCTCGGTTTCATGGACACCGTTCTCGAGCTTGCGGGCGACCCGACCTATTCGAGCCTCGCGCTCGAAATCGCCGCTGAAGCGATGCGTGACGAACGGATCGGTACGCTCGCCGCCGCCAATGACGCAGAGCTTCAGGGAGCCCTTGCAGCGCTGCTTCGGGGTGCGGCTAGCCTAAATCAGATCGATCGGACTGTGGATGCGGACGGTGCTGCCCGATGGATTGCCGCAATCATCGACGGCATCTTCAGCCGGGTCGCTATCGACCCCGGCTTCAAGCCGAAGCACGAAGGCACGATGCTGCGGCTTCTCCTGACCCGGTTTCTGCGCCCGCAGGGCTGACGCCTTCGAACGGAATGACCGCAGCGAGCATTCTCTCGCCGCGGTCGTTGATTTCAGGCCCACCAGCTTTCGCCGGAGGTTCCCTCAAGACGGAAGCAATATCAGGAATGCTTCTGGATGATGCCGTAGACGATGTTCCGGTTGGCACCGAACTGGACGCGCGCATCGACGGCAGCTTTGCCCGCGCTCTTGTGGATGATGTTCCACATGTCCGCCTCCGAACGCAGCAGCAGTGCCCAGTTCATGAAGGTCTCCATGTAACCGTCAACGCCGATATCCTGGGCGAAGTTGGCAAACAGGAAGACACCATTCGGCTTCAGCATCTGCAGGCAGCGGTGGGTCAGCTTGATGGCCACCTTGTCGGCAAGATAGTCATAGAGGCCGGCAGCATAGATGAAGTCGAACTTGCCGAGCTTCTGATCGCGGCCAAGCAGGCTGCGGACGGAGCCATCAACGCCTTCGATGCAGGTTCCGGCGAAGTCGCGGCTGATCGAACCGACGCTGAGCGGGTCCTGGTCGAGCGCCACCCAGCGCTTGATCCGACGCTCCTCAAGCGCCACCGAGCGATTGGCCTCGCGCAAGTGGCCGGCTGCAATCGTCAGAATTTCCGCCTGCGAACCGCGGCTGGCCGCGATCTCGTCGACGTGACGGGTCAGGAGGTCGCGACGCTCGCGCACCGCAACCGAGGAGGACGCGTCCTTGGTGTAGTCATAGAGCGCTCGCCCGGTGGGCGATGCCCGCTCGATCTCCTTGGCAACGCTTGCATGACCATAGATGAAGTCAAGCAACTGCGCGTCGCCCGAGTAGCCCCTGGGCTTTTCGGAGGACCATCGGGTGAACGGGTCCTGGAGGAAATATTCCGACACCGGGTGTGCCTGGGCGATCGGTATCAGTTCCTGCCAGACGTTCGGGTGGAACTTGGCCCTGGTTTCATGGAGAGCGGCTGCAAGCCGGTCGATAATCTTCGCCGGGTCCGTTCCCTGCAGGAACTGCTCCTGGGCAATCCTGAGAATCACTGCGAGCTCGGCCCTGCCGACCGTGAGCTGTTCGTCGTGCCGCTCGCCCCTGGGCGAAACGAACTCATCAGCCATCGCCTTGGGAGTAATCAGGCTTTGACCATCGAAAACCGTCTGAAATTGGCGCACGCGAGACCATCCGTTAATGCTTTGTTAACAATGGTCGCGAAGATGCGCGCATTACGGCTCGGTTTGCAAGTTTTTGTATATAATAAGGTAAATTCTCGTGCTTCCTCCCTTTGGGTTACGCCTAATCCTAGGCGTTCCGGCCCTTTAATTTAACAAAACTTAATGGACACCTCCTATCATCCCACCCGCACCACTCGTCCCTGTTGCAGGCGTAAAGTGGGGGGCAAGCATGGAGTGTCCGAAACAACGTCCATTGATGGAAAAGCGACGACAGATTTCCGTTGACCGTGACGCAGCGCGATGGATCAGTGCATGAAGCACACGTTGGCCGACGTAGTTGACATCGACCTACATAAGCAGCCGCACAGGCCGCATTTGGCTGAGCTTCAGACACTCTATCGAATGGAGGGCGAGGCTGGCCGGCGTGCGGCGACGAGGCAGGGCCTCTGGGTCGCGGTTGCCGTCTATCTGTCGTTTTTCGCGATCGACATTCTGCTGGTCCCTGATGTCGCCTTCAATACGATACTCGCGCGCCTCGTCGTCGGCATCGGCGCGCTTTTGACCTTCGAGATCCTGTATCGCATCAAGGCCCGAACCAAGTGGCTCGACGGCACCTGCGCCGCTGCACTGGTCTTCGGCTACATCGGCTGGCTCGTGCCTGCGATGATGACGGCCGACGTCGGCAGCATGTCCTACTACATGATCTTCGGCGCGATCTTCATGATGGGCGCCAATCTCTTCTTCAGTTTCCGCTTCCGCCTCTCGGTCGTCGCCTCCGGGATCGTGTTGACGACGTTCTTCATCGCTCTCTCGTTCTTCTCCGAGCAAGATCCTGCCTATCTGATCGCCTTCGGGACCTTTTACGTCTCCTGCTTCATCTTCACCTCCTATGTAAACTGGAAGCTCAACCGCGAGCGCTACAAGGTGTTCCTCAACGCCTTCGAGGCGAAGATCCAGCAGAACGAAGCCTCGGAACGAGGAATGGCGCTGCTGCGGCTATCCAACACCGATCCCCTGACCGGTCTGGACAACCGCCGCGCCATCGACCAGCAGCTGCGCGACTATTGGAACGATTGGCAGAAGCTCGGAAAAAGCTTTGCCGCTATGCTGATCGACGTTGATTTCTTCAAGAAATACAATGACTGCTACGGCCATCAGGAGGGCGACCGCTGCCTCGTTCTGGTGGCCAATGCGCTCGGCGAGGCGATCAAGGACTATAACGGTTCCATCGGTCGCTATGGCGGCGAGGAGTTCATCGTTCTTGCCCGCCTGGACACTCTGGAGCAGGCAGCCGAGCTGGCCGAGGTGATCTGCCGTACCGTCGAGAACATGCGGCTAGTGCATGAGCAGCGCCGCGATGGCGTCTCCATCGTCACCGTCAGCGTCGGTGCCGCCTTCACGCGCAATCAGACCGGCGCCAAGCTCGAGAAGATCATCCACGAAGCCGACCGTGCGCTCTATGCCGCCAAGGCGAGCGGCCGAAACTGCGCGAAGCTGTTCGACCCGAACGACCCGCAAAGCAGCGACGAAAGCGAGAACATTGCCGCGCTTCTGAAGATCGCGGTCGATCAGAACCTGGTATCGCTCGTCTACCAGCCGATCAGGAACGTGATGACCGGTGAGGTCGAGGCCGTCGAGGCCCTGATGCGGCTGACGATGCTGGACGGCACGTCGGTTCCGCCGAGCCTTTTCATTCCGGTTGCCGAGCGAACCGGCGCAATTCTCGACCTCGGTCGCTGGGCGATCAAGACCGTCTGCCGCGAACTTCTCGTCGACAACCATATCCCGCTCGTCAGCGTCAACGTCTCACCGATCCAGCTGAAGACTCCGGGCTTTGCAACCTCGGTCGCCGCGATCCTCGGAGAGACCGGCGTGGCCGGCAGCCGTCTTGCCTTCGAGATCACCGAAGGGCTCGAAATGGAGATGCATTCGGGCATCCTGCGCTGCATCAGCGACCTCGAAACGCTGGGCATCAGGATATGGCTGGATGACTTCGGCACGGGCTTTGCCGGCCTCTCCTGGCTGCGCCTGATCGAATTCGATACCGTAAAGATCGACCGGTCGTTCCTGCACGATTGCAATACCCCCAAGGGGCGCGCCATGCTGCAGGACATCATCGGGCTGGTGCGAAACCGCGGCCACAAGATCCTGATCGAAGGCGTAGAGACCGACGAGCAACTGGCGCTGATGCGGCGCTTCCGGATCGACCAGGTCCAGGGCTTCCACGTCGGCCGCCCTGCGCCGGCAGAGACTTTCCGTACGCCACCGGACAAGCCGCGCATGCCGCTGCGAAACGGCGCCCGATCCTAGCCGGGCCCACGCTCGATCCGGAAGCGCATAGTGCGCGCTTCGGAGCCGGCTTCAGCCAAAACACAACCTTAACATAGCCCGCGAATACATGTTGCGCTTCGACCGGGTGGAGACGTAGTATACCGGAGCTTACAGTGCCGCCGGATACAATCTCACATTGTGACCATGGGAGCGTGCATGACCATGGAAAGTCGGCAGGACAGCCGGGTCAAGTCGGCAGTTGCCCCACCCACCGACGCGGAAATTCTGGCACAACTCGATCGAATTCGCCGCAGCGCCGAGTTCGATGCGCCGGAGCGTGATCGCAAATTCCTGACCTATGTCATCGAGGAAACGATTGCGGGCCGAGGAGATCGCATAAAGGCCTATTCGATTGCAACCGAGGTCTTCGGCCGGGATTCCTCTTTCGACCCGCAGACGGATCCGGCGGTGCGGATCGAAGCCGGCCGCATTCGCCGGGCGCTCGAACGCTACTACCTCGTTGCCGGGCGAACCGATCCGATCGTCATCAGCATCCCCAAGGGCGCTTACGTGCCAACTTTCGAACGGCGCATCGATGCGTGGCTCCCGTCGCACACGGAAGCCAAGGAAAGTGCCGCACAAAAACCAGCCACGCTACGCACCCGGCGAGGAGCCTGGCTCACGGCGGCAGCCATGGTCTGCGTCGGTGGCGGCCTGGCAGCCGGGGCGCTCCTCCTTCACGAGGATGACAAATCGATCGTTCGCCTGCAGCCGACGATCCCGAAGCTCGTCGTCACACCATTTGAAGACCTGTCAGGAACCTCCCAATCGGCGATGATGGCCCGCGGGCTCACTGACGAGGTCGTCGGCAACATCGCCAAGTTCAAGGAGATCACCGTCACCACCCGTGAAGGGCCCGATGCCTCGCCGCAGGGTGGTCCGGTCTTTGCCCTGGAGGGTCGGGTCCGGTTCGACGGCGAAAGACTGCGGCTCGTGGCGAGACTCATCCAGCGGTCCGATGGATCGGTGGTATGGACGAATGCCTACGACGAGCGTCTGGAAACCGGCAAGACTATCGACCTGCAGGTGAAGGCGGCCGCCGCTGTGGCTGGCGCCGTGGCACAGCCCTATGGTGCCATTTTCCAGGCAAACGCCACGGCGTTCAAACAGTCGGTTCCCGATGACTGGCAAGCTTATGCCTGCACCTTGAGCTATTACGGCCATCGCGGCGACGTCGGTGCGCAAGGCCAAGCCGGGGTGCAGGAATGTCTGCAACAGGCGACGCGACAGGTGCCAACCTACGCGACGGCCTGGGCCTTGCTGTCGATGTCCTATATCGACGCCTTCCAGGATCGTCTCGATCGCTCCTCCTCGGTAACGCTGGAGCGGGCAACCGAAGCTGCAGCCCGTGCTGTGGAACTGGATCCCCAGGACGTGCGCGCCCTTGAGGCGCGAATGCTTGCCCTGTTCTTCCGCGGCGATGTCGATGCTGCCCTGGCCGTCGGCGCGCGCGCACTTGCGATCAATCCCAACGACGCCGAGCTCGCCGGCGAATACGGGTTCCGGCTGGCGCTTTCAGGCCAATGGGATTCCGGCTGCAAGCTGCTGTCGGAAAGCGTCGCCCGCAACTTTGGTCCCGCCCGCTATTTCGAAAGAGCGCTTTCGGTCTGCTCCTACTTCGGGGGCGACTATGTCACCGCCGAGCGATGGGCGCGCATGGCCGATCTTCGCACCCATCCGTTCTCCCGCGTCATGCTTCTGGCCACGCTGGGCAAGCTTGGCAAAGATGCACAGGCGCAGGAAGAAAGGAAGTGGATCGAAACCAACCTGCCAGGCCTGCTTGAAGGTATCCCACAGGAGGTCGCTCTGAGGCTGCGCCGTCCGCAGGATCGGCAACAGCTTGTTGATGGCTTGCGCAAGGCGGGCGTGCCGATTCCCGAAACCGAATTCGAACAGGCACGCACAGACAGTTCGATCCACTGACCAAGGCGCGGCTCAAACCGGCCGCGGCGATTGCGATGCGTCGGATTGGGGTTTTTCGCGTACGGTGCCCCCCTGCATCCAGACCATCAGCAGATCGTGGACCACACTGAGGACGATGGGGCCCAGGAAGAGGCCGATCAGCCCGTAGGAAAGCGTGCCGCCGAGCACCCCGAGCAGGATGACCAGCGTCGGCGTCGAAAGTCCGCGAGCCACCAGGATCGGCTTCATCACATTGTCGATGACGAAGAGCGGGACCAGCAGAATGGTCATAAGCAGCGCTGGACCGAAATCCATCGTCACCCAGGCCCAGATGATCACCGGAAGCAGGACCAGCGCGGGCCCGATCTGGATGATGCAGAGAACAAGCACGACGAATGCGATCGCACCCGGCGCCGGAACATGGAACAGGCCGAGCACCAAGGCACAGAGAAAGGCCTGCAGCAACGCGACGCCGATGACCCCGCGTGCCACGTTGCGGATCGTCGCTGCCGCCAGACGCAGGAAGCCGATGCCCCTGTCACCACCGATCCTGCCGGAGAAACGTTGCGCCATCTCCGCCAGCCGTTCGCCGGAGCCGAAAAGAAAGCCGGCCACCAAGACGGACACCACGAAGCTCAGCACCTCGGCGCCGATGCTCGCAATTTTGCCGAGCGCCTTGCTGCCCGCCTGCACCAGCGAAGGTTCGAGCTTGCTCAGGAGAGCTTCGAAATTATCCGATGCCATGCTCCAGGCGGCATGAACCCGTTCACCGACGATCGGCCACTCGCGAACATATTCCGGTGGTACCGGCACTCTGAGCGAACCGTCGGCAAGTTTTGCGAGCAGCGCCTGGAGCCCTTCGGCAAAGCTGACCGCAATCGCGGTCAACGGGGCGACGATGACGGCCAGACAGGTCAGCGTGATGAGAAATGAAGCCAATCGCCGCGAGCCGAGAAGGCGGCCAAGTCGGGCATAGGCCGGGTAGAGCGCCACGGCAAGGATGGCCGCCCAGATGAGAATGATGGCGAATGGCGCAATCAGCGTCAGGGACCAATAGGCAAAAAGCCCGACGATGCCGATCCTGGCGATATCGGTGATCTTCGCCTCGAAGGACGGGGGACCGGTTGGCCCATCGCGAACCGCGCCCGTTCGGGAAGGATCATCAACCATTCTCGCCCCTCACCCTTGATGTGGCAAATCAATGCGCCGCTGCGGCTTCTCGGGGCCCGCGTGTCACTGAATCCAGTATGGCTGGACCTGTCCCAGACAGGCAGCATACCGTCCCTCGTGCAACAGTCATGCGGATCGTACGCTGGCGATGGCCGATAGGCAGTAACATACAGTAGCATACGTCATTCGGGCTTCCCCATCGGCTAGCCTCCCCTAGAGATACCTGTGACAGACGGCAGTAGAAATATAAGCTGCGACAGCATCAAGCTCTGGTTGCAGCAGAAGCGTCGACAGGGGGCTGTCACGCGCGCTTGTCCAAGCGCCCGCGCGCCTCAGCCAACAAAGGGAGGCTGGATAGATGATCCGGAAAACGATCATCGCGCTCGGCAGCGCAGTGACGATACTGGTTTCAACGCCCATCACGGCCGTCATGGCCCAGCAGACAGCGAGTGCGCCAGCCGCTGAGCAGCAGACAGCGCCGGAACCACTCAGCGACGACGAACTCGAAGTTCTGGTCGCGCGCATCGCGCTCTATCCGGACGAGCTGGTGGCGCTTATTTCCGCTGCCGCGCTCTATCCGCTGCAGATAGTCGAGGCAGAACGGTTTCTGGAGGCTCGCCAGAAGAAACCCGACATGAAGCCAAAGGACGATTGGGACGGTAGCGTCATTTCGCTGCTCAACTATCCCCAGATCGTCAAGATGATGAGCGAAGACCTCGAGTGGACGCAGGCTTTCGGCGACGCGATCGCCAATCAGCAGAAAGATGTGCTGATCGCGATACAGCAGTTGCGCGACGAGGCCGTCGCCAAGAACATCATCAAGAGCGACGACAAGGTGAAGGTGGTCCAGGAAGGCGACAACGTCATCATCCAGGCAGCCAACCCCGAAACGATCTACGTTCCGCAGTATCCGCCGGAGATGCTGTACGAGCCGAATTATGCACCGGCGCCGATCGGCTACTATGAAGAACCCTATCCGGCCTATTGGTATCCGGGGGCGGCCTTCTTCGCCGGCGCGGTGACTGGGGCTGCCTTCGCGGCGATCGTCGACTGGGACGATTGGGGCGTCTGGGGCGGCCGCTGGAACGGCGGCGACATGGACATCGACTGCAACAACTGCTTCAACAACATCAACGGCAAGGTGAAGTGGAACGACATCGACTGGAAGAATGTCGATCGCAGCAAGATCAACTTCGACCGCGACCAGCTTCAGCATTTCGACCGAAACAGCATCAAGAACAACATCAAGGCAAACGGCAACAACAACCTGCGCAACCGCGCCGCTGAGATCAACCGCGATCGGCCGAACGCGCGGCCCGGCGGTGGTGGCGGCGGTCAGATCCGGGACGTGCGCAAGAGCACGCTCGATGGGCTGAAGGCCCAGCAGAGGCCGGCAGCGCGGCCCGGTGGTGGCGGGCAGGGGGTTGCGAAAGCGCGGCCCGGCGACGGCAAGCCGAGCCTCAACCGCCCTGGCGGCAACAAGCCTTCGCAAGTGAACCGTCAGGGCGGCAAGAAGAAGATGGCCGCCAAGGCGCAGAACCGACCGAACAGGCCGTCGGGCCTCGGCAACGTCAATCCCGGGCGGCGTGAAATCAACTCGTCACGCCGCGGCGGTCAGAGCATGGGCGGTGGCCACCGCGGCGGCGGGCGGCCACAGATGAGCCGCGGCGGCGGCAGGCCGCCAATGCACCGCGGCGGCGGTGGTCGCGGCGGCGGCGGCGGACGCAGGCGTTGAACGGATCATAGGAGAACGACCATGGCAAAACTCTTTCATCCGTTTCTCCTCGGAACGGCGATCGCCCTCACGCTGGCCGCCGTGCCACTCAACGCGTCTTTCTCGCAGACACAGACGCCGGCGGAACAGGCGCCAACGGATCAAATGGCCGCAGGCCTCGATGCCTATGCGGCCGACGAGGATCCGCCGATCTTCGATGATCCCGCCAAGGCGGTCGACGACTTCAAGGCGAAGCTCGCCGCCAACGATTTCGACGGTCTGGCAAAGCTTCTGGGGCTCAATGCGGAGAAGCTGAAGGCCGGTGAAGGGGCGATGGATACCTTTGCGCTCATTCGCGAAGGTGCCGCCCGCAACGTCGTCGTCCGCGATCTCGAAGGGCGCAAGATCATCCAGCTCGGCGATCGGCTCTGGCCCCTGCCCTTCCCGATCACCAAGGGCGAGGACGGCAAATGGGCTTTCGACACCTATGTCGGGCTTGAGGAGATCGTCAATCGCCGCGTCGGCGAGAACGAGCTCGAGGCAATCGATACGGTACAGGCCTATGTCGATGCGCAGAAGGAATACGCCTCGCAGGATCGCGACGCCGATGGCGTGCTCGAATATGCCCAGAAGCTGATCAGTACACCTGGCCAGACGGACGGGCTCTACTGGCCGGCCGATCAGGGCGATGGCGAAAGCCCGGTCGGCGACGCGATCAGCGAGGCAGCCTTGGAAAAGGCCAAGGCCGGCCAAGGCTACTTCGGCTACCGCTTCCGCATCGTGACCTCGCAAGGCGATAACATTGCCGGCGGGCGATATGACTATGTCATCAACGGCAACATGATCGGCGGTTTCGCCTTGATCGCCTGGCCAGTCAGTTATGCCGAGACCGGCGTCAAGACCTTCGTCGTCAACCAGCAGGGCATCGTCTACGAGCGGGACCTCGGGCCGAGCACCGAGCAGATCGTGCCCTTCATCGATCGTTTCGATCCCGATGACAAATGGGACGTGGTGCCCGATTGAGCGCCGATCTCAGTTGACGATCTCCTGTCGGGCCGGATTTCCCCCCCGGCCTGAATGGGCGAACGGATCGACGACATCGGTTGCCGAGGTCTTCTGACGGTTTCGACCACCTATGCGTCAACTTGTGCAAATCTCAGCGGCATGTGCAGCGAAACGCGATAGCGCGTCGGCCCGACATGACCGGCGGTCAACGATGCACCTTCCGGAAAATGCGTCCTGACTCGATGAGCGACATTGGCAAGTCCAATGCCGAGGCCCTCGCCCGCCTTGCCGGAAGCGGACGTGGCAACGTCGTTTTCGACGGACAGATTGAGCGTCCCTCCAACCCGAGCCGCCCGGATGTGAATTTCGACCTCGCCGATCGAACGGCCGACGCCGTGCTTCACCGCGTTCTCGACCAACGGCTGCAGGATCAGGCTTGGAACCATGGCACCCTCGAGTTCGGGAGGGATGTCGATACGAACGACCATTCGATCCGAAAACCGCTCCTTCTCGATATCGAGATACTCTTTCTGCAGAGCCATTTCGTCCGCAAGCCGTAATTCGCGCATCGGATCGAGCTGCAGCGTCGACCGCAGAAACCCCGAGAGCGACATGATCATCCGCTCGGCCCGCTGCGATGCCCCCTCCTCCACCAGGCCGGTGATGGAGTTGAGCGTATTGAAGAGGAAATGCGGGTTTATCTGATATTGCAAGGCACGCATCTGCGCCGCCAGCGCCTCTTCGCGCGAGGCAATCAGTTTCAAATCCCGATCGCGGACCTCCATGTGATTGAGCAACGCCACGAAGAGAAACGACCAGCCAAAGAAGATCGACATGCGGTAACAGACCGCGTAGCCGTAATCCATGATGTTGAACGGCGCGACGACGGGCGACATGATCAGCGTGTAGAGGTAGTAGTCCAGCAGCGACATACCGAGGGAGCTGACCAGGGAAAGCAGCAGGCACACGAAAATTTGCGTGGCATACCGCTGCCTTCTCATGCGGCTGAGCAGATGCGCAAACAGAATGGCCAGAACGACAAAGACCGCTTCAAGGACAAGCTTGCCAACGAACGGCTTAAGGGGATTGTCACCGATTGTGAGCCAGATCGGACTACTGATCAGCAATTCGGCGGCTGCATAGATCAAAGCCAGGCGCAGGGTCGTTGCGGGAAATCGACGGCCATCCAGGAAGCTGTCGGTCGGAATGGTGATGTGTTTCATGCAAACTCTATCACGCTGGTTTCAGGTGGCTTTGTTCGGGCGACGTGACCGCCTGGCTGCGCCCGGTTTGGGTTATTTGAAAGGGCAAACAAAGAAATTTAGCAACTAAAAGGTTTACTCACCGTTCTCAACCGCGCCAAGATTGCGTCGGGAGGGGAGACCGATCGGTCGTTGGGGGCGCTGATGTACTGCCGACGATCCGCCTGTCGAACGAGATCATCGAGGAGACCCGCACTTGGCTGGCCTTGGAGGATTGGGATTTCGACGGGTAATTTTGAGAAGCTGGTCTGCCTTGCCGTCTTCCGTCGTGGTCCGGAGGGTGGACCGACGCATTGGCTAGGGCTGTGCCTAGAACGTCAAAAAGCCCGCGGACGTTTGTGTCCTGCGGGCTTTTTGGATGTTTGGTTGCGGGGGCAGGATTTGAACCTGCGGCCTTCAGGTTATGAGCCTGACGAGCTACCGGGCTGCTCCACCCCGCGCCATCGCGGTAAATCCCTATGGGATTTATCCGCTCTTTCCGGGTTTTGC
>NZ_JACVAS010000080.1:0-237 GCF_014852025.1 Ensifer sp. ENS10
TCGCTGCACCGGCAACCGGAGCCGGGTTGGCGCCAGCCAGACCGTCATCGTCGACATTCGCAGACGCCGAGCCACCGGTCGGCTGGTTGGCATCCGTCACCGAGAAGCCGAAGTTTGCCGTCGACGTATCACCGTCGCCGTCCGTCACCGTGTAGGTACCGTTGACCGGCAGAGATGCTCCGACCGTCGGAGCATCCGCCTGGAACTCGTAGCTGCCGTCGGCCTTGACCCGGATCG
>NZ_JACVAS010000081.1:0-237 GCF_014852025.1 Ensifer sp. ENS10
TTGCCGGTTTGCATGGCACGAGCGGTACGATCGGACAGGAGACGGTAAACTACAGCTGGAGCGGCAACACGCTGACGGCAACGGGCCCGCGCGGCGTGCTGTTCACGGTGACCGTGACGAACGCGGCCACGGGTGCCTATACGGTCGAGCTCAAGGACAACGTGCTGCATACGGCTGGTCCGAATGGCGAGGACAATGTCTCGGTCGGCCTCGGCTACACGGTCACCGACGCGGACA
>NZ_JACVAS010000082.1:0-236 GCF_014852025.1 Ensifer sp. ENS10
GCTTCGCGGTAACGGATGCCAACACGCCGACGGGCGGCGTGGCGTCTGCGAATGTCGACGATGACGGTCTGGCTGGCGCCAACCCGGCTCCGGTTGCCGGTGCAGCGACCTTCTCCGGCACGCTCGGTGGCGCTGTCGGTGGTGACGGTGCGGGCACGAACGGCTTCTCGTTTGCCGGTTTGCATGGCACGAGCGGTACGATCGGACAGGAGACGGTAAACTACAGCTGGAGCGGC
>NZ_JACVAS010000083.1:0-233 GCF_014852025.1 Ensifer sp. ENS10
TCGGCTATCGAACGCCCGCGGAAGTCTTCCGCAAGAAACTGCTCGCGCAAATGCGACGTGTCGGTTAGCGTTGCACTCGCAAGTCGCAGTTCGGCGTGAACTCACACCGCAAAGTTAAAGTGTCCTGTTTCTGCAAAGTAAGAATGTCACTCTCCCCGGGTTTTGATGACCTGGGAGATTGCGGATGGGATTGATTGCGATGAGCGAGCGTGACCTGCAGCGGATCGAGATTT
>NZ_JACVAS010000084.1:0-233 GCF_014852025.1 Ensifer sp. ENS10
AAACCTCAATCCGCTGCAGATCGCGTTCGCTCATCGCAATCAATCCCATCCGCAATCTCCCAGGTCAGCAAAACCCGGGGAGAGTGACATTCCAACTTTGCAGGATCAGGACACTTTAACTTTGCGGTGTGAGTTCACGCCGAACTGCGACTTGCGAGTGCAACGCTAACCGACACGTCGCATTTGCGCGAGCAGTTTCTTGCGGAAGACTTCCGCGGGCGTTCGATAGCCGA
>NZ_JACVAS010000085.1:0-227 GCF_014852025.1 Ensifer sp. ENS10
CTGATCGTCGTGCCTTCCGGCACAGCCCCGCCGGCTTCATTCGCCGCCGAAGGCACGTCGTCGTTGAAGCTGACGGTCAGTGTGCCGTTGGCAACCGAGTTGTCCGCGTCGGTGACCGTGTAGCCGAGGCCGACCGAGACATTGTCCTCGCCATTCGGACCAGCCGTATGCAGCACGTTGTCCTTGAGCTCGACCGTATAGGCACCCGTGGCCGCGTTCGTCACGGT
>NZ_JACVAS010000086.1:0-226 GCF_014852025.1 Ensifer sp. ENS10
CCGACCGAGACATTGTCCTCGCCATTCGGACCAGCCGTATGCAGCACGTTGTCCTTGAGCTCGACCGTATAGGCACCCGTGGCCGCGTTCGTCACGGTCACCGTGAACAGCACGCCGCGCGGGCCCGTTGCCGTCAGCGTGTTGCCGCTCCAGCTGTAGTTTACCGTCTCCTGTCCGATCGTACCGCTCGTGCCATGCAAACCGGCAAACGAGAAGCCGTTCGTGC
>NZ_JACVAS010000087.1:0-212 GCF_014852025.1 Ensifer sp. ENS10
TCAGCAGCCGCCAGGTGCGTCGGTTGGGATTGATTGCGATGAGCGAACGCGATCTGCAGCGGATTGAGGTTTTGTCGAAAGTGATCGCCGGACGCATGACGTTGGCGTCGGCGGCGCGCGTGCTTGAGCTGAGCACCCGCCAGGTGCGTCGGTTGCTGGAGCGGATCAACACCGGCGGTGCGGCTTCGATCCGGCATAAGGCAATCGGCCGG
>NZ_JACVAS010000008.1:0-335854 GCF_014852025.1 Ensifer sp. ENS10
GCCGCCGTCAAAACCTCGAATGTTCGTGGCTGATTCACACTGTCGCTCATAGGATTCTCCGCATAACTCATGCACAAAATCCCCGATCAGCGCGCCAAATGATACGTGGGGGTCCCTACGCGCTTACTTCGATTTGAAAGGTGGCCCAGATTGTCTTGAGGCTAATCGTTCTCGTTTGAGTTCTCGACCGACTTTCACGTTAGCCAATCCTAACATATAAAGTGAATAAGGGTCAATAACCCTTTGATTTTCAAACGAAGTCTTCCATTATTGCTCGACGTGTCCGTGATTGACTGAGATGGTACATGTAACGATGTCCTCGATTTTGCTTTTTCAGAAGGTTGGGGTCTTTCAATACTTGTGGCTACCCAACTCCCGCAAAGCTGCCACTGAAGCGGCACAAAACTCGCGACCTCGAGTTCAGTTGTAGGACGAACGATAGACTCGATGGCAGCATGACGAATCGCCTCGCGTCTACTAATTGTGAGAGCGTTGACGAAGACTAATTCGCCGACGTTACCGGGTGACAAGCGAATGAATTGGAAGACGTCGTTGAAGAGTCAGGCTCAATCGAAAGACACAGTTCAATGAGCCTCGAGGAGGCAATCGCCAGGCGATATCCGTTTCCGGGCGAAGCTGGAGACGCGATTCGAGAACGAACACTTCGCCTGTGTCGGGATCATATCGCGTCCGGCCTCGCCGACAACAACTGTGAGCAACGGCTTTGCTCGGACAACCACTCCGTATTCTGGCAACAGTTTACTGAAGTGCTCCTGGCCCACCAACTGGAAGCATCCGGATTGAAGCTGTCCCACGCGGCGGAAGGTCCCGATTTTCTGGTCGAGCATGGCGGTCAACGCATATGGATTGAGGTGATTACGCCCGAGCCAACGGGCCTGCCAGACGCCTGGATAAATCACACCGTCGGCAACGTAGTCAGCTTCCCACACGAGGAATTGCTCCTAAGATGGACTGCTGCTCTAAAGGGAAAGGCGGAAAAACTTCTGGGACGCATTGACCGAAAGACCGGCGATCGGGTTCCGGGTTATTTGGACAAGAGAATAGTCCGTGAGGGCGACGTCTATGTTGTCGCTGTCAATGGGCGTCTGCTCCGTGGGTTCGGCGGTGTTTTTACTGAGTTGAATGGTATCAGCCAACATCCTTTCGCGGTTGAGGCCACGCTAGCCATTGGTCCGCTGCAAATCAGGATCGATCGCGTAACACTGAAAGAACTCGGCGCTGGACATCAACATCGGACACGAGTTCGGAAGCCATCAGGCGCTGAAGTCCCGGCGGACACATTTCTGGACCCGGCTTTCTCCCCTATCAGCGCGATCTGGGCCGTCGATGTCGACGAAATTCTCCTGCTTGGCGAACCCCGCCCCATGATTGTCGCTCACAACCCATTGGCGTCCACACCTCTGCCTCCGAGGTTTTTGCCTGCCCAATCCGAGTACTTTGCCGATGTTCGTGACGACTACTATGAAATCCGACGCGAGGATGGGGTCTTGGTTAAGTAGGCTTCCGCGTCGAGGGCCCCTGGAAAATGCCAGGACGCCGATGACCGTGGCTGCATCCACGGCACTCATTTGCATACCGCGAGGAATGAATGACGAAAACAAGTGAAGGACCGCAATAGTATGATCGCTGACCACCTGCAAGGACTGGAGAAATTCGAATCTGGCCTTTGGAAGCTCGCCGACACTCTTCGTGCGAACTCCAACCTGGCTTCGAACGAATATTTCATGCCTATCATGGGCTTGATTTTCCTCCGCCATGCGACGAACCGCTTCTATGAAGCGAAGGCTGCGATCGATGCAGACAAGGCAGCTGGCAAGATGCCGGATCGCCCGCTGGTTGATGCCGACTTTACCCGCCGTCGCGCCTTAAACCTTCCGGAGGCCGCGCGATTTGATGTCATTCTCAAGACTCCAAAGGATGGAAATCTCGGCGCGGCCTTGACCGCGGCCATGGACGCCATCGAAGACGCCTTTCCGCCATTGTCGGGTCAGCTGCCGAAAGACTACGGGCGGTTCGATGCGAGTGTTTTGGAAGAGATGATGCGGGTATTCGATACCGAGGGCTTGCGCGCGGCTTCCGGGGACGTCTTCGGACGCATCTACGAATACTTCCTGGCCGAATTTTCGAAGCAGGGGGCGCATGACGGCGGCGAGTTCTTCACGCCCCCCTCGATCGTGCAGACGATCGTGAACGTGATCGAGCCGGACCACGGCACCATTTTCGACCCCGCCTGTGGCTCGGGAGGTATGTTCGTCCAGTCAAGTCACTTCATTGAGGATGCCGGTCAGGACACGATGAAGCGTGTCACCTTCTACGGTCACGAGAAGAACGAAACGACGGCCAGGCTTGCGCAGATCAATCTCGCGGTCCACGGCCTGCAAGGCACGATCCGCGCCGGAAACGAAGCGATTACCTACTACAAGGACCCGCACGAACTCGTCGGCAAGTGCGACTTCGTGATGGCCAATCCGCCGTTCAACGTCGATGAAGTAGATGCCGAGAAGGTGAAGGGCGACAAACGCCTGCCTTTCGGTCTGCCGGGTGTGAACAAGACCAAGAAAGTCTCGAACGCCAACTACCTCTGGCTGTCCTATTTCTACAGTTACCTCAACGAGACGGGCCGTGCGGGCGTGGTCATGTCCTCGCAGGCATCGAGCGCCGGCCGCGATGAAGCGATCGTGCGCCAGAAGCTCGTCGAGACTGGCGCGGTCGATGTCATGATCGATATTCGCAGCAACTTCTTTTATACGCGCACGGTACCCTGCCAACTTTGGTTTTTCGACCGAACGAAGGAGAAGGATGAAGCGAGACGCGACCATGTGCTGATGCTCGACGCGCGGCAAATCTTCCGCAAAGTCTCGCGTTCCGTATGCGATTTCAGTCCGGAGCAGCAGAAGAACATTGCCGCCATCGTCTGGCTATATCGCGGTCAACAGGACCGGTTCCTGAAGTTGGTGGAAAGTTATCTGATCGAGGCAATCGATCTTGGTGCGAAGGCGCGGGAACCGCTGTTGGCTTTCGAGGCGGCGTTCGGCAAACTCATCGATTTGATGAAACCCTTCGCAAGAATGATGCGCGAAGATGATCCGTTGGCCGGCCCGTTGGATGAGCTTTGCGATCTGCAGGCACTACTGGTAACCGACGTCCGGGCGTTCAGCACGGAAGCGGCGGCGCAGGATACGACGTGGGCGGAGGCGGCACGTGACAATGTTGGGCTAAACGCTGCGCGAATTGCTCTGCATCCACTGGCTGAACAGTGCCGAGATTTAACGAAGCAGATCGACCTTGCGGCAAAGCTGGTGGGCCGGGTGATTGACATTGCTGTGAAGGAGTTGTCGGCGCGGGATACCGGCATTTGGAACAATGCGGAAATAAACCGGGCTCGCAAGGCGCTCGATGAAGCACGAGCTGCGGCTGTCGAGTCACTGCGGCTGACGCGTTATTTCGGCAAGCAGGCAGACTGGTTGCAGGAGCGGTTCCCGGATGCGGTGTGGCGGGATGTTGAGGGGCTTGCGAAGCGCGTCGATCGCACCACGATCAAGGGCCATGACTGGAGCCTCACACCGGGCCGCTATGTCGGCGTCGCGAAGGAGGAAGCGGACGACGACTTCGATTTTGAGGAAGCTTTGCGCTCTATCCATATCGATCTGAAGGGCCTTAACGACGAGGCTGTCGAACTGGCGGTGCGCATTACCAAGAATTTCGAAGAACTGGGAGGTTAAGTTGGGTTATCTTGTCACCAACTTTGCGAACGCTCCGTTCGAAATCATTGACGGAGATCGCGGCAAGGCTTATCCAAAACAAAGTGATTTTCGCGATTCAGGATATTGCCTTTTCCTAAGCGCCACCAACGTCACTAAGTCTGGATTTGATTTCAGCACTGGTCAGTTTGTTGATGAGCAGAAGGATGCTCAGCTTCGCAAGGGAAAGCTCCAGAGGCATGACGTGGTATTAACCACGCGCGGCACACTTGGTAACGTTGCACACTACGATGACAGCGTTTCATACGAAAACGTACGCATAAATTCCGGAATGGTGATTCTTAGGTGTGATCGTTCCAAAATCCTTCCTTCGTATCTGTATGCGTTCTTACGCTCTGATGCCTTCAAATTGCAGGTCGGACAAATGCGTAGCGGCGTTGCTCAGCCGCAATTGCCGATACGCGATATGAGTCGTATCGAGTTGCCACTTCCACCGTTGCACCAGCAAAAAAGGCTGGAAGAGATCATATCTGGCTACGACGACCTAATCGGCAACAACCTACGGCGGATTGCGCTGTTGGAGCAAGCGGCGCGGATGCTCTATCGCGAGTGGTTCGTCCACTTCCGTTTTCCAGGTCACGAGCACACCAAGTTCATTGGTGGGTTGCCGGAGGGGTGGAAGCAAAGGACGCTGGGAGATGTGGCTGATACCAATAGAGAGAGCTATCAGGCAAAGGGGCTACCGGATGAGATCACCTACATCGACATCTCGTCAGTCTCTCAGGGTAGAATTATATCGAAGACCCGAATGTCATCAAATGATGCCCCTGGACGCGCACGCCGCAAGGCCAAATCTGGGGACATAATCTGGTCGAATGTCAGGCCGAATCTGCGCGCCTTTGCCCTGGTCCTAGAACCGTCGGACATCGACGTTATTTCCACCGGGTTCACGGTGTTGTCAGCCCGGGAGGTCCCTTTTACCTGGCTCTACGTGTCCGTGACCACCGACCAATTCGTAGGTCACCTAGTGAACCACGCGACGGGAGCAGGTTATCCTGCGGTTCGCCCAGATGACTTCGAGCGGGCAATTGTTGTCGTGCCGCCAAAGGCACTTTTGGCGCATTTTCATGAATCTACCGAACCGAACTTTCAATTGATCTCGAAGCTCGAACAGCAAAATCGGAAGCTCGTCCAAGCTCGCGATCTTCTCTTGCCGCGCCTGATGAATGGGGAAATTGCGGTGTAGCTGCCGCGTGGCGAGCCCACAGGCGAAGGTCGTGCCCCCGCTTTCAGACAACTTGCGCAATTGGCACAAGGCGTTACATTCGCAGGACGACTGCATATCACGGTTCGGCGGGGCGAGATCGTGACGGGAAAGGTGGTGGAAGGTTGAATGGCAGTCACTGGCATTAACGGCGAAGATCGGCTGGTGCAGAAAACCTTCGCCGAGCATTTGAAAGACGGGCTCGGGTGGGAGACCGTCTATGCCTTCAACGAAGAGACCTTTGGGCCTGAGGGTACGCTCGGTCGTAACAGCACGAATGAAGCAGTCCTCACCCGCGACCTTCGCGCAGCGTTGGAACGCTTAAATCCCGAACTGCCCACTTCCGCTATCGAAGACGCTCTGCGCGCGCTTACATCCAACGACTTCAGCCGTTCGCTCATCCAGCATAATCAAGACTTCGTGCGCCTTATCCGCAATGGCGTTCCCGTTTCGTGGCGTGACGCCGCCGGAAAGCGTCATGATATCCGCGCACGCGTGATCGATTTTGACAACAAGCCCGGATCGAACCGCTTCCTTGCAGTCCGGGAACTGAAGCTCACGGGTTTGCGCACCCCGAATTACAATCGCCGTGCCGACCTGGTCTGCTTCGTCAATGGGCTGCCCCTTGTCTTCATTGAGTTGAAGGCGGTCTACAAGAACATCCGCGCTGGATTTGACGGCAATCTCAGCGACTACATGGACGAGAACGTGATCGCCCATGCCTTCCACCATAACGCTTTTCTGATCGTGTCGAATGGTGATCGCGCCCGCTATGGCTCGATCACCAGCGAGTGGGATCATTTCTACGAGTGGAAGCGGCAGGATGAAGCCGACAAGGGCAAGGTGGACGCCGAAGCGCTGCTTGACGGCATGTTGGCGCATGACCGGCTGCTCGATATTGTCGAGAACTTCATCCTGTTCGACGAGAGCAAGGCTGGAAAGACACGCAAGGTGGTCGCACGCAACCATCAGGTTCTCGGCGTCAACCGCGCCGTCGCGTCCGTCGCCCATCAGGAAGAGCTAAAGCGGGAATTCCCACCTGAGAAGCGACTTCGGCATCGAGTCATTGAACTACCGCTGGAGAGGCGCGCCGCCGAGGATCAGAAGCGGCTCGTTGCGGCAAGGGAAGCTGGGTTGTCAAAATTGCCGTCCTTCATTCCAGAAGGGCCCGTTAATATCGTTGAACGTGCTCATCCCGACCTCGGAAGACTTGGGGTCTTCTGGCACACGCAAGGCAGCGGTAAGAGCTACTCGATGGCCTTTTTTGCCGAGAAGGTCCGCCGAAAGATCGAGGGCAATTTCACCTTCCTGCTCATGACCGATCGGCAAGACCTCGACAGCCAGATTTACAAGTCTTTCGTGGGGACCGGAGTTGTAGACAAGGACACGCCGCGTGCTGCGTCAGGAACCGACCTGCAAAAGCTGCTGCAGGAAAACCACCGCTACATTTTCAGCCTGATCCACAAGTTCAATCAGGATGTCGACCCCAAGGAGCCCTACAGCGAGCGCGACGACATCATCGTGATATCGGACGAGGCGCACCGCACGCAGGCCGGGCGGCTCGCGCGCAATATGCGTCTGGCCCTGCCGAATGCCGCCTTTATCGGCTTCACGGGAACCCCCCTCTTCAAGCAGGACGAAATTACCAAGCGCATCTTCGGGGACTACGTTTCCAAGTATGATTTCAAGCGGTCCGAAGAGGATGGCGCGACGGTCAAACTCATTTACGAGAACCGCGGCGAAAAACTCGGCGTCTCCCGTGCGGATTTGAACGACCGCATTGCGGCGAAGATCGAGGAGGCCGAACTCGACCCCGATCAGGCCACACTGCTCGACAAGCTGCTTGGCAAGGATTACGAGGTCATCACGGCCGACGAGCGGTTGAATAAGATTGCGGCAGATTTCGTCGAGCATTGCGCAATACGGTGGGAAACCGGGAAGTCTTTGTTTGTCTGTATCGACAAGATCACCTGCGCCCGCATGTACCAACTGATTACGCCGCACTGGCAGGCCAAGGCCGCCGAAGTCCGCGCTGAAATCGAAGTCAAAAAAGCTGAGGCCATAGCGACCACCGATGAAGCCGCCCGTGCCGAGCTGAATGACAAAATCGAAAATCTCGAAAGGAAAGCCACGTGGCTCGACGAGACGATTGTCGAGATCATCATCAGTGAAGCGCAGAACGAGGTCGCCGATTTCAAGAAATGGGCCTTCGACATAATTCCTCATCGCGCACTGATGAAGAAGGGCTTCGAGACCGATAGCGGCGAGCGCGTTGACGTCGAAACTGCATTCAAAGACCCGAAGCATCCCTTCCGCGTTGCGATCGTTTGCGCGATGTGGTTGACGGGCTTCGACGTCGAATGCCTTTCTACCCTCTACATCGACAAGCCGATGAAGGCGCATACACTGATGCAGGCCATAGCTCGGGCGAACCGGGTCTATCCCGGGAAGGACCACGGCCTCATTGTCGACTATAACGGTATGTTGAAGAGCCTTCGCGCCGCACTTGCGCAGTACGCGCTGGGTGAGGATGGTGCCGGCGGCGAGGAAATCGTCGCGCCGATCGAAGAACGGGTTCAGGCCCTCATCGAGGCCATCGAGGCAACCGAGGCGCATTTGCGTGGGTTCGGCTTCGAGCCGGCGACCTTGATCGGGGCGAAGGGTTTCTCACGGATAAAGGGCTTGGCCGATGCCGTGGATGCAGTCTATTCAACCGATGAGGCCAAACGCCGCTTCGAAATCATGGCTCGACAGGTCTTCATCCGCTTTAAATCACTGCTGGTGGAGCCGAGCGTATTCGCCTATGCCGAGCGCCACGACAATATTGAAGCCATCTACAAGAAGCTGACCGAACGGCGCGACACCGCCGATGTCACCGCGTTGTTGAAGGAGTTACATCGGATCGTCAACGACTCCATCCGGACTGAGGCACTCGGTCAAGACCAGGCCGAGGGCTTGACCTTCGATCTCAGCCAAATAAACCTCGAACGGCTGCGTGACGAGTTCTCCAGGAAGGTCACCCGCAAAGCGACGACAATTCAGGACATCCGTAGCATCGTTGAGGAGAAGCTTGCGGAGATGCTGGCGCGCAATCCCACGCGCATGGACTTCCAGAGAAAATACGAAGACATCGTTGCCGACTACAACAGCGAAAAGGACCGCACGACGATCGAGGAGACCTTCAGGCGGCTGGTTGAACTCGTTCAAAGCCTCGACGAGGAACAGGAGCGGGCTGCGACAGAGAACCTCTCTGATGAGGAACTGGCCGTGTTCGACTTGCTGAAAAGGGACGATCTGAGCAAGACGGATCGTGAACGTGTCAAGCAGGCGAGCCGGGAGATGTTAGCCACGATCAAGCAGCAGCTCGCAAAACTCGAACGCTTTTGGGAAAAGGAGCAGACGAAGGGCGAAGTGGAGACATTAATTCTCGATGAAGTCTTCATAAAGCTCCCGACGCCGCCCTTCACGCCAGCGGAAAAGCAGCTGGTTGCAAACAACGTCTATGCGCATTTCTGGCAGCAGGCGATGACCGGTGGATATGCGAGACTCTGACCATAGTGATGGTGGCCCGATCGGGCGGAATTGTATTGGCATCATGCTGTCTCTACCGGGTGATAGCTTTCATGCCCTATCTCGGGGTAAATACTTTCGATCCGTTGCATTAAATCACGGGCGATCCCTGGGCAATTTATATGAACGCCGATCTCAGCTTCTGGAAAATCGTCTGGTGTTCTACTAGACCCCCAATTAAGGCTCGTTATTGCGACATCATCGTCGTCCCACGATAGGAACTTGCCATGTAGGAGTGGCTTTTCTAGCCGCACCAGCCGAAACCCGTTGTCAGCAGCTTCTTCAGCTAGTGTCCGTGCGTGTCGCTTCCTCAATGGACCAGAAGCTATTGTGTAAAGGAGAGTGACATCTAGGCCTGACAGGCGTTCAAGGGCAGCTTCAGCTTGGATTATGAAACCCGGTCTTGCTGTTGAACCTAAGCGATTACTTCCTGCCAGGACTTTCCGCACTGCCATGCCGCTGCCTGTTCGCATGACGACGTCATGATGGTCGCCAAGGATCAAGGTAGCAGTTCCATTACCACTGGGACTTTTCCGGCTTTTAAGGTCGCGAGCCAAAAAAGACATCTCGGTCGCGATGTCGTCGGAAAGCGCGCGCCGACCCGCCATACGCTGCAGCGCGACAGCCACGTCCGCGACCACCGACTGCGTCCTGAGTACGACAGTCAGTTCCACCGCCAGGAAAGGTGATGATAACCAGTTGCATGAGCCGACCGCGGCGAGCCAGTCGCCATCTTCGTTGTCAGCTAACAGCAATTTCGCATGTGATCCCGTGCTCTTCATGTGGACACGGAACCGGCGTCCAATGTCAGCATCTTCGCGTACGATACGCGCGATCTCTACAGCTGAGAGTGCATTCTTGATTTCCTCATCATCTCCGAGTTTTTCGGCTCCCCACAAAAGATCGAAAGTTACGCCACGGACGCATGCAGAACGAATTTCGGGAAGTAGTTCTCGGAATCTTTTATGGTCAAGAAATGTTGAGTGAATGATCATCCGAGACTTGGCAGACGATATCAGCTGTATCAGCAATTCCTTTTGGTTTTTCGCGCCGACAATTAGGTCTTCTGGCTGAAATTCGATGCTATGGCTAGTGACCGGCTCTTCTATCTCAGCGCTTGGACCTTCGTAGGTTACTGGTACTGTGGCGTTGGCTGACGGCAACGCTGCTACTCGCTCGATTATGCCGCGCAATTTATCTGATGCGCCCTCAGGGAGATTTCGTATCACACCGTCGATAACCCTAACGAGCATGAACTCAGAGCGCATCGAAGCGGTCCGGCCATCCACGTTTGCGAGTTGTTCGTCGTAGCCGTTCACGGCAATTTGGGCTAGCCGGGCTAGGTTTGCCTCGTGCGAAATAACAGGCCCGCCTCCTTCGACTACTATCATTCGTTTGTCGGGATCGCTGTCAGCTTCTAGGCCGCTACGCGATGCGACACGAACCTGTCCTTGAGGGAAGTACTCTCCAGTTACCCGTTCGATGACGAACCCGACTCGTTTGGGCTCTTTTTTCGGAAAAAACGGAAGCGGCTTGCCACCTGTGATGGCGTCGCGACCATAGTTGCTTGCAACGAACCGAGCGGCACCGCCGACGACAGTCAGTTCAACCAAGCGGAAGCGCATCAAGCGCGACAATGCCGCGACAATCACCTGTTTTTTCAACCCAGATGCTGCGACGAGATCGGCCACGCTCGCCGAATTCTGGCTGACCGCCCATAGGATAGCTTCTTCGACCACGCTCCACGCGCGCCCCTTGTCAATCGTCACGCGACAAGACAACCGAAAAATTGGAACAGCTATCAGCATGACTAAGAAACTCCCAAGTCTTTGGGAAGGAGGCGCGCCGCAGGGGCCGGCCCGTCTCCACAAGGTCGCTCGAGCAACTCATTGATGACCTCATCGACACTTGTGAGAAACGCAAGGTCGTGATCCAACCCATCGGGATTTACGCCTCTCACGGCCTCTCGCAAGAATGCCAGGCTACCGACGATTACAAGTTTCGATTTCGCGCGACTTAGCGCGACGTTCCATCGGCGACGATCACGAAGGAAGCCTAGCGCGCTTACACCGCTTCCGGAATTGTTTCTAACCAATGATAGGATCACGATATCGGCTTCATTGCCTTGGAAACCGTCGACAGTGTTTGCCCAGGCTCCGTTGGTGGCTGCAGGGACAAAGCCACCAAGATGCGCTAATGTACCTGCTTTAATCGCGCCGTCGATTTTCTCATTCAGCTTCTCTACCTGTGCCTTATAAAAAGACAATACTGCGAGAGAGGGGCTTTTTTCGTGCCTTTCCATCCGATCAGGACGGAGCCGTCGCAAAATTTCCGTTACAGCTCGTACCTCTGCCGGATTGTGGAATCGCGGGCGATAATGTTCATACTTGGCCCCGACGCCCGTCGCGCTTACGTGCGGGAAGTCTATGACGATTACGGGCGACGTGGAGAGGCTTTTGCAGTGAAAACCAACTGGCGCTTTCTTAGCTTCCTGCGCGCGGTTGTGTTCCGTTGACAGCCCGCCGAGATAAAACGAGCGCGAGACGATCTCGGCGATTGCCGGGTCCATACGCCGTTGTTGTGTTAGAGTGGACGAGACTGGCCGATGTGTGAGATCGACCCTGGCGCGCCTTTCGTCTTCAGAAACTACAGACCTAAATGGCTCTAGCAAACGCAGGCCTATATCCGCGATCTCACGCAACCTGCCTTCATTGTCAGCGACCTCGTTGAGTTCGTTCAACTCTCCATCGCGCAACAATGTACCAACATACTGGTCAGCAATTAGCACCACTTCGGCTACTCGCCCGTGGTCGATCAAAATTTTTGTCAGGCGATCTGCCTCGAACGGCGGCAATTGATGGTGGTCGCCGATGAGCAAACGTCTGCCAGAAAGGGAAAGCGCCCCCACCAGTTCGGGGCCAAGCGCTTTTGCCGCCTCCTCCACCACTACCCAGTCAAATTGTTCGCGTGCTTCTACAAGGCGCTCGACGTCCGCCGAGTTCAGTGTCGATACGACGACGTTAGCCGCATCAAGAACTAGGCTTGACACCGCATTAAGGCCCACGCGCTCATCCCTTAGGGATGCGTCGCGTGATTGAGCAACACGACCGACAGCCTCGGCTAACGAGATTATCCGGTCCCTTGCTGAAACCGGCAACTGCTGGGCAAGCTTACTTTCGGAGAGGACACGTAATATAGCATGTCCCGTATGCTGGACGTCCGTTGCTCCTGCTTTTCGGTCCGGCGTTGATGACCGCGCAACAATCAAATCGAGTTTGGCTGCGTTCAAGGTCTCTTCCACCTTTTCTTGAAGGTGGTCGAGCGCATCGTGTCCTTGTGCTGTGACAAGCATTCGGGTCGAAGAGTCTTCAACGAAGCGGCGTCGAACAACCTCTGTCGCCAGTTTAGTTTTACCCACGCCGGGTGGCCCCACCACAAAATAGGCCGGCAACGTCTCCCATAGTCCAGCCAAGCTAGAACGCTTCGGCTCGTCCAAATCCATCAAATGCTTGTCGTTGGTGTTCTTGGTGTCGATTGATAGTCGGCTTGATCGGCGAACTCGCCAAACGTTGTCGAGCATCTCTGCCAAGTCTACGCGCGTGGAAAGGCCCTTGATGATCTTCAAACGCCGTACGATCTGGTTTTCTGTGCCAACATCCCGCTCGGCTCTGAGGAAGAGAGTTTGGCCGTTTGGTAATCCTTCATCTAATTCGAAGCGATATGCGTGTTTGCCGTTGAGTTCTTCTATCTGAGTGAATGTCGCAGTTACATCTTCCCTTCGACTAGCGCCGAGGCTAGCAGCTTGCGATATGCGCCACTTCCCATCACCGTCGCGCTGGTCATCCTCGAACAGACGTTTGAGGGACGTGTGAGTGTCGATAAGACCGATCCGCTTAGCGATCTTGTCGCGATCGTTGTCGCGTGCCCCGCGCAGAAGTACAAATTGTCTGCCTGCTTCGGACTGCTCCTTTATGATCTCAATAGGATAGACTTCGAGAGCCTTTACGACGGCTTCGATAACCTGAATCAAAAGCAACGCTTGTTGTATCAGGTCCAACCGGCCTCCAGACACGCGAGATGTTCTCGTCGACGCAAAAGCGCTCCAGTCGAGCGCGTCTGGACCGAGCCGAGCGCGCGCCTCCTGCGCAAAACGTGAAGCGCCCACGACTTCAATCGGCTGTGCCAATTCATGTTCCTCTTGCTCGTGGAACGAGAGTGCTTCAGGACGGGGCTCCGCCGTGACGCAGACGCCGATGTCCCAAGTTACTGATCCCTCCTGCCGAAAAGGGACTAGCAAGTATCGCATCGTCGTAGTGATCAGTTGGAGTTTGCTTGTATTTGGTTCGAAGTCTCGGGGTGCCAGCAAAGTCGCTCCACCATCGAGGTCGGCCCGAACCCAATCGAGCTGACGACGATATTCGTCAACTGCGATCTGCCCCCCTGTCATGTCGTAAACCGCTTCCCCTAACTTCGAAGCGGGAGTGAACATAAGGACCAAGGTGCCCGCGCGGGCGGCTCCCGATCGGCCCACTTCAGCAATAACGTCGTCGATTGCGCGGACGATTGACTGTGCCTCAAGATTGTCGGTGCGCGTCGGTGCAGCCAAGCGTTTCAACAGCACTCGTTCACTATTACTCAGCGATATCGGCGTTTTGAGCTTTCCCAAGTTGTACAGTTCGCCCGAAGAGCGAATGCCTGTATCTAGGAGTTGGCCGATCAAGCGTCCTAACGATTTCCAATCTTCCTCAAAGGAGTATTTCAAGGGCCGGGCGGACACCACTTTGTCCGCTTTTTTCGCATGCTGAGGGTTGGGATTATCTGCAGCCACCCGCAGGCTCCATTCAAACCCGGTGAGCTGAAAATCCGGTTCGTCAGCGCCCTCGGTCATGATTGCCGCTGTATCGATATTGCCGTGAACCAAACCTTGGGCGTGAATGATACCCAACGCCCAAACAACTCGTTTGAAGTTCTGCCAAAATAGAGATCGTGCCCGAACGGCTCCAAGGTTCTTCAGCCAGTGTTGGCTTGACACGTGCTCCCGCTTGAACGACAGAGGCTGACCGGCGTGCTCCAATAACACACCAAAATTTTCCTCATCCTCTACAAATTCGATGATGTCCACAATGACGTCACTTGCACCAGAGTACGACATCACGCGCTGTACCTGGCGCATTTCATGGACCCAAAGGTCCCTCAAATCATTGTCAGCGTCGGTGCCTGTCTTTCGCCACAGCTTGAGGTTACGTTCAAAGCCTGTAGCCTCATCGTATACTGCATACTGTGCCGATCGAAGAGCTTTGCCAGTACTTGCGACCAGCGCTCCATCTTGAAAGGTGAACCGAGTTTCCAAGGGAGGAAGCCGCTTTTTCCTTGACTTTTTCGCGGTCGGCTTGGCCATACAACTCCCCTAATTCCTAGATGCCACAATGAACACTCCAGACCCTGGCACAACGAAGCGTTTGTGCCGGTAACGTCTACTACCATCGCGGCGCTATATCGCTGAGAAGCTGATCCAAGTCCCCATCCATTGTATTCATGTTGATATCGCCAAGCAGGCGTGCCCGCGCCTTGTCGATAAACGCCAATTGCACTTCTTCAGCAGCAGATAGCATCGTTATATCCGCTCGAGGAATTGCGAACCTTAGACGTTGCTTACAAGCAATCGCGAAGTGGCTCGAGGCGAGCCCTACATTACTATGAAGAATTAACAAGTCGATGTCGCCCGCAGACCCTGGATTGGTGAAATACGATCCGAAACCATAGATTTTTACGCTCTGCGACAACTCCTCTAGTTCAAAGCCTCTTTTTTTCATCAGGAACCACGTAATTCCAAAAATCTTCGCGGTTTAGTGCTCCCATGAACTCGCCTATAGTGAAGACTCCAATTTGAATGTCTTTGCAATGATCTTTCACCTCGTCCGTATAGCCACACCAATTTGAGCTGATAACAATTGCGTTCAAATCGCCGCAATGCTCTCGAGTTTCAATGAACTCGGCGACCCCAAACGTGTAGCATTCGCACACAAAAACACGCAGTTGCTCTCCAGAAATCCTTTTAAGTTCAAAGAGGCCGTCGCCCAATTCAACGAGATCGCCTACATTTTCATGTAAGCTCATCCTGTCTTCGAAGAATTTGAAGCGCCCGTTGTAGCTCGACCAAGGGAACTCGTCTTTAAACGCCGCCATGTGCAATCTTCCTAATAGTATCGGCGAACTCTTGGGGAAACCTTCGAACCGCCGCGTAACTGATCTCGTCGTTCACCCAACGCTCATAGCTCCGAGCGTGGAGCAAAAAAGCCGAAATAGCAGCTTGTTCTTCTGATTCGAACACCTTTCGGTGTTTTAGAAGCATCGCAGAGATTGTTCGGTTGTTAGGCACGATGGTCGACAGTCTTTCTGAAGTCCATATTGCGTGCACAGCTTCGTTGTGGGGCTCTTTTCGGGCGGCATCTGACATTGGGCCATATGTAAGCCATACCTGATAGTTTTCCTCTATCAGGGTCAATATTTGCTTCGACAATGTTACGCGATCGGGTTCCGTGTCGGCCGCCATTCTGGCTATCACCTTAGCTTCATGGGCCTGCTTCATCGTCAAAAGAATATCGACCGTGTACACTCCTTCGTTCTGTTCTTTATCTATCAGTGTGTGGTGGGTTGGACAAAGCAAGATAAGATTTGCATAATCGTCACGTTCGGCCTGCGTCTGAGAAGAATCGTGTCGATTTGCGCCCGGTTTATCACCGCGAATATGCGCCATCTCACCTAAGGTATACGGCGCAGCACCTTGAGCTTCTGGGTGACAAAGGCGTTCATGGCAACCTTCAAAAGAACAATGTCCAGCCGCACCAGACCAAAGCAATTTGATGGATTTTGGCGTTATCGTCATTGGTAGGAAATGTCTCGCCCCTCAAGCAAATCATATTCACACGTCCCACATTCTTCGACACCGAATCGGGATCAAAAGACAGCTTAGCAGGTTGAGCGCTCTTGTCAGTTGTCTTCCCCCAATACTTCTACCGCTGGCGAGCAAATGGCGCACGACAAATCGTTTTTGGGAAGCATCGACCGTCGTCGCCTTGCCGGCTAAGCTTGGGAGGCTCGTACCTTACTCACGATCCTGACGAGCTTGTCTGACGACACCTCTTCCATGAACCCGATTCCTTCGAAACGTGATTAGGTCCGCCAAAATGCCCCTCAGCGGCGATTTCTGCCGAGGCCATTTCGAAGTCAACGCGGACCTTTGCTGAGGACTTTTCTATGCGAAGTTTCGCCGACCAAGCAAAGAGCAGCGGAGTATAACGTTTTCCTGTTTCGCCACCGATCGTGGCCATGCGATCATACCGCTCATACAGATCAGTCCCGGAGCTTCCACCGCCGTAACGCCGCGTCGATCTCTTTCTCGATCGCGTCCTTGTCCGCACCCGACAAGGCATGCTCGACCGCTTTGCGAACCCACGACGGATCGTGGGTGTCGTAACCTAAGGGGTCGTCCGCAAGCAGTGCGGGGCTGTCTTTCGCGGTCGACGGTTCCGACTTGGTTTTTGAGGCAGTCTTTGCCCGCTCGCCTTGCGAACGGCACTTGGCCACCAAAATGCGCCTTCCCAGAGGACGAAACCCGACCTCATCGAGACCAGAGCCAAAAGAACGATCTTCGGTGTGTTGCTCCGCTGCCGGCTTCAACCTGATCGACCGCGAGCGGCGCATATTCCGCGATTTGCGTTTCCGTGGCATGTCTATGTACCCATGCTGCGGGGAAGCTTCGCAAGGCTGACCGTCGGCCGACGGTGTCTTTGGATGATCTCCCGGACCTCGTCGCCAGACAGCGATTTCGCTTCGATCAATCGTCCGGCGATCTCATCCAATGCGGCACGTCGACTCCTGACAATCTCCTTTGCCCGCTCGAACTCGCTAGAGATGATGTCGTGCACTCTCCTTCGCAATTCGGGATCGCTGGCACGAAGGGCATCGAGGCGGCTCGCGGCGTTATCAGCCACCACCAGCGTGTGCCCCATGCCGAGACCGGCCTCCAACAGTGTCGCGACTCTGGTCACGGTATTCAGGTCGGCAGTATGGGAACCCGCCGCGCCGTCGAAGAACGCATCGAACACCACCGTTTCGGCAGCGATGCCTCCCAAGCTCACGGCGATATCGTCAAGGTAGGCGGCCCTGGTCCTGCGCATATGCCGCGGCATCGCGTAGACCGCCCCTCCGACCTGATTGCCGTTCCCAGGGATGGCGTAGCTGGCGATTTTAACGCTCACCAGTTCTCCGAACCCGAGCTCGACGGCGACAAGGGCGTGTCCGGCCTCGTGGACCGCGACGGAGCGAAGGTAGTCGGTCGGAAGCTCGGGTGCGGTCGGCAATTCTGCAACAATGTGCGAACCGGCGAGGTCTTCCCTTCGTCGTCGCGCCGATCGCTTTGCAAACCGCACGAGTTGCCCGATGTCGGCTCCGGAATAACCTTCGGTCGCGAGGGTAAACTGCTCGGCCTGGTTCGGATCGAGGTCAATCCCGCTGTGATGCTTCAGAATTGAACGCCTGGCATTTTCGTCAGGCAGCGTCACTTCGAAATGCTGACCGAGCCGGCCTGGTCGGCGGATTGCCGGGTCGAGCTGTTCCGGGTTGTTGCATGCCGAGACGACGATCACCCCTTTGCGTCGATTGAAACCATCCAGCAATTCAAGGAAGCCGGCGATTAGGGAGCGCATGTAGCCGCGGTTGCGGTCAGTCGCGCTTCGGTCTCCGAACGTGTCGACCTCGTCTACGAATAGGATCGATGGAGCCTTGGCTTTCGCTTCGTCAAACGATGCGCGCATTGCCTTCAAGTGCTCGTCCAAGGCCCCCGCTGTCTGCCACGCGGAAACAGAGCCGTAGACTAAAGGAACGCCGCAGGTCTTCGCCAGCGCGCCGGCAAACATCGTTTTGCCCGATCCAGGCGGCCCGTAAATCAAGACTCCGGAGTCGACATCCTCCCACTGGATGCGCCCCGCCTTGTACTCTGCCAAGTCGATCGCGAGGTCGTGCCCCCATTCGAGAAGCGATCCGAACCCGTGCATTTCGGCAAGCATTGGGCCCTCGGAGTCCTTGTTTGCAACTGGCGAAACATGGGGATACTGGCGTAGCCGCTCCATCGCGGAAGCTGGCTGACGGCGGGTTTGGAAGGCCTGATGTAGCCGAGACCATGTCTCCGACAACAGGATTTCGACGTCTCTCTCGGACACGGGAATGCCGTAACGTCGCAGCGCCGCCTCTGCCTGCCTTCTGGTCGGTGGCGCTACGCTCACCACGACATCCGCGAGAAGCCACGCTTCGGTGTCCAACTCTCGGTCGGGCCCTGCGAAGAAAATCGCCTGGTCCTTGTTTAGGGCCACGACTTGGTCCCTGTGGCGTTTTTCGTCCCAAGCGCTGATACACGGATTGTAGTCCCGCTCCTCCCAGAGGCCCATAAGAAAAACCTCGGCAGCCTGGGAGTAAATCGGCAAGTAGCAGTCGTGTTGGATTTGCAAAATCGCAATGAACTTCGAGTTCTTCCGATTCCTGGAACGAAGCGCCGCCGCGATCGAACAGTAGGCCAGGAAAACCGGCAGGGTGACATAAGGATCGTCGTTCGGTTTCGACAGCTTCCAGGGGCAGCGAAACCGCTTGTCAGAACGTCTAGCCAACTGTGTGATCTCCGAGGTTGATTACAAGACCCGGGTCGAAATCGGGCACCGGTTCATCGGGATAACCACGCGGATTGCAGACTACTCGGGTGTCGATGATGGAGTAGTCGCTTCGATTGTGCAGGTGGCCGTGAATCCAGGCGACGGGTTGGTATTTGGCGATGTCCAGCTCGAGATTTGAGACGAAGCTTGGGGTCAACGGTGCGCCGACGAATTCCGGAGCGAGCGAAAGAACACTGGGCGCGTGATGCGTGACGACGACCGTCGTACCATCATATGGCTCGTCAAGGGTGGTCCGGATAAAGTGCTTGTCCATGTTATTGAAGCCGCTCGCATGGCCCGACGTGAACCGCTGATACGGTTGCTTCGAAACCTTGATTTTGCGAAAGTCGTTCAATTCATTCTGCGCAGTACGAAGCGCCCAATACATGTTGCCGTAAAGGTTGAAGTCGCCCCACAGCGTCGCGCCGACGAACCGATAGCCGGCAACGGTGACCGCACGGCGGCTCAACACGTGAACATTGGGGTAGCGCTTGGCCGCGATGTCCAGCGCCTCTTTCAAGCCTTCCGCGATCGAAGACCTGTAGTACTCGTGATTGCCGGGGACCAGAATTACTGGCATCGACTGCGCGACGTGTTCACCTAGATAGCGGACGGTCTTTGCGGGACCTCCATCGCAAATGTCGCCTGCACAAATGCAGACGTCAGCCTCGGGAACTGTCAGGGGAACGACCTTTTCGTCGAACTCGGTGTGAAGGTCTGAAAAAATCCAAGCCTTCATGACCAGCCCCCGTCGCGTTTATCGAAGTGCGCAAGATCAACTGGCTTCCCCAGCCTATACCAGCGAGAGAACGTCCTCGCGAGGCCTGCTTGCGGGTCGAGGTAGTAGAGCTCACTGGAAAAGCATGGCCTCCCATCGTCAATCCTCGGGTGTCCAGTCGGTGTACCAATTAAGCAGGGGACCGCCCGCTTTGCCAACGCCCATCGATCAAGCCGAACTGTCGGAAGGGGTACTACCGTCGCGTCGCCAATAACTTCCAAATCGTCGGCCAGGGACCTCAAACGGAGGACAAGGTCGGTTCGGCTGAAGTCGAAACAGTTATTGAAGTCTTGCATCTAACACCTCGCTTGAAGCCTTCGCCGGGCACCGCAACCCGGGCGGCGGGAAGCCGCAGTAATCATATCGGCCGGCCCCGTGATTCGTTTAGATCGTGCACATTCCATAGGTGGTTTATAACGTAATTTGGAGTCTTTTTTTCGTACAGTACGTATTTATTGACACGGATGCCGGATGCCGGTCTTTCAACGCCATGGCGACGTTGTTGACGGCTGATCTAATACGTGCGGCTCGAGCCCTGCTCGGGTGGAGCCAACTCGAGCTTGCGCACAGGTCAGGAGTGACGCAAAAAGCGCTCAGCGACTTCGAGCTTGAAAAGAAGCCGCTGACCGCCAAAGCCAGCGAGAAACTGCGAACAGCACTCGAGGCCCACAAGGTCCAATTTATCGCCGTGAACTCCGAAACGAGTGGCGAGATTGTGGGAGGGGGCGTCCGTTGGCGTCCGGACCCTCCCCGAATGGATATCAAAATCCTCTGACCTAGTGGATTACGATGTCAGTCCGGAAGCCTCTGATGGGAGCAGTTCGCTGGGCGTGGATCAAAACTGCGCCATGGACAACAACGTGCTTCAGCACTATCGGCGAGGCCGTGGCCATTGCGGGAGCCGCGAATGATCCTAGCGTAGGCTCGTGTTTTTTAGGACGTCCGCCCACCTCAACATTTCAACGATCGCCAACCATGATTGGTTCGTACTTTCTCCCGTTGGGTGCACCAGACATCCGGCTTTCAATGATTATTCCGCGCACGTGTAGCCGCTCGCTGAGAAGCGAGAGGTTGCTTCAGAGAGCGCGACCGCTCAGCTGTTGTAGTAGTAGCAATCGCATTCGGCCCGGTAAGCATCGTCGTGCCATACCCGGACGGCGAGCTTCGTTGCGCATCCCTGGTTTTCCAGCCTCAGGCCGAGAAGGGAGACCGCTGCCGCCTTCGAATTGGGGGCGTCCACCTCGATTGCCGATCCGACCTGGTGGACTCCCTGCCGCGGGGTCCAGGTGAAGATCTGAACGTTATAGTGCATCGAATATCCTCCGTGGGAGAGATGGTGTGCACGCAATACTCACGCTTGTGTTCGGATTGAGCCGGCCTGCCTTGAAGCGTACTAGCCGTCTTCTACGGTCGCTTCCGGCCGATCGCCGCCGTCTGTGTGCTCGAAGTGCCAGTGGCCTTCGTCATCCTGGAAACTGATATCTTCGTCGTCGCCGCCGACCTGTTGTTCGGCGGCGGCAGCCTTGGCGGCGGCTAGCGCCATTTCGCGGCTGGGAAAGGGCTCCGAATATGCTTCGGCGGCCTTATAGGCCCATCCTCCGTCATGAGGAACGATGGTGTAAGTGATCCGCGCCATACTTCCCTCCCAATCGTCCGAAAACGCTTCGGTCTTCGGCGGGCCGTTGCCGCACGGCCGTTCTTTCCTCCTCGTCAAAGGCATGTTCATGCCGAACGCCGCGGATATTACCACAGGTGCGGTGCGAATTGCCACCTTCGCGAATCACTCCGAAACGGCGTGTCGCGAATCAAAAGAGCGGCCCCTTTCGGAGCCGCCCTTGATCAAGAAATCCAATATCTTGAGCGATCAATCGGCGAGCTTCGCGGCGATCTTGGCGACATGTGCGCCCTGGAAACGAGCGGCTTCGAGTTCAACCTCGGAGGGCTGGCGCGAACCGTCGCCGCCGGTGATCGTCGAGGCGCCGTAGGGCGAGCCGCCCTTGATCTCGTCGAGGCCCATCTGGCCCTGGAAGGCATAGGGAAGACCGACGACGACCATGCCGTGGTGCATCAGGGTCGGGATGAAGCCGAGGATCGTCGACTCCTGGCCACCATGCTGCGTCGCAGAGGATGTGAAGACCGAGCCGACCTTGCCGACCAGCTTGCCCTTGGCCCACAGGCTGCCCGTCTGGTCGATGAAGTTGCGCATCTGCGAGGCAACGGTGCCGTAGCGCGTGCCTGCGCCGAAGATGATTGCGTCATATTGCGCAAGTTCTTCGACGGTGGCGATTGGCGCTGCCTGGTCCAGCTTGTAGTACGAAGCCTTGGCGACTTCTTCCGACACAAGTTCGGGCACGCGCTTCACGTCCACTTCGGCGCCGGCCGATTTCGCGCCTTCGGCCACCGCATAGGCCATCGTTTCGACGTGTCCGTATGCCGAATAATAGAGAACAAGAACCTTGGCCATAAAATGCTCCTTTGGATTCAAGCGATCCCACTTGATCACCGCTGCCGGGAAGATTTATCAAAATGCGGCCGCTTGCCAGAAGCTGTCCGAGAAACAGACTGTTCTCGCCCGTCGAACAATAAACAATCACTGTTAAATGATTGGCTTATATAAGTAGGAATTACCGATGAGCACAAAAATCGTCACTGCCGCGATGGTCGCCATCGGCGATGAACTTCTGTCGGGTCGCACCAAGGACAAGAACATCGGCCATCTCGCCGACATGATGACCATGGTGGGCATTGATCTGCGCGAAGTGCGGATCGTCGCCGATGACGAAGCCGCCATCGTCGAAGCGATCAACGCCGTACGCAGCCGCTACGATTACGTCTTCACCTCGGGCGGCATCGGCCCCACCCATGACGACATCACCGCCGACGCGATATCACGCGCCTTCGGCGTCGAGTGCGTCTACGAGCCCGAGGCGATGGCCCTGCTCGGCGCGATGTACGAGCGCCGCGGCATGGAGTTCACCGACGCCCGCAAGCGCATGGCGCGCATGCCGCTTGGCGCACGCCACATCCCGAATCCCGTCTCCACCGCGCCGGGCTTCGCGATCGGCAATGTGCATGTCATGGCCGGTGTGCCGCAGGTGTTTCAGGCCATGCTCGACGCCTTGCTGCCCGGCCTTCAGGTCGGTTCGCCCCTCCTCTCGCGCACCGTTCGCTCGCCATTCGGCGAAGGCGATATCGGCAGTCCGCTGACGGAGGTGCAGAAAAACCATCCGGAGACCAGCATCGGCTCCTACCCCAAGTTCGACGGCAAGAACTTCTCGACCGATATTGTCGTGCGTGCCCGCGATCCGCAGGCGCTGGCTGCGGCCGAAGCCGATGTGCAGGCGATGATCCAGGCAATCACCGAAGCACGCGCAAAAGCGTGACTTCCCTGTATAGCGCCCTTAGCGCGTCTTAAAGGACGCGCGGCGCTGTAGAGCCTTGCACTTTGACCGCTATTGCCGTTATTGCATGTCGGCAAATCAGGATGACGCGTTCCCGCCTGCCCGATCTGCCGGACGCTTCGTCTTTACCAAGTACAGACAAGCCGGAGCCCACTGATGTCGCTGCCCGATAAAGCCTTTCCCGTCTCCTGGGACCAGTTCCACCGTGACGCGCGCGCGCTTGCGTGGCGCCTCGCCGACAACGGCCAGGAATGGCGCGCCATGGTCTGCATCACACGCGGCGGCCTGGTTCCTGCGGCGATCATCTGCCGCGAGCTCAATATCCGCATGATCGAGACCGTCTGCATCGCGTCCTACCACGACTATGACACGCAGGGTCAGATGAAGGTGCTGAAGGGCATCGCACCCGAAATCGCCGAGAACGGCGGCGAAGGCGTGCTGATCGTCGACGACCTGACCGACACCGGCAAGACCGCCGCGGAAGTGCGCGCCATGCTGCCGAAGGCGCATTTCGCCGCCGTCTACGCCAAGCCGAAGGGCCGGCCGATGGTCGATACCTTCGTTACCGAAGTGAGCCAGGACACCTGGATCTACTTCCCCTGGGACATGGGCTTCACCTATCAGGAGCCGATCGCCAAGGGCACCCGCGGCTAAGAGCAATTCCAGGAAAAGTGTGAAACGGTTTTCCGTCCGGAATTGCGTAATTTCAAAGACTTAGATCATATCAGTGTTTCGATGAAACAATGAAATGATCTAAGAGCCGGGCAAACAGACAAAAGCGCCTCGAGCGGTCCCTCCCATGAAGTCCGGCTGCTCGAGGCGTTGCATTTCCAGCCTCACGCCAATGGCGGTATGACGCCAATCAATGTCTCGGCGGTGAGCCCCCGCCCGGCCTGGCTGCCGGCCGCGCCATGTCGCCACACGGCGGCCGCCGCTGCCTCGAAGGCCGGCATCCCTTGAGCAAGATGTGCGCCGATGATGCCGGCGAGAACGTCGCCCGAACCGGCCGTTGCCAGCCATGCTGGCGCATTGTTATTGACCACGGCCCGACCGTCCGGTGCTGCGATCACCGTGTCTGCTCCCTTGTAGACGATGACCGCATGGCTCTCGCGAGCCGCCTTCTGCGCCCTTTCGATCTTGGAGAGTGCGCCGTCGCCGGCAATTTGGGGAAAGAGGCGCGCGAATTCGCCCTCGTGCGGCGTCATGACCATCTGCCCTCCGCCCCTCGCAAGCGCGGCGAAGAGTTCCTCGCGGTTCGCCTGAAACGACGTGATCCCGTCTGCGTCGAGCACCAGCGACCGATCGCACAAAGCAAGCGCAAAGTCCCTCGCCTTCTTGCCGACACCGAAGCCGGGCCCGAGGACGAAGCTGCCCAAGCGACGATCCTGCAGCCATTTCGTCAGGTCTCGCTTACCTTCCACTTCGTTGACCATCACAGCGGTCAATTGCGACGCATTGATGCCGAGCGCAGCCTTTCCCGTTGCCACCGTGACCAGTCCGGCGCCGGCCGCGAGCCCTGCCGTGGCCGCCAGGCGCGCGGCCCCCGTTGCTTGCCGGTCGCCTGAAAAGACGACGAGGTGACCACGCCTGAACTTGTGCGTTGACGGCGCGAGATCTCCACGCCAGCCGGACCAGACCGTCGGCGAATTCAGACGCAGCGGGCCGGCCTCGGCCAGCACGATGCGCGGCGGGATTCCGATATCGAAGACGTCGAGCTTTCCGCACAGGGATCGACCGGGCAAAAGCCAGTGGCCCGGCTTCGGCGCCATGAAGGTTACCGTGTGGCGGGCTGCGAAGGCGGCGCCACGGACTTCACCGGTCCGCCCATCGATGCCGCTCGGCAGATCGACCGCGATGACCGGGAGCCCGCTCGCGTTGATCCGTTCAATGAGCTGAACGACGTCCCCCGAGAGACCGCGCGAGAGCCCGGCCCCGAACAGCGCATCGATGACGACATCGCCGGCCCGAAGTTCGATTGCGTCAAGCGACGCCGCCGGTCCCTTCCATTCCGACCGTGCGCGTGCGGCGTCGCCTTGAAGTGCCGCGGGATTGCCGAGTGTAAAAACCGCGACATCCGCCCCACTTTCCGCAAGACCGCATGCCGCGACATAACCATCGCCGCCATTGTTGCCCGGCCCGCAGAGCACGAGGAAACGGAGGGCATCCGGGAAGTGTCGCAAGGCCGCCGCGGTCACGGCCAGGCCGGCGTTGCGCATCAGTGTGAAGCTTTCGATGCCGGATTGGGCGGCCGCCTGATCGATTGCCGTCATTTCCGAGGGCGTGATCAACAAGTGCTGAAGTTCGGAGCGCATGTCGTAGACTTATCCATGCCCGACGGCGTGACGCAAGGCCTCACACCCAGCACGGATTTGCCCCAAAATTATGCATTTGCACATATTTGTTGCTCAAATAACGTGCTTCACCCTGTTGATGACTGAAAGCATCGACCGATGCCGGGCAACTTTCGATCGAAAATCATAAAAATTAGGCAGATCCCAGCCAGGAAATGGCATGGAAACCCCGCAATCCACGTCGTGGCAGTAGATTTTTTGTCGTTCTGACAGATTTTCGCAGAAAAACTGGCATGCAACGTGCATATTCAGGGCGAGCGGGCATGATCCTGCTTTAAAGGGAGAAGCGGAGAGACATTTTCTCATGAAAAAGATCGAAGCGATCATTAAGCCCTTCAAGCTCGACGAAGTGAAGGAAGCCCTTCAGGAAGTCGGCCTGCAGGGCATCACCGTCACGGAAGCCAAGGGCTTCGGGCGGCAGAAGGGTCACACGGAGCTGTATCGCGGCGCCGAATACGTGGTGGACTTCCTGCCGAAGGTTAAGGTCGAGGTCGTGCTGGCGGACGAAAACGCGGAGGCCGTCATCGAGGCAATCCGCAATGCCGCGCAAACCGGCCGCATTGGTGACGGAAAGATTTTCGTTTCCAATGTGGAAGAAGTCATCCGAATTCGCACGGGCGAAACCGGCCTCGACGCCATCTGATATCACGGGCCGTCCGGCCCGGTTCTTTTCAAACCTCGTCATCTCACACAGGGAATAACGGCAAATGACGACTGCAAGCGATATTCTGAAGCAAATCAAGGACAACGACGTCAAGTTCGTCGACCTGCGCTTTACCGATCCCAAGGGCAAGCTGCAGCACGTAACGATGGATGTGGTCTGCGTCGACGAAGACATGTTCGCCGATGGCGTCATGTTCGACGGCTCCTCGATTGGCGGCTGGAAGGCCATCAACGAGTCCGACATGGTGCTGATGCCCGATCCGGAAACAGCGCATATGGACCCGTTCTTCGCGCAGTCGACGATGGTCATCATCTGCGACATTCTCGATCCGGTTTCGGGCGAATCCTATAACCGCGACCCGCGCGGCACGGCCAAGAAGGCGGAAGCCTACCTCAAGGCATCGGGTATCGGCGACACCGTCTTCGTCGGCCCGGAAGCCGAATTCTTCGTCTTCGACGACGTCAAGTACAAGGCCGATCCGTACAACACCGGCTTCAAGCTCGACTCCTCGGAACTGCCGTCGAACGACGACACCGACTATGAGACCGGCAACCTCGGCCACCGCCCGCGCGTCAAGGGCGGCTATTTCCCGGTTCCGCCGATCGACAGCTGCCAGGACATGCGCTCGGAAATGCTGACGGTTCTGTCCGAAATGGGCGTAACGGTCGAAAAGCATCACCACGAAGTGGCCGCCGCCCAGCACGAGCTCGGCGTCAAGTTCGACGCGCTGGTGCGCAACGCCGACAAGATGCAGATCTACAAGTACGTCGTGCACCAGGTCGCCAACGCCTACGGCAAGACGGCAACCTTCATGCCGAAGCCGATCTTCGGCGACAACGGTTCGGGCATGCACGTGCATCTGTCGATCTGGAAGGACGGCAAGCCGACCTTCGCAGGCGACGAATATGCCGGCCTGTCGGAAACCTGCCTCTACTTCATCGGCGGCATCATCAAGCACGCCAAGTCGCTGAATGCCTTCACCAACCCGTCGACGAACTCCTACAAGCGTCTCGTCCCGGGCTACGAAGCACCGGTTCTGCTCGCCTATTCGGCACGCAACCGCTCGGCTTCCTGCCGCATTCCGTTCGGCACGAACCCGAAGGCCAAGCGCGTTGAAGTCCGCTTCCCGGACCCGACCGCGAACCCCTACCTCGCCTTCGCAGCCATGCTGATGGCCGGCCTCGACGGCATCAAGAACAAGCTGCATCCGGGCAAGGCCATGGACAAGGACCTCTACGACCTGCCGCCGAAGGAGCTGAAGAAGATCCCGACGGTTTGCGGCTCGCTGCGCGAAGCGCTCGAAAGCCTCGACAAGGACCGCAAGTACCTGACGGCCGGCGGCGTGTTCGACGACGACCAGATCGACTCCTTCATCGAACTGAAGATGCAGGAAGTGATGCGCTTCGAAATGACGCCGCATCCGGTCGAGTACGACATGTACTACTCGGTCTAAGACCATGCAGGCCGGCAGCAACACCGCTTCCAGCTAAGCACCCCATGCAGAAGGCCGGCGCCTCGATCGAGGTCGCCGGCCTTTCTTTTTCGGCTGATGCTCGCGCTCTTGGAAACGCCGCACCTTGTGGTGGGCGGCACGCTTTGCCGAATTGTGTGATATTATGTTGACGGCAACTTGTGCGCGTCTATCCGGACAGCTAGCGCAATTGCCCAACGCGGGGCGGAAGGGAGATCCCTATTGATGTTTTGGGTTCGCCAACCCAGATAATCTCCTGAAAGGATGTGTTGCGTCATGAAACAAAGAAACGCCAAATTCGAGATCGGACAGGTGGTTCGCCATCGGATTTTCCCGTTCCGAGGCGTCATTTTCGACGTCGATCCGGAATACGCCAACACCGAGGAATGGTGGAACGCCATTCCGCAGGAGATCCGCCCGAGCAAGGATCAACCCTTCTACCATCTGTTCGCCGAAAACGACGACAGCGAGTATGTCGCCTACGTTTCCGAGCAGAACCTGGAGTTCGACGACAGCGACCGGCCGATGCGCCACGCCCAAGTCGATGCCCTGTTCGACAAGGACGGCGTCGGCCACTACAGGCCCAAGGCGGCTTTCCGTCACTAGGGCTTTTCGCCCCGGACAAATAAAAACGCCCGGACGCTAAGTCCGGGCGTTTCTTTTTGGGAATAGCGAGAGATCGCTTAGTTCTTCTTGGCAGCCTTCTGGGCTTCTTCGAGCTTCTTGCGGGCGTCTTCCGCCTTCTTCTGCATTTCTTCCTGCAGAAGGCGCTGACGCTCTTCGAGCTGCGACTGCTCGATCGGCTCGCCGTCGAAAATACCGGTGAAGCCCGTGAGGGCCATCTTGATCGGGTTCGGAGCGCGCTGGAAGTTGACCGAGGTGAAGACCACCTCGTTGCCCTTCTTCAGGCTGGCGATCAGCTGGTCGGACAGCGGCGCTTCGGCGACGCACTTGTCCGGCATGCAGATTGCGTAGTCGAGCTTCACCGGCTTGCCGCCGTCGATCTGCATCTGGACCCCCGTCGGGATGAGGCGTGCGGACGGTACGGAAACCTGCAGGACCTTACGGTTGACCTTGCCGCTTACGGTGATGAGGCCGACGGCGGTCACGAGCTGGCCGTTGTTGGCGGTCAGGAGGTTCTGAACGATGCAGACGTCATTGTCTTCCTGCTTGGTGCAGATCTTGAACCAGCCCTGCGGCGGCTTGCCACCCGCCTGCTGGGCGGATGCAACACTCGGTACGCCCGCAGCAGCTACAGAGAGCGCCAGCGCTGCCATAGCCGAGCGTTTGGTAAAATTCGACTTGAAGATCATTGTGATTCCGTCTCCTGAAATCCGGTAACGGAACAGTTCGTTCCGCAGGTGAGTATCGTCAGCCGCCGTTGTCCTGTTGGCCAAATAAGGCAAATGCATGACCCCGTTTCCGGAAACACCTGTTACATTGGCTCGCTTCGATTATCCAGTGTTTCCTGTCATTTTTTGACTTGCTACTGGGCGGAATTTGGGCGGCTGATCGGTTGGCTTCATCGGTCTCCATTGGTAACGTTCAGGGAATCGGCCTGTTGATACCCCTTCACGGGAGGTGACTTTGCGTGCATTTCTTTCCGGTCTGGCCCTGCTCATGACCGTCACTTCGTTCGGCAATGGTGCGGTAGCCGCGCCCGTGCATGCCATTGCCATGCACGGCGAGCCGGCGCTGCCAGCCGATTTCAAGAACTTCCCCTACGTCAATCCGAACGTGAAAAAGGGCGGGAAGATCGCCTACGGCGTCGTCGGCAGCTTCGACAGCCTCAATCCCTTCATTCTGAAAAGCATGCGCACGACAGCGCGCGGCATGTGGGATCCGGAATACGGCAACCTCGTCTACGAATCGCTGATGCAGCGCTCGCGCGACGAAGCCTTCACCATGTACGGCCTGCTCGCCGAATCGGTTGAATGGGATGACGACCGGACCTTCATCCAGTTCAACCTCAACCCCAATGCCCGCTGGGCCGATGGGCAGCCGGTCACCGCTGAAGACGTGATCTTCAGCTTCGAACTGATGCGCGACAAGGGACGTGTCCCCTTCAGCAACCGCCTGACCAAGGTGGCGAAGATGGAGAAGGTCGGTGACCGCAGCGTACGCTTCACCTTCACCGAAGAAGCCGACCGCGAGCTTCCGCTGCTGCTCGGCCTCTCGCCGGTCCTGCCGAAACACGCCATCGACGTTGCAAGCTTCGACCAGACGAGCTTGAAACCGCCGCTCGGCTCCGGCCCCTATCGTGTCACTGAAGTGAAGCCCGGCGAACGCATCGTCTACAAGAGAAACCCGGACTACTGGGCGAAGGACCTGCCGTCGAAGGTCGGCCAGGATAATTACGACGAAATCTCGGTCGAATACTTCCTCCAGGAAAATTCGCTGTTCGAGGCGTTCAAGAAGGGCGAGATCGACATCTATCCGGAAGGCAGCGCCACCAAGTGGGCACGCGGCTACGATTTCCCGGCGGTCCGCTCCGGCGACGTCGTCAAAGAGACCTTCAAGCCGAAAACGCCCTCGGGCATGCTCGGCATCGTGTTCAATACCCGCAAGCCGATGTTCGACAATCTCAAGCTCCGCCAGGGTCTGGCGCTGGTGTTCGACTTCGAGTGGGTCAACAAGAACCTCTTCGATGGTGCCTACACGCGCACCCAGAGCTATTGGCAGAACTCGACGCTGAGTTTCCTCGGCGCACCGGCAGACGACCGCGAACTCGGCCTCATCGGCGATGCGCGCGATCGCATCAATCCGGCAATCCTCGATGGCACCTACCGGCTGCCGGTGACCGACGCCTCCGGGCGCGATCGCAACGTGCTGCGCGTCGCCGTCTCGCTGATGCGAGAGGCGGGCTTCCAGATCAAGGACGGCAAGATGGTGGACGCCAAGGGCGCGCCGCTCGCCTTCGAGATCATGAGCCAGAACGCGGGCCAGGAAAAGATCGCCCTCGCCTACCAGCGCTTCCTCGCGCCGCTGGGCATCCAGGTGTCGGTGCGCACCGTCGACGATTCGCAATACCAGCAGCGCAGTCAGTCCTTCGACTATGACGTGATCATCAAGTCCTTCCCGTCGACGTTGTCACCCGGCATCGAACAGGCCGGGCGCTGGTCCTCCCAGGCCAGGGATCGGCAGGGCAGCGACAACTTTGCCGGCGTTGCCGACAAGGATGTCGACCGCATGATCAACAACATTCTCCAGGCCCGCACGACCGAGGATTTCACGGCTGCCGTGCGCGCCCACGACCGGCTGCTGATCAACAATTCCTACCTGGTTCCGCTCTATCATCTGGACGCACAGTGGGTGGCCCGACGCAAGCACATCGGCCGCCCCGATGTGTTGCCGCTTTATGGCTATCAGCTTCCGGCCTGGTGGGATCAAAACGCCCAATAGAGGGTTGGTTCCCTTTTGGTAACGCATTGAAAGCCGGATAAAACCGGCTTATCTCGCCGACATACCAAAACAAGGAAAGGCACCCGCACCATGCAAACCGTCAGCATCGATATCGTCTCGGACGTCGTCTGCCCCTGGTGCTATCTGGGCAAGGCAAGGCTGGATCAGGCGATCACCAACGTCCCCGACGTGCTCGTCACCGTCAACTGGCGTCCCTATCAGCTCAATCCCGACCTGCCGCCGGAAGGCGTCGACCACAAGCAGCACCTGGCGGCAAAGCTCGGTGGCCAGGCGGCGGTCGATCGCGCCCATGATATGCTGCGCGAACTCGGAAACGCCGAGGGCATCGCCTTCGACTTTGACGCCGTGAAGATCAGCCCGAACACGCTCGACGCGCATCGGCTCGTCCGCTGGGCTGCAACCAGCGGCGAGGCAGCGCAGACGGCCGTCGTCGGCATGCTGTTCAAGGCGAATTTCGAGGAAGGCCGCAATGTCGGCGATCACGCCGTGCTTCTGGATATCGCCGAGAAGGCCGGTCTCGACCGTCCCGTCATCGCGGCGTTGCTGACCTCCGACGCCGATAAGGACGCGGTCAAGGAAGAGGTCGGTTTGGCCCGCGAGATGGGCGTGACCGGTGTCCCCTGCTTCATCCTCGAAGGGCAATATGCCGTGATGGGAGCGCAATCCGTCGACGTGTTGACGAATGCGCTGCGCGAAATCGCCGAGATGAAGGCAAGCGGCAAGCCGAACTGAGCCGCCGCGAACGCTGACGCTGCCGCATCACGCGGCAGCGCGATGCCTGCATAGGCTATTTCGCCAACCCTGCGAGCTGCGTCATCACCATCGCAGCGCCCGAAAGACGCTTCTCCGGCGTTGCCAGTTCCCTTTGGAAGAAGATGCTGTGGTCCGGCCGGATCTTCACAAGCGTACCCTGCTTGGCGATGTAACCGACGAGCGCGGCCGGGTTCGGGAATTCCTTGTTGCGGAACTGCACCACGACACCCTTCGGCCCGGCATCGAGCTTCTCGACATTCGCCGTACGGCACAGCGACTTGATGTAGACGATCTTCAAGAGGTGCTGGACCTCGATCGGCAACGGGCCGAAGCGGTCGATCATTTCGGCGCCGAAGCCGTCGATCTCCTTGAGATCCGTCAGTTCCCCGAGGCGGCGATAGAGACCGAGCCTCAGATGCAGATCCGGCACGTAGTGTTCGGGGATCATGACCGGGGTTCCGACCGAGATCTGCGGCGACCAACCGGTATCGTGGATTTCTTCTTCACCCTTGAGCTCGGCGACCGCCTCTTCCAGCATCTGCTGGTAAAGCTCGAAGCCGACCTCCTTGATATGGCCCGACTGTTCCTCGCCGAGCAGGTTGCCGGCGCCGCGAATATCGAGGTCGTGGCTCGCCAGCTGGAAGCCGGCACCGAGCGTGTCGAGCGACTGCAGCACCTTCAGCCGTCGTTCGGCAGGTCCCGTCAGCGTCTTGTTTACCGGAAGCGTGAAAAGCGCGAAGGCACGCACCTTCGAGCGGCCGACACGACCGCGCAGCTGGTAGAGCTGCGCAAGTCCGAACATGTCGGCGCGGTGCACGATCAGCGTATTGGCCGTCGGCACGTCGAGACCGGATTCGACGATCGTCGTCGAAAGCAGCACATCGTAACGCCCATCGTAGAAGGCGTTCATGATGTCTTCGAGCTCGGTTGCCGGCATCTGGCCGTGAGCAACCGCTACCTTCAATTCCGGAACGTCCGATTTCAGGAAGTCGTGGATCTCCGAGAGGTCACTCAGGCGCGGGCAGACATAGAAGCTCTGGCCGCCGCGATAATGCTCGCGCATCAGCGTTTCGCGAATCACCAGCGCGTCGAAGGGTGAGATGAAGGTGCGCACCGCCATGCGGTCGACCGGCGGCGTGGTGATCAGCGACAATTCGCGAACGCCGGTCAGCGCCAGCTGAAGCGTGCGCGGGATCGGCGTTGCCGAAAGCGTCAGCACGTGGACATCCGACTTCAGCTCCTTCAGCCGCTCCTTGTGCTTGACGCCAAAGTGCTGCTCTTCGTCGATGATCAGAAGGCCGAGATTGGCGAAATTGACCGACGTGCCAAGCAGCGCGTGGGTGCCGACGACGACGTCGGTCTTTCCGTCCGCCACCTCCTTCTTGGTCAACGCCAATTCCTTCGATCCAACGAGGCGGGATGCCTGCTGGATGCGGATCGGCAGACCGCGGAAACGCTCGGAGAAGGTCTTGAAATGCTGGCGCGCCAGCAGCGTCGTCGGCACGACGACGGCGACCTGTACGCCGTTCATGGCCGCGATGAAGGCGGCACGCAGTGCAACTTCCGTCTTGCCGAAGCCGACGTCGCCGCAGACGAGGCGGTCCATCGGGCGGCCGCTGCCGAGATCGTCGCGCACGGCCTCGATCGAGTTCAGCTGGTCCTCGGTCTCATCATAGGGGAAGCGCGCGGCGAATTCGTCATAGACGCCATCCTGCGCTGCAAGAACCGGTGCCCGACGCGTGTGGCGTTCGGCGGCGATACGGATGAGACCGCCTGCCATGTCCAGCAGGCGCTTCTTGAGCTTGGCCTTGCGTGCCTGCCAGGCGACGCCACCAAGCTTGTCGAGGATCGCATCGGTCCCTTCTGCTCCATAGCGCGACAGAAGCTCGATGTTTTCGACCGGCAGGAACAGCTTGGCATTGTCGGCATAGACGAGCTCGAGGCAATCATGCGGTGCGCCGACGGCTTCGATGGTGCGCAAGCCGACAAACCGGCCAATGCCGTGTTCGGCATGCACGACGTAGCTGCCCTCGTCGAGGCCCGCGACTTCGGCGATGAAGTCGGCCCCGCGCTTGCGGCGCCTCGAACGGCGTACCATGCGGTCGCCCAGGATATCCTGTTCGCCGATGATCACGAGATCGCCGGTCTCGAAGCCGGCCTCGATGCTGAGGACGGTCGATCCCGCCTCGCCCGGCTTCAGGCTCTTGACCTCGGCCAGCGCCTTGATCGGCTTGATGTTGCCGAGTCCGTGCTCGGCAAGCACCTGCAACAGGCGGTCCAGCGATCCCTCGCTCCAGCCCGAAATGACCACCTTGGCGCCCTTCGAGCGCCGCTCGGCGATGTACTTGACCGCCTGGTCGAAGACGTTGACGCGCTCGCTATCGGTCTCGCCCTCGCCGGCCGACTTGGCCCAGCGCATGCCCTGGCGCGCGTCGACCGATATCACCTGCCGGGCTTCGCCTTCATGCTCGTTGAAAGGCGACAGACGAATAGCGTCGCGCGAGGTCAGTGCAGCATTGAAGCCCTGCGAATTCAGATAGAGCAGTTCCGGCGGAACCGGCTTATAGGGCGTGCCCTGGGTCGTCTGCGATTTGCCGGGAGAGGCCGATGCCAGACGGGCATCGTAATAGTCGAGAATGAGCTTCGAGCGTTCGGCCGCAGCTTCACGCGCCAGATGATCGGTGACGATGCGGAAACCATGGAGATAGTCGAAGACCGTCTCCAGCCCGTCATAAAAGAGCGGCAGCCAGTGCTCCATGCCGGCATAACGCCGCCCTTCGGATACGGCCTGGTAGAGCGCATCGTCGCGGGTGGTCGCGCCGAAAAGCGACAGATACTGCTTGCGGAAATGGCTGATCGTCTCCGGCGTCAGCGACACCTCGCTCATCGGGTTGAGATCGAGAGAGCGGACCTGGCCGGTCGTGCGCTGGCTTGCGGGATCGAAGGAGCGGATGGTCTCCAACGTATCGCCGAAGAAGTCGAGGCGCAAAGGTTCGCCGCTGCCGGGCACGAAGACATCGAGGATGCCGCCGCGCACGGCATATTCGCCAACCTCACGCACCGTCGCGACGCGCTCGAAACCATTGCGCTCGAGCCGCATCGCGATGTCATCCATGCGCACCTGGTTGCCCGGGCGGGCCGAAAACGCCAGACTCTCGATCACATTCTGCGGCGAGATCTTCTGCAGGGCAGCGTTGATCGTCACCAGCACGATCGCTGCATGCGGTTTCTTCTTGTGCGCGATGAGCGCACTGAGCGCCGCGAGACGCCGCGCTGACGTGTCGGCGCTTGGCGACACGCGGTCATAGGGAAGGCAGTCCCAGCCCGGCAGCGTCAATACCGGGATATCGGGTGCCACGAAGCCGAGAACCTGCTCAAGATCCGCGATCCGTTGACCATCCGAGAGAATATAGGCGACCGGCTGGCCCGCCCGCGCGAGCTCGGCGAGAACCAGTGCCTCGGCGCCTGATGGAACCGGGCCGATCGTGATCTCTCGTTGTGCTTCGACAATCTTCTTCGGATCAAGGCCAACCAGCATCATCGCTCTATTTCATCCCTTCGGGAAGCTTGTCGAAATCCGGACGATAGGCGGCAATGCGCTCGAACATCGGCGTCTGATAGCGAACGGGCAGAGGTTGTTCACCGGTGATCCACCTGACGAGATCATTGTCCTCTTCGCGCATGATCGTCTCGAGTTCATCGAGCTCCACTTCGGAAAGCACCGAAAGCTCGGCCTCTGCAAACTGCCCGAGGATCAGGTCCATCTCGCGGATGCCGCGATGCCAGGCGCGGAACAGGATCCGCCGTCGCCGCGGATCGAGATCGGCGCTGGTGCGTGAGATGCCAGTCATGGAAATTCCTTCCTGCCGCCCGCTACCGCGCCGCGCGTCTTCCAAGGCGCACGAAAGTCGCTGTAGCACTTTAGATTGCTGCATGTTTTTGTCCCTAAACCGGATTGGATTTAGGGAGAAAGGCAACATGCAGGAGAGCGCCGCGCATTCGGACGAACACGCGAGGGACGCTCCAGCGCTTTGATTCCAGAGCACCTTGTCGCCTTCAGTGATACCACTTGAAAGCGGGACGCTCTAGGCTACGGTTTGTCGTCAATGGGCTCTATAAACTCTGAATTGGTGATTGTCAGCCTTGCCAAAGCCCGATTTATCATCGCAATTTCATCACCATGCGTCCCGCCCTGCTCGACCCGCTCTTCTCACCGCTCGACACGCTTCCCGGCATCGGCCCGAAGATCGGCGAGCTCTATGCCAAGCTGCTCGGCCGCGAAACGATCGAGGATTGCCGTGTCGTCGATCTTGTCTTCCATGCGCCGCATTCGCTGATCGACCGTCGCCAGCAGCCCGGCATTGCCCATGCGCCGCAAGGGGTAATCGTCACCATTACCGGCCGGGTCGATCGCCATCAGCCACCGCCGCGCGGCAAACCAAACCTGCCCTACCGCGTCTTCCTGCATGACGAAACCGGCGAACTGGCGCTCACCTACTTCCGGGTCAAAGGCAATTGGCTGGAGAAATCGCTGCCGGTGGATGAGACGGTGATCGTCAGCGGCAAGGTCGACTGGTTCAACGGCCGGCCTTCGATGGTCCATCCAGACTACGCGGTCCGCGCAAGCGAGGCGGAAAACCTGCCGCTGGTCGAACCGGTCTATGGTCTGACCGCCGGACTTTCGCCCCGGACCTTGCGCAAGTCGATCGAGGCGGCTGTCGCCCGCGTCCCGGAAATGCCGGAATGGGTGGACGATGCGCTGCTCACCAAGCAGGGCTTCGCCAGTGCGGCCGAGAGTTTCCGAGCGCTGCATGATCCCCGGGATGCAACGGATATCGATCCCCAGGCACCCGCGCGCCGCCGCCTGGCCTATGACGAATTTCTTGCCGGGCAACTGTCATTGGCACTGGTCCGGCAACGTCTGCGCAAGGTCGCAGGCATTCCGGTCCATGCTACCGGCGCGCTCTCCCGCCCGGTCATCGACGCCCTTCCCTTTTCGCTGACGGCGAGCCAGTCCACGGCTATTGCCGACATCCTCAAGGATATGGCAGGCACCGAACGCATGCTGCGGCTGCTGCAGGGCGACGTCGGCTCCGGCAAGACGATGGTGGCGCTGATGGCGATGCTCGCAGCGGTCGAATCCGGCGGCCAGGCCGTGCTGATGGCACCGACGGAAATCCTCGCCCGGCAACACCATGCGACCCTTGCCAGGATGGCCGCCCCGGCCGGCATCACGATTGACGTCCTGACTGGCCGCACCAAGGGCAAGGAACGCGATGCAATCCTTGATCGCATCGCATCCGGCGAGACGCGGATGGTGATCGGTACGCACGCACTTTTCCAGGATACGGTGAACTATAGAGAATTGACGCTGGCGGTGGTGGACGAGCAGCATCGTTTCGGCGTTCACCAGCGCCTGCGCCTGACCGCCAAGGGAATCTCGCCGCATATGCTCGTCATGACGGCAACACCGATCCCGCGTACGCTGGTGCTCGCGGCCTTCGGCGACATGGATGTCTCGAAGCTGACTGAGAAGCCTGCCGGGCGGAAGCCGATCCAGACCGTGACGATTCCGACGGAGCGTACCGGCGATATCGTCGAACGGCTGGATGCAGCGCTTCGCGAAGGCAAAAAGGCCTATTGGATCTGCCCGCTTGTCGAGGAGTCGGAAGCAGTCGACGTCATGTCGGCGGAAGAGAGGTACGAAGGCCTCGCCAAACGCTTCGGCAACACCGTCGGCCTCGTACACGGTCGCATGAATGGGGCGGAGAAAGATGCAGTCATGCTCGCCTTCAAGAATGGCGAGATCCGCTTGCTGGTCGCCACCACCGTCGTGGAAGTCGGCGTCGACGTGCCCGATGCGACGATCATGGTGATCGAACATGCGGAACGCTTCGGCCTTGCCCAGCTTCATCAATTGCGCGGCCGCGTTGGCCGGGGCGATGAGGCTTCGACCTGCATCCTGCTCTACAAGGGACCGCTCAGCGAAAATGGCCGATCACGGCTCTCGATCCTGCGCGACAGCGAGGACGGCTTCCTGATCGCCGAGGAAGACTTGAAGCTGCGCGGCGAAGGCGAGTTGCTCGGCACGCGCCAGTCGGGCACGCCGGGCTTCCGCATCGCCAGCCTGGAAGCCCATGGCGACCTGTTGGAAATCGCGCGGAAGGACGCCGCCTATGTGATCGAGCGCGACCCAGATCTGACGTCGGAACGCGGTGAAGCACTCCGGACGCTGCTCTATCTCTACCGACGCGACGAGGCGATCCGCTTCCTGCGCGCCGGCTAGAGGCGAGAAAGCGTGAGCCGGTTTCCGTCCCGAAGTGTGCCTCGATGTCAGGCGGTTTTCTGCTGGCTGATCTTCAGCGGCGCGTTGGCGAGCGGCTTGTAGTCGGGCGTCACCAAGCCGCCGGAAATCAGCAGCTTGGCTGCATCTTCCGCGCTCATCTCAAGCGGTATGATCTTGTCGCGCGCAACAAACAGCAGAAAGCCGGCAGTGGGGATCGGAGTCGGTGGCAGGAACACCGCCACCATGTCCATGCCACGATCGTCGAACTTGGATGCGATCTCGCCTTTAACGTCGGTCGCAATGAACACGAGCGACCAGAGGCCGGGGCTCGGATACTCGATCAGCCCTGCCTTCTTGAAGGACGACGACTGTTCCTGCAGCACCGTCTGGAAGATCTGTTTCGTTGCCTTGTAGATCGTACGGACGAGCGGCGTTCGATTGACCAGGGACTCGGCGAAATTGACGATCGACCGACCGACGAGGTTTGCGGTCATGAAGCCGACGAACGTGATCACGAAAATGGCAACGAGCAACCCGAAGCCGGGAATGGCTACGGGCGAATAGGTGTCCGGATTGTAGAAGTTCGGCAGATACGGCTTCACCCACCCATCGGCCCAATCGATGAACGTGCGCACGAGCCAAACGGTGATCGCCACCGGTGCGCAGACGATCAGGCCGGTCAGGAAATAGTTGCGCAGCCGGGTGCCGATATAGCCGCGTTTTGAGTGTTCCGTCATGCTTCTTCCGTCTTAACCTCACTCGGCCCCAAAGGCCGGATGATAGGCGACCGTGCCAGCCGCCATCGCGCTGGAAAGAGCCAGCGCCATGAAATATTGCGGCGCACAACCGGGGAATACAAGAGCCGATTCGTTGCGGAAACCGAACTTTTGATAATAGGCAGGATCGCCGACGACGACGCAGCCAGAGGCACCCTCGGCACGCAGCCATTCGAGGCCCTCGCGGATCAACTGCCTGCCGATGCCCTGTGCCTGAACGTCCGGCTTGACCGACACAGGCCCAAGCCCGAACCAGCCGGATTCTGCCGGCGTCAGAGTGACGGGCGAGAAGGCGACGTGCCCGACAATCTCGTCGTTCATCTCGGCAACCAAAGACACGCTGAGCGCCCCGGCTTCGCGCAGGCGTTCGATGATGAGGGGCTCGCTCTGATCACTGTGCGGATGCCCTTCGAAGGCGGCCGCGGTCACCTCGCGGATCCCCTTCTCATCTCCTGGGCGCTCATGCCGGACGTAGATCACTCAACGGTCACCGATTTGGCGAGGTTGCGGGGCTGGTCGACGTCTGTGCCCATGAACACCGCGGTGTGGTAGGCAAGCAGCTGGATCGGCAGAGAAAAGATCATCGGCGCGACGACCTCGTCGACATTTGGCAGCACGATCGTCGCCATCGTTTCGAGCTTGGAGGCGGCGGCCCCCTTCTCGTCGGTGATCAGGATGATCCGGCCACCGCGCGCAGCCACTTCCTGCATGTTGGAGACCGTCTTCTCATAGAAGCGGTCGTGCGGCGCGATGACGATGACCGGCATGTTTTCATCGATCAGCGCGATCGGTCCATGCTTCAGCTCGCCGGCGGCATAACCTTCGGCGTGGATATAGGAGATCTCCTTGAGCTTCAGCGCGCCTTCCATCGCCAGCGGGAAGCTGGTGCCGCGGCCGAGATAGAGCACGTCGCGGCACTTCGACAGCTCGCGCGACAGAAGCTCGATCTGCGGCTGGATCGCGTTCAGCACCTGGCCCATGATACGCGGCATTTCGGCGAGAGAGCGAACCAGCACCTGCTCCTCGTCTGCACTGACCGTGCCGCGGGCGCGTCCGGCGCCGATCGCGAGCGACGCCAGCACCGCGAGCTGGCAGGTGAAGGCCTTGGTGGAGGCGACACCGATCTCCGGACCGGCGAGGATCGGGAACACGGCGTCCGACTCGCGGGCGATCGTCGATTCGCGCGTATTGACGACGGCGCCGATCTTTAAGCCCAGCTCCTTGCAATAGCGCAGCGAAGCCAGCGTGTCGGCGGTTTCGCCCGACTGCGAGATGAACAGTGCTGCCGACTGCGGCGACAACGGGATTTCGCGATAGCGGAACTCGGAAGCGACGTCGATTTCCACCGGCAGGCGGGCATAGCGCTCGAACCAGTATTTGCCGACGAGGCCGGCAAGATAGGCCGTGCCGCAAGCGGAGATTGCGAGACTCGGAACCTTGGCAAAATCGATCGTGTCGCCGAGTGCCTTGATGCGGTTGCCGGCAAAATCGACGTAGTGACTGAGCGCGTGCGCGATCACCTCCGGCTGCTCATAGATCTCCTTCTCCATGAAATGCCGGTGGTTGCCCTTGTCGATCATATAGGCGGCGGCCGACGAGATCTGCCGCGGACGGTCGATGGCATTGCCGGCGAGATCGAAGATATGCACGCCGTTTGCGCCGATCACCGCCCAGTCACCATCGATCAGATAGGTGATCTCGTTGGTGAAGGGCGAAAGCGCGATCGCGTCGGAGCCGAGGAACATCTCGCCCTTGCCGTGGCCGATCGCCAGCGGCGGTCCGTTGCGCGCCGCCATGATCGTCGACGGGTCGTCCTCAAAGAGCACGGCGAGCGCATATGCGCCGGTGACCCGCTTGAGCATCGCATGCATCGCCTCGCGCCGGCCAAGGCCCTCGCGGCGGAACCTGGAGAGCAGATGTGCCACGACCTCGGTGTCGGTGTCCGTCTCGAACTTGGCGCCGTCGGCGATCAGTTCGTCCTTCAAATCGGCAAAGTTCTCAATGATGCCGTTGTGGACGACGGCGACACCGTCGGTGAAGTGCGGATGGGCGTTGCGCTCGGTCGGCGCGCCATGGGTCGCCCAACGCGTGTGCGCAATGCCGATCGTGCCGGCGAGCGGCTCTTCGCGAAGCCGGATCTCGAGATTGACGAGCTTGCCCTCGGCACGCCGGCGCTCCAACGCTCCACCATTGATGGTCGCAACGCCGGCGGAATCATAGCCGCGGTATTCGAGGCGCTTCAGCGCATCAACCAGGCGCTCCGATACCGGCTGGTTGCCAACGATGCCAACAATACCGCACATAGTCGTCTCCGATTTGTCCCCGCGCCCGTTGTGGCGCCTCAGCCGATAAGGGCGGATGTCCCGCCCGTTGCGCTGCCTTGGTAAAGCATTTGTCGAGCGAGGCAATCCGCCCCGATTTCACTTTCGGTTTCAGTATTTAACGCTCCGCAGGCTTCCTTGAATCGCAACCGATTCAGGCAAGAAAACCTGCAGCAATCAAAGCGCTACAGCGACCTTTGCGCATCCGATAAGGCGCGCGGCGCTGTAGATCTATTCGGCCGTTTTCGCAGCTTTCTTGGCCGCCTTCACAGCCAGGTAGCGCTCGCGCAGCAGCCGCGCCCGACCCGGCTTGATCTCCTGGCGCGCGCGGCCGAAGGCAACGGCATCGGCCGGAACATCCTCGGTAATCACGCTGCCCGAGGCGACCAGGGCGCCATCGCCGATCGTCACCGGTGCGACCAGCGACGAATTCGACCCGATGAAGGCATCTTCGCCGATGCGGGTCTCATGCTTGTTCACGCCATCATAGTTGCAGGTGATCGTACCGGCCCCGATGTTCGAACCCGCGCCGACGAAGGCGTCGCCGATATAGGTCAGGTGGTTGACCTTGGCGCCGGCGCCGATCTCCGCCTTCTTGACCTCGCAGAAGTTGCCGACCTTGGACTTTTCGCCAAGATCGGCGCCCGGGCGCAGCCGAGCAAAGGGACCAACTGTCGCCCCTGCCCGGACCGTCGCGCCCTCGACATGCGAGAAAGCGTGGATGATCGCACCGCTCTCGACGCGCGCGCCGGGACCGAAGACGACATTCGGCTCGACCAGCACATCCTGCTCAAGCACCGTATCCCAGGCGAGGAACACCGTTTCCGGCGCGATCATCGATACGCCCGACAACATCAGCTCGTGGCGCCGCCGCTGCTGCCAGAGCCGCTCGATGAAGGCGAGTTCGGCGCGTGTGTTGCAGCCGGTCAGTTCCTCCTCAGGAGCCTCGACGGCGATCGCCCGCCCGCCGATCTCGCGCACGATCTCGACGAGATCCGTCAGGTAATATTCGCCCTTGACGTTGGCGTTGCCGATGCGCCCGAGGAGATCGAGCGCCTTGCGGCCGTCGATCGCCATCAGTCCACCGTTGCAATAGGTGATGCGGCGTTCTTCGTCGGTCGCATCCTTATGCTCGCGAATGGCGAGCAAGGCACCGTCCTTGACGATTAGACGTCCATACCCGCTCGGATCCGCCGCCTCGAAGCCGATCACCACCACGTCGTTGCCGGCGGCAAGGCCATCACGTGCGGCCTTCAGCGGCTCCGGCTTGATCAGCGGCGTATCACCGAAGACGACGAGAATATCGTCATAGCCTTTCGCTATGGCGTCACGCGCGGCCAGCACTGCATGACCCGTGCCCAGCCGTTCCTTCTGCAGATAGGAAGAGACCGACACGCCGCCGACATCGGCCGCCGCCGAAACCGATTCCGCATCACGACCGACCACCAGGGCGATATCGGAAATCGAAGCGCTTGCCAGCGCCTGGACGACATGAGCGATCATCGGCCGGCCGGCGACCGGATGCAGCACCTTCGACATGGACGATTTCATCCGCGTGCTTTCACCCGCAGCCAGAATGATGGCCAGGCACGTCCGTTCCATACAATAGTCTCCTTGGTCTTTCCGAGGCCGACGCCCCCTGCACAATTTCTTAAATCGAAATCGCCTCAAGTACAAAATCACGCACGATTCGGCGCTGTGGTATCGCCAAGATATTGCGAGAAGCATAATTCTCACAATCACGTCGCATTAACCGGCTTAAAACCGGATGATGGCATAAGAAGGCGCGGAGCCTGTGTCAGCAAGCAGTGCGGGTGCATCGCTCCCCGGGGGGAACGAAACCGCAATGCATAGCCGCACCGAACTGGATGTACAGGCACGACAGGCGAGCGTGGCCCTCACCTTCGTCCGCTCACCATTGTTCTTGCTTGTCGTCACCCTCGGCGTGCTCGCGCTCCTGCTCTCCATCACGATCCGGCAGCCGATCGGCCCGATGTTCTGGGATCACTACCTTTATCTCGATGCCGCCAACCGCATACGAGACGGGCAAGTGCCGTCAGTCGACTTCTTCACGCCCGTTGGCGCGCTTGGCTACTACCTGTTCACGGGTCTCCAGGGCATCTTTCCCAACGGCCAGCCGTTGCTGCTGGCGAGCTGGTGCTTGCTGCTCGTCACCGGGCCGGCGATCGCGCTCGTCGTCTTCGACGTGCAAAAGCGCTCTGCGCTCCTTGCCTATGCGATCCTGCTGCCGTTCCTGGTCTTCTCGGTGGTGCCGTTCAACACCGGCGATTTCTACCCCTACCCCGGCTCCGATGGCTTCGGCATTTACAACCGCCAGGTCTGCCAGCTCCTCTACGTGCTGGCAGCGGCATTGGTTCATGTTCGCGACCGTCGTATTCTCGTGGTCGTCGTTGCAGCGGCGATGGCCGCTCTCTTTTTCGTGAAGATCACGGGCGTTATCGCTGGCACAGTTCTTTGCCTAGTGGCATTTGCCGCAGGCCGTATCCCCTTCAAATCAGCGGTAGCCGTAGCGTTGCTGTTCTTCGCCGTGCTGGCCGTGGTCGAGATTTCGATGGGCGCGGTGTCTGCCTATATCGACGACATCCTTGCGCTGCTGGCCGTCAATGACGGCAGCCTGTTGCCGCGTCTGCTGCAGGCGGCGTCGCTCAATGCCGGCCTGCTGATTCCGGCCGGACTGCTCGCGCTGGTGCTTTTCGTGGCGCACCTTCTGTCCTTTGCGCGGTCCTTGCGACAGCTTGGCGGGAACCCCTCTGCATCGGCACTCGCGGACGTCTTCGACCAATCGTTTCTTTGGCTGGCGGCCTTCGTTTTCGCCGGCATTCTTTTCGAAAGCCAGAACACCGGCAGCCAGGCCTTTATCTTTCTGCTGCCTTTGCTGCTCAAGATCGTTGTCGACGAGGTCAGCGGTGCCGCGCCCAAGCCACGTGCGATCACAGTGGCCATTCTTGCCCTGGCGGCCGCCCTGCCGCCGGCCAGCGCCATTGTTCAAAAGAGCGCTCGCGCCTGGATCGGCGCCGTCAACAATGTGCCGCTCGAGAGCCGAAACCTCAAAACGATGGGGGCAGTCAATCTACGGCCGATTCTCGCACTGCGCGCCGAGCGCCTGCGCGATATCTATGCGGCGCATCGCCCCACATTCGATGCCATGGCGGATGCCGGCGAGCTACCGTCTTTCCTGCTTTACAGCGATTTCGATTTCCAGGCCGGCTGGCTGACCAATGTGGATGAAGCCATCGATGCGATGCGCGCCTATGAAACGGCAAATGGCGTACGTTTCGAGACGATCCTCAACGTCGATTTCACCAATCCTTTTCCCTGGCTGATGGATCGCCGCGCGCCGGAACATGTCGCCATCGGTGCCGATCCGTTCCGTGCTGTCCCTCCGCCGGATGAAAATGTCCGCGCCGCTATCCGGTCACTCGACATCGCGCTCGTACCGACTTGTCCGGTCACCAACGTAAACCGCATGCTGCTTTCGCTCTATCAGCCGAGCCTCGAGCCCGGCCACACCCGAGTGATGCTGACGAAATGCTATGACGCCTTCATCCGCAATGAATTAAAGGCCGCGGCGCCCGCCGCCAGTGGCTCTTGAGATCTGACGATTAGGCTTCGGGCCGGAGACGGCTTTCGGTCAAAAGCCCGCTCTCCTCCAGGATCGGATAGGCGACGGACGCGATATGCGCGTTGACGCGCTTGAGATCGCGCAGCATGTCGAGATGCAGCGAGCTGGTCTGCAGGCTTTGAACCAGCCCGTCGCGCAACCGCTCGATGTGCCGCTCGGCCGAACGCTTCTCCATGTGGCGAACGCTCACCTTCACCTCGATGAGCTGGCGGGCGAGATCGGCATTGCGACTGACGAAGATGGATTGGGCAACGCGAAGATTGTCGATCGTAAGATTGAACAGGCTTTTCAGCTCCTGATAACCTTCCTCCGAGAACTTCAGACCGTTGTTGACCTTCTTGGCGATCTCATCGCAGAGCCCCTTCTCGATGATGTCGCCCATATGCTCGAGGTTGATGGCGTAGTCGATGATGACGATCGAGCGCCGGCCGTCTTCCTGGCTCAAACCATCGCGCCCCAAGCGCGACAGGAAGATCTTCACTTCCTGCTGTAGCTGGTCGACCTGTTTTTCGAACTTGGCGATGTCGCGAATATCGGAGAGATCGTTGTTCTCGAAAGCATTGGCTGCGCGCATCAGCATCATCTCGACCAGGTCGCCCACGCGCAGCACCTCGCGGGTCGCTCCGGAAAGCGCCATGACCGGGGTGTGCAGGGCATTTTCGTCGAGATAGCGCGGCCCGCTCTCTTCCGTCTCCGTATCGGGAATGAAGCGGACCATCAGTTGCGACAATAGCCCGGCAAAAGGCCAGGCGAGGATCGCGACGGCGAGATTGAAGGCAAGATGGATATCGACGGGCAGGTTCTGGCGCGGCAGCGGCAGGCTCTGCAGGAACTCGACGCTCATGCTGGTCAGCGGCAGCGCAATCAAACAGCCGACCGCACGAATGACGAGATTGCCGAGAGTGACGCGGCGCGCGGACGGGGCAGAAGCCAGGGTCGCCATGACCGGCGGGATCGCTCCTCCAAGGTTCGCGCCAAGCACGAGCGCCACCGTCAGCCCCACGGTGAGAATGCCCGCAGACGAAAGCGACAGGACCAGCATGACGACCGCCAGGCTGGAAGATGAAGCGAAGGCAAGCCCGGCAGATATGATGAGCGCGACGGGCCAGGCGCTGTCGAGCATGCCGAGAAACGCGGCGAGCGCCGGAGAATCACGCATCGGCTCGGTCGCCGAGCCCAGCAGATGCAACGACAGCAGCATGAGGCCGATGCCGACAAAGGCCGCCCCGAGACCCTGGCGGGCGTTCGAGCGGCTGGCACGGTGCAGAACTACGCCGACGAGGATCACGAGCGGCGACAGCCACTCGATGCCGGTCGCGACGATCCAGGCGGTCATGGCTGTCCCGACATTGGCCCCGAGAAGCACGATCTGCGCCATGCGCGAGCGCACGAGCCCCTTCTCCACGAAGGAAGCGGTCATCAAGGCGGTGGCCGTCGAACTCTGCAGGGCCAGCGTCGCCACAAGTCCGGTCGCGAACGAGCGTACGGCCCCGTTGGTTCCTTGGGCGAGACCGGCGCGCAAGCGCGCACCGAAGGCGCGTGTCACGCCGTCCTTGACGAGCGACAGGCCGAAGAGCAGCAGTGCGACTGCTCCAAAAAGATTGACCATCACGATTGTCGACTGCATGGCATGCCTTCCTGCGGGGTCTTCAGAATCGCCCCTTACCGTGCAACAGAAGCACAGTTCCAAGGCGTATTCGACACAATCTGACAGATAAATTTCAATTGCCGGCTAATGAATCCGACATGGATTGTACCGCGCGCGCCCGATGGGCTGGCGGGCTGACCGGCGATCTCACGCGCGCGCTGCAATGCGCCGGTGGCAACCATTGAAAACCGGGCGATCGGGATCGACCAACGATCCCGTGAGCGTGCGCAATTTGCGGCAAACAACCCTTCATTTCCTGTTTCGTTTGTTTTAAGGAACGAATTCGTTTTGGCCAATGGCCGCCGCATTGCAACGAGGTTTCTGCCCCCATGCTCGAATTCCTGAGAACTGCCGCCCAGACCTGGGTTGTCAAAGGCCTGCTAGTCATTCTCGTGCTGTCGTTCATGGTGTGGGGCGGCTCATCTCTGACGATGACGAACCAATCGGATGCGGTGGTGGTCGTCGGCGACGTCAAGGTCAAGGCGCCGGAGTTCCGGCTTACCTATGAAACCATGCTGGCTCAGGCCTCCCGCCAGCTCGGCACGCGGCTGACGCCACAACAGGCACGCGCCTTCGGCATCGAACAGCGGGTCTATTCGCAGGTCGTCGCCGGCGCTGCTCTCGACCAGCTTGCAGACGACATGAACCTCGGGCTGTCGCAGGACCGGCTGGCCAAGCTGATCGCCGACGATCCGGCGTTCCACAGCGTCAACGGCCAGTTCGACCGTCTGACGTTCTCCAGCGTTCTGCGCAACGCCGGCCTGCGCGAACAGGACTACATCAACAGCCAGAGCCAGACCGCGATCCGTTCGCAGATCGTCGATGCCCTCTCGGACGGTTATGCCGCTCCCAAGGTGCTGACCGACGCGATCGGCGCCTACCGCCACGAAAAGCGGACGGTCGACTACCTGCTGCTCTCGAACGCCAATATCGACGCTGTGAAGGCACCGGGCGACGACGTGTTGACGCCCTGGTACGATGGCCGCAAGGCAAACTATCGCGCCCCCGAATACCGCAAGGTCAGCTATGTAAAGCTCGAGCCGGTCGACGTCGCCGACACCGCAGCCGTGACGGAAGATGAGATGCGCACCGAGTATGACCGGCGCAAGGAGAGCTTCCGCACCGTTGCGACGCGGACCATCGAGCAGCTTACCTTCCCGTCGCGTGCAGCGGCTGACGCCGCAGCGGCCAAGCTCTCGTCCGGCACGAGCTTCGACGATCTGGTGAAAGCCGAAGGCAAGACGTCGGCCGACGTTCTTCTCGGCGAATTCTCCAAGGATCGCGTGCCCGATGCCAAGGTCGCCGAGGCGGCCTTCGCAGTTGCCGCAGACGGCGGCGTATCTCCGGTTGTCGACGGCGCCTTCGGCCCGGTCATTCTCCGCGTGACGAATATCCGGCCGGAAGCGGTGCGCAGCTTCGACGAAGTCAAGGAAGAGCTGCGCAAGGACATCGCGCTTTCCGCGGCGAGCGAAGAAGTCATGCGCCTCCACGACAAGATCGAGGACGAGCGCGCTTCCGGGGCTCCGATCAAGGAAGTGGCCGACCAGCTCAAGCTGAAGCTGGTGACCATCGATGCGATCGATGCAACCGGCAAGGACAAGAACGGCGACGACGTTGCCGGTCTGCCGGAGCAGGCAGCCCTTCTGCAGGAAGTCTTCAAGGCGGATGTCGGCGCAGAAACCCTGCCGGTGAATGTCGGCCGCGACGGCTATGTCTGGTTCGACCTCGATGAAGTTACCCCCGCGCGTGATCGCACGCTGGACGAGGCTCGCGACGAAGTCGGCGCCGACTGGATGGCAGAACAGCAGCGCGCAGCACTTGCCAAGAAGGCCGGTGAGCTGAAGCAGCGTCTCGCGCAGGGTGCAAAGCTTGCCGACATTGCCAATGAACTCGGCCTCGCCGTCGAAACGAAGTCCGGCCTGATGCGCTCCACTTCGGACGCCGCCCTTAGCCCGGCGGCTGTCGTCGCTGCCTTCTCGGGCCCGAACGGTTTTGTCACCAACGCTGCCGGCATCGGTGGCGAGGGACAGGTGCTCTTGCAGGTGACGGCGGTCGAGGATGGCGGCCCGACGGATGCCCTGCAGGACGATAGCCGTCAGATCGAGGCTCTGGCCAGCGTCAGCGGTGCAGATATTGTCGATCAAATGGTCGCCACGCTGCAGGCCGCTTATGGCGTGACGATCAACCAGACGCTCGGCGAAACCGCAATTGCGCAACGATAGGCTTCGAGGAAACAAACGATGAGTGATCTGAAGCCATTCGTCGCCAAGGTGGCCGCCCGTGAGGCGCTGAACCGCGAAGACGCGCGTGCCGCCTTCGAAATCATCATGTCGGGGGCCGCGACGCCATCGCAGATCGGTGGCTTCCTGATGGCGCTGCGCGTGCGCGGCGAAACGGTCGATGAGATCGTCGGCGCGGTCGGCGCCATGCGTGCCCGCATGCTGCCGGTCGATGCACCTGATGATGCCATCGATATCGTCGGAACCGGCGGCGACGGCGCCGGCACCTACAACATCTCGACGCTCGCTTCGCTCATCGTCGCCGGCGCCGGTGTACCGGTTGCCAAGCACGGCAACCGCGCGCTGAGCTCGAAGTCGGGCACCGCCGATGCGCTCTCGTGCCTCGGCGTCAAGCTCGACATCGGCCCCGAAGCTATCTCGCAGTGCATTCGCGAGGCGGGCGTCGGCTTCATGTTCGCACAGCAGCATCATTCGGCAATGCGCCACGTCGGCCCAACGCGGGTGGAGCTTGGCACGCGCACGATATTCAACTTGCTCGGCCCGCTCTCCAATCCGGCGGGCGTCAAGCGACAGCTGGTCGGCGTCTATGCGCCGCAGTGGGTACAGCCGCTCGCGGAAGTGCTGCGCGATCTCGGTTCCAAAAATGTCTGGGTCGTTCACGGCGAAGGCCTCGACGAGATCACCACGACCGGGACGACGCAGGTCGCTGCCCTCGAAGACGGCAAGATCTCGACTTTCACGCTGACGCCGGCCGATTTCGGCCTTCCTACGGTGACGCTCGATGTACTGAAAGGCGGCGACGGCGCGCACAATGCCGTTGCGCTCCAGGCCGTGCTCGATGGCGCCGAGAACCCCTATCGGGACATTTCCCTTGCCAATGCGGCCGCATCGCTGATGATAGCCGGACGGGCGAAAGACCTCGGCGAGGGCATGGCGCTCGCCCGCCAGTCGCTTTCGAGCGGCGGCGCCAAGATGGCGCTGCAGCGCCTGATCAGCGTTTCGAACGCAGCCTGAAGAAGGATCGGCAACGATGACGGATATCCTGCGCAAGATCGAAGCCTACAAGCGCGACGAGATCGCGGCCGCGAAAGCACAGACGCCGCTTTCCGAACTCAAGGCGCATATTGCCGAACAGTCTGCGCCGCGTGGCTTTCACTCAGCGCTCACCGCGCGCAGGGCCGGCGGCACATTCGGGCTGATCGCGGAGATCAAGAAGGCGAGCCCATCCAAGGGGCTCATTCGTCCGGACTTCGACCCGCCGGCGCTTGCCAAGGCCTACGAAGCTGGTGGTGCCGCCTGTCTCTCGGTACTCACGGATGCGCCGAGCTTTCAAGGTGCACCGGCCTTTCTGGAAGCCGCACGCGCGGCCTGCGGCCTGCCGGCACTGCGCAAGGACTTCATGTTCGAAAGCTACCAGGTGTTCGAGGCTCGGGCCTGGGGCGCGGACTGCATCCTGCTGATCATGGCTTCGCTCAGCGACGACGACGCCCGCCGCCTTGAAGATGCGGCCTTCGAGCTTGGCATGGATGTGCTGATCGAAGTGCACGACGCCGAGGAAATGGAACGGGCGCTCAAGCTCGCCTCCCCCCTCGTCGGCATCAACAACCGCAATTTGCGCACCTTCGAGGTCAACCTCGCCGTCTCGGAGCAGCTAGCAGGCATGGTCCCTTCCGACCGGCTGCTGGTCGGCGAAAGCGGCATCTTCACCCATGAGGATTGCCAGCGCCTGGAAAAGAGCGGCATCACCACCTTCCTCGTCGGCGAAAGCCTGATGCGCAAGAGCGATGTGGAAGCGGCCACGCGTACCCTGCTGACCGGCGCTGCAAACACATTGGCGGCCGAGTGATGGGTAAGCCGACGCTCACGCATCTTGGTGGCAGCGGCGAAGCGAACATGGTGGATGTCGGCGAAAAGGCCGAGACGGTGCGCATTGCGGTCGCCGAGGGCCATGTGCGCATGAAGGCGGAAACGCTGACGCTCATTCTCGAAGGCGATGCGAAGAAGGGCGATGTCATCGGCACCGCGCGGCTCGCCGGCATCATGGCCGCCAAGCAGACCGCCAATCTCATCCCGCTCTGCCACCCGCTGATGCTGACGAAGGTTGCCGTTGACATCACGCCCGACCCCACGCTTCCCGGCCTCCGGGTCGAGGCACTCGCCAAACTCACCGGCCGCACGGGCGTCGAGATGGAAGCGTTGACGGCTGTGAGCGTCGCGTGCCTTACCATCTACGATATGGCGAAGGCCGCAGATCGGGAAATGGAGATCGGCGGGATCCGGGTGGTCAGCAAGTCCGGCGGTCGGTCCGGCGATTTTCGGCGCGAAGGGAACTGAGGTCATGTCGCTGCTGTCCGTCGAAGATGCACTCGACCGAATTCTCGACAGCGCAACCCCGAGACCACTGGCAGAGCGTGTCGATCTTCACGACGCTGTCGGCCGCGTCCTTGCCGAGGATATCTCGGCACTCGTCACTCATCCCGCCTTCGACAATTCGGCGATGGACGGCTATGCGGTTCGCCATCAGGATATCGAGACCGCTGGCGCGGAACTTATTGTGATCGGCCAATCGGCTGCCGGCCATGGCTTCAAGGGAGAGGTGGGGCCTGGAGAGGCCGTCCGCATCTTCACCGGAGCCCCCCTGCCCGCCGGTGCCGATACGGTGATCATCCAGGAAGATACCGAGCGCCGGCCGGAAGACCGGATCCGCACCAAGTTCGTGCCCGGCAAGGGCCGCCATATCCGCTTGGCCGGACAGGACTTCGCTCAGGACGAAAAGGCGCTATCGGCTGGTAACCTACTCGATGCCGGGCGACTGACGCTGGCCGCGGGCATGAACCACGCGAATCTCCCCGTTTTCAAGCGGCCGAAGATCGCAATCCTTGCGACCGGCGACGAGCTTCTGCCTCCCGGGAGCAAGCCGGGGCCGGACCAGATCATCGCCTCGAACAGCTTCGGCGTCGCGGCAATCGCGCGCGACAATGGCGCGGAGGTCATCGATCTTGGCATTGTCGCCGACGACCAGCAGGCAATCGCCGCTCAGGTCGCGCGGGCTCAAGCAGCCGATGTCGACGTGCTTGTCACGCTCGGCGGCGCGTCGGTCGGCGACCATGACCTGGTTCAGGCAACTCTACTTTCCTGCGGCATGACGCTCGACTTCTGGCGCATCGCCATGCGGCCGGGAAAGCCACTGATGGTAGGCAAGCTCGGAGCTACGACCGTGCTCGGCCTCCCCGGCAACCCGGTCTCGAGCCTCGTTTGCGCGCTGCTGTTCCTGGAGCCGCTGACACGCAAGCTCGCACAGCTACCGTTCCGCGAACGCATGACGACGGCGAAACTTGCAAGCGCCTTGCCCGCCAACGACATCAGGCAGGACTATGTGCGCGCGCGGCTCACTAAGGGTGAGGATGGTGACCTCATTGCCCATCCGTTCTCGCGGCAGGATTCGTCGATGATGAAAGTCTTTGCCCAGTCCGACTGCCTGATCGTGCGCCGGCCGCACGCTGCAGAAGCACCCCAGGGCGCATCCTGCGACATCCTCAGGCTTCGCTGAACCGCTTTGTCAATTCTGCTGGCATCCGCGGACCGGCGGACCAAGCGTCGCCGATACTGGACGGACTCATTTCTGCTCCGGAGCCGTGGCTGGTGTCATGGCGCCGACATCATAACTCTGTACAAGCAAGCTACCACCGCCGAGGACCTCCGACTACGGATGTACTAGCGGACCCGCGGTGATCTGGAAAAAGGTCGGGTTTAGCCCGGCCTTTTGCATTTGCGGCGGGTGAGGCAATCCATAGCGACGCTACCGCCTCGCGCCGAGAGCAACTGCGCCCCCGGCCCCCTCGACACGTTTCATGGACTGGATCAGTTGGCCGCTTCGTCGCTTCGGCTGACCAGGATCTTGTCGATCCGGCGTGCATCCATGTCGATTACCTCGAACCGGTAGCCGTGAGCGATGGCGATATCGCCCTCCTCCGGCGTCTTGCGCAGCTGCTGCACCAGGAAACCGGCGATTGTCTCGAAGTTACCGTCGGCATCGATGCCTTCGATGCCGATCGTCAGGTGAATTTCGTCGATCGGCGTGCGGCCGTCGACGAGGTAGCTGCCATCCTCACGCACACGGATCAGCGCGTGTTCGATGTCGTCGTAGTTCGACGGCAACACGCCGACGATCGCTTCGAGGATATCGGCGATGGTGATGATGCCTTCGGTGCTGCCATATTCGTCGACGATCATCGCCAAATTGATGCTCGACGACTTGAAGGCTTCCAGTGCCTTTAGGCAGGAAGCCGTCTCCGGCAAGGTGTGGATTTCCTTTATGTACCTGCGCACATCGAACGGACTGGAGGTCGGGGCGTTCAGGACCTCCTTCGCTAGGACGGCGCCAAGCACGTCGCCGCTCGGTCCATCGACCACCGGATAACGGGAATGGTTGAATTGGCCGATCTTGCGGCCCACCGTCTCCAGACTGTCGTTGACGTCGATGAAGCTCACCTCGGTCCGGTGGGTCATAATCGACTTCACGTTGCGGTCGCCAAGCCGGATGATGCGGCGGAGCATCTCGTGCTCCGACTTCTCGATCGCGCCGCTTTCGACACCCTCGGCCATGATCGCGTGGACTTCCTCCTCCGTTACATGGTCCGGATCATCCGGGCGCATGCCGAGGAGGCGCATGGCGACCGATGCGGCCGTTTCGAACAGATAGACGATCGGAGCCGCGATCCGCGACAGAAGATGCATCGGGCGCGCGACGAACATCGCCAGCGCTTCGGAATTCTTCAGTGCCAGTTGCTTCGGGATAAGCTCGCCGATCACGACCGAGAGGAACGTAATCAGGGTGACGACGAGCGCGACGGCGACCGTATTTCCGTAGGGATGAATCCAGGCGATTTCATCGAGGGTCGGTGCGATCTTGGCAGCGATAGTCGCACCGCCATAGGCGCCGGCCAGCGTGCCGACCAGCGTAATGCCGACCTGTACCGTGGAAAGGAATTTACCGGGATCTTCCGCCAGCCGCAGCGCAACCTCGGCGCGGGCGTTTCCCTGTTTTGCCATCTGGCGAAGCATGGGCTTGCTTGCCGAGACGATTGCCATTTCCGAGAGAGCAAAAAATGCATTAATCAAAAGCAGGACGAAAATGACAAAAAATTCGGACATGGTCTCCAGATCACCGTTGACGAAAGCCGCTCCGCTGGGAACGACCAATCACCAGATAAGGCCAGCGGGCGATCTGAGCAAGCGCAAGCATTGAAATCTATGCGATCTGCTGAACATTGGAGATCATCAATAGCGGGATTTCGAACAATCCCGGAGAAGCTGAACTCAGGCGCGGTTATGCAAGGCGCTGCGGACCCGCTCGCGACCGATCTTGATCACATTCTCCATCGCGAGCCGGGCGCCGACTTCGTCGCGGCGGCCGATTTCCTCAACGATGCGGATATGGTTGCGGGCGACCTCGTCTATGCCGCCCCTTTCGGCGACAGGCGAGCTCAGCTTGAAGACGCCAACCAGCGCCGCTTCAATCAGCCCGCCGACCGTCCGCATGAACGGATTTCCGGAGGCTTCGGCGACAGCGAGGTGAAATTTCAGATCCGCCACGGCAAGGCTCTCTGCCGTGTGTCCCTCTTCGCCCATGGCAACGGCGAGCCGCATCATACGGCTGATTTCCGCTTCCGAGGCGTTTCGCGCGGCCAGGGCTGCTGCATGCGGCTCGAAGGCGAGGCGCACTTCACTCAGGTGGTAGAGAAAATCTTCATCGACCCCGCACTCGAAATGCCAGGTCAGGATATCGCTGTCGAACAGGTTCCAGTCGTTGCGCGGCGTTACGCGCGTGCCGATGCGGGCACGGGGCACGACCAGCCCCTTGGCGGCAAGCGTCTTCATGGACTCGCGCAGTACTGTTCGCGACACCTTGAAGCGCGCGGCGAGCTCCGGATCTCCCGGAAGGATCGAGCCCACAGGAAACTCGCCGGATATGATCGCCTTTCCCAGTTGATCGACGACATGCGCATGGCTCGTGCGTTTGCGCGAGCCGGACACAACGGTTTCCAGCAAACTCCTGTTCAATCCATCTCCTCCAGGCACTCCCCTGCCTGACTTTGCCGACACACGGATATCGGTGCTGCGCAGCGCCGCCGACCGTTTGTCCAAACTTGCGCAAACGAGTGTAGTTTGATCGACCGATTCCGGAAAGCCCCCGGAAAGACAGGCGAAATCGGCGTTGGCAAACGATGTCCGATCGTAGCCGCACAGGCTTGCCATGCCCCATTCTGAAACGAACAAACCCCGCCAGGCGGCGGGGTTTGCCCCACTTCGCTTCTGTGCAGCCGTTTACTTCGGCAGCTGGTCGTCGACGCCCTCGACGTAGAAGTTCATGCCGAGCAGGGTGCCGTCATCAGACGTTGCGCCGGCTGCGAGCCATTCGCTGCCGTCCTGCTTCTTCAGCGGGCCGGTGAAGGGCTTGAGCTCGCCCGACTTGATCTTGGCTTCGGTTTCCTCGGCCAGCTTCTTCACGTCATCAGGCATGTTGGTGTAGGGCGCCATCGTCAGGATGCCGTCCTTCAGGCCGTCCCAGCTCGATGTCGTTTCCCACTTGCCGTCGAGGAAAGCCTGCGTGCGTTTGATGTAATAGGCGCCCCAGGTGTCGACAATGGCCGTCAGCTGCGTCTCCGGGCCAGCCTTGATCATGTCGGAAGCCTGGCCGAAGGCCTTGATGCCGCGTTCCGCGGCAACCTGCATCGGAGCCGTCGTGTCGGTGTGCTGCGTCAGGATGTCGACGCCCTGGTCAACCAGCGCCTTGGCGGCATCGGCTTCCTTGCCGGGGTCAAACCAGGTGTTTGCCCACACGACCTTGATCTTGAAATCGGGGTTTACCGAGCGCGCACCGATGATGAAGGAGTTGATGCCCATCACCACTTCCGGGATCGGGAAGGATGCGATGTAGCCGGCGACGCCCTTCTGCGACATTTTCGCGGCGATCTGGCCCTGGATGTAGCGGCCTTCATAGAAGCGGCTGTTGTAGGTCGCGACGTTCGGCGCGGTCTTGTAGCCGGTGGCATGTTCGAACTTCACGTCCGGGAACTTCTGCGCGATCTTGATGGTCGCATCCATGAAGCCGAACGACGTCGTGAAGATCAGGCCGCAACCAGAGCGTGCCAGGCGCTCGATTGCGCGCTCCGCATCGGGGCCTTCCGGCACGCTTTCGAGATACTGGGTCTCGATCTTGTCGCCGAGTTGCTTTTCCAGCTCCTGACGGCCGATGTCGTGCGCCTGGGTCCAGCCGCCATCGGTCTTGGCACCGACGTAGACGAAGCAGACCTTGGCCTTTTCCTGAGCGCTGGCACCCGTGGCGAAGCCGATCACCGCCGCGGTGCTTGCGAGAGCGAGCAGTAGTTTCTTCATTTTTTTACCCCTGTCGGTTTGAGAAACGTTTGTCTGAAATACTGTCTGTCAGCGGTCCGGCACGAACGGTTTGCCGAGCGATGCCGGTGTATTGATCAAGGTCATGCGCCGGTTGTGCGAAATGAGAATGAGTACGACGATCGTCGCCACATAAGGAAGCGATGAAAGGAGTTGTGAGGGAATACCCAGACCGAAGGCCTGCGCATGCAGCTGGCTGATCGAGACCGCACCGAAGAGATAGCCGCCGGCCACCAGCCGCCAGGGCCGCCAGGAAGAAAAGACCACCAGCGCCAGCCCGATCCAGCCGCGCCCCGCCGACATGTTTTCCACCCATTGCGGCGTGTAGACGAGCGACAGCTGCGCACCGGCGAGCCCGGCGCAAGCGCCGCCGAACATGACGGCCAGATAACGGGTGCGGATGACGTCAACGCCGAGCGCGTGCGCGGAAGCGTGGCTGTCGCCGACAGCCCTGAGCTTGAGACCGGCGCGGCTGCGAAACAGGAACCAGTGCACGCCGGCGACAATCGCAATCGATAGATAAAAGATGATGTCCTGTCGGAACAGCAGCGGACCGATAACCGGAATGTCCGCCAGAAGCGGTATCGTGATCGGCTGCAGCTTGATGCCCTGAAGGCCGAGGAAACTCTCGCCCATCATGCCGGAAACGCCGATCCCGAGCAGCGTCAGGGCAAGGCCGGTCGCCACCTGGTTTGCCACGAGCGTCAACGTCAGGAAAGCGAAGAGCTGCGAGAAGATCGCGCCGCAGGCAACACCTGCAAGCATGCCGAGATAGGGCGAGCCGGTAATCTGGGTGATCGCGAAGGCGGAGACCGCCCCCATGATCATCATGCCTTCGACGCCGAGGTTGAGAACGCCTGAGCGTTCCGTCACCAGTTCGCCGATCGCGGCGAGCACCAGCGGGGTCGCGGCGGTGATGACACTCAAGAGGATCGCTTCGACAATACCCATCAGCGGCTCACCTCGGTGTTTGTCGCGGTCAACCGGTCGAAGACCAGTTTGATGCGGTAGTGGATGAGGGTGTCGCAGGAGAGCACGAAGAAGAGCAGCAATCCCTGGAAGACGCGCGTCACCTTTTCGGAAACGCCGATCGAAAGCTGCGCCGCTTCACCGCCGAGATAGGTCAAGGCGAGCACCAGGCCGGCGGCCACAATGCCGAGCGGATTGAGGCGACCAAGGAAGGCGACGATGATCGCGGTGAAGCCGTAGCCGGGCGAGATGACCGGGCGCAGCTGCTGGATCGCACCGCTGACCTCGGATATGCCGGCGAGCCCAGCCAAGGCGCCGGACAGCAGCATCGAAAACCAGATCATCCGGCGCGACGAGAAACCGGCAAAGCGCCCTGCCCGTTCCGACTGGCCGAGAACGGAAATCTCGAAGCCCTTCAGCGTGTAGCGCATCATGAACCAGACGAGGACTGCCGCGATGATGGCGAAAGCGAAGCCCCAATGGGTCCGTCCCGAGGCGATCATCTCCGGCAGGATCGCATCGACGGCGAAAGTGCGCGTCTCCGGAAAATTCATCCCACCCGGGTTGCGCCAGGGGCCACGCACCAGCCAGTCGAGAAAGAGCTGAGCGACATAGACCAGCATCAGGCTCGTCAGGATTTCATTGGTGTTCATATGCGCCTTGAGGAAGGCGGGAATTGCCGCAAACAAAGCGCCGCCGAGCATGCCCATTAGCATCATCAGCGGCAGCACCAGCGGCGACTGCCAGTCGTAGAAGACCACCGGCAGGATCGAACCGGCGATGGCGCCCATGATGAACTGGCCCTCGGCACCGATGTTCCAGTTGTTGGAGCGGAAGCAGACCGAAAGCCCGACGCCGATCAGGATCAGGGGGGCTGCCTTGATCGCCAGTTCGTGCAGCGACCAGACCTCGCTCAACGGTTCGACGAAGAAGCTGTAGAGCGCCATCACCGGGTTCTTGCCGAGCAGCGCGAACATGATGCCGCCGAAGACAATCGTCAGCAGGAAGGCGATGAACGGCGACAGGATCGAAAACAGCGTCGAGACCTTGGCGCGCTTTTCCAGTTCAATGCGCATGTGCGGCCTCCGTGCCTTCCGTCTTGCCGTACATGCCGCCCATCAGCAGGCCGATCTTTTCGCGCGAGAGTTCTTTCGCCGGATAGGGATCGGAGAGCCGCCCGTCGCTGATGACGGCGATTTCCGTCGCCACCTCGAAGATCTCGTCCAGATCCTGGCTGATGACGAGAACAGCCGAGCCCGCCTTGGCAAGGTCAACGAGCGCCTGGCGAATACGGCTGGCGGCGCCGGCATCGACACCCCAGGTCGGTTGATTGACGACGAGCACGCTCGGCTGCCGGTCGAGCTCACGGCCGACGATGAACTTCTGCAGGTTGCCGCCCGACAGCGAGCCCGCCGGCGGGTCCTCGCCGCTCTTGCGCACGTCCATCGCCTCGGAAATGCGCTTCGTGGCGCTCGTCACCGCATCGCGGCGGATGATCTTGAGGAAACCGCCACCAAGGAATGCCTTGGCGTCCGAACGGCTGCGGGCAAGCACGAGATTGTCCGAGAGCGGCAGCGCCGATACGGCGGCATGGCCGTGGCGCTCTTCGGGAACGAAGCCCGCGCCCATCAGGCGGCGGGCATTGATGTTCCTGTTGCCGACCGGCTTCTGCCGGATCTGCACGGCATTCTCGTCAACGACCGGATACTCGCCCGACAGCGCATCGAAGAGTTCGCCCTGGCCATTGCCGGCGACACCGGAGATTGCCAGCACCTCGCCGGCGTGGACCTTTAGACAGATGTTCTTCAGCGAAACGGCAAAGGGTGTGCGGGCCGGAACCGTCAGATGCCGCGCCTCGAGCTGCACCTGGCCCTTGGCGCTCGTGCCTTCGGCCGTCACCGCCGCGACGTCACTTCCAACCATCATGCGCGCCAGCGACGACGGGGTCTCCGCCTTCGGATCGCAAGCGCCCGTCACCTTGCCGTGACGCAGCACCGTTGCGCGGTCGCAGATGCGTTGGACCTCTTCGAGCCGGTGGCTGATATAGAGAACCGAGCGGCCCTCCGCCTTCAGCTTGTAGAGCGTTTCGAACAGGCGATCGGCTTCCTGCGGAGTCAGAACCGAAGTCGGCTCGTCGAGAATGATGAGGCGCGGGTTCTGCAGCAGCGCGCGCACGATCTCGATCCGCTGGCGCTCGCCCACGGAAAGATCGGCCACATGCGCCTTGGGGTCGAGCGGCAAGCCGTAGGCATGCGATAGGCGCGAAGCCTCTTCCGCCACCTTCGCGAGCGAGATGTTCGCATCCATGGAGAGCGCAATGTTTTCCGCGACGGTCAGCGCCTCGAACAGCGAAAAATGCTGGAAAACCATGCCGATGCCGAGTTTGCGCGCGGCGGCGGGATTGGCGATGCGCACGCTCTGGCCCTGCCAAAGGATCTCTCCTGCCGTCGGCGCCAATACGCCGAACAGCATCTTCACCAGGGTCGATTTTCCGGCACCGTTTTCGCCGAGAAGGGCGTGGATTTCGCCCTGTTCAATCTGCAGATTGATCCCATTGCAGGCCGCGAAGCTGCCAAACAATTTCGTCAGGTTGCTCACAGCCAATAGGTGACCGTTCGCCGCTACTCCCTCAACAGGCACGCTGCCCTCTTTCCCCTCTGTTGATCCGCGTCCGCCTTAAGGCTTCGATCACGGAATCAGCAGTGTTGTTCCACTTGTTTTTCTTGTCTCGAGATCCGTATGCGCCCGCCCTGCATCGGCGAGCGGATAAGTCTGATTTATATTGATACGCACTTTGTTGCTTTGCACAATATCAAACAGGGAATTTGCACACGCTTCCAGCGCAGGCCGCGTGGCAACGTAACCGAAGAGTGTCGGACGGGTCGCGAAAATCGATCCCTTCTGCGCCAGAATGCCGATGCTAAACGCGTCCACCGGACCGGACGAATTGCCGAAGCTGACCCAGAGACCGCGCGGCTTCAGGCAGTCCAGCGACGCCGGATAGGTATCGCGCCCGACGGAATCGTAGACGACATCAACACCGCGGCCATCGGTCAATTCCTTCACCCGCGCGACAAAATTGTCGGTGCTGTAGTTGATGACGTGGTCGTAGCCGTGCGCCAGCGCCAGATCGATCTTGCCCTGCGAGCCCGCGGTGCCGATCACGGTTGCGCCAAGCGCCTTTGCCCACTGCCCAGCGATTAGACCGACGCCGCCGGCGGCCGCATGGAACAGGATCGTCGCGCCGGGGCCCACCTGATATGTCTGGTTGAGCAGATATTGCGCCGTCATGCCCTTCAACATCATCGCCGCCGCGGTCTCGAGGCTGATGCCGTCTGGCACATTCACCAGTTGCGAGGCGTCGACATTGCGCTCACTGGCATAGGCGCCGTCGGCCGACGCATAGGCGACGCGATCACCAACGGAGAAGAGGCTGACGCCATCGCCAACCGCCGTGACGATGCCTGCGCCCTCCTTGCCCGGCACGAAAGGCAGGCCAGAGGCGGATTTATAGAGGCCGGTGCGGAAATAGACGTCGATGAAGTTGAGGCCAACAGCAACCTGGCGGATCTGCACCTCGCCCGGACCCGGCGGCGAGAGCGTGACGCCTTCGAGTTTCAGGACCTCCGGTCCACCGAGTTCGCGTACCACAATCGCCTGTGCCATTGCCTGCTCCTATTTCTGGCCGAGACTTGGAAAAATCTGCAGCACGAAGCCAATTACGTAGAGATAGATGCCTGTCACGACAAAACCGGTCACGACCCAAGCCGGCGTCGCGAAATGCAGGAGCAGCGCATAGACACCCAGCGCCGACCAGATCAGGAAGACGCCGAGGTTCAGCGGCCGCAAACGCTGGACGCGGACCGGGTGAAGGAAATTGATCGGCAGGAAGGTCAGCACCACGGAGACGAAGACGACGACCGACGCCGTCACCTCGCTCGCCTGGATGACGAACAGCGTGAAGACCACCATGTTCCAGACGACGGGGAAGCCAGAGAAAAAGTATTCATCCGTTTTCATGCCCATGTCGGCATAGTAGATCGCGCTCGAGACGACGATCGCACCCGCCGCCACGAAGGACCATGGCTCGCCGATCATGCCACTCTGATAGAGCGCAAAGGCCGGCAGCAGGACATAGGTCACGTAGTCGATGACGTTGTCGAGCGTGTCGCCCGACCAGTTGGGCAGCACTTCCTTGACGCGGACCTTGCGGGCGATCGGCCCATCGATACCATCGACGAGCAGCGCCAGGCCCAGCCACCAGAACATATCGACGAAGCGGTGCTCGGCCGCCGCAACGACGCCGAGGAAAGCAAGAAACGATCCCGAGGCGGTCAAGATATGCACGGAAAAGGCGCGAATCTCGGCGTAGGGAACTCGTTTGTAGTTAAAGAACTTCATCTGCGGACGCCGCCCACCCCTGCTGTTTTCCCCGTACGGACCCGGAAGCCCGCCTCAACCGCTCTGCGGCGCATTGGGCGTAATATGCACCCTTTGCAACGCATCGCCACTAAAATTCAAGCTCGGTCGCTTCCTGCAGCCCCATTGTCCTGTGGACACCTGCAAATTGCTTCTGCGCTGATTCTACCCATTTATTTCGCTCTCGCCCGCGACTAGAGGTATGATCGAGGCTCGGCCAAGACGCCTCGCAGCGTGCGTGAAAGGTTGGTTGCCTCATGGATCACTACGATATCGCCATCATCGGTGCAGGTCTCGCGGGATCGCTCGCGGCCATCGCGCTTGCCGACGCCGGTTACCACGTCGCCTTGATCGGTCCGGAGCCGACGGTCGCCGACGGACGCACCACGGCGCTGATGGACCAATCGATCGAGTATCTCAAAAAGCTCAACCTTTGGGAAAAGGTCGAGCCGCTGACGGCAACGCTCTCGACCATGCGCATTCTCGACGGAACCAACCGGCTGCTGCGTGCGCCGCCGGTCAATTTTCGCGCCTCGGAAGTCGGGCTCGACGCCTTTGGTTACAACATCCCGAACGCGCCTTTCATCGACATTCTCCGCCAGCGGGCCGAAGAGAGCCCGAAGCTGACGCGCATCACCGCCTCCGCAATCGGCTTCGACCTTTCGGATACTGTCGCGACGATCGAGCTGGCAAACGGCAGCCAATGCAGTGCGCATCTGCTCGTCGGCGCCGATGGCCGCCGCTCGCCGGTGCGCGAAGCGGCAAAGATCTCCGTCAGCACCTGGTCCTATCCGCAGACGGCGGTCGTTTTGAACTTTGCGCACGAACTGCCGCACCAGAACATCTCGACCGAGTTCCACACCGAAAGCGGCCCCTTCACCCAGGTTCCCCTGCCCGGCAACCGCTCCAGCCTCGTCTGGGTACGCAAACCCGACGATGCCGCACAGACGCTGACGTTGGATCTTGCTGCACTCTCCCGCGCGGTCGAGGACCGGATGCAATCGATTCTCGGCAAGGTGACGGTCGAGGGCACGCCGCAATCCTTCCCGCTTTCGGGCATGACCGCGCGGCGCTTCGGCAAGGGGCGTGTCGTGCTCCTCGGCGAGGCGGCGCACGCCTTTCCGCCGATCGGTGCCCAAGGCCTGAACCTCAGCCTGCGCGATGTGATGACGCTCGTCGATATCATCGGTACGGCCAGTGGAGAAACGCTCGCCGGCGATATCGGCGATCGTTTCGATAGCCGCCGCCGGCCGGACATCATCAGCCGCACGGCGAGCGTGGATCTGCTCAATCGCTCGCTGCTTTCCGGCTTCCTGCCGGTGCAGGCGCTACGCGCCCTCGGGCTGCACGTGCTTTCCGCCGTCGGGCCGCTCCGCAGCCTCCTGATGCGCGAAGGCGTTCATCCCGGCAGCGCGCTTCACGCCTTTAGGGATAGCCTACGGGAAAAGATCGGGCGGAAGAGCGCCTGAGCGGATCAGGTAAAGCAGGCCGGTGACGGTTGCGACCGACAGCGTCGTTGTGATCAAGATCGTCGCCGAGGCCCGCTCCTGCCATACGCCATACTGGTGGCCGATGACGAAGACGTTCGTTGCCGTCGGTAGTGCTGCCAGCAGCACCGCGGTCTGCACCCAGATCGGATCATAGTTGCCCGTCAGGCTCATGGCCGTGAACATGACGAGCGGATGTAAAAGCAGCTTGGCCGGAACGATGTAGCCGATCTCGACGGGAATGCGCTTGATCGGGCGCAGCGCCAGTGTCACGCCCATGGCAAAGAGCGCGCAAGGTGCTGCACACTGCGCGAGATAATCGATGAGCCGCTGAACCGGCACCGGCGGCTGCACCGCGAAGAAGGCGGCGACGACGCCGGCGAGCGTCGCAAGGATGAACGGGTGCAGGATGATCTTGCGCGCGACACTTGCGGCAAACACCAGCGGTTTTTCCTGTCGGCCGCCTGATATCGCCATCATCGCCGGCGCGACGGCGAAATGGGCTGCATTCTCGAAACTGAAGATCAGCGCCACCGGCACCGCGGCCGCATCACCCAACGCAAGAAGCGCCAGGCCGGGACCCATGTAGCCGATATTGCCATAGGCGGCGCCGAAGCCCTGGATCGTCGCCTCGGCAATGGAGTTGCGCCTGATATAGACGCCGATGAGAAAGATCAGCGAGAACACGATATAAGTCGCCCCGACCGTCGTCAGGATGAAGTCGGCGCGCGCCAGCTGCTCGATCGGCGTGCGTGAGACGAGCTTGAAGAACAGCGCTGGCAGGGCGAGATAGATGATGAAAGTGTTGAGCCACCCCATTGCCTCGCCTGGATGCTGGACGAAACGCGCCGTCAGATAGCCGAGAAAGATCAGGCCGAAGAACGGCATCACCAGGCCCGCGATTTCCGTCATCTTTCCCCTCGCATCTTTCACTTCCCCGCGCCGGCACCTACAGCGCCGCGCGTCTTACCAGACGCGCAAAGGTCGCTGCAGCACTTTGAATTGCAGCATGTTTTTGTACTTTAATCGGGTACGATTAAAGGAAACATGCAGTAGCCTTCGCACGCCTAGCCCATGAACCGGCCTGACGATTAGGCCGGCCCTTAGGAAAAGTGATTCCGAAATACGAGGGTATGCCCTAGCCGATTTTCATCAGGATCGGGAAGGTCGTCTGGAACCAGATGGCGACGGAACTGATGAAACCGAAGAGGAAAGCGAGGCCCGCCAGCACCAACAGGCCGCCCATCAGCTTCTCGACCAGGCCGAGATGACGGCGGAAGCGCAACAGGAAGCGCATGAAGGCGCCAGAGAAGCCAGCCGCGATCCAGAACGGAATGGCAAGCCCGAGCGAATAGACGGCCAGCAGCATGGCGCCGTCGGACACCGTGTCACGAGCAGCGGCGACACCGAGGATCGTGCCGAGTACCGGACCGATGCAGGGCGTCCAGCCGAAGGCGAAGGCTAGCCCCATGATATAGGCGCCGGAGAGCGTCGCCGGCTTGCCGCCGCCCTGGAAGCGTGCCTCGCGCGCCAGCAGCCCGATCTTGAACACGCCGAGGAAATGCAGGCCCATGATGATGATGATCACGCCGCCGATGCGCGACAGGAGATCCATATGCTGCCTGAGCAGCATGCCGATCGACGAGGCCCCTGCCCCAAGGGCCACAAAGACAGTTGCGAACCCGAGCGTGAACAACAGCGCCGCCGGCAGGACCGCACGCCGGGTGCTTCCGACCGTCGCCGCATCGCCGCTACGAAACTGGTCGACCGAAACGCCCGCCATGTAACAAAGATAGGGCGGCACGAGTGGCAGAACACAAGGGGAAAGGAACGAGAGGGCGCCGGCAAGAATGGCGGTCCAGATGGAAATATCGGCGATCGACAACGGCAAGAACTCCGGCATGCGGCATTTGGGCCATTCCTTAGCCGCAGGATCATGATGATACCAATCACCTTTTGGCGATCATTGCGCCATGCACCGTTTCTTCACAAAAGCCGCAATTTTTCGGTTGACCGACAGGAAACACGCGTGCATATGTCCGCCCACTTCCGCCGGGCTTCACAGCCGCGGCCAGGGAGCGCGTAGCTCAGCCGGTAGAGCAACTGACTTTTAATCAGTAGGTCCAGGGTTCGAATCCCTGCGCGCTCACCAACGAATTCAAGGGGTTAGGGCCATTCCTAGCCCCTTTTTCATGCGCCCCAGCAATAACATGCTTTCCCTTATTCTCCGGGCTTTTTTAGGCGCTTCCCGCCCTTCCCGGTATCAAAATGGTCTCACGAAAACATGAGGGCGGAACGCCTTCAGAGCCGTCGGCTCCAGAGACCCTTGCATGCGCCCGGAAGTTGCCACTTGGATGTGGCGCGGCGGCGGCTTTGGCACACATTTGCACTAGCTTTGTCACAACGAGAAATCCGTAGCGCGCCTTTTTGGCGACGGTCACCCCGAGGCCCGCAACTTCCGTCTAGTTGCATTGCCGCAGTGTCGGCTCATAATCGCGCCATCGCCGGGCGTAGATGAGGGCCTCGGCGGCTGGAAGATCATCACGCTTTCGCCCCAGTATAGGAGGTCGCGCGATGTCTCCGACGACCAATTCGAAGATGCTTCTCCCGCACGAAATCGACCAGATAGACCAGATTTTTAAGGACGTCCTGCGTGGGCTCGGCCTGTCGCGGAATAGTGAGGCCGCTGAGGCGATCGCAAGCCGCATTATCAATTGCTACCAAGGCGGCGTTCGTGAGAGCGGCGCTCTGAAACACATGATCGGATTCTACAAATCCGCTGCGTTGGATCCGAACGCGGACACTCTTCGGCAGGGCAACCAAGAGGTCTCGATGGAGGAGATTGCGGGAGGCCTAAACAGCCGGATCACCCCGGACGAACTAGACATGCTTCAACGGACGTTCGACCGGGTGTGCATCTGGTGCAGTATCCCGCGTCATGGAAAACGCGCCGATTTACTGGCCCGGTACATCACCGATCAATTCCGCGAGGGACTGAGCGACGAGGCCGCACTGTTCGGCGACGCCATGTGGCGGGAGCAGAATTCCGACGCCGCTCGATATCGCCCGGATGCCTAGCTCCGTTTCGGGATATCACACTGGACTTAAGTTCAAGATCACCAGCAGGCTATCTGATCTGCAATAATGTGAGGCGCGTTGGCAGCTTACATTGTGCATTCTCGCCACTATGAGGGGGTCATGCCCGAGCGCAAGCCGACGACCTCATCGACCTGCTGAATGTCCTCACGCGATTCCCGCTAAAAATCGAAGTAGACCGTAACGCCGGATCGACGCTGGTAGCGGTAATAGTCGCGGTAGCCATAGTAGCCGCGGTCACGGTAGCCACCATAGTAACCGTAATGGCGGGGGTAGCACCTGCCATAGTAACCGCAGGCGTACCGCCTATCCCACCGACGATCCCACCGGCGATCCGCGCGCCAATGACGATGACTCCGGTGCTTAACCAGTTCGACAGTGTCCGTCTGCACTTGGACGGGTTTCGGCGCGAAAATCGGAGCGGCGCTTAGCGGCAACGCGAAAGACGCAGCCAAGCCAATCGCTGCGAAGGCGGATAAGAGCTTTTTCATCGTAACTCCTCCTATCTGCCAATTACTGTGGGCTGATCAGCCTGAACCTCCGATGAACAATGGACCCCGCACGGGCCGAGTGGTCTGGCACCATCGGAGCCGTCCCCGCGAGCGGTATGGCGGCGGCGCAGGCGTGCAGTTCCGGAACTTCCTGTCGAATCGACAGTTCCTTCCCTGACCACCACAAGGAGAAACATCGTGGCGAAAGATCTGAAAGCGGGCTTCACCGGAAAACCCATCGAACCACCTACAGGCGCCCGCAAGGTCGCAAAGACAGCCGCCGACGCCGTGAGCCGTGAGGCAAACGCCGCGGCGGTCGGGGCCGCAGATCACCCGTACACTGCAGCCGGACTAGCGCTTGCCGTCGGCTTGCTTGCGTTTGCGATTGGCTACGTCATGGGCCGATCGTCGGTCGCCAGCGGGCAAAGCTACTGGCGATAGTTGCCCCTGCGCTTAGATGATCTACCGCCGGTTGGTGGACCGCCGGCTGTGGGCCTCGAGCGAGCAATGCCTGACCGTCAGAGATTCCTTGCTCCCAGCAAAACACCACTATCGACAATTGCGCGCGTTGCGTAGATGCTTAAGCTCGCGCTGAGGATGCAGAGTGGTGAACTCCCAGGTTGATTTGTAGCAAAGGGGTGAAAGCATGAAAAAGCTTATCATTGCGATTGGAATGATTGGTACGCTTGCGTCCTGCACGCAGACCGAGAAAGGGACGGCGATTGGCGCTGGCACCGGTGCCATCATCGGGGGCGCCGTGAGCGATAGCTGGGGCGGCGCGGCAATCGGCGCTGTCGCCGGCGGCGTCATAGGCAACCTGATCGGTCGTTCGCAAGAGCGCGCCGGCTATTGCATCTATCGTGATCGCTACGGTCGGCGATACGAAGCACGCTGCCGATAACAGCAACATTCGGAGCGGACGGGGTGTCAATTTCGACGCTCCGTAGCTTCGAATCTGGCCAGCGGCCTTCCCATCGCCAACAACCTAGCCGCCACGCGTAGCGCCTGGGCGGTCGGGCCATGTTTTTGGATGGGGCCAAGCCATGCCGGCACCAGCTTCTCGGTGCCAAGTACAAGATGGCGGTGACGACTAGCATCGATGCCCGCTGGAGCAGCGATAACTGCCGAACAGCATGAGACGTCCTTTATCAAGCGTGTTAGACTGCGGAAATGACTGACGAAGAGCAGACGTACGAGTATTCAGAATTTTCCGGCCAGTTCAGTGACGACGGCGTCGTCGTCGAATTGCGCATTTATCGGCCAGCGGGCTCGAATCTCGATTGGGTCCTCGAGGTTATCGATGAGGAAGGTTTTTCCACCACGTGGGAGGAACCCTTCCCCACCGATCGCGAAGCCTTTGAGGAGTTCATTGCGACCGTGCGGCGAGACGGCATCCAGGCGTTTACCGACGAACCGCCGCAGACGGTCCACTGACCCCTAGTCCTGATCTGAATATCTGAGATGTCTACAGCGCCGCGCGTCTTATCAGACGCGCAAAGGTCGCTGTAGCACTTTGAATTGCTGCATTTTTTTGTCCTTTAATCGGGTACGATTAAAGGACAAAAACATGCAGCAGGCGCGTTTGGCCTTTGCCAACGCTAAGCCGCAGCCGCTCGCCGCGCCAGCCGCATCTTCAGTGGGCTCATGCCGTATTCGCGGCTATAGGCACGCGAGAAAGCCGACAGGCTGTCGAAGCCGCAGCGGAGTGCAATCTCGCGAATCGGGCTGCCAGAATCGCGAACCAGACGGTGTGCGACCTGAAGGCGAAGGCGCAGATAGTAGGCGCCGGGACTGGTCGACAGTCCCCGCGCAAAAAGTAACTCCAGCTTGCGCTGCGAAATCGACAGCCGCTTCGTTAAAGCCGCGATCGTCAACGGACGCTCAAGGGTGCGCTCCATCAGCCGAATCGCCTCGGCGAGCTCCGGGTCGCGCGTCTCGATGCGCCCAAGCGAAACGAATGGCTGAACGTCGGTCGCGTTGTGCGTTTGGTCGTAGACGAAGATGCTGGCGACATCGAGTGCCAGCGCCGAACCCAATCTCTGCGTGATCCAGTGCAGCATCATGTCGAAGGTCGGCGATGCGCCGCCCGATGTCCAGAACTTGCCGTCGGCGACGAAGCGGTCGCCAAGCACGGTCAAGGCCGGAAAAGCCTGGCTGAAATCTTCGAGCTCTTCCCAGTGGGCGGTCGCCCGCCGGCCATTGAGCAAGCCGGTTCGCCCGAGCAGCCAACAGCCTGACTCGATGCCGGCGACGATGTCGAAATGCCGGGAGGACTCCTGCAGGATCCCGATGAATTTTTTTCCCACATGCCGGTCGAGATTGAAACCGCCAATCACCAGCAGCGCGTCGCCGGCGAGCGGCTGGGCAAAGGTGCCATCGACCACGATCGGCACGCCGCAGGTCAACGTCACCGCCTTTCCATCCGCCGAGAGCAACCGCCAGCGAAATACATCGCGACCGCAGATGCGGTTGGCAGCGCGCATTGGATCCAGCACCGAGGCGAGCGACATGATCGACGACTCCGGCAGGATGACAACAGAAACTTCGATCACAGATTGTGGGCGTCCATCGGAGGGCATGCGGGAAATGTCAATTTTTGAGCGATAAATGTCAATTCCGGAAATGGCGTTCGGGCATTATCAGTCCGTATCGATCTCCCTACGCGCGGCGCTGCAGCCCCGCGCAGAGACGTTCCCCTTTCCGCCTTTTGCCGGAACGGGCCGGTTGGAGCCATCCACCGGCCCGTTTTTTTATGTGTCATCACAAGAGGAAGGGCCGCAGGCGGCCGTCACAGACATTGTCGACCAGGCTCACCTGGTCCAGTCTTCGTGCGGACGTCGAGGATCGGCACGGCGTGAGCAAAATACAGACCAATTACAACTTCTACCGGATGTTAGCGAACATATCCGCCACTGGCTCCGGACGTTTCGCACCATCCGCTGACACTGCAGTACTCAGCATCAATATTTTCGGATATTTCGATCGATGTCGTTTTTTTTGACGGAGACTCTTCTCTCCCTGTAGCTGGATGTGGCGTCATGAGCATCACAAGATTTCTACTCATCTTGCCGCTGGTGGCGGTGCTGACCTATCTCGTTCTTCTCGGCCTCATCTATTTTTCGCAACGCACCCTTCTCTATCCCGGTGCCGACGCCACTGCCGCACCGAACCCAGCGAGTTGGGGTGAGAACGTCTCCGTCAAAACACCGGATGGTGAGACGCTGCACGGGCTTTATAGTCACGGTAAGCCCGACAAACCCGGTGTGCTGCTCTTTTTCGGGAATGGAGATCGAACAGACAACTATGGGTTTCTCGCACAGGCATTGGCTGCGCGGGACATTGGATTGCTTGCGATTTCCTATCGCGGCTATCCGGGATCGACCGGCTCACCAAGCGAGGACGGCTTGCTGACCGACGGCATCGCGGCGTTCGACTGGCTGGCGCATCGCAACAAAGGGGGCATCGTCGTGCTCGGCCGCTCGCTCGGCACCGGCGTCGCCGTGAACACGGCGGCACAAAGGCCAGTCTCCGGCGTGATCCTTATCTCCCCATATCTGTCGGTTCTGTCGGCCGCCGAAGCGCGCTATCCGTTCCTGCCGGTCGCGCTTCTCATCAAGGATCCCTTCCGCTCCGACCTCAAAATAACGACGGTGAAGCAACCAAAGCTTTTCATTCACGGGCGGTTGGACGACAGCATTCCCCTGTCGTCGGGCGAGGCGCTCTATCGCATTGCGCCTGAACCCAAGCAGATGCAGATCGACGAGCGCGCCGGCCACAACGACATCTGGAACGACAATACGGTAAGCGAGGTTATCCACTTCGTGGAGGCGCTGAAGCGGAACGCCACATAGGCCGCCCTGCGCACCTCGTGACAGGATCCACAAATTCTATCGAAGAAACAGATCGTTAGAAACTTGGCGACCCCTGCAGGATTCGAACCTGCGACAACCTGCTTAGAAGGCAGAAAGCGAACTGAGGGTTTCCAGGCAGTGCAGCGAAACGGTTTACAATCACCGCCCCGCTTTTCATTGAATAATCCGAGGTCGATGTAAACGGGACTGGCGCCTCACGTCTCGAATTCATAGACCAAAATTGTGCCATCGTCACGCCGCCTAGCCGCACCACGGCTGTTTGAAGCCAACCCATCGATGTGCCAATCCTTCGTCAACGAGTTGGGCGCCGAGGGATTGCCCATTGCGATACACGTCCCGTAGCTTGCGGCCGTATTTATAGCCCCCTTTTGCGTGACGCGGTTAAACAAGAGGAGCGAAACGAGATGGGAGTACGTGAGAGGTCACGCCGCCCGATTACTCCTGCCTTTGGCGTAGCTCACGTGAGCAACTGGCGCTGAATTTCAGTGGCTGCTATTTTAACTCTGAAGATCAAACCCAGCTTAGGCGGGGCTTTCCAGGAGGCTGGAATGCACAGGGACGATGCTCGGATCAAACAAAAGCTGGCGCAGATCGACAATCATCGCCGCCATGCGAAATACGCGGAAGACCAAGCCTATATGCTGTTGGAGGATGCGCAGTATTCGTATGAGCACATTGCGCGTCTGAAGCGCGAGATTTTCGAAATCGAGAGGAGCCAATCCCAAAGCAGTTTCATGCTGTCCCAGTAGATCGCCATGGATGCGCCGGACTACAGGCCGATCCGTTCGACCAAGTCTTGCACCCGAAATCGGACGTATTGGCTTTCTTCATTCGCTCCGCGCCAAACCGCGCTGCTATAGCGCCCCTCGGACGCGATCCAGTCGACCGCCAGGCCGGACGCTACCAAAGCACGGCGACTTAACTGGTATGGCTCGCGCACATCTGGTTCCCTCAAACCAAAACTGCAGATCCGCGCTTTTTGTATTCCCCTGCGCCGGACGATAACACACGTTAAAATTTAGAGAAGCCTAAATAAGACTTGACTGTAACTTGTATTGTGGGACCATTCGACCTCATGGTTGTAGTGCGTTGGGGGCAAAATCATGAATCTTTCCACTGCCGAGCAGATACTGGTTGAGCAGCGCGTGACGAACGAGGCGAAATCCGTGGGTGTCGCCTACCTGCTATGGATCTTCCTTGGTGGCTTCGGAGCGCACAGGTTTTATATCGGGCGCACCGGAAGCGGGATTGCAATGATCGCTTTGCTCGTGATTGGCCTCGTCACCGCGGGCGTTGGAATCGGGGCTCTGTTTATTGTCGCCTTGGGTGTATGGCTGCTAGTCGACCTGTTTCTCATCCCCGGGATGATCCGCAATCATACGAACGCGGTGCGAGAGAGCTTTAGCGCGCAGATATATGCCGAGAGCCTGGTCGCTGTTGAACGTCTCGGGCGGGCTGCGCAATGATCAGGAAATACGGAAAACTAGTCTGGTTCTGTGCTTGCTTAACGTTGCTTTCGGCCAATCAAGCATTCGCGTTCACTCTTACCAGGCGCATAAGAGTCCCGGACTGGATGGACATCTATCTCATTGAGTTTGGGGTGGCTGTGTTCTTTAGCTATGTGGGCCTGCTGATAACGAAACCGCGTGGTGTGCCTGTTAAGCAGCTTTATCGATTGCATCTTCCACCACTCGCAAATTTCTTCCGCATCCTCTTTGGGGCCATGTACATGATGATGCTAGGTATGTTCTTCACTGGGATGTTCTTAAGTCGGTTCGCAGAAAACTGACGGTAGATCTGCCTCTTTCGCCGCGCGCATAATTGGCAATTGGTTTGGAAAGCCTGCAACGAGGCAGGTTCACTGCACTGCAGTTCGCATTGGCTGCGCATTGATCTCGTAGACATCGGATGGTCCTTCCATCTCTCGCACGCCTTTGAAGGAAGGATGCCGAAGCTTTCCATCTTGCGTCCACGCGCGATACTCGACTTCGGCTACCAAGAGCGGACGGGCGAAAACCGCCCCCTTGCGCTTCAATCCTACCGGCGGCTTCTCCGCTGGGATTGCGTTGAGCAATTCGCGAAGCGCGACGGATTCCTGATTGCTCCACCCAGTGCCGCACCCTCCGACGTAGATGAGATCATCACCCTTCCTCGCGGCCAGGAGCAGCCGGCCAATTGCGCCTGGCATGGTCGAAGGCTCATAGCCGACGATCACGAACCAGTCGCGCCGCGCGCATTTGATCTTCAGCCATTCCGGCCGGCGGCCTGAGTGATAGGGCTTATCCCGTCGCTTGGCGATGATGCCTTCGAGACCATGCTCGCACGCGACGCGGAAGAACTCGGCGCCGTCGGCGTGCACCTCCTCAGAGAAGCGGATCGCGCCAGTCCTTCCAGAGACGATCGGTTCGAGCAGTTGCCGGCGTTCGGCAAGCGGCATCATCCGGAGGTCTTGGCCGTCGAGATAGAGAAGATCGAAGGCGAAGAAGAGGATCTCGGCGGCATCATGCAGGCTAGGACGCCTGCCCACCGCGCGCTGCAGCAGACCGAAATCAGAACGGCCCTGGTCGTCGAGAACGACGGCCTCGCCATCGAGGATCATGGAGGAGTGCCCCAGCTCGCGCGCCTCTGCGACGATCGAGCCGAACTTCTTGGACCAATCATATCCGCCGCGCGTGATCGCCCTCACCTCGCCAGGCTCGACGTGCACCGCCAGTCGGTACCCGTCCCACTTCACCTCGAAGGCCCATTCCGGACCCTTCGGCGGCTTGTCGACGAGGGTTGCGACGCAGGGATCGACCCGCCGCGGCATCGGCTCGGACAGCGGTGTGGGAGTTGATCTCCGAGGTGTTTTAGCCATGACGCATTAACGCACGAACCAGCGAAAACGTCTAAGCTGCCGCACGAGGAGGAACGCCATGCCGAAACAGCCGATATTTTCAGCTCCCAAGCGCGGTGAAGCCTATCCCGATCGGGATCTGGATTGCCAAATGGCGATGGAGGAAGTGTTCCGGGCAGTGGCCGAGGAAGCGCAGGCCGTTGGCTGGTCTGAGCGAGAGGTCGCCGACGCGCTGATCGAGCTAGCACATAATCATTGGTTCGCGCTGGACGCCAAGGACCGCATGTTCGACGAGGCCGCCGGCGTGCTCATTCGCAAAGCAAAGCCAGCAGCGGTGCATTGAGGGCTAGGCCGCGCCCCTCCTCAGATCTCCATCCGCCGGCGGGATAAAGACCACCGACACCAGGCGCGACCCGCAGCGGGGGCACCGGAGCCGGGAAGCAAGTATTGCGAGGGGAAAGTCGCGGCCGCGCGTCGTGACGAGCGTCAGCATATCGAGATCATAGGTCCATGTGCATTCCCGGATAGACTTCAGGCCCTCGCGCTTGCCATACGCGCAGCGCGCCTTGAGGCGCCATCCGAGGCTGAAGGCTTCACCGATTGTCTCGACCATAAGGTTGAAATAATATAAGAACAAAAGAAGAACAATCTTTAGCATTCGAATTCCCCAAATTTGGGGAGGGAGGCCTACTGTGAGCGACGATCCATCCGCCGCAAAGAAGTCAACCGAAGGCCCCAAGGCGCACGTCTGCGAGCACCCTGGCTGCAAGCAATGGGGCGGCTTCGGCTTTGCCATCGGCAAGGGCCCGTCCAACTGGTTCTGTTTCGAGCACCGGCCGGCGGTCTGGTCGCCTTCGAAGCAAGCATGATCCCATGACCGATCACCGGAGCCTCGATCAAGGCATCTACATCCGCCTCGTGACCACACGGGAGCCAATAAAGCGAGCGTTCGCCGGCACTGGCCGATCACGGCGGCGCGAGAAATCGAGCGCTCATTGGATTGCTCAGTCCATCGTCACCGGCATCCGCGGCAATCACCGTATCGAGCGGGACGGTGTGGCAATAGACGAAGCAGAAATCGTCGAACTACTGGCGGACGAACTTTGGAAGGTGCCCGAGGCGATAGCTAAGGATTTCGTCGGCGTTGATGCCAGCAAACGGGACGATGCTAAGGCGGCGATCACACATGCGCTGCTAACGGCCCTGACCAGCCGTTTCGAATGCACGTTCTTTCAGCCTGAGAATCGCGGCATGGGGCCATCGTCCTATCCGTCGTGTCGTTGACGAAAACAACGGCGCGGAACGACTTTGATGAGCGTGCGTTATTAGAGCGGGCTCCGTTTCTTCCGGGGCTCTGCCACCCTTCCTTCTGGCCCCGGGCGACGCGTTTCGGGGCCATTCTTTTTGGCTCGCTCCCTGCCTGGGAACCTTTTCGCCGTATGTGCGTTTCGGGCGTGTCCTGGCCCCGACCTCCCCCTCGGGGTCACAGGCCGGCTTCACCAAATCCCCGGAGTGAAGTCCGAAGCAGCCTCTGGCCTCGTCACCCCGACGAGGCCATTTCTTTGCGCAGTCTCCATAGGCGAAGGGAAGCGCACGCGGCTGGGAACAATGCTCGTACGGACGGGTTGGAACTCCAATAAGGAGTTCTGCCGATGATCCTAATCCCACCTGAATTTGGCTGTCGCGCCGGCGAGGGGTCTGATCCCTCGGGACTTATCGCCTCCCTAAAATATGCGCTGGCAGCCGAAGCTCCATTTGATACGCAAGGCCTCTGCTTTAGAGCGCTCGGAAACAGCGTCGTGATCGAGGGCCAAGTAAGTGCCGCCGGCGCGGACGAGTTTATCCGCAGGGTTGCTGAGGATATAGCGGGCGCCGATCGGGTTGTCGTACGGGTCGGGTGTCCCGTCGGACCATTTCCGAACGGTCCACTGGATAAAGGTTCGGAACCCGGAGACCGAAGTCTGGCCATCGGAGCGAAAATTGCGCAACAGGTGGTAGTAGTCGCGCCTCCCCATCTGCGGAGTTGGCTGGATAAAAAAAGACCCCGCTGAACGGGACCTGAGGCGAACCAGCGCCCGGCTTTTGCTAGCCGGTCGAGAACGCGAGCATCAATGCCTCAGTAGGCCCCACACCTTGCGGGGACGCTAATGGCAGCGGGGCCTAGAGGCGCCTCGATCGACCGGGTTGAGGATCGAGAGCATTATAAAACGTAGGGGGGAGGAAAAGGTTCCGCCATGGGACTTCCCCCCATATGGCCGCACAAAGGTGCCTTCGGAAGCAAAAAGGAGGACGCGACGCGGATGGCCCAACTCCACCCCCGTCATTCGGTCACCGCCTCGGACTTAGGTCTGATAACTCCCCCGCAAAGGTCCTACCCGCATTGCCGAATCTCATTCGCGTTGCCATTCCTAGTTGAGCGTCAACCGCACTTGGCGCGAGTGACCCCGGAGCGCGTCCCAGCCCCAAGCACTGCGCGCTCTGGGGTCCGGCTCTCTACCCCCAAATTTTAGGAACCATTTCTGCGCCTAGCGGATCTACTTAGTGCCGCCCTACCCTTCCTGCTGGATCAAAGGAGGATTGAGATGGCCCAAAGCAAGCGGCGAATGATGAAGCCGAGCGAAATACCAGATTTCGTGTCTGAGCTGATTGCGGCCGGCTGGGAGATCACCGCCATAGGCCACGACAAGTACGTGCTTGGCGATATCGAGGAACAGCATCGAGCAAGAGACGAACTCGACCGCATAACCGAAAAGTACGGCGACCGCGATAGCCTGAAGCTGGAGATTGTCGCCTACCTCTGGTCGATCGGGCGATACATAGAGATTGCCTCAGAAGGCACGCGGCATTAGCGCCCACCGAAGCACTAGGCTCAGGACCCATTACTCTGGCAGGCTGCAACCACCTGTTTGTGTGGTGAACAGCGCGGGCCGATTTCGCCTTGCATCTGGCGATTTCAACGGAACCTGGAAGGTGCCGGGACGTTGACGGTTATGCGACCCACAGCGGCGACCCGAAAGAGCCGCAGCGATCATCAAACAACAACACGTCAGGGAGACGAGCAATGGTTAGCAACGCATTGAAGGCGCTTCTGGGGGTTCTGGCGGTCGCCGGCTACCAGAACCGGGATAAAATTGGCGAGTTGTTGAAGGGGCTCAGAAACCCGGCACAACTCGGACCTGATGGTCAACCGCAAGCGGGCGGAGGATTGGGCGATCTTCTCGGAGGACTGGCGGGCGGCAGCCAAACGGGCATGGGTGGTCTCGGAGGTCTTGGTGGCCTGTTTGGGGGCGCTGCCTCAGGAGGTGGGCTCGGTGGAAGTCTTGGCGAGTTGCTCCGGCAGTTTGAACAGAAGGGGCACGGCGAAACGGCTAACTCATGGGTTCGCCCCGGGGAGAATAAGCCAGTCGGCGATCGCGAGCTGTCCGAGGTGCTTGGCCCAGAGGTGCTCAACGACCTCTCGGCACGCACAGGCCTGCCCCCCGCGGAAATTCTAAGCCGTTTGAGCCGCGAACTTCCGACGGCCGTTGACGATCTCACTCCGAACGGCCAGTTGCCATCTGATGTGGATGACGAGGCAGGCGCGCCCGGCTCCGTCCCGTCGGTGAAGCCCCAGATCGTGTGAGGCCACGACGTTCCGGCATTAGATTCAGGTGATTAAGTGTACTAGGGCTCGTTGGAACAGTATCTCTCTCTTTTTGGCCCCGCCCCATCGGGCCATTTCTTTCCCTGCACGGAAAGATTGATTTCTGTCATTGTCAAATAGAAGGTGAGCCGCCATTACTGGTTGAGCGTCATCACACCATTGACGCTAGGCCCCCAGAGCACGACCCGCCCCAAGCACTGCGCGCTCTGGGGTCCGCTTAGGCGAAGGGTCGACATGTGAAAGCCCCTCTTCATCACGAAGGCGACGCCGCCGGCCACCATTGCACTTTTCTGTGCGTGCGCTGGGAGAACATCTTCCTCCGCCAGCCACAATCTGACATTGTGCGCCACCGAAAGGAGGCAGCACATGTCCTACGATTGGGAAAGCTCCAGACGGCAACGGTTTAGGCACGCTCGGGTTTGGCTTTTGATCGCCTTGGCAGCTTGGCTGGTTGTCCTCGCTCTAGCGCCATAATTTCGTGCGTCGTTTATCTCCTCAACTGCCCGCCTTCGACCCGCTGCAAAATCTCCTTGATCACCTTCAGATCGCCGGACTGCTGGCTGACCAGCGTTTGCAGATCCTTGATCGCAGCGGCTGTCGACGTCGACGACTGTTCGGTCGACGCAACGCGATAGGCGAGGTTGTCGATCTTCCGCACTTCGGATTCGAGTGCACGGAACCGCTCTTCGCTCCGGGCTTCCATTGCGCTGCGCCACTTCTGAAGCTCCTCGATGTCCCGCCCCTTGTTCACCCAGATCGTGACGCCGCCAACACACATGCCGAAGAGGGTCACGAGCTGGATGATCGTGTTCAGATTCCATTCGAGTTTCTGTGCGCGCTTCGGGAGTTCCATCGGTTGATCCTCAAGCCCCATTATGCCCCTCGTTGTCTTCAATGCCGCTCGTGCTGAAAATGATGGCGGGCCCCCGAGGTTGAGAGCCCGCGGATGCTTTACTGCTGGTTCTTCGGCGCCAGATAGGTCAGGACTGCCGGCAGGCCGATTGTGAGCGCGTAAAGCGCGAGATAGCCATACCAGGGCGTGCCTTCCGGCATGAAGGGGATGCCGACAGTGCCGACCCCTGCCCCGCCGACAGCGGCGGCGATGGCTTTCGAGACATTCTGCATGATGTTTCCTTTCTACTGAGCCGCGCGGGCTTCTTTGAGGGCGAGAGAAACGGTGGCGTAGGCGGTCGCAGCGACGACGAGCGCGTTGGCAGCCGTGACGCTGCCCGGATCGGTGCAGATGACGCGAACGCCGTCGTAGGCGGCCTTTTCCTTGGCGATGGTCGAAGGCTTGATGTTGCCGGAGACCGAGGCCGCGATGAACGCGGCATGAGCCGTTTCGAGCAGAGCGCATGTCTTCGGCAGGTTGTTCTTGATCGTGGTGTCGATCGAGCCGGTGGTGGTGCAAGCGGACAGCACAAAGGCCGCCGCCGATACGATGATCAGCGAACGCATTTGATTTCCTTCGATGTTGGGAGGTTGGTTAGAGGCGTGCTTTGACTTCGGCGCGCATCTTGTCGCCGCATGCTTTGGCGCCGATGACGTTCGGCGCGAACGGGAGCCGGGTGAAATCCCACTTGCCGGCCTGCTTGATGCCCAGGTTCGGCTGAACCTCGGCATGGGAAAGGATCGTCTTCGGCGTGACCGGGATTTTGTAGAACTCGGCCAGGTGCGCGATGACCTCCATGGCGCGGTGCCACTGGGTTTCCGTTATCGGGAACTTGCCGGCATGGAACGGACTTTCGATCGCGCCGGCCATGCATGCGAGCGAAACGCCGATCGAGCCGGTGTTGCAGCCCCGCGTGTGGGCCGCATAGTCGTCGTCGGACGTGCTTACGTTGTCGGCAATCGTGTGATCGCCGCGGACCACGTTGCCCGATCCTTCGACGATGAAGTGATAGTGCTCCTTGTCGAGCTCGGATGCTCGATAGGCGCCGGCACTCCAATGCGCGATGATACGCGACATCTTCACCGGCTGGAGCCATTCCAGCGGTAGGCGGTATTTCATAGCGATGTCCTTTGAGGCTTTGTTAGAGAATGCGCGCCACCATCCAAGGACGGCATGATGCCGGCTGGGGAACATGATGGGCTATGATTGGAATGGCGCTCGCGGGCGCCGGATGAAGATTGCGCGGTATGGGACGGCCGTCGCGCTTGCCGCGTTACTGATTTCTGTCGCATCCGAGGTCGTGACGCGAGCAATCTAGTCAAGGCCTTTACAAATCCAGCCTTTACATACGCGAGTGACGCTTTTCGGAGAGAAACAGACAATGGATGCTGTGGGTGCGGTCGTATTGATAGCAGGGCTGTCTTGGCTGGCGAGAGTCCCCTTAGCTGAAAGTGCCCTACGCAACGCCGATCAGTCGCGACATCTTCCTGCTGAGCAAAGGGAAGCCCGTAGTCAGTTCCTAGAATGGCTCGCGACATTGCCGGGTTGGCCAGGGGGCGCGCTGCTCTCGATAGGCGGGTTTATGATCTGGCTATAACGTACCAGAGGTTCGGCTAGTCGGGCAGTTTCCCGCCTATCATGGCAGCCCGCTCCATCGGCCAGACGAACGGGCACGCCGCATCAAGTTCGATCAGGAACTCTTCTACGCTCGGCCGTATGCGCTGGGCGGCCAACACCTTGGCAAGCTCGGACGTCGAGAAGGTCCAGACAGCGGAGCGCCAAACGAACAGAGCCTCGGCCTCGGCCGCAAAGCCCTCGTTAGGATCGTCACGATAGCCGATCGCCGTATGGATGTTGTCGTAGTGCCGCTCGTTAGCCTTGGTGTCGAGGTGGCGCTGGATCGCGGCAGTAAATGCGGTCCGCAGAGTGGCCATCGCCTCGGCCGCCTTTTGCTCGGCGGTGATGATTTTGGCGGGATCAGGCGTCCACATCGGCTGGTTCCTCTTCAATCAATTGTTCAACGGGTGGCGGATCGAATGGCAGGGCAAGCGGCCCGTCCGGAGGATTGTCGAGCGCAGCCGGAAAGGCGACCGCTTCCGAGGGATTGGCGCCGTGCGGCAGGATCAACGTGAGATGAAGACGGCCGGCCACTCGCTCGACCGGCCCGATGATCCATTCGCACGGGATCTCGCCTGCCGGGATCGTTGCGCCGTCTGGCAGGGCCGAAAAGTCGAAAGCTGCGCCGTTGATCGTCAGGACGTCGCCGGCCTTGACGACGGTCAGCGTGTCATCGCTCCGGGTTGGTGAAAGTGCAATTTTCATTAGAACCACCTTCCTATAGCCATCGCGTAACCGTCGACGACGGTGCTTTGCGTCAAGTGCGCCCAATGCCTGACATACGCTTGAACTGTTGATGTGGGACGCCCGGAGGTCCAGCGCTGCCCGGTCTTGATGGACAAGTTGACGGAGAAATTCGCGTCAATGAAAGCGCCGGGAAGGTTCCAAGGCGTGTCGGGAGATGCAAAGATCGGCCCCGCTGCCGTATCGCACGCCAGCGGAATATTATTGGAAATGCAAATCATGATGCCGTTGGCGTACCTAAAGTACCAACCGTTGGCGTTTGAGCCCCTATCCATGAGGCCGCCAGTCGGCACGCCGGCATCCTGCGATACCGCCTGCAAGACATCGTAGCCGGTCCAAAGTTTTCGCCAGGCGGAAAACACCCCGCTCGCACGCGTTCTTACGAAGATCCACTTGTTGGTAAAATCGGCAACGATTTGCACGGCGTGGGTGTTGCCTCTGGTGAACACCACCCCGCACAGAAAGGCAGTGTTGGGACCGTTCGCAGAGCCGCTCGCGGAGTTATAGAAACCGGAATCAATCGCGGTGTCCCAGTCCGTGATCGTTTGCGCGCCGGTCCATAACCGCTGCGGGAGCTGGTTGTTGGGGATTTCTCCAAGCACGTTGTATGCGCCCGAACCATTTGTCGCGCCGACGAGCTGCCGAGCGAACGCCGTAAAGATCGTAAGCGCTGACGCGCCAGCCCCAGTGAAATATGGCAACCGGTCGGCCGCCGGCACGAGAGAGGCGATCGCCGACAGCGAGGCATTGTCCAGTCGCTGAAGGTAGGTCGCTAGCGCCTGCGCATTGGCGACCGTTTGCTCGCCGTACGCGGTATCTCGCACAATCGCATAGGAATAGGTGCCGGTCGCACCCCGCCATTTGACGGCCGCGGTGATCGCGATGTTGCTGTCGACCGAAAGGATCGGCAACGAGTTGCCGCTGGCATCGACGAAGATCGTGCCCCCGGCGATAAGCGCCGTCTGCCAGGCCGTGCCTACGCCGGTAACCACAGCACTGCCGTTCGTCAGGGTGATTGTCCCTGTCGTGTAAGGAGTAGTCATGTTGGGAGCTTCCTAAGCTGGAATGCCGAAGATGTAGTAGCGAATGCCGCCAGGTGCGTAGGCGCCGGAAGTTTGCCAGGTTCCGGGGCTGTCGCCGCGATTGTAGTAATCGCCGACGTTGCCGGCGAAGGTGTAGAACCGGGCATTATTCGCCGTCAGTTCACAGAAGGTGCTTTCCCCGGCATGAGCCTGGCCGCTGTAGGGATATTTCAGACGCTTCACGAACGGCAGCCGCCACATTGCGCTCCACGACATCGGAAGGTTGTTCTGCCCGAGGCTCGCACCGTTGCCTGCGCCGTGGTGTGTAAGGTATTTCACCATCGGGAACATGCCCGTCCCATCAAAGGGAATGTCCGTGATGACACCATTGCCGGCGCCGAAGGCGAAATAGCCTTCCTTGAGGATTTGCACCTGCGGCCAACGGGTATCGATGACGATATCTGCCCAGCCCGGAGGATCTGCGGAACCCGGTCGCAGGAACTGCACGACACGCCCGCCATCCTCGAACTGCCGAAGTACCTTGTTGGATCCGCCTGTTGGGCCGCTGATATCCTCCATGTAGAGCATGAAACGCGCCCGCATTGCCTTTGAGGCCTCGAAGCCGATCAGGCTTCCGTCGAACCAGTACTCCGCTCCGAAATCGAGTACCTGCGGGTTGGACGGATACATGATCGTCGCGCTGTCGTAGAAGTGAACATCTAGCGCGACCGTGTCTGGCAGTGGAATGCCGGTCTCGTAGTAGCTCACGCCGGCGGGAAGCGCGATGTCAGCGGCAGCAATGACCTTCACCGGCAATTTTGAGGCGTCGAAAGCCATCTGCTGAACGGTCGCGGTATCGACATTGTAGCCCGGCTTGGCGATCTTCAACTCGGTCGATGATATCTTGATGGTCTTGGTCCCATTCGGAGCCAAGACCGGAGCGTCATCCGGCGCGACATTGTTCCCCGGCAAGTTCCAAACGTTCAGACGCTTGTCGCGCGATCGGAATCTGTTGAAAGCATCAATTCCGTCACTCTGCGTGACGATGATCGGCATCCCATAGGCGAAGTTGCCGAGATTGTTGTTGAGAACCATGTTCTCCGCCCAACCCATTTGGGCGTAATTCCCCACGGCGTAATAGCCGCCCTGACCACGGTAATATTCACCGCTGTCGGTCCAGGCGACCATCTGTTGATTGTAGCGGTTGCTGCCGCCCCCTTTTTTTGCCTTCACATCAAACAGCGGGACGTTGTAGCGGAGTGTCGGGAACGCCGTGTTGCGAAAGCCCCAAAGCGTTCCCTGCGCAACGGTGAGCGACATGTATGTGCACGTCGCGGAATTGCTTCCCGGTGGATAGTAGGTGACGCCGTTGCCGGCTTGGAACGTGTTCACGACCCAGATGTCACACAAGTTCGCTTGAATGCCGAGTTTGCTGTTGTAGAGGAACTTCCACCGCTGGCTGTCCGGTGTACTACGCGGATCGTCAGCGCTGTTCTTCATGATTTTGATACAGGCAGCACCCGTGGAGTCGATGCCAATCATAGTGCGGACCATCAGCTGTAAAACTCCAGAGTGCCGGCATTGAGGTTAAAGTCGACTTTGTTGTTCAGAGCCAGAAGCCTTCCCGAGCGGATCAAGCCCGCATTGGCAATATTGAGTTTCAGCTCACCGTTCTCGATGACGATCGGCAGGAAGGCGTTGCTGCCACCGTTCCAGACGACGAACTGATCCGCCTTCACCGCAAAGCGCGATTTGAGCACGCCCCCCTCAGTGTAGATCTCGATGTAAAAGCCACTGTCCTTGAAGGCGGCGGCGAGGGTCGCCCGAAGCATCACCGAGAACCGGGCATTCACGCCCGACTGGTCGGCCGCCGCCTCAAACTTCACCAGACCGCCGGCGAAACGACCGTTCACATCAGCGCTCACGCCATTGATGCTGGTCGACAATGCGCTATCGGCATTGGCGCGCGTCTGCTCCTCGGTGATGAGCCGCGCCAGGTTGTTGCCAACCGTGGCGTCGAGCTGAGTGACGGAAGTGCTCAATGCGCTATCCGCGGTCGCTCGGGTGCTTTCCTCGGTAACCAGACGCGCGAGGTTGGTGTCGACCTGAGCGGTGAGCGAGGTGATCGAACTCGCCAACGCACTATCGGCAGTGGCGCGCGCCGTCTCTTCGGTAATCAACCGCGCCAGATTGCTACCAACTGTGGCGGTTAGGGCGTTGTAAAGCTGCGCCATCGCCTCGTCGTCAGAAGCACGCACGCGCCTTTCTTCGATAATCTGCGCGAAGGCATCGCCGACTGCGGCTTTCAACTCCTGCCGCTTGATCTCTCCGACCGCGCCTTCGAGAGAGAAAGCGGTCGTCAGATCCTCGAACTTTCGCCAGACACCATCAAACTCGCCCTGAAGCTCTTCAAATCGGTTCTTCACATCGTCGCGAACCTGACCGAGCCCGACCTGAACGCTAATCGACCCCGTGGCGGTTGCCGTGGTCCGCCATGGCGTGAAAGTCCGCAAGCGATCGGGATTGGTCTTGATTGTCGCCCGGGCCACATAGACCTTGTCCGATAGGACGTTCTTCGTGGTCCGGTACCGACCGGTTTCCGGCTCCGCACACTGGTCGGTGAACTCTTCAATCGTCCCGTCGACGCGATACACAAACAGGACGTCAGTGATGGTCGGATCATCCGGCGGGTCCCAGACGAATTCGAGCGCCGGCACGTCATAGCCGTTTCCGCCTTGGATCATGCCCCCGAGGACATTGAAATTCTGCACCGTGAAGAGTTGCGAAGGATTGATCGGCGCTACGGGCGGAATGACGATCGGACCCGGCGCGATGTCGGCGTCGTCATAGATGTCGGCGCCCGCCTCGGTGAGTTCGAGTGTGCCTTCGAATTGCTCCGAGAGCCGCCATTCCGCGACCATCCAGGTCTTGCCTTCGTAGGTGACCCATTCACCTTCCTGCACTGCAAAGCCCACGCGACGGCTGACGGGAACCGTCGCCGTGCCACCCTTGCGGTTCTGGCGATAGCGGATGTTGAGCAGATATTGAGCGACGTCGGCGTCGTGCACCTGAAGGAAGTCGTTGGACGTTTGCCGCGGGCGCTTGTCGGCGGCAACGTCCGCATTGACGACCACTGTCTTCAGACTTTCCGGATTCCACATAGCATCCGGAGAGGTGAACTGGCCGGATAGATGGTTGTAGAGCGCAAAGGCCGACTTGCGGAGCTGCTTCTGCTTAGCGCGCTTCGCCGGTATGTCCTGCGGCGTGATGTCGAGAACAGGGATCTGCGGCGCGCCGACGATGACGCCGGAAAGGCCGCGCCTGTTGACGCCATAACCCGCCATCGCGTCATCGAAGGCAGACAGCGCTTCGGTATGGTCGGTATCGCCGTCCACCCAAAGCGAACACTGATAGACCGGCTTTCCCTTCCTCAGCGTGCGGCAATAGTTGATGGCCGTGAAATAGGACGCGAGATCGAGCTGGCCGAGGCTCTTGCCCTCGCCCACAATCGTGCGGCCAGAGCGCAGACCTCGGAGCCCAAGCTGATAGTTGAGGCGATGGATCGCCGGATTGAGCGTGTGCACATGGGTCGAAGGATCGTTGAGACGCTGCGGGCCGTTGCCGCCCGCGACCGTGGAATCTTTCGTCGGATCGTATTCGCGAAGGCCGCGTAACACCCATTCAAAGTCCGGGCGCCCCCTGCCAGCATCACGGAAGAACTTGAGATGATAGTAACGGTAGACGACGACGTAGCAGAGGCCACTCAGACGGCTTGTCGCTTTCCACGAATTGCCCAGAGCGGCAGTCTTTGAGACAAGCTCGGCATCAGCCACCTGCCCCGGTCGACCGTCATAAAAGCGAATATCGATCGAGCTGTTGCCGTCGCCATCAATGTAGCCTTCGACGAAGTAGCGAGCGGCTTCCCCGCCAACCACAGGCTTCGCAACAAGATTAGCCTTCGCGCCAAACATATAGACGTACGGCTCCAGCCCATCGCACCAGCCGTTGGCCAGAATGAAGACGTCGGCATTCATCTTGTTGCCTTTGTCCCACTTGGCGTAGTAGGCGCGATGTCCCTTCGTCTTGCCAGTGCCGAAAAGCGAGCCGGCAGGAACGTCGCCGCCCATCTGCACCTGCCCTTGAACGGCAGTGAACTTCTGCTTCTTCGGCTGGTTCGCATTCGAGAAGGCGAATTTGGTACCGAAGGCCAGCGCCCCACCAATCAGCTTCGCTACAGAGATGGACGCGCCGAACAGCGACAGCGTCGCCGTGCCCGCCAGCAGCGTGCCGATTGAAGAGAAAATTGCCATTTAGGAACTATCCGAGATGAAAGGTCGCGATGACGTCGGAAAGGCCATGATCGGAACGGCCTCTCTCGGTTTTGGTGGTGAAGCGAAGGCCGTTGCAGACGCCGACATGCTCGGCGCCATCGGCAAGACGCAGAATGACCAGGTCGAAGTATTGCGCCGACGCGGCGCCTTCCGGTTCCTGACCGAGTTCAGCCGACCAGAAATCGACAAGGCTCGAAAACCCGCGCCGGCGCAACGCGATATGCGCGCCCTTCAAGGTCTTGTAGGCGCTGCGATATTTCTCGACGAGCGATGTGCCGTGCAACGCGTCCGCCATGGCGCAGCCGAGGTGAAAGCAATCGGCCAAGCCATAGGCATAGGGGGTCGACAGCTCACGCGTGAGCGTGGCCGATCCAATACGGAAACGTTCCATGAAATCTCTCGATGACACGACTATGAATTGCAATTAGACAATCGGCACGGCGCGCGATTGCTGTGACCGTTCGAAACAAGAGGATCCGTTGTGCTTCGCTTCATTGCTGCGGCGCTCGCCGTAGTCGCAATTTCGTTGCAGCCCGGGTCGCCGGCAGCGGCTCCATCCAGCATGATTGCTGACAGGCAGTCAGTGACGCCTGCAGACTTGGTACCGAGCTCAGTTTTCAAACTTGGGATGCCAATCGGTGAGCTCGAAGCACTACTGGCTAGGGATTTCAGGGGTTGGAAACGCTCCGAGACAACACGAAGCTTGAACAACCGAAAAGACCCGAAACTTCCGACGTTTGCCAAGGCGCCCTACCTGCAGACAATACACATCACCCATGTGGACGAACGAGAAGGTGTCCGCCGGTCCTATTCGCTTGCGTTGGCTTCGCCCTTAAGCGGAAGCCGTCTCTACTCTGTGGTTCTCGAGCTTGAGGCGCTGGGCCCGTCAAATGATCTCGGGTCGGTCATCACCGTAGCCCCGTATCTCTACGGCATGTGGGGGGATGCCCATCGTGGATCGCACAAGCGCGACCGCGCACGCTTCACCTACCTCTTCGATTGGCAAGGCCAGCTCGTTCGCGACAACGGCGCGAGCTGCGCTCCTTTGTTCCCAGCCATGGTCAGGTTGGATGAAAAGACGCCCGACGAAGTGATACAGGTTCTCGCAATGGTCGACTCATCTGGCTGCGGCGGTTCCAAAGACCTTCACCTCCGTCTGCGAGACGATGGCACCACGATCATAGGATCGCGGTTCTACAATTCCGACGTCACGATCAATCCTCGCGACGTGCTAAAACGTGTGCGCTACGGCCAACCATAGACTTCCTTAGCGTGAAACCTGTCCCCATTCTTCTGGGATCGTTCCGACTGTGGCGACATATTCGAGCCCCGTGTCGGTTTCGTCATTGTCAAATTGTTGCTCGGCCTGAGATCGCTTCACCAGCGTCTGACCTCGCGCCGACCGACCGGGCGGCTGAAGCTCGATTGTGACCGAGAGCGTGCGAGTGCCGTTGTCATCGACAGCGCCCTTCTCGTAGCGGACGTTGTCAATCTCATAGATACTGGAGGCAAGGATGCCGAGCACCTGGTCGCTGTTCGGCACGCCGGCGAGATGCGTGATGATGACCGGAGAGTTGGGGTAGTCATAAAGTTCAAGCTGCGCAATCGCATCCTCGGGATCCGTGACCGGGATGTTCGAGAAGCGCACCGTTCGGCTGGTGACCGAGACCCCGAGCGCGCTGCGCATCTCCCCCGGCTGAATGAACCGGTTCGGCAGGTAGGTCAGCCCATTGTAAGTGTAGAGCCGACCGCCCCGATGATAGCCGACCCTCTTGCCCGGCAGATCGAAGCAGATCAGGTCGATACGTGAAATATGCCTGCTCTCAAGCGCAGCGACGACGGCGGGATCAAGAATGCTCATGAGTAGAAAACCTCAGTTGCCGTGAACGAGGGAGAGCGGTTTGCCCATGATTTCTTCCCGTCGTAACTGCCGGGATCGATTTGCATGGTGCACGACGGCTTCTCGAAATGAACGGTGCAAGTTGTGTTGAAGACGCCGGTATCCAGGCCGTATCGGATCGTCAGCGTCGCGACGCCGCTTCCGTTTGCGGTCGCCGGCGCGATGATCCGATGCAGGGACCGCACAAGCTGGCTCTTCCTGATCTCGGCGTAGTCCCCGGCCGACAGACGGAACCCAGCAGGAAGCCCGGAAACTACGATCGTGGTCGGGTTCGTGATTGCTTGAAGGACGGCATCGCCGTTGAATGCCCCACCCCCGGCTTTGGTGCCGGAAAGCGGGAGACCCGTGTCGTGAGCTAGAGGTCGGGGCCGGAAGACATCATGAGCCAAGAACGTTTGCCCATTGTCATCAAGCTGCATCATGAAAGCATCCATGACGCCAAACTCAGGACGAAGCAGCGGACGGGTCACGTAGCTGGCGACCCAATAGGGCGTTCCGAACGTCTGGCTTTCGGTTCGGCGGCCTTCCATCTGATCACTATTGCGAAGCTGGATTGGGTCGAACCTGCATTCGGCCCAATCCTTCCGTCCGTCGGTGAATTTCGGAAGAGGGACTGGATCCGGCATCAGTAGACCTCACCGCCGTTGTCGTACTCGTTTCGCTTGCCCTGATCGTAGGCGCGGATGTTCTCGATGGTCACGTTCTCGCTCTCCGATCGGATTGTCGGCCGGAACATCGGTCCTTCTTCACCGATGACGCGAAGGACGACCTGCGTCGGCTGCGGTTGCGAGGTCGAGCCCGACTGAGCGGAAGCATTGGTGTTCGCCGGGCGATACAGGCGGTGGTTCGGTATCACTTCTTCGCCGCCCTTAAAGCGCACGAGCTCGGGCCCCTTTTCCCCGACCCAGGCAACGCCAGGACGAGCCGAAGGCGTACCGGTCGCGTAACCGCGCAGGCCTGCCCAGGGATCAGCAGCAGACGAGCCGCCGAAGATACCGCCGAGAAGTCCCAGCAGACCACCGCCACCCTTCCCCGCGTTGCTGACGGTGAATACCGCGTTGATGACATCGGTCAGTAGCTTGTCGGCGATGCGATCGAGAACACCGAGCGCTGCATCACCGAAAGATCTCCAGACGGATTTTCCACGTTCGAGACCCGAGAAGAAGTCGTCGAAAAACCCTTGGGTCAGCATCTTGCCGAAGTCGAGCGCCTGGCCCAACAGCCGGGTCTCTTCCTCGATCGTCGCCATGGTCTCGGCGAGGCCAGCCAGTTCGCTCCTCTGGGCGTCAGTGAGCGAGATGCCGCGCTGCTGCGCTTCGTTCAGGAACTGCTGCTCATATCGGAGCGCGGCCGCGGCCCGTTCTGTCAGGCCCATTGCGTCCCGCTCCGCCTCGAGCATTGCGATTTGACGCTCCGCCCCGGCGACAATGTCGGCATATTTCTCCTGTTCGCTCTTGCCGGCCCGCTTCTTCGATTTCTCGTCGACGTCGGTCAGGCCCTTGGCGAGCTCGCGGAGCTTGTCAGATGCGGCCGACGCGCCGCGACCGATCGCATCGACAACGCCGCCGACGTAGTCTTTGCCCTGAGCAGAGTTGTAGGCGTCGCTAGCTGCCCTCATCGCTGCCCCGGCTGCTCCCGGGTTGGGGTTCTCTGGATGGCCGAATTTCACAGGAGGAATGATCATGCTGTTGTATGTTTCGGGGCTGAGGGGTTGCCCGATCGATGCCATCCAGAGGGCATACTTGTTGATCAGGTTGTTGAGCCCATCGACAGCTTTCTGCACCATGCTTTCAATACCATCGATCACCCTTTTGGCAGTCGAATAGACGAAGTCCGAGATCGCCGCTGGCAGCTTCCCCCATACCGCCTTGATGGCCTCGTAGCCGCCGACGAACGCTCCGATAACGGCATTGGTGCCATTCTTCGCGTCGGCGACGATGTCGCGCCCGAAGATCTCCTTCAGCTCGTCGCGGAAGACGATTGCCGCCGCGACTGCCGCAGTGATCCCAGCAACGAAAGCGATGGCAGGGTTTGCCAACGCGAACGCAGCGGCAACGATACCCAGCTGAACGACAAGACGACCGAGCAGCGCGATCAAGGAGATGATCCCGCCGATGATCGTCGGGGCATATAACAGGGTCAAAGCGGCTGCCGCTCCAACCGCAAACGGGGCGATTGGCTCCAACACGTCAGCCAGAGCGATAAGCACAGACTGGGCAAGTTTTGCCCAATCCACGAATTGCAGAAGTGCCGCCGCAAGGGCGATCAGACCAATCGTGACCAGGCTTACCGGCGAAATGACCGACAGGAAGGCTTCACCGAGCCCCCGCACTGGGTTCTCCATCGTCGATAACACAGCGGCGAGCTGAGTTCCCTGCTGCAAGGCAATCTGCATCGGCCCCATGCCCATCTGGGCGGAAACGGCAATGTCCTGGAACTGAGCGGCGATGTTGGCGAGATTGCCCCTCCCCCCCGCGTTGTGACTGTTCTGGTTCGCCGCCACATTCATCAAATGGATTTGCTTCGATGCTGCCGCAGCAGCGGCGCCCTCGGCGGCATATGCCTTCGCGGCAGCGGACGCCGCGCCAGTCACACCACGATTTGCGGTGGTCAGTCCTTCAACCTCCGCCTGCGCGCGTGCGGCCGCGCCGGATACCTTGTTCAGTTCCGTCGTGGCGCGCTCGGTCCCATCCGTTTTAACCTGGATACCGAGTTGGGCAATGTCTGCCATGGCTTTTCCTTTTCGGAGAACGTGCGCTATCGTCCCGCCGTTTCAATCGGAGGATGATTCATGCGCTCTGTTGCTAGTTTGGCTCTTGCCGCTGTTTTGATAGGCGGCCCAGCGTTCGGAGCCTGTAACGCAAACCTTCTATCGGTCGAAGACTGGTCGGCGCGGCGCCTCGATGATCAAAACATTGAGGTCAGGATCACCGTTAAATCACTCGCGCAGAAACCAATCCGAATGCTTTCCGCCGACTTTGGCTTCAAAGATGCTCTTGGCGGACACGTCGCAGCCGATACGTTCGACCGCGACATAACGATACCAGCTAGTGCATCCGTCACAGCCACTAAGAACTGGCCGATGACCTTTGAGCGTCTTTTGAAGCTACGGCACGATGAAGTCGTGGCATCTACTTGCGTTCACGGCGTCGTCTACGAAGACGGCACCAAGGAAGAGTTCAAGTAGGCCGCCTTCTCTAGTTCGATAGTCCAGGACCTGATCGTGCAGTTCGAGTACACTCCTCCGCAAACCTCCATCGAGCAAGCCTTGGGCGGCTTCCGCTGCATCAACGCATTCGGTCCCATCCAAGCCGGAGATGACGAGCGTTTTCTCGAATTTCTTTCTCGCACCCAGGTCCCACCGCGGACAAGTGTCTACATCGATTCGCCCGGTGGCGACGTCGAAGCGGCCATGACCATCGGCAGAACAATCCGAGATCACTGGTTCTCCACACACATCGGCCAGTATGTACTGGACCACAACGCAGATGGCGAATTCATCAAGAAGCGGCTGTTGCTGAGCGGACAATGCATGAGCGCTGCAACATTGGTCTTCTTGGGTGGGCGACTGCGTTACCTAGCTGACGATGCGAAGTTCGGCGTGCACCAATTCTCGTTTCGCAATCCTACCCCAGACCACGTAGTGCGATCGCAGATACTCTCAGCAAAAATCGCACGATATGTCAGCGATATGGGTGTTAGCTCCGAGTTCCTTGAGCTTTCATCCGCCACATTAAGCAATGCCATCGATATCGTTCCCGAGGAAACTCTCCTGGATCTTCGCGTTGTCACTGGGGGACAAACTCCCGTGGAATGGTCCATCCAAGCAATTGACAACGTCCTTTATGTACGCGGCGAGCGCGACAACTTGTACGGCCATCACAAGATGCTTCTCGGATTCGCCAAACCAGCCGGGTTCTTCATTCATGCTGTCATCGAGTCGCAGGGCCGTGAAAAGGAACTAACAGAGTTTCCGCTTGTCGAATTGGTCATCGGTGAAACCGAACACACAATCATCGACCTGTCTGCCCGATGTGCACGGGCTGTCGAAGGAATTTATACGAACATATCTTCAGATCTGACGAAGCAGGAAGCTGAGCAGGTCGCATGCTCCGATGCGTTCGGAATTCGCGTCAGAGGAGGTCCCGATGCGGAACTCTTCCTAGGCGTCGGGACGATGTCCACCGAGGGCGGCGCTACCAAACTGCGGTCGTTCTTTCACAACCTAAATTGAGTGGACGATGTCGAAACCCAAGCGCCACCACTTCGTCCCGCAACTATTGCAGAAACGTTTTGTCAATAACGACGGAAAGCTGTGGGCGTTTGACCGTCGGAGCCCGAGCGGGGCCCCCTACTCGACGTACCCCAACGACGCTCTCCTCGAAGGACAACTCTACACCGTAAAAGAGGCCGACGGTTCTCAGAATGCCGAGTTGGAATCGTGGTTCAGTCGACTCGAAAGCGAAGCCGCTCCAATAGTTGATAAGATGGTCGCGTCGGTACGAGCGAAACGGCTACCGCATCTAAATCTCTCTGAGCGAACTACCTGGGATCGATTTTTCCTTCAGCAGTGGCGAAGAGTGCCAGACCTTTTCGAAAGCCTACTTCCAAGTGAACAGTTCAAGAAAGATGTAATGGAATTGCTTGACGAGTTCGACACCGTCCTTCGACCGGTGTCGGCGGAGGAGCGACAAAGATTGCTTCAGAAATCCGAACTGAAGCGCATGCGAGGAAACGTCTTTGCAACGACCTTACTGGAGGAGAGCGAGGAGGCATTGGACTTGCTTGGATCGCGAGGCCTAGCATTCTTACGCGTCAAGAACCCCCACAAGTCAATCATTCTGGCCAGCCGCCCCGTAGTTCGGTGGGGATTTAAAGACAACCCGCACTTGTCGGACCCCCGGACGGAAATGTGGCTTCCGATCTCAGCCGATATAGCTGTGGGCGTTGGCCGTTACGACGTGCCTGAGTTTCTCCGCGAGCTTACCGACTCCGAAACACGCTTTCTAAATGAGGGACTTGCGCGTCAAAGTTCTCAGATAGTGGGGAGGTCCTTCGAGTTGATAAACTCTTTACGTAGGTTCGTCGGGGACGGCCAGGTGAGTAATCGGTATTGATGCCTAGCCATCTGCCTCACGAGTCCTAATCGCCTCGCTCTCCTTCTCAATTTCCAAGCAGAATCGGATATCCATCGCCCGAAGGGTACTCACCTCTTCCCTTGTCACGACATTTCCGAAGAGTTGAACCCAAGCGACAAGATCTAGGTTCGAGATCGGGACCGGTCCTGAGAACCCCGGCGGCTGTGACTGCCGGAGTTCCCAGAACCAATCCCAGATGAAGGCGCCGTTCTCGGGCACGTCCGCTTCCGGGCTTTCCGTCTCAAAGGCTTCGTTTCGTTCGCGCCTGGTCTCGCCATCCTTGTCACGGACGCTGTCGTAGCGAGCAATGACCGCGACAGCCTCAGCTAAGGCCTCGCCGAGCTCTTGGTAAAATTTGCGCGGTCCTCCGCGGCGGAAGCGACCTGGTCATAGATCCACCCCGCTTCTTCCAGGACCTCTCGTGCCTTCTCGAAGTTGCACTCGGGCTTCTCACCTTTCCAGTCGTGATCGCCCCAGTCCCAGGAGGCGATCGCGGCCGCCGCCCGGTCCAGGTACTCTGCCTCGACCTTGGATGCCGTCAGCTTCTTCTTCCGGCTGGCGAGGAACTTATCGCTGTGCTGCCGCGCGATGCGCTTGACCGCATCGCTCTCGGTCGAGCGGATCATGAAGCGGATGCCGATCGGCTCTTCGGTGTCCGGGCCGGTGAGCTTCAGTTCGTAGAGCTGTTCGGAATTGACGAGCTTGGAAATGTCCATGGTTCACCTTCAGATTACGGGATGGTGGTCGGGTTAACGCGGATCGGCAGCTGGTTGAGGCCGATAGTGAAGCGTTCGAGCTCGAAGTCGTCGGAGCCGCCGCCCGGGTAGAGCGGGCCGGAAACAACGCCCCGGCTGTAGAAGATCGTGTTCGTCTTGCCGGCGCCGCCGTCGTTGCGCTCGATCTTGATGGCCATGTTGTCGAGGTTGAGCGGGTCGCCAAAGGTGCGCAGGATAATCTGGCCGGCGTCGTCGAAAACGGAAGCGACTTCGATCTGCGGGTCGCCCGCATTGGCGGTGCCCTTCTGTTTCTGGGTAACCGGCTCGTCGAGCGTGTTGTAGCTGTTCATTGTGCTGTCGGCGCCGAAATCACCGACGTTGCCGACCTTCCCGACCTGCACCCAGGTCAGCGCCACATAAGCGGACTGTATGAGATCGGTATTCTGGGCGAGCGAGCAAACATAGACCTTGCTGCCCTTCTTCGTTGCCTTGTTTGCCATGTCAGTTCTCCGGTTCGAAGGCGTGGTAGGGAATGGAGACAGGGATCTGCACCCGGTCATCCTCTTGGAGTGGGCCAGCCGCCCAGGGCTCGCTGCTGATCGTGATCCTCACGCCAGATGCGAAGAGGGTCTGGTTCTTAAAGTGGTCGATGACCTGATCGACGACTTCGAGCGCGTCGATGATGCCCTGCCCGACCGGCCAGACGACCGAGACTTGCAGAAGGCCTCGTTTCTGCTGAGGATCATCGCCCATGGTGATCTGGCGTGTCCGGTTGGGCATGAAGGAGAGACGCAGATACTTTGCCGGCATCGGCTGCCCCGCGGCCGGAAAGACGACATTCGGGCCGGCTATCGGCAAGACCTGCGGAATGGCCCGCAACCGATCGGTCAGCGCCTTGAAGATGATTGCGTCGGTACCAACAGCCATGTATCGCTTGCCTATGTCCGAAAAGCCGCCTCTCAGCGACGATGAAGTCTATGAGCGCATCCATGCCGCGCTGCTGGCGTTGGGACGCGGCGACGGCGCGACAGTGCGAGGCGACACCACATTCAAAGCGGCGCGCAAGGCGCTGACCGTGCTGCAGCTTGGCTTATTGGTTTCCATTGAGAAGGGAACGGCGGAGAACGCCGCGATCAAAGTCCCAGGCGAGCCTTCAATTCTGCCGCCTTCCGATCAACAATGATCGGCCAGTTCTGTGCGGCCATACGAACGAAGCCGTCGGCGGGCTGGCCGTTTGATCCATATTCGCGATGGCCGGCATATGCCGCCGTGTAGCCAAAGTAGAGCGTGTCGCCGATGTCGGCGCCTGCAATCACCGCCTCTACCTGCGCGAAGTCGGGACTGTATGCCCTGCCCTCAGTTGGCTTGGACGAGGCATTGATCGCCGGCATCGATGTCGACGAAGCAAGCAGGGAGGCGCGCAGAAAGCCGGTATCAACGCGCATCCGTCCGCCATGCCCGGCGGGCTTCTGCATATCCTCGACGACCTCTTGCGTGGCCTCTTTGAACACGGCCTCGACTGCGCCCTCAACCTTGTCTGCCCATTGCGCGACCGCCGCGCTGAATGAGAGCGTCGCCATCAGACGGCCTCGGCACGGAAACGACGCGCGACGGCGCCGATGTAGTCGATCTTATACTCCACCCTGCAACGGCAGCCCGAAATCTCGCTGACCGGCGCGCGCGGGTCGCCCGGGTAGCGCAGAAGCGCGCCAGACGGGCTTTGAAACACCTCGTCGATGCCGACCGAAGCGCCGTTCAAGACGCGGTGCGTGTGGCGGACGCGTTTGTCACCGGCGTCTCGCCATGTCTTGGTCACGTCCTGCGCTTGGACTTTACCGCCTTCAATCTGCTGGCGGATCGCTTCATCGCGGGCCGAGCCGAGCGCCATCATCGTTTCGGTGCGCGCCAACATCTCGCCGCGGAGAAGCAGGTTCTTGTCGCGCAGCCTACCGATGACCTTCAAGAGCGCGTCGCCGGTAATCGGCTTCCCCTCCCGCATGGCGGCCGCAATCGTACGATCGAACCGCTTATCGCGGGTCTTGAGCTCGAAGTACTGCTTCATCAACTCCGGGTCGCCGGAAGCGAGATTGGCACGCGCCCGCTCGATGAACGCGATTTGGTGGCGGGTAAGGCCGATCACCCCGCCCTCGCGCTGCTTGCTCGCCCTGTTGACGCGGCCGACGACGTCGAGCGCCGTCGATCGTGGGTTCGCACCTCTGGCGAGGCCCGCTTCCAGCGCCTGGCGGATGCCCTGTCGCTGATCGTCGGTGATGTGTGTGACCATCGTCGACGACAACTCGCGCAGGATCGCCTCGGCAGCCGGGTTGCGAACACCGAAGCGCCAGATAACACGGTTGCCTTGCGGGTCGGTCACCTTCGGCAGTTCTGCGACGGCGTTCGTGCCGCCAGCGTTGAAAGCCTCTTGCAAAGCGATTTCGAGAGCCGAGAAGGCTTCCGGTTCGATCTGCATAGCCTCGATCGCTCCGCTGATGTCGCCACGCTCAAGCCGTTCGATGACGCGAGCCAGGACGATGTTTGAACGGATCTCGTCGAAGGCCTCACGGAACGCGGTAGCAAGCCTCGGCTCGAAGGTGGCCAGGATCGTGTCAAAGTTCATCATGCGGAGCGCACTAAACGAGGTTGCCGACGATCCGAATAGCCGACAGAGGGGCTGTCGACCGGAATAGAAAGGATTTCCATGGGGGCTCCTAAGCTCGGGTCGACTCGACTCTTGGTTGAGTGTCTGCTTAAATAAGGTTGGCAACCAGGGAGCGAGTAAATGATTGATCTCAATCCAGTCAGCGTAAGTAAGGACTATGTCACCAAACTCGGGGGCACCAATCTGTATTTAGATCACGCGCTCGAGGAAGCGCTTCGTGATCTCGTTGCCTTACACGGTCACGAATACCTTGATAAATTCCAGAGTAGGATAGCCGAGACCTTGACGAAGCACTTGCGGGGTGACGGGCTTCCAGTTGATGCGTCGGCAAGCGTAAGATCGCTGATCGTCAGCGAGAGCGCGCCCTTTATCGAGTTTGGGGAAACCGCCATAACTAACGTAGTTAGCCGCGTTCGCGGCTAGCGCTGTCAGCGATACAGCCGCCAGTTTTAAAATCACACGCATTTATGAGCGCGTCCGGTGCACGTCTGCGTTACCCCCGCCCGACGGGGAACTGCATGCGTCATGCTCTCGCTTGGCAGATGTGAACGACTGATGTTTGAGAGTCGTAGACGTTCGGGTCGGTGCGAATTATCTGGTACGTGATGCCATTCGCCGTGACGGTATCACCGACTGTGGGAGTGATCGGCAAGCCGACCGAACTGATATAAATCTGGACATCTCCTGCCAAAATCACCGTTCCGTCGATGTAGCGGGCCTCGTATGCCATAGGGACCAGCGTTGCCGGGTATGGCGTAGACACCGGCTCGCCGCCGAGGACGGGATCGGGCGGGGTCACGCGCGTGACGACGCCTACCTGGCCGAACTCCTCGATGAGCTCGTGCGCCATGGCCTGCATTTCGGTGTAGAACGTCATCAGAAACGATCCAGCGTGAACGTGCCGCCCTTCCTGGTATCGGGCGTGAGAATGCAGCGAAGCGCGTCCTCAACCGCCGTCAGCACCGGGCGCAGGCTTTCAAGGGTGATCGATACGCCCTCTTCCGGGCTGAAGAACTCGCGCTCGATGTTCCCGACCTTCTGCCTCTTGACGGACCTGCCGAGAGTGAGCGTCGGCGTAGAGGAGCCGGGGGTCACCAACTCGGCGAGCCCGAGCGCATAAGTTGCCGTCTCGACCTCGGGCGGTGTTTCGTTTTCCGGGATCGGTTCATCGGCGCAGTGGTCGACGGCGCCCACACGCGGCCATGCCCGCTCCTGCGTGCGGGTTGCCTTCTTGCCGGGGAAGCGCGGGCCGTAGATGCCGTCCAAAGCTTCCGAGGCTCTGAGGAGCGCCGCCTCGCGCTGCGGGTCGGTGCCCGTGCCGGCATTCCACGCCATGTTGCCACGTGCTTCATGATAGGCCTGTGCGCCAGCCAGGGTGCCGTAGAACGCCATCAATCAGTTCCCTAATCTAAGCCTGAGGAGCGGTCGCCCGTGCCAAGGCGTCACCCGCCGTCATGCCGGCTACAACTTCCACACGGGCGCACATCGGGCAGATTTCGCCGTCCGGGCATTTCGCCCAGTCGCCACGGCAAATGATAATGGTGTCTCCTGCCTGGGCAGCTTCAAGCGCCGCCCAAACAGCCTCTTCTCGATCGTCGTAGAGGTCGACGTCGATGTTCTCGTGATCGGGCATTACTTGTTGCGCTCCTCGCGAGCCAGGTCGCGCAGCGCAGCTAGATCTTCGATGCCATCGTTCACGTCGAACTCAACCTGCATCGCTTCGAGGTCGGCAGAGATCTGGCGACGGGTCAGACCATTTGTGGCCGTTTCTTCCTGGGTGGCTTCGGCGAACTTCGCATTGAGCGTTTCGAGATCCCAGCCGTTGAACGGGCGCTTGCCGAACACTTTGAGGTATCGGGCGCGAGCGCTGCTGAGGTGGTCGCCGTCAGCGGGCTTGGAGCCGCGGTGCTTGCTGCTTTCGCCGTCCTCGGCAGTTTCTTCCTGCCGCGCCGGGTCAAACCGCGCGTCCAGGATCTTGTAACCGGAGGCCAGCAGCTCGCGCTTGCGCTCGATCGTGACTGGGTGTGGCTCATAAACGACTTCACGTTGTTTGGTCATGTCTCTGTTCCTCAACGGAGAATGGAGACGAGGCGGGTCAAAGCCCGCCCCGCTTCAGTTTACTTGGTCGCGTCGCCGATGGTGATGACGCCAGCAGTGTGCTTGATGTCGGTCGCGACCTTGTCCCAGTTCGAGCCGGTGGCGAGTTCCGCGTCGGTCGGCGACTTGCCGCCGTTGCCCTCGTCCCAGGTGTAGCCCTTGAGGCCGAGGCCGAACGAATAGTCGACCTGCAGCGTGGTCTCGATGCGGGTCTGGCCGTTCTTCGTCTCGATGTTCGAGATGATGTCGCGGCTGTCCGAGACGGTGGCAGCGTTGGTCACCAGCGAGAGCACCTTGAGCTTGTTGGGCGTGCCTGCCTCGTACAAAGCCGGCGCATCGGTGACGATGACCATCTTGCCGAGGATGTCGACGACGCGAACGTTGGCAGCCTGGAAAAGCTGCTGCGCGTTGGCGAGGTTGAGACCGATCAGCTTGTGATAGGCCGTGCCGTTCATCACCTGGGCGACGAGGTTGCCGGAGTGGTCGCCGAACTTCGCGTGGGCGTCGTTCATGGTCACGTAGCTGACGCCGGCGGTGGCCGATACGTCATTCGTGGCGCCGGCCTGATTGCTGATGGCAGCTACGAGAGCCGAAACAGCGGTGTTGAGCTGGTCCCGAAGCAGCGCCTCGGCGAAGTTGCGGGACGCAACCTCGATGCCTTCGGCGGTCGGCTTGTCCAGCCAGGTCATTTGCGACGGCTCGTAGCGAACCGGGCCGAAGCCGCCGGCGACCTTGACCGACGAATGCTTGAGCTGCGTCAGGTCGGTGGCCGAAGCGCTGGCCTGTGCAGCGTACCGATCGACGCGACGCTGCGCCGAGTGAATGGCGGCGTAGAACGATTCCTGAAGGAAGTCGCCTTCGAAACCCTCCGTGGTCAGGCGGATAGCGCCGCCGGAAGCCGCGTTGAACTTTTCGACCATCTGCGCGAGCGTCTCGATGGTGGCGGGCATGAAGTACTTATTGAAGACCTGCATCTGCGCGAGAGACATGGCCTGATCCTTTCTGTTTCCGTGATTTTGGTTGAGAGGTGGATGCGGGCATTGCCCAGATGCCCGTCACCTCGTTGAGATCACGGGTTTGCGCCGGAGTGGCGCGGATTGGTCAGGAGAGGCTAAGCCTCAAGCTCCGGGAACTTCGCCGCGATTGCCGCGGTGCGTGCCTTGGTATCACCGCCGAAATCGCCCTTGGTCGTCTGCTGCTGATGGCCGCCGTCGTTACCCTTGGCATTGTCACCCTTGGCAGGAGCGACGAAGGATTTGCCCTCGTCGCCGGCCGCCCAGCGCTTCACCGCTTCTGCGATGCCCATCGGGCCGAGGCCGATATCCATCGAGGCGTCGTCGGTGTCCATGGCGACACGCGGCTCCAGGAGCGCGCGAGCGGCCTTGACGAACGACGGATTGGTGATGCCCGAGGCAGAGAGCGCGTCGGTGAGTTCGGCGTTGATCTTGGCCTTCTTGCCCTTGGTGACCTCGCCTTCGAACTTGCCCTTCCAGTCGTCGCGCTCGCCCTCAAGGGTCTTGCGCAGTTCGACGAGCTGGCGCTGGTGCGCGGCGTCGTCAGTCTTGCCGTCCTTGAGCTTTTTCCACGTTTCCGCGTCGAAATCGTCGGGGGCTGCCTTTTTCTTCGCGTCGGCGAGCTCGCCCTTGACGGTGGCGAGGTCGGTCTTGGTACGCTCGTAGGCATTGGCGAGGGGAAGAACGTCGCGGTGGCCGCGGACGCTGTCGGCGTCGGTATCAAGATGGAACTTGCCATCGGAATGCGCGACATAAATGGGCTTCAGGGCCTCGTCGACGTTGTCGAGCGAGTCCAGAACGAGTTTCAGGGCCATTGGCCTTATCTCCTGTGGGTGGTGGTTATGGCCGGGTTCCGGCCTGAGCTAGACGAGAGCTGCGCGCTGCTCGTCTTCGGTGCCCTCGGGATCGATGAGGGCGTATTCTTCGTCCGCGTCACGCTCTGGCGAGAAGATCCCGCCAGCCTGGCCGCGTTCGTAGAAGGTTTCCCAGGACATGCCGCCCTGGGTGTAGACGGTGAATAGCTGCGCGAAGTCTGCCGCCGACATGGTGCTGTCGAGCAGATCCTTGGGTGGCGTAACGACGATGTCGCTGTCATCGAGCCCCTTCATTCGCGCCGCTGCCTTCAAGCCACGCTCGAGCAATGCGGCCGAGACTTGCGATATGCTCTGAAGGTTGGCGGTCTCGCTGGCGAACCTGAGCCGCCGAGCCTCGCCGCTCTCTTGCGTCGACTTCTCCTGCTCAAACATCCGCGCGCCTGCCATCACTGCGGCTTCGACCTGCTTCTCGATCGCGGCTTCGTGAGCCTCGATACCGGAGCACGTCGGGGAAACGTATTTCAGGTCCGGGGTCACGGTATCGTTGCCCATCATCTGGTGCACGACGCCGGCGCCGACAGTCTTCGGGGCTTCGCCGTTTATCGCGACAAGGGTCTCCTGTCCGGACATGAACAGCTGCCATCGCCAGTCAGCTGAAAGCTGGTAGGCATTGATGATGGCGTTCGCGATGCCGATCAGCGGCGGCGTCTCAATGGCAGAAACGACATCTCGGGCATTGCCAACATAGAACGGAACGAAGTCGAGACGCTGGCCGCCGAGGGCAACCGGGCCGGTGACCGTGACCGTATCCAGGCTCTCGCCCTCGTAGACCGTCGAGACATAGAGGCCGTCGACGAGTTCAAGAACGCGGAATTTCGGGTTGTCCTTCCATTCGAAGCCGGAACGCTTCTTGCCGCTCTCGTCCAGTACAAAGAAATCGCGGTCCCAATTGATGATGCTATCGCCGGCGTAGCCGGCAAGGAATGGCTCGCCACCTTCCATCGGCGCAGTCGTCAGCACGCCATAACGGCCGAGCCACAGTAGATATCGGGTAATCCGGCGATGGAAAGCCTCAAGGCTCATCCCCTCTCCGTCCGCATTCTCCCAGATCGACGACAGGGCATCGGGGATGGTGATCTGTGTTTCCTTGGCGTGAATGATGCCAATCATGGCCGCGACCGACGGCGCGAGCAGTTCCGGCACGATCGCGCGCAGCTTGTAGGCCTTGTTGTATGCTTCTTCCCCGCCATCGGGCATAGACTTGAACCCCGAAGGCATCGGCAGGTAGCGAATACCAGCATGCTTAACCGAGCGCTGGCCCCGCATCGTGTCCCGCATCAGGCACCAGTCGGCGACCCGATCGGGCGTGATGTCCGGGTGCGTGGTCTTCACATCATCTTGCATCAGAAAAGCCCCTGGACCGCCGTTGTAGTGCTGCTTGGCTGACGCTTCGTCGTCAGTTCGGTGAACGCGCGAGAGGCCGCGTCGATCTGGTCTTTCCATTTCCCGGTCGGGAAGCTCTCTGCTTCGGTCAGGAACGCCTCATTCCACGCCCCCTGCAAAAGGAAGACGTTCCCCGCCTCGGCTTGCGCCGCGAGCGGAAGAGCACGTGTTTCCTTGTCCCCCGTCTCAGGGCTGGCGTGGTAGTCATGCCCGACGAGGACGTGACGCAGCATGTGCTGCGCTTGTGCCTTACCCGCTTGCCCTGGGTCCTGCGGGATCGAGCCACGCACTTGGCCGTGCTCTGCCCTGTCTTGATCGGCGGTGTTGCGGAGGAGCTTCTCCACCGCCATCGGTCCGACTTGCTCCCGCACCATGTTGGCGATGATGAACCGCCCGTCCGGCGCCAGCGCCATCAAGCAGCCGGCCGTGGCTGCAGCCTCCTCGTCTTCTGTCGCCGCCAAGTCCCAACCGCGGACGAAACGGCATCCGGTCGGAAGCGCCTTCACCGTGCCGAACCATGACCGCTTGAAGAGGCCGCCGCCACGCGGGACCGGCCGCTGCTGCAACTGGCCGGCAGAGGCATAGCTTCCAAGCGTGCGTTCGAGCAGATCAACCTGCTCCTTCGGGAAGCGCTCCGGAAAGAGCAGTTCCCCGGCCTTCGTTCGCGGGTCCGCGAAATAGGGCGTCACGCATCGCCGTTCAGGCTCAAACCGCATCGGAAGCATGAGATGGACGTACGGCAGTCCCTTCGAGAGGATCAGCCCGGACGTATCCCGCTCGTGTAGCCGCTGCATAATGACGACGATCGCCGATTCGTCGTTGTTGACGCGCGTTGGCAGCGCTTCAAGGAACGTGCGCTCCGCGGCGAGCAATTCGGCATCACTATTCGCATCGTCAGCCGACAGCGGGTCATCGAGGATCACTCGATCGCCGCGAGAGCCGGTCATGCTCTGGAAGGCCATCGCCTCGCGAAAGCCGGTCCGATCGTTCTCGAACTTCGTCTTGGCGTTCTGGTCGGTGGTCAGGGCGATCGGCCAACGATCCTGATACCATTCCGACTGAATGAGCCGGCGGCATTTCAGGTTGTCGCGGATCGCTAGATCCTGCTTATGCGCCGTCGAGAGGAAGCGCTTTTCAGGCTGACCGAGCGGACCCCACTCCCATGCCGGCCAAATAACGCCAGTGAGAAGCGACTTCATCGTGCCAGGCGGCACGTTCATGAGGAGGAGTTTAACTTCCCCTCGGCTGACTGCTTCCAGGTGGGCGCAGATCGCGTCCAGCGCCCAACCCCATTTCAGCGGGGTTGCCGGCTCAAGGATATGCCACGCCCGTCTGGCGAACTCGGCGAGTGACCGCGCGCAGGCCCTCCGCTCAATCTCCCTTTCGATTTCTGTCAGCGGCGGTAGCGAGAGTTCGATACGCTTCAAGCTCTTCGTCCGTCATTGTGGCAAGGTCGAAGGATGCCGGCTTCGGGCTCATGCTCCCATCGCTTGAGGTGTGATCGTGCTTTTGGCGATTGGTGTAGCTGTCGCCCACCTCTTTCGCGGCCTGCTCAAGCAGGTCGGCGGCCAACACCATGTTGCCCTGGGTCTCTGCCTTGTCTGCCATGCGCTGAAGAGCGCGCAGACGAACGGCGCGATGGCTGATCGCGATCGAGGCTGTATCCTCAAGGAAGGTCTTGCGGGTCTCTTCGAACAGCACGCGCCACTTGGGCGCCAGGCCGGAAGCTGCTTTCTTGTTCGGGTCGTGGCTCTCGACCAGTTGCCGGCTCACATCGAGGCCGTATTCCTTCTTGACTGCCGCAGATACCACTGAAGGGCTATCGAAACACGCCAGGGCCTGCACGATGTAAGTTTTGACCTCATCGGAGAGTTTCGCTTTCGCCATGGCTGTGTCAAAGTCCCGTCAAAATGACCATTGAAGCAGACCACCAGCATCGAAGGTACATCGTCCGCTACCCGGACGGCATGACTGCTGAAGAGGGCCACGCCCTGCTAGAACAGGCACGAGATGATCTCGCGCCTAACCTCACCCTGATAGCTGCCGACGACGGCGCCACGATCGAGGGCGAAACCTGGCACGTCCTGTCGGTCTGCTTGGCCCTGCCGCTGTTCGAGGTGAACGAGATACTCTAGGCGACCCTAAGCTGGCAGGTGCCGCATGCATGTGCGATCTGCACTCTGGCGATCTCGGGCTTCTGGTTGGCTGCATCGACCATGGCACGGACGCCGGCAGCATCTGCCCCATAGCGTCTGACCACTCCGACGAACTCTTCGACATCGTGCCCACGGATCACGAAGACCGGGCGCCCGGTCGACTTACTGAACTTCGGGGCGCCGAATGCATCGACGTCCTGGGCGGCGTGATAGAGCTCGTGCTCGATCAGAGCGCAGGCTTGCGCATCACTGGCCGATACCCAGAAGTTGGCATCAATGGTGATGATGAAGTCGGGGACCAAGCCGAACCAACCGAGGACCTGCGCCTCTGCCCTGGCCCGAGCCCACTTGCCCATCATGCCGGCAGGCCGCCCCATCTCGGCTTGGCCGATGACGGTTCGGCCCCTCTTCGAGTTGCTCACTGAGGTCCACAGCATGCCGATCGACGCCGGGATGAGGTGAGCGTGATCCGGGTTGAACATGTCACCGTCTGGATCGATGAACGTGTCTCTGGCCCAGGCTTCGAGTTCAGGAGCGGCCACGAAGGCGCATCCACTGAAATCTTCAAAGAATGACTGTGGAGGCTGCGGTCTCATCAGCGCAAGCACCTTGCTGACGCCATCCCTGTTTGAGTACGATCAACGGAATTCAATCGGAGATCGTCCAGCATGGCTATACCGTTCCTACCCAACTCCCTCATCGAGATTGCGTCGAATGGCGGCGGGCTCGATATCGACTGCTCGGAGAGAATTCTCCTCCCCGAAACAATGATCGCAATCGCTAGGGCCGCGGCAGCCAGTGGCAAGAAGCCGACGATCACCTTCCGCAACATGACGATTATGATGCCGGATGTAGCTTCGAGAATTGCTGCTGCTGGCCAAGGCTGCGTGGTTTTCGTCATCTGATCCTTTCCGCCTCTACCCCTCCTGAAGGCACAAGTTGAGACATCGGGGGCAAAGAGATGGACGGTTTGCTTCAGTTTCTTGGAGATATCTTGGGCAATCTGGTGTCGGGCAATCGCTCGAAATCGAAAGCTATGCGCTGGACTGAACGCACGGTTATCGCCTTCGTAACGATGCTCATCGCACTCGTGTTGTATAGGATGTACCTCGAACCGGCGTGAAGTTGATGGTTGTGGAGGCTTGCAGACCTCCGCCTCTCGTTTGCGCCCCGAGAGCTTTCAGCGGGCTTGGGTGCTCCTGGTGCCTCGACATGCGGTTGGCTTCCCGCTTGTCTTCCTTCCGGCTACGCAGCCTAACCGGCGAACGGCTTCTGGTGGGCGGGCCCCGAACCTATTTCGCTGTCGCTGCGGCAGCGGCCGGGCTCTCCGGCGTGTTCGTTACGGGCCCTCTGGGATTTGGTTGCGGAGACAGGATTCGAACCTGCGACCTCCAGCTTATGAGGCTGGCGAGCTACCGGGCTGCTCTACTCCGACGTGAGCTTTATGTTAGCAACTGAAAGAGGAGCGATGGTGAACTGAGGAAACAGCCAGCTACGAGGCCCACAAAACCCAACGCCAACGCTCCGACTATCCCGTGGCTCTCCCAACCATAGTAGGCGCCTATGGCAGTCGCCGCCGTCATGATCGATACTGACCACGCGACCTTAAGGGCCGATACTGGCCGACCGCTAATTGGGGGCTTGTCTTCAGTCATCGCGGCCTCTGCTTTACGTCTACCTGAAAATTGTAATTGAACGGCGTTTAACAGTCCCCCCCGGACGAACAAAATATCGTAGACGGCAGTTATGGGATGGCCGCGCTCGGCCAACTTGAGGTTAACCGCGCCTAAGCGCCTTCGTGGTAAGGGCATTGATCTCAACCGCGAGTACATAGTCATGAGCGAGCCCGACGTGTCACAGATGCAAGAGCGGTTTCCCCGCCTCAAAACTGTTGCAGCAGCAATAGGCCTCGCGGGATTTGGCCCCGCAACTATGTATGGAGTGATCGAAGCATTGATTGCCGGTGAAATCCGACATCGAGGCTCGGTAATCGCGTCTGCCCAGGACGATGTTTTCGAATTCTACTTGCTCATGCTCCTGGGCGGCGGCGTCGCTTTGTATCTCACCGCGCTGAGCCTCTTGTTTCTATTCCTGCTTTTCAGAGGGCGCGCATCCCGTCGCGCGTGATTTGTGACCAGACACCTCTCCGGCGGGAGGCAAAGGTCGCCATTGGCGCGGCGCTGGATCTCCCTATGCGATTGATGACCCCGCATCTGGGGACAGAAATACGGCGCACTTGCGCGATTCAGAAGAACAACGGCTCTTTAGTCGTCTGCTCAACCATGGAGACGCAGATGACGAAAAAGAGGAACTGGCAAGCGCATCGAGACGAGTTCCAACGGGAGCGGGACAAATTCGCTGAACTGCTCCGCCATATGGACGAATACAAGATCCGGCACTACCGATCAGTGATGGGTGATCCGGCAGACGAAATCACTGATGAGATACGCGCAGATTACAAGCGCGCGATGGAGAGCTATGAGATGCTCATCGGGGTCGTCGACGAGCAGATTGCCTTAGGGCGCTGACCATTCTGAAATTTCGGCAATATGCGGCTATGGCGGGAGGCGGTGACGTCCTCCCTAAGGCCCGGCGAGTGTTCCCTCTAATCGAGGTCCGCAATCAGAACAGCCTGCAAATCACCAATGATTGCAGGCACACTAAGCGACTTTGTCGATTAGTTCAAGCGGAAGATCGACGTGAACGAGGCCGCCGAGCATCTCGACCACAGCTTTGACCGTGTTTCGGCCTGTGACGTCGAGAACGGTGGCCAGCATCCCACCAACCAGGCGATGTTCTGGCGCGATCCGGATGGTGACGTCCTTCGGGAACTCGTCCTGCAACTGCTTGCGGCTACGCTTCTTCCGGGCGTCGCGCTCGCGCTGCAGGGCCGATCCAGCCATGTCTTCGGCTTGGCGAATGCTCGCGACCTCGAAGTCTGAGATACGCAGCGGGTAGCCGGCAACGCCGAGGATCGCCGTCACACCGTCAACGCGGGATAGGCGGTAAAAGTCCCCTGTCGGCAGGTACACGAACGAGTATCCGACAATCATGGCGAACCGGCGCTCGATCAGTTCCCTGGTCCGGTGGTGTTTGATGTCCTTCCGGAACGACGGCATATAGATTTCGATGTCGGCGTCACGGAGGTTCCGCTCGATGATGAATTCGCCCTTGCGGTCCTCGGCCTCGCCGATCCGCGGCGTTGCCGGCCGCTGGGTTCCGGGACGGGTCTTGATTGCGTACCAGCTCATTGGGCGTTCTCCATTTCGATCTTGTTCAAAGCGTAGGCGACGGTCGTGTGGTCACGGGAGAAGACGCGGGCGATGGCGTGCAGCGACATCCGTCTTTGCTCGCGAAGCTCCCACATGATCCGGTGACGGTGCGCTGTGACGCTCCGGCGCTGAGTCGGGCCCAGCATGACCTTGGACGGGATCCGGAGCTCGAGGCTACGAAGCCGGACATAGTCTGTGGGCGTCAGGTGGCCGAGCGTGCGCAGCTGGTGGACGCGGTATGCGATCACATGATCGTTGGCGTCTGGGCGGGAGCGAGGCTTATGCTGCATGGCTGGCCTCGTCATCGGTCCGCGCCTCCGCGACCTCCGCTTCGATCTTGCGGCGGAATGCCATCTGATCGGCGCCGATCTCCCACCAGTCGGGCAGTTCCTGGATCTTGGCCCAGTACTCGGCCTTCTCCGGCGACATGGGCTCGTGAACGACGACGCCTCGCTCCCTCGCCCTGGCCTGCTCGTGGTCCTGGCGGAACTGGGCCAGCCGGGCGCGAACGCGGGCCATGACCTCCGGCGAGCGGTCGACCTCTGGAGCGACACCCTTCATCGCCGACGCGATCTCGCGCTTGCGGGCAAGATCCTCGCGGGCCGCCCTCGCCTCCTGCTTCGCCAGCGCGGCGAGGATCGGCGGCTTCGGGATCATGCCGAGCAAGATATCCGGGTTGCCGGCGTAGTCGCCCTTAATGAGCTTCTGGGTCGCGATCGTCAGACCGCAACTCGGCACGCCGTCGAGGGCGTAACCGTAGATCACGTCAAACTTCTGGGGGTCGATACCCTGGGGCAGGCTCATGCCAGCGCTCTGCATGACGCCGAGGCTGCGAACGATGGCATCAGCGCGAGCCGGTGCCAGTCGCTCGGTGAGCGTGGTAATCTCCCGGTTCAAGGTCGAAAGCTGGGCCGGTGCTGGCAAATTCGTCATGGCCTGGATTCCCGTTCAGTTTCTGCTGGATGGCTTCTCGAAACTCCCGCTGATGGCGGGCATTCTCGGTTTCTCGCGGGGGCGCTTGAGCTTGGGCTCGCGGCTTCGCCACGTTCCGCATCCAGTTGCGCCAGGTGGCCTCCCAATCGAGCTTGGCGGCGTCCTTGCCGCTCTTGCCGACCCAGAAGTCGCGGAACTTGTCGGCCTCGAAACGGATCGTTGCTTCGGAGTGGCCCTGATCGATAGCCCACTGGCCCCATGCTGCCGGGAGAGCCCAGCCAGCCGGCAAACGCGTCCCGCGTTTGTTTTCCGAGCGAAGCGAGGATGGGGTGGGGTTAATTTCTTTAGGGGGTGTGGGGGACCTTTCTTTATCAGGGGTGGGGTTGTCCCCGGACGGTCCCGTGACTGTCCCGTCCTTGTCCCGTGACTGTCCCGCCCGCTGACGGCGTTTGCGGTCGCGCTCGACCTGCCGACGGCGCTCGATTTCAGCGTCTTTGCCCTCGATCGCCTCGACGGCGAGCGCTATTGCCTCCGGCGGTGCACCGGCTTCAGCCATCTTTCGGATCAGTTCGGCAATGCTCACTTGACCACCTCGACTTCCAAGCCGTGGCAGGCTTTCATGAGCTTCTGCTTGATGCGGAATACGGGCGTGACCATGCCCTTCACATCGATGACGCGGCGGCGCTTCATGGCGACGTCCCAAAAGACGAAATCGGCCCGGTAGGTGCAGACCAGCACGCCGTTGATCGTCAGCGCATAGGAGCGCTGCATTTCCACGTCTTCGACCTCGCCCGCCCGCTGGCGGAGCTTCAGGCTGGCGTAGTATGCGGCCTCGGCTTTGCTATCGAAGCAGATGCCGTCGAGAAGCGTGCGCTGGGCCTTGTACTTGTTCCCGCGCTTCGATTTGGCGATCGCGGCCTGGTACTGGGCGGCGGACAAACGCTCGTTCATGCCGCACCTCCGAAGAAGTGTTTTTGTGCAAGTCGCTGCGTCATCCTCTTGAACTCGCGCAGCCGCGAAAATAAATCTTCAGCGGGCGCTGACGAACAGCGCTTTCCTTGTTGAAAACCAACGAATTCAGTGAGGTAGAAATGCACCCGAAGATGTTTGACCGGCCAGTTTACCTGCGTGAAAGGAAGGATCTGGTCCTCGAAATCACCAACCTCGACGACGCGATCGATTTCCTTGAGGAATGGTCCAAAGGGGATCGCGATATCATTCACGACGCGACCCTGAAGACTTGCTACCTGGCACATGACGGCCACAAGCCAGTCCAGGTGGCGCGTGACGCTCTCCGCTCCTTCGCGAAGAAGAAGGGCATACTTGTCAAGGCTCCCGCGGTCCTGCCGTGGATGATTAAAGCCAAGCCGGGCGGCGGTCGAATCTCCCCGTAGACTGACATTCGATAGTGAGAGGCTGCGCTCGCGGCCTCTCTTGTCATAGCCTGATGCTGGGTATGGAAGCTTGATCATGCCGCGTCCTTTCGCTCTGCGCCTTCGATGCGCCGGACGGCGATGTCCGCGTATTCGGGATTGAGTTCGATCAGGATGCTGCGAAGGCCGAGCTGCTCGGCGACAAGGCCGACCGTGCCGGCGCCACCGAACGGATCGAAGACGGTACCGGGCACGCGATCGAAGGTTTCGCAGATCGGACCGCAGCCGTGGTCAACGCCACAGCAACCGCAAACGGTCTTCGGGGTGCCTGCCTTGATGCAGCGCTCGGCGAGCGCCGGCGGGAACGTGGCGAAATGAGCTTCGCGGAAAGCCTTCGGCGCGATGGTCCAGACGTTGCGCGCGTTGCGGGTCTCGGTGAGATCCGATGTGCTGTCGCGGAAAGACTGCTTCGACTTTCGGTATGGGTCGCCTTCATCCGCGATCTTGTAGGTGGATGAGGTTCTGCCGGACCGATTGATCGTGCCATGTGCCCCGGGCTCAACGTCCCATCCACCGGGGACTTTTAACTTCCTCGAGACGGGCACCCGATCGACGTTCTGCCTACTGTTCGGTCCAGGCTTCCGCGCATGCGAGCCGCCGGTCACCGGCTCACGGATCGCCTCGTGTTCGTAGAAATACTCCTCGCCTTTCGTGAGCAAGAAGACCTTCTCGTGCGCCGTCGTCGGGCGATCGTAGACGCTTTCCGGCATCGGGTTGGGCTTGTGCCAGATGATCTCTGAGCGAACCCACCAGCCCGCCTCTTGGAGGGCAATCGCCAACCGGTTCGGGATCATGCAGAGGTCTTTGGGTTTCAGGTAGCCGCCAGCGACGATGGCACCAGGTGAACTGACACCAGCAGCGCGGCGATGAAATTTGCCTCGAACACCTCTGTCGCCGTGACGGTCGGCCTGGTAGATCGGGCCCACGGTCGAGAACGGCTTGTCCCGGAAAGTACGGTCGTCAGAACCCTCGGCTTTATAGGCTTCTGCGCTCTTCCCGTTCGGAGCTGCTGCGTAGCAGTCGCCGTAGTTGAGCCAAAGCGTGCCTTGCGGTTTCAAGATCCGCCAGACCTCGGCAAACACTTCGACCATCACGGCGAGGTGCTGGCCGAGTGTCGGCTCAAGGCCGATCTGGCCTTCGACGCCATAGTCGCGCAGGCCCCAGTAAGGCGGGCTGGTGACGACACAGTCGACCGAGCCCGAAGGCATGGCGCGCATAACGTCGAGGCAATCGCCAACATGGATAGTGCAGCGCCCGTGGAGGATGGAGCGGGTTTCGAAGCTCATGCCTCACCTCCCCGCTCACGGCGAGCAGCGAACGGATCGAGCTTTTGGAACAAACACCACTTGGTCGCGGTTGCACCACCAAATAGGAGGCGAGCATGCCCAAGACCCCAATTCCGCAGCCACCGGATCCGGTATTCCCGCCGGACCTGCCGCCGGATGTTCCACCAGATCTGCCGGAGCCCCCGATCGAGGAGCCAGAGCCCGACGTCGGTCCGGACGAAGCGCCCGCCATCACCCCCGTCCCCGGCGCGATAATTCCGCCGAAGATGGGAGATTGAGCTTGCCGTAGTGCTACCCAGCACCGCCCCATTGGAACAGTTCTCTCTAATATACGTTTGTGGGAAGCCTGACCCACGGAGGACACCATGGCCAGCATCTGGGATGCAAACGTCGAGTTGAAGATAGACGATCGTTTTCACGTCATCAGGAACGCCCGAGAGGCGGTCGCATTCCTGATGAAATCCTGGCCCGAGACGAAGAGCGAGAGTTACGCAACAGCTCGAAAGATCTGCCTGGATGCAGCCAATGGAGAAGTCCCAAGCACGGAAGCCAGGGCGGCATTCGAAGCTGCCGCGAAAGAAGCCGGCCTCCTGCGATAGGCCCGAGGTGAGGAACTTAATCATGCTGCCTGCCCTCGCCGCTCAAGCGCCTTCAGGTACGCGGCCTTGATCTCATCGAACCGGGCGATGTCGTACTCCTTGGTGGCGATCTCGTTTTCGGGGCGTGGCTTCTTAGAGCCGTGGCCGTGGTCTTCGAGCCAGGTCATAGCGCTGGCGATGCGGCGGTCGAGCCAAGCGATCATTTCGGCGGGGTCGGTCATTCCGCCTCCTGACGATTTCGGCGGAGTTCGGCTGCCTTGTGATCGACGCGCGCAAGCGTCATCAGGACAGGCTTCAGTTCATCGGGCGCCGTGTCGTAGGCCATGACGCGGGTCGCGCGACCGCCGTTCAATCGTGGCAAGACCCCGCGAGGGATCATGAGCCAGTTCGACGGATCGGTATTCAGCCTGTCTCCGTCAACGCACTTCAGGCACATGCCTGCTGGAAGCGGACCGTTGATCTGCTCCCAAAGATGAAGATGCTTCAGGACATAGCGGCGCTCGTACCCAGTGTGCGGATTTTGCTCGTCAACGCTGATCTCGACGTAACCGTCCTTGCTGACGCGCTCGTGGCCGAGGAATTTGGTGTTGTGCGGCAGACCGCCGACCTTGAACTGAGTTCGGCGCGCGTTCGGGTGTCGGCCACCCTTCCCAGGCGGGCACGGCTTACCCTTGTTGACGGGGACCTGGCCCTTCACAAAGCAGCCGGTCCGACCCGTCTTCCAACCCTTGCCCTTGCGCAGCGCGTGAAGGTTTCCCGCGGAGACGTCATCGCGCTGAAACATCGCGGAGAACTCGCGGTGATAGTCGCCGATCGGCAGGGTACGGTTGGCTTCGAGCCATTCCATCTCTGCGACGCTGTAGCTGATCCACTTGCCCTTCATTTCTCGGTACCGTCCGTGATGGCCTTGCCGTCGAGGGTTTCGGGCTGGCGGAAAATCGTCGGGAGCATCGGCTTGAAGCGGTCGCCGTGGTTCGCGACCAAGGTCGCGGCCTTGAGAGACAGGTCGGAGTTGCGGATAAGCTGCTCGCTAACGGCAACGATTGCGTCGGTGCGCTTCACCTCGGTTTCGATCTGCTCGGCGGTCATGCTTTCGTCGCTCAAACGCTCGAGCTGCGAAAACAGGTGGTTGTTCAAGTCGATCAGCCGGTTTTTCATGACAGCGCCTTTGGGTTCTCTTTGAGAGTTACGATCCATGCGAGGACGAGCGCGGCTTCTTTGCCGGGCTTGTCTTTGAGCCTCTCCTCGATTTCCGAAGCGGCGTAGAACAGGGCGTCGTCGCGCGTTTGGGCGAACCTTCCCCACTTGGGGCCGACCCGATAACCACCGCCGAAGTTGTCGCAGTGAAAGCTGGCCGACCACATCCACAGGCCGTCCGTGTGCTGGTGCAACTCGATCTTGGCACGGTCCCATGCCAGTCGCGGGTGCCTGAGCCGGTAAACGGCGTCCGGATCACCTTGGATAACGCCTCCATGGGGCTCGACTGGCTTCCGGATCGCCGGACTGCGCAGCGTGTCGAACAGGCTAAGCTGCTGCATCACTGGTCACTCCCGTCCGTAAGTTCCGGGCAGATCCATTCCGCGAGAGAGGAGCCGATACCGCGCAGCTTCTCAGCGATGATCAGCCGTTGCTTCAAGCTGAGCCAACGCACGAATACGGGCGGTCTTTTCGATGAATTCGGCATGATCCCTCTTTGCTGCGCTTAGCAGCTCTCGTTCTTCCTTCGCGGCTTCTGCAGCCGCGTAGAGTTCCATCATCTGCCAGTGGCGAACGACGTCGGTTTCGTTGTTCCACCAAGCTTTGAGACGGCGTTCCGTCCATTGCTTCTTGGGTTCGCCCTTGTGCGGGAAGAGTTTTCGGAGGATTGCCGCAGCCTCGAAAAACATATCGCTGACACGGCCACCGCCGCCGATCGATCTAATGAGGTAGTTTGCAGTCGCAACGTCGCTCATGTTCTTGCATTTCCCGTTCTTCGTCTCGTCCAGAATTCTGGATTTCTTTTCCATGTTTTCGGTTCCCGCCTATGACACAGTGTCTTTGCTAGGAGACACTGCAGATGAGCAGAAACCTTACTGACCAGTCCGAAGAGAGCCTGACCGCGCCAACGGTCGGCGCTCATTCGGAGGTCGAAAATCTCATTCCTTTCCGCAGAGGAATCCGGGCGCCGCATCCCGCCTCTGCCGCCGGTGACGATCCCCTCTCGTCACCGGCCATTCCTTTGGGAACCGCTGTTCAAGCCGTGGTCATGCGCCTGGCGAACAAGCGGATCCGGTTGCGAGTTGAGAGCCCCAGCCGGGAGGAGGAAGACTGGGGCTCTCGTTGATCGCGAGGGAGGAGGAGAACCGCGATCAATCCTTTGGCCGGAAGCCGTTCCGGCGAAATTCGAGTTCGGAAAAGAGAGCGACACCGCCGAGGAGCAGCATTGCGGCGACGACAGTCGCGACGAGCGCAGCAGCAACGAACATCAGGCAGCCCTCTTCTCGGTTTGATCTTCAGGCTGCTGGCTCTCGGCGGCCTTGAACCTGTTTGGACCGGAGCGAATGCCTCTGACCTCGCCCTCAATGAAGCGCTGAACCATCTCGTCGAGGCCGGATGAAATCTTCCTCATGCAAGTTCCTCCGCTGGTTCGCGTTCGCGCATCGCTTTCGCGCATGTGTGGCAGTGGTTCCGGCCATAGCCGCCGCATGCCTCCGGCTGCCGGCAATGCGGCCTCAACGGGGACGGTGGCTTGGCGGTGAAAGAGGTTGCCCGTTCAGCCTCCGGGCCAGAGGGTTCAAGGTTGACGGGGCCTCCTTCGAGACCTGCGCGCTTCGCGCTGCGATCTACATTTTCGCCTCCTTCTTTGGCGCCAGGTTCTGCCTCAGCGCTGGGGACCTCGGCTTCGCCTTGAGAGGCCGAGGCGATTTCGGAATTGGTGGGGAGGTCGACCGAAGCCACCTCCCCGTCATGGCGGCCCTCACGATCCGCAAGCGTCCCGGTTCCAGTCCCGGCAGGAGAGGCTTCGGCTTGCGGACCTGCCTCTGGGGATGGCTCATCGTTGGTCGAGGGCCTCTGGTGCGTCTCTTCTTCCGCCTCTTCCTGCTCGATCATGACGTCGACAGCTGCGGTCAAGACCTTGCGACCGATCTCGGTCTGGACGCCCATGGCGATGGTCTGGACCAGCTTCGGGTCAAGGTTGTCGTCGAGGAACTCGCCGGTCAGCGGGTCAAATTGTTCAATGTTTTCTCGTACGCGGGCGGGCGCAGGCGGATGACCCTCGTAAGCGGCGAGATAGATGTCGAAGATGGCGCCCTGCTCGGCGACCGTCTCGGAACCCTTCTTCGCGACTTTGCGCAGATGAGCGACGACGTTGCCCATTGCGGTCTTGTCGAAGCCCATGCCCTTGGCTTCCGCGTAGATGTCGCGGATGTCGTCGCCGATAACGTCCTGCTCTTCCTTGAGGCGGAGGATGCGGTCGATGAATGCCTTGATCTGACCTTCGGCGCTCATTGGGCGCCCTCCCGTACCGGGAAGAAGTCTTTTTCCTTGAGCGGGATCCTCTTCGACTTGGCGTATGCCAGGATCGCTGGGGCGTCGGTCTGGGGGATTAGCCCACCGGTGCCACCCTTCTCTTTCGGGTACATCCAGCGGTACACCCGGGAGACGTGCTTACCGGTGACCTCGGCCACCTTTTCGATGCCGATCTTTCCGATGATGGATTTTGCGGGGTCGAGATGTTTTTCGCTCATGTCGCGAAATTTGCGATTGTCGCGACAAGAAGTCAATGGGGTCGCAACAATTATTTTGCGATATTCGCGATGGAGTTTTTCGCGGAATCCGCGAGGATCGCCGCATGAGTGACCCACAATATGAACTGAAACAATGGCTTGCGGAGAAAGTCGCGGCTCGCGGTGTAGCTTCAAAGCTCGCCGAAGCAACCGGCATGTCCAACGACAAGATCACGCGATCGAAGGAACTGCATAGCGACGATCCGAAGAAGCGCCGCCAGATCTCCCTGCAGGAGATCGAGGCAATGGCGAAGTTCTTCGGGGAGCTACCGCCTGGCTTCGAGCAGATGACTAACTGGCTGCAAGGCTCCTCGCCTAACGCGCCGGTCGCTCGGCCTATGCCGAAGCCGAACGCGAGCTTCCCGCCTCGCTGGCAGTCGTTCCCCGGCGATACCTCGATACCGCTGCGGGGCCACATCTCTGCCGGCAAGAATGGCCGCTTCATCATGAATGGGCAGGATATCGCCCAGGTGTTTTGCCCGCCCGGGCTTGAGGGCGTCGAAGGCGCCTATGCGGTGCAGGTGGACGGCCGCTCCGGTGAGCCGCGCTTCTTCCACGGCGAAACAGCCTGGGTGAACCCGCATCTCAAAGTGCGGCAAGGCGACGATGTGGTTGTGCAGGTGGTCGAAGACGACGAGGTTTACAGCTACCTCAAGCGCTACGAGTCACGCTCTACCGACCTCGTACGCCTTTACCAGTACAACCCGGGCGAAGGCGAACAGCACGAACTCGAGTTCCCCGCAGACAAAGTTTTTAGCGTCCACAAAGTCGTGTTTCACGCGATGCTCTGAAGCACCTCATCGCACCGCCAAGTCGGGCGAATGGTCAGGTTTCTAAAGGCCGGCGGCTTCTTCGGGCATTCACTGCAACGGATCTTCCGGCACAGCTGCATGTAGTTGTGAACGCCCAGTTCTGCCACCTTCGTCAGGTTATCGAGGCGAAGGATGCGGGAGTGCCCGCAATCATCGCAAGCTACATATACGCTCGCTAGTTCAACGACGAGCCGCAAGGCGTCGGGGTGATCTACGGGAGCGTTACGCATCATTTCTCTCTCCTGCAATGTTCCGTTTTTGTTCTCGTCAAAACAGCAGGAATGCAGCCGAGAGTCGAGTCGATTTTCAGAAATAATTCGCTTGCCACAACAGGTGGCAGATCGACCTGTCGGCGGCCCCAGATGTGCGGTGGAAATGAAAGCTACCGACTCGATACGGCTGAGGTGAAGGCCTGCGCCTAACCAGACGGTCAAAGACGACCTGAAGAACCCGCCCCAAACCGGCGGGTTTTTTATTGCGTCCAATTTCGCGATTTTGCGATTTTGCGTCTGTCGCAAAATTCCCTGTTGACTTATTTTGCGATTGTCGCGAATATCTCTTCATCAGCAAGGCGCTGAGAGAGGACGAAGCAAATGGCGATGGTCACCCGATACAGCATCACCGACGAGGTTGGCCGGTTCCTGACCGCTGAGGGCCTTTTCTCCTACGACGACGCCGATGCAGTCGAGTTCTGGGACGAAGACGAGGCCAACGAAGAGTTGGCCACGAACCCGGAATGCCGCGGCTGCTCGGTCGAGACCTATCAGCGCCTCTCCGATTTCCCCGATTTCACCGCAACGCCCTCGATCGAGAAGGAGGCCGCGTAATGTCCTTCGAGCCCCGCCGCGTGAAGCTGCACGAACTGTACCGCGAGATTGAAGCCCTCGGAGGTGGAGACACCGACCCGGAAGGCGAAGCCTATAACCGAGCCATCCTCGATGCTCTGTCGATCTTGCGCGCCTCCGGCTTCGGCGAAGGCTTTTACGTCGATCAGCGCGAATACGAGAACCGTGGCCGCCTCGCTCGCGAGTTCGCGCCCGTTATCGGAGCGGCGCTGGCATGAGCACGAAGTATCACACCAAAACCCCGCTCCTGATCCAAGTCGCCGGCCTCGATATCGAGTTGGACCTTGAAGTCGAATACTCGATCAGCCGTTACCGCGCCGCGACACTCACTCAGCCCGAGGAGCCGCGGTCGGTCGAGGTCGAGCAGATCCGCGCGATGCTGGAATCTCTAGAGCTCCCTCTCCCCAGCTGGGTTGAGCACGAAATCTACGAGAGCGACGGCTTCAAGAACCACCTTCTCGAAGATGCGGCCGACAAGGATGCCATGGCAGCCGAGGACGCCGCCGAGCGCCGTCGCGAGATGAGGGACGGGCTATGAGCGGCCGCCCTATCCAATACGCGTGCTCGCAAGCTGATCGGTACTGCGAGTGCGGTCACTGCCAGCTGCCGCCGGCCCGCAACATCGACCTGGACGGGCTCGCAGAGTTCAACCGCGCCACCTATGGCGTCGCCACCTTCATCATCCTCCTCGCCGCCCTCCTCGCCTTCATGGCGATCGGCTTTGCGAACACCGAGGAGATCCACCGCAAAATCGTAGCCGAGAGGACCGTCTAATGACCGCAGAAACAAGCATTTGGACTTGGTGGCAGAACGCGCTGGCGGGCAACGTCGGCCCGATGCACGAAGGCGAGCCCCAGCAGGGCTATTACCGTACGCGCTTCAAGGGCGGCCAGTGGGAACCGGTGGCAATCTGGCTCGACGGTGGCGCCTGGCTGGCGATGCGCGGCGAGCGCATGGTCGACGCTGGCGAGGCTTGGAACTTCTGCCGCACGCACCCTGTCAGCTACGAGGCCTATCAGAAGGCCATCGAGGGCGCCGGTTGGGACGACGAGCCGCCGGCACCTGCCGCAGGCCACAATCTGCCGGCCGACCCGTTCGAAGCACTGAAGCTGGAATTTCTGTCCGAGAAAGAGCAAGCCGAGGCGTTCATGAAGACGCCGATCACGACCCAGGACCAAGCCGATAAGGCTGCGATCTGGTCGAAGCGGCTCACCGCCATCAAGACGAAGGCCGAGAACCTGCACAAGGTCGAGAAGCAACCGCACCTCGACGCCGGACGCTCGGTCGACAACAAGTGGCGCTCTCTCAAGGAAGATCCGGACGCGCTCGCCAAGAAGCTGAAGGCGCACGTCACGCCGTTCCTGCAGGAGCAGCAGCGCCTTGAATACGAGCGCCAGCAGCGCGAGCGCGACGAAGCCGAACGGAAGCGTCGCGAGGCTGAAGCACTCGCCGCCCAGGCAGACGTGAGCGACACCGCAGCGCAAGCCGAGGCAGAGCGCTTGCAGCAGGAAGCCGCGAGGCAGGAACACGCAGCGCAGCCGAAGAACGCCAAGGCTGGCCGCACCGGCGCGAGCGTCTCGCTCCGGACCTTCGTCTCGGCTCGCATCGTCGACTACGACAAGGCCATCAAGGCCTTGAGCAACCATCCCGAAATGAAAGCGCTCGTCGAGACGCTCGCCAACCGCGCGATCCGCGCCGGCGTCGAGCTCGACGGTGTTGAGCGCTTCGAAGAGCAGAGGGCCGCCTGATGACAGACGCAACCACCATTTCGCCCGCCGTCGCCGCCGTGAAGTTCAAATGGCAGAAGGACGAGAAGACCTACGACTACTTCATCCCCGAAGGCCTCGTCGTCAACGTCGGCGACAAGGTCATCGTCGAAACGGCCCGCGGCGAAACCACCGTCGAGGTCATGGCGATCAAGGCCGAATCCGAAATGGCCCAGAAGAAGATCGTCCGCGTCGTCGAGCCGGAAGTCGAAGGAGAGAAGGCATGAACAGTCATGTCCCAACTCTGACTGGCGGCGGCAATGTCCTCGCCATCGTGCCTCAGACCTTCGAAGAGACCATGCGGATCTCGCGAGCGGTGGTCGCCTCTGGCCTCGCTCCGGCGGCGCTGATCGGCAAGCTTGAGGGCGATGATGCAGCGGCGGCGGTCGCCGTCGCTATCATGTCCGGCGCTGAGCTTGGCCTGAAGCCGATGGTGAGCCTTCGCAGTTTCACGGTGATCAACGGCAAGCCGGCGCTTTACGGCGACGGCCTGATCAACGTCGTCCGCATGTCGGGCAAGGTCGCGTATCTGCGCACCGGCTGCGAAGATCGCAATGGCAAGATGGTTGGCTTCTGCGAGGCCAAGCGTCTCGACACCGGAGAAGATAAGCGCGTCGAGTTCAGCCAGGATGACGCCGTTCGCGCTGGCCTTTGGCCGTCGAGCCCGACGGTTCGGCGGAAGGTCTGGGAGAACAACCAGCAAGTCTGGAAGGACGTCCCCAACGATACGCCTTGGGCTCGTTTTCCGCAGCGCATGCTTGCCTGGCGCGCCGCCGGCTACTGCCTGCGCGAACTCTTCGGTGACGTCCTTGGCGGTATCCGCGACGAGTTCGAGGTCCGCGAGATCGACGAAGTCGAGACGATGCGCGACATCACGCCAGAGAAGCCGGCACTTCCGCCGAAGCCTCCGGCACCTCCTGCCCCGCCAGCCAAGGCCACCGAAACGGTCGAAACCGCTCCGGTCACCGAGCCGACGGAGCAAGAATTCAACCTCGGTGACTTCCTCGAGCAGATCGAGACTGGTCTCGCCGGCGCCAAGGATGAAACCGACGTCGCCGAGATCTGGAACGACTTCGACGCGCCGGCCGTGCTCGAAACGAACGGCCACGCCGACATGATCGATACGGCCTTCGCTATCCGCGATCGTCGTCTCGCTCAACTCGCACCGTTGAACGGAGGCTGACATGGGCCGCGCGCTTCTGGTTTTGGCGAACGAAACGTTCCGCCGCAAGGCGATCGACTGGATCATGCGCGCGCCAGTCGACACGCGCGTCGAGTTCAAGGGACCGAAGCGCACGACGCCGCAGAACGATCGCATGTGGGCGATGCTCACCGACCTGTCGCTGCAGCTTGCCTGGCACGGCCAGCAACTCACCCCCGAGGACTGGAAGCTCGTCATGTTGGACGCGTTGCGCCGCGAGAAACATGACCAGCTTCGCCTTGTGCCGAATACCGACGGGACCGGCTTTGTCCCACTAGGCACCTCCTCATCTGACCTCTCCAAGGAAGAGATGACCGATCTGATCGAGATCATCTTCGCCTTTGGAGCCCGTCACCACGTGATTTGGTCTGAACCGAAAGCGAAGGCAGCAGCATGATCGATTGGCAGAAAACCGCCTCTCACGTCATCGGCGAGGTTCACCGCAGTCTTGCGCCTGACGCTGATCTAGCCACGCGCAAAAAGGCATTGCGCGCCGCTCGGCCTGGTCTGTTCGCCCAAACGAGCTGGGGCAAGAAGGTCTGGGCGAAGCACTCGCGCAAGTATCTCGAAAAGTTCGGCCTACCGCCGCTCAAGGCGAAGGCCGTCGAGGATCACCTGTCACCACTTGAGCGCATGATCGCCAAGGCAAAGGCAGGTGCAGCATGACGGACCGACATATGCACTTCTCCGGTCCCGCAAACCGCCTATCGGCTGCTTTTCGGCACCTCTTCGTCGAAGCGGGTCTTTTCGCGTCCCGGGTCGTCGTCGAGGATCTCCTCTTCGGTGTCCTCCGGCAGGGCCTCATCCGGTTCCATATTGGCTTCATCGCGGCTTGGAACGGGCGGCACCCGGCCCTGATCGGCCTGCCGTTCGTCGGCATCTGCTCCGGACAAGTCTGGAGACGGAATCGGTTCGAAATCCATTTCCGGCGGCCGTGGCCTCTCGATGGGTGCGGGCATCGGTTCGTCGGTGGCATTTTCGTGTTTCGGTTCGCTCATCATCTGGCTCCTTTCCGGTTGCCAGGTGAACCGGCTGGCGTCGGTAAAGTTCCGCTTGGGGAGGCTGTCTGATGCGCAGCGTCCCCGAATGGATTGCCAAACACGATGACCAGAAGGTGCCCGACCGCGTCCGCCAGCGCGTCTTCGACCGCGAGGGCGGCATCTGCCACCTGACCGGCGAGAAGATCGATCCTGTGCGCGACGAGTGGGATCTAGACCACAAGGTCGCCTTGATCCTCGGCGGCGAGCATCGCGAGACCAATCTTTTTCCGGCCAAAAAAGAGCCGCACCGTCGAAAGACGGCAGTCGAGATGAAGGTCAAATCCAAGATCGCCCGCACCCGCAAGAAGCACCTTGGCATCGCCAAACCCAAATCCAGCCTGTCCCACCCGCGGTTCAAGCGCTGCATGGATGGAACGGTCGTTGACCGCAGAACGGGAGAAATCATTCGATGAGCGACCTTCTCATGACAAGGCGCGCGGTTTTCTCCGAATGCGGCCTGTATCGCTACCTTCTTGAACATGACTTCGGTGGCAGCGGCCCAGTCATATCGCTCGGGATGGTCAACCCGTCCAATGCCGACGACGAGAACAACGATTCGACCATGACCAAAGTCGATGGCTTCGCCGTCCGCCTAGGAGCCAGCAAGGTCAAAGTCTGGAACAAGTACGCCTTCGTAGACAAGGACGTGAAAGCGCTTCGATCGGCTACTGACCCAGTGGGCCCGGAGAATGATGCCTATATCGCACAAGCCGTAACCGACGCCGATATCCATATCGTGGCGTGGGGCCCGCTCTCGAAGCTTCCGAAGCCGTTGCGCAATCGCTGGCTCGCTGTCGCGGATGTTCTGGCCAAGGCCGGAGCCCGGCCCATGTGCTGGGGCATCGCGCTAGACGGGCAGCCGCGCCATCCCTTGATGCTGGCCTACGCTACACCTCTTGTTCCGTGGAGCGCGCCCCGCCAACGCCATACTCAAGGAGGCGAGGAATGACGGCCAGAGCAGCAATCAAGGCGGCCGACCTGAAGCGAATGGCCGACGTCGCCAAGTCGAAGGGCGTCACGGTTTGGATCGAGGTCAACGGCCAACGCGTCGGCGTTTCACCAGATATCCAAGATACCTCCAAGCCTGCTACGGTTGACCTGAAACCTGATGACTTCACATCATTGGCGGATTGGCAGGCGTGGAGAGATCGAGAACGTGCTCGTGAAGCTCAAAGGAATTCATAAGGTCAAGCGCCGGCTGGCGAGCGGAGAGGTCCGCGTCCACTACTACGCCTGGCGCGGCGGTCCGAAGATGGAGGCCGAACCGAACACCGAATCGTTCGCTGCAGAGCTACTGAAGCACCGCGCCGAGAGCGCCCCTGCAGAGGTGAAGACGCTCGACGACCTAATAGACACCTTCCAAAAGAGCCCTGCATTCTCCGCGCTGGCAGAGAAGACCCAGGACGCCCACAAGCATTCGTTCAAGGAAATCCGCAAGGAATGGCCGAAGCTGCCGCTGAAGCTCACACAGCAGCGCGGCATGAAGGCGATGATCCGCAAATGGCATCACACCTTTTCCGCCAACCCGCGGAAAGCCGACCAGATGCTATTCTCCCTCTCCCGGGTCTTCACCTTCGGGATTGACGAAGAGACGATCGAGAAGAACCCATGCACCGGAATCAACCGGCTTTACACGGGATCTCGCAAGGAAAGCGTCTGGACGCCGGAACTGATCGCGCTGTTCCGGGCCAAGGCCAAGGCTCATATGCTCCTTGCCTTCGAAATGGCGATCCACACCGGGCAACGTCAAGGTGATCTTCTATCCCTCACATGGAAGCAATACGACGGCACGCACCTGTCGTTTCAGCAAGGGAAGACGAAAAAGAGAGTTCGCGTGAAAGTTCACAGCAAGCTCAAAGCCATGATCGACGCCCTGCCGAAGGACAAGATGCGAATCATGAACAACTCTCGCGGCCGGCCATGGACGAAGGACGGCTTCAAAACGTCATGGGCGAAAGAGTGTGCCAGGCTGAACAAGGAGAGCGATGGTGTCCAGATTGAGGGCGTGACGTTTCACGACCTGCGCGGCACGTTCATCACCGAACGGCGGCGGGAAGGATCGACGACAGAACAGATCGCGTCGATCACTGGGCACTCGATTGCAGAGGTAGGAAGAGTGCTTGAGAAGCACTATCTGGCGACGGATCAGCAGACCAGCGATGCGGTCATTCTGCGGATGGAAAAGAACATCACGTGAATGAATGCTGTAAACGGCTATGGGAAAGCTGTAAACGGGGTCTAGTATGATTGCGCGGTCTTGGTTTGTCCCTTTTCCCAAATGATTCATTGAAATCATTGGATAATTTTCAGGCCCTCCGAAACATCTTGGGCATCTCGCGGCATTTGATTTGGGCACATTCGGAAGCAAGCCAAAGAAAAACCCGCCGGAGCGGGTTTACGGGATTGTTTGGCAGGTTTCGTCAGACCTCGTATCCGGCTCGAGCCAAGTCTGACCTTCTGTAGAAGCGGGCGATGAAACCTTCGGGTTCGAAGATCGGAGAAAGTCCGGCGTCTTCCAATTCAACCTTGATGGTGGCCCTGTAACCTTGGCGAGATTTGGCGATCTCCGTCAGGGAAGCATGCGCCGCATGGAACTCTGCCAAGGACTTCCGCTCAATGAACTTCACAACATGTCCAGTTTCTCGGCGAACGGTCTGTTGGCGAAGATAACCGCGCTTGATCAAGTCCGCGATTGTGATGGTCGTTGTCCCGAGCGCGAGTTCGGCTTCCTTGAGCCGCATCAGTTCGTCGTCTCCACCGGACAAGGCGTTCCCGTTTCTCTGTTTTCTTCGGGCGTTTGAAGGCATTGATGCGGGCGTAGAAATATGGACCCGTTCAAAGATAGGTCCGCCCCCAGAAACGATGAACGCGTCGATATTTCCATCCAGGACCATTTTGACAAGTCGGTGAAACGGACGACGAACGACAGGAACCGCCGAGGAAAGCGAAAGCAATCCCTCCGCATTACTCACCCCTTCCGATTTCATTGTCAGAGCTTGGATCAATTGGTCCAAGGCACGCTTTGGGATTCTGACAAAGGCTCGCTCGCCGTCGGCCCGCACCTCGACCTGCTCCAGGATGCCGACACCCAAAAGACCGTGTACCATTTCTTCGCTGACGCCCAAGACTTCTCCCGCCTCCCTGCTATTCAGCGTGTCGCGGGCCGCTTGAAGGATCGGCCGCAAAGCGGCGGCATCGAAGTACGTGGAGGCGTCAGAAAGACCATCCCGAAAATCCGGATCATTTGCCTTCATCAAGGCTCTGATCCGATTTTCGGTGAGACCAAACTCGGCGTACGCAGAGCTCACACTGTGGATGTGCCGGGTTTTAACCGGCTTGAGAATGGTCTGCCCCTCTCCAAACGGCATGTTGCACTCGAGGATGTCCTGCACGAGATCGATGACTGGTCCATATGCCCCCTTGTCGAGGTTGCGGCGGAGCCATTTGATCATCGGCCCCACGAACGACTCGGCATAATGGGTTGTCGGCCGCTTGTGATCGATCACGTCCGCAAAAACGCGTCGGATTTCCTCTTCCCCCTTTACCGCGAGGTTGAAGCCCCATTCACGCAGATCGCTCCCCTCGTGCATCCAGGCCCTGACATCGCGGAGGGCCAAGAAGTCACCGAGATAGCGCGAGAACTCGGCCGCGACGTGTGCGTCGAGCTCGTCGAGGAAGCCCTCTCCGCCCTCCATGAACACCCGGTCGCGAAGATACCGATCCAATCGCGGCTGACTGCTCGGGGCAGAAGTCGCCGCGGCGTCCTCGATCAATCCGAGATTGGCATTCACGAACTGAGGGAAGTCGTGGACGTCGCCGGTGGCGTCGACAGCCACTTCCGTCAGCGCGCGTCCGTGAACTGGACATCCTTCGATACCGCGGATCGACCACCATGCACGGCGATAGGCGCGGGACGCCAAGCGTCCCGTCCCGTTTGCTCTGTCCTCCAGCACGCAGTGGGCACAGAAGCGCTGTACTCGCCCCGGCCGCATGTCCTTGCTGAGCGTCGCGCAGCCCATTCGCCATGTGCCGCCAGGGCCGTTTGCCACCGTGGATAGTTGCCTTAGCCGTGCGACTGACACCCCAGACCACTCGCTGACCAGCGACAGGGCATCAGTCTCGCCATGAACGATGGCATTGGCCGTGGTATCCGTATGTGCGAGAAACTCCCGCAGCGACGAATACCCGTTAGCGGCGGCAAGACGGGCGACGAGATCGATCGCCGCTTCGTCGTGGTGATAGGGAAGCGTTACGGGCAGAACCATCACTTGCCTCCCTTGCCAGCGCTGGCCAAGTCGGCCAGCGCGTTGCCGGGATCGATTTCACTCCAGCGCGCGGCGGTGAAGACGTTATCGCTCGGAAGGCACCCGCTGTCACGCTGGTAGTTATGGGCGAAGGCGCGGCGATCAACCGTCCCCTTGCCCTTGTGCATGACGAGGAAGCACGCCGCCTGGACCGCCTCGATGATCTTCCCGTAGCAGCCGCTGTTGGCGGAGCACAGACGGCCGAGGAAGTCATCGGTGCGGAGTTCCTCGGAGAGGTTGAGGCCGCACTTTCCTTCGACGATGTCCGTCAAGACCTGCTTGATGCTGGCCTTGTCTCCGGGGAGGCTCAGCGGGATGAAGCGCATCACCATCGAACGGTTGGCCAACTGCTGATCGCCCGTCAGGAGCTCGGCGAGTTCCGGCATCCCGGAATAGAGCGTATGCAACGGCCAGTCGTCGATCTGCATCAGGCTTTTGAGGCGATCCTGGACGTCGAGGATCGCGCGAGCGCTGGGATGCCGGATCAAATGCTGGGCCTCGTCTACGTGGAGATAGACGATGCCGCGCTCGCGAAGCTGGGTCTTCACGGTTGCGAAAAGCTGGCCCTCAGTCATCTTGGCTTTCGACGGCACCCCGATTGCATCAAGGATCGCCACAGCGAAGTCTTTTGACGTGCACGGCTTAGGTGCCTCGATGCTCAGCAGCGGCCGCACCGTCTCACCATATTCGTTTACCCGCGGCTGAAACTCCGGCGTTTGGCTGAAGTGGTGGCGGAGTGCGAAAGACTTACCGCTGCCTGAGGCTCCGATGAGGAACAGGGCGCGCCGACGCGATCCTACGCCGCGGCGGCAAGCCTCCACGTTGTCGACCAGGTCGCGCAGCATCGTGCCCAACCGGGTGTCGCGCGCGTGTTCGATGTAGCCGCTGTAGACCTCGGCCTTCTTGTCTGCAATCGCGTCGAATGCGATGACGTTCGTAGCGTTTTCCATACTCAGTACTCCTCGTAGTAGTTGTCGGTTGAAGGTTCAGACGATGCGACCTCGGCAGGCGTCTCCTCGACGACCTTTGCCTCGCGGCGCTTGTTCTTCCTGGCGTCCCGTTCGCGGGCCGCGTGGAATTCGGGGATGGCACGGGATTCAGAGACCGATCCGTCGCGGAGCGGGTCTTCCGGCGTTTCGAATGCCTGGATCAGTTCTGGCGTGCTTGCCGAGCGAACAGCCTCCCAGGAACCGAACAGATCATTTTCCAGGATCGCGTAGTGGCTCGCATCCAAGTGCCGCGCGGTCAGGTTTGCCCGCAGCGCCGCGGCTTCCCCGCTCTTACGCAGGCGGTTGATGGCCCGGTACATCGCTTCCAAGCCGGCTTCCGCCTCTGTAGCGTTCTGACGGCGGATATCGCGGCGGGCTGCAATCCACTCAGCCAGCGACACGGAACGGTCGAGGCCGACCATGTTTCGAACAACGAACCACCCCTTGTCGCCGCGAACGGCAATGTGTTCGAGGTTCTCGGGATCGACCTTGATCTCGAAAGCCATCTGGCCGTATTTCGTGCGCTGGCGGTGCAGTTCCTCGTTCCCGTAAGGCACTCCCATGAAGGGGATGCCGTACTCCCCGATGCGACGCTCGTAGCGCTCACCGAAGATGTGCAGCATCTGCTCAGGGTCCTGGCTCGGGAATTCGATGCCGTGTTCCTGGACCGCTCTAATCCAGGCGTTGTGTGGGGTAGCCCCTCCGAGACCGCTATGCGGCTTGTTGTGGTAGATGTCGCAGATCGCGAAGGTGAACAGCCTGACGACCTCGTCCGCCTGCAGGCTGATATGATGCTCGGGATTGTAGTCGCCCTTTTCGGCGATCGAACCGAACGTCCGACCTTCGAAGTAGCTTGCGATCAAAGGGCCGATCGAGTGGAACAGGCTCTCGATGAAGGGGCGAGCCTTGGGATTGCCTGCCTGAGGACGGTTGAACGTGATCCCTCCGGATCGCATCACGGATTCCACCCGTCCGTTGGCAAACTCCTTGCCGTTGTCGCTGAAGACGTCACGCGGCTGGACAAACGCGAACCACGGCGTCTCCGCGCCGACAAACTCCGAGATGTGACGCTTGTCGGTCATGATCATGCGGATCGCAGCGACGGCGGAAACCGCGTTGGGGTTCAAGCTGGCGCGGAAGGCAAGGATGTAGCGGGTGGCGACATCGATCGCGGCCACGAACCAGATGCGCTTGCCTTCGATTGCTGCCCGATACGCAGGCGGAAGCATCGCCCACATGCCGGTTTCGACGAAGAGGGACATGAGGTCGACGTTCCAGAAGTCGATCTCAATGCGCTCGCCGACATGGAGTGCGCTGATGCCCCTCTTGGCAATGCCGAAGTGCTTGAGAGCCGACGCGCGGCCATGGCGGCCGTCCCACTTATCGAAGGCATCGAACTTGGAGATGATCGACTCGAATTTGCTTCGCGTGATCTTCAGAAGCTTGCGCGGGCGGTCGGCGTTTTCTTTCGCCAGTGCCTCTTGGTAGTTGCGGTACACCTGCGCCATGGAAGGCTTGAGCGGCGAAATGTAGCCGCGCGCCGCTTCGTAGGCAAAGGCGAGCGATTCATTGTCCGTGGCCCTCAGGTGGAAGCCAGGCCCATGATGACGGTGAACGATCCCGAGGACCTGCTCGCCGCTCTCGTGATAGCGCTTGTAGTCGCGGCGAAAGGTTTTCACCGACGGCGTCGGGAATGCCTTCACCTCGACCATCTGGTCGGCGCGGGTTTCGTCTTCTTCCTCAAGGCCCAGCATTTCCGCCAGGATTTCCTTGCGCCAGCCGCGGAGCTTCGCCTCGAACGTTTCCTTCGACCATCGCGGCTTCTTTCCCAGCTTTTGGCGTTCCGCATCGAACCGCTCGATGAGCTTTTCACGGAACAACGCGAGGGCGCGCGGCTTGCCCACGATGTCCTCGAAGGTCTGCTCACCGAAGATCGCACGGAGCTTCTGGCTCTCGGGGGTGTTGTGCTTGTAGCGAATCTTCGCGGCTCCGCTGGCAAGCCGCGCGTAGATGTCGCGATGGGGGATGAATACCTCGTGTTCACCGTCGTTTTCGTTGCGGAAGCGGTAGCCGTCCGCGTCACGGTGCAAGGGCAACCAATTGACGTTTTGGTCGGAGTAGCGGTCGTCACGACCCATGTTGACGATGGCGTAGTTGAAGACGTGCGGAAGGGGGAAGGCGTGCGTCATGGCTGGCTCCTTTAAGGGCAACGGAAGGAAGGCTTGGGTTGGGGCTACCGCCGGACCATCACGGTCAGGTCGTCGATCGGTCCCGGCGTTTCAGGTACGAGGACCCGGTCGTCGATCAGCAGAAGGATCGCTGTGCGACGGGCGGCGTGATCGCGGCAGTTGCGAAGCAAATCTCCGAAGCGGAAGTAACCGCTCAGGGTCTGAACAATCGCTAGGGCGCGTTCATACTCGTCGTCGTCGCGCATACGACGGGCACGCATGATGCGCATGGCGTTCTCATAGGCACCATAGGTGGCCTCGCGCTCCGTCATGAGACGGATGTCGTGGACGGCCCCCGCGGTCACGGTGCCGTTCTTGTTCTTGCGGAGGTAGCCTTCGGCCTTGATGCGCGCCATGAGGTCCCGCATCGCCGCCGTTTTGCGGGCGTGCTTAACTGGAACCGCAACCATGTGGCCATCTTCGAAGACGACACAGTAGTCGCAGATGTGCTCGCACCAGACACCATCGGCATCGCGGTAGAGAAGCACGGGATACTGGGAGTAGATCGCCTTCAGGTCCTTGCGAAGCTGAAGGTACGTGGAGACTCGACGCTCGAGATCGCTCTCGTGAAAGAGGACCGTGTTGCGGAAGACCGATGACCCGCGGAGCGTCTTGGCGTGCGTCGCAGGCGGCTTGCGTACCGCATGCGTGGCCACCGGCTCGTTCCAGAAGGTCGTCTTAGTCGTCGTTCCTACGACGATTCCGCGTTATTCCGCCGTCCCCGGCTTCGGGCGAGCCGATCTCAGCCATGCGGTTGGCCTGGCCGAAGGTGCGCGGATGACGGATGGCGGGCAAGCTCAGGAAACCGAGGCCTGCGCGATCGAGCTTAATGTGGCGGGAAACCTGACGTGCGAAATGCATGGAGCCCTCCTTGGCTAGGAACAAGACGACACATACAAACGTGGGCAACCAGCGGACTAAATGGTCCAGCTAATTACTTGGTCTGTATGCATATCCGGTTCATGCCTGGGCTCCTTTGCGGTCAGTGACCGTGCTCATATAGATTCCGCCGGCGCTGCATAGGGGGTCGGCGCGGGAAATTGGGCGAATAGTGCACCGATCTGGTGCACTTCGCGCGATAGGGTAACTGGAGTACTAACGGGTTGGGGTATTGGAATAGGGAGTCTCGAATTAGGTCAGCGAATAGGCGCTTCCTTCAAGACCCTGACCAGGGCGTCATATTATGTAAGAGGCCCATCCCCAAGCCGTCGGCCTGGAACTGTGGCCAGATATGATGTGTCTCGCGATACGCATGACAACCTCGCGGAAAATCGAACACTGGCTTACTAAAAAGAACGGATAGTGAACAAATTTGGAAATGTCAAGTGCGGTGCAATGATTCTGGAGGAAGCCAGTTGTAGCCGCTTGCCGCCCCCGCTCGAATCCGAGCACCGTCGCAATTTTAAATAGTTTTGCCCCGGCCAAAGCGATTTTTTACTCGCAAGATTCGGCTGGCGTGCCTGGTACAACTTTACCCTGCTTTCTAACCTTGCTACGTCTTTGCCTAGCGGATGGGGGAATATATGATCGTTTGGTACTATGCGGCAGGAAAAGATCAAAAGGGCCCTGTTGATGATGATGAAATACGCGGGCTAATAAAAAGCGGCCAGATAAATAGAGAGACTTTTGTTTGGCACGAGGGCATGGATGCTTGGCAACGGGCAGCCGATCACCCCGATCTGTCAAAGGCATTCTCGACACCTCCGCCGCTACCCGTCGCATCACCTCCGAAATTGCCATCACCCATTTTTGACCCACCTGTTGTGAGGCCAGGTGTCGAAATCGCCTCACGACCCTGGCCACGTTTTTGGGCGAGGTTCATCGACAACCTCATCTTCGTCCCGCTGTTCGGATTCGGAATAGGCCTTTGGGCTGTCCTATACGCTCCGGACATTTACCTGCAGATCGTTACGATGAACGGCGTTCTATTCGGCGTTCTACTGCTTCCGCTCGTGGCGCTATTTCTAGCTCTGTGCATGATTGTTGTCGGCACCACACCTGGGAAGGCTGTCGTCGGTGTGCGCGTTGTTGTCCCCCAAGGTCATAGTCGGATTGGGTTCTATCTTTCGAGAGAGTTCAAGGTCTGGGTCGCTGGACTTGGGCTTGGTATCCCTTTCGTCGCGCTTTTCACGCAAGTCCGCCAATACCGACTGCTTGCAGCAGGCAAGGCTGCCAGCTACGACGAAGGTAATCCTGAAATCATAGCCAATCCGTCGAAAGTGCGTCTGGCCGCGAGCATCGTCGTCGTGAGCGCTCTGTTTACGGGCAATGTTATCTTGCGGGCTGAAGATCAGAAGGCGGAGACGAATCTCAACGCCACGCAGGCCTGGTTAAACCCGGTTACGGATAAGACGGCTACCATAGGGAAGACTTGGCAGGCACAGGAGATGAAGACAAACAGCGGGCGGGCGTTTTATTTTGCCTCCAACGAATTGCTCGCTGAGGCAATCCTTGGCTACGAGCGGTTTCCGTCTGACGGGGTGCAGGCCGCCGCTTATGCCGACGCGATAAAGGCGGCAGTCGCCTCGGATGTGAGCATTGATACGGAGTGGAGGTCAGTCTCCGTCCAAGGTATGCCTGCGCTCAGGGCGACAGGAAAATCGGTAAAATACACCGACAGCATTGTTGAAGTGACCATCGCGGTCAAAGGGCGTGACGCCTGGAGGACACTGGTCTTTGCAAGAGGGAATTCGCCCGCCCAGTCGGCAGAGAAAGACAAGTTTGTGCAAGCCATGTTCGGGACGGCGAATTGAGCGCCACAGCGCACGTGCTTCCGCTTGAGCGCCGTCTGGAAGATGGAGACTAAATTGGACAAGAGCCAGAATCTTCGCGATTTTTTTGCCGCTCCCGTCAATCAGACCACACGTGAGCGAATATTTTTCAGTCGCTTGTCTTTCGATATCAAGATCGCGGCGGCGCGAAACGGATACCATCTGCACTTGTACGAGCCAGATGTTGATCGCGATGGATTTGATATAGTCGTCGAAGACGAGGACGTTTCTCGTTGGTTCCAGACAAAGGCTGTTCTCGCCAGTGCCGCCACGGCAAGCTGGGATATCAACGCAGGTCTGCTGTGGCCAACAGTAGATGTAGGCGAAAAGTATTTTCGCGACCCCGTCGAATGCGGCAGAGGCGGCGGTGTCATTCTCATCGAAATAGACGATACGGCCCAGGCGGGTAACGTGGTCTATTCCTATACAGATTACGACATAATCACTGCGATCGCCGAAGGTTTTCTGACGGAGCAGATCGCAGTTAAAACGGGTCCAGGTCGCCCACACAAGCCTGCCAGACTCGAAGCGACAGAAACGCTCAAGCTCATCCACGCTTCGGACAGAGACAAAAAGGTATGGGTATCGCGAAAGCTCTTCGTCGAAATGGGCTCGGCCGACGCCTTGCTAGCCGCGATGGGTATGAGAACCGATAACAGTTATGGCATCTACACCATAAGGAATAGCTTCCGGCAGGTGATGATAGACGATGCTGGAAATTCAGCGGCGAATACCGACCTCAACCTCGTTAGTGCGCTGAACTACCACATGGCGATTTTAGCTGGATACCAACCGACGGCGACCGCGGCTAAACCCGCTCGATTCAAACCGTTCACTTGGGTTAAGTAGCTACCATCAGGCTAAACCAGTTGCCTGAGAAAATAGGCGTTGGGAAGAAATGCCCAAATCAAATCCAGCGAAATGACCCAATCAGTCAGCGCAGGGACAAACCAAACCCGCGAAATCATAGTAGAACCTCAAAAACACCCGCTAAGTGCTTGAATTTTTTGGCGACCCCTGCAGGATTCGAACCTGCGACAACCTGCTTAGAAGGCAGGTGCTCTATCCAACTGAGCTAAGGGGCCGTCCCGGGCTTCGCCCGTCGAATGCGACCGGAGGACTTAGTGGGTCCAGGGCTGCATCCGGTTGAAACGGAAGTTGTCCGGATAGGACACGCTCTTGCGCGTCGCTTCCTTCGGCGCGATCACGCGGTATTCGATGCCGTTGCGCTCCGCATAAGCGATGGCCTGCTCGGCGTTTTCGAAGGTCAGCCGCAGCTGCTGCTTCATGTCGCCGGAACTGGTGTAGCCCATGATCGGGTCGATCGTGCGCGGCTTTTCCTGATCAAACTCCAGCACCCACAGATTCGTCTTGGCCTTGCCAGACTGCATGGCGGTCTTTGCTGGACGATAGATCTTTGCGGACATGGTTTCGAACGGCTCCATACTTTCGCTGGCAACATTCACGGGCGCCAGCATTCCGTCATCCCATAACGCAGATTGATTTAAAACGGAATGACTTTTGGCCGGATAAATTCGGCTTTTCGGCTAGACGACCGCGCGGGATACAGGTTCCGCTGACACGGCCCTGCAGTCGCCGTTCAACAAGTGCCCAAAAGGCAATATCTGACGAAGTGAAAAGACGCAGGGAGATCAGGAACGCCACCTTCGGCGTTACGATGGTCGGAGTGGAGAGATTCGAACTCCCGACCCTCTGGTCCCAAACCAGATGCGCTACCAGACTGCGCTACACTCCGTGCCAACGGCGCCGGAGATACACGCTTCGCCCTTGGGCTGCAACATGTAATTTCGTTGACGTCCACACTGATGAAACCTGCATTCGTCCCACCCACAGTCCGTGGCAGGCAGAAATGTCCCGAAATGGGACAAAAGTGTCGGTCTGTCATTCGAGTTTAGTAATCGCTAAATCCATTGCGGCTAGAGCCAAGGGTGCACAACTGCACCGCGCCAGCCTCCCAAGCCCGCCCGAGCATCATTCCATGAACACCCAACTCGATCTCACCACCGTTCTGCTGCTTCACAAATCGTCGTTCCTCGTCGGCGCGTTCTGCTTTCTTTATGCCCGCTGGCAATCGCCGCGGGATGAAGGTCTCGGAATTCTCGCGAGCGGCTTCTTCTTCCTAGCTCTTGCGTCGACGCTCGCCGGCTACGGCGAACAGCAGCTGCTGCCGGCCTATCTGTGGACGCTTTCGAGCTTCACGCTCGGGATCGGCGGTTATGCGCTGTTCTGGATCGGTGTGCGCCGCTTGAGCGCTGGCCGGCGACGCAAGGCGGACTGGCTGGCACTTTCGATACCGGCCGCGGGCGCAGCAATCGGTCTTGCCACGCATTTCCATGTGGTCAACTACATCCGCGCCAGTGTGTTCAATGCCACCGCCTTTGCATTTCTGGCGGCCGCCGCCCTCGCCGTCATCGCCGATCGCAACAGGGAGCCGCTGCCGGTACGCGCGCTGTTTGCGGCGGCCATGACCGTCGGTGCCAGCCTCTGCCTTGCCGTGGTGATCGGTCTTGTGAAGCCGGGCGTCATACCGATCACCACCACCTACGCCTTTTTCCTCTCGATCATATGCCACTTCGCGATCGCCCTTTTTGCGCTCGTCCTCGTCAAGGAGAGGGCCGAAGCCGAGCTCAGGTGTTCAGCCGACACCGATGCCTTGACCGGCGCGCGCAACCGACGCTGGTTTCTCACGCAACTGCCTGGATCAAACTGGCATGGCGACTGCCTCATCGTCATGGATCTGGACTTCTTCAAGCGCATCAACGATCGCTATGGCCACCAAGCCGGCGACCAGGCGCTGATCGCCTTTGCCGATCTGATGAGGAAGAACCTCAGAAAGGGCGATTGCTTCGCCCGCCTTGGCGGGGAAGAGTTCGGCCTCTACCTGCCGCAGACCAGCGAAACGCAGGCGCTTTTCATCGCCGAGCGCCTGCGTCGCGCCGTCGAAGAACTCGTGGTGATCGGCAACGAGCAACACATAGCGCTCAGTGTCAGCATGGGCCTCGCAGCCGGCGGCAACGAAGGGTCGTGGGAGGACTTGTTCAACAGGGCAGACGCGGCGCTCTATGAAGCCAAGCGCGGCGGTCGCAACCGCGTCACGTCATTTTCCTCAGTGACTGCTCCTGCTTCAACGTCAATGGAGCTGAGTTTCGGCCGCGTCGGCTGAGGAAGAACGGCTACGCCGTCCAAAAAAGAAGCGGCCGTCCCAATGCAGAGGCCGCTCCAGATTGGAGGTGTAATGCCTCATACTACTCCTATTGAGCGAAATTGCCTGTGGCCAAATTTCACCTATTCCGAGCAAAAAGCCACCATGGCGCGTAGGCATGTCAACTCCGCACTTTGCGCGGCACACGCCGCGGTGTAGAACGGGCACGCAGCCACAATCGCGCTCTCCTGGAGTCTCGCTTTGCCTTTGTAAAATCCGGTCTCGCTAGTTTCACCCCGTACGCCCGATAGCGCCCGACGCTACCGGTATGATATTTCATGCGTTCGTTGAGGTGACGATTCGAGACCGGAATGGCATTGCCGATCTCAAGCCCGGTGCAACACCACCAGGCGGAACCATCACCTACAAACGCTGCCAGACCGCGTCCCCGGAACGGGTACTCAAACCGTCGTCTCGATGGACTTCCTATTGGAAGAACCAGACGACATGTCTCACACATTGACGGTCCTGTGGACCATTGAACCACACGCCGCGCCGCGCCCCTGGCTCGCCTGCAGCCGTTGCCGCGGCGCGCGCCCATTCGAATGCAGCCGCAAGACGCGGCTGAACGCCAACGGCCGGCGGCTGGATGCCTGGCTGATCTATCGCTGCGCCGACTGCGACGACACTTGGAATCGCCCGATCTTCGAGCGGCAGTATGTCCGCGACATCGCACCTGAAACGCTCGATGCGCTTCAGAACAACGACCCGCGCTGGATTCGCCGGGTCTCGTTCGACGTCGAGGGCCTTCGGCGAAGCACCGACAGGATCGAAGAATTCGCCGCTTGCCATGTGACAAGGCGCGTCGTCGCTCGACCGCGGGACGTCTGTACCCATCTTGAGATCGTCCTTGAGGTGCCGTTGGCAGTCAGTATGCGGGCGGATCGCCTGCTGTCGGCGGAACTCGGCCTGTCGCGCAACAGGCTCGTCCGGCTTGAGGAAGCAGGACGGCTGACGCTGCTGTCCGGCTCACGCAAGGCGTTGCAACGGCCCATCCGGGACGGTCTCCGCGTGGCTCTCGATCTCTCGGACGAAGGCGATCGAGGCGAAATTGCCGATCGCGCAGGGGGAATATTGCAGCCTGCATGAACGAATCAAGGAAGCGGCGGCCAGATGCTGGCGCTGCCTGCGCATTGGTCAGAATTTTACACCGACGCCGATGGTGAACTGCTGCTGATCGAGATCGACGTTGACGCCGCCGATGTCCTTGTCGCCATAGTCGTTGTAGCGATACTCGGCGCGCCCGAAGACGTTGTCGGTGAACGAATAATCCACACCGGCGCCGATCGTCCAACCGTTGAAGGTCTCTTTCTCCTTCGAGGCTCCGGGCACATCGACGAAGCCGCGGGTGACCGCCCAGCCTCCTGCCCCGTAAAGCAGCGCTTTGTCGTTCAGCACATAGCCGACGCGTCCGCGTATCGCGCCGGAGACATCGGTGCCGACTTCGGCGGAGGTTCCGCCAACATCGACGCTCTTGTCATTCCAGTTGTAGTTGACATCGCCCTCGATGCCGTAGACCCAATCACCCTGCTGATAGTTGAAACCGGCAAAGGCACCGAGCAAGCCGCCGTTGAAATCTTCTGAACCGCTGCCGCCGGGCGCGCTGAAATCGCCATTCAGCCAGCCGCCACCGCCCTGAAGGCCGACATACCCGCCGGTCCATACGAAAACGGGCGGCGTTTCGACAACCGGCGCCGGCTCCAGCGCCGGCGTCAGGTCTGCCGCCATCGTGTTTTGCGCGAACGCAGCGGCCGCCACGATCGCAACAACCACACTCCGGACCATCACAGATGCCTCCTGTCGTCTTCGGCAGAATATTAGCAATTTATTAAGTTGAAGTCTGCCCAAAAGGCTTTGCAGTCGTCATCGAAAGGATCGATTCGTCTCGATACAGGTGATTTAGGCGCTGATGCCCAAACTACAAGGCCAACGGATGCCAGCTGTCGATTTGTGATCATCTCCCCCGGGATCATCGCCCCGGGATTCGAGCGCCTTCAAGACGGTCTCCGGCCCGAATAGCAAGGCGTTTGACAGTGCCGGCATTGAGCTCGAGAACGAAGGCGACCGGCTCGCCGGAATCAATGATCGCTTCGGAAAATGGGACGGCGCCCTGGCGGATCGTCCGCACCACGCCCTTGTTGTCGATGAACAGCATGTCCAGCGGCAGATAGGTGTTCTTCATCCACATCATCACGCGGCGGGTTTCACCGAAATCGAACAACATGCCGTGATCCGGCGCCATCGACCGGCGGAACATCAGTCCCTGCTCACGCTGGTCGGGATCGACGGCAAGCTCGACGGTCAGTTCGTGCACCTTCCTGTCGGCGGTCACGAGCCGCATCTTGTCCGTGGTGAACTCAACCTCCGCCAAAGCCGCAGCGGCAAAGGCGAACAACAAAAAAAGCGCCACCAGGGCGCTTTTTCCGGAAAGATCTCGTACCGCGAGCATCAGTGCGACCGGCTCGTCGGCGACGGGCCGTCCGGATGGATCTCGGCGGCCATCAGGCCCTTTTCGCCATCGCCGAAGCGCACCAGGACAACCTGTCCCGGACGAAGCTCCGTGAGGCCGAAGCGCCGCAGGGTCTCCATATGAACGAAGATGTCCTCGGTCCCCTCGCCGCGCGTCAGGAAGCCGAAGCCCTTGGTGCGGTTGAACCACTTGACCAGGACCCGTTCGAGGCCGCTGGTCGGCGTCACCTGCACATGGGTGCGCACCGGCGGAAGCTGAGACGGATGTACGGCGGTCGACTGATCCATCGACAGGATGCGGAACGCCTGGTAGCCGCGATCGCGCTTCTGGATGAGAGCCACGACGCGCGCGCCCTCGAGAACCGTCTGGTAACCGTCGCGCCTCAGGCAGGTCACGTGGACCAGCACGTCCTGCATGCCGTTGTCAGGCACGATGAACCCGAAGCCCTTGGCGACGTCGAACCATTTGATCACGCCCGTGATTTCGATGAGGTCGAGAGCGTCACTGCCAAAGTCGTCACCATGCATGACGTCTTTTGAAGATGTCCTATCCGCCATTCTCTCCCAGCCCCTCGTTTACGCGCGACTACCGATACGGTTAACTGATTCTTATTGACCAGAATAACATCGTCCCGCCGCGGATACGCAAGACCCTCGGCATATTTTGGCCGAGATCTAATATGCGGACGCAGCCTTGCCTCTGGCTTGCTGGCGGCTCAGTATACGCCATCTTCTGCAAAACAGGGACATTGCAATGCGCTATCTGCACACGATGGTTCGCGTCAAGAATTTGGACGAGGCCTTGAACTTCTACTGCACGCTTTTCGGCCTGACCGAAATCCGCCGTTACGAGAACGAGAAAGGCCGCTTCACGCTCGTTTTCCTCGCGGCCCCCGGCGACATCGATCGCGCACGCGGAGAACTCTCACCCTGCCTCGAACTCACCTACAACTGGGATACGGAAGATTACACCGGCGGGCGCAATTTCGGTCACCTCGCCTATGAGGTCGACGATATCTACGGCTTCTGCCAGCATCTGATGGACAATGGCGTGACCATCAACCGCCCGCCGCGCGATGGCCATATGGCCTTCGTACGTTCCCCAGATGGCATTTCGATCGAAATCCTGCAGAAGGGCGAGAACCGTCCGGCGCAGGAGCCCTGGGCTTCGATGGCCAATACCGGCGCATGGTAAGCCCCGCGCAATTCTGACTGGCGAGGATGCCCCTATGTGGCCGGTCATACCGGCTGGCATGGCCGAGTCGCCGATCAGCAGCAGCAATGAATGATCCAAGGCCCGGTCGATCCGGGCCTTTGCATGTGTGCAACATGCGGGCTCAAGGTTAGCGCCGGTTTACAAATCGCGTGTCGTTGAGTATTTTTTCGCGCGAAACGTTGATGCCGGGTCCTATCCGCGATGTCTCGTGGCGGCGACCCCCTTTGTACTTGGCCTGATCTTTTCCCGTGGCGTTCTTTCGGACCGCCGCGAGAAACATGAGTTTGTTTGTTCTGAGCGATGTTTCGGAACTGAGACTTAATGCACGACAAGGCGAAGGTTTCGCCCGTCATGCACGGAGAGCGGGGATAGGACGTTGCAACATCCGGATACGAAGGGCGCAGTGCTCGCTGCCATTGCGCGCGCGGCAGCTTTATCCGTCTCACTCCTGGCACTCAGCGGCTGCGTGTCGGCCGTTGCCGACAACGACGTCACCGCCGGGCTGGGCCTTGAGGGACAGACAGCGGCCCAGGCGGCCGAATCGGCCGAGCAAGGCACGGTCCGGGATGCGCAGGTGGCCGCGCTCGGCAGCGATCCGCAGGCGCAACAGACCGCCACCACGCAGGATTCCGGGCAAGCCCAGTCCCTGACGATGCAGAACACAGGCCTGCGTGCCGCTTCTTCCAGCATCTACGGACAGGCAGCGGCGACGCAGGGCATGCCGAATACCCAGCCGCAGGCCAATGGAACTGTGCCGCTGCCGGCGGGCCAGCCCGCCATGAACGCAACCACCAACAGCTTGTTCAGCGGCACCCAGCGACAGCCTCAGCCCATCATGACGCCGCAACAGGGTGCCGCGAACGAGGCCACCGCTGCGCCGGCAGACACGGCGGTCGCAGCCTACGCTCCCGCTCCGGCGCCGGACGCCCTTCCCGCAGCCGTCCCCGTACCGCTCAGCGCCGAGGCGGCCGCCGGCGGCGAAAAATCGGCTGCACCTCAGGCCGTGGCCAATGCAGAGGTTGCGCCAGCCGCGGCTGAAGTGGCGATCGCGGAACCGATGCAGGCGACCGCGGAGGCAAAGGAAAGCGACGGCGACAAGGAAGCGCCGAAAACCTGGACACTCGCAACGCTCTTTGCCGGGAAACGCAAGGAAAAACAGCAGGAAGCACTGCGCGCCGCGCAACCAGCGGAAAAAAAGACGATTACCACCAGCAACGCGAGCCGGCCGCAGACGGCCTCCCTCGCCTACACGCTTCCGGGCGTCAAGCTGACTTCGCTCTATAATTTCGAGCACGAGGAACATCTCGGCGACGACGACGATGGCGCGCCGGTTCAGGTCGCATCCCTGTCGGGCCTGGCACGGCTGGCCCCGAGCGGGTTGATCCTGCAGACCGAGAAGGTTGATGCCGGCTGCTTCAAGCCTGAGCTCATGCAGATGCTGAAGAAGGTGGAAACGCATTACGGCAAGCAGGTGATGGTGACCTCCGGCCTCAGGCCGATCAAGGTCAACCGGGCGAAGCAGTCGCTGCATACCCGCTGCGAGGCAGCAGACATCCAGGTCCAAGGCGTCAGCAAGTGGGATCTTGCCGAATTCCTGCGCAGCGTTCCCGGTCGCGGCGGCGTCGGCACCTATTGCCATACGGAGTCGGTCCATATCGACATCGGCGCTCAGCGAGATTGGAACTGGCGCTGCCGGCGCGGCAAGGGCTGAAGCCAACCGCTTGTTTCCATGGATTATTCCAAGGAATCTACCCTTCGGCTCGCGACTGTGGAATTTTTACAGAAATATGAAGATTGCCGCTTGCGGTTCTCAAATCCTCTGGCTATAAGGCGCCCACACAGCGAGTGCGCCCTTCGTCTATCGGTTAGGACACCAGATTTTCATTCTGGGAAGAGGGGTTCGACTCCCCTAGGGCGTGCCACTGTGTTGAGCTTCCTCCCCCACATAAATCACTGATTTTCCCGCCTGACACAGCGATCTTTCCCGTCGCCGACGTCTTCCAATCCGGTCATTTAGTCCGCGGATTTTTCTCGTTGTTTTGAACAGGAAAAGCACAAAAATCCTGAGATTGGCGCTTGCGGTATCCAGAGTCGCTGGCTATAAGGCGCCCACACAGCGAGTGCGCCCTTCGTCTATCGGTTAGGACACCAGATTTTCATTCTGGGAAGAGGGGTTCGACTCCCCTAGGGCGTGCCACTGTGTTGATCTCCTCCCCCATGAAAATCGATATTTTCCTCGTCTGAAACGGTGATTTCCTGCCTCGGACACGTCTCCGATTCCGGCCTTCAGGCGCCGAATTTTTCTCGCCGTTTTTTAACAGGAAAAGCACAAAAAACCTGAGATTGACGCTTGCGGTATCCAGAGTCGCTGGCTATAAGGCGCCCACACAGCGAGTGCGCCCTTCGTCTATCGGTTAGGACACCAGATTTTCATTCTGGGAAGAGGGGTTCGACTCCCCTAGGGCGTGCCACTGTGTTGAATTTCTCCCCCACATCTCCAATATAGCTACGCAGCAAACTTGCGCTTGCGGCTCACTTTCGATCGAATCTCGCGACCTTGTCGCCGGAGCGATGCAGTTGGATTTATGTCGTCGTTTGCGCTGAAAAAGCATAATATCCGCAGCTGAATTGCTCACGGCCGCAAGACTGCGTTGCAAGTTCATCAGTCAGAAGCATGGGCGCCCATCGTCTAGCGGTTAGGACGCCGCCCTCTCACGGCGGCAACACGGGTTCGAGTCCCGTTGGGCGTGCCAATCCCTGCTCGCAAGAGCACCAGCCGCCGCTCAAATCTGAGCGATTCCTGTTCGGCGAGGTTACAGGGCCCTCGCCGCATCCGTGACGCGTAGCTGCACGCGGCGCTGGCCTTGCCAAAGGTCCGCCGAGACCGAACCTGCCACATGAATAGACGTGCCGCGGCTCGCGAGCAGGAAATCGCCGAGTGGCGTCTCCGTTGCCCGGAACGCTATGCCGTCGAGCCGGCTGCCGTCCTGGCCCTCCAGCGTCACCTTGATGTGGTTAGCGCCCACCTGCCGGCTGTCGCGCAGCCGATGCTGCGGGAAGGCAAAGACCGGTTGCGGGTGCGCCGAGCCATAGGGGCCGGCCTGTTCCAGGAGATCGATAAGCTCCAGCGTCGCGCCGGAGGCGGCGAGCGCGCCATCGACCTTGAGCGTCTGGATGGCGACGAGATCGCGCACCGCAGATTCCGCACGCTCCTCGAAGAATTGCCGGAGTTTGCCGAGCTTCGCACGCTCCACCGTGAGGCCGGCGGCCATCGCATGACCGCCCCCTTTGACCAGCAGGCCCCCATCGACGGCCGCCCGGACCATCTTGCCCATGTCGAAGCCATTGATCGAACGGCCAGAGCCGGTGCCGCGCCCATTCGGATCGAAGGCGATGGCAAAGGTCGGCCGGCGGAATTTTTCCTTGATGCGGGCGGCGAGCAGCCCGACGATGCCGGGGTGCCAGTTTTCGCGCGCTGTAACGATCACCGAGGCGCCCTCGCCGGTGCCGTATTCCGCCAGAACCTCGGCCTCGGCCTCGGCCAGCATGGCGGCTTCCATGGCCTGGCGTTCGCGGTTGAGTTCATCAAGCTGCGCAGCGATCTTTTCCGCCGCTCCGGCATCGTCCATCGCCAGAAGGCGGCTGCCGAGCGCTGCGTCGCCGATGCGGCCACCGGCATTGATTCGTGGCCCCACCAGAAACCCCAGGTGATAGGGCGTGACCGGACCGCCGATCGCCGCCTTCCTCAGCAGCGCCGCGAGCCCAACATTTCCCATGTGCCGCGCGGCAATCAGTCCCTTGACGACATAGGCCCGATTGAGCCCCTTGAGCGGCACGACATCGCAGACGGTCGCCAGTGCCACCAGATCGAGCTGGGCCAGCAGATCGAAGGATGCAACACGGACATCGCCGGCATTGCGCAGAACGCGCAGCGTGTTGACGAGAACGAGATAGACGACGCCGGCGGCGCAGAGATGTCCTTGTCCGGAAAGATCGTCCTCCCGGTTGGGATTGACGAGCGCATGACAGGCCGGCAGCGCTGAGCCAACCTGGTGGTGGTCGATGACGACCACATCGATGCCGCGTTTCGCCGCCACCGCGAGCGCTTCATGGCTCGTCGAGCCGCAGTCGACGGTCACGATAAGTTCGGCGCCGTTGTCGATCAGTTGTTCGATGGCCGCGGGATTCGGCCCGTAGCCCTCGAATATCCGATCGGGAATATAGATCTCCGCATCGATGCCGAAATGACGGAGGAAGCGGGTCATCAGTGCCGAAGAGGCGGCACCGTCGACGTCGTAATCGCCGAAGACCACGACCTTTTCGCGCCGCTTGATGGCCACTGCCAGGCGATCGGCGGCCTTGCGGCAATCGGTGAGCGAATCGGGATCCGGCATCAGCGACCGCAGCGTCGGATCGAGGAAGCTCGCCGCGTCGTCAAGCACGACACCGCGGCCGGCAAGCACGCGACCGAGCAGATCGGAATAGCCGTGGACCTGGCTGATGGCGAGCGCCCGGTTCTGGCCGGCCTGATCAAGGCGCGACACCCAGCGCTGGCCGCTGATCGACTGCTCGACGCCGAGAAAGGCCCGCTGTACCGGATCCACCAATTCATCCATGCTCGTCCACCCGCCTGCGCTTATCGCTTCTTAGCGCATAACCCCGAAAATCGTGACCGTTTTTGGAACGGCATACACAGAGATCCACGTTCCTCGCCCGTTTTCGGCACCGCCCGCCTGAAATGCCCAAATAGGAAAGCCTCGCCGGCATGCTTGCACGACGAGGCTTCCAATCTATCGGTGGCAATCCAGCGCTACGCGCCGACTTGCCTTGCTGCCTGAGGTCTATGCCGTCCTCAGTTCGCCTTCGGGCGTTCGATGCGGATGACCTGCGGTTCGCCGACGAGATAACCCTCGCCCTTGATCGCCTTGATGGCATCGCGAACGGAATGCTCCGAGGTCGCATGCGTCACCAGGATGATCGTCTGCGGCTCGCCGCCTTCCATGAGTTGCTTGGAGTGCTGCATGATCGATTCCAGCGAGATGCCGTTGTCCGCCATGCGGGTGGCGATGCTGGCGAAAACGCCGGTGCGGTCGACGACCTTCAGGCGGATGAAGTAGCCGCCTTCGTGGCTCTGGATCTGCGCGCGCTTGTAGGGAAGCAGCGCATGGGTCGGGCGGCCGAAGGCCGGAACGTGCTGGGCGCCGGGACGGCTCTTCGCAATGTCGGCGATATCGCCGAGCACCGCCGAGGCGGTTGCATTGCCGCCGGCACCGGGGCCGACCATCAGCAATTCGCCGAGAATGTCGGATTCGATTGCGACCGCATTGGTCACGCCGTCGACCTGCGCGATGACGGAATCATAGGGCACCATCGTCGGGTGGACGCGCTGCTCGATGCCGCTGTCGGTGCGCTGTGCGACGCCCAGAAGCTTGATCCGGTAACCGAGATCGGCTGCCGCATGGATGTCGTCGATCGAGATGTTGGTGATGCCTTCGAGATAGATGTCGTCGGCCGCAATCGCCGTTCCGAAGGCAAGGCTCGTGAGGATCGACAGCTTGTGCGCCGTGTCGTTGCCCTCGATGTCGAATGCGGGATCCGCTTCGGCATAGCCGAGGCGCTGCGCTTCCTTGAGGCAGGCTTCGAAGGAAAGCTCTTCCTTCTCCATCTTCGTCAGGATGTAATTGCAGGTACCGTTCATGATCCCGTAGACGCGCGAGATCGTGTTGCCGGTCATGGACTCGCGCAGAGCCTTGATGACCGGGATACCGCCGGCAACCGCCGCTTCGTAGTTAAGCAGCGCGCCCTTCTCCTCGGCGATCTTGGCGAGCTCGATGCCATGGGCAGCAAGCAGCGCCTTGTTGGCGGTCACGACATGAATGCCGCGCTCAAGCGCCGCCTTGACGGCTGAATAGGCCGGATCGCCCGAGCCGCCCATCAGCTCGACGAAGACGTCGATATCGGCGTCCCGCGCCAGCGAAACGGCATCTTCGAACCAGGTCGCCTTCGAAAGATCGACGCCGCGATCCCTGTTGCGGTCGCGCGCGGTTACGGCCGTGGTCTCGATTGCCCGCCCGCACGTTGTCGCAAGCATCTCGTGACGATCCTGGAGGATTCGCACGAGCGAGGCACCGACGGTACCTAAGCCCGCAATGCCGATTTTGAGGGCATCTGCCATAGCCATTTCCTAACATGTAGAGGGCGAGCCGCGAGAACCGCGGTGCCGGCGTGGAAGGAGGCGCACACGAAGCGCGCCGCCCGTCTTGGATCATAAGTTAAGCGGGATGCGGGCGGAAAACCGAGTACACTTTTCCTCATCCCGCTCCAATCACCTGTGCGCGTTGAGCGAGATGACGTTGTGCATCGTCTCGTCGGCGGTCGACAGGAATTTCTTGATGTTGCGCGCCGCCTGGCGAATGCGGTGTTCGTTCTCGACGAGAGCGAGACGCACGTAGTCGTCGCCCTGCTCGCCAAAGCCGATGCCCGGAGCAACTGCCACATCAGCCTTCTCGACCAGGAGCTTCGAGAACTCGAGCGAACCGAGATGACGGAACTTTTCCGGGATCTTCGCCCAGGCAAACATGGTCGCTGCCGGCGGCGGCACGTCGAAGCCGGCCTTGCCGAAGCTTTCGACCATCACGTCGCGACGGCGCTTGTAGATGTTGCGGACTTCGGCGATGTCGCTGCCGTCGCCGTTGAGCGCCTGTGTGGCGGCAACCTGGATCGGCGTGAACGCACCATAGTCGAGGTAGGACTTCACCCGCGTCAGTGCCGCGATCAGCCGCTCGTTGCCGACGGCAAAGCCCATGCGCCAGCCGGGCATCGAAAATGTCTTCGACATCGAGGTGAATTCGACCGTGCAGTCGATCGCGCCCGGAACTTCCAGGACCGACGGCGGCGGCGCGTCGTTGAAGTAGATTTCCGAATAGGCGAGATCGGAAAGCACGATAATGTCGTGCTTCTTCGCGAACGCGATTACGTCCTTGTAGAAGTCGAGCGTCGCCACCTGCGCCGTCGGGTTCGACGGATAGTTGAGGATCAGCGCCAGCGGCTTCGGGATCGAGTGCCGCACGGCGCGTTCCAGCGGCCCGAAGAACGTTTCGTCGGGTTCGACCGAGATCGAACGGATAACGCCGCCCGCCATCAGGAAGCCGAAGGCGTGGATCGGATAGGTCGGGTTGGGGCACAGGATCACGTCGCCGGGCGCGGTAATCGCCTGCGCCATGTTGGCGAAGCCTTCCTTGGAGCCAAGGGTGGCGACGACCTGCGTATCCGGGTTCAACTTGACGCCGAAGCGACGGGCGTAGTAGGCGGCCTGGGCACGACGCAGCCCGGGAATGCCCTTCGACGACGAATAACGATGCGTGCGCGGGTCCTGAACGGCCTCGCAGAGCTTGTCGACAATCGACTGCGGAGTGGGAAGATCCGGATTGCCCATGCCGAGGTCGATGATGTCAGCACCGGCCGCTCGCGCGCTTGCTTTCAAACGGTTGACCTGTTCGAAAACATAGGGCGGCAAACGCCGGACTTTGTGAAACTCTTCCATCTCCAAACCTCATTTGGCGCACGCTCCCGCCAGCGGCTCAAGCCTTGGGAAACCGTGCGCTGTGGTGAACGGCCGTCCATGCGGCCATTGAACGCTTTGCGTCCAAATCACCGGAAAGGCAAGCGCTAATTCTGGATCTCTTTCAGCGTGTCGGTACCGTGCTGTTCGGCGAGTGCACGCATTTCCTTCAGGCGCCGCTGATATTCGGCTTCCGAGATCGCGCCGGACTTGCGCGCAGCGCCAAGCGACGTCAGGCGCGCCTGCATGTCGGCCGCCTCCTCATTGGTCATCTGCGTCGTTGCGGCCGGCTTCTGGCCATAGACCGAAGGATAGTTCTCGAAGTTTGTCTTCTGACTGTTGCAGCCTGCAAGCGTACCTAGCAGAACGATCCCGGCAAGCCAGGTGATGGAACGCTGTTTTCCGACGGCAAGCATACTGAAGACGACCTCTGTTTTGACACGCGACGATGCGCTAGCCCTTGTAATCATTTTCGGGCAGAATGTAAAAATACAAAACAAACAAGATGCTGTGGAGGACGCCGGGTGACAGCAGAGAGGAAAACGGAAGGCACCGCTGGCAAGGACGGCTTCACGGGATTCGACCCCAAATCCGTCGAACCTTATATCGTCAAGGACCCGGAAAGCCTCGCCGTCAACCTCGCCCGCGCCATGGAGCAACTCGGCAAGGCAGCCTCCGCCTGGCTGGCGCCGCGTGAATCGGGGCAGAAATCGGACGTCTTCTCCGAACCCGTCACCGACATGGTGAAAACGCTCTCCAAGGTCTCCGAGTACTGGCTTTCCGATCCCCGGCGCACGCTTGAAGCGCAGACGCACCTGATGGGCAGCTTCTTCGAGATCTGGTCGCGGACGCTCCACCGCATGTCCGGCGACGTCGGAATGCCGGAGCCTGCGGCTCTCCAGCGCACTGACAAGCGCTTTACCGACGAGGATTGGGTGAAGAACCCGTTCTTCGATTTCATCCGGCAGGCCTATTTCGTCACGTCGGATTGGGCCGAGCGCATGGTCGAGGACGCCGAAGGGCTCGACGATCACACCAAGCACAAGGCGGCTTTCTACGTACGCCAGGTTTCGAGCGCGCTCTCGCCCACGAACTTCGTCACCACCAATCCGCAACTCTATCGCGAAACCGTCGCATCGAACGGCGCCAACCTCGTCAAGGGCATGCAGATGTTCGCCGAGGACGTCGCCGCCGGCCGCGGCGACCTCAAACTGCGGCAGACGGATACCAGCAAGTTCGCGATCGGCGAGAATATCGCGATCACGCCAGGCAAGGTCATCGCCCAAAGCGACGTCTGCCAGGTGCTGCAGTATGAAGCGACGACGGAGACCGTGCTGAAGCGACCGTTGCTGATCTGCCCGCCGTGGATCAACAAGTTCTACGTTCTCGATCTCAACCCGCAGAAATCCTTCATCAAATGGGCCGTCGACCAAGGGCACACGGTGTTCGTGATCTCCTGGGTGAACCCGGATGAACGGCACGCAACCAAGGACTGGGAAGCCTATGCGCGCGAAGGCATCGGCTTTGCGCTCGATACCGTCGAGCAGGCGACCGGCGAGCGCGAAGTCGATGCTATCGGCTATTGCGTCGGCGGCACCTTGCTTGCGGCGACCCTCGCGCTGCATGCCGCCGAAGGCGACGATCGCATTCGCTCCGCGACCCTCTTTACCACGCAAGTCGATTTCACCCATGCGGGCGATCTCAAGGTCTTCGTCGACGAGGAGCAGATTCGCCAGATCGAACAGAACATGAGCGTGACGGGCTATCTCGACGGCTCGAAGATGGCGACCGCCTTCAACATGCTGCGCGCCTCCGAGCTGATCTGGCCTTACTTCGTCAACAACTACCTCAAGGGGCAGGATCCCCTGCCCTTCGACCTGCTCTACTGGAATTCCGATTCGACAAGGATGCCGGCCGCCAACCACTCCTTCTATCTGCGCAATTGCTACCTCGAGAACAAACTCTCGAAGGGCGAGATGATGCTGGCGGGCCGGCAGGTGTCGCTCGGCGACGTGAAAATCCCGATCTACAATCTCGCCACCAAGGAAGACCACATCGCCCCGCCGCGGTCGGTTTTCCTCGGCAGCTCTTCCTTCGGCGGCAAGGTCACCTACGTGCTTTCCGGCTCCGGTCACATTGCCGGCGTCGTCAACCCGCCGGACAAGGGCAAGTATCAGTTCTGGACCGGAGGCGCGCCCAAGGGCGAGTTTGACGATTGGTTCAAGGCTGCGAAGGAAACGCCGGGATCCTGGTGGCCGCATTGGCACCAATGGATCGAGAAGCTCGACAAGAGACGCGTTCCGGCCCGCAAGCCCGGCGGCCCGCTGAATTCGCTCGAGGAAGCGCCGGGCTCGTACGTTCGCGCCCGGGCATGAAACAGTTGCAGGACATGTCTTGATCTTCGACCCGCCGCTCGCACAGGCAACCCTCGTGCAGCGCTACAAGCGCTTTCTCTTCGATGCGATCCAGCCCGACGGTACCGCCATGACCGGCTCCTGCCCGAACACAGGCTCGATGCGAGGCCTGACGACGCCGGGCTCGCGCATCTGGATGTCGGAACACGACAGCCCGACGCGGAAATACCGTCACATGCTCGAAATCGTCGAAGCCGACGGCACACTGGTCGGGATCAATACCGGCTTGCCGAACCGACTCGCTGAAGAAGCCATTCGACTGCGCCTCGTTTCCGATCTGCATACATATCAAGGCTTCGCGCGGGAACAGAGATACGGCCGCAATTCGCGGATCGATATCCTGCTCAGCGACGCCGATCGAGGCCTTGCCTATGTCGAGGTGAAGAACGTGCATTTCAGTCGCACGCCCGGTCTCGCGGAGTTTCCAGATAGCCCGACGGCACGCGGCGCCAAACATCTCGACGAACTCGGCGACATGATCGCAGCCGGTCACCGCGCCGTCATGATCTATCTTGTGCAGCGCGGCGACTGCGACCGTTTGAGAATCTGCCGCGATTTCGATCCGGCCTATGCGCAAGCCTTCGATCGCGCCATGGCGCGTGGGGTCGAGGCCTATGCGATCAAATGTCAGGTATCGCCGACGCAAATCCGTCCGACCGGATTGATGGCAGTGGACGAAGGCGCCCTCGCTGCTCTATGAAATCCGACTTGGAACAAATGAAAGCTTTGGAATGGTGACTTACATCGAGGCAGGGTCGGCCCCCTACAAAAACACCGGCGTTATCCGGCTCTACGCACCGGAAGATTTTGAGGGCATGCGCAAGGCCTGCCAGGTGACGGCGCGCTGCCTCGACGAACTCGTTTCGCGCGTTCAGCCGGGCGTCACGACCGACGAGATCGACCGCTTCGTCTTCGAGTTCGGCATGGACAATGGCGCCCTGCCCGCGACGCTGAACTACCGCGGCTACACGAAGTCCTCCTGTACCTCGATCAATCACGTCGTCTGTCACGGCATCCCCAACGACAAGCCGCTACGCGAGGGCGACATCGTCAATATCGACGTTACCTATGTCGTCGATGGCTGGCATGGCGACTCGAGCCGCATGTATCCGGTCGGCGAGATCAAGCGCGCGGCCGAGCGGCTGCTCGATGTCACCCATGAAAGCCTGATGCGCGGCATTGCCGCTGTACGCCCGGGTGCTCGCACCGGTGCCATCGGCGAGGCGATCCAGACCTATGCCGAAGCGGAACGTTGCTCGGTCGTGCGCGATTTCTGCGGCCACGGCGTCGGCAAGCTTTTCCACGACGCGCCGAACATCCTGCACTACGGCCGCGCCAACGAGGGCCCCGAATTGCGCGAGGGCATGATCTTCACCATCGAGCCGATGATCAATCTCGGCCGTCCGCATGTGAAGGTGCTCTCGGATGGCTGGACCGCCGTTACCCGCGACCGGTCGCTTTCGGCGCAGTACGAGCACACGGTCGGCGTGACCGCCGAGGGGTGCGAGATCTTCACGCTGTCGCCGGCCGGCCTGTTCAAGCGGGGTCCCAACAACGTCGGCGCTGCATGAAGAAGCGTCCGATCTCCCCTGAAGGCGACGAAACGCCATCGACGGACGAGAGGACGTTTTTCCCGTAATTGCAGTTGGACGGCGGACCGGCGGCCAAGAAGGCGCCGGCGCCCGAAGCGCATTATCACGGCCATCGCGATCGGCTGCGCGCGCGTTACCGCGAGCACGGCGACGCGGCGCTGGCCGACTACGAGATCCTGGAAATGCTGTTGTTTCGGCTGATCCCGCGCAAGGATACCAAGCCGATCGCCAAGGCGCTCATCAGCCGTTTCGGGACGCTTGCCGGCGTCTTCGGCGCGCCGATTGCGCTATTGCAGGAGGTGAACGGCATCGGCGAGGCCGTTGCCCTCGACCTAAAGCTGATCTCCACCATCGGCCATCGCACCCTGAAAAGCGAGCTTCGCCAGAAGCACCTTCTCTCTTCCTGGAGCGCCGTCATCGATTATTGCCACGCGGCAATGGCCTACGAAACCAAAGAGCAGTTCCGGATCCTGTTCCTCGACAAGCGCAACACGTTGATCGCCGACGAGGTGCAGCAGACCGGTACGATCGACCACACGCCTGTCTATCCGCGCGAGGTGGTCAAACGCGCACTCGAACTCTCCGCCACCGCGATCATTCTCGTGCACAACCATCCGTCCGGGGACCCGACGCCGTCGCGCGCCGATATTGACATGACCAAGCTCATCGTCGAAACGGCGAAACCGCTGGGGATCGCCGTGCACGATCACATCATCATCGGCAAGGATGGGCATGTCAGCCTGAAGGGCCTACGCCTGTTCTAACGGCGCGCCGGCTCTCACAGCCACTTCGCGCGACGGAAGAAGCGAAAGAGCGTCAGGCACAAACCGATGATCACCGCCAGCACGACGAAGTAGCCGTAGCGGAACTTCAACTCCGGCATATCGTCGAAGTTCATGCCGTAGATACCGGCTATCGCCGTCGGCACGGCAAGGATCGCGGCCCAGGACGCCAGCTTGCGCGAAATTTCCGTCTGTTCGGATTGCCCGACCATCAGGCTCGCCTCGAAGGTAAAGGCAAGCACCTCGCGCAACGCATCGATATCCTCCTGCACCCGGCGCACGTGGTCCGTCACGTCACGGAACAGCGGCTGCAGCGCCGCATCCATGCCTGGCAGATCGATGTGCTCGTGCCGGCGGCAGACATCGACGAGTGGCACCACGGCATTGCGCAACCTGAGAAGATTGCGGCGCATCAGGTAGAGTCGTTCGATGTCACCCTTGACCAGTCGCTCCCGCAACAGCCGATCTTCCAGTTCCTCCACCTCCTCATGGATCGCCTCGATGACCGGCATATAGTTGTCGACGATGAAATCGAGGATCGAATAGAGGATATAGTTTTCGCCATGGGCGAGTGCTGCCGGGGAAGATTCGCAGCGCTGACGCACCGCCATGTAGGACGTGGACGCACCGTGCCTGACCGAGACGACATAACCTCGCCCGACGAAGAGATGGGTCTCGCCGAAGGCGATCTCGTCACCAACCATGTGGGCGGTGCGCGCCACGACGAAGATCGAGTCGCCATAGATCTCTAGTTTTGGCCGCTGGTGCGCCTTGCAGGCGTCCTCAATCGCCAGGTCGTGCAGGTCGAACTCCTGCTGTATCTGGCGCAGCAGTTCCGCATCAGGCTCATGCAGCCCAATCCAGACCACCGCGCCCGGCCGCGAGCGCCATTTGCCGGCATCTTCGATGCCGATATCGCGTACCCTTACGCCGTTTTCATAGACCGCCGCCGCAACGACACCCGGCCGATGGTCCGGTTGCCGGATGACGCCCTCGTCGTCAGGCTGCGGCACCGCCCTGTTCGTCAGCTCCAATCCCATCGCCACCCTCCCAGGCAAATACGACACCGATGGGCCCGGCATGTCGTAACGAAGCCAAGCATACGCACATTCCCTTATATTCTCATCCAGCTGTTTCGGCTATGAAAACCACTTCATTAAACCGTGCCATTGACGGTATAGACGCTTGCAAGCGAGAGTTTTTGCGATGCACAACGATTCTTCCCTTCAAACGGAAATGCCCATGACTCAGTTCGATCTCATCGTCGTCGGAAGCGGGCCCGCCGGCCGCCGCGGCGCCATCCAGGCCGCCAAGCTCGGCAAGAAGGTCCTCGTCATCGAACAGGGAAAACGCGTCGGCGGCGTTTCGGTGCACACGGGCACCATCCCCTCCAAGACGCTGCGGGAGACGGCGCTCAATCTTTCCGGCTGGCGCGAGCGGGGCTTCTACGGGCGGGCCTATCGCGTCAAGCAGGAGATCAGCGCCGACGATCTCCGGCAACGGCTGATCATCACCCTCAATCACGAGGTCGAGGTCCTCGAACACCAGTTTGCCCGTAACCGCGTGCAGCAGATGCGCGGCAAGGCAAGCTTCGTCGATCCGACCACGCTCGAGGTCGTCAAGGACGACGGCGAGACCCTGCTTGTTTCAGGCACCAGCATCATGCTTGCCGTCGGCACCAAGCCTTTCCGTCCGGACTACATGCCCTTCGACGGCAAGAGCGTGCTCGACAGTGACGAACTGCTCGATATCGCAGAACTGCCGCGTTCGCTCGTCGTCATCGGCGCCGGCGTCGTCGGCATCGAATATGCGACGATCTTCAGCGCGCTCGACACGCACGTGACGGTCATCGACCCGAAGACAACGATGCTCGACTTCATCGACAAGGAGATCGTCGAGGATTTCATCTACCAGCTGCGCGATCGCAACATGAAGCTGCATCTCGGACAGAAGGCCGAGACGGTCGAGCGGCTCGACGATGGTAAGGTCCTGCTGACGCTCGACAATGGCCGCAAGATCGTCACCGACATGGTGCTTTTCGCCGCCGGACGCATGGGGGCAACCGATACGCTCAACCTGCCGGCCGCCGGGCTCGAGGCAGACAGCCGCGGGCGGCTCAAGGTCAATCCGGAGACGTTCCAGACATCGGTCCCGAACATCTATGCCGCCGGCGACGTCGTCGGATTCCCGAGCCTTGCCTCGACCTCTATGGAACAGGGCCGCATTGCGGCTCGCGTTGCTGTCGGCGCGATTGCCATGGAACCGCAGAAGTATTTCCCCTACGGCATCTACGCGGTGCCGGAAATCTCCACCTGCGGCCTTTCGGAAGAAGAGGTGAAGGAACGCGGCATCCCTTACGAATGCGGCATTGCCCGTTTTCGCGAGACCTCGCGCGGTCACATCATGGGTCTCGAATCCGGTCTTCTGAAGATGATCTTCTCGATGAAGACCCGCCGTCTCCTCGGCGTGCACATCATCGGCGAAGGCGCGACCGAGCTGGTCCACATCGGTCAGGCTGTGTTGAACCTCAAGGGCACGGTCGAGTATTTCGTCGAGAACACCTTCAACTACCCGACGCTTGCCGAAGCCTACAAGATTGCCGGCCTCGACGCCTGGAACCGCATGGGCGAGATCAAGCAGGAACTGCCGAAAGCGTAAGCCGCTAGCGACATATCTGAGCACGCATCAAACGACGACAACGGCAGTCAAAGGGATCCAATTCGATAGGTGACGAGCAATACCGCTTTGTCACCTATCGCCCAGAGCGCCGTTCAAGATTGCGTGCACGCCACCATGCCAGCGAATCGGGTAGCCTTGCCGCTCCTGATGAAGAGACATGAACGCCATGCGCATCCTTTCCCTCAATGCCTGGGGCGGCAAGCTCCATTCCCCATTGATGAGATATCTGGCGGAAGTCGACGCCGATGTCCTGTGTCTGCAGGAGATCGCGCGGTCGCCGACGACCGACGCCGAATGGCTCACCTATCGCGATACAGATGTCGAACTGCCGCAGCGCGCCAACCTCTTCGATGAGATCGCGGCAGCACTTCCTTGGCATGATGGCTGCTTCTGCCCGACGGCGCGCGGCACGCTCTTTGACGGCGACAGGCCGGTGGCCTCGGAATTTGGGCTCGCGACCTTCGTCCGACGCTCCCATTCCGTCATCGGTCAGGCGCTCGGCTTCGTGCATGGCAGCTTTTCATCCGAGGGCTGGGGGCCACATCCACGTGCCCGCAATGCCCATTGCATCCGCCTGTTCGACCATGATGCCGGCACGGCAATCACCATCGCCCAGATGCATGGCCTACGGGAGATCGGCGGCAAGAACGACACACCGGCACGGCACGCGCAGGCAGACGCGCTGGTAAACCTCATCCGTCAGGTCTGGCCGGGCGATGAGCGGCTTGTCGTGTGCGGTGACTTCAACGTGCTCCCGGACAGCGTGACCTTTCAGGTGCTCGCAGAGCTAGGGCTGACTGACCTGGTCGTTTCCCGTGGCCACACGGATACTCGGACGTCGCACTATCTGAAGGGCGGCCGCTTTGCCGATTACATGCTCGTGAGTGGCGAGGTTGATGTCGCCCGGTTCGATGTCGTCGAACGGCCGGAAGTCTCCGACCATCGCGCCCTCCTCCTGGACATCGGCCGGGCCATTTCGCCACGCCGCTGAGACGGCGACGTCACCGACGCCCCTCAAACGAAAAAAACCCTGCCGCAAGCGGCAGGGCTTTTTTGATTCCTAAGGCTTCGGTCCGATTACTCGGCGCTGTCGTCAGCGGCCTTCTTCTTGGCCGGAGCCTTCTTCTTCGGAGCGGCGGCTTCTTCGCCTTCGGCGGCTTCAGCCTTGGCAGCGGCCTTCTTCTTGGCCGGAGCCTTCTTGGCAGCCTTGCCTTCGCCCTCTTCGTCGTCAGCCGTCAGCTCTTCCTTGGAAACCGTCTTGTCGGTTACCGAGATTTCGCCGAGCAGGTGGTCGACGACCTTTTCTTCGAACAGCGGAGCGCGCAGCGAAGCGGCAGCACCGGGGGTGTTCTTGAAGTAGTCGAGGATCTGCTTTTCCTGGCCCGGGAACTGGCGGAGCTGTTCGAACAGCGAACGCTGCAGTTCGTCGTCGCTGACCTGGACGCCGGCCTTTTCGCCGATTTCCGAAAGAACCAGGCCGAGGCGAACGCGACGCTCGGCGAGCTTGCGGTATTCGGCGCGGGCTTCTTCTTCGGTGGTTTCTTCGTCAGCGAAGGTCTTGCCGGCCTGCTGCAGGTCGGTGTTGATCTGGCGCCAGATGTTTTCGAATTCGGCTTCGACGAGGCGCTCCGGCGTTTCGAACTGGTAGAGTTCGTCGAGCTGGTCGAGGATCTGACGCTTGACCTTCTGACGGGTCAGGTTGCCGTACTGGCTTTCGATCTGGCCGCGGACGATTTCCTTCAGCTTGTCAGCCGATTCGAGGCCGAGCTTGGTGGCCAGTTCGTCGTTGATTTCGATGTCCTGGGCGGCAGCGACGTCCTTGACGGTGATGTCGAAGGTCGCTTCCTTGCCGGCGAGGTTTGCGGCCGGGTAGTCAGCCGGGAAGTTGACAGTGATGGTCTTTTCGTCGCCGGCCTTCAGGCCAACGAGCTGCTCTTCGAAGCCCGGGATGAAGCGGTTGGAGCCGAGAACCAGCTCGGCGTCTTCGTCCTTGCCGCCGTCGAAGGCTACGCCGTCGACCTTGCCGAGGTAATCGATCGTGACGCGGTCGCCGTTGGCGGCCTTGCCCTTCTTCGATTCGTAGCTGCGGGCGCTTTCGGCGATCTTCAGGATCTGCTCGTTGACTTCTTCGTCAGCGATCTCGACGACTTCGCGGGTCACCTTGATGCCGCTCACGTCCTTGAGTTCGATCGCCGGGATGATTTCGTAGGCAACGGTGAACTCGAGGTCAGCTTCCGCATTGAGGATCTTGTCGGCTTCGGCCTCGTCCTCGGTCATCGCGACTTCCGGCTGGGTCGCCGACTTCTCGCCGCGGCCCGACAGGATCTCGGTCGGCTTCTCGCGGACGATCTCATTGACGAGGTCGGCCATGATCGACTTGCCATAGACCTTCTTCAGATGCGCAACCGGCACCTTGCCCGGACGGAAGCCGTTGATCTTCACACGGTCCTTCACTTCGGCCAGGCGCTCGTTCATCCGAGCTTCCATGTCCTTGGCCGGGATAACGACCTTGAGTTCGCGCTTCAGCCCTTGAGCGAGCGTTTCGATAACCTGCATGTTCAAACCTTCATTTCACGTTGACTGTGCTCTTCCCCTTCGAAAGGTCTGGCGAGCACGTGAGCCGATCCATTTGCCGGGAGTGGCTTTACGCAGTTCTGCAACCGTTTTGCAAGCAAAATGGCACTCCAGCCCCCTTCATCCTCGCAGAATCCGGACTTTAGGCGCGATCGCTGTCTGGTGCGGGTAGAGAGACTTGAACTCCCACGCCTTGCGGCACCAGAACCTAAATCTGGCGTGTCTACCAATTTCACCATACCCGCGTTCAGACAATCGCACCGCCTGACCGTATTTCCGCAAGTCCAACCAGCGGAATACCGCGGATACAATGGGCATGCTGAAAGTTCAGGGCTTTCCCGAGCGCGGCGTCTCTATATCACTCGTTTTCACGGGATCAAAGGGAAAATGCGGAATTCCACGACGGATCGGAGCGCGTTCGCGGAGCTTCAATAAAGGGGCTCTTCATAGACCGGGCTGCCATTGACCGCGATCTCGCGGATCTGTGCTCTGCCCTTGCCATCAACGCGGATGTTGACGGAGAGCGCCTCGGCATTGCGCGCCTCTTCCAATGTGCGCCCTTCGCCCTCCGGCACGTAGAAGCGCTCGATGCCATAGTCCACGGTCAAGGGTAACGGCGACGGCGACGGATAGTAGGAGAATGGAAGCGAGCGGAGCACGACGCTGTCGCCGGTCACCGGCAGCGGCTGGAACGACGCTTCTGTCGCCGTCCAGAACCCGTCTGGCTGCTTCGCCAGCCGAACATAGAGCATCACCTCGCCCGATTGTGTCGGAAGTCCACCTTTGAACAGTTCCGGCTGCAACCTTGAAATATCATAGCTCAGTATCACGTAGTCGCCTCTGAGCAGGTCGCGCGGATCGACGGGCACGGTCTTCAGAAGGACATCCCGCCCGCTTCTGAGGATCGAAGCCCTGCTTTCGATCATGTAACCGAGCGCCGCCGTCTGGACGCCGGCCACAAGCAGGGCGGCGAGCAGCGGGTTCAGCCAACGTCTGGTCGATGCACCACTGTTCATTGAGAAACCTCCGCCTGGCGCGTTCGCGCCATATGCCCCTCGATCCGAATGACCAGCCAGGCGATGCACGCGACGACCAGGCCCGAAATCAGGAAGAAGCCCGATGTGCCAAGCATCGATCCCAAGGTTTCGAAGGCGAGATAGAGAAGCTCGCCGGCAAAGGCGATGTAACCGAGATAACGCACCGCCCCGTTCTGCGCACCGGCAAGCGCAATGCCCAGGAGCGCAACCAACAGCGTGCCTGTTCCGGTCGCGACCTCCGTCGTCACCCCAACCGCCTCGTATTGAAGTCCGGTGAAACCAAGCAGGGCGAGCGCGAAGGAATAGAAAGCGGGCGCTGAACCCGCCTCGAGCGCAAGTTGGCGCACGGGCGAACCCGGCAGGGTCGCCGCCAGAAAGGCCGCAAGGCCGAGGACTGCGAGGCCGACCGCGAAAGCAAGTGACGGACTATCCAGATAAAGCCAGCCGAGCCAGGAAAGGACGAGCAGATAGGCCAGATGCCGGGCCCTGCCCGCCTCCGTGAAGCGGACCAGAAGAACGACGATCACGGCCAGAACCGGCACGGACCACAAGTGCCAGTCAGAAGCCGTGCTGAAACCATTTTCCGTCAACATGGTACCGAAATAGAACCAAGCGAGCCCGCCAGCGGCCGTTGCCATCGCTGCAGAGCGAAACGCGAGCGCCGAAAGGCAGGCGCCAACGAACCAGAGCAGCGCTGCATCCGCCGCATCGCCCGACAAATGATACATCTGCCCGATGAGCGCGATGCCGCCGCCAAAGGCCGCCGCGCCCAGAACCAGCGCCGCGGCGGCAAATGTCGTCCTGCCATTCTGGATCAGCCAGGCAGCGGCGAAGTGGAAGCCCCAGATCAAGGCGACGATGCCGGCGACGCGCGCGAGGCGCGGCAGTTCCTCCCAATTGGCGGCAACAAGCAACAGGATCGATGCGCATAACAGAAGGGCCGCCAGCATAAGCAGGACGCGCCCTGCCCGGAACGTCGACTCGCGTCCGTCATACTCGGCAAGCATGGCGCGCGCGGCATCTTCCTGCAGCAGCCCCTTGTCGATCCAGTGTTTGAAGTCTCGCTCGAGACGCGCGCGATACATCCTGCCCCCAGCCCTAAGAATCCAATGCTTGAAATGATCCCGTTGCGTCACCAGCTAACCACGTATCGGCGCGGAAACACAATCGCTCTGTCGCGACTGAGGCCCCGAGCCGAAAGAGACTGATGAACGGCTTGCGCGATGCGCATATCTTCCATGCGGATATTGCACTGCACAAATCGATTTAAAGCCCCTATATTCAAATCATCAAAGGCGAACGACGGCATGAAGCCAGACGGTCGCCGGCGGAAGCGGCCAACCGCCTCAGTTTACTGAGAAAGGCCCGGGCAAAACCCGAGAGAATTCGGTCGAGCGTACTCCTCCTCCCAACGCTCCTCCGATCAGATTGGCAACACTCCTCCTCCCAGTTGCCAATCACTTCAAATGACGCTCGCTGGACCTCCTCCCCCAGCGGGCGTTATTGTTTTCAGCCCTCCCCCAGCAAGAAAATCTCCGACTTTGCGCAATTGCACAATATTCGTGCACACTTTCTCTGTATTCGCTCGCAGCCATGCACTCGATGCATAGGTGCCATTCTGGATCAGCGCTACCCTTCCGCCCGACTCCATACTATCTTCAACTCATCGATCGGGGCGGCGCACTCCTCCTCCCAGCGCCCCTCGATTTGGATCGGCGACACTCCTCCTCCCGGTTGCCGATCAGAACAAAGCGACGCTCGCTGGATCTCCTCCCCCAGCGGGCGTTGTTTGTTTTCCGGCCCTCGATTTGGGTCGAAAGCTTCAATCATCAGAACCTGATTGCAGATGCGTTTCGAACGCCATCCGACGTCTGTCCGCCGCGCTCAGGCTTGCACGTGCTGCATGGGTGCGATGCAGCATTATCTCTGTAACTTCTGCTCAAAACGATTATATTCCAGACCATCAGATGACGGCCAGCAAGAGAGATGAGCGCTGGCACACGACCCTAGAAAGGATAGGATCATGAACCTCGCACGTTCTTTCAACAATTGGCGCAAGTATCGTCAGACCTGCAACGAACTCGGCCGCATGAGCGACCGTGAGCTGAGCGACCTCGGCATCGGCCGCGGCGACATCCCCTACGTTGCTCGCCAGGCGATCAAGTAATTCAGGCTGCGCTTCAAGCGCGACCGACCTCCAGTAAACGCCCTCCGGTTCATTCCGGGGGGCGTTTTCTTTTGCCTCTTGCTCTGGCGTCACCGCCGCCCTTTCGCACGTGCGAAATGCTGTAGCCCACCTCGCCGGCGAGCAGCGAGCACCACCCTCGTGCCACGCATTGCAACCGCTCGCGCTCCAATTCCAAAAACATATGAAAAACAAAACACTAGAGCGTAGTGATCCGCATTTTAATCAATCGTTAATTGATGCCACCTTTTGAAGCGGTGCCCATCTATGCGGCGATGCACTGCACAAATGCATAGCAGCTGCATTTTCTTTGCACTCCACCTTCTAATTAGACAAGCGTATAAGAACCTCAACGACGCAGACAGATGGCTGTCGCGACAAACCGATCTTGAGGAAAAAGTCATGAACCCGATTCGTATCGCAAAAAGCTGGATCAACTACCGCCGCACCGTCAGCGAGCTCGGCAACCTGTCGAACCACGCTCTCAGTGATATCGGCATCACCCGCTACGATATCCGCAACATTGCGGCCCGTTCCTTCCGTTAATCTCAACGGTTCGAACTGACTTCCAAAACGGCGCCCTCCGGGCGCCGTTTTCGTTTATTGACATTGGAACGAAGGGCCGAGCCGTGATAGGAAGCCGCCCATGAGCAAAGACACCTCTTCCCATTCTCCCATCCATGTCGTCGGCGGCGGCCTTGCCGGTTCGGAGGCTGCCTGGCAGATCGCCGAGGCCGGAGTCCCGGTCATACTGCACGAGATGCGCGGCGTGCGCGGCACCGATGCGCACAAGACGGACGGTCTCGCCGAACTCGTCTGTTCCAACTCGTTCCGCTCGGATGATGCGACCAGCAATGCGGTCGGCGTTCTGCATGCGGAAATGCGCCTTGCCGGCTCGCTGATCATGAAGTCCGCCGATGCCAACCAGGTTCCGGCCGGCGGCGCGCTCGCCGTCGATCGCGATGGATTCTCTGACGCCGTCAGCGCTGCGATTGCGGCCCATCCGCTGATCACGGTCGTGCGCGAAGAAATCACCGGCCTACCGCCGAGGGAATGGGACCTCGCGGTCATCGCGACCGGCCCTTTGACGGCACCCGATCTTGCAGAAGCCATCCGCACGGAAACGGGCGCCGATGCGCTCGCTTTCTTCGACGCCATCGCGCCGATCGTCTACACCGAGACGATCGACATGGACGTCTGCTGGTACCAGTCGCGTTACGACAAGGTCGGCCCCGGCGGCACCGGCAAAGACTACATCAACTGCCCGATGACCGAGGAGCAGTACAACGCCTTCGTCGACGCGCTGATCGCCGGCGACAAGACCGGCTTCAAGGAATGGGAAGGTACGCCCTATTTCGATGGCTGCCTGCCGATCGAGGTCATGGCCGAACGCGGCCGCGAGACGCTGCGTCACGGGCCGATGAAGCCGATGGGCCTCACCAATGCCCATAACCCCACGGTCAAGCCCTATGCCGTCGTGCAGCTGCGCCAGGACAACGCGCTTGGCACGCTCTACAACATGGTCGGCTTCCAGACGAAACTGAAATACGGCGCCCAGGCGGAAGTCTTCCGGATGATCCCGGGCCTGGAGAATGCCGAATTTGCACGCCTCGGCGGCCTGCACCGCAACACCTACATCAATTCGCCGACGCTGCTCGACCGAACGCTGACGCTGAAGTCGCGCCCGGGCCTGCGCTTTGCCGGTCAGATCACCGGCTGCGAAGGATACGTGGAGAGCGCCAGCATCGGCCTGCTCGCCGGGCGCTTCGCCGCCGCTGAGCGCAAGGGCGCGACTTTGGCCGCACCGCCAGCGACCACCGCCTTCGGCGCGCTGCTGAACCATATCACCGGCGGGCACATCGTTTCCGACGATGAGCCGGGCAAACGTTCGTTCCAGCCGATGAACGTCAATTTCGGCCTGTTCCCGCCGCTCGATCCGGGAGCAATCACCAAGCCGGAGGGCGCCAAGCGCTTCCGTGGCAAGGAAAAGGCCGCTGCCAAGAAGCAGGCAACGGCGTCGCGTGCGCTCGCAGATTGCGCCGCATGGCTCGGCAAGTCCGCCTGACGGCGAATATGAGACCAGAACAACGAAACGGCCCGCTCGTGATACCGCCAGCGGGCCGTTTCTTTTGAATGGAACTGTGAAGTCGCTACTCGCTCGACTGCGCTGCAGGGGACAGTTCCGAGTTGGGCTGCGTGAATTCCGATTTCGGGTTGAAACTGCCGAGCAGCCAGAGAGAAACTTCCGCCGCCTCGCCGGCGTTCTGGAACTCGAAGGCATTGTCCAGATAGGCAAAGTCGGGGAAATGCACGATCAGCCCACGGCCGGTCTCAGAGCTGTTCACCCGGACCTTTCCAGGCTGGATGACGTGGCAGACATAGTGCGTGCCATGCGATTGGATGAAGCCCGCCTTGCCGTCGTGCAGCCTCAGGAAGATCGCCTTCCGATCCGCGGTGGAATGCAGTGCCCGGATCGCCTCATCCGGAAATGCGCGCCCGAATTCCACCATCGCAGAACCTGCATCGGGATTGTCCCAATCCCGCTCGGCACGAGCGTTCATCCACATGTAGAATGCGCCGGCCAGAACAATGACGGCGATGAGCAATAACCAAAGCATCCGCGGGCGCTCCCCTTCGCTCGGCATGACGCCGATAAACCGCTTCTATAGACTACGAGGCTTGTGCCAATTTGGCGTCCCGTCGGGCGCGCCGACGCGGAACGCATCGGGTTCTTAACAAGTAGCGCGTCTGCTTTGCCGCCCTAGAAGCGACGCCGCCGAGCGGCGCGCCACATCCACCATTGCCGCCGCCATTGCGCCGGCCGGATGGGTGTCTTTAAAAGTCCAGCGCCAGCCGCCTCGGCGCGATCGAAGATCGGCTCGGCCAGCGCGAGCGGCACGAACGCCGGAAAATTCGACGGCGAGATCGCCGCCATCTGAGCCCGTGCCTTGGCCAGATGATCCCGCCCGAACCCAGAAAATGCCCTAATCGCCCGGCCGATACCGTCGCTGTCTTTGCCGGCAATAAGCGTTTCCCGATCAAGGCCGGTCGCGCGCAGCAGTTCTGCCGGCAAATAGACCTGGCCGCGTCTCAGATGCAGCGGCAACAGCATCAGGAGGCCGGCGACAGTCTGCGCCACACCGGCGTGACCAGCGGCTTCCGCCGATTTGGCCGCATTCTGCGGGTCGAGCACCAGCGACGAGAGCTGGATCAAGGCCGAAGCGGTCTCGCCGGCATAACCTTCGAGCGCCGAGCGGTCTTCCAAGGGGTCGTCATAGAGATCGAAGATCCGGGCATCGATCATGTTCTGCAGGACCGAGACCGGCAGCCTGTGCTCGCGAATGCACTGCAGAAGCGCTTCGGCGAGCGGATGCCCCTCACCGGAGGCTGCATCGTTGCCGATGAGATCGCGCCACCACTGCATGCGGATTTCGCCTGGAATCGGCTCATGCACGAGATCGCGAATTCGCGCGATTTCCGCGTTGAACGCATAGAGTGCCGCGAGCGAGCGCTGCTTGTCGGCGGGGGCAAGCAGGCAGGCGAGATAGCGGTCGCGGTCCGTATCCCTGAGGTCGGCCAGGATCTGAGCGGAAATATCTTGCACGTCGTCTTCCCCGAATGCCCGATCAGACAGCGATCAGCGCGACGGCGACAGCACGCGATTCGGCCAGCATCACATTGTAGGTGCGAACCGCAGCCCCGGTGCTCATCGGATCCGACGATACATTGACGGCACGCAGCGCGGCCTTCAGGTCTGCGGGCAGCGGGCGGATGTCCTTACCGGTGCCAACCAGCAGTACTTCGATGTCTTTCGCCTCATCGATGACCCTGAGGAATTTCTCGACGGCCAGGGGATCGCCTTCGGCCACGTCCCACGCATAGACGCCCGAGGGCAGCATCAGGATCGAGCCGCGATGCGACATGTCCGCAAAGCGAAAGCCGCCGTTGCCATAGGCATCGATCGGTGCGCGGCCCGGAAAATGCGCTTCGCGAATTTCAATACCCTTGGGCATTTCAAACTGTACCCTTTGCCGCGCCGGCAGCACCCGTATCCGCGCCGGACGCGTTTTCGTCCCCCGGAATGTGGTCGGTCCGCTTCCCGAAGAGGATGAGGATCGGGCCGGCGATATAGATAGAGGAGATCGTCCCGGCGACGACACCAAACAGCATGGTGATGCTGAATGAGCGAATGAGGCCGCCGCCGAAGAGATAGAGCGCGGCGAGCGCCAGAATGGTCGTCAGCGCCGTCAGGATCGTGCGCGAGAGTGTCTGGTTGATCGACGTATCGATCAGCACCGAAAGCGGCATGCGGCGATAGCGGCCGAGATTCTCGCGAATGCGATCGTAGATCACAACTGTATCGTTCAACGAGTAGCCGACGATGGTGAGAACGGCGGCGATACTGCCGAGATTGAACTCGATGCCCGTCAGCACCAGGAACCCAATCGTCAGCAGCACGTCGTGCACGGTTGCGATAATCGCACCGACGGCAAAGCGCCACTCGAAACGCAGCCAGACATAGAGCAGGATCGCCACGAAGGAGATTGCGAGCCCAAGCGTTCCCGCGCGCGTCAGCTCGCTCGAAACAACCGGGCCAACCACTTCGACGCGGCGGAAGTCGTATTCGTCGGCCAGCTCCGTCCTGATGACGCTGGCTGCGGTCTGCTCGGCATTGTCGCCCGCTTCTTGAGACGGAACCCGCACCAGCACATCCTCGCCCGAGCCCAGTTGCTGGACCTGGACCTCGCCAAAGTTCAGCTCGTCGAGGCGGGTGCGGAGGTCGGCAACGTCGACGGGACCGCCCTTGGAGTGCAGCTCGATGATCGAGCCGCCCTTGAAGTCCACACCCAGATTGAGCCCGATACCCGCAAGCAGGAGCACCGAGGCCGCCGACAAGGCGGCCATCAGGATGAACACCGGATTACGGATCCGCATAAAACGGATGTCCAGATCGCTGAAGCGCCCGGTTCGAATGCCCTTCGGCAGGCGTTCCGACTTCCACTGCCGAAGCCAACGCTTCACGATCAGACGGGTCACCGTATAGGCGGTGAAAAGCGTCGTGACGCTGCCGATCGCGAGAGTGACGGCGAAACCGCGCACTGGCCCGGAACCGAGGTAGAACAGGATGGCGCTGGCGATCAGCATCGTCAGGTTGGCGTCGAAAATGCTGCTGAAGACGCGAGAGAAGGCGTTGTTGATCGTGCGGAGCAAGGGCTCGCCACCACGAACCTCCTCGCGAAGGCGCTCGTAGATCAACACGTTCGAATCGACCGCGACGCCGATCGTCAGGATGATGCCGGCAATCCCCGGCAGGGTCAGCGTCGCCCCCGACACGGAAAGCGTCGCAAGGATCAAGACAATATTCAAGGCGAGCGCGATGATGGCAAAGACACCGAAAACGCCGTAGAAGAAGATCATCGAGGCGGCGACGGCGATCGCCGCGACAAAGCCGGCCTTGAGGCCATAGGCAATCGCGTCGTCACCGACACCAGGGCCGACCGTCCGCTCCTCGACGAAAGTCAGCGGTGTTGGGAGCGGTCCGGTCCTGATGAGAGCGGCGAGATCCGCAGCAGAGTCGGCCGGAAGCTCGGCAGAAATGCGCGCCGTGTCGCCTTTGACGGCTTCCGAAAGCTTGGGCGTTGCGGCAACCTGGCCATCAAGAACGATCGCAATCTTCGCCTCCGGCTGCTGCGCCGTGACGGCGGTAACCCGCTGCTGCGCGGCCGCCTCGAGCTTGACCGCGACCGACGCCGTATCGGCGCCGGCATCTGCTTCCGGCTGCGCGGCGACAAAACTGGCCGCCGCCAGCAATGGTTCCTTCTGGACCAGATAGGGAACCGGCGGATCGTCATAGGAATAGAGGACTTCTGCGCCCGCTGGCACCTGGCCATCGACGGCTCGCTCAACCGGCACGGACGTATCCAGCAATCTGAAAGTCAGATGTGCGCTTTGGCTGAGCAGATCTTTCAGTCGTTGCGGGTCGTCGAGCCCCGGCACCTGGACGATAAGCCGATCTTCGCCACGGCGCTGGATCAGCGGCTCCAGAACGCCAACTTCAGCGACGCGGCGACGCACCACATCGATCGATTGCGCAAGGGCCAGTGACAGCCGGTAGTCGATGCCTTCGTCGGTCAGGCGCAGACGGACGAGTTCATCCTCGTCGGCGCTGTCAAACACAACTTCGGAAATCGACCCGGAGCCAAATCCGCCGGCATCGACCGGCGCCGTCAGTGTCTTCAGCTTATCGCGAGCGGCGGGGAGTTGCGCACGGTCCCGAACCCGGAACGAAATCGACTGACCTTCGCCCGATAGGCCGATATAGGCGATATCGGCATCGCGCAAGGACTTGCCGACTTCGCTGGCCACCGCTTCGAGCCTCTCGGCGACGATGTCGCTGCGCGCGGCCCGCAGCATGAAGTGCGAGCCTCCCTGGAGATCAAGGCCGAGCGCCACCTGGCGATGCGGCAGCCAGGACGGTAATCCGGCTGCCTCTTCACGGCTCAGAACATTCGGCAACGCACAGGCGATGCCGGCGAGTGCCACCAACCAAACGAGGATACGTTTCAACGGCGGAAATCTGCGCATGCCTCAAACGCTCCAGTTGCTCGTCGGATGGTGGCTGTCCGCGTCCCTTATTCTTTCACAGGTTCGCCTTTGACGCGAACTTCAGATACGCCACTGCGAACGACGCGGATCTTCACGCCTTCGGCAATTTCGACTTCGAGTTCGTTGTCATCGACGACCTTCGTAACCTTGCCGACGATGCCGCCGCCGGTCACCACCTGATCACCGCGACGGATGTTCTTCAACAGCTCCTCGCGGCGCTTCATCTGGGCGCGCTGCGGACGGATGATCAGGAAATACATGACAACAAAGATCAGCAGGAACGGCAGGATGGACATGAGAATGTCCGCGCCGCCGGTGGAAGGGGCACCGGCTGTCTGCGCAAAAGCTTCGGTAATGAACATCGATCACTCCTTGAGTTCAAATATCGGCGGTTCCTCCGCACCAAATCGGCCGGAATATAGGGGCGCGCGGCCGCTCTGCAAAGCGGCGGCACCCTTACCCGTTCCTGTGCCTCTGACACAATTTGGACAAGAGGAGAACCCCCCGCACGGGGCTCTGCGGCCTTTTCCAGCGCAAACCTGCGTGCTACCGGGTGTCTGTTAACGGTAGCGTCGCAATTGCGGGGCAATCGCGTGCCGTTCCTGGCGCCCCGTTTTCATTGTAGCGCGACCAAATGATTGATTCAGTTGTTGGAGATAGACATATGCCGGAAGCAAAGATCGACGTTCTCATCAGGGAAATGCAGAAGCTTTCCGCGGCGATCGAGCGCATGGCCGGTCCAGCCGCAGCAAGCAATGACTGGGACGGCGCCGAATGCTTCGTCTGGGCTCCAGCCACACATCACCTGCAACCGGTTGCCAAGCCCAACCGTATCGAGTTGTCGCTGATATCAGGAGTGGATCACGTCCGTGACATCCTGCTCGACAACACGCTGCGCTTCGCCGAAGGTTTTCCTGCCAACAACGTTCTCCTGTGGGGCGCCCGTGGCATGGGCAAGTCTTCGCTGGTGAAATCCGTGCATGCGCAGGTCGCTCGCGATACCGGCGTCGCGGTCAAGCTCGTCGAGGTGCATCGGGAGGACATCGCCACCCTGCCCGCCCTGATGGACATCCTCAAGACCGCACCGGTGCCCGTGATCGTCTTCTGCGACGACCTGTCGTTTGATCATGACGACACGTCCTACAAATCGCTGAAGGCCGTACTCGACGGTGGCGTCGAAGGTCGGCCGTCGAACGTGCTGCTCTACGCGACATCGAACCGGCGCCATCTGCTGCCGCGCCACATGATGGAAAACGAGCAGTCGACCGCCATCAATCCTTCCGAAGCGGTCGAGGAAAAGGTGTCGCTGTCCGACCGCTTCGGGCTGTGGCTTGGCTTCCACAAATGTAGCCAGGAAGACTACCTTGCCATGGTCGATGGCTATGCAAAGCATTACGGCTTTGCGGTCGAGGCCGAGACCCTGCATGCGGAAGCGCTCGAATGGGCGACGACCCGCGGCGCAAGGTCCGGCCGCGTCGCCTGGCAATTCATTCAGGATCTTGCCGGACGCATGCGCCATCGACTGGACGCATGGGCCTAGCGATCGGATCGCTGGCCAAATCTGCTCGACCATGGACAAAAAAATACCGCCCGCCGAAATCCGGCGGGCGGTATCTGATTCTTACGCTTCCTACAGCGCCGCGCGTCTTATCAGACGCGCAAAGGTCGCTGTAGCACTTTGATTTTCTGCATGTCTTTGTCTTTAAATCGAGCTCGATTTAAGGAGACATGCAGTAGATCCAGTCAGACCCGGAGACCGGACTATTCGAGGAAAGTCGAAGGGTTCACCGCGGTCGCATTCTTGCGCACCTCGAAGTGCACCTGCGGCTGGCTGGCGCGACCCGTCATGCCGGAAGCCGCGAGCGTCTGGCCGCGCTGTACCTTCTGGCCACGCTGAACCTTGAGTTCGGAAGCGTTGCCGTAGACCGTGACCGTGCCATCGTCATGGCGAACCAGGACAGCGTTGCCGAGTTCCTTCAGGCTGCTGCCCGAGTAGATGACGACGCCGTTCTCGGCCGCCTTGATCGGCGTGCCCTCAGGCACCGAGATGTTGATGCCGTCGTTGCGGTTGCCGTCGACGTTGGCGCCGTAGCCGGCAACCACTGCGCCGCGAACAGGCCAGCGATACTTGCTGATCCCAGTCGACTTCGGCGAGTCCTCATCGACATCCGCCTTGAGCGCAGCAACGTCCGTAACGCTCTGCTTGGCGGCCGGCGGCTGGTATTCTGCCGGTTTACCTTTTTCGAGTGAGGCAACCTGCGGCTGCTCAGCCTTCTTGCTCGGAACCGATGCGGTTTTGACCTGGTCCGGCGCGGCACCCGCCGCACCCGGCAGCTGCAGCGTCTGGCCGACGCGGATCGATTCTGCGCTCAGACCGTTCGCCTGCTTGAGGGCTGCGACAGACACGCCCGTCGTCTTGGCAATGCGATTGAGCGAGTCGCCGGGCTTCACGGTGTAGGTGCCACCGCCACTGCCTTCGCCGTTCGTCGCCGGCTTGCCGGCAACGACATCCGTCTTGCCAGCGTTCTTGTCGCGAGACTGGGCGGAGCCCGGCAGGATTGCAACGTCGCGCTGATCGTTGGGCAAGGGCGAAGGCTGGCGCTTGCTACCATCGAGACCAGCGATCGAGTTGGTCGCAGCCCCCTTCGCAGGGCTACCGACGGAACCAAAGGTCGGGATGACCAGGCGCTGGCCGGTTTCGACCTGAGCAGCCGATTGCAGACCGTTGGCCTTCAGAATTTCCTTCTCGGGAACGCCGAAGCGCTTGGAGAGAACTGCGACGTTGTCGCCGGGCCGAACCATGATCGTCGGCGCATTCTGCGTCGTCCAGCCGCTCTTGCTTGCGGTTTCGTTGACGGCCGCCGGGAGCGTCTGCTGCGTCGCGATTGCCGCCTGCTGACGAGCAGCGGGGAACGGCTGCGCTTCTGGACGCTGACGCGTCGTCGCGCTCGGATCGGTCAGGGTCGTGCGCTGGACGGAGATCGGCGTTGACGCACCACGGGCAGCCGACACCGGAGTGGAAGCGGTATTCACTGGATCATAGCCACCCTGCGCGCTTGCAGTCGGATAGGGTTGGCCGAGAGCACCGTTATCCGCCGGAGAAGCTGCCGCCATCTGGCCGACTGCCACGTCGCCACGCGGAACCGGCGTCGCATCGCGCGGAATTGAATTTGTGGTGATGTTGTCCGACCGGGAGAACAGGCCATCAAATCGGCTGACATCCGAACTGCAGCCCGTTGCGGCGCCTGCTAGCAGGACCGCCACGCAAAGGCGGATCGTGGACTTTCCAACCCCGGGAGATACAAACTGACGCATGACGCTTACCCACTCCGAACGCAACTCGATGTGGGATGATTAAAGCGTATTAGAGTTACCGCCCGGTTAAGGTCAGCACCACCAAAGGACTAATTTGACGAAACGCTAACCATAGGCCCGGCCGGCCATCTGAGAATGCCGATCGGCCTGGCCGCACGCCGCGAGCGTCCCGCCACGCTTCGCGGGCGCAGAAGCCCCGCGTGCGGCAATCGCGAGAACCTAGCTCAGTTCGGAATAGAGACGCTCGATTTCCGAAACGGAACGCCGCTCCGTTGGTTCATCTTCATAGCTGATGCTTGTCAGATCCCAGGCGAAAATCGGACGCCCCTCGGGACGGACCGGGGTTTCGGACTGAGCGGTCTTGTCTTCTTCAAGCAGGACACTCACCAGCGTCTGGAACGTGGTGTCGCCGTCCGCACCGCTCGCCCGTTCATATTCAAGCGACCGCAGACCGGCCACGGCGGCCTCACGCGTCCCAAAATAGCGCAGGCTGTCCTGATCTTCGGGACGAAGGCTGTCGTAGTAGTCGATGAAGTTCTTGTAGTAGCCCTCATGATCCCCGGCATCGAGAAATTTGCCGAAGGCCTGGTATTCGCGCAACGCCAGCTGCGGAGACAGGCGGTTGTTCCACTCGTCGCGGCTGAGCGCCGGCTGTCCGTCCGATGCCTTCTTCGTCTGGCTGAGATAGAGCAGAGCATCGGCGGAAAGCGAGATGCGCGGAGTGGGGTCGAAGAGACTCGCCGCGAGCGCCTGTGCGGACTGTTCGTCCTTGCCGGCGGAATTCGCCTGGCCGGCGTTGCGCCCTGCAAGATTATTCAGCCCGTCGCCCGATGCTGCGGCCGTCAGCCTGTTCGCGATCTGCATTTGCCGTCTCCGTCAATCTCACGATCCGGCAGCAACATCCCAGTCGTGCAAGAGCGACGACTCGCGGGCGGAACCTATCGTGCAGTGGAGGGGTATGGCGCGAAGCTTGCGCGAGGCTGGACGCGGTTAAGAATTCCTTAACGCACCAAAGTGCCGGCGGAGATGTTCGGCAGCGGCCGTATCACAGGAACGACGCGAGCTGCGGCACGATCGGAAGGTAGGGCACATCGAACAGATCCTCGCGATCGAAGCGGCTTCCCGTTCGGTTGACCCGAACGACCCGGCAATGAGTCTCACTCATCATGATCGGCACCACCAAGGTTCCGCCTGAGACGAGATGATCGGAAAACATGCGCGGCAGGCTATTGAAGGCAGCGGTGATCAGGATGCGGTCGAACGTGCCCTCGCCCGGCACCCCGGCGCTGCCATCCGCATGGCGAACGATGACGTTGCGAACGCCTGATTTCTCAAGGTTTTTCTGCGCCGTACCGACGAGTGTCTGATAGCGGTCGATCGTCAGGACGCGTTCAGCCACCCGCCCCATCACAGCCGCGGTAAAGCCGCTGCCGGTACCGACCTCGAGGATGCGCTGTCCTGTCTTCAGGTTCAGACAATGCAGCAACCGCACCGCGAAATCATAGCCTTCCATGAACGAGCCGCACTCGAGCGGAATCGTGCGCTGCGAGTAAGCCTCGGCCTGATATTGCGGCGGCGCGAACTGGCCGCGCGAGGTCTGCTCGACCGCCTTGAGAAGGTCATGATTGATGATGCCGGCGGCGCGCAGCCGCAGCACCATCTTGGCAAAGCCTTCCTGTTCCGAAACGCGCACGCTCAATCAATGAGCCCCTTCGTTCAAAGCCCGCATCAGACGGTCCTGGACGCTATAGTCCGTCAGGTCGAGCTTGAGCGGCGTCACCGAGATGTGATTCTCGCGCAGAGCGTGAATGTCGGTTCCGGCGCGAAAATCGCCGAACCGCTCGCCGAAGCGCAGCCAGAAGTAGGGAAAACCACGGCCGTCCGTCCGCTCATCGATCGACAGGCCAAAGTCGAGCTTGCCTTGCGACGTTACCTCGATCCCGGCAACGGTGTCAGCCGAGTAGTTCGGGAAATTGACGTTGAGGAACGTGCCATCGGGCAGGTCCACGGCCATCATTTTGCGGATCAGGCCCGGCGCGTGTGTCTCCACCACATCCCAAGGCACAGCCTTGCCGACGGCGTGGTGATAGGCCTGGCTGAGCGCGATCGCGCGAATACCCTGCAACGTGCCCTCGATAGCGCCCGCAACCGTGCCGGAATAGGTCACGTCATCGGCCATGTTGGCACCGATGTTGACGCCGGAGAGCACGAGATCAGGCTTGCGATCCAGCACCTTGCGAACCGCCATGATGACGCAATCCGTCGGCGTGCCCCGGAGGGCAAAGCGCTTCTCGGCGATCTGCCGGAGCCGCAGCGGCTCCGACAGGGTCAGCGAATGCGCCAAACCGCTCTGGTCCGCTTCGGGTGCCACGACCCAGACATCGTCCGAGATCGTCCTGGCGACCCTTTCGAGCACAGCGAGACCTTCAGCATGAATGCCGTCATCGTTTGTCAGCAGGATCCGCATGGTTGCCGTCCTTCCCTTGACGTCCGCTCAGACGGCCTTCTCGATGCGCGTCTGGCCGCCCATATAGGGCACCAGCACATCCGGCACCGATACCGAACCGTCTTCGTTCAGATAGTTTTCGATGACGGCGATCAGCGCGCGCCCGACGGCGACACCGGATCCGTTCAACGAATGAACGAAGCGCGTGCCCTTGTCTTCCTTGGTGCGGTAGCGGGCATTCATCCGGCGGGCCTGGAAATCGCCGCAGACCGAGCAGGACGAAATCTCGCGGTAGGTATCCTGTCCCGGCAGCCAGACCTCCAGATCATAGGTCTTGCGTGCACCGAAGCCCATGTCGCCGGTGCAGAGCGTCATCACACGGTAGTGCAGACCCAAGCGCTTCAGCACCTCTTCCGCACACGCCGTCATGCGCTCGTGCTCATCCACCGAAGTTTCGGCATCGGTGATCGAAACCAATTCGACCTTGTTGAACTGGTGCTGGCGCAGCATGCCGCGGGTGTCGCGACCGGCCGAACCCGCCTCCGAGCGGAAGGACGGCGTCAGCGCGGTGAAGCGCAGCGGCAGCTTTTCGCCTTCGAGGATCTGCTCGCGAACGATGTTGGTGAGCGGCACTTCTGCAGTCGGGATCAGCCAGCGACCGTCCGTCGTGCGGAACAGGTCTTCGGCAAATTTCGGCAGCTGTCCCGTACCGTACATCGCATCGTCGCGCACGAGGAGCGGCGGCTGCACTTCGGTGTAGCCGTGTTCCTGGGTGTGCAGGTCGAGCATGAACTGGCCGAGCGCACGCTCGAACCGGGCCAGCTGGCCTTTCAGGATCGTGAAGCGCGAGCCGGAAATGCGGGCAGCCCCTTCGAAATCCATGAGGCCGAGCGCCTCGCCGATCTCGAAATGCTCGCGCGGCTGGTGATTCCAGGTGGGCTTGTTGCCGACCACGCGCTTGACGACGTTGCCGGTCTCATCTTCGCCGACCGGAACGTCCTCGAGCGGGATGTTCGGAATGCGGGAGAGCGCGTCGTTGAGCTCTGTTTCCACCTTGCGGCTGTCTTCCTCAAGCGCCGGCATGGCGTTCTTGAGTTCGGCCACCTCGGCCTTCAGTTTTTCGGCAAGCTCGGCGTTCTTCTGCGCCATAGCGGCGCCGATGTCCTTGGACGCAGCGTTGCGGCGCGACTGCATGTGCTGCAGCGACTGAAGGATCGTGCGGCGGCGTTCGTCGAGGGCGATCAGCGACGCCGACAAAGGCTCCGCGCCCCGCTTCGCCAGGGCGGCGTCCAGCATCTCGGCATTTTCACGGATCCATTTAATATCAAGCATTGTCGTTCCACGCGTTGGTCAACTCACGGCGCGAAATCTCGAATGCTCAGCCCTTGGCGGGGCCGACCTCTCCGGAAGATCCTTCCTGCGACTCGGCAACTTCGCTCTTGAGCGCGTCCGCTGCCCGCTGTCTTTCGATGAGTCGCGCCGTATAGATCGAAATTTCGTAGAGAAGGATGGCTGGCAGTGCAAGGCCGATCTGGGAAACGGGATCGGGCGGCGTCAAGATGGCTGCGACGAAGAACGCAATGACGATCGCGTACTTTCGCTTATCCTTGAGGCCCTGGGAAGTGACGAGCCCGACGCGCGCAAGCAACGTCGTCACCACCGGCAACTGGAAGACGAGGCCGAAAGCGAAGACCAGCGACATGATCAGACTCAGGTATTCCGATACCTTTGGCAGGAGCTGGATTGCCACCTGCCCTTCGCCGCCGCCCTGCTCCATGGCCAGAAAAAACCACATAACCATGGGCGTGAAGAAGAAATAGACCAGGGCGCCCCCCATGAGGAACAGTATCGGCGACGCGACCAGGAATGGCAGGAAGGCAGCGCGTTCGTTCTTGTAGAGGCCTGGGGCGACAAACTTGTAGATCTGCGCGGCGATCACGGGAAAGGCGATGACCATAGCGCCGAACATCGCCACCTTGATCTGGGTAAAGAAGAATTCCTGCGGGGCCGTATAAATCAGCTCGACATTGCGATGGTTCAGGCCGGCCCAGCCCACTGCCCATTTGAACGGCAGCACCAAAAGGTTGAAGAGGCCCTTGGCAAAGTAGAAGCAGACGAGGAACGCCATGAAGAACGCACCGACGGCCCACATCAGGCGTCTGCGCAATTCGATCAGATGCTCGATCAGCGGCTGCGGCCGGTCCTCGATATCGCCGCTCATGCTTCACCTTTCTTGCGCGTGCTGGCGCGCGGCTTGGACGTCTTGGTAGCCGGCTCGGCTGGAGCGGGCTTCGACGACTTCTTCTCGGCCACCGCCTTTGCGGGTGCCTTTGCCGGAGTTTTGGGCGCAGCCGCCTTTGGCGTTGCAGATTTCTTTGCCACCGGTGCCGGATCGGCCTTCGCCTTTGGCATCCGCTTGGGCTTTTCAGCCGGGACGGCAACCTCGGCGCGCTCGAGCTGACGAGTGGCAGAGCCTACGGCCGCAGCGGCGACCGCATCTGCGGGCTTCGCTTCCGCGACAGCTACCGGAGCGGCCATGACCGGCTCCGCAGTCGCGGGCTCGGTGGTACCCGTCGTGGCGGGCTTATCAGGCGTCGCAGCCTTCTGCAGGTCCGATTTGATATCGTTGCCGATCTGGCGAAGCGGATTCATCGCATCCCTGAGCGCATTGGCCGGGTTGAGACTTTGCGCATCGCTGATCGTTTTTCGGACGTCGTCCAGATCCGCTTCGCGCAACGCTTCATCGAACTGCTGACGGAACTCGGAGGCCATGCCACGCAATTTCGTGGTCATGCGCCCGAATGCCCGCAGCATCGGCGGCAGATCCTTCGGCCCGACAACGACAATGAGAACGATTGCAATGACGACAAGCTCGGTCCAGCCGATATCAAGCATTTGATATGTCCTGCAAATCCATGATCCAGCCCGCCTGGCATCAATGCCAGCCGGGCCCTACGGACGCTTGATCGTTAGCGAACTTCGTCTGACTTGTGGTCGACCGTCTTGTTGTCGATCGTCTTGTCAGCCGAACCGGCGTCGTCCTCGCTCATGCCCTTCTTGAAGTTCTTGATGCCTTTGGCAACGTCGCCCATCAATTCCGGAATCTTGCCACGGCCGAACAATAGCAGGACCACCGCCAAAAAGATTAGCCAGTGCCAGATGCTTAAGGACCCCATGCTCTTACTCCCTTGAGGCTCTCATCAAAATTAAGAGCCTGCCACATGTCAAATTTCAGGCGTGCCACGGACAATCGCGCCTTGCGATCGACCCTAAGACGTTGATGCGTCTTTTTCAAACAGCAATATATCCCGCTCGTTAACCGAAAGCATTACGTCACGCAATCCTTGCGGCAATTGGTCCGCGCGGATACGGGCGCGCACAATGTCCTCGCAGCCCGGCACGGCCAGTTCCAACAACTCCACCACACCGATGAACCGGCGGGAAACGATGCGCGCAGGCGTGTCGCCATTCTCCTCGCCGACGCGCACCCCGGAAAGCCGCACCGCGACCGAAACGCGCTCCCCTTCGCCGTGGCGCCCGGCCGCTACGGTGCCGACCGGCGTATCGACGCGGCCATTGCGAACCTGCGCATTGAACACGTTGATTTCCGAGAAGAAACCGGCCGCAAAGAGGTTTCTCGGATGGCGGTAAAGCTCATCTGCCGTACCAACCTGGACAAGTCGCCCATCTTGCAGCAGCGCAATTCGATCGGCCATGCGCATCGCTTCTTCCGCATCGTGGGTGACGACGATCGCCGTCGCCCGGGTCTCTCTGAGGATAGCGAGCGTATCGGCGCGGATCGAATCCTTCAGACGCGAGTCGAGGCCGGAAAACGGTTCGTCCATCAAAAGTACGGCAGGACGCGGCGCAAGCGCGCGCGCAAGCGCCACACGCTGCTGCTCGCCGCCGGAAAGCACGTGCGGGTACTGGTTAGCGTAGTGGGAGAGCCCCACACGCTCGAGTGCCGCGTCCGCCTGGTTCAGGGCTTCCTTCTTTGGAATCGCCGTCAGGCCAAAGCGGACGTTGTCGCGAATGGACATGTGCGGGAAGAGCGCGAAATCCTGGAACATCAGCCCGACACCGCGTTTTTCGGGCGGCAGGAAAACCGTGGGGCCGGAAATCTCCTGGCCATTGAGCAGAAGGCGTCCCGTGCTCTGCTTCTCGATCCCTGCGGCGATACGCAGCAAGGTCGTCTTGCCGGACCCAGACGGACCGAGCAGGCAAAGGACCTCGCCGGCCTTGGCCGCCAGGCTGACGCCCTTGATCGTTTCCTTGGCGTGATAGCTGTGATGAATATCTTCGAAGGCCAGGCTCGCCGCGAAGGATACACCCGCCGTCCGTCGCGTTGTCATGACGGGAGCGTCCTGCGGATCTGAAACCATGCTTGCATTCCTTGACACCAGTCGCGCCCGCTGAAACGGCCGGGCGCCAGGGAAAGCCGATATCCCCATTCAGGTTTTAATCAGCTTCTTCGCCCTTCGGTGTCAAGAGCCCCAGTTCTTCAAGGTCCAGCTGGGTGATGGGGTCTTCGTTCTCGGCAAGTTCGTCTTCGCCTACCGGAACGGGAATATTGAGATTGGACGGCACGCGGCCGGAAAGCAGCCCCGCCCCCTTCAGCTCCTCGATACCCGGCAGGTCGCGCAGTTCTTCGAGACCGAAGTGATCGAGAAAATCGCGGGTGGTGCCGAAGGTGACCGGCCGGCCCGGCGTGCGCCGGCGTCCCCTGAAGCGGACCCAGCCCGCTTCCATCAGCACGTCGAGCGTGCCCTTCGACGTCTGAACCCCGCGGATATCCTCGATCTCCGCGCGGGTCACCGGCTGGTGGTAGGCAATGATGGAAAGAACTTCGAGCGCAGCGCGCGAGAGCTTGCGGACCTCCTGTTCGTCGGTCTGCACGACGAAGGAGAGATCGGCTGCCGTGCGGAAAGCCCAGTGGTCGGCGACCTGAACCAGGTTGACGCCGCGCGTCGCGTAGAGCGCCTTCAGCCGCATCATGATGCGACCGACATCGGCACCACGCGGCAGGCGACTTTCGATATAGGTCTCCGACACCGGCTGCGCCGAAGCAAACACCAGGGCTTCCGCGATCCGCTCGGCTTCCTGCTCCATCCGAGGATCGAAGGTCGGCGTCGCTCCGATCTCATCGTCCTCGTCGGAAGCTTCGGGCACGTACTTTTGGGCTTCAGCCACGGGCTGCCTCCATTTCGGCAAGCGTCTCCGCATCGATCGGGTTCGGTCCGCGCCGAAGATAGATGGGCGCAAAGGCCTCTTCCTGGCGGATCTCCAGCCGGCCCTCGCGAACCATCTCGAGCGAAGCTGCGAAGGAACTGGCGATCGCCGTTGCCCGCTCCTTCGGCGTCGTCATGTAGCGGATGAGAAAATGATCGAGCGCTGTCCAATCGTCGAGACCGCCGATCATGCGCGCCAGTATCAGGCGCGCGTCGGCAAGCGACCACACATGGCGCTTCTCGATCGTCACCTGCGTGATCGCCTGACGCTGACGCAGGCTCGCATAGGCGCTCAGGAGATCATAGAGCGAGGCATCGAAGCCGGACTTCTTCTCGGTGACGATATGTTCCGGGGCACCGCGAACGAAGACATCCCGGCCGAGCCGGTTTCTATTGATGAGCCTTGTTGCCGCCTCACGCATCGCCTCCAGGCGTTTCAGCCGGAAAGCCAGGGCCGAGGCCATTTCCTCGCCCGTTGGACCGTCGTCCTTCGCCTGTTGTGGGATCAGCAGGCGCGATTTCAGATAGGCAAGCCATGCCGCCATGACGAGATAGTCGGCGGCAAGCTCGATGCGGATGCTGCGCGCCCGCTCGATGAAGGCGATATATTGCTCGGCGAGTGCAAGTACGGAGATGCGCGAAAGATCGACACGCTGGCTGCGGGCAAGATGAAGCAGGAGATCGAGCGGGCCTTCGAAACCGGCAAGATCAACCACCAGCGCTTCTTCATGCAGCCCGCGCTCTGAAGTCTCTTCCTGCCACAGGGGCTCCATCGGCGCCTTCGACGCAGGCTTGCCTTGTCTTTCGCCCGCATTGCTCACTGACAGTCCAATCCTTTCCTGCCGGCCGCGCCTACCTTACACCGTCGCGAACTGGCCGTTAAACTCCGTCCGTAGATCGCTTTCGCTCGCATCGTCAGGCGCCCGGAACGCCGCTTCGACAGCCTTCGCCCGACGCAGGCTCTCGCCGGCGAGAACCGGCACCACGTCGGCGACGGCCTTCATTTCTTCCATTATGCCATGACAATGCAAGACGAGATCAAGCCCCGCGGCGATGATGTTGCGCGCGCGAGTGGTCATGTCGCCGGCCAGCGCGTTCATCGAGACGTCGTCCGACATCAAAAGACCGTCGAAACCGATGTGACCGCGAATGATCTCGCGCACCACCTTCGCCGAGGTTGTCGCCGGATTGTCCGGGTCGATCGTCGTGAAGACCATGTGCGCCGACATCGCCATCACCTCGTCCTTCATCGCAACGAAGGGCAGGAAGTCGCTGGCGGCAAGCTCTTCGAAAGTAGCCCTGACCACAGGCAGATTGTGGTGCGAGTCGACGAAGGTGCGGCCGTGACCGGGCATGTGCTTCATGACAGGCAGCATGCCGCCGGCCTTCAACCCCTCGCCCATCGCGCGGCCGATCGCCGTTACGGCCTCAGGGGCGTGACCATAAGCGCGATTACCGATGACGTCGTGGCTGCCGGGCACCGGCACATCGAGCACCGGCAGACAATCGACCGTGATGCCGAAGCGCATCAGGTCGAAGGCGTGGAGGCGTCCCATCAGCCAGGCAGCACGCAGACCGAGCTCCCGGTCGCGGCGATAGATTTCGCCGATCGCCGCGCCATTCGGGTATTGCTGGACGAGCGGTGGCCGAATGCGCTGCACGCGCCCGCCTTCCTGGTCGATGAGCACAGGCGCGTTCGGATTGCCGATGCTGTCGCGAAGTGACGCCACCAGATCGGAAATCTGCTGCTCCTCGCCGATATTGCGCCCGAACAGGATGAAGCCCCATGGCCGCTCGCCGGCAAAGAACTGGCGTTCGTCTTCGTTAAGAGAAAGGCCCTTGCAGCCCGAGATAAATGCTTTTGATTCGCTCATTGAGAGAGCATAGAGCGGGCGCCGCCCGGCGCGAAGCCACAAAGACGAAGCCCCGTCGTTCATGCACAAGGCCATGGGGCAAACGAAAACCCTGAAATGCGAAGGGCGCGGCCTATGAGCCGCGCCCTCCTCAACTCTATCCGTTGTGCCCGACTTACTTGGTCACCAGGCAGCTTCCGCCAGCGCCCTTGTACTTGGAGCACAGGGCATTTGCCTCTTCCTTGGAGCCGGCCGGGATGCGGACGCGATAGTAGGTGCCCTTGCCGGCGATCTCCGCCTTGCGGATATCGACGCCACGGCCGCCAATGACGCTGCCGAACTTGCTGGAAAGGCTGTTGTAGGACTTCTGTGCTTCGGCTTCGGACGGCAAGGATGCGACCTGGATGAAGTATCCGCCGGTCGGAACCGATGCGGTTGCAACCTGCTGCGCCGGCTGGGCTTCTGCAGTGGCAACCGCCTGCTCTTCGGCCGGACGCACGTTGCCGCGCTCGGTAGCAGTGCCGGCAACTTTAGCCGGCTGCTCGACCGGACGCGCCTGCGGCGTCGGCGCCTTGTCGCCTGTTGCCGTCGTCGTCACGCTGCGAACCGGAACCTGTTCGATATCGGCATTGCCCGTTGCGGCAAGCGCCACCTGATCGACATTGGCCGATGCCTGACCGGCAGCAGTGACATCAGCCGAAGCGACTTCCTTCGAGGCCGCTTCCGGCAGCGGCTGCGTCGCACCGGCGACATCGGTCGCCGGTGCGGCAACCGGCTCTTCACGAGCAACCAGCGTGCCATCCGGCTTGACGATCATTGTGCGCACTTTGCGCGGTGCAACGGCCGGTGCCTTGTCTTCTTCCTGAGCGGCAGTCTGGGCGCCGCCATCCGGCAGCAAGCGAGCGCCGTCCTCGTCATCCGCCGGCAGGTTGGCCTGCACGCCGTCCGAGTCGTCGCTGCCTTCGAGCGGCAGCGTTTCCGGCGTCAGCGTCTTCTGAACGACGTCCATCGGCTCTTCGGTCGAAGAAACCAATGCTTCCTGCTGCGGCGCTCCGGCTTGGGCTCCAGCGACGCGATCGTAAACGGCCTTATCCTGGTTCGGTACGGTCTTGCCGCCCTTTTCTTCCGGCACGACCTTAACCGGTCCCTTGTCGGCGAGAATGATCTTGGGACCCTCGGCAGAGGTTACCGCACCACTGCCGCCCATCCAGGCGTAGACAGCCGCACCACCGAGAATGATGACGCCAGCAACGCTTGCCGCAAGCAGCATCGTGCGCTGCGATCGCCGACCCGAGCCGTAGTCGTGATAGTCGCCCGCATCGTCCTGGCTCTGCACCGGGGAAACCCGCTCGGCATCACGCGTCGGGGACTTACGTTCGGTGATGGAGCGGCGGAAGTCCTCTTCCATCGCCTTCTCGAATTCGTCGAAATCGTCGAGCGCGCCGCCTCCGAACGACGGATTTGCATTTGCTGCCGGGGCCGGACGAGCCGCCTCGGCCTTTTCAACCGCGGCCGGACGGGCATCCTTGGCGGCCGGAGCCGGCGTGCCGAACAGCTGCGCCATTTCCGCGTCGATATCGAGGTCGTAGTCTGCCGGATAGGCGACCGGCTTTTCCGTTTCGATGACGGGCAGTTGCGGCACGTCCATGTCGGCGATCGGCGCAACGCCATTCTCGGCGTCGGCGATCATCGAGGGATCGAAGGGCAGCGTGCTTTCAGGCTGCACGTCCTGCTGCTCCACCGGGGCCGGAGCCACGAAGGTCTCGACGGAACGTTCCGGTTCACGCTGCGGAGCAACCGCTTCGATGACCGGCTGCGCAGCAGCCTGCGGCACGACCGCAGGTGCGACGGCAATCGGTTCGGTCGGCCCGAGGTCCGCAAGATCGAGCTTCAGTGCGGCATCGGAGAGCTCCATTTCGAAGTTCTCGATGTCGAAGCCCGGCTCGTTCTCCGGTTCTGCAACGGGCTGGACCGGCTGGACCGGCTGGGCAGCCTCGACCACCGGCGTAACGGCAGGAGTGGCGACTGCGGCAGCTGCCGCAACAGGCGCTGCCTGTGTCACGAGCGGACCGGCGAAGGCGCGCTGCTGGCTGGCGCCCGAGGGCGAAGCAACGGGCGTCGCCCGGCTGAAGGTCGGCGTAAAGGGATAGGGGCTCTTCTTCGCCGGCGTCGCAACCGTGTTTACCGGGGCGGCGGCGGGAGCAACGACCGGCTGTTGCGTGGCGTGAAGGGCAGGATGAGACTGCACGGCAGCGGCAACCACGGCGGTCACCGGCGGAACCGGGAAGCGCTCGATATCCGCAAGAAGATCGTCGCGGGCAGTGTCATGGCCAGCGGGCTCTTCCGGGATTGTCTCGCTCACGTATACGGTCTCGTCCGCGCGGTCCTCAGGAACGACGTCGAGGCTAGTAGCATCAAGGTTGGCGACCTCAAGGCTCGGCTCGTCGTAAACCGGGAACGGCTCGGGGACAGCAGCGGGCTCGGACCAAGCCGTCGACAATTCTGCGGCCGGTGCCTGCCAGTCGTCGACTACCTGTTCCTTCGCCTCAGATACCGGCTCTTCTTCGAACGGCAACAGATCGGCTTCGCCGAGCGACAGTTCGAGCTCGCGCTCCAGGTCGAACGCCGGCTCGTCGGCGACGAATTCCGCGCTATCGACTTCGGCACCCTGAGGGGCGGCCGAGAACGACTGCACCTCGACAACCTGCTCCGGTTCCTCTTCGGCGACAGCGGCCGGTGCTGCGACCGGCTCGGGCTGACGGAATATCGGCGCCTCGTACTCTTCCGCGAATTCGGCTACCGGCTCGATCCGGGCCTCTTCGACCGGCTGCGGCGCCGAAGCCGGCTCCACAACAGGCTGCTGCCCAGCACGGGGTGCATCGTAGCTGTCGAAAGCGCGAAGGAGTTCGTCTTCGAGATCGAAGGCGGGTTCCTGACGGACCGCCTCCTGATGTCGCTGCAACTCTTGCAATTGCTGTACGGCCGAACGGGCATCGTAACCGACGATCCGGGCGAGTTCGGCCAACGGATCATCGTCTGCCAATACATCGAATTCAGCCGGCCCGCTTCGTGCGAATTGTTTGTCTGCCATGCTCTCCACTCACAATTGCCTGTATTTATGTGCCAGTGCATTGTGGGAAAATGGTGACAATACTTATCGCATTTCCTCCGGTGCGGAGGTGCCTGTAATAGACAGGCCGGACTTCAATACCGAAGCGACAGCATGCACCAGCCCGAGTCTGGCAGTACTTAATTGTCTATTTTTATCGTTAACAAAACGTAATTCCGGATTCTCTTTACCTTTGTTCCAGTGTCCGTGGAAGGCAGCGGCAAGATCGTACAGGTAAAACGCGATGCGATGCGGCTCCTGAGCCAGTGCCGCGGCCTCGATCACGCGCGGATATTCTGCGAGCTTGGCAACGAGCTGAAGCTCCGTCGGATCCTCGATCTGCCCCTGAACCGCACCGGCGAAATCAAGCGATTCGATGTCCAGATCCGGGAACGCGTCCGCCGCCTGGCGGAACACAGACCGGCAACGCGCATGCGCATACTGCACGTAAAAGACCGGATTATCCTTGGACTGTTCTGTAACCTTGGCAAAGTCGAAGTCGAGCGGCTCGGAATTCTTCCGGTAGATCATCATGAAACGAACCGGATCACGGCCGACTTCATCGACGACTTCGCGCAGCGTGACGAAATCGCCGGAGCGCTTCGACATCTTCACCGGCTCACCGTCGCGGAAGAGCTTCACCAGTTGGCAGAGCAGAACCGTAAGTTTCGACGAACCGCCTGACACGGCGCGTGCCAGCGCCTCAAGCCGCTTGACGTAACCGCCGTGGTCGGCGCCCAGCACATAGATCATCTCGTCGAAGCCGCGGTCGAACTTGTCCTTGAAGTAGGCAACGTCGGCGGCGAAGTAGGTGTAGCTTCCATCCGACTTGATCAGCGGCCGGTCGATATCGTCACCGACCTCCGTCGAGCGGAACAGCGTCTGCTCGCGATCTTCCCAATCCTCCGGGAGCTGCCCCTTCGGCGGCGGCAACGTACCCTTGTAGACGTGCCCCTTGAAGGTCAGGTCGTTGATTGCCGTACGAATCGCAGCCGCCCCATTGGCGTGAAGCGTGCGTTCGGAGAAGAAGACGTCGTGAGTGACGTTCAACGCCGCGAGATCCTCTCGGATCATCACCATCATGGCATCGATCGTCCGGTCCTTGACGAGCGGCATCCACTTGTCTTCGGGCATCAGGCGCAGGCTCGTGCCGAATTCATCGGCGAGCGCTTCGCCAACCGGGACGAGATAATCACCCGGATAAAGACCCGGCGGGATTTCGCCGATGTCTTCACCAAGCGCCTGGCGATACCGCATGAAGGCAGAACGTGCGAGAACGTCGATCTGCGACCCGGCGTCGTTGATGTAGTATTCCTTGGTCACCGCATAACCGGCAAAGGCCAAAAGGTTGGCAAGCGCGTCGCCGACCACGGCGCCGCGGCAATGGCCGACATGCATCGGCCCCGTCGGGTTGGCCGAGACATATTCGACGTTGACCTTGCGGCCCGAACCGACGGTGCTGCGACCATAGTCGGGGCCGGTGCGCACCATGTTCGACAGCAGCTTCTGCCAATAGGAAACCGAAAGCCGGACGTTGATGAAGCCCGGACCGGCAACGGTCACTTCGGTGACTTCCGGATCCTGCTTGAGCTTCTCAACGATGAGTTCAGCGAGCGCCCGCGGGTTCAGGCCGAGGGGCTTGGCCAGTACCATGGCGGCATTGGTCGCGACATCACCGTGGCTTGGATCGCGCGGCGGCTCGACATTGACACGGCCGAAGTCAAGCTCGGATCGCTTTTCTCGAACGCTGTCAAGCGTTTCGAGAATGTCCTTAATTCTTGATTCGAAGTCCGTGAAGAGATTCATCTGATCCGTCCGCTTTTCCCGACCACATGTGGCCGGCGCAAAACTCAAAAAGGAGGCTCGGTTCGCTTGAACCGTAAGCCTCCGGGCGGGGCGTCCCTACCGCAAATCCGGCGTGTGGTCAAACAAGCGCTTGTGCACGCTGATCGCGAAGGTATCGGTCATGCCGGCCAGATAGTCGCCGACATGACGGGCCCTCGCCGGTTCGGCCATGCCCGAGATCTGATCGATCCAATAGTGCTCCCGCATCAATTGTGGGTCGTCCATGAAGGCATGATAGAGATCGCAGACGATCGACGCCGCACCTTCCCGCACCCGCATCACTTCCGGGTGGCGATAGATCCGGGTCATCAGCAGACGCTTGATCTGCTTGTCCGTCTCGCTCATCTCCTCGGAGAACGTCGCCATGACCGTACCCGCCTGACGTACCTCGGCTACGCTCTCGGGGCGAATGTCCGCGATACGCTGCTGGGCGACGCCGATCACGTCCTCGACCATTGCCGTGATCTGACGGCGCATGATTTCGTGCGTGAAGCGGCTGCTTTCAAGACCGGGATAGCGATCGTGAACCTCGCGCATCAGACGGGCAAGGAACGGCACGTCTTCCAGCATTTCGAAGGTCAGGTAGCCGGCCCGCAGGCCGTCATCGATATCATGGGTGTTGTAGGCGATATCGTCGGCGATGGCCGCGACCTGCGCCTCCAGGCTCGCGTAACTCGCCAGTTCCAGATCGTGAAGAGCACAGTAGTCCAGGATCGGCTGAGGGACCGGTCCACGCGTGCCCTGCCCGTCGGGCGTGAGCAACGGCCCATTGTGTTTGACCAGCCCCTCAAGACTCTCCCAGGTCAGGTTCAGCCCGTCGAACTCGGCGTAGCGCCGCTCGAGTTTGGTGACGATGCGCAGCGACTGGGCATTGTGGTCGAAGCCGCCATGGGGCTTCAGCATCTCGTGCAGGGCGTCCTCGCCCGTATGGCCGAACGGCGTGTGACCGAAATCGTGAACGAGGGCGACGCCTTCGGCGAGGTCCTCGTCGAGCTTGAGGGCACGCGCCAGGGCGCGGGCGATCTGCGCCACTTCGATCGTGTGCGTCAGCCGCGTCCGATAGTGGTCGCCGTCGGCAGCGATGAAGACCTGTGTCTTGTGCTTCAGCCGGCGAAAGGCCGTCGTGTGGACGATGCGATCGCGATCGCGCTGGAAATCCGAACGTGTCGCGCTCGACGCTTCCGGATAGAGCCTGCCGCGCGTCGCCCAGGGGTTCGACGCGAACGGCGCGTGTTCACCATAACCGAAGCCCAGCGCATTTTTGTCGAATGTCATTTTCCACCCAAATCGTCATCCCATTGACGGGACATTGAAGCCTTCATACCTATAGTGAAAGCCACGGAAACGCGTCGCGCAAGCATCGACCGATTCCGCAAGCGAAAGCAACGGCTTGGCCGCGGGGGTTGAAACGACCTCCGGCGTTGGCCGAGGCGGTGCTGCAAACGACAATCAAATCTCTCCGGTTCTTGACCCCGGCAGGAGGCAGATATGACGCAAGAAACCGTGACCCTTTCGGACGCTGCTGCAAAGCGGATCGCCACGATCCTTCGTTCGGACAGTCACAACAACGCGATGCGGGTGTCCGTCGAAGGCGGCGGCTGCTCGGGATTCTCCTATAAGTTCGACCTGGTCGACAGCGCCAACGACGACGATCTGGTGCTGGAGAAGAACGACGCCAAGGTGCTGATCGACAGCCTGTCGCTCGTCTATATGGGCGGCTCAGAGATCGACTTCGTCGACAACCTGCTCGGCCAGTCGTTTCAGATCAAGAATCCGAATGCGGTCGCAAGCTGCGGATGCGGAACGAGTTTTTCCATCTGAGCCAACGGCCACCTGGCCTGCCTGCGGTCGCCGTCAGAGATACGGCGACCCCAGCCAAAGCACACGGTTCGCCAGCCGGTCGATAAGTGGCTTGGCGCGCAAGGCCTCGAGCGTGACCGGTTCGGCCGAAGCCAGCACATCCGATATCATGCCGCCGATCGTATGGGCGAAACCATCGTCCAGCACTTCGAGATCGAACTCGAAGTTGAGACGCAGGGAACGCGGATCGAGATTGGTCGACCCAACATAGGCCCAGCGCTCGTCCACGATCAGAAGCTTCGAATGGTTGAAGGCGCCCTCGGCGCGCCAGACCCGACAATGACCTTTCAATACCTGATCGAACTGGGCGGTCATTGCGCGATCGACCAGAAGCAGATTGTTGACCGCCGGCACGATGATGTCGACCTCGACGCCCCGGCGCGCCGCGGTCACCAAGGCGCTGATCAGTTCGCGGTCCGGAAGGAAATAGGGCGACATCAGGCGGATGTTCTTGCGCGCCACCGAGAACGCCCCCATCAGCATCTTGTGATTGGTTTCGTTCGTGGCGTCCGGCCCTGAGGGTATGGCGCGCATCAGCACAGAAGACGTTTCTGCCGGCAAAGGCATTTCTTCGAGCGCCCAGGCACCGCCCGTCAGCATCTCCCCGCTGGAAAACTGCCAGTCCTCGGCGGCGACCTGAAAGATGTCGGCGACCACCGGGCCCGTTACCCGAAAGTGCGTGTCGAGGGCCGGCTCCTCGCCGGCAATCTCGCTGCTAAAGCCCGCCCGGATGTTCATGCCGCCGGCAAAGGCGACGCGGCCGTCGACCACGAGAATCTTTCGGTGCGTGCGCAGATTGGCATAGGGCAACCTCAGCCCCATGATGATATTGCCGTTGAAGACGGCCGTCGGAACGCCGGCCGTCTTCAGATGACCGACAATGCTGGGGACGGAGTAGCGCGCGCCGACTGCGTCGATCAGTACGCGCACCTGGACGCCACGCGCGATCGCGGCGATCAAGGCGTCGGAAAAGCGAAGGCCGACCACGTCGCGATCGAAGATATAGCTCTCTATCAGGATGCTGCGCTGCGCACCGGCAATGGCCACCAGCATGGCCTCATAGGCAGCATCCCCGCCGGCCAGCACCTCGATGCCGTTGCCGGAACACATGCGGTGCCGGGAAACACGGTCGCCGAGGATTTTCATCGCGGCAAAACGATTCCCGAAACTTCCGGCAATATCTGTTTCAGAGATATCGAACCTGCCGAACTGATCGGGGCCTTGCCCGCGCAGCAGTGCGCGTTGCGAGCCGATCGAGGAGCGGCGGATACGGTTGATGCCGGCAACGGCATAGAGCAATGCCCCGACGATCGGCGAGAGCAGAACGACACCGACCCAACCTGCGGCGGCGCGAACGTCGTCCTTGGTCATGGCGGCGTGAATGGCAGCCGGGATGCCAAGCGCGAAGGACAGCAGCGCCAGGATATGCGGCCAGTAGTTCTGCACGAGATCGATCATGCGCCGGACTATAGCCGGCCATGGATCGGAATCAATTCAAGCAGCCGCACCTATACCGTATATAAACTGCGCGCGGCGTCGCCCGTCGTCGTTGCAGCTCTGCCCAGCGCTGAAAGTCCGCAGGTATCGGATTTGTCAAAAGAATCCGGAGCGGCTAGAAGAGTCCCGCCGCAAGGACTCACCTGTATGGAAGGGCGTTTCGAGCCATGAAGATTGCCACCTGGAACATCAATGGCGTCAAGGCGCGAATCGACAGCCTGTTGGCATGGCTGAAGGAAGCCAATCCGGACATCGTCTGCCTGCAGGAGATCAAGTCTGTCGACGACGGCTTTCCTCGTCTGGAGATCGAAGCCCTCGGCTATCATGTCGAGACCCACGGCCAGAAGGGCTTCAACGGCGTCGCCCTGCTCTCCAAGCTGCGTCCGGACGAAGTCAACCGCGGCCTGCCGGGCGACGACTCCGATGAGCAGTCGCGTTTCATCGAAGGCGTGTTCTCGGTTGCCGGCGGCGTGATCCGTGTCTGCTCGCTCTACCTGCCGAACGGCAATCCCGTCGATAGTGAGAAGTACCCCTATAAGCTCGCCTGGATGCGCCGGCTGACCGCCTATGCCGAGCAGCGCCTTCTGCTCGAAGAGCCCTTCATCCTGGCAGGCGACTACAACGTCATCCCGGAGGAGCACGACTGCTGGGACATCAAAGTCTGGCAGAACGACGCACTTTTCCTGCCGGAGACGCGCGCGGCCTATCGGCGCCTGCGCAATCTCGGTTTCACCGACGCGGTGCGGGCCACCTCAGACGCGGTGCCGCTCTATACGTTCTGGGATTATCAGGCCGGCTGCTGGCCGAAGAATTTCGGCATTCGCATCGACCATCTGATGCTGTCGCCGGAGGCAGCCGATCGACTGGTTTCGACGTCGATCGACAAACATGTTCGCGCCTGGGAAAAGCCCTCGGACCACGTTCCTGTTATCGGCGAGTTTGCTTTCGCGGCCGCCTGAGGTGCGGATCTGCCGTTCGGCTATTCGGTGCTGGCTGAGGGGTAGCCGTGCGGTGAACTCAGTCGTCGTCGACCTGCATATGCAGGTTCTGTGACAGCGAGATCGCCGTACGGCGATCATCTTCGGTGGCAAGCGAGAACGCCTGCTCCTGCATCGACTGGAGCCAGGGCCGATCCTTCGGCGAACACTGGTCGAGCGCGGCGGTCATATAGGCGAGACCGCGAATGGTCTGGCCTTCCTGGAAGATTACGTTGCCGAAGACACCCATGGCACCGGCATGGCCGCTCTTGCGGGCACGGTTGAGCCACTTCTTGGCTTGCTGAACGTTGACGCTACCGCCCTCGCCCGACAGCAGCATGCGCGCAAGCTGGAACTGCGCCTCAGCGACACCAAAGGTCGACGCCGCCTGGAAATAGAGCTGCCGCGCCTGGGCCATATCCGACTGGATCGGGCTGTCGGGAATGCCGCGTCGGTAGTAGCCGGCAAGAGAGATCAACGCGTTGACGAAATAGCCGGTATCCTCAGAACCCGGCTCCACACCCTGCTGGGCGATCTCGCTGTAGATCTTGAAGGCCTCGAGGTCGTTTTCGGCGACACCGTCGCCATAGGCATACATGTTGGCCAGAGCCCAGCGGGAGCCGGTATGCCCCTTCTCCGCAGCGTATTTGTAGGCCTCGACGGCCTCGTCCTTGCGGCCGTTCTTGTAAGCGGAGAAACCGAACTTGAAGAGCGCGAAGGGACCGGATTCCTTCGTGACGCCTGCCCCCGGATCAAAGGCAAGGGCCGGCATGGTGCTGGTCCCGCAGACCGCCAGCGACACGCCGAGTATCGCAACCTTCAGTGACTTCAGTTCACCCGCAAGCATCACAGTCTAATTCTTCCGTTCCAGCCGGCCACGCCGAACTCATCACCGCTGCAAACACAAACGCCCGGACGACCCGTCGCCGCCCAAAACTTCACCAATTCCGCCGAGAACATCGACGCACCATTCCAGAACGAAACTTCGACACATGCACCGAAAAGACCATTTCAGTCGACCACTTGCACAAAAGTGCCGAAGGCCACATCTGACATGAACATCGACGGTCCAAGTTTCACTTCACACCAAACGCCGCAGGTTTCGTTTTCACGGTTGCAGCTTTGTCCCTACTATCGCTGCTCCCTGTTTGTGGCGGGAAATGGACATAGCCGGGACGAGTCCGATGCTAGCAAACTCTAGCATTAAATGTGTTGCTGAATCGTCACATTAGCGAACGGTGCAAAGGCAACAGCGAACAGTTCCACATCAAAAAGAAAGGCCCGGTCGAAACCGGGCCCAAACACTCAGATTGGCGAAGGATCAGAACTTGACCTTAAGGGACGTCGATATGGCGCCGAAGAAATCGTTACCGTAGTCGTAGGACACATCGCCGCCGATAACCTGCCCGTCGAAGTTAACGGGGCCCGAACTGCCGCTCGTCAGGATGCCCACTGCACCAGCCAGTCGAAGCTCGATATTCTTGTTTGGCGAATAGGATACACCCGAGCCAAGCGACCAAGTATCGGACTGAGTGCCATAGCCGTGGCTGGTACCGCGGTCCCAGGTCAGGCTAACAGCGCCGTTCCACTGATCGTTGAACTTGTGACCAAAGCCGCCTGAAATCGTCCAGCCGTCTCGATAAAGCAGGTCAAGCGAGGTGCAGGGCTGAGCCAGGGTTCCGCCCGACGAAGGGCAAAACTTGAGAACCTGGAGTTGGCTCCAATCCGTCCATTTGACCGAGCCGAAGGCGACCCAGTCGGGCGCAATACCGGACTGAATCTTCAATTCGAGTGAATCCGGCATCGATGCAAAGCCTGAGACCCCATAGAAGTTAACCGGAGTCGGCCCGCGAACGTCACGCAGGTCGATCGTTCCCGCAAGGTTGTCGAGGTCCACGGCACTGTTGTAGACGAGGCTCGCCCGCACTGCGTATTCAGGAATTTCGTAGCCGACGCCAGCGCGCCAGCCCCAACCATCCCCCTCGAGATCCAGCCGACCGATGCCGGTACGCCCGGCGGCCAATACCGGTGGCACGCCCGTGAAATCCTGAACCAACCGCTCCTTGAAGCCGCTGACCTCTTGGTAGAAGACGCCGCCGATGATGCGGAACTGACCTTGGCCGACGTCCCATTTATAGGAGCAGGTTGCGGCGTAGTTGTCGCTTTCGACCTTCGTCTCGACGTTGTTGTTTGCACCGGCCCAGTTGAGGCCCGGGTTGGTATGCGCACCCCAGGGCTGTGAATAGTCGGCCATACAGTCGATATCGTCAGCAAAGCGCGCTTTGACCCCAACGCGCGGAACCCAATAGCTCTCGGTATCGTCGGCGGTATTCGGTCGGGAATTCAAGTTACCACCGCCAGCACCCGGCCCCGTTCCATTAAACGGGAAAACCGCAGACGTCGTATCCGTGTCTCTGACATTCTTCAGTTCGCGCTGCGGATTGACGTAGGTCGCCGAAGCTTCGCCGGCGTAGTCCGACGGGTCGAACAGCAGATCGATGTTGTAACCACCGCGCTCAAGACCGCCGGCGTGGGCCGCCGACGCAACCAGCAAACCAGCCGCCACCGTCAGGACGCCACGCTTAAAATTCATGTGAGCCATCAAGCTCCTCCCCTGCACTGCAATCTGCGACATTCCACCTCATGCCGCGTATGGCGGAAGTATTCTCACGAACATGTGAAATCGCAAATGCCAGATGCAGAGGCGGTGCGGCACTATGCGTCACATAATTTACGTAAGATTCTCATGATTTAGACACATTCGCGCATTTCCGAAATGATATTCCGGAAAATAGGTAAATAACCCAATAAAATAGGAAAAACTTCCAACACTCGCGAAAGCTGTGTCGTGGAGACAACAATATTGGTTTTTGCTGAAGATCAACAAAAATGGCCGTTGAAACTCCGCCTGCCCATGCCAAGCGATTTCGTGAACGGCCGACAGTATTCAGCTCAGCGATTCGATCGCGAAGCGCGCCCCGGCAAGTATATAAAATCATACTAAAATAAAAAATCCGCGACGGACCTGTCGCGGATTTTGACTTCCTTGGCCGATCAACCCTGTGGGCGGTTGCACCCTTAGCGTGCTTCCTAACCGGCTTCCGCCACGCGCGTGAGCGCGACGCCAAGCGAATCTTTCTGAAGATCGAGTTCCACCAGGCGCTCACGCTCCGCTTCCACCAGTTCCGGTTTTGCGTTCGCGACGAACTTTTCATTGGCCAATTTGCCAAGAATACGCTCGCGCTCCGCATCCACCTTGGCGATCGCCTTCTCCAGGCGCGACTTCTCGGCGGAGAGATCGATCAGGTTGCCAAGCGGGAGGCACGCGGTCGCCTCACCCACAACGATCTGGGCACTGCCGCGCGGGGCGACAGTCGCATAGTCGATGTGTTCGACACGCGCCAGGCGCGCGATTGCCGGAGCATGCTGCTGCAGGCGTTCGCGCGTCAGATTGTTCGCACCGACGACAATCAGCGGCGCGGTTGCTGCCGGGGGAACATTCATCTCCGAGCGGACGGAGCGGATGCCCGAAACGAGGTCGATCAGCCAGTTGATCTCGTCGGCGGCCGCATCATCGGCATAGGAAGCCGCCGGCCATTCGGCGTGGCAGAGCAGCGTCTCGCGTTCACGGCCCTCGCCTGCCGTCTGCCCCCAGAGCTCCTCGGTCATGAACGGCATGAACGGGTGCAGCAGCTTGTAGATCTCATCGAGAACATAGGCGACGCAGGCCTGCGACTCGCGCTTGGCCGCCTCGTCCTCGCCGTTGAAGACCGGCTTCAGCAGTTCGAGATACCAATCGCAGAACTGGTTCCAGACGAAACGATAGAGACTGCCGGCGGCTTCGTTGAAACGATAGGCCTCGATCGCCTCGGTGACGTCGCGGATGGTGCGCGAAAGCTCCGTCAGGATCCAGCGGTTGATGGTAAGCGACGCGGCTTCGGGGATGAAACCGTCGCTGTCGACCACGCCGTTCATCTGGGCAAAACGCGTCGCGTTCCAGAGCTTCGTGCCGAAGTTGCGATAACCGGCGATGCGGGCGGGATCGAGCTTCACGTCGCGGCCCTGGGCAGCCATGATCGCCAGCGTGAAGCGCAGTGCGTCGGCCCCATATTCGTCGATAAGTTCGAGCGGGTCGATGACGTTGCCCTTCGACTTCGACATCTTCTGGCCGTTCTTGTCGCGAACGAGCGCATGGACGTAGACCGTATGGAACGGCTCGACCGGGGTGCCGTCGGCATCCTTCATGAAGTGCAGGCCCATCATCATCATGCGGGCGACCCAGAAGAAGATGATGTCGAAGCCTGTCACCAGGACGTCGGTCTGATAGTACTTCTCCAGTTCCGGCGTCTCGTTCGGCCAGCCGAGCGTGGAGAACGGCCAGAGCGCCGACGAGAACCAGGTGTCGAGCACGTCTTCGTCGCGAGTCAGGATTTCGCCCGGCTTGAAGTTTTCGAGCAGGTCCTCGACATAGGCCTTCATCGGGCCTTCATGCGCGAGATAGTGCTGGATCGCGGCGTGCAGCGCCTCTTCCTCGGTCTTCTCGACGAAGACCTGACCATCCGGGCCGTACCAGGCCGGGATCTGATGCCCCCACCAGAGCTGGCGCGAGACGCACCAGGGCTGGATGTTTTCCATCCACTCGAAGTAGGTCTTTTCCCAGTTCTTCGGAACGAAGTTCGTCCGGCCTTCCTTGACGGCGGCAATCGCAGGCTTCGCGAGCGTCTTGGCGTCGACGTACCATTGTTCCGTCAGGCGCGGCTCGATCGGCACGCCGCCACGGTCGCCATGGGGGACCATGTGCTTGTGCGGCTCGATCTTGTCGAGCAGGCCAGCCTCTTCGAAGATGCGGACGATGATCTTGCGCGCCTCGAAGCGGTCCTTGCCTTCGAGTTCGTCCCACGCACCATGCAGGGCTGCCGGATCGGAAAGCCCTTCGAGGAACTCCTCGTTGTCCTTGATGGTGATGCGACCTTCGATCGTCATGACGTTGATCGCGCTGAGGCCTGCGCGCTTGCCGACGTCGAAGTCGTTGAAGTCGTGCGCAGGCGTGATCTTCACCGCGCCGGTGCCGGCCGTCGGATCCGCATAGCTGTCGGCGACAACCGGAATGCGCCGGCCGACGATCGGCAGGATGACATGCTTGCCGAGGAGCGGTTTATAGCGCTCGTCGTCCGGGTTGACGGCAATGCCGCTGTCCCCGAGCATCGTTTCCGGGCGGGTGGTCGCGACGACCAGATAGTCGCGCTTCTCCCATTCGGTCGCCTTGCCTTCCTCATTGAAGGCAACCGGATGTTCATAGGTGACACCCGGTTCGAGCGGATAGCGCAGATACCAGAGATTGCCGTTGATCTCGTGCTGCTCGACCTCCAGATCGGAAATCGCCGTCAGAAGCTTCGGGTCCCAGTTGACCAGGCGCTTGTCCTTGTAGATCAGCCCTTCCTTGTAGAGCGAGACGAAGACCTCCAGAACGGCTTCCGAGAGGCCGTCGTCCATGGTGAAGCGTTCACGCGACCAGTCGCAGGATGCGCCGAGCCGCTTCAACTGATTGAAGATCAAGCCGCCGGATTCGGCCTTCCACTCCCAGACCTTCTCAATGAAGGCCTCGCGCCCCATCTGCCGACGGTGCTGCTGGGTTTCCATCAGCTTGCGCTCGACGACCATCTGGGTCGCAATACCGGCATGGTCCATGCCCGGCTGCCACAGCACGTCCTTGCCGCGCATGCGCTCGAAGCGAACCATGACGTCCTGAAGCGTGTTGTTGAGCGCGTGGCCCATGTGCAGCGAACCGGTTACGTTCGGCGGCGGGATCACGATGCAGAAGCTATCGGCGCCGGGCTTGGCACCCGCGCCTGCACGAAACGCGTTTTCTTCGTCCCACTTCTTGGCGATACGTGGGTCGACGGATGCGGAATCGTAGGTCTTATCAAGCATTTTGGAGCCAATTTTGGAGAGTGATGTCTGTGTCTTGTAAACCGGAACGGCCGGTGCAAGTCAACACGAACGCAAAAAGCCGCGACGGTCGCCGCGGCCCCACGCATCAAAAGATCTGAATTTCAGCGACGCGGCCCGCGGGCAACACGCTCGATTTCCTCGCGAACCAGCCGTTCGACGAGTGTCGGCAGATTGTCGTCCAGCCATTCCTGTAGCATCGGCCGCAGCATTTCCTGGGCGATTTCGTCGAACGAGCGCCTTGCGCCCTGATCGACCGCGAGAGCGAGGTTGTCGAAGGACTGCGCGACCTTCCGGCCGACTTCCGGAGAGACGATGGCTGCGATCGCCTTCTCGGGGGCCACCGTGTCGATCACGGGCGCCGGCGCCGGCGCTGGCGATTCGACGCTGTCGCGACGCTCCGATGGCTCTGGGGCAGCGACGGCTTCCGCATCCTCGTGTGTTTCTGGGGCCACGATCGACTGAACGGCCGGAGCCTTGGGCGCTGATACCGCGGCCATGCGCGACGTTACGACGGGGCTGTCCTGGATCGCCGGCGCTGGCGCGACTGGCTGCGTTTCGCGCGGGGCAAACCCCGTTGCGTGACGCTCCGAAGCCGCACGAACGCGTGCTGCGACATCAGCCAGCGAAAGCGGCGGCTGTGCAACCGACGCGCTGGCCTCGGACGAGACGATGGAAAGCTCTACGGCAGGAGCCGCGGGGGCGGGCCTCGATGTTTCGGCAGATTCCTCGCGCCGCCCGAAGGCTACGGTCTCGATCTCGCTGTCGATCGTCAGCTCGATCTCGTCACCCGCCTCGTCCTCGAAATGCTCCTGCGGCGAAAGCCCGGCCTGCCCAGGCTCATTGCTCTCGATGATCTTGCGAATGGATGCCAGGATCTCATCCATCGAAGGTTCACGCGCGACATTGAGCTGTGCCATTTCTATCCCCGTTTGACGCGGCCGGCATGTGTTTCAAAACAGGACATGCGCCGATTTCCGACAAACCTTATGTGAGTTCGCGGACGAAACATACGCCACGAATCAGCCACTCAGATCCTTGCACAGATTTGTTTTCAGGGGGAAAAATAGAAACGCCCCGGGGAGACCGGGGCGTTTTCTTTAGCGACCGTCGACAGTTCGAAGACCGAACCATTTATCCTTGACCGCCTCGTAATGTTCTTCGGCGCGATATTCGGCCACCTGCAGACCCTGGCTCTTCACGGTCAGCCTCGCGGAGGCTGCAAGCAAGGTATAGCTCGCGACGACCGCATCGCGCTGCGCAAGCGCCAGGAGTTCCTGCGCCTGCAGCACGTCCTGCTGCGAATCGAGAACGTCGAGGGTCGTGCGCTGGCCGACTTTGCGCTCTTCAATGACGCCATCCAGTGCCAGCTTGGCGGCAGAGATCTGCGCCTTGTTGGCGGAAATACGCGCGATCGCTGCTTCGAGCTGTGCGTAGGCCGAAACAATCGTTTCCTGAATCGATGCTCGCGCCGAATCAACCAGAATGCGCTGCTGCCCCAGGCGTTCCTTCGCCTGCCGGATCTGGCCGTATTCGAGGCCGCCCTGATAGATCGGGACTTCGAGGCGAGCAGTGATGCTCGATGTGTTGCTGTCGATGCCATCACCGACATTGCCAGTGGTGCGGCCGACCTGTCCCTGAAGCGTCACGCCGGGCAGCATCGTGCCCTCAGCCGACTTCACCTGGTAACCGGCCGAATCAACCGAGTACTGCGCCGCCAGAATGGTCGGGTGGTCGCGCAGGCCGCTTGCGACCGCCTGGTCGAGCGAGCGCGGCAGGCTCTTCGATGCGGGAGACGCCTGCTTGATGTTCTTCGGCAAGTCGCCGACGATCCGCACATAGGTCGCTTCGCTCTGCTTCAGCTGCGCAACAGCGACGATAAGCTGCGACTGCGCGTTGGCGAGCGAAGCCTCTGCCAGGCTCACGTCCGTACGGGTGCCCTCACCCACATCAAGCCGCGCCTTCGCGGCGTTCACCTGTTCCTGAAGGAACGCGATGTTCTGCTTGCGGATCGACACGAGCTGCTGATCGCGGGCGATATTGGAATAGATGGTCGCCGCCGAAAGCAGGATCTGCATCTCGTTGGCGAGCAGCGATTCGCGGGTGGCAAACACATTCGATTCGGCCGCGCGAACATTGTTCAGCGTCTGAAAGCCATCAAAGACCATCTGCGTTATGGAGATGCCGACCTGCCCCTGGTGAACGTCCTGAGTTCCGGAACTCTCCCTGTCGATGGTCGAAAGCGTCCCGCTGGCGAAACCAGCCACCTGGGGGCGAAAGCCGGACTTGGCGATCGGTACGCTCTCGTCGGTGGCGCGCAGCCCCGCCCGCGCAGCGTTCAGATCCGGGTTGTTTGCGTAGGCTTTGGCCATTGCGCCGAAGATCGTCTCGGCCAGTACTGCGTGCGGGGCAAGCAGCACACTCGTCGAGACGGCGGCCCACAGGGCCGCTTTGCGGACAATCGACACCATTACTTCTCTCTCCGATCGGGGGCGGCAAAGCCTGCCCTCATTTCCCGCAGCGCTGTCCTCGTTACAAAACGGCGCTGCCTAGACACGGCGATGAGCGCTCACACCGCCCACTGGTGAGCAAATCACTACCACTGCACTCTTTGAAACCCGGATTCCAAATTCCGACAACTGCGCAGCCCTACTCTGCGCAGGCATTTCAAAAAGAAACAAGTACCGCGTTGCGAATTGGCAACATTGTTATTTTAGCAGTACATTCAAATGTTGATATCCCTCAATAAGCGGGACCTCAAAAAACAAATTCCTGCTCGCGGCGGAAGCCGGGAAGCGGCTTCACCGCAGTGTTGAAGTCGGCACGCTCGGAGGTTTTTCCGTGCTCGTGCACATAGAGTTTAGCGCGCGAAGCGTTGCCAAATCCTTCGACCACCACGAGTCGGCCGCCATCACGCAACTGCTCGAACAGAGCCGCAGGCAACACTTCCACCGCACCGTGAACGAAGATGACATCGTAAGGCGCTTCGGCAGCGTAGCCCTTCTCGAGTTCGCCGGTGACGACGGCGATATTGTCATAGCCGAGACGTGCCAGCGTTTCGGTCGCGGTGGCGGCAAGACCCTGATCGCTTTCGAGCGCGACGACGGAACCAGCAATCAGGGAAAGCAGTGCCGAGGCATAGCCGGTACCGCAACCGATCTCGAGCACGACGTCGGACTTGGCGATCTCGGCGAGCTGCAGAAGCTTGGCAAGCGGCGACGGCTCCATCAGGAAGCGCGGCCCTCCGCCGTTGGCGGCGTCAAGCGCGATGTCGGTGTCGATATACGCGAGCTCCTTCATCTTCGCGGGCACGAACTCCTCGCGCGGCACGGTGAGGAAGGCGGACAAGACCGAGTGAGACGTCACATCCGTGGTCCGGATCTGGTTGTCCACCATCTTGGTGCGCGCTGCTTCGAAATTCATGCTGGTGCCCTCGTATCCGGATAGGCGCGGCGCCGCTTTTCGGAGAAGCCCGCGCGATCGTCTTGTGGCTCTCAACGGAAAGCCTTTGACGTAAGCTCTTAAATCGCCGCCCCGCGGGATTCAAGCGACAGCGGCAAATTGCGCCGGAAAAACGGGGAAGAAGAGCCCTGATCGATCATGGCGGCGACGCGCGGACATGGGCGCGACGCATTGCTGGCACGTGGACCGCGGGCAAACTCAGCGCCCGGGTGCGCCTTCCAGGCCCACGAGGGCGATCTTGGTGTAGCCGGCGTTCTGGATGAGGTTCATGACCGTCATCAGCTCGCCGTAGTCCACGGCCTTGTCGGCCCGGAGCAGGACACGCGTCTCGGTGTTGCCCTCCGTCAGGCGCTTCAGCTCGTCGGCGAAGGTCTCACGCGCCGTTTCCTCGTTGCCTATGGCCAGCGCCAGATCGGCCTTCAAGGTCACGAAGACCGGCTTGTCGTCGCGCGGCGCTGGCTTTGCCGCCGATTGAGGCAGATCCACCTTCATATCCACCGTGGCAAGCGGCGCCGCCACCATGAAGATGATCAGCAGCACGAGCATGACGTCGATGAAGGGCGTGACGTTGATTTCGCTGTTCTCGTCCAGATCGCCGCCGTCCTGGCTTACTTTTCCGGCCATGGGTCACCCGATCCGTGCGATGGTCGTTTCGGCATGGACGAAGCCTTCCTGCCGGCGGGGCTGCGCCTTGCGGACCATGCGGTGGTCGAGGTCGCGGCTGACGAGCCGTTCAACGGCGGCCGTAGCATCGGCAAGGATCACCTTGTAGCCACCCACTGCACGTGCGAAATAGTTGTAGATCACCACCGCTGGAATTGCCGCAACAAGGCCGATAGCAGTGGCGAGCAGCGCTTCGGCAATGCCGGGTGCGACGATCGCGAGATTGGTCGTCTGCGCCTTGCTGATGCCGATGAAGGAATTCATGATCCCCCAAACCGTGCCGAAGAGGCCGACGAACGGTCCGACCGAGCCGATCGAGGCCAGAATACCGGTGCCGCTCGTCATGCGCTTGCCGGCGCGAACCTCGATGCGGGTCAGCAGCGAAGAGACGCGTTCCTTGATACCGCTCGCAGGCGCATGGTCGACAACCGCTTCCGAACGCACCATCTCGTCGATCGCCGCAGCCACCATCTCAGGTGCTGGGCCCGACTTCCCGTCGAATGCAGTATTGACATCAGCCAGACCGTTAGCGGCTGACAGGAGACGCACCGCCCGCTTGAGGCGCGCCTTGGCGCTGAAAAGCTCGAGTGCCTTGACCAGGAAGATCGCCCAGGTGGCAATGGACGCCACTGCCAGGCCGACCATAACGCTTTTGACGACAAGGTCCGCCGCCATGAACATACCGATCGGCGACAGATCGTGCGGCAGCACCGGGTTCGCCGCACCTTCGGTCGCAACGGCAGTGCCCTCGACAGCAAGGGGGGCAGTCTCCGGCGACGCGGCTTGTGGTGCGGGCTGCACCTGAGTGATCGGCGTCGCCTGGTTTACCGGTGCGCTGCCGGTTGCCGTCTGGCCCTCTACGACCGGCGTCGGCGTGGGAGATTGTGCGACAGTGCCCTGAGTGCCGTTCGTAGCCGGGGCTGACGATGCCCCTTCACTCGCTGACTGAGCGAACGCAACCACGGGCATAGCAGCCGATGACAGACCCAGCATTGCGGCTGCCAGCAGATTGATCGTCGATCGGGCTCGGTTCGGCATCTTGTTCCTCACGTACTGGTCCGTTTCGTCATTTCAGAGCGAAGGGATTGCCGCCACCCGTCACATCCCTTGCGTGCTTTCGGGCTCTTTACGCAAAGGGGAGCGGAATGACAAGGATTTGTGGAGTTTATTAATCAAGAATAATTTCGCAACCCGCCCGCTCAGGGCGCGACCGGTGACTGCGGTCAGAAATCTGGCGAAACGTCCATGAAAGAACCGGTCCGCCAGTCATACGCGCGGTGCCGTTCCCATGGGCGGGCAAGGGCCGTGAATGCCGTTCGAAACTGCATTGCGGGCGGCGCGTGCTCCGTATCCGACTGCGCTCGAATTTCGATTGCGCCCGTGCGACGCAGCGTCTGCGCATTCACAATACGGGCGCGGTTGGTCGGGCACGTCGCGCCATCGACCCGCGCCGCAGTCACCACAAGATCCGCCTGGTCGCACAAGGCCGGAAAGAGCCGCGGGTTCTCGATGGCAAGGATCGTCCAGCCGTAGCCGTTGCGCGCCGCACACCATTGCTTTTCCCGGCAGATGAAGACACCCGCAGCATTCGCCTCGATCGCCGACGACAGATCCGCGCGGATCGCGGCCTGTTTTTCCTGGTCGAGCGGCGGAGCGCCCTTCCCGGCCGGCTCCGTAGCCGGGTAAGGATCGGCAGCTGCCGGCGGCGGAAGCATCGCTGGCTTGAGGTGGTTTTCCACCGCGAGGGCCCGTTGCCATTGCGAAAACACGAAATCCGACGGGCGCATCCTGTTGGTTGCTATCGCGCCGTTCGCAACGAGGCCGACGAGGCGACCATCCTCGGCAATCACGACATCGGGCAGACGATCGTGCTCGACTGCGAGGCTGACGAGACCGACGCTGATCAATACCGCTCCCGACAGGGCCAGCCAGCTCCGCAACACACAGACGAGAACACCGCCTGCGGCAATCAGCGCAAAGCCGAAATGCCCGATGCGACCCGTGACGATCTCACCGTCGAGAGAGGTTACGAAGCGGGCGATGTCGAGCATCCGGTCGAGGCCCCATGCCATCGCCATCAATGGATAGTGTTCAAGTCCCAGTGGCATCAGAAGCATGGCGAACAGGCCGAACGGCATGATCACAATGCTGATCACCGGCATCGTGAGAACATTGGCAAGCAGGCCATAGGCCGGCAACCGGTGAAAATAGGCGATCGAATAGACCGATGTCGCCAAACCGCCGATGAGAGAGGTGATGACGACACCGGCGATCACGCTGGTGACCGGGCCCCTTCCCTTGCCCTGCCTCGCCGCCGTCGGTACCTCCGTCTCCCGTCGCTCGCGCCAGCGCGCATAGCCGGCAACGAGCGCAAGGGTCGCAGCGAACGACATCTGGAAACCCGGCCCAGCAACCGCAGACGGCGTTGTGGCGACGATGACGATCGCCGCGAGGGCAACGTTGCGCAGGCTGATCGACATACGATCGAAAAACACCGCCACGAGCATGATGGAAATCATGATCCAGGCGCGCAATGCCGACACCGCTCCCCCGGAGATGAGAATGTAGAGGCAAACCATCAGCAGTGCGCCGGTCGCCGCAACCTTCTTGATCGGCACACGATGCGCTAGGCCAGGGATCATGCTGAGAACGGTGCGGGCGCCAATCAGAAAGGTCCCGGCGGCAAGCGCCATGTTGAGGCCGGAGATCGCCAGCACATGCGCAAGCCCGGCTTGCCGCAACACCTCGACCGTCTCACGGCTGATTGCCCGCTCTTCCGCGGTCACCAGCGCTGCCGCAAGCGCTCCCGTGTCGCCGCCGATCGATGCACGGATGCGCTCTCCGACGGCCTCCCGCATCGCGGCGATGCTGGTCGCCAGGGATGAACCAAAGGAAGAGGCCGCTTCCGATTCTCCGGTCGCAGGCGCTTTTCCGCCCGTGGGCGAACCGTAGAAAAACCCGACTGCACCGATACCCCGGAAGTAGCTGTCAAACGCGAAGTCGTTCAAACCCCGCAATGCCGGACCGGAGGGCGGAGACAGCCGCGCCCTGCCCTCGATGGTCGCACCTATCGGCAGCGGATCTTCCCGGCCCCGCGCCACCAGCGTGACTTTCGTCGGTTGACGGCGCAGGCGCGGCCTGGTCGTCTCGTGGATCTCGACCCCGTAGCGCCACTGGCCCCGGTCGTCCTGCTCACGCGAAAACACCACACCCCGCACGTTCGTCGTCACCGGTGCGTCGAGGACGATCGTATCGATCCGCGCCGTCTCGGCCGCGACCAGCACCATTCCCGCCACAAACAGTGTCGCCCCAGTCAGCGGCACCCGCAGCCGTGCAAATTTTCCGACGCATGCCACCGCCGCCATGCCGAAAACGCAAAGCAGCAGTGCAAGTTTGACAATTCCGACGTCAAAAGGGAGCGACAGCCAGGTGAGGACGCCTGAGACCAGCAGCACCGGTATCAACACAAAACCGTGACCGAATGCGCGTTCTTCCTCGATTGCGGAGGCGACCGACGCCTTGACCGCGCGCGGCCGAGACGCGCCGAGAGCGTCGACATGCCGCGGCGCACCTGTGTCGAAAGCAAGCCGCGCGGCGATTGGGAGCAAAGACTGTAACGGCAGTGGCGGCATCGGAACCGGACAACATGAAGCTGCCGCGCTCAGCGTCCTGCGACGCCTGCCGCCTTTCAGTATCGCTCATTGCGCCAGCGCTCTTTCCCCGGAATACCCGGCCGATCATGCAACCAAAGGCACATAACCGCAACCGACGCGCTATCTGCTGAAAAAAGCGGCAAACCTATATAGAATGGTACCGCACCATCATCCGACGAGATTATTGATCTCCTTGGACTTATTGCCGTAACATGCCATTGTTGCGTCGCCATATGCACATTTTCGCATCGCACAATTTGCCTTTCGTACAGCTTGGCAGTCGAAAATAAATCATATAGCAAATTCGCAACGTTCATTGTCGTGGCATGTCTCTATGTCACGTTGCCATAAGACGGAGGGTCCGATGACTGAAAAAACCGCGGTTGTAACACTCGATGGAAAGTCTGCGGATCTTCCGGTGCGATCGGGGTCCATCGGCCCTGACGTCGTGGACATCGGCTCGCTCTACAAGCAGACGAAAATGTTCACATACGACCCGGGCTTCACGTCAACGGCGTCGTGCGAATCCAAGATCACCTATATCGACGGCGACGAAGGCGTGCTCCTGCACCGCGGCTACCCGATCGAGCAGCTTGCAGAACATGGCGACTTCCTCGAAGTCTGCTACCTGCTGCTCTACGGCGAACTGCCGACGAAGGCACAGAAGGCCGACTTCGATTATCGGGTCACGCACCACACCATGGTGCATGAGCAGATGTCGCGCTTCTTCACCGGCTTCCGCCGCGACGCGCATCCGATGGCCGTCATGTGCGGCTGCGTCGGCGCACTTTCGGCCTTCTACCACGACTCGACCGACATCACCGATCCGCATCAGCGCATGGTTGCCTCGCTGCGCATGATCGCCAAGATGCCGACGATCGCGGCAATGGCCTACAAGTACCACATCGGCCAGCCCTTCGTTTACCCGAAGAACGACCTGGACTACGCCTCGAACTTCCTGCGCATGTGCTTCGCCGTTCCGTGCGAGGAATATGTCGTCAACCCGGTTCTGTCGCGCGCCATGGACCGTATCTTCATCCTGCACGCCGACCACGAGCAGAACGCGTCGACCTCGACGGTCCGTCTGGCCGGTTCGTCGGGCGCTAACCCGTTCGCCTGCATTGCTGCCGGCATCGCCTGCCTCTGGGGCCCGGCTCACGGCGGCGCCAACGAAGCGGCGCTCAACATGCTGGCCGAAATCGGCACGGCCGACCGCATTCCAGAGTTCATTGCGCGCGCCAAGGACAAGAACGATCCGTTCCGCCTCATGGGCTTCGGCCACCGCGTCTACAAGAACTACGATCCGCGCGCCAAGATCATGCAGAAGACCACGCATGAAGTGCTGGCGGAACTCGGCCACAAGGACGATCCGCTGCTCGAAGTCGCGATGGAACTCGAGCGCATCGCGCTGACCGACGAGTACTTCATCGAGAAGAAGCTCTATCCGAACATCGACTTCTACTCCGGCATCACGCTGAAGGCGCTGGGCTTCCCCACCACCATGTTCACCGTGCTCTTCGCGCTCGCCCGCACCGTCGGCTGGATCGCGCAGTGGAACGAGATGATCGAAGATCCGGAACAGCGCATCGGTCGTCCGCGCCAGCTCTATGTCGGCGCCCCGCAGCGCGACTACGTGCCGGTCTCCAAGCGCTGATCGTTATCAGCCAAGAAAAACGAAGCCCGGTCAGCGATGACCGGGCTTTTATTTTGTCGGTCCGGGAACATCGGTTCGAACCCCGTCTTCCATCCAGCTGGCCGCAAAGCAATGCCGGCCGCAAACCTGCTCCCCCGGCGGGACCCTTGCGCACACTTACGACGACGTCGACGCATTGAGGGATGCATCGCGCTCGCTCAAGGAACTATGAAGCTTACCTGTTATTCTTCGTGAGATAGCCAAGAACAATCTCGGCTGCTTTCTCACCGGGCGGATGAATTGTCGCCATGCGCTGTTGCACCAGTGCATAGCCATCCAGCATCGAGGCGCGCTGCGCCGTTGCACCGGAAAGCCGCTCCATCCAACGCGTCAAGGCACCAGGGCGGATGGACTCGCCGAAGTATTCCGGCACGATGGGGAAGTCTGCGATCAAATTCGGCAGCGCGCCGCTCCAGATGCGGATGCGCTTGTGCAAGAGCTTCACCAGGAAATCGGGATCGTAGGTTGAAACGACGGGAACGCCGGCAAGCGCCAGTTCCAGAAGAACCGTTCCCGAGGCAGCGATCGCCGCATCGGCCCGATCGAAAGCGGCCCACTTTTCCGCCGCCCCTACGGTGATCTCCGGCTGGATGGGCCAGGATGCCGTGATTTCGCGCACCAGCTTTTCCTGCCGCGAAACGGTCGGCAACAGGAAGCGAATGCCGGGATGTCGGCCGGCAAGCTCCTCAACCACCCGGCCGAAGGTCGGCAACAGACGGCCGACCTCACTCGAACGGGAGCCCGGCAGAAGGAGGCACGTCGCGACCCGCCCATCGATGGCGCCGACAAGGCGCTGCTGGCGGTTTGCCCGAACCGCGAGCACATTCGCATCGCTTGCGAGGCGGTGGCCGACATAGGTCGTCGGCGGGCCCTGCAGCTTCTCCATCGCCTGCGGTTCGAACGGCAACACGGCCAAGACGTGATCAACATAGCCACGCATGCGCGGCGCGCGTTCCGGCTTCCAGGCCCAGACGCTCGGGCAGACATAGTTGATGACAGGCACATCCGGCAGCGCCGCTCGGACTTTCCGTGCCACGCGGTGGGTAAAGTCCGGGCTGTCGATGATCAGCAACGCGTCGGGACACGCGGCGATGATCGCCTTTGCCGTCTGGCGAATGCGCATAATGAGCTTCGGCAATCGTGCCAGGACCTGGGTGAAGCCCATGATCGATAGTTCGGAATAGTCGAAGAGCGATCGAAGGCCCTCCGCCTCCAGCGCCTCGCCGCCGACACCGACGAGCTCTATCGTGCTGCTGCTTTGCGTTCGAATCGCCCGGACGAGATCGGCGCCCAGGAGGTCGCCGGAAACCTCGCCTGCAATGACTGCAAGCTTGTAGCTGGATGCGCTCATCGCTCGGCTCCCTTGGCCGATCGTTCGACACCGGCGACAAACAGACCAGCGCGATTGGCGACATCAATCACGTTGCCGCGCTCCAGGACCAGAGCCCTGCCTGCTTCGACCGCAATGCCGGCGAGACCGGCCTTTTCTGCAAGTGCAACGGTCGACGGTCCGATCGACGGGAGGTCGGCGCGCAAATCTTGCCCGGGCTTGCAAAGCTTGACGAGGACCCCTCGCCGGCGCGAAGAGACACGGCCCTCGGCCTTCAAGGCGACGACACGCTCCAGCATAGAATCGGTACCCTCAGCGCCCTCCAGCGCCACGACGCGCCCACCGACGGCCACAGCACCCTGCCCCACATCGAGCGCGCCGAGCGCGTTGGCGGCAGCGATGCCCGCCTCGATGTCGCGGCGATCGTCGGCATCAGGTGTAACCGCCCCGATCGGCCCCGGTTCTGCCAGGAGATTGGGCACCACTTCATGAACGCCGATGACATGGGCGCCGCTTGCTTCGATCAGTGCCATCGCCATGCGCAGGACGGCGTCGTCTCCACCGGACACCAGCGTCTTCAAGACGGCCGGGATCTTTGCCAGCGTTCTCAGCGTCGGGCGAATGTCACGCCATTCCGGCCGGCGGCGAACCCAACCCGACAGGACGACCCGATCGATCCCCTCTTCCTTGAAGGTTCGGCTGATATTGGCGAAGTCGCCGATCCCCAGCACGGAATGATCGAAGCCGACCCAATCGGCTTCTTCCGCCTCTCGCGACAATGCGATGATGAATGGATCTTCGCCGCGCGCGCGCACAGCTTCGGCTACGTGGTGCGGTAGCGCGCCACCGCCGGCGATGATTGCGAGCCGACCGCCGGTCGCTGCGTGGCTCGCAGCAGCCGACATCACGCTCACGCCTTGCCGCGAGACGGCGACGATAGTGCCCGGTCGCTCTCGGCCGCGATGAAATCGAGGATTTCGACGACCGGTGCGCAGTCGGCATATTCTTCGCGAATGGCCGCAGCATTGGCGCGGATCGACTCCGGGCCTTCAAAGATCTGCTTGTAGGCGCGGCGAACGACGTGGATCGTCGCGCGGTCGATCCCGGCCCTCGTCATACCTACGACGTTCAGCCCGCTCAGTATGCCCGGATTGCCGTTGAGCATACCGTAGGGAATGACGTCGTAGCTGACGGCGGAGAGGCCCCCGACAAACGCCTGACGGCCGACACGGGTAAACTGATGCACGGCGCAGCCGCCGCCAAGAATGGCGCGGTCTTCGACCGTGACATGGCCCGCCAACATCACGTTGTTCGACAGGATGATATGGTTGCCGAGCCGGCAATCATGCGCCACGTGCGAATAGGCCAGGAAGAGATTGTTGTCGCCAATGACCGTCTGTCCGCCATGTTCGACGGTGCCCGTATTCATCGTCACGCCTTCGCGGATCGTGCAATTCGCACCGATCAACAGTTCCGTATCGACGGCGCTATGATGAACGCTCTGCGAATCGGCGCCGATCACCGCCTGCGGGAAAATTTTGGTTCCCGTGCCGATCGTCGTACGGCCGGTGACCACGACATGACTGTGAAGCTCGACATCGTCGCCAAGAACGACTTTCGGCCCCACGTGGCAAAAAGGGCCGATCTTGACGTTCTCGCCGATCGCAGCGCCGTCTTCGATAATCGAGGACGGGTGGATCTTCGCTGTTGCTGCAATCATGTTCAGGCGTCTTCCTTGCTGACGATCATCGCGCCGATATCAGCTTCTGCGACCAGTTGCCCGTCAACTTTTGCGTCACAGTGAAATTTCCAGATATTGCCGCGTTGCTTCTGCTTCACGACATGGAATTCGACGCGATCGCCGGGAACGACCGGCTTGCGGAAGCGCGCATTGTCGATGGTCATGAAATAGACGAGGTTCGTTCCGCTACCCACCTTGCGGGCACAGATCGCACCGGCCGTCTGGGCCATGCCCTCGACAAGCAAAACGCCAGGCATGATCGGCTGTTCGGGGAAGTGACCGGTGAAATGCGGTTCGTTCGCCGAGACGTTCTTGATGCCGATCGCCGAATTGTCGCCGTCGATCTCGATGATCCGATCGACGAGCAGAAATGGGTAGCGATGCGGGAGCAGTTTCAGAATTTCCTGAATGTCCGCCGTACCGAGAACCGTTGCTGCCTCACTCATTCGCGCCGCCCTTCTTCTTTTTCTGTCTGTCGCTTGCCCGCATCGCCATCTCCGCGACATCGCGCAGGAAATCGCGCATCGGGCGCGCCGGAATACCGCCATAACGTTCGCCGGCGGGAACATCGCTCGCCACGCCGCTCATCGCGGCGATCTGTACGCCATCACCGACCGTGATGTGGCCGTTGACGCCACTGCCACCGCCGATCATCACGCCGTCGCCGATCTTTGTGCTGCCTGCAATGCCCACTTGGGCGACGATGCCACAATAACGGCCAATGCGCACGTTGTGGCCGACCTGGACGAGATTGTCGATCTTCGTCCCCTCGCCGATCACCGTGTCATCCATCGTGCCGCGGTCGATCGTCGTGTTGGCGCCGATCTCGACATGATCCTGAATGATCACGCGCCCGACCTGAACGATCTTGATCATTCCGCCTTTCGGCCCGGGCGCATAACCAAAACCATCCTGCCCGATACGGGCGCCGGGATGGATGATCACGCTGTTGCCGACGAGAGCACAGAGCACGCTTGCGCCAGAGGCAATCGTACAGTCACGGCCGATGCGCACGCCCGGCCCGATGACGGCGCCGGCAGCGATGCGGGTGCCGCGGCCGATTTCGGCGCCAGCCCCGACGACCGCCGTCGGCTCGACCTCGACATCGTCTTCCAGACGCGCGGTCGGATCCACGAAAGCACCCGGTGCCACGCCCTTGAGGCTGGTGTTGCGCGCAGGACGCATCGCCGCCTCGTGCAGCAAGGTGCCGGCAAGGGCGAAGGCCGTATGCGGGCGAGCCGCCAGCAGGACTGGGATATGGGCAGGCACAAGGCTGAAGATCGTCTTGTCGCAGATGATCGCGGATGCCTGACAGGTATCAAGCTCGGCTCGGCTCTTGCGAGACAACATGTAGCAGACGTCGCCGGGCTTGGCCCGATAGACTGGCGCTACAGAATGAATGGTGCAGTCGGCGACCGCACCATTGCTCAACTCCGCCCCAATTTGATTCGCCAGGTCACCCAGACGAATCCCTTTATGGGGCGGAAAAAACCAGTTCTGTTCCATGGACACTCCAGAACGATCTTTTTCCGGCAGTTCTGGACTGCTTTTTATCAGAACGACGAGGAAATACCGAACTTCAGGTTCTGTACCCGGTCGAAGTCTTCCTTGGCAACCGGCCAAGCATAGTCAACACGCAGCGGACCGAACGGCGAAGCCCAGATCAGGCCGATACCGACCGATGCACGCAGCGACGCGTCGTTGCCCTGCACCGTTTCAGAGGGAAGGGTCGCGACCTTGTTGCTGTAGAGCGTACCGGCATCGGCGAAGACCGCACCGCGGAAGCCGCTGTCACGCGGGATGCCCGGAAGCGGGAACGACGCTTCGGCCGAAGCCGTAAAGTAGGTCGTGCCGCCGAGCGCATCGCCCGTCGCCTGATCGCGCGGACCGATACCGTTGCGCTCGAAGCCACGAATATCGTTGGAGCCGAGCTGGAATTGGTCGAAGACCTGCAGATCGCTGCCGGTTTCGAAGACATGACCGGCGCTACCAGCAAGCGACGCGATGATATCCGCCTCGTCGTTGACCGTGTAGTACCACTTGGCCTTACCAGTCATCTTGTAGAAGTCGGAGTCGCCACCAAGACCTGCAAACTCGTGCGTGAAGGTCGCCAGGATGCCGTCATGCGGCAGCTGGGGATCGTCGAGCGTGTTGTAGGTGATCGACTGCGATACCGACGAACGGACCCAGTTTCCACCCTCAACTGCACGAACGTAGGGCGACGACAGCTTCGCGACGTTACCGCTATAGTCGAACTGCGTGAAGTTGTAGCGCAGCGTGGTCGACAGATTTTCGGTGATCGGCGCCGTTACGCGCAGGCTGAAGCCCTGATCTTCGTAGCTGTAGTCCTCGTCGTCGAAGTCGTTCTCGTTCTTGAAGACGTCAAAGCCGGCAGCCAGACGATAGCCAAGGAAGTACGGCTCGGTGAACGAAACGTTGTAAGTCCGGCTCTCGTCACCGCGACCGGCGGCGACGCGGATGTACTGACCACGACCCAGGAAGTTCTTTTCTTCGATCGAAGCTTCGACGAGGAAGCCGCCGCCGCTACCCGCAGAGTAACCAGCACCGATACCGAACGAACCGGTCGACTGATCCTGCACGTCGACGATCACGACGACGCGGTCGGCAGCGCTGCCCGGCGCGGTCGAGATGTTGACGGTCGAGAAGTAGCCGAGTGCCTCCAGGCGACGCTTGGCGCGGGCAACCATTTCCTGGTTGAAGGCGTCGCCTTCACCCATGTCGAATTCGCGACGGATGACGTAGTCACGCGTACGGGTGTTGCCGCGGATCTCGATGCGCTCGACGTAAGCACGCTCGCCCTGGTCGACGAGGTAGTCGACGGCGATCGTGTGATTGGCGAGGTCGCGGTTGCCGCGCGGCGTGACGCGCGCAAAAGGATATCCGGCCGAAGCGACACGCTGCGAAATCTCGCTCATCGTCGCCTGAACGTCCTTGGCCTTGTAGACCGAGCCCTCGCGGCTGAGGATAAGCCCCTTCAGCTCTTCGGCATTGACGCCCTCGACGGTCGATTCGACATTGACGGCGCCGAAGTCATAACGCGGACCTTCTTCGACGGTGATCGTCACCGTGTACTCGTTCGTCGCTTCATTGAGCGCCGCGTCCGAGGAAACGACCTGGAAGTCCGCGTAGCCGCGGTTGAAATAAAACTGGCGCAGCAGCTCTTCGTCGGCGCGAAGCTTGTCCGGATTGTAGACATCCTTGCGTGTGATGAACGAGAAGATGCCCGATTCCTTCGTCGCGATGATCGATTGAAGACGACCGTCGCTATAGGCTTCGTTGCCGACGAAATTGATCTGGGAGATCTTGGTGCGCTCACCTTCATTGATCACGAAGGCAAGGTTGACGCGCCCTTCGGCAACCGGAACAACCTGCGTCGTCACCGTGATGTCGCTGCGACCGATGGCAGCGTAGGCGTCCTTGATGGACTGGATATCCGTTTCGACCGTCGCTTCGCTGTACGGGCCGAGCGGCTGCGTGCGCACGACGCCCTGCAGCTTGTCGTCCTTGATCTTGCGGTTGCCGTTGAAGACGACCTGATTGACCAGCTGATTCTCGTTCACGCTGACGACCAGCGTACCGCCGGCGACATTGATGCTGACGTCGGAGAAGTAGCCCGTGGAGTACAGGCGCTTCACGGAAGCGTCGATATCCGCGTTGCTGAAGGCCTTGCCGGGAACGATCGTGATGTTCGCACGGACCGTCTCAGCGCTGACGCGCGTTGCCCCGCGTACTTCGACACGATTGATGACCGCAGCTTCTGCGACGGACGTGCCTGCGAGCAACCCAACACCAGCGCCAGAAACAACAATGCTTGTTGACAGCGCAGCCGCCGACACCGCGTTCAAAAACCTTGAACCAGCTTTCATGTTCAAATCTTACCTTTTCCAAACGTCGCGCGGCAGTTTCGTGCCGACTCCGGTCACGGTTGCCGTTTTAACCGCTTTTCCCATACAAGCAAGCCAGCTCGTTAATTTCTGTTTACTTCAATTCGAACCGTGGCTTAACGGCCACTACAGCCTCGAGTTATCGTAAACAAAACCTTTCTTCGCAAGCCGTTGAAAACCAATCGTTCACAGTATCCGCCGAATTCCCCTCGCCGTTTCCCCGACCGAACGCTAGCCGAAGAACATCGATATGTCGTTCCAGGTGGCAAAGACCATGAGCATCAGCACCATGGCAAAGCCGATCCGATAGGCGACATCCTGCGCGGCGGGACCGACAGGCTTCCCGCGCAACGCCTCAACCGCATAGAACATCAGATGGCCGCCATCAAGCACCGGTACGGGCATGAGGTTAAGCAATCCTATGGAAACTGACAGGATCGCGGCGATATTCAGCAAGAATGGAATGCCGAGCGTCGCCATCTGCCCGGAAACCTTGGCGACGCGGATCGGGCCACCGATCTGGTCCGCCTTCATCCGCCCGGTCAGCACATTGCCGAGGTAGTCGAAGGTGCCCGTAATGACGTGCCAGCTTTGCAGGACGCCCTGCCCTACGGCCTCGATCGGGCCATAGGTGACGGTGCGGAAGTTGCCGGCTTCCTGATCGGTCAGGATACCGATGACGCCGATCTCCATCTTGTTGCCGAACTGGTCGGTGAGCTCCGTCCGCTGGGGCACCATCGGCAAATCGAGTGTCGCGCCGTTGCGTTCGATTCGGATGGTGATCTTCAGCTCGGGGCGCACGCTGACGTAGCGACGAACGTCGTCGAAGGTCGTCACCGGCGAGCCGTCGATCGAGATCAGGCGGTCGCCCGGAACAACGCCTGCCTGTGCGGCTGCGCTATTTTCATTCACACGCGCAACCACGGGATCTGCGACCTGGCGTCCGTAGACGGAGAACAGAACGGCGAAGATGGCAATCGCGAGGATGAAGTTGGCGATCGGCCCTGCGGCAACCGTCGCTGCCCGCTTCCAGAGCCTGGCGCCGAGGAAGGTCTTGCCGCGCTCTTCCGGCGCGATTGCCTCCAGACGCTTGTAGTCCGGCACGCTCGCCGCGTCCTCGTCACCGTAGAACTTGACGTAGCCACCAAGCGGGATCGCCGACAGTTTCCAACGTGTTCCGTGCCGATCGGTCCAACCGAAAAGTTCGGGACCGAAACCGATCGAGAAGGCGAGGATACGGATTCCCGACCAGCGGCCTACGAGATAGTGCCCCATCTCGTGCACGAAGACCAAAAGGGTCAGCACGAGGAGGAAGGGAATGATGTAGCCGGTCAGAAGCTGAAAGGCATCAAGCAGATATGTCATGAACGTTCCTCAAGTCCCTGCGGTCGGCATCAAGGGCCAAGCAGGACCGAACCGAAGGCGATCTGGCGCCCATCGCTGACGAAATACTGAACCATGACCAGAATCAACGCCGCCACGCAGGCGAATATCAAACCGTCGACCCGATCCATGACTCCGCCGTGCCCTGGAATGAGACGGCTCGAATCCTTCACGCCAAAGCGCCGCTTGATGAAGGACTCGAACAAGTCCCCAACCTGGCTGGCAACCGAGAGCACCAGGGCGATGATCGGGATCCGAAGATCTTGCAGCGAAAAATAAGCCATAAAGACGGCGACGCCAGCAAGAATGCCACAAATCGTGCCACCGATGGCGCCGGACCAGGTCTTGCCGGGCGATATGCGCGGCGCAAGCTTGGGCCCCCCGATCGCACGGCCGGTGAAATAGGCGAAAATGTCGGTTGCCCAGACCACCGCGAAGACGAACAGCGTTGCGATCAGGCCGAGATCGTCGGCGCCACGAAGTGCTGCGAGCGATATGCCGGTGAGGCCCGCATAGGCGATGCCGCCCGGCAGCCACCAGCTTGTCTTTTGAGTAAGGACCCAAAGCAATGCCGCTCCGAGGCCGAACGCCAGGAAAGGAAGGCTGTAGCCAATGTAACCGGTGACAACGAGGCCTGCGATCACAACTATGGAGAGCCAACCGAAGGCGTTGCCCTGGAAATCGCGCTCGACAAGGCCGGTGATCGTCGACCATTCGTAGTAGACGAGAAGCGCGATCAGGACCGAAAGTAGCTGGAAAGCGAAACCGCCAAACCAGGTCGCAGCGAGAGCGACCGCCGCGAGCACCACTCCCGAAGCGATGCGAAGCTTGAGTTCAGTTTGCATCAGGAACCAACCGCCCGCGTCGGCTCGACCAGTCCGCCGAAACGGCGCTCCCGGCATGCATACTTCTCCAGCGCCGACAGGAAAATCTCACGCGTGAAATCCGGCCACAGTTCGGGAACGAAGATCAGTTCGGAATAGGCGCCCTGCCAGAGCAGGAAATTCGACAGTCGCTCTTCACCGCTCGTGCGGATGATCAGGTCCGGATCGGGTATGTCGGCGGTGTCCAGCGAGGCTGCAATGCGTTCCTGATTGATGTCCTCAGGGCGCAAACGCCCTTCGGCGACGTCCACCGCGAGGCGACGCATCGCCCGGGTCAACTCGTCACGCGCGCCGTAGTTGAAGGCGATCACCAGGGTAACTCCCGTGTTCGCCCGCGTCGTTTCCTCGGCCTCTATCAATAGCGGCAGGATGTCGCCACGCAGGTTCGAGCGGTCGCCAATGACACGGATGCGGACATTCTCGCGGTGCAGATCGGCGAGATCCCGGCGGATGAAGGTCTTGAGCAACCCCATGAGGTCGCTCACCTCCGACTCCGGCCGGCTCCAATTTTCCGAAGAAAATGCAAAAAGCGTGAGATAGCGGATACCCACCTGGGCCGCCGTCTTGACGGCATCGCGAACGGTCTCGACGCCTTTGCGATGCCCCATGGTACGCGGTAGCCCACGTGCATTCGCCCAACGCCCGTTGCCATCCATGATGATGGCAACATGTTCCGGAACGGTCGTGGAGATGAGGTTTTGCATAAGGCGTCCGCGAAAGGAGACTCAGATCACGAGCAGATCAGACCTGCATGATTTCCTTTTCCTTCTCGGCGAGCAAGCGGTCGATCTCGGAAATCGTTTCATCGGTCATCTTTTGCACGCGCTCGGACTGAGAACGGCTGATATCCTGACCGATGTCGCCATCCTTTTCGGCTTTTTTCAGGTCATCCATGCCGTCGCGGCGCACGTGGCGCACGGCAACCTTGGCTTTTTCCGCGTAATCGTGTGCCACCTTGACCAACGACTTGCGGCGCTCTTCGTTGAGCTCGGGCAGCGGAATGCGCAGGTTCTGGCCGTCGATGATCGGGTTGAGGCCGAGGTTCGATTCGCGAATGCCACGGTCGACGGCGCCAACCATCTGCTTGTCCCAGACCGAAACGGACAGCATGCGCGGCTCCGGAACGGTGATGTTGGCGACCTGGTTGAGGGGCACGCGCGAGCCGTAGGCTTCAACGGTCACCGGATCGAGAACGTTCGCCGACGCCCGGCCGGTACGAAGCGATGCGATATCGCTCTTGAATGCGGAAATGGCGCCATCCATGCGACGCTTCAGTTCCTTCAGTTCAACACCTTCACTCATGGTCAAAACTCCCGTTCTAACATTCGCCGGCCGCAGGGGGCCGCTTTGCAGCTCTTTAGTTGTCTGTGACGATGGTCGCGCGACCGCCGCCGGTCAAGATTTCCGCGAAGCCACCCTTTTCGTGGATCGAGAAGACGACGATCGGAATGGTATTTTCGCGTGCAAGCGCAACGGCGGCAACATCCATGACGGCCAGGCCTCTTTCGAGCACCTCGCTGTGGGTCAGGCGGTCGAAGCGGGTCGCGGTCGGATCCTTCTTCGGATCGGCAGAATAGATACCATCGACCTGCGTGCCCTTGAAAATGGCCTGCGCACCCATTTCCGCCGCGCGGAGCGCTGCGGCCGAGTCCGTCGTAAAGAAGGGGTTGCCGGTGCCACCGGCGAAGATCACGACGCGGCCAAGCGAGAGATGATGAAGCGTTGCGCGCTGCGAGAAGCTTTCGCAGATTTCCGGCATCGCGATTGCCGAAAGCACGACCGTGTCGATGTCGAGCTTGCGCAGCGAGGTTGCGAGCGCCAGCGCGTTGATGACCGTTGCCAGCATGCCCATGTGGTCGCCGGTCACCCGGTCTCCGCCCTTGGAGGCCACCGCGACGCCGCGGAAGATGTTGCCGCCGCCGACGACGACACCGACTTCGACGCCCATCGCGCGTGCTTCGGCGATGTCGGCGGCAATGCGGTCGGCGACCGCCACGTCGATACCGAAGCCCTGGCTACCCATCAGGGCTTCACCGGAGGCTTTAAGGAGAACACGCTTGTAGATTGGTTCGGCGGGCATCATCGCTCCTGATCAGATCGGTGCGCGTGCGCACGACGACGGCGCACAGCGCATAAGGACATATTGCGCTACCCGGTTTCAACCGCTGCGGAGTGATTTCCGGCGGGTCCGGCGCATTGACGAAGCCCGATACACGAAGGGCACCGCGTTGTCACGCGATGCCCCGAGGTTTTCCCAATATGGGTGAAGAAATCAGCCCTTGGCGACGGCTGCAACTTCTGCGGCGAAGTCGGACTCTTCCTTCTCGACGCCTTCGCCGAGCAGCAGGCGAGCCATCCCGGTGACTTCGATCGGTGCGCCAGCGAGCTTTTCAGCGTCCTTGACGGCCTGGCCGACGGTGATTTCCGGGTTCATGACGAAGGCCTGCGACAGCAGTGCGACTTCTTCGAAGAACTTGCGCATACGGCCTTCAACCATCTTCTCGATGATGTTGTCCGGCTTGCCCGAAGCGCGCGACTGTTCGATGAAGACGTTGCGTTCGCGCTCAGCAACAGCGGCGTCGACTTCTTCAGCGCGGATCGCCAGCGGGTTGGTCGCAGCGATGTGCATGGCAACCTGACGGCCGACCGAGAACAGCACTTCCTTGTCGCCGATCGACTTCAGCGCGACGAGAACGCCGAGCTTGCCGATGCCGTCGCCAGCAGCGTTGTGGATGTAGGTGGCGACAACGCCATCTTCGACCTGCAGCAGAGCTGCGCGACGCAGCGTCATGTTTTCGCCGATCGTGGCAATCGCGTCCTTGATCGTCTCGTCGACCGACTTGCCGGTCGCCGGGTAGGTTGCAGCCGCGATCGCATCGACGGAGCCGTCGGTGGTGAGCGCTACGTTGGCAACGCCGCGGACGAGTTCCTGGAAGGCTTCGTTGCGGGCAACGAAGTCGGTTTCGGAGTTGATTTCGACGACGACGGCCTTGACGCCGCCGCTGACGATGCCGACGAGGCCTTCAGCAGCCGTACGACCCGACTTCTTGTCGGCCTTCGCGATACCCTTGGCGCGCAGCCAGTCGATCGCTGCTTCCATGTCGCCGTTGGTTTCAGCAAGTGCCTTCTTGCAATCCATCATGCCTGCGCCGCTCTTTTCGCGCAGTTCCTTCACCATTGCTGCAGTCACAGTCATCTTTTTTGCCTCTTTGTCTGTTTGGCGGGGGTTGCCCGCGCGTGGCGCGATGCCAGGAGGTTTGGCAGGGAATGGCTTTTCAATGTGACACCATGATGAACGCGTCATCGTGGCCGCTGCCCGGATCCAACGACCCGAACGGATCGCGCCATCCCCGGCTGAAAAGAACAAGGCCGTTCAGACTTTCATCACAAACGGCCTTGTCCCGACATTTCATTGGGGGCGGCAGGGTTGGCTGCCGCCTGGGGCCGATCAGGCGTCGGAGGCCTCGTCGAGCGCCGGCTCGACCGGAACTTCGGCAGAGGCGCCGAGGTCACGGCCAGATGCGCCCTGCTGGCGCGCAATGCCGTCGATGGCTGCGCGGGCGATCAGGTCGCAGTAGAGAGCGATGGCGCGCGAAGCGTCGTCGTTGCCCGGGATCGGATAGTCGATCTGGTCCGGATCGCAGTTCGAGTCGATCACGGCAACAACCGGGATGCCGAGGCGCTTGGCTTCGTCGATCGCGATCGATTCCTTGTTGGTGTCGATGATGAACATCAGGTCCGGGGTGCCGCCCATATCGCGGATACCGCCGAGTGCACGGTTCAGCTTTTCGCGTTCGCGCTCGAGGTTCAGGCGTTCCTTCTTGGTGAAGCCAGAAGCTTCCGAAGAAAGGATTTCGTCGAGCTTGCGCAGGCGCTGGATGGAGTTCGAAATCGTCTTCCAGTTCGTCATCATGCCGCCGAGCCAGCGAGCGTTGACGTAGTACTGGGCCGAACGCTTGGCTGCGTCAGCGATGATTTCCGAAGCCTGGCGCTTGGTGCCGACGAACAGAACGCGGCCGCCGTTGGCAACGGTGTCGCTGACGATCTGCAGGGCGCGCGACAGCATCGGTACGGTCTGAGCGAGGTCGATGATGTGGACGTTGTTACGATCGCCGAAAATGTACGGCTTCATCTTCGGGTTCCAGCGGTGCGTCTGGTGACCGAAGTGAACGCCAGCTTCCAGAAGCTGACGCATGCTAAAATCAGGCAATGCCATGCCTTTTTCTCCTTTTCCGGTTGAACCTCCGCGAAGCGTCGAGCATGGTCTTTCGAACAGCCCACCGGCGGAACGATCCGGATTTCTCCCGGAACATCCCTTGCTTCACGTGTGGAATGGCAGCCCCTTAACCGCAACTGCCCGAGAAATCAAGACGCGAGTGCCGATTTTCGTCGCGATCGGCTATTTGCAGTCCTCGGATTTGAAGACTTCGAGATCGGCAAGCTTACCGCTGAGGACAAAATCGCCGTAGTCCATCGTCAGGTCCCGGGTGATTCCGTTTTCGTAGAGCTTGAACGACATGCGGTAGATTGGCAGCGCATCGCCGCTCTTGTCGTCGTTGAAATAGGAGATCGTCACCGGCCAATAGGCTTCGCTGCCGAACTTGCCAGCCTTGCCGGCATCCGGCTCATCAGCGGTGGGCTTGCGCGATTTACCGACAAAGGTCGAGGTGATCAGCGTCTTGTCGCCCGAATCGGAGCCGTCGAAGATGCGCGCCTCGAACAAGCCTTCCCCCTTCTTCGCCCGCGAGATCACTTCCATCATATGGGCGGTCGGGAAACGGCTGGCCGCAAGTTCCACTTCGCGCTTGTCGGGCGCGGTCAGCTCCACCTTGACACCGCTCTTTTCCTCATGCGCCGTTCCGCGCACTTCCTTGTCCAGCTTCTCGTCGGTGAAAGAGCGCGTCAAGAAGCGGAAATTACCCGTCTTCAGATCCTCATAGGTGGTCGTCTGCTGATCCGTGAGGCGAACTTCCTCGCCGGTGTCGACCTGGGTGACGAAGCGGAAGCTGACCGTATAGCCCTCGCAGGACGAACCATTGAATTCATAGACCATGCGACCATACATTCCGGCAATGCCCGAACGATCCGACGCATCCTTGAGCTCAAGATCATAGACGGCGCGATGCGGCACGAGGACATTCGCACTCGCCGCCGTAGCACCTGACGCCGTCACGACGGCGAAACAAACGCTGCCCAGAGTGACGAGACCGAAGCCTTTATGAAACATCCGTTTCCTCCTATTGGACTCGCCGGCAATGCTATAAACAAGCGTTCGGCAGAAGCGAGGCGGTGTTTGCAGGAAAATGCCGGCGCCCGCCGCGATCCGGCCTGAATGCAGGATTTTAACACAAAAGACAACAATGGAGCTTTCCATGTCCGCAGAGATCGAAACGCGCCTCAAGGACCTCGGCGTCACCCTTCCCCAGGCTGCGACCCCGGTCGCGAACTATGTGCCGTACGTGATCAGCGGCTCGATGCTCTACATCTCCGGACAGCTTCCGATGGAAGACGGCAAGGTCGCCGTGACAGGCATTGTCGGCAAGGATGTCGACGTCGCCCGCGCGCAACGCGCCGCCGAACTCTGCTCGATCAACATCCTCGCACAGGCAAAATCCGCGCTCGGCGGCGACCTCGGACGCATCCGTCGTCTGGTGAAGATCAACGGCTTCGTCGCCTCGACGCCGGAATTTGTCGAGCAGCACCTCGTCATCAACGGCGCCTCCAATCTGCTCGCCACCGTGCTCGGTGAAGCGGGCAAACACGCCCGCGCCGCCGTCGGCATGGCTTCCCTGCCCTTCAATGCCGCCGTCGAGATCGACGCCGTCATCGAGATCGCCTGATTAGGGTGCCCACCATGGCTGATATTTCCTGGCTGAAGGCTCAACCGATCGCCCATCGCGGCTATCACGACATGAACAGAGACGTGTGGGAGAACACGCTCTCGGCTTTCTCCCGTGCCGTCGATGCCGGTTTCGCCATCGAGTGCGACCTGCAATACACCGCCGACAGCATCCCGGTCGTCTTCCATGATGACGACACCCAGCGTCTCTGCGGCATCAAGGGCGACGTGCGCGCGCGAACCGCCGGCGAGCTCGGCCTGATGGCGATCGGCGGAACGAAGGACAAGGTGCCGACGCTGACGCAGATGCTGCGCCTGGTCGCAGGCAAAGTACCGCTGGTCATCGAACTCAAGGGCCGCAAGGGCGACGACGAGGGCTTTGCCGCCGCTGTGCTGGAGACGCTCGAAGGCTACAAGGGACACGTCGCCCTGATGAGCTTCGATCACTGGCTGCTCAAGGACCTGAAGGCGCTCGATGCGCCCTACCCGCTCGGCCTCACTGCGGAAGGCGCCAATCCCGAGACGTTCTTCGTGCACGAGGAAGCCATGCAGCTCGGCCTCGACTTCATCTCCTACCATTACGGCCACCTGCCGAACTCGTTCATCACCAAGGAGCGGACGCTCGGCAAGACGATCATCACCTGGACCGTGCGCGACCGCCAGGCAGAGACCTACACCTTCGCTCACGCGGATCAGATGACCTTCGAGGGCTTCGACCCGCGGGAGGCCCTGGTTTCCTGATCTGATGTCAGACGCCGTCACCATCCGCATAGCCCAATCCTTCGCCGATGTGCCGGCAGCACGCTGGAATGTGCTTTCCGGTGCATCGAAGGTGCATCCCGGCGGCGTCTACAATCCCTTCCTCTCGCATGCCTATCTTTCGGCTCTTGAGGAATCCGGATCCGCAACTGCGAAAACAGGCTGGCTCGGCCAACACCTGCTTCTCGAAGGATCGGACGGCCATCTGCGCGGCGGTCTAGTCTGCTACTTGAAGAACCACAGCCAGGGCGAATATGTCTTCGACCATGGCTGGGCCGACGCTTTCGAGCGGGCCGGCGGGCGCTATTATCCTAAACTGCAAAGCTCCATTCCCTTCACGCCGGCCACCGGACCGAGACTGCTTACGGCGCCGGGTGAAAACCAGGGCGCAGTTCAGGATGCGCTTGCCGCAGGCATGAAGGAGCTCGCACGCAGACACGATGTCTCGTCGGCGCATGTCACCTTCGTGCCGGAAGCCGAGATGCCTGCCCTAGAGCGCGCCGGGTTCCTGCACCGCACCGACCAGCAGTTCCATTTCACCAACGAAGGCTACGGATCGCACGCCGATTTCCTGGAGACCTTGGCCTCGCGCAAGCGCAAGGCACTCAAGAAGGAACGCAGGGCCGCGGTCGAAAACGGCATCTCGATCGACTGGCTGACCGGCAGCGATCTGACGGAAGCGATCTGGGACCAGTTCTTTGCCTTCTACATGGACACCGGCGGTCGCAAGTGGGGTCGTCCCTATCTGACGCGCGCCTTCTATTCGCTGATCGGCGAGCGCATGGCCGACGATATCCTGCTGGTGATGGCGCGCCGCAACGGCCGCTACATCGCCGGCGCGATCAACTTCATCGGCGGCGACGCGCTCTACGGCCGTCACTGGGGCTGCATCGAGGACCATCCGTTCCTGCATTTCGAGGTCTGCTATCACCAGGCGATCGATTTCGCGATCGCCAAGGGACTGAAGAGGGTCGAGGCCGGTGCCCAGGGTGAACACAAGCTCGCGCGCGGCTACATGCCCGTCACCACCCACTCCGCGCATTTCTTCATGCATTCAGGGCTCGCCCGCGCTGTCGCTGATTATCTCCAGCGCGAGCGTAGAGACGTGGAGGAAACGGGCGAGATTCTTGCAGAACACGGGCCTTTCCGCAAAGGTGAGCGGCAAGACGACTGAACGGCTTTCGGCCAAGGTCGGCCCGCGACAATTCACGAGGAAGAACAATGAGCTACGACGACAACAACATCTTCGCCAAGATCCTGCGCGGCGAAATTCCCTCGCACCGCGTCTACGAGGATGACGCGACGATCGCGTTCATGGATGTGATGCCGCAGGCCGAAGGCCACTTGCTCGTCGTACCGAAGGCACCCTCGCGCAACTTGCTCGATGCCGATGCAGCGACGCTGCCGGCGCTCATCGCTACCGTGCAGAAACTGGCGGTCGCGGCGAAAGAGGCCTTCGAGGCCGATGGCGTGACGGTCATGCAGTTCAACGAGACACCGGCCGGCCAATCGGTCTTCCACCTGCACTTCCATGTCATTCCGCGACGGGCCGGCGTGCCGCTGAAGCCGCATTCCGGTACGATCGAAGACGGCGCCGTGCTCGCGGCCAATGCCGAAAAGGTTCGGCAAGCGCTGTAGTCTCGCCTGCACTCGATAACCGACACTCCATGAACGGATTGAGCCGGCGCCCCGTCGGCTCTCGGCTCAGGCTTCGCCTAAAAACCCAGCCACCAGAGCCCCAATGCGAGCGCCGCGATGGCTGTCGCTATTCCGATCGCCGGCTTTCGTCCGAACAGAAAGAAAGCGACCGCCCCAAGTCCGACGGCCCCCACGCGCAGCCAGAGCGGGGATTGTTCGAGCACGCCTGTCGGATAAAGGATGAGCTTCGCGATGACCGCCGCGACCAGAGCGGTCGCGACCGCCCTCACCCAGTTCAGCGCCTCGGAATCGTCCCGCAACTTGTTGCCGGCAACGACGCCGAGCCAGCGCCAGATGTCGGTCGCGAGCCAGCCGGCGATCGCGATGAAGGCATAGGCCCACCAACCATCCTGCCACGTCATACGCCCACCTCCTTGCGTTGGCGCCAGAGGCGCTCGACCAGCCAGGCGAGCGTGCCGCCGACTAGACCGGCGAGCAGGATGTCGAATTCCGGAAACAGCCAATAGAACAGCGGCCCGCCGACAAGGCCGAAGAGCAGCGCCACGTAGACGACGGGGTGGCGTGCCGAATGCCAGATCGACGCGAGGAAATAGACAGGCGTCAGAAAGAACAGGCAACCGGCAATGATCGGCGGGAAGTCCGCGACGAAATGATAGACGACGGCAACCAGCAGCATGTTCGCCGCAACGAGCGTGATGCCGAAGCCGGCAAAGAAGGCGACGCGCCGTTCACGCGGCACCTGCGGCACCTTCTCCATTGCGAAAACCCAGGCGGTGATCGCGACGAAGTGCGAAAGGAAGAGCAGCAGCCAGGTCGGCGTTCGCGATGCGCGCAGTTCCGGGACGAGCGCCGCAACCATCGGCATCAGCCGGACGGAAGACAGCGAAACCGCGAGGAAAGCCGCCGCCAAATTCGCGCCGCTCATCATCGAACTGACAAGAATGACCTTGGCCGGAAGTGCCCAGACCATGCCGACCATGAAGACGACCTGCTGCACTGGGATCCCAGCTTGCGCTGTCAGCGAACAGAAGCCGACGAAGGACAGCATCAGGATGAAGGCCGGCAGGCTGAAGATGCCGCGCATACCCCTTCCGAACCAGGCGAGCGATGATTGCTCGTCTTCTTCCCTATCCATTGGCAATTCCGGATTGTCTTTGATTTCGATCACGATGGTCTCGGGTCGAATATAAGTTATTGGAGCGGGATGCGGGCGAAAAGCCGCGCACACTTTTCCTCATCCCGCTCTCAAGAAAACGGTGCCGGATGGCTTGCATCCGGCACCGTCGAACATCTCTTGCGAGGTCTATTTCTTGCGCGGCACCTTCGGCACCGTGCGGCCCTTTCTCGGAGCCGCGTCGCCGGCCCCGGCTTCGCCATCGGTCGATGCCTTGGCGGCCGCCTTCTTCGGCTTGGACTTCGGCGCGGGCTCGGCGCCCACTTCTTCCTTGTCGTCGGCCTTCTTCGGCTTTGTCGCCTTCATCGCCGGGCGGGAAACCTCCGCCTTCGGCTTGATCGGCGTCGTTTCCGGAACCGCATCGAGCAGCAAGCCCTTGGTGCCATCGGCCTTGGTACCGATCGTCACCTTGACGACGCCGCCCTTCTTCAGCTTGCCGAAGAGGATCTCATCGGCGAGCGGTTTCTTGATGTTTTCCTGGATGACGCGGGCCAGCGGCCGGGCACCCATCTTCTCGTCGTAGCCCTTCTCGGCGAGCCAGGCGATTGCCTCCGGCGCGAGGTCGAAGGTGACGTTGCGCTCGGCGAGCTGGGTCTCCAGCTGCATGACGAACTTCTGCACGACTTGGTGGATGACCGGGGTCGGCAGCGAGGCGAAGGGAATGACCGCATCCAGACGGTTGCGGAATTCCGGCGTGAACAGACGGTTCAGCGCCTCTTCGTCTTCACCGGTACGCTTGGAAGAACCGAAGCCGATGGCGGCCCGGGCCATTTCCGATGCGCCGGCATTGGTGGTCATGATCAGGATGACGTTGCGGAAGTCGATCTTCTTGCCGTTGTGATCGGTCAGCGAGCCGTGGTCCATGACCTGCAACAGGATGTTGAACAGGTCCGGATGCGCCTTCTCGATCTCGTCGAGCAGCAGCACGCAATGCGGATGCTGGTCCACGCCATCGGTCAACAGGCCGCCCTGGTCGAAGCCGACATAGCCGGGAGGTGCACCGAGCAGACGCGAAACCGTGTGCCGCTCCATGTATTCCGACATGTCGAAGCGCAGAAGTTCGACGCCGAGCGACGTCGCAAGCTGCTTGGCGACTTCCGTCTTGCCGACGCCGGTCGGGCCGGAGAAGACATAGCAGCCGATCGGCTTGTTCGGTTCCCGCAGGCCGGCACGCGCCAGCTTGATCGAAGACGCGAGCGCTTCGATCGCCAGGTCCTGGCCATAGACGACCGAGCGCAGTTCCTTCTCGAGGTTGGCGAGAACGGCCTCGTCGTCCTTCGAAACGGTCTTGGGCGGGATGCGCGCCATCGTCGCAATCGTCGCCTCGATCTCCTTCTCGGTGATCAGCTTGCGGCGCTTGCTCGCGGGCAACAGCATCTGTGCCGCGCCGGATTCGTCGATCACGTCGATCGCCTTGTCAGGCAGCTTGCGGTCGTTGATGTAACGGGCGGAAAGTTCAACCGCGGCCTTAATCGCCTCGTTCGAGTATTTCAGGTGGTGATATTCCTCAAAGTAAGGCTTCAGACCCTTCATGATCTCGATCGCGTCGGCAATCGTCGGCTCGTTCACGTCGATCTTCTGGAAGCGGCGAACCAGCGCCCGGTCCTTTTCGAAGAACTGGCGGTATTCCTTGTAGGTGGTCGAACCGATGCAGCGGATCGCGCCGGAGGAGAGTGCCGGCTTCAGGAGATTGGACGCATCCATGGCACCACCGGAGGTGGCTCCAGCGCCGATGACGGTGTGGATCTCGTCAATGAAAAGCACGGCACCCGGATAGTCCTCAAGCTCCTTGACGACCTGCTTCAGGCGCTCTTCGAAATCGCCGCGATAGCGCGTGCCGGCGAGCAAGGTGCCCATATCCAGCGAGAAGATCGTCGCATCCTGTAGCGCTTCCGGTACCTTCTTTTCAATGATCCGCTTGGCAAGGCCTTCGGCGATCGCCGTCTTGCCGACGCCGGGGTCGCCGACATAGAGCGGATTGTTCTTCGAGCGGCGGCACAGCACCTGGATGGTGCGGTTCACCTCGGCGTGACGCCCGATCAACGGGTCGATCTTGCCGGACTTCGCCTTTTCATTGAGGTTGACGCAATAGGCCGTAAGCGCGTCCTGCTGCTTCTTGGCGCCAGTTTCCTCGGTGTCGCGCGAAGGCTTCTGCTCGGATTCGTGATCGTCGGCGCCGCGCACCGGCCGGGATTCGGAGGTGCCGGGCCGCTTGCCGATGCCGTGTGAAATGAAATTGACGGCGTCGTAACGCGTCATCTCCTGCTCCTGCAGGAAATAGGCGGCATGGCTTTCGCGCTCGGCGAAGATGGCAACCAGCACGTTGGCACCGGTGACTTCTTCACGGCCGGACGATTGGACATGGATGACCGCGCGCTGGATGACACGCTGGAAACCCGCCGTCGGCTTGGAATCTTCGTCATAGCCGGTCACGAGATTGGAAAGCTCGTTGTCGACATAATCCGTCACGGTCTTGCGCAGCGTCTCGAGATTGACGTTGCAGGCGCCCATCACGGCCGCCGCGTCGGCATCATCGATCAATGCCAGAAGCAGATGCTCGAGCGTGGCGTATTCATGGTGGCGCTCGTTGGCAAAAGTCAGTGCCTGGTGTAGCGCCTTTTCGAGACTGGGCGAAAATGTTGGCACGTTAGTTCCTCATTTCTTTTCCATGACGCATTGCAACGGATGCTGATGCTGCCGGGCAAAATCCATCACCTGCGTCACCTTGGTTTCGGCGACCTCATAGGTGAAGACGCCGCACTCTCCCACGCCATGATTGTGGACATGAAGCATGATGCGGGTCGCCTCTTCCGGGTTCTTCTGAAAGAAGCGCTCCAGGATATGGATGACAAATTCCATCGGCGTGTAATCGTCATTCAAAAGCAGAACACGATACAAACTCGGCTTTTTGGTCTTCGGCTTGGTACGCGTGATGACGGACGTGCTGCGGTTGTTGCCGTTTCCCTCGTCATCGCTACCTTGCTGCATCCGGACCGGCATGGCGATCATTCTTGTCAGTTCCTTGTACAGCAGCGACCCCACTGAACTTGGCCGCAGCGTGCTTGCCCTTTATCTAATGGTTCGTTTTCAGATTTTAAGACCGAACCAACGCACTGCAATCATAATCGCACGACCGCGCGTAAGATTGATCAACTTTCTTCGGGCTGCGCACAGCTAATGCGAGAAACAAAAAGGCCGGTCGCAAGCGCTGCGACCGGCCTTTTTTGGAAAGTGGTTCTTTGCCTGACGATCAGGCGGCGGCAGCGGCGGCCTTGACTGCTGCCGTTGCCTTGGCAACCGGCGCTTCGTAGGGCTTGTAAGCGTCCTTGGCGAGATCAGCGTACATTTCGCCGATCTTCGTTGCCTCGGCGACGAAGCCTTCGTAGCTCGCCTTGATGAAATTGGTCTGCAGTTCGAAAACAGCTTCCACACTCTTGGTGCTCGACAGCTTCTCGACGTGCGCAACGCCATCTTCAAAGGACTTCTTGGAGTAGTCCGCAGCTTCAGTCGCGATAGCCTGGAGACCCTTGGTCCAAGCGGAATAGCTCTTTACAGCCACGTCAATGGCTTCTTTGCTCTTCTTGTTTGCATCGTCGAAGTTGAACATCGGGTGTCTCCTTAGTGACGGCCTGATCTGGAGGCTTCAGTTTATGTGCACTGCACAAAAAGTCAAGACGAGTGTGCGACGCAATAAAATACAACGGATGCAACAACTTGATGAAGAAATGCGCTCCCGCGAAAAAAATTCTTACGGCGCGATGAAGAACCAAGATGAGCGACGCGAGCAATTGCTCAGCGCGATGCATAAATCCCCACTAAAACAATAAACCCCGAAAATCTCAGGGGATTTTCGGGGTTTATTGTTTTCGGACGTCCTCGTCAGACTTAGAGGTCGATGTCGAGGATTGCCATGGAGAAATTGTAGGAAAGCTCGCCATCTTCCTCATCGCGGAAAACGACACCGAGGAACTCGTCACCGAGATAGACTTCAGCGGACTCGTCCTTCTTCGGGCGCGCCTTGACGACCATCTGCTGATTGAAGGTGCGCTTGAAATAGGCTTCAAGCTTGCGGATTTCTTCGGGCTTCAAAACACGTCTCCGTAGCCGTTTATCTGTGCGGCGCTTCTCGCACGCTGCATCGCCGGGTGTAAACCCCTCGAAAGAGGCTTACGCACCGGTTCCCGTATGTTCAGATATCGAAGCTGCTCAGGATCTGGTCCATCTGACGTGATGGCTCGGAGCAACCGGCCTCGCCCACCACCTTCGCCGGCACGCCTGCGACCGTCGTTTTCGGCGGCACCGGCTTCAACACGACCGAGCCGGCGGCGATGCGCGAGCAATGGCCGATATGGATATTGCCAAGGATCTTGGCGCCGGCGCCGATCAGGACGCCATCGGCGATCTTCGGATGGCGATCGCTGCCCTCCTTGCCCGTGCCACCGAGCGTCACGCCGTGCAGGATAGAGACGTTGTCTCCGATCACCGCCGTCTCGCCGACGACAAGGCCGGTGGCGTGATCAAGGAAGATGCCGCGCCCGATGCGGGCGGCCGGATTGATGTCCGTCTGGAAGACGCTCGACGCTCGGCTCTGCAGATAGAACGCGAAATCCTTGCGGCCGCGCTTCAGCAGCCAATGGGCCAGGCGGTGCGTCTGGATGGCATGGAAGCCCTTGAAGTAGAGTACCGGCTCGATGAAACGGGTGCAGGCGGGATCGCGGTCATAAACGGCCTGGATGTCGACACGCAGAATGGTGCCCCATTCCGGCCAATCCTCCAGCATCTCCGAGAAGGTCTGTCGCAAGAGGTTTGCCTGAAGATCGGGATGATCGAGCCTTTCGCAGATGCGATAGATCACGCTTTCTTCGAGCGAGTGCTGATTGACCACCGTCGAATAGAGGAAGGCCGCAAGCATCGGGTCCTGCTCGGCTGCCACGCGGGCTTCCTCACGCAGGCTGTTCCAGATCGGGTCCATCACCTTCAAAGCTTCCGTCTGGCGAAGTTCGGTCTTGGCGACCATCGTCGCTCTCCTTCCTGTCCGTCCTACAGTCACTATAGGGGAAATCCGGTATGACTTAAATGGCTCGGCCTCAGTTCCACCCTCGGTCGAGCAGCTCAGAAGCGGGCAAGCTTGCGGTGCTTCCCGCGTTCCGTCTTGTTCGGCAGTCTAGGCGCGCGCCACTTCCTCGAGGAATTCGAGCACGGCCTTCTTGAAAACCCGGTCACCCACGGCGAGCATATGATCCCTGCCCGGAATATCAAGCGCACGCGCGTTGGGCATCAACTCCGCCAGCTCCTGCGGTGAGCCGGCAATGTCGTCCTTGGTCCCGACACCGATCAGGGTCGGCACGTCGATGCGCCCCATGTCCTCAGCCGTCAGCAGATCGCGAGACGTCGAGATGCAGGCCGCAAGCGCCTGCCTGTCGCTTTTGGTCTGGTCGGCAAAGGCGCGGAACATGCGGCCGCGTGCATGGGTCACGACATCCAGAGACGGCGCCGACAAGGCATCGGCAATCGGGTCCCAATCCCCTACCCCCGTCACCATGCCGATGCCGAGCCCGCCAAAGACCAGCGAACGGACGCGGTGGGGATGGGCGAGTGCCATGAAGGCCGAGATGCGTGCGCCCATCGAGTAGCCCATCACATGTGCTTCGGCGATGCCGAGATGACCCAAAAGCGCTACGGCGTCGCCCGCCATCTGCTGCGGATGATAAAGCGCTGGATCGTAGGGTTTACTGCTCTTGCCATGCCCGCGGTTGTCGAGCGCGATCACACGGTAGCCGGCATCGCCCAGCGTCTTCAGCCACCCCGGGAAAACCCAGTTGACGTTGGCGCTCGAGGCAAACCCATGAATGAGGAGAATGGGCGCGCCGGCTGGATCACCTTCGTCAAAGAAGGCGATCTCCAGGCCTTCATGGGTAAAGCGGGAAAACGGCGGCGGATTGAGATCCATCTTTATCATCCTGGGAGGTATCGATCCGGCGCAACCTAGTTCGTCGCTCTGGCGAGTGAAACCCCGCCCCGGCAAAAACCACAGCTGCGGCGTGTTTGCCGCTACACTTTTGCAGCAAAGCTCACTATGGTGCCGCCAACTTTAGAGACTTGCATTCATCGGAGCATGACATGGCCGGCCACAGCATCCCGCACTTCCAGAACGACGGCGGACATCAGGCAATCGAAATCGGCGTCAAGGAATTCATGTGCACCGGCGCGTCCATTCCGTACGATCACCCGCACATCTTCATCGATATGGGCGACGACAACGAAAAGGTCTGCTCCTACTGCTCCACGCTCTATCGCTACAATCCGAAGCTGAAGGCGACGGAAACCAACCCGCCCGGCTGCCTCTTCGCCCACAAAGCCGCCTGATAAGCCACGATGTCGCGCCCTGTCGCGATCATCGGCGCCGGTATCGGCGGACTCACGGCCGCCTTGTGCCTCGCCCGCCGAGGCTTCGAAGTCGACATCATCGAACGGGCAACGGCGCTGACCGAGGTCGGCGCCGGCCTGCAATTGTCGCCGAACGCCTCACGCATCCTCATAGAACTCGGCCTGCTTGCGGAACTCGAAGCCTACTGGAGCGAGCCCGAGCGCATCGGCCTGGTTGACGGCGTATCCTTGAGCCCTCTTGCCAGCGTATCGGCCGGCGCTTTCGCGCGTCGCCGCTGGCACGCGCCCTATGCCGTCATGCACCGCGCGAGCCTGCAGAAAGTCCTGCTTGCCGCCGTGGAGGCAGAACCGCGCTGCCGCCTGCAACTCGGCTGCCTTATCGACAACCCTGATGAGCAGACCATCATAACACTGACGGGGCGCCGCCCGGACATCATCGTCGGCGCCGATGGCATCTGGTCGCGGTTGCGCAACGGCGTCCCCGGTGCCGGTCGCGTACGGTTTTCAGGCAACGTCGCCTGGCGCATGACGCTTGCGCGCGACACGGCCGCCGGCCTTCTCAAGCCGAACCAGGTCACAGCGTTCCTCGGCCCTCGCGCCCATCTCGTCGCCTACCCGTTGCGGGAAGTTGACGGTTTCAATCTCGTCGCGATCATCGAGGGCAAGGAGACCGATGCCGTCTGGGTCGGCAAGGATTCGGACAAGCGGCGCCAGGATTGCCTGAATGCTTTCTCCGGCTGGAACGCGGGCATCCGCTCGCTACTCGAAAAGGCTGCCGCCCCTACCTACTGGCCATTGTGCACAGTCGACGACGGGGCCTGGCAAGACGGGCGAAAGACCGTACTGATCGGCGATGCGGCCCATGCGATGACGCCCTTTGCGGCGCAGGGCGCGGCCATGGCTATTGAGGACGCCTTCGAGCTTTCCGACTGCCTGGCCACCGGCATCGATATCCCGAAGGCGCTGGCTGTATTCGAAGCGAGGCGCCGACCACGCATCGCGCGGGTCCGGCGCCGTGCGGCGCTCAATCATTTCGCCTACCACGCCCGTGGGCCGCTACGCCTCGGCCGCGACATCGTCCTGAAACTCAAGGGACCGGATGCGCTCGCTGCCGACCTTGATTGGCTCTACGGCTACGGCGCCCAGCGCTGAATGCGGACAGGCGAGTGGGCAACACGCAGATTCCATAGTCGATGGTGATGAGGCGCCGCGAATGAATGCGGCGCCTCAAGCCGTCAAACGGCGTTGGCCGCGGCCAATCCCGCTTCGATGTCGCGGCGGATATCCGGCACATCCTCAAGCCCGATCTGCAGGCGGATGACCGGACCTTCTGTCGGCGCCAGCGCCACCTTGCGGTCCGACAGGCTGACATGGAGTGCCAAGCTCTCGAAGCCGCCCCAGGAATAGCCGAGCCCGAACAGTTTCAGCGCGTCGAGGAAGGCATGCGCCTTGGCCTTGAACCGATCGGCGCTTTCCGCTTTTAGGACGAAGGAGAAGATGCCGCTTGCGCCGGCGAAATCGCGTTTCCAGAGTTCGTGTCCCGGGAAGCTCGGCAGTGCCGGATGCAGGACACGGGCGACCTCATCCCGCCCTTCCAGCCACTGGGCCAGGGCAAGTGCGCTCTCCTGGTGCCGCTCGAGGCGAATGCCCATCGTCCTCAGGCCACGCAGGATCTGGTAGCTGTCGTCGGGCGAAACGCAGACACCGAGGGTCACCATCGCCTCGGTCAAGGCCGGCCAGTGGGCGGCGTTCGCCGACACCGTACCCAGGAGAACATCCGAATGACCGGACGGATACTTGGTGGACGCATGGATCGACACATCGACGCCGTGATCGAGCGGCCTGAAGTAAACCGGCGTCGCCCAGGTGTTGTCCATGGTGACGACGCAGCCGTGGCGATGGGCAACGTCGGCGATGGCGCGAATGTCCTGCATTTCGAACGTATTCGAACCCGGCGCTTCGGTATGCACCAGGCGCGTGTTCGGTCGGATCAGGTTTTCGATTCCGGCACCGATCATCGGATCGTAGTATTCGACGGTGACGCCAAGACGCTTCAGCATGGTGTCGCAGAAGTGGCGCGTCGGGAAATAAACCGAATCGACGATCAGCGCGTGATCGCCCGCCGAGAGATAGGTAAGGAACGGCACCGTTACGGCAGCCAGGCCCGAGGGTACAAGAATCGTCCCGGCGGAACCTTCAAGTTCGTTGATCGCGTCGCAAAGCGCATCCGTGGTCGGCGTTCCGCGCGTCCCGTAGGTGTACTTCTGCGCGCGCGTTTCCATCGCCTTCGCATTCGGAAACAACACGGTGGACGCATGTACCACGGGCGGGTTGACGAAGCCGAAATAGTCGGAGGGATTGTTGCCGCTATGAGCGAGACGGGTGTTGATGCCCGCCTTGCCATTCACATTGCCGCTGTCTGCCATTGCATGTTCCGCTTCTGATTTCGAAAGAGAAACTCTTCGAATGAGCCACAACCGCGGTCAAGTGGCAAAAATCATGGAGCGTCGTTTTGGCCGTCACCGGCCGGCATTTGGCGATTTTTCGCCCAGGGCCCGCCCATTGCCCCCAAAAACTGCCTAACTTTCTGGCTTGTTTCGGGTTTTTCACATGCAAAACCAGAAAATCGGCGGCCTCTCTTGACCCTCATGGAATTTGAGCATGAGATAGCCTGTACTCGCGCCAGGAGGGTGGCGGAGGCTGCACGCGCCAGGAGACGCGCTGGTGCAGACGGGAACTAACGACAACAGAAAAAGGTTCTAAAAATGGCAAAAAGAATTCTGACAGCTCTCGTTGGCGCCGCTGTCATGGGGATTGGCACACAGGCGGCTTCGGGCGCTACCCTTGATGACGTGAAGGCCAAGGGCTTTGTCCAGTGCGGCGTGAACACCGGTCTCGCCGGCTTCGCGGCACCGGATGCCTCGGGCAACTGGAGCGGTTTCGACGTCGACTACTGCAAGGCAATCGCCGCCGCGATCTTCGCGGATGCCAGCAAGGTGAAGTTCACGCCCACTTCGGCCAAGGAACGCTTCCCGGCGCTGCAGTCCGGCGAGGTCGATGTCCTCGCGCGTAACACCACCTGGACGATCAACCGCGACACCGCGCTCGGCTTCAACTTCCGCCCGGTCAACTACTATGACGGCCAGGGCTTCATGGTTCGCAAGAGCCTGAACGTCAAGTCGGCTCTCGAGCTTTCGGGCGCAGCCGTCTGCGTGCAGACCGGTACCACCACCGAACTCAACCTTGCCGACTACTTCAAGTCCAACAACCTGCAGTACAATCCGGTCGTCTTCGAAAAGCTCGAAGAAGTGAACGCCGCCTATGACGCCGGTCGTTGCGACGTCTACACCACCGACCAGTCGGGCCTCTATTCGCTGCGTCTGACGCTGTCGAAGCCCGACGATCACATGATCCTGCCGGAAATCATCTCGAAGGAACCCCTCGGCCCGGCCGTGCGCCAGGGTGACGACCAGTGGTTCGATATCGTCAGCTGGGTTCATTATGCGCTGATCCAGGCCGAAGATTTCGGCATCACCCAGGCCAACGTCGAAGAAATGAAGAAGTCCGCCAACCCGGACGTTCAGCGCTTCCTCGGCGTCGAAGCTGACAGCAAGATCGGCACCGACCTTGGCCTGACCAACGAATGGGCCGTGAACATCATCAAGGCCGTCGGCAACTACGGCGAAGTCTTTGACCGTAACATCGGCGCTGGCAGCCCGCTCAAGATCGAGCGCGGCCTCAACGCCCTGTGGAACAAGGGCGGCATCCAGTACGCCCCGCCGGTCCGCTAAGCGATTAGCCAAGACTGGGGAAGCGGGTCACCGCTTCCCCATCCAACGATAAAAACACCCAAAGGGTGACAAAGGGGAAAGAGGCATTGCATGGCGATTGGCGTCACAACTACGCCTGAAAAAAGCAAACCGTCGGGGTCGATCATCTACGACCCGCAAGTGCGCGGGATCTTCTATCAGGTACTCACCCTCGTCGTTCTCGCGGCCTTCGTCTATTGGATCGCCGACAATACGATCGAGAACCTCAAACGAGCGAATATTGCTTCCGGTTACGGCTTCCTGAATGGGCGCGCCGGTTTCGACGTTGGACAGTCGCTGATCGCCTTTACCAGCGATTCGACCTATCAGCGTGCGCTTGTCGTTGGTCTGCTCAACACGCTGCTGGTCGCTGTCTGCGGTATTTTCACCGCCACCATCATCGGCTTTGCGGTCGGCATCGGACGGCTGTCGCACAACTGGCTAATTGCCAAGCTGTCGCTCGCCTATGTCGAGATCTTCCGCAACATCCCGCCGCTGCTCGTCATCTTCTTCTGGTACAGCGGCGTTCTGGCGATCCTGCCGCAGCCACGTGAATCTGCGGCACTGCCGCTCAACATGTTCCTCAACAACCGCGGTCTCGCCTTTCCCAAACCGATCTTTGAAGACGGCTCGATGTACACGGTTCTTGCCTTCTTCATCGCGATCGTCGCCAGCTTCTTCGTGGCGCGGTATGCGCGCAAGAAGCAGGAAGCCACCGGACAGCGCTTCCCGGTTCTTTGGACGGCTCTCGGCCTGATCATCGGCTTGCCACTCTTGACGTTCCTCGCCACGGGATCGCCGATCACCTTCGACGTTCCCGTTGCCGGCAAGTTCAACCTCACCGGCGGCTCGGTCATCGGGCCGGAATTCTTGTCGCTGTTCCTGGCGCTCTCGTTCTATACCGCGGCCTTCATCGCCGAGATCGTGCGCGCCGGTATTCGCGGTGTTTCCAAGGGGCAGACGGAGGCCGCGCACGCGCTCGGCATTCGCCCGGGTCTGACGACGCGCCTCGTGGTTGTTCCCCAGGCGCTGAGGATCATCATTCCGCCGCTCACCAGCCAGTATCTGAACCTGACCAAGAACTCCTCGCTCGCCGTCGCCATCGGCTACGCCGATCTCGTGGCCGTCGGCGGCACGATCCTCAACCAGACGGGGCAGTCGATCGAGATCGTTACGATCTGGATCGTCGTCTACCTGTCGCTGAGCCTCGCGACGTCGCTATTCATGAACTGGTTCAATGCCCGAATGGCCCTGGTGGAGAGATAAGACCATGACCACACCCCAGGCAAATTTCGTCCGCGCCTCGATGATCGAGGCTTCCGCACCGCCGATCGCAGAAGGCGGCGTCGTCCACTGGCTGCGCGAGAACCTTTTCGCCACGCCGAAGGATACGGTGCTTACCATCATCGGCGCACTTGCGCTCGCGTGGTTCCTGCCGCCGGCAATCCAATGGCTGTTCCTTGACGCCGCCTGGACCGGTGGAGGCCGTGGCGTCTGCGCCACGGTTGCACAGGGCGGTAGCCAGCCGGAAGGCTGGAGCGGCGCGTGCTGGGCCTTCGTCAACGCGAAGCTCGACCAGTTCGTCTACGGCCGCTATCCGCTCGATGAACGCTGGAGACCGACGCTGGTCGGCATCCTCTTCATTCTTTTCCTCGTGCCGATGGCAATACCGAAGGTCCCTTACAAGGGCATCAACGCCATCCTGCTTTTCGCCGTTCTGCCGCTCATCTCCTTGATCCTGCTTCCGGGCGGCTGGTTTGGGCTGACATTCGTCGAGACGCCGCTCTGGGGCGGCCTGATGGTGACGCTCATTCTCTCTTTCGTCGGCATCGCCGTGTCATTGCCGCTCGGCATCCTGCTAGCACTTGGCCGGCGATCACACATGCCCGTGATCAAGATGCTCTGCACCGCTTTCATCGAGCTGGTGCGCGGCATTCCGCTGATCACCGTGCTGTTCATGGCGAGCGTCATGCTGCCCCTGTTCCTGCCGCAGGGCGTCACCTTCGACAAATTCCTGCGCGCACTGATCGGCGTGTCGTTCTTTGCCTCGGCCTACATGGCCGAAGTGGTGCGCGGCGGTCTGCAGGCCATTCCGAAGGGGCAGTATGAAGGCGCAGATTCGCTCGGCCTCAGCTTCTGGCAGAAGATGAACCTCATCGTGCTGCCGCAGGCGCTGAAGCTTGTGATTCCCGGCATCGTCAACACCTTCATCGGTCTCTTCAAGGATACGTCGCTGGTGTCGATTATCGGCATGTTCGACCTGCTCGGCATCGTTCGCTTCAACTTCACCGACGCCAACTGGGCCTCTTCGGTCACGCCGATCTCGGGCCTTATTTTCGCTGGCTTCATATTCTGGCTTTTCTGCTTCAGTATGTCGCGCTATTCAGGCTTCATGGAACGCGTTCTCGACACGGCCCATAAACGATAAAATGAGGGGAGGATCGCATGGCAAACGCAGCCACTGCTTCCAAAATGACTGTTTCCGCAACGGATGTCGCAGTCGAAATCACTGGAATGAACAAGTGGTACGGGGACTTCCACGTCCTTCGTGACATCAACCTGAAGGTTATGAAAGGCGAGCGCATCGTCATTGCCGGCCCGTCGGGCTCCGGCAAGTCGACGATGATCCGCTGCATCAATCGCCTCGAAGAGCACCAGAAGGGCAAGATCGTCGTTGACGGCATCGAGCTGACCAACGACCTCAAGAAGATCGACGAAGTGCGCCGCGAAGTCGGCATGGTGTTCCAGCACTTCAACCTCTTCCCGCACCTGACGATCCTCGAAAACTGCACGCTTGCGCCGATCTGGGTGCGCAAGATGCCGAAGAAGCAGGCGGAAGAAATCGCGATGCACTTCCTGAAGCGCGTCAAGATTCCCGAACAGGCGAACAAATATCCGGGCCAGCTCTCCGGCGGTCAGCAGCAGCGCGTGGCGATCGCCCGCTCGCTGTGCATGAATCCGAAGATAATGCTGTTCGACGAGCCGACTTCGGCGCTCGACCCGGAAATGATCAAGGAAGTGCTCGACACGATGGTCGGCCTCGCCGAGGAAGGCATGACCATGCTCTGCGTGACCCACGAAATGGGCTTTGCCCGCCAGGTCGCCAACCGCGTGATTTTCATGGACCAGGGCCAGATCGTCGAGCAGAACTCGCCGGCCGAGTTCTTCGACAATCCGCAGCACGAGCGCACCAAGCTCTTCCTCAGCCAGATCCTGCACTAGGATCGGCAGACACCTTCACAAGGAAGCCCGTCTCATCGAGGCGGGCTTTTTCTATTCGGATTGCTTGGCTCGGTCCTATTCAACGCGATAGCGCAAAGTGCCGACGGACCAGCGGATACTACGCCTGTCAAGATCATCGGCCCAGGTCTTCTGTAGCCGCGCGACGATGTCGCTCAAGGTCTCCCGGGTATTCAGCTCAACCTTCAGACCACGGGATTTCGGCGCGACGTCGCTCAGATCGACGGCATCGCTGACCACGAGTGCAACGAAGGCACTCTCGCCCTCACCCGACGCTTCGAAATCGAAGCCATAATAGTCGTCCGGTAATGTCAGCGGTACGTCCGGCGCAAGCGGCGTGATCTTCTGCGCGAACTCGTTCGGGAAGACCTGCGTGGCCTTGCCCTGGCTGTTCACGTCGAAGAGCAGCAGGTCGCCGCCGGTCCGGCTGGTGACTGTCAGCTTGAAAACGTCGCCGGCCTTCATGGTCGTGGGTCGGTCTATGACGAGTTTCACTTCGCCGGTCTCGGTCTTGCCGATGATGTCACCGATCGCGTTGACCGCATCGGAGTCCTGATAGGTCGTCGGCGTCCCACTTGGAGCGCTGGATTGCTGGTAAGTCCCCTGCCCGTTGCCACCCGCACCGAGCTTTTCGGGTGCGATTGCACTCTCGCCAAGCGTCTGCGCCTTGCTTTCCAATTGCGGGTCGAGATTGCCGCATTTTTCCTGCGAGGAGCAGTAAGCGGTCGACTGCACCTTTACGAATTCGAGCAGTTCGGCATTGCTCGTCAAACCGTTGCCGTTGGCGTCCGCCGCATTGCCGGTCTGGCCAGCGACGAAAGCCGCGGTGAACACGCCGTGCCGATCTTCGACGGGAAGCCGCACATCGTCCCAGGCCACCTGGTATGGAGCGGCCGCGCTCCAGGCGGTCACGCCCGATTCCACCAGCTTCGGCTTATCGACGACGGCAAGATCGATCCTGAGGCCGCGGGTCAATGCCTGCTCAACCGGCTTGGCATGCGGGCGGGGCAGGAAACGAGCGCCCTCGATGCCCGACGAGACGTCGTCGGAAAGCGAACGAGAGATCGTGCCTGAATGGCAGGCATCAATCACCATCGTCACCGCCCGCCCCTGCAGCCGTTCCAGGATCCGGTCGATCTCATCGTCGAGGATCGCGCCTTGCCAGTCCGTTTCACCGGAGACGATATCGACGGGCGCCAGCGCCTCGTCCAGTCCATCCTGCTCGTCGCCATCTGCATCCGTCACCTGAAGGCCGTGACCGGAAAAGTAGATGTAGACGCGATCGCCGGGTCCGGTTGCTTCGACCAGCCACGTGTTCATGGCCGAGAGTATCCCTGATCGCGTCGCCTGCTCCTCCTTCAAAATGCGGATCGAGGACGGGTCGAAACCAAGTTTTCCCGTCAGCAGGCCCTGCATTGCCACGAGATCGTTCTTCGGACCTTTGAGTGCGAATTTTGGCGACAGGCTCGGGTAGCTGCCGACACCGATGAGCAAGGCCCGGTCGCCGGCCACGGCCGGAGCCGCAAGCAAGGCGAGCCATGCCACCACAGAAAGCGCCGCGGTACACCACGACTTGCCACGCGCGCTCATTGGCCCCGGTCCCTCGTGTAAAGCGGTTGGATGGCGATGGTGCTTTCGCTGCCTTCCAACCGTGTTTCAAGGAGGCGCAGAAGCGCTGCGGCATCGAGCTTCGAGTTGGAGAAGGCCGCCGCAATGGCGTCGATCGGCGCATTCGTCGAGATGGCGACCAGGTGATCGGCGCCGAAGGGTTTCACCACCTCCAGGCCCTGAAGCTGAAACGCGTGGCTGCCGGTACCGGCAATCTGCGCATCGAGAAGCTGTGCTTCGCCGGTATTCGCCAGATTGAAAACCAGCATGTTGGCGTAGTCGCCCTGCGCCGCCTTGAAATTCAGCCTGTCGCCTGCCGCGTAGATGTCCTTCAACGGCGTGAGCGAAACGCTGCCGGGGCTCTGCGTCGCCAGGACCTTCAGGAAATCGACCAGGATAAACTTGTCGACGGCGCCCTGGAGCATGTCCGGCGCGATGTGTTCGCCGGCGACATCGCCGTTCGGCGTGTAGAACACCCCGGTGGCAGCATCCCAGCGATAGGGCACACCATTGTCGCCGAGATTGTTGAGCGGCGGCGCCGTACCGGTCACGCTGAGTGCCAGTTTCCCCGTCCAGCCCATTTCACGCGGCGACTTCAATTTCGCTCCGGCGTCGCCTGTCGCGCCCGCGCCGATGGTCGCGCTTCGCGGCAGGGACAGGACAATCTCCTTGTCGGAGCGCGGCACTTGCGGCGTGAAGTTCGGCACCTGCAGCGCTTCCGACTGAAGCTTGACGTTGGAGAAGACATAGTCCTCGAGCTCGATGCGCGAGATCCGGCCATCGCTGTCGCGATCCGCAGCCCCCTCTATGGCGCGGGCAAAGCTCCAGCTCAGGGCCCCGCGCGGCTCGCCGCCGATCACCACTTCCGGCGTCGGCTGGCTTTCGAGCGACGCGGCCAGGATCGTCACGCGAGACAGATCCGCTTCCTTCACCTTCGCGCCCCTGAGCGCCTCTTCGGACGGCGGCGGCACCTTCGCACGCACGATCGGTGCAAGCCGCGTTTTACCGGAAATGGAACGGTTCATGCCGCCGGAAAAGCAACTGTCGGAAAGGAACAGAACCTGAATACCTTTGGCCTCCGCTTCCGCGAACCAGGCGTTCAGCTCGTTGTCGACAATGATCTCCTTGCTGGTTTCTTCCGCGCGGCTCCTGTCGAAGCCGGGTAGTTCCAGGAACTCGTCCAGACCGTCTTCTTCGCTGCCCGCAATCAGTTCCGGCATCTGCGCGCCGTGCCCGGCATAGGTGAAGACGATCGTATCGCCGCGGGCTGCGCCGGCGACCAGTTCGGTCCAGGCGGAGCGGATGGCGTCCTTCGTCGCCTGCTCATTGATGAACTGCCGTATCGTGTCGACATTGGCCGCCTTTAGCGCCTGCGTGACATCGCGTGCGTCCTTCACTGCGCCGTCGAGGCTCACTTCATGCGGATAGGCATCCACCCCGACGACCAGCGCCGACGTGGCCGCGAGGACGGGGGGCACGGGCAGGACGAACAGGACCGTCGAAAGCAGGATTCTGTGCAACACAACTAGTTCCCCACGTCCACTTCCACCCGCCGGTCGAGTTGGTGCAGCATCGCCTCGTCGTAGGCGCTCGGGTCATCCGGCTTGAACGGCTCTTCCTCGCCCTTGCCGACGGCTATCCAGGTACCCGGATATCCGGCATCCACAAGGTAATGCGCCAAGGCCTCGGCGCGGGCGATCGACAATGCCTTGTTCGCCTCGGTCGTGCCAACCGGATCGGTATGACCAATCAGCGTGATTGCCGGCGGTTTCGCCGACTTCAGGCATTCGAAAAGATCCTTTGCCGACTGCAGCCCCTCCGGCGTGAACTCGGCGGTGCCGAAGACGTAGCGCACCGGGGTGGCCTTCTTCTTGATCGAGACGCCGCGATAGGAGAACTTGCAGGCGCCGCGCGCGGCGAGCTTGACGGGCTTGGTTGCCGCAAGCCGCATTTCCGAGCCCAACCTGTCCAGCCGCAGGATGTAGTCCTTGTCCGGCGCCATCCAATCGGGCGTCAGTTCCTCGTTCGCCGAATCTTCCAGCGCCTGCTGATAATAGGTCGCCGCCGCCTCATAGTCGCGGTGCTCCCGGCTAATGTCGCCGAGCGCATCAAGGATCTGCCACGGGCCGCCGGCGTCTCTGCTCGCTGTCGTCAGGTCGCCTTCGAAGCTTTCGAGCTTGGCGCCCTGCCCCACAGCAGCCGCGACACGGTTGAAGGTCACCAGCGCCACGACGCGACGCGTCAGCGCGATCTCCGTTGACGAACATCCCGCCACACTCTCCGGAGCAGCGGCAGCACGCGCGGCCGCCTCGTCGCCGCGGTTCAGCGCTTCGGACGCCTGGCGAAGACCATCGCAGGCCATCGCGGGCAAGGCGACTGGCAGCACCATTGCCGACGCGAGAATAAGAGACCGGATCACCTTTGCCATTGTTCGCTCGTCAGTTCTTGATCTCGAAGGTCACCATCTGAACGCTGCTGGCCCCAGCATCGCCCTGGGCCTGTTTGGCCAGGTTGATTGCCAGCCCCCTTGTCGGTGGCAACCTCGACTTCGCCACGTAGTCGCGCGCCTTCTCCACGGTGAGCCTCTGATCGCCAAGTCCGCCGACACGGCAGAAAGCCAACATCGACTCGGATGGTGCTGGCGTATCGAAGGTCAGCGTGCCCGTCCCCGGCTGCGGGATAAGGCGCCGTTCGCCCGGCTGCAGCGTGATGTTGCCGATCATCACATCCGGGATGACCTCGACATTGCCATTCTCCTCGACATAGAGGATCTGCAACTCGCAGGCGTGGTTGGCGCTAAGCTCGAAAGAAAGCTGATCGCCAACTTTCGCCGTCGTCGACTTCACGTTGAGCGCGAGCTCGAGCTTGTTGCCAGCCGCCGCATCCTCCTTGCGATACTCGGGCACGGCAGCCACGATCGATTGCGGCTTGGCGCCCACCGGGTGCTCGGAACCGGCAACGACGATCACTGCGGTATCCAGCGGACGACGCTGCAGCAACGGCTCCAGCAGCAAGGCATATTGCTGTTCGACCTCATTGCGCGGGATCGTTCCGCCGGCTTCAAGCGTCGTCACCCAATCGAGCCCCAGGCGCAAAACATCCGTATTCGTCACGCGCTTGATCGCATCGGAGAATTGCTTCGGCGTCATGTCGAACTCGGCCGCCAAACCGTCAAAGTCGAGCTCGTCTTCGTATTTGTCCGCGAAGTAGGTGATGATCTCTGCATCGCCCGGAGCGTGCTTGCTCTGGAGACCGCCATCCGGCGTCGGCTCGGTGACACCCAGCGCCTTCAGCGCATTGACGAAACGCTCGCGGTCGTTCCGATAGGCCTCGTCCAATTCCTCCTGCTTCACATACATGGCGAGCAGAACGTCCTGTTGATCCTTGCTGAAGAGCGTCGATGTCTCGATATGTTCACGCAATTGATCGCGCTTCGATAGAATGCCGTCGGCGTGGCAATCGACGCAGGACCGTGCATTGATGATCTCGACGCCCTTGCCGATCGGCCGCTTGCGGAACGATACGATCGTCGTCGGTCCGACATCGAGTTGCTTGCCCGCCGAGGTGGAGAGGTAATAGCCCTGCAATCCGTTCGGGAGCGAGAAGATCATCTCGCCGCCATCATGCTCGAAGGGCACAAGGCCCGCGTCGAGCGGAGCGAGTTCCTTCGGCCCGTGTGGGAAACGCTTCAATACCTGCTTGCCCAGCTCGCCGCCGAAGTCATAGGACTTCCAGTAGTAACCACCAAAGGGCATGTCATGCCGTTCCAGCATGCGGTTGTGGTCGGACACTCCGGATGAGCCGTCGGCGAAACCGGCGCGCAGGACGTTGCGCCGGCGAATGTTGTCGGCCACGTCGATCTTGAAGCGCTTTTCGAGTTCGCTGATCTCAGTCGGCAGCCGCATCAGCCGGTTGTAGATCTCGGGCCGTGCGCCATTGCTCATGAACCAGTCGATCCGCATGATCGGCAGTGACGTGGCAGTCTCCTTAGAAAGCGCCGCCAGCGACGCGTCGCTCTCCGGGGCGATGCCATAGAAGTAACGTTTGGCGAGGAAGTCGTAATCCGCGGTCTCCCATTGCAGCTCGCGCAGATCGACCCGCACGAGCAGCCCTTTGGTGCCATCGACTTCGGCTGGCAGAACCAGTTTCGGCCCATAGGAGAGCGAATTCAGCAGCTTCTTGAAGCCGCCGGCGAGCACATCCATGCGCTTCATGAAGGTTTGGTCGTCCTCGCAGCCCATCATGCCGTTATATTGGTCGCGGTAGGAGAAATAGCGCATGAACGGACGGTCGAGTTCGTTGACCTTATCGATGTCCTTCAGCGCCGCCTCGACGAACTGGCCATAGCTCTGCATCGGGCGGGAACGGTCGGGCTTGGCCGCCGCCGTTTGCGGCAGACTCTTCTCGCTGAGGGAATTGATCCAGTCCTCCAGCACCTTGATCTCTTCGGCCGAGGGCCGCTTGCCGAGCGGCATGCGGCCGCTAACGACGGTCGTATAGAGGCGTGACTTCGATGCGTCGCCCGGCGCCACGAAATTGGCATCCGCGCCGATCGAAGCGAGGTCGCCGGCGGGGTAGCTCCCCTGCGAGCTTTCGCCCGGTCCGTGGCAGTTGCGGCAGTATTTGCCGATGAAGGCGTCCGCCTGCTGTGCCAGTGCCGCATTGTCGCCACCGAGCGCTTCCGCTGCCGTGTTTTCCTTGCAGACGGCGGTCACAGATTGCGCCACCGGCGCCGGCGCCTTCACCTCGCGGTCGGAGAGGAAGGCGTAGATCGCCCTGCGGTCTTCCTCCGTCAGAACGCTCAGGCCCTTGGCGATGCGCCGCATCACGGGATCGCTGACCGGGGCGCCCGAGAGTTTCTTGCCTTCGTCAATTAGCCCCTTGGTGAAGACTTCCGGCGAGGCAAGCCCCGCCATCTTCGCTTTGCTGATGTCCGGGGCGACCGCACCCGTCAGATCCTTTTCGCCCTGGTAAGCGCGCTCCAGATCGAGCCCGTAGGTGGTGGTGCGCGGGGTATGACAATCACCGCAGCCGCCGACGTTCTCGACAAGGTAGCGGCCGCGCTCGGCTTGCGTCTCCTCCCGCGGCTGATAGCCCGGCACCGTAAAGTGACTGCGCTTCCACAGCGTGATCGTCGTCTGACGACTGAAGGGGAAGGCGATCTCGTGTTCCTTCGAGGCGGCGTCAGACTGCGGCAGTGTCTCGATATAGGCCTTGATATCGAGCGCATCCTCCGGCTTCATCCCGCCATAGGATGTATAGGGCATGACCGGATAGAGATTGTTGCCCTCCCGGTCGAGACCGACCAGCACAGCGTTCAAGAACTGGGCGTTGGTCCAGCCGCCGATGCCGTTGGCGTGGGGCGAAATGTTCGGCGCGTAGAATGTGCCGATCGCCGTGTTCATCTCCATGCCGCCGGAAAGCAATTCGGTATTGTCGCCGGATCCGTGGCAGGCGCCGCATCCCGCGGCATTGAACACGTATTTGCCATTGTCGACATTGGCCTTGTAGGTCGAAAACGCGTCGTCGGCGAAGGCGTCGCGCGCTTCGGCAAGGGCGGGACAGAGCAAGAGGGCGGCGGCCAACGCCGCCAACGAGAATGCCAGTGGTCCCCGGCCGCGGCCGGCTCTTGGCGAAGCACTCTCTCCTTTTGCCTGCAGACCGCGCATGAAAACCTCTCCCTAAAACAATAGAATCGCTACTGAAATCTGCTGTCTATCGAAACTGAAATTGCTCGAATTCGACCCGTCGCGGCCTCTTGCCAAGATCTTTCAAGCCTTTGACGATTGCCTCCCTCAGCGGCGCCGGGCCGCAGAACCAGAGATCGGCCTCCGCCGGATCGATCGCGCTTCCGGTCGCCAGCTTGGCAGCGTCCAAGCGCCCGTTCACGGAAGAATCGTGCAGGACAAAACTGAAGTTTCCGAGCTTCTGCGCCTGCCCCTCGAAGGTCTCCAGGCCAATCGCTTCGCGCCTGTCGCGCACGCAGTAGACCATGTGAATCTCCTGGCCTTCATCGCCCTTCAAGTGCCGGGCCATTGCCAGAAACGGCGTGACGCCGATGCCGCCGGCGAGCCAGATCTGCTTCTTGCCGCCGCGGCGATGGTTGAAGCGACCATAGCCGCCTTCGAGCTTCAGCCGATCACCGACCGCGACACCATCGCGCAGCGCCTGCGTGTAGTCGCCGAGCGGCTTGATCGCGAAGCGGACGATACCGTCAGCCTCGATGCCCGCGATCGTAAACGGATGCGGCTCGCGCAGGCCCGGCTTCATGACACGCAGGAATCCGAACTGGCCCGGCTTCGCTCGCATGGGCCGTCCGACCGGTCGCGCCGTGATCATCGTCGCTCCGTCATGCTTCGCCACCTCGAAAACTTCGTAGCCGCGGGTTCTGAGCCACGGCAGAAGCTGGGTGTAGGCATAGCTCAGGATGCCGAGCGCGGCGAAGGCATTGAGATAAACCGCCAGAAGTGCCGTGCCGTCATAGGGACGTTTGATGAACATCTGATGGAAGGCGACGAGAACGAAGAGCAGGCCGATCAGACGGTGCGTGTAGCGCCAGAGATGGTAGGGAATCTCGATCTTCGTCCTCGGGATGATTTTGACAATGCTAAGAACAAGTAGGATGACGAAACCATAGAACGCGTATTTTCCGGCAGAAGCAGCCAGCTGGTTCAAACCGCTCGTCAGTGCCAGGCCCTTGAAGTCCGGTTTCAGGAAATAATGGATGAGGATAAGGCACAGCACCGAGATGCCGATCCTCCGGTGGAAGTGGTAGACGCGATCGAGCCCACCGAACAAGGCTTCGACGAAAGGCGGGCGGGTCGCCATGAACTGGGCGATCGCCATGCCGACGAAGGCAGCGGACGACGCCATCAGCGAGAATGTCGTCAATGCATTGGTGTGGCTGACCGCCGGTACGGCCAGCAGCCCTGCGAGCACCATCAGCGACCAGACCAGAAACGCGCCCACTTGCATCTTGCGCCCCTCAACGCCGACGTCAGACGGTTGTTGCCAAGGGGAAGACTGACAAGCCCCTTACCATTCGTCAACATCAATCCCCTTGGAAACGGCCTATGAGCTTCCTTTATTCATGCCTTTGAAATTCGTGATTTTTGAGCGATCGCTTAATTATATTTCTCAAGGCTCGCATCAGCTTGAGGGGCGATACAGAGATGCGACGATCGCCTTGCTTGCCTCCTTCTCAAAAATTGTGCAAGCTCCTGATATATCAGAAGCAAAGGAACGGCATGTCACTGCAATCCCATGCTCACCTCGCCTACCTCGCGCTCGAACGCCTCATCGTTACACTGAAGCTCGAGCCCGGCGCGCTGGTCACCGAGAGACAATTGATCGAGCTCGCGGGGCTTGGCCGAACGCCGGTTCGCGAGGCGATCCAGAAGCTTGCCTGGCAGGGCCTGATGGATGTCCGACCACGCGTCGGCCTGCAGATCACCACGATCCGCCCCGACGACCAGGTCCATGTCATGCAGGCCCGGCAGAAGCTGGAGCCGCTTGCGGCCGCTCTGGTAGCGACACACGCGAGCGCCGATGACAGAAGTGCGATGAAGGCTTGCGGCGCGGAGATGGCCGCCCGCCTCGACGCAGGCGACATGGAGGGGTTCCTCGTGGCCGACAAGGTCTTTGACGAACTGATGGAGGAGGCCTGTCCCAACCGCTTCCTGACTGCGGCGCTGGCGCCTTTGCAGACGCATGCGCGCCGGATCTGGTTTGCGTCATCCTCTCCCGAGAAGATGGTGGGATCCGTCCGCCGCCATGTCATCGTGATCGATGCGATCGAGAGGGCTGACGCTCCAGGTGCGTCTGCAGCCATGACGGAGTTGATGAACTATCTCTCAGACGCCTGAAGATGCTTGAATGAACTCGAAGAAATCATCGCAAATACTTGCTTTCACAGTGATTTCTTCGCTTCAAATCCTTCAAATCACGCGGTTGGCATCATGCTTCCAGTCTTCAGGCGTCGTACATGCCAAGCGAAAGCCTCCTCAAGGATGTGAGGCGTCTGGCCACCGCGGGTCGCGACCGCACGTTCGAAGTAGTCTAGGAGCAATTCGCGGTAGGCCGGGTGGCAACAGTTGCTGATAACGACGGGCGCACGCTCCCGTGGCGCCAGCCCGCGCAGATCGGCAAGTCCGTGCTCGGTCACAAGAATATCGACGTCATGCTCCGTGTGGTCGACATGGGACACCATCGGCACGACGGACGAGATGGCGCCGCCCTTGGCAACCGACTTGGCGACGAAGATGGACAGGAAGGCGTTGCGGGCGAAATCGCCAGAGCCGCCAATGCCGTTCATCATGTCGGTGCCGCCGACATGGGTCGAATTGACGTTGCCATAGATATCGAATTCGAGCGCCGTGTTGATGCCGATGACACCCAGGCGGCGAATGATCTCCGGATGGTTGCTCACCTCCTGCGGCCGGAGGACCAGCTTGTCCTTGTAGGCGCCGATGTTGCGGAACACCCGATCGGCCCAAGCGCTGCTCAACGTCATCGACGATGCCGAGGCGAAACTCAGCTTGCCTGCCTCGAAGAGCTCGAACGTGCTGTCCTGAAGCACCTCGCTGTACATGCGCAGATCATGGAAGGGACTGTCGACGAGACCGCTCAGCACTGAATTGGCGATGACGCCGATGCCGGCCTGCAACGGATTGAGCGTCATGTCGAGGCGGCCTCTGCGCACCTCTTCCTGCAGGAAGCCGATCAGGTGGCCGGCAATCGCGGTGGTTTCGGCGTCCGGCGGCGAGATGCGCGCAGCGCTGTCCTCTTTCTCCGTGACAACGATAGCGACGATCTTTTCGGGATCGACCGGGATGTAGGGTGAACCTGCGCGGCTGTCGCAAGCAACGACCGGGATCGGCGTGCGGCTCGGGCGCTTCGCCGGAATGTAGATGTCGTGCAGGCCTTCGAGCTCGGGGCTATGGCTGAGATTGAGCTCTACGATCACCTTCTTCGCCAGGATCGCGAAGCTTGCGGAGTTGCCGACCGATGTCGACGGCACGATGCCGCCATCCTCGGTAATTGCCACCGCCTCAACCACCGCATAGTCGATCGGGCTGATCTGTCCGGAGCGCAACTGCTCGACGGTTTCCGAGAGATGCTGGTCGATGAACATCACCTCGCCACGGTTGATCGCGGCCCTAAGAACGGGATCGGACTGAAACGGCAGGCGCCGGGCAAGGACACCGGCTTCCGTCAACGTCCTGTCGATGTCGTGACCGAGCGAAGCGCCGGTCATCAGCGTGATGCGAAACTTCTCGCGCGCCGCACGTTCGGCCATCGCGAGCGGAACCGCCTTGGCATCGCCCGCCTTGGTGAAGCCGCTCATGCCGATTGTCATGCCATCCTTGATGAGCGCGGCCGCCGCTTCCGGCGTGGCGATGCGATCACGCAGTGGCTTGCAGCGAATCCTGGTCTCAAGGCTTGTTCGAGTATCGCGGCTCATCGGGCACTCCCTGCAGAGCCCGCGGGGCTCACATCAGGACGGCGCGGGCTTGGTTTTTGGTGCGCTAAATCTGCATGGCTGCACGCACACGTTATGAAGTTTTACGGAGGCACGATAGCCCTTGGCGAAGCTGCGCGACACGCAGAATGGACAGGGCCGAGCTACCGCAAATGCATAGCTCCACCACGCATCGCCACAAACGACGAAGGGCGCACCCAAGGCGCGCCCTTCAAACGATAAGACTGCACAAAAAAGGATCAGCCGACGAAGGCCCGCTCGATCACGAATTCGGCCGGCTTGTTGTTGGCGCCTTCGGTCAAGCGCGCAGCTTCGAGGATTTCCTTGGTGTCCTTCAGCATCGCCGTCGAGCCGCAAATCATGCCGCGATCGATCGCCGGATCAAGCGGCGGCAGGCCGAGATCGGAGAAGAACTTGCCGTTGACCATCAGGTCGGTGACGCGGCCCTTGAACGGATAGTCCTCGCGCGTGACTGTCGCATAGTGGCGTAGCTTGTCGCCGACGATCTCGTTCAGGAACTCGTGGTTGCGGATCTCCTCCACGAGGTCGAAGCCGTATTTCAGCTCGGCGACGTCGCGGCAGGTATGGGTGAGGATCACTTCCTCGAACTTCTCATAGGTTTCCGGATCACGGATCAGGCTTGCGAAGGGCGCAATACCGGTTCCGGTCGAGAACATGTAGAGCCTTCGGCCGGGAACCAGCGCATCGAGCACCAGCGTGCCGGTCGGCTTCTTGCGCATCAGCACCTTATCGCCGGGCTTGATTCCCTGCAGATGCGAGGTCAGCGGGCCATCCGGCACCTTGATCGAGAAGAACTCCAGCTCTTCGTCCCAGGCAGGGCTGGCGATCGAATAGGCGCGATAGACCGGCTTGTCGCCGACCATCAGGCCGATCATCGCGAATTCGCCCGAGCGGAAGCGGAATTCGGCAGGGCGGGTCATGCGGAAGCGGAAGAGCCGATCCGTATAGTGCTCAACGCTCGTCACCGTCTCGACGTAAACGCCTGCCGGTGCCTGGATCGCGAAATCTTCCGTTTTTGCCGGAGCATTCATCTGGCTAAAGTCCTGTAATGATGACCCTGTTTATCAACAATGATCGGATATTCCAAGCCACGCGCAATGGGAAGGAAATCCCTTCCAAATATAGTCGCTTTCGGGGATTTCCGCGTGCTTCACACTGTCGCGGCTGATCGAGACTTAAGAAACCCGCCGCCAGCTATAGGATTTCGCGTCGGCGGAAGGCTTTGCCGTCGGCTGGTAGTGCACGGCGATGCCCGGCAGGCGTCCCTCTGCTAGGCGCTTAAGAGCCGTCGCATTGCTGACCGCAAAGCTGTCGACACCACAGCGCAGCATCAGCGGAATCTGGTCGATCAACACGTCGCCAACCGCTCTCACCTCACCGCCGAAGCCGAGCCGCGAACGCAGCAGCGACGCATGGCTGAAGGCGCGGCCGTCGTTGAAGGCCGGGAACGCCACCGCCACCAGCGCAACGCGATCGAGATGGGGCGCCAGCTTCGTCACGTCGTCCGCCGGCGCGATCACCACGCCGAGGCCGGTTTCGTCGCTCGTCTCCACCCTGGCGAGGAACGCGTCGAGGCCGATAATCGCCTTCTCGTTCGAGCCTGCCTTGGTTTCCTCCGTCTCGATGACCCAGGGATCATCGCCCACGAAGCCGGTTTCCTTCCAGATTTTCGTCATGTTCGTTCCTTGCGCCTCAGGCAGCTTCCTGCGCACTGCCGTAGAGCGCGTCCTTGAAGGGTTGCGGGCCGACGCGGCGATAGGCTTCGAGGAAGGTCTCTTGCCTGTCGCGGCGCAGTCCCAGATAGGTGTCGACGATCGTCTCCACCGCGTCGGTCACCTTCTCCGGCTCAAAGCCGCGGCCGATGATCTCGCCGATGGACGTGTTCTCGTCGCCGGAGCCGCCGAGCGTGATCTGATAAAGTTCCGCACCCTTCTTCTCGACGCCGAGCAGGCCGATATGGCCGACATGGTGATGACCGCAGGCGTTGATGCAGCCGGAGATCTTGATCTTCAGCTCGCCGATCTCGGCCTGGCGCTCGGGCGAACCGAAGCGGGTCGAAATCTCCTGGGCCACCGGAATGGAGCGCGCATTGGCGAGCGCGCAATAGTCCAGCCCGGGACAGGCGATGATGTCCGTGATCAGGCCGGCATTGGCGGTGGCGAGACCGGCGGCAACGAGCGCACGGTAGACCGGTTCAAGATCGGCCAGTGCCACATGCGGCAGGATGAGGTTCTGCTCATGGCTGACGCGGATTTCGTCGAAGGCATATTCCTCGGCGATATCGGCAACGGCATCCATCTGCGCGTCGCTGGCGTCACCCGGAATGCCGCCGATCGGCTTCAGCGAGATCGTCACCATGCCGTAGTCCGGGTGCTTGTGCGGCTGCACGTTCTGCTGCACCCAGCGGGCAAAGTCCGTATCGGTTTTCTTCCAGCGTGCAAGGCTTTCCCAGCCCTCGGCGCGGTTTTCGAGGGCGGGCGGCGCGAAGTAGGTGGAGATTGCCTGAATGTCGGTTTCCGGCAGCTTCAGCTCGGTGTCCTTCAACGCCGCGAACTCGACTTCGACCTGACGCGACAGCTCCTCGGCACCGGTTTCGTGCACGAGGATCTTGATGCGCGCCTTGTACTTGTTGTCGCGACGGCCATGCAGGTTGTACACGCGCATGATCGCCGTGGTGTAGGACAACAAATCCTCTTCCGGCAGGAAGTCGCGGATCTTCTTGGCGATCATCGGCGTGCGGCCCTGGCCACCGCCGACATAGACGGCAAAGCCGATGCGGCCGTTCTCGTCCTTCTTCAGGTGCAGGCCGATGTCGTGGACCTGGATCGCGGCGCGGTCGCGCTCAGCACCGGTCACGGCGATCTTGAACTTGCGCGGCAGGAACGAGAATTCCGGATGCACGCTCGACCACTGCCTTAAGATTTCGGCGTAAGGCCTTGGATCCGCTACTTCATCGGCAGCCGCACCGGCGAAATGGTCGGCTGTGACGTTGCGAATGCAATTGCCTGACGTCTGCAGCGCATGCATCTCGACGCTTGCCAGTTCTTGCAGGATATCCGGCGTGTCCGACAGGCGCGGCCAATTGTACTGGATGTTCTGGCGCGTGGTGAAGTGGCCGTAGCCGCGGTCATACTTGCGCGCGATATGGGCAAGCATGCGCATCTGGCGGCTCGACAAGGTGCCATAGGGAATGGCGACGCGCAGCATATAGGCATGAAGCTGCAGGTAGACACCGTTCATCAGGCGCAGCGGCTTGAAGGCGTCCTCGGCGAGCTCGCCGCTCAGGCGGCGCCCGACCTGATCGCGGAACTGTTCGACGCGGGAGGAAACGAAAGCGTGGTCGAATTCATCGTAACGGTACATCGGGTATCGGTTCCTCAGGCAGCGTGTTTCGGGCCGGCCAGCCCGTTGTAGCCGGCAGCATAGGGGATCGACGGGCCTTCGGCACGAATGCGCTCGCGCATGCGCAGCGGGCGAAGCGTGCCGTTGACCTCTTCGACGTCGACCACATTGGCATCGACGACTTTGTTGTCGTCGAAAGCCTGTTTGCCGGTGGCTTCGAGCGCCGTCACGGCCTCAGCATGGCGGGCGATGAAGGCATCCTGAAGCGATTCGACCCAGTTGCCCGCAGCATCCAGCCAGACGGAAATGCCGTCCGAAAGCCTGTTTGCCGTCAAAACCTTGCTCACCATGACCTCTTCCTCAGTTCAAAATCTGTTCGTTACGCCCCAGGGCGACTTCAACGATTCTCTTGGCATCGCGTGCCTTGCCGACGACCAGCGGCTCGGACCGCTCGAAGTTGGCGCCTGCGACGGCGTCGCCGATGATGACCATGACGGGACCCGAAAGCTCAGTCCGGTTTTCCAGGTCCGGAAGGTCCTTGAGCGTGCCATGCAGCAGGCGACGATCCGCGCGGCTGGCATTCTCGATCACCGCGACCGTGGTTTCCGCAGGCAGACCCGCCTGCATCAGACGCTCGGCGACGGAGGCCGCGACCGTGCGACCCATATAGACAGCGATCGTCGCGCCAGAAACGGCAAGCCGCGCCCAATCGGGTAGGACCTCGCCAGTCAGATCGTGACCTGTCGTGAAGACCAGCGACGATGCGACACCCCGAAGCGTCAGCGGCAGTTCGAAATCAGCGGCAGCGGCGAAGGCGGAGGTGATGCCCGGGACGATCTCGTAGCTGATACCGGCTTCGCGGAGGGCAGCCATTTCCTCACCAGCGCGGCCATAGACCAGGGGATCCCCGGATTTCAGCCGAACCACGCGCTTGCCTTCGGCCGCGAGCGTCACGAGCAACTGGTTGATCTCACCTTGAGACTTAGTGTGGCAGCCCTTGCGCTTGCCAACAGAGAGACGCTCGGCGTCACGGCGGCCCATGTCGACGATCGCCTGCGGTACCAGCGCGTCATAGACGATCGCATCGGCTTCCATCAACACGCGCTGGGCGCGCAGGGTCAACAGGTCTTCGGCACCCGGACCGGCGCCAACGAGCCACACGTGGCCCGGCGCCTTCTCGGGCGCATCGAGCAGACGTGAAACCTCACGGCGGGCAGCGGCCAGATCACCGCCGGCGACCTTATCGGCAACCGGCCCCTGGAAGAACCGGCGCCAGAAGAGCCGACGCGCCACGCCACGCGGCACCAGGCGATCAACCGCCTCGCGGTAGCTTGCCGCGAGCGAGGCGACGACTCCGAGCGACGGCGAAAGAAGCTGATCGATCTGGGCGCGGATCATCTGCGCGAGCACCGGGCCCGCACCTTCCGTACCGATGGCAACGGCGACCGGCGCGCGGTTGACGAGCGCGGGGGTGAAGAAATCGCAATAGTCGGGCTGGTCGACGGCGTTGGCCGGGATCTTGCGCTCGCGCGCGGAAGTGACAATACGGCGATCCTCCGCGCCGTCGCCGGTTGCAGCGAAAACGAGGATGGCGCCGTCAAGCTGCTCGGCTGCGAAGGCAGCCCGAACATGTTCAACGCCGCGGTCGCGCAGATACTGTGCAAAATCCGCTTCAGGCTCATCGGCAAAGACGACGAGAGACGCTTCCGTGTTCAAGAGCAGCCGCACTTTGGCAAGGGCCTCGTCGCCATTGCCGAACACCGCCACGCGCTTCTGCGCGACGCGAAAGAATGCTGGGAAAACGGCGAGCTGCTGCGTCATGGTCTGGCAAACGGTTCCTTCTACAGGCTGCGCCGAATATCCCGCATGGGGCACGACATTTGAAGGAACAGAAATTTCATTGCCTTTCCGGGCACGTATTGTTTTGCTCGGCGGTGCATCATTTTGAGCAAATATCTCCGAGGTCACCAAAACGCCTGCCCTTCCGCAGCCATTGCGCCGCGGGGGCAACCTCCGTTAAATGCGGTCACTGACCCGCCGGAGATGCAAGACATGACCCATTCGGACCTCGCCGAACGGCTTTTGACCGTAATCGAGCAAGATATCCTGCCGCTCACCGAAAAGGGTGTCGCCGCCGGAAACAAGGTGTTCGGCGCCGCGATCCTGCGCAAATCCGACCTGTCGCTGGTGCTGGCCGAAACCAATAACGAGACGGAAAATCCACTCTGGCATGGCGAGGTTCATACGCTGAAGCGCTTCTACGAGATGGCCGAGAAGCCCGATACGCGCGACCTCATCTTTCTTTCGACGCACGAGCCCTGCTCCATGTGCCTTTCGGCCATAACCTGGGCCGGCTTCGACAATTTCTATTACTTTTTCAGCCACGAAGATTCGCGTGACAGCTTTGCGATCCCGCATGACCTCAAGATCCTGAAGGAAGTCTTCCGGCTGGAGCCGGGCGGCTATGCGCAGGACAATGCCTTCTGGCATTCGGCCTCGATCGCCGCGCTCGTCAGGGATGCCGACCCCGTGACCAAGGCGCGGCTCGCCGAACAAGATTCGCGCATTCGCGCCCGCTACCAGAGCCTTTCCGACAACTACCAGTCGGGCAAGGATCACAACGCCATTCCGCTGAACTGAGATCCATGGAACCTTCACGCGATATAAAACGCCTGCTCGATATCATGGCCGCGCTCCGGCAGCCGGAAACCGGTTGCCCCTGGGACATCGTCCAGACCTTCGAGACGATCAAACCCTACACGATCGAGGAAGCCTATGAGGTTGCCGATGCCATCGAGCGCGGCGACATGCACGACCTCTGCGACGAACTCGGCGATCTGCTGCTGCAGGTGGTGTTCCATGCCCGGATGGCGGAGGAAGCCGGCGACTTTGCCTTTGGCGACGTCGTCGAAGCGGTGACGCGCAAGATGATCCGCCGCCATCCGCATGTCTTTGCCCGCTCCGAGGCCGATACGCCTGAAGCGGTCAAGTTGCAGTGGGACGAGATCAAGCAGGCCGAAAAGGCTGAGCGGCAGGAAAAGCGCGCTAAGCGCGGCCTTCTTCCGGACTCCGCCGCAAGCCATCTCGGCTCGGTCCAGCGCTCGTTTCCGGCACTGGTCGAGGCCCTAAAGCTGCAGGAACGGGCTGCCAAGGTCGGTTTCGATTGGTCGGAGCCCGAGCCTATTCTCGATAAGATCGAGGAAGAGATCGGCGAATTGCGCCAGGCGCTGCGCGAAAAGGACCGCGCCAAGGTCAGCGATGAACTGGGCGACCTGATTTTTGCGGTGGTTAATATCGGCCGTCATGTCGGGACCGATCCGGAAATGGCCCTTCGCGGAACCAACACCAAGTTCCGCCGCCGCTTCGCCCATATCGAGCGCGAACTCGGCGACGCCGGCGAGACGCTGGATGGCGCGACGCTCGAGCGGATGGAAGAGCTTTGGCAGGCGGCGAAGGCGATCGAGCGGCAACTCGGCTAAGGCAATCGGGAACGCATATATCCTATGCGTTCCCTCGCGCGAAAGCTGAGGTCAACAGTGAGCGAATCGGAAGCGCAGGCTTACCAGTCTTCCTCAACCGGCTTTGGCCCGTTTCCGAGGCGGCGTTCCAGATCGGCGGCCTCGTTTTCGGTCAGCCTGAGTTCAAGGCTCACACGCCCGTCCTCCAGGTCCTCACGGCCATCGACGATGGCGTGCTGATAGACCCAGGGCAGAAGCTGCAGCTGATCGATGCCGAGCACGACGGTGCATTCGGTCAGCACGCCTGACAGGCGGCGACCAATTTCGCCTAGCAGCTCATCGACGCCCTCACCGGTGATGGCGGAAACGGCGACCGTATTGCCCGAGGTTGCCGCCTTGCTCTGCAGCGCCTCACGCGATTCGGTATCGAGCCGGTCGATCTTGTTCCAGACCTCGATGAGCCGTTCGGAGGCTTCCTTCTCGTCGATGCCGAGATCGGCGAGAATGCGAAGTACATCACTTGCCTGCGCCTGGTTGTCCGGGTCGGAGAGATCGCGCACATGCAGGATCAGGTCCGCTTCCAGCACCTCTTCAAGCGTCGCACGGAAGGCGGCGACCAAGTGCGTCGGCAGATCGGAAATGAACCCGACCGTGTCGGAGAGGATGACCATGCGGCCATGCGGCAGCTTCAAGCGCCGAAGTGTCGGATCGAGCGTCGCAAACAGCATGTCCTCGGCCAGAACGCCCGCCCCGGTCATGCGATTGAAAAGCGTGGACTTGCCGGCGTTGGTATAGCCGACGAGAGCGACGATCGGATGCGGCACCTTCTTGCGCTTGGAACGGTGCAACTGCCGGGTGCGGCGGACCTGCTCCAGCTCGCGCTCGAGCTTGACGATGCGGTCCTGCAGCAAGCGCCGGTCCGCCTCGATCTGGGTTTCACCCGGACCGCCCATGAAGCCGCCACCACCGCGCTGACGCTCAAGGTGGGTCCAGCTTCGAACCAGGCGGCCTTTCTGGTAATTGAGATGGGCGAGATCGACCTGCAGCGTGCCTTCCTTGGTGGAGGCGCGGCGACCGAAAATCTCCAGAATGAGGCCGGTCCGGTCGATGACCTTGGCGTTCCATTCCTTTTCGAGGTTGCGTTGCTGCACCGGCGTCAAGGGATGGTCGACGATCACCAGGCCAGCATCGAGCTCGACGAGGATGTGACCGATTTCCTCGATCTTGCCGCTGCCGAGCAGCGTGCCTGGCTTGGGCTGCGACACCGGAACGATGGCGCCATGCACGACTTCCAGATCGATCGCCATCGCCAGACCGGTCGCCTCTTCAAGGCGACTTTCGTCGGTACGCGTCGTTGTAGTCGAGAGGATGTCTGCGGACTGCCTTCCGGTCTTCTTCAAGACCGGAACGATGACAACCGCGCGCATGTCGTCGCGGAGCTTCTCGAGCTCCGGAATGATCGACGACGACTTTGAATCCCGCTTGGTAATGTGCCTAACGTCCCGTCAGGATGCAGCTTCTTCGTTCTCGAACATCTGCAGCGGCTGGCCGGGCATGATGGTCGAGATTGCGTGCTTGTAGACCAGTTGCGAGTGGCCATCGCGACGCAACAGGACGCAGAAATTATCAAAAGACGTCACGACGCCGGTGAGCTTGACACCGTTGATAAGAAAAATTGTCAATGAAATCTTTTGCTTGCGGACCGTGTTGAGAAAGAGATCCTGCAAGTTTTGAGAACGTTCCGCCATCGCGCCGCTTCTTTCTTATTTGCCGGCGTTTCGCGCCGGTGCATTTTTGTCGATATCTGCAATCAGAGGCGCCACAAGTACCTTCCCCGACACCTCTTTAAGTTTGGTATCAAATCAATGTCTTTTCCGCAACGCCGAAAAAGGCTTCACGAATATTCTGTGCTATGCTTCCCGGATGCCCATTGCCGATCGGCCTGCCGTCCACCGAAATCACCGGAAAGCAGATGCTGGTGGCAGCGGTAATGAAGACCTCGCGCGCCGCGAGCATTTCCTCGACCGAGAACGCTCTCTCCTCGACCTTGAGCCCAAGTGGCCCCGCCACATCCATCAGGGTGGTGCGGGTGATACCCTTCAGGATTCCGTGCTCGGCCGGACGCGTGCGCAGGGTTCCGTCGCCATCGACGATCCAGACATTGGTCGCGGCGCCCTCCTTCACCGTGCCATCGGCATCGACGAAAATTGCCTCCTGGGCACCCTCCTCCTTCGCCTTCTGGCGGGCGAGCACGTTGGGAAGGAGCCCGACGGACTTGATGTCCACCCGGTCCCAGCGGTTTTCCGGTACGGTGATCGCGGCGATCCCATGCGTCGCTTTTTTGGCGATGGCCTCGGCATCGATGCGCTTCGCCGTCACCACGATCGTCGGCATCGTCTCCTTGGCCGGAAACACATGGTCACGGCGCGCCACGCCGCGCGTGACCTGGATATAGAACAGACCATTCCGGACCCGGTTGCGCCGAACCACCTCTCGAATCACATGCACGAGCGCCGCCCGGCTCATCGGCCGGTCGATGCGCAGTTCACGAAGCGAACGGTCGAGGCGATCGAGATGCCGGTTGAGATCGACGATGTAACCATGGCGTATCTCGCAGACTTCGTAGACGCCGTCCGCAAATTGATAACCGCGGTCTTCGATATGGATGCCGGCGTCGGCATGCGGCACGTAGGCACCGTTGACATCGGCAATTCTCGGCATGGATCTCGGCCCTAGAAGTACTGGATGCTGACGCGGAAAAGCTGTTCGACGTGCCGTACGGCATCGGCGGTGGCAAAGAGCACGACACGGTCCTTCGCCTTGATCTTTGTATTGCCGTCCGGACGAATAAACGTCTTGTCGCGATAGAGTGCACCGATGCGGATGCCTTCGGGAAGATCGAGGTCACGCAGGGCCCTGCCAACCAGCGGCGAGGTTTCCAACGCTTCGGCCTCGATCACCTCGGCCATGCCCTTCTGCACCGCATAGACCGCGCGAATGCGCCCCTTGCGGACATGCTGCAGCACGCGCGAGATGGTAACGGCACGTGGGTTCACATAGGCGTCGACGCCAGCCGTGCCGGCAAAATCCTGATAGGACGGTTCGTTGATCAGCACCAGCGTCGACTTGGCGCCCAGCCGCTTCGCCATCATGCTGCCGAGAATGTTGATCTGGTCGTTGTTGGTCAGCGCCACCACGAGATCGGCATCCTGAACGTCAGCCTGGGCCAGAATCCGTTGATCCATCGCCGAACCGTTGAGCACAACCGTGTTGCTCAGCTTATCCGCCATCACCACCGCCCGGTCGCGATCGCTTTCGATCAGTTTCACCCGGGTCCGCGGCTGATGCTCCTCGATGGCCTTGGCAACGAAGTAGCCGACATTGCCGCCACCGAAGATGATGATGCGCCGCGCTTCCTGCTCCTCATGGCCAAAGAGCGCCAAGGTCCGGCGGGCGTGGTCCCGGTCGCAAACGACATAGGCGATATCGCCGGCCTGCAGCTGGTCATCCGAATGCGGCGCCATGACCTTGCCGTTGCGGAAGATGCCGGTAACTGTTGCAAGCAGATCGGGGAACAGTTCGCTCAGCTGCTGGAGCGGCGTGCCGACGACCGGGCAATCTTCCAGGCACTCGAAGGCGACCATGGCGATACGATCTTCGGCGAAACGCACGACGTCGATCGCGCCGGGAAAGGAAATACGGCGCAGCACCAGCCGCCCAACCTCGACTTCGGGCGAGATGGTGACGTCGATCGGCACGTTCTCACGTGAAAACAGGTTCGAATACTCGGGCGCGAGATAGCTTTGCGCCCGGATGCGCGCGACCTTCGTCGGCACGTTGAAGATCGCATGGGCCACTTCACAGGCGACGATATTGACCTCGTCGGAGAGCGTGACGGCAATCAGCATGTCGGCCTGGTCGGCGCCGGCCCTGGCCAGCACATCCGGATGCGCACCGTGGCCGACATAGCCGCGCACGTCGAGGCTCTCGGTGATGTTGGCAATCAGCGTCGCCGAGGTATCGATCACCGATACGTCGTTATCTTCCTGCGCGAGCCGCTCGGCAATGCCGTACCCCACCTGGCCCGCACCACAAATGACTACCTTCATGTCGTACTTTCAGCTGGGAGCACTGCCGCGATGGCCGGAAAAATGCCTCAGACGCCCAGCGATTTGAGCTTGCGATGCAGCGCCGACCGCTCCATTCCGACAAATTCCGCCGTGCGCGAAATATTACCCCCGAATCGGTTGATCTGCGCGATCAGATAATCACGCTCGAACATTTCGCGAGCCTCGCGCAACGGCAACGTCATGATGTGCTGGTCGCCCTGCGCGGAGATCTTCGGCAGCGTATCGCCCACCTCCGTCGGCAGCATGTCTGCGGAAATCGGCGTGTCCGGACCGTCGCTGCGGGCAAGAATCATCAGGCGCTCGATGTTGTTGCGAAGCTGGCGGATGTTGCCGGGCCAGTCGTGGGCCTGGAGCACGGCCAGGGCATCGTCGCCGATCTTGCGCGGACGAATGCCGGCCTGTTCGCTGACCTGGCGCATGAACATGTCGACGAGGAACGGAATATCCTCGCGCCGCTCGGCGAGCGCCGGCACGCGCACCGGAATGACGGCAAGCCGGTGGAACAGGTCTTCGCGGAACAGGCCCTCGGAGATCATGTTTTCGAGATTGTAGGCGGTCGAGGAGATGATCCGGACATCGACCTTGACGCGCTTGGTACCGCCGACACGCTCGAACTGCTGGTCGACGAGCACCCGCAGAATCTTGTTCTGCGTCTCGCGCGGCATCTCGCCGATTTCGTCGAGATAGAGGATGCCGCCATGGGCTTCCTCGAGCGCACCAGTGCGGCGTGGCTGTCCCGGCGTTCCCTCGGTTCCGAACAGCGCAATTTCCATGCGGTCCGGCGTGATCGCCGCCGCGTTCAGCGCCACGAAGGGACCGGTCGACCGCGTCGACTTGCGGTGGATCATCCGCGCGACCAGTTCCTTGCCCGATCCGGACGGCCCCTGGATCATGATGCGGCTGTTGGTCGGCGCGACCTTCTCGATCGTCTGACGAAGCTGCGACACGGCAACCGACGTCCCGATCAGTTCGACCGGATCGCCGGACTTCTTCTTCAGCTCCGAGACTTCACGCTTGAGCTTCGAGTTTTCCAGCGCCCGCTCGGCAATCAGGATCAGCCGGTCGGCCTTGAAGGGCTTCTCGATGAAATCGTAGGCGCCACGCTTGATGGCGTTGACGGCGGTCTCGATATTGCCGTGACCGGAAATCATGACGACGGGGAGGTCCGGATAGCGCCCCTTGATCTCATCGAGCAGCGCCAGGCCGTCGAGCCGGCTTCCCTGCATCCAGATATCGAGGAAGACCAGGCGCGGCACGCGATCGCTGATCGCCGCCAGCGCACTGTCGCTGTCGAAGGCGGTGCGGGTTTCGTGCCCTTCGTCAGAGAGGATACCCGACACGATCTCGCGGATATCTTCCTCATCGTCCACAACCAGAATATCAGCGGCCATCGCTCGCACCCTTATCCTTCAAACTGTCTTCGCCCCCGGTTTCTCCGGCAGGCGGCAGGACCACGCGGATCATCGCCCCGACACCGCCGTCAAAATCGGCTGGCGCGTCGTGCAACTCTAATTGTCCGCCATGGTCCTCAATGATCTTCTTGACGATGGCGAGTCCCAGGCCCGTGCCCTTCTCGCGCATCGTCATGTATGGCTCCAGAATCCTGTGCCGGTTCTCCGTCGGCAGCCCCTTGCCGTTGTCGATGATATCGACAACGAAGCGGCCCGTTGCCACGTCGGTTCGTGCTCGCGCGACGATCCTCGGATGGCCGCGCGCCGCATCGGCCGGCACCGCCTCGATCGATTCGACCGCGTTCTTGACGATGTTGCCGAAGGCCTGACCGAGCATGCGCCCGTCGAACAGGCCCTCGAGCGGCTCTTCGCCGAGGTCCCGCACAAAATCGATGTGATTGTTGCCCATCTCGCGCAGGAACATCGCATCCTTCAGGATCGTGCGGAGATCCGCCTTTTCCTTGGTCGGCTTCGGCATGCGCGCGAAAGCCGAGAACTCGTCGACCATGCGACCGATGTCTTCTACCTGGCGCACGATCGTATCGGTGCACTGGTCGAAGATAGCCTTGTCTTCCTGGTTGATCTGCTTGCCATAACGGCGCTTCAGACGTTCGGCGGAGAGCTGGATCGGCGTCAGCGGGTTCTTGATCTCGTGCGCGATGCGGCGCGCGACATCGGCCCAGGCGGTCGAGCGCTGAGCGATGACGAGGTCGGTGATGTCATCGATGGTGATGACGTAGGATTCGTTCGCTTCGCCACCCTCTTCGCGCGTCACCTGAACGTTCAGCGTCCGCTCGGTTCCGCTGCGCATGATATTGATCTGCTTGCGGTAGTCGTTGCGATGGCGGCTTTCGGCCTCCACCAGAACCTCTTCGACCTCCGGCGCTACCGTGCGCAGGTCCGCGCCGAGGAGTTCAGGCGCCGCCTTCTTCAGGAACTCTTCGGAAAACGAGTTGACGATGGTGATCTGTCGATCGCGCCCGACACCGATCACCGCCGCAGTCACGCCTGAAAGAACAGCCTCGATGAAACGACGGCGATGATCGACTTCGTCCTTGGCCTCCAGGATCTGTTCCTGCTGGCTGCGGATTTCCGAGACCATCTTGTTGAAGGTGCGCGACAGGTTACCAACGTCGCCGTCGACGGCACGGACCGGCACGACAACATCGAGATTGCCGGAGGCGACACTGTCGGCAGCGCCGATCAACTGGCGAATGGGCCGGACGATCCGGTCGGCAACCGCGATCGCGGTCCAGATCGCAGCCAGGAGAACGATGAGCGCAAACCCGATATAGAGAACACCGAAGGCGATCTGCGTGAAGGTTCGACCGGCCTCAAGCATCTTGTACTCGGCCGTGTTCTCTTCCATCAGCCGCAGCGAGCGCATCACTTCCGGATCGACATTGCGAACCGTGTAGAGATAGGTGCCCGGAATGTCGTCGAGCGGAATAACGGCCCCGACAAGGTTGGTGACCCCTGGCGGAATCAGTGTCGGTTGACCGGATACCGAGCTTTTCAGTGCGTCCGGCGGAATGGAGGGCAGCGGACGGTCCGTGGAGATGTTGGCCTGAATTATAGCGCTGCCATCAGCACGAACCAGGAATGCCCCAAGCATGCCGCGGCCGCGCGCCTGGCGGGTCATGAGTTCCGTGAAACCGGTGCGGTCGAGGCTGTAGAGCTGCCGGTTGCGTTCGAGGTCGTTGGCCATCGACACCGTCTGACCCTGCAGATAGCTGGCATTCTCGAGCACATAGGCCTGGGCGACGTTGATCGACGAGCGGACGATCGCCTGCGTCCGCAGCGAAAACCAGCGATCGAGGCCGACGTCGAGCGTAATGCTGGCAAAAATCGCGACAAGAACCGCAGGCGTGATCGCCACGATCGAAAACAGCGCAACGATGCGCACGTGAAGGCGCGCGGCGGCGCGGCCTTTGCGTCGGGCGCGTAGCAGCCGCAGGATTTCGCGGGCGATCAGATAGATCAGGCCAACGACGAACAGGCTGTTGATGGCAGCGCAGGCGATGACGACATTTCGCTCGAGCCGTATCGGCGTCAATCCGAGAAGAACGAGCAGCGAGACAGTGGCGCAGATCAAGGCGCCGGTCGCCAGCATCAGCCCCGGCAGGGCAAAGGACGCGCGCCGGTCCTGCGCCGCGAGTCCCTCATCTGTGCCCAGCGGCAAGGCCATTGCGTCCACCATGAAAAGCGTTCCCCCAACCGGCGCCAGCCGGCGACGGCATCACTTGCTAGCATTCTCTGGTCAAAGGTTGACCTCGCCGCCCAAAGGGCTGCCGCGTTGCACCCCCAGTCAATCAATTGGGTCAAATCGATTGAACGAGACGGCAACGACACGCGATTCGGCGATCGTCACACGTTCAAGCAACGCATTGTGGCGAAAATGCAACGGTGGCCGTGTCCAAGTCAAGCGCTGCGTGAGCTGCGATAGACCGAAACACCGAGTTCGCGGATTTTCTTGCGCAGCGTGTTACGGTTGAGGCCGAGCAAATCGGCCGCCTTGATCTGGTTACCACGGGTTGCGGTGAGCGCCGCAAGGATCAGCGGATACTCCATTTCGGCAAGCACGCGATCGTAAAGGCCGGCCGGAGGCAAAGCTTCGCCGAAGCTTGCGAAATACTGGCGCATGTTTTCTTCGACGGCCTGCGAAATGGTGAGCGATCCGGGCCGCGCCGCGGTCTTTTCGATCGGGCTGTCCGGTATCTCGGAACGCAACTCGTTTTCGATGATCTCGCGGGTGATCACGTCCTGTGGATAAAGTGCCGTCAGGCGCCGCACCAGGTTTTCCAACTCGCGCACGTTGCCCGGCCATGCATGCGCCTTCATCAGTTCCAGCGCTTCATGATCGAAGCGCTTGACGTCGAGCCCTTCCTTTTCGGCCTGCTGGACGAAGTGACGAACGAGATCCGGAATATCCTCCGCGCGGTCACGCAGCGGGGGCAGACGCAGCGGCACGACGTTGAGGCGATAATAGAGGTCTTCGCGGAACAGGCCCTGATTGATCGATTGCTTCAGGTCCTTGTTGGTCGCCGCCACGATGCGCACGTCCGAACGGATCGGCGTGCGGCCGCCAACGGTCGTGTATTCGCCCTGCTGCAGCACGCGCAGCAGGCGGGTCTGTGCGTCCATCGGCATGTCGCCGATTTCATCGAGGAAAAGCGTGCCGCCCTCGGCCTGTTCGAAACGACCAGTCGAGCGCACCTGGGCACCGGTGAAGGCGCCCTTCTCGTGGCCGAAAAGCTCCGATTCGATAAGATCGCGCGGGATCGCCGCCATGTTGATCGCAACGAACGGACCGTTGCGTCGCTTGCCATAATCGTGCAGCGCGCGGGCGACGAGTTCCTTGCCGGTGCCGGACTCGCCGGTGATCATCAGGGTGAGGTCCGTCTGCATCAGGCGCGCCAGCACCCGGTAGATTTCCTGCATCGCCGCCGAACGACCAACCAGCGGCATACCGTCCTGGGTGTCGTCGTCGAGCTTGGCCGGCCGGCGCTTGGGCTCCGACAGCGCCCGGCCGATGATGCCGATCAATTCGGTCAGGTCGAAGGGCTTGGGCAGATAGTCGTAGGCACCCTTCTCCGAAGCCTTGATCGCCGTCATGAAGGTGTTCTGGGCACTCATGACCAGCACCGGCAGATCGGGGCGCGCCTTCTTGATGCGCGGCAGGAGATCGAAGGCATTCTCGTCGGGCATGACAACGTCGGTCACGACGAGATCGCCGTCGCCCGCTGCGATCCAGCGCCAGAGCGTCGCCGCATTGGAGGTGATGCGGACATCGTAGCCGGCGCGGCTCAGCGCCTGGTTCAGCACGGTGCGAATGGCGGCATCATCATCCGCAACGAGGATCGTGGCACCCGTCATGCAAGGCTTCCTTTTGTCATCGGCATGTCGTCTTCATCCGCTGCCTGGCCTTTGGAGGCCGGCATCAGGACACGGAAAGTGGTGCGGTTCTGCTGGCTGTCGCATTCGACGATGCCGCCATGGGCACCGATGATCTTGGCGACCAGCGCCAGCCCCAGGCCGGAACCGTTGGTCTTGGTGGTAATGAAAGGATCGAAGAGCAGCGGCAGCAGGTCGGACGGCACGCCCGGTCCATTGTCGTGCACGCAGAATTCCAGCGGCAGCGAGATCTTCTCGCGCGTCCCGGCTACCGACAGGCGTATACCCGGCCTGTAGGCCGTCGTCAGCACGATCTCGCCATCGCTGCGGTCGCCGATCGCTTCGGCCGCATTCTTGATCAGGTTCAGGAACACCTGAACCAGTTGGTCGCGGTTGGCATAAACGGGCGGCAGAGACGGATCGTAGTTCTCCGCAAACTTGATGTGTCGGGCAAAACCGGCCTTGGCGATCGCCTTCACATGGTCGAGCACCGAATGGATGTTCAGCGGCACGCGATCCACCGGGCGCTCGTCGGAAAACACCTCCATGCGATCGACCAGCGAGACGATGCGGTCGGTCTCATCGCAGATCAGACGTGTCAGCGCCCTGTCTTCGTCATTGGCGGAGGTTTCCAGCAGTTGGGCGGCACCGCGGATGCCCGAAAGCGGGTTCTTGATTTCGTGCGCCAGCATCGAGGCAAGCCCCGTCACCGAACGGGCAGCACCACGATGGGTAAGCTGCCGGTCGATCTTGTCGGCCATCGAGCGCTCCTGGAAGACGACGACGACCGAGCCTGGCTCGGAAAGGACCGGGGCGACATAGAGATCGACGAGCTTGTCGGCGCCGAGACGCGGCGAACTCAGGTCGACGCGGTACTCGTTGACCGGCGCCTTGCGCTCGCGCACCTGTTCGATCAGGGTCAAGAGCGGGCTGCCGAAGGGGATGAAGGCGCTGATGTTGTGGCGCGCCAGATGATTGGCGCTCGCGCCGAAAAACGATTCGGCTTCCCAGTTGGCAAACGCGACCAAACCATTGGCATCGACCAGAATCACCGGATTCTGAATGGCGTTCAGAACCGCCATCGACAGACCGTTTGCGGCCGTATCGGGAATGCTCGGTTTCTCGGTCATGCGGCCATTCCTTCCGCGACCGCCTCGCCGTCCAGCTTGGCCGGAGCCGCGTCGAGTATCACGGCGCTTGCCCTGTCGCAGACGAAACGGGCATCAGTCGATGTCAGGATCGCTGCCTTTTCCGTGCCTGCGATATCAGGGGCAAAGCGGTCAAGGTACCAGGCGACATGTTTGCGCGCGTGCCGCACGGCCACGTCGACACCATAGAATTCGAGCATCATTTCGTAGTGCTCCGCAAAGATATCGGCGATCTCCGCCTGCGACGGGTGCTCAACGGCACCGGCAAGAAAGCCGACGTGCCACGGGCGCCCCTGCGACGAACGCCCGGCCATGACGGCATCAGCGCCCGACCGGCGGAGAATCTCTTGCGCGTCGGCGATCGTCTCCACGTCGCCATTGGCGACCAGGGGGACGGTAATGACCTCGCGGACCGGGCGAATGGCATCCCAATCCGCCTTGCCGTTGTAGAACTGCATGCGTGTACGGCCGTGCACGGTAATCGCCTTAACCCCGGCGTCTTCGGCGCGCTTGGCAATCAGCGGCGCGTTGATCGAGTTTTCGTCCCAGCCGAGCCGCATCTTCAACGTCACCGGCACTTCGACGGCATCGACTGTCGCCTCAACCAGCGACAGCGCGTGATCGGGATCGCGCATGAGTGCCGAGCCGGAGTAGCCACCCGTCACCTTCTTGGCCGGGCATCCCATGTTGATGTCGATGATATCGGCACCATTGTCTGCAGCTATCTTGGCGGCTTCCGCCATCCAATGGGCCTCACGGCCGGCAAGCTGAACGATATGCGGCTTGATGCCGGAGTTCTTGAGCCGCGCCCACGATTCAGACGCATTGCCGACCAGTTCGCGGCTTGCAACCATCTCGGTCACGACGAAGCCGGCACCATAACGCCATGCAAGCCGCCGGAACGGCAGATCGGTAACGCCGGACATGGGGGCGAGCGCAACGCGATTGCGCAGTTCGATAGTCCCTATCCGGAGCGGAGACGAAAGAGCCGGAATTGGCAAATGCATATCTTTCAGGCACATGTTGTTCCTGCACTATTTTTAGACATTGTTCTCGGGCTTGCCAAGCGATTTCGGCGCCTTGCGCAAATTTCCCGGTTTACAGCGCCGCGCGTCTTTCAAGACGCGCCAAGGTGGCCGTAAGAAACGAGAACTGCTGGCAAAGCGCGACCCTTCGCGGTACATCACCGCGAAGATCGGCGAATGCGGGACCTCATACAGAAGATGCAGCCTCAAGAACAGCTTAAGTGCGGCGTGGTGATCGTTGCGGCCGGACGCGGCGAGCGTGCCGGGCAATCCGCCGAAGGCCCAAAGCAGTATCGAACCATCGGCGGCCGCCCCGTTATCGCCCATACGCTTGACACTTTCGCGACATGGCCGGGCGCTGGCCCGATCGTCGTCGTCATCCATCCGGACGACGGGGCCTTGTTCGACGCCGCACGCAGACGCTCGGTGGCCGGCGATGTGATCATCGTCCATGGCGGCGCGACCCGGCAGATCTCCGTGCTCGCCGGCCTCGAAGCCCTGGCTGAAACTGGCGTCGGTCATGTGATGATCCACGATGCGGTCCGTCCCTTTGCCGATCACCCGTTGCTTTCGCGCTGCGCAGCGGCGCTCGGTGGCAAGGTCAAAGCCGTCTTGCCGGCGATTGCCGTTGCCGACACGCTAAAGCGCGGGGGCAAGGATGGCGTCGTACTGGAGACGGTGCCGCGCGACGGTCTCTATGGCGCGCAAACACCGCAGACCTTTGATCTTCCGGCCATTCTTGCTGCCCACCGGGATGCAGCCAAGAGCGGCCGCACCGATTTTACCGACGATGCCTCGATCGCCGAATGGGCCGGCCTCAAGGTCGTCCTCGTCGAGGGCACGGTCGACAACGTCAAGCTTACGCTGAGAAGGGATATCGCCATGGCCGACGAGAAACTCACGCGCATCGCCCTGCCTGATGTGCGCACGGGAAACGGTTACGACGTACACCAGCTCATCGAAGGAGACGGTGTCACGCTCTGTGGCGTCTTCATTCCGCACACGAAAAAACTCTCCGGCCATTCCGATGCCGATGTGGCGCTGCATGCGCTCACCGACGCGCTGCTTGCCACCTGTGGCGCCGGCGACATCGGCGACCATTTCCCGCCGTCCGACCCGCAATGGAAGGGCGCGCCGTCGCGCATCTTCCTTGAACATGCCGCACGGATCGTGCGCGAGCGCGGCGGCATCATCACCAATGCGGACATCTCGCTGATCGCCGAAGCGCCGAAGGTCGGCCCGCATCGCCTGACGATGCGCGAAAAGCTTGCGGAGATACTGGGCATCTCGCTCGACCGCTGCTCGGTCAAGGCAACGACGAACGAGCGTCTCGGCTTCGTGGGCCGCGATGAAGGCATTGCCGCCATCGCCACGGCCACCGTCGTCTATGGGAGCCTTTCGTAATGTGGCCCGCCGATATCGAAGTCAAAGCCGGTGAGATCATCGCCAAGTTCACGGCGCGGGACCTCAAAGTCGCCACCGCCGAATCCTGCACCGGCGGCCTGATCGCCGGGGCGCTGACCGAAATTTCCGGTTCGTCCGCGGTCGTCGATCGCGGTTTCGTCACCTACTCCAACGAAGCGAAGGTAGCGATGCTCGACGTCGAGACCGCCACCCTTGCGGCCCATGGCGCCGTTTCGCGGGAGACTGCAATCGAGATGGCGCGTGGCGCCATCTCCCATTCGGCAGCGGATTTCGCCGTTGCCGTCACCGGCATTGCGGGTCCCAGCGGCGGTTCGGCCGAAAAGCCGGTCGGGCTCGTGCACCTTGCGGCATCCGGGCGAAACGGCGCGATGCTGCATCGGGAGATGCGCTACGGCGATATTGGCCGCAGCGGCATCCGGCTTGCGACCGTCCGCACCGCGCTCGACATGCTCACGGAAATCGCTCAGACCGTATAGATGCTGTCGGCGCGCTTTTCGAAGGCGTCGGAGAACATGCGGAAGGCCCGGTCGAACATCGATCCCATCAACGCGCCGAGAATGCGGCTCTTGAACTCGTAGTCGATGTAGAAATGCACGATCGACTGCCCCTCGCCCGCGGGTTCGAAGCGCCAGCGGTTGTCGAGATATTTGAACGGCCCGTCGATGTACTTGACCTCGATCACGCGCTCGTCCTTGTTCAACAGCACCTGCGTCGTGAAGGTCTCGCGGATCGCCTTGTAGCCGACGGTCATGTCGGCCAGCAGCAACACCTTGCCGTCGCGCTCCTTGCGCGTGCGCACCGTCAGTGCCTCGCAGAGCGGCAGGAATGCGGGATAGTGCTCGACATCGGCAACGAGATCGAACATCTGATCGGCGGTATGCTTGACGACGTGGTTGGTTTCGAAATGCGGCATGATCGAGAGCTAGTCGCCCCGCCTTATCTTCGCAAGTAGTAACGCCGTTTCCGCGTGCGATTTCAACACGAGAACCGGCAGGTTGGCATGACCGGCAAGCTGTGCCTCGATCTCAACCGCATCCCTGCGCTCGAAGTTCCAGATGTAGCGAAGGAAATCGAGATCGACCTTCTCCGGACAATCGTCGGCCATATCCGGGCGGGTCTTTTTCCAATGGGCGAACCAGCGCCAGAGCACACCGCGCAACGAAACCCAGCGCGGCGGCCGCATCCAGATCACCACGTGTGTGCGTGGCAAGCGGAGCGGCAGCGTCTTCGGACTGGTACCATCCATGATCCAGCGTTCGCCAGCAGCAGCCTTCGAGATCAGGGCAAGCATTTCCTGCCTCGGCCGCAGCCTCCACCCCGGCAACCAGAAGAATTCCCGATCCATCGCCAGATGCGGCAAACCGAACTGTTCGGACAGTTGCCGGGAAAGCGTGCTCTTGCCGCTGCCGGAACAGCCGATCACCAGAATACGCTGCGCATTCTTGAGATGCGTCGCCGCCTCGTCCCAGTTGCTCATGCATCGCGGCATCGGCTCGCCTCCTCCAGTGACAGCCGTTAGGTGATTGGATCGGAGGATGCAAGCCTGGCGCGAGCGGCCAGTTGTCGCTCCGACGCCCTCCCCAAAACAAAAACTCCGGCGCAAGCGCCGGAGCCGATCGTTTTTTGAGAACCTGTTTCCGTCTTACTCGGCAGCCTGCAGCTTCTTCTCACGCGCTGCCCTGAGGCGGGCGAAGTCGTCGCCGGCATGGTGCGACGAGCGCGTCAGCGGGCTCGAGGAGACCATGAGGAAGCCCTTGGTGTAGGCGACGGTCTCGTAGGACTTGAACTCCTCGGGGGTCACGAACTTCTCGACCTTGTGGTGCTTGCGCGTCGGCTGCAGGTACTGGCCGATCGTCAGGAAGTCGACATCCGCGGTGCGCAGGTCGTCCATCAGCTGCAGCACTTCGTTGCGCTCTTCGCCGAGGCCGACCATGATGCCCGACTTGGTGAACATCGTCGGGTCCAGTTCCTTCACGCGCTGCAACAGACGGACGGAGTGGAAGTAGCGCGCACCCGGACGGACCGTCAGATAGTTGCCCGGTACGGTTTCCATATTGTGGTTGAAGACGTCAGGCTTGGCAGCGACGACGCGCTCCAGTGCACCCGGCTTCTTCAGGAAGTCCGGCGTCAGGATTTCGATGGTCGTTGCCGGGGACGCTTCGCGGATCGCCCAGATCACCTTCTCGAAGTGCTCGGCGCCGCCATCTTCCAGGTCGTCGCGGTCGACCGAGGTGATGACGACGTGGCTGAGGCCCATCTGCTTGACGGCCTTGGCGATGTTCGCCGGCTCTTCGAGATCGAGCGCATTCGGCTTGCCGGTCGCGACGTTGCAGAAGGCGCAGGCGCGGGTACAGATCTCGCCCATGATCATGAAGGTGGCGTGCTTCTTGTCCCAGCATTCGCCGATGTTCGGGCAGCCCGCTTCTTCGCAAACAGTGACGAGCTTGTTGCTCTTCACGATCGAACGCGTCTCCTGATATCCCTTGGACATCGGCGCCTTGACGCGGATCCACTCCGGCTTGCGCATCACTTCGGTGTCGGGCTTGTGGGCCTTTTCCGGGTGGCGGACGCGTTGCGCCCGGTCAGAGACGGCATCGAATACCGTTACCATACTGTCTTCCTCGTCGCGGCGGGCCGGCATCAGGCCGGATGACCCATTTTCGCTCTATATAGACGGCCCGACGGGAAATGTCAGGCCGTCTTGCCCGACGGAAGCGCAAATGGCCCGGCAGGCTATCGTTTGACGGCGCGACCAACGGCAATCAGCAGGCAGGCGCCGATAAAGCCGATGACCAGATAGGCGACCCATCCGGCAAAAGCCATGCCGAAGGCCGCCAGGATGAAATTCAGCACCACCGCGCCGATGATGCCGAGCAGTATGTTCATGAACAGCCCCATCTCGCTGTTCATGAACCTCTCCGCGAGCCACCCGGCCAAACCGCCGATGATGATCGCAGCCAGAATGCCGACGCCGTTCACGCTCATTTTGATCTCCGTGCATTGAAAACGAGGCCATTCTCAATGCCGAAGCCTATCAAAAGTTCCGGCGAGGATACAGCGCCGCGCGTCTCGAAAGACGCGCAAAGGTCGCTGTAACCCTTTGAATGTCGTATAATTTTGCCCTTAAATCGATGTCGATTTAAGGAATTATACGGGGCTTTAGGCGTTGAGCGCGCGGCCGTAGGCGTCGAGCACGCTTTCCTTGATCGTCTCCGAAATCGTCGGATGCGGGAAGATCGTGTGCATCAGGTCTTCTTCTGTCGTCTCGAGGTTCATCGCGACGACGAAGCCCTGGATGAGCTCGGTGACTTCGGCCCCGACCATATGGGCGCCGAGCAGCTCACCGGTCTTCTTGTCGAAGATGGTCTTGACGAGACCCTGGTCCTCGCCGAGCGCGATTGCCTTGCCATTGGCAACGAAGGGGAAGCGGCCGACGCGGATGTCGCGGCCCAATTCCTTGGCCTTGGCTTCGGTGAGGCCGACGGAGGCGACCTGCGGATGGCAATAGGTGCAGCCCGGGATCTTCAGCTTGTCCATCGGGTGCACATTCGGCAGGCCGGCGATCTTTTCGACGCAGATCACGGCTTCGTGCTCGGCCTTATGGGCGAGCATCGGCGGGCCGGCGACGTCACCGATGGCGTAGATGCCCGGCACGTTGGTCTTGCCGTAACCATCGATGGCGATGAAGCCGCGATCGGTTTTCACGCCGAGCGCCTCAAGACCGATATTCTCGATATTGGCCTGCACGCCGACGGCGGAGATCATCCGGTCCGCGGTGATCTTTTCGACCTTGCCGTCCTTCATCTCAACATGGGCTGTGATCGAGTTCGCGCCCTTCTCGACCTTCGTCACCTTGGCTTCGAGATGGATCTTCATGCCCTGCTTTTCGAACTGCTTCTTGGCAACGCCGGATATTTCGGCGTCCTCGACCGGCATCACGGTCGACATGACTTCGACAACCGTTACGTCAACGCCCATGGTGCGGTAGAACGAGGCGAACTCGATGCCGATCGCGCCCGAGCCCATGACCAGCAGCGACTTCGGCATTTCCTCAGGCTTCATCGCCTCGAAATAGGTCCAGATCAGCTTGCCATCGGGCTCGATGCCCGGAAGCGCGCGCGGCCGGGCGCCGGTCGCGATGATGATGTGCTTGGCGGTGTAGGTGCCCTCGCCCTTGGTGTTCTTCGGCAGCGGCGCCTGCGGCTGGACGACCGGCTTCGTCGATTTACCGACGACGATTTCGCCGGGCTTCGTCAGCTTCGCCTCGCCCCAGATCACGTCGACCTTGTTTTTCTTCATCAGGAAGCCGACGCCGCCGTTCATGCGTTCGGCAATACCGCGCGAGCGTGCGACGATCGCCTTCAGGTCCGGCGTCACCGTGCCTTCGATCTTGACGCCATAGGCGCTCGGATGCTGGGCGTAGTGCAGAACTTCGGCGGAGCGCAGCAGCGCCTTGGTCGGAATGCAGCCCCAGTTGGAGCAGATGCCGGCCAGATGCTCGCGCTCGACGATCGCGGTCTTGAGACCCAACTGCGCCGCACGAATGGCGGCGATATAGCCCCCTGGACCCGAACCGATGACGATGACGTCGTAATTCTCAGCCATATGTTTCCTGCCTTTGTCTCAAGCGACCTTGCGGGTGAACAGCACCCAGTCGTGTTTCTTGCTTTCCTCAAAGAGCGGAACCGCCCCGGCGCGCGCTGCCTCGCCGAAACCGTTTGCTCTGTATAGTGCCTGGGCCCTGTCGTTGTGGCTTTCGGTGATCAGGCTCACCGGCGCCGATCCGGCGCGTTCGAATTCCTTTGCCAGGAGCGCGCTGCCGATTCCGCGGCGGCGCTGATGGCGATAGACGCCGAGGCTCTCGATGAACCAGTGACCGACGATCTGCCTCTGCAGTGCCAGCAAGGGTTCCAGAACCGGATGCTTGGGAACGATCTCCAGCACTTCCGGACCGATCGAATAACCGACCGTCAGGCCGGCAACCTCATCATCAACGTCAGCAACGAGAGCGTCGCGCCAGTTTCCAGGCCCGGGCTCTTCGCGCAGCTTGTTGCGGCCACGCTCGAAGGCCGTATCCGTCACCCCATGAAGAACGGCGCCGTACCAGAGCCAGGAGGCAAAGCCATGCGCGGCGATATCGACGAGGATGGCGAGCTCGGCCGCCTCGCGCTTTTCCGCCGGACGAATGGTGACGCCCCCCACCATCCCTAGACCCCAAGCATCATCCGCACGACCGGTTCGAGACCCCGGCCGATCGCACGCGTATTCTCGGCATCGAGATGCACACCATCGAGCGGCGTGGTCTGAGCGACCGATCCGGCATCGAAGAAGCCGCAATCGAGTTCGTCGGCGAGATCGCGATAGAGCGGTGCCAGCATCGCCGACTGCTCGACACCGCCGGCGTACATCGCGCCGAAGGCGGCATTGGCCGTTTCGCAGAGCATCGGCGGCGAGACGATCAGGATTTCTGGCCCACCCTCGTCTTCGACCGGCCAGTCATGCCGGCGCACGAGCGTGATGAGACGCTGGATGCCCTTCACTGCGCCGAAAGCGGTTCCGTGGATCACCGGCTTCATATCGTTGGCGCCGAGAAGAAGAATGATCAGATCGAGCGGCGCATGACTGTGCAGCACCGTCGGCAGCACTCTTGCGCCGTTGCGGTCGCAATCGGCGAGATGGTCGTCATAGGCGGTCGTGCGACCGTTCAGTCCCTCGGCGATGACCTGAACGCCCGAGCCCAGCGCCTTCTGCAACACGCTCGGCCAGCGATCGGCAAACGCGTGACGGCCGCCATCCGCGGCATCGTAGCCCCAGGTCAGACTGTCGCCATAGCAGAGAACTGTTTTCATCGTCCGGGCCCGCCTTCGACTGCGCGAAAAGGAACGGACCGGCCCGAAGGCCGGTCCCTATCCAACTCAGACCAGCATGCCCATCGGGTTTTCGATGTAGCGCTTGAAGGCTCCGAGCAGTTCGGCGCCGAGCGCTCCGTCGACGCAGCGATGGTCGGTCGAGAGCGTAACGGTCATGACATTGGCGATGACCATCTGCTTGTTCTTGACGACGACGCGCTCCTCGCCCGCACCGACCGCGAGGATCGTGGCATGCGGCGGATTGACGACGGCGGCGAAGTTCTTGACGCCCATCATGCCCATGTTGGAGACCGCCGTGGTGCCGCCCTGGTACTCCTCGGGCTTCAGCTTGCGGTCCTTGGCGCGCTGGCCGAGGTCCTTCATCTCGTTGGAGATGGCAGACAGGCTCTTCAGCTCCGCCTGGCGCACGATCGGGGTGATCAGGCCGCCCGGGATCGACACGGCAACGCCGACGTCAGCGTGCTTGTGCTTGACCATGTTGCTCTCGGTCCAGGAGACGTTCGCATTCGGAACGTCGCGCAGCGCAAGCGCCAGGGCCTTGATGACCATGTCGTTTACGGAGAGCTTGTAGACCGGCTTGCCGCCCTGCTCCGGAGCAGCGGCATTGAGCTGGGCGCGCAGTGCAAGAAGCGCGTCGAGCTCGCAGTCGAGCGACACGTAGAAGTGCGGGATCGTCTGCTTGGATTCGACCAGGCGCTTGGCGATCGTCTTGCGCATGCCGTCATGCGGTATGAGCTCGTAAGAGCCCGGCTCGAAGAGCTTGAGAACGGCATCGTCCGACGGGCCCTTGGCAAGCGGAGCGGCCGCGGGAGCGGCAGTGCCGGCAACCGGTGCGGTTGCAGGCTTCGCGGTGCCACCGGCAACGGCAGTCTCAACGTCCTTCTTGACGACGCGACCATGCGGGCCTGTGCCGGCGATTGCCGACAGGTCGATGCCGGCGTCCTTGGCCAGACGACGGGCGAGCGGCGAGGAGAAGACGCGAGCGCCTTCGGACTTCGCCGGCTGGGCTGCAACCGGAGCCGGAGCAGCGGCAGGAGCCGCAGCCGGAGCGCTCGGCGCCACCGGTGCCGGCGCTTCCGCCTTGGCCGCGGGAGCCGGTGCGGCTGCGCCGTTGCCACCCTTTGCAGCGGCAGCAACATCCTCGCCATCTGCGGCGAGAACGGCGATCAGCGCATTGACCTTGACGCCATCGGTGCCGGCGGGAACGACGATCTTGGCGACGGTGCCTTCGTCGACGGCTTCGACTTCCATCGTCGCCTTGTCGGTCTCGATCTCGGCAATCACGTCACCGGACTTGACCTTGTCGCCTTCCTTGACCAGCCACTTGGCCAGATTGCCTTCTTCCATCGTCGGAGAGAGGGCCGGCATTGTGATGTTGATAGGCATCGAAGAACCCTCCCCTTATTTGTAGCAAACGGCTTTCACCGCATCGACGACTTCAGCAACGTTCGGAAGCGCGAGCTTCTCGAGGTTCGCGGCGTAAGGCATCGGCACATCCTTGCCGGCGATCGTCAGGATCGGAGCGTCAAGGTAATCGAATGCCTGCTGCATGACGCGGGTCGCGATCTCGGTACCGACGGACGACTGCGGGTAGCCTTCTTCGACGGTGACGAGGCGACCGGTCTTCTTGACCGATTCGATGACCGTCGGCAGGTCCATCGGACGGATGGTACGCAGGTCGATAAGCTCGACGTCGATGCCCTGGGCTTCGAGTTCAGCAACCGCCTTGACCGCATAGGTCATACCGATGCCGAAGGAGACGATAGTTGCGTCCTTGCCGACCTTGTGGATGCGGGCTTTGCCGATCGGCAGCACGAAATCGTCAAGCTTCGGCACTTCAAAGGAGTGACCGTAGAGGATTTCGTTTTCGAGGAAGATGACCGGGTTCGGGTCGCGGATCGCGGCCTTCAGCAGCCCCTTGGCGTCGGCTGCCGTATAGGGCATGACGACCTTGAGGCCGGGGATATGGCTGTACCAGGCGGCATAGCACTGCGAGTGCTGGGCAGCCACGCGGGCAGCGGCACCGCTCGGGCCGCGGAAGACGATCGGCGCGCCCATCTGGCCGCCGGACATGTAGAGCGTCTTGGCAGCGGAGTTGATGATCTGGTCGATCGCCTGCATGGCGAAGTTGAAGGTCATGAACTCGACGATCGGGCGAAGGCCGGTCATGGCAGCGCCGACGCCGACACCGGCAAAGCCGTGCTCGGTGATCGGGGTGTCGATGACGCGACGCGAACCGAATTCCTGCAACAGGCCTTGGGTGATCTTGTAGGCGCCCTGGTACTCGGCGACTTCTTCGCCCATGACGAAAACGTCGTCGCTCAAGCGCATTTCTTCGGCCATGGCGTCGCGAAGCGCTTCGCGAACGGTCATCGTCACCATTTCGGTGCCGGCCGGGATTGCCGGATCGGCGGCAACTTCAACCTTCGGCTGGGCTGCAACCGGAGCCGGCGCGGACGCAGCCGGAGCCTCAGTGGCTGCCGCCTTCGGCGCTTCGGCCTTCGGAGCGGCGATATCGCCTGCCGCTTCGCCGTCCTGCAGCAACACGGCGATCGGCGTGTTGACCTTGACGCCCTCGGTGCCGGCGGCAATCAACAGCTTGCCGATCGTGCCTTCGTCGACGGCTTCGACTTCCATCGTCGCCTTGTCCGTCTCGATTTCGGCGATGACGTCGCCGGAGGACACCTTGTCCCCCTCGTTCTTCAGCCATTTCGAGAGCGTGCCTTCCTCCATCGTCGGGGAAAGGGCGGGCATAAGAATTTCTACTGGCATGTTTGTCCCTCCCCGGATCAAAGCAGGATGTCGGTGTAGAGCTCGGATGCATCCGGCTCCGGATCGGCCTGGGCGAAATCGGCGCTGTCGGCAACGATATCGCGGACATCCTTGTCGATCTGCTTGAGCTCGTCCTCGCTCGCCCAGCCCTTTTCGGTCAGACGGGCTTTCACCTGCTCGATCGGGTCATGCTCCGAGCGCATCTTCTGCACTTCGTCCTTCGAGCGGTATTTCGCCGGGTCGGACATGGAGTGGCCACGATAACGGTAGGTCTGCATTTCGAGGATGATCGGGCCCTTGCCGGAACGGCAATACTCGACGGCCTCGTCGGCGGCCGCCTTGACGGCGCGAACGTCCATGCCGTCGACCTGGAAGCCCGGAATGTTGAAGGAAACGCCGCGCTGCGAAAAGTCGGTCTGGGCCGAGGCACGCGATACTGCCGTACCCATGGCGTAGCGGTTGTTCTCGATCACGTAGATCACCGGCAGCTTCCACAACTGCGCCATGTTGAAGCTTTCGTAGACCTGACCCTGGTTGGCAGCGCCGTCACCGAAATAGGCGACGCTGACATTGTCGTTGCCGCGATAGCGGTTTGCGAATGCAAGGCCGGTACCAAGCGAAACCTGGGCGCCGACGATGCCGTGACCGCCGTAGAAGTGCTTTTCCTTGGAGAACATGTGCATCGAGCCGCCCTTCCCCTTGGAAAGACCGCTGCGACGACCGGTAAGTTCGGCCATGACGCCACGAGCGCTCATGCCGCAGGCCAGCATGTGGCCATGGTCACGATAGGCGGTGATGACCTGATCACCGTCTTTCAGTGCCATCTGCATGCCGACGACAACAGCCTCCTGGCCGATGTAGAGGTGACAGAAGCCGCCGATGAAACCCATGCCATAGAGCTGGCCGGCCTTTTCCTCGAAACGCCGGATGAGCAGCATTTCGCGGTAAGCCTTCAGGTCATCTTCTTTGGTGAAATCGGCGATGGTGCCGCCGTTGAAGTCCTTCTTGGCCGGCTTTGCGGCGGCCTTACGGCTGGAGACGGACGCGGTTTTTCGCGGAGCCATTCATTCCTCCCAATGGTTAGCCTTTGGCGGTTACCATAGGGAAAGAAAAGCGCCACAGCAATGCCATATTTGCATGGCTCGCATTCCACGCAAACAATTGAATTTGCTTCACAAATTTCAATTAACTGAATTCAAGTTAATTTTCGGGGCGGTGAAAAATAACGATCTCGTCACTTCGCGACATGTTCAGCGCGAGGCGAGCTTTTTCATCCAGCATGTCCCGTTCCAGCGACCCATCACTCATCAGTTGGACCTCTTTTTCAAGGATCATCCGCTGCTTCGTGAGCTTATCCAGCCGCGCCTGCCGCTCGACGATCTGGCGATCGAATTGCTCCGTCGCCTTCAAGCCATAGCCGCCGTGGATGGAATGATAGCCGAAGTAAGAGAGAAAGGCGACCGCGATCAACGGCATAACCAGCCGGCCCAGTTTCCGTTTCTTATGATGCCGTGTCCACATCCATTCACGCCCTGATACGCATTACGGAAATGAGACTAGCGTCGATTGATTAACCGACCGTTGACCATGAATGGCAGGAAAACAGAAACCCGCCCACGTGGGAACGTGGGCGGGCTTCGTTTGTCAGCTACAGCGACCTTTGCGCGTCTGAAAAGACGCGCGGCGCTACAGGATCAGCCGCGCAGGATCGAACGGCCGGCGTACGTGGCCTGCAGGCCGAGCTGCTCTTCGATGCGGATCAGCTGGTTGTACTTGGCGAGCCGGTCCGAACGGGCGAGCGAACCGGTCTTGATCTGGCCGCAGTTGGTGGCAACCGCGAGATCGGCGATCGTGGCGTCTTCGGTTTCGCCCGAGCGGTGCGACATGACGGCGGTGTAGCGCGCCTTGTGTGCGGTCTCGACGGCGTCGAGCGTTTCGGAGAGCGAGCCGATCTGGTTGACCTTGACGAGGATCGAGTTGGCGACACCCATCTTGATGCCGTCGCGCAGGCGCGCCGAGTTGGTGACGAACAGGTCGTCGCCGACGAGCTGGCACTTGTTGCCGATGAGGTCGGTCACGGCCTTCCAGCCGTCCCAGTCGTCTTCCGCCATGCCGTCTTCGATCGAGAAGATCGGGTACTTGGCAGCGAGTTCCGCCAGGTATTCAGCCATTGCGCCCGGCTCCAGCGTGCGGCCTTCACCTTCGAGAACGTACTTGCCGTCCTTGAAGAATTCGGTCGCGGCGCAATCAAGCGCGACGAACATGTCTTCGCCCGGCTTGTAGCCGGCCTTCTCGATCGACTTCATGATGAAGTCGAGCGCTGCCGGAGCGGAAGCGAGGCCCGGAGCGAAGCCGCCTTCGTCACCGACATTGGTGTTGTGGCCGTCGGCTGCAAGCTGCTTCTTCAGCGTGTGGAACACTTCCGAGCCCATGCGGACCGCATCGCGCATCGTATCGGCACCAACCGGAACGATCATGAATTCCTGGAAGTCGATCGGATTGTCGGCATGGGCGCCGCCGTTGATGATGTTCATCATCGGAACCGGAAGCACGTGGGCGTTCGGGCCGCCGACGTAACGGTAGAGCGGCAGGCCGGCCGCTTCGGCGGCAGCCTTGGCGACGGCCAGCGACACGCCGAGGATGGCGTTGGCGCCGAGGCGCGACTTGTTCGACGTGCCGTCGAGTTCGATCATGGTCTTGTCGATCTGGATCTGGTTCTCGGCATCGAGACCGCCGATCGCTTCGAAGATCTCGCCATTGACGGCTTCGACGGCGCGCTCGACGCCCTTGCCGAGGTAACGCGTACCACCATCGCGCAGCTCGACAGCCTCATGCGCACCGGTCGAGGCGCCCGACGGGACCGCCGCACGGCCGAAGCTTCCGTCTTCCAGGTACACGTCGACCTCGACGGTCGGGTTGCCGCGGCTGTCCAGAATTTCTCGGCCGATGATGTCGATGATTGCAGTCATGATCTCTTCCCTGCTTGAGGACGGTGGAATGGTCGGGGCCTGTCATACGCCAAGGCCTCGAAATTTCAATGGCGCGCAAGATGCAAAACCGTTCGCGCCATTGCGGTTCATGAAAATTTCACGAAGCGCCGCTGATGGCTCAGCTCTTGGCGATCGCGTCGAAGGCGAGCAGCTTTTCGAGCAGCCGCGGCATGTCTTTCAGGTGCACCATGTTCGGACCGTCCGACGGCGCGTTGTCCGGATCTTCGTGCGTCTCGACGAACACACCGGCGACACCGACCGCGACGGCGGCGCGCGCCAAGGTCTCGACGAATTCACGCTGGCCGCCCGAAGAGCCGCCCTGCCCGCCCGGCTGCTGCACGGAATGGGTCGCATCGAAAACGACGGGTGCGCCGAGCGAAGCCATGATCGGCAGCGAGCGCATGTCGGACACGAGCGTGTTGTAGCCGAAGGAGGCGCCGCGCTCGCAGAGCATGACATTCGGGTTGCCGCTCTCGGTGAATTTCGCCAGTACGTTCTTCATGTCCCAGGGGGCGAGGAACTGGCCCTTCTTGACGTTGATTGCCCGGCCGGTCTTGGCGGCCGCGACCAGGAGGTCCGTCTGGCGCGACAGGAACGCGGGGATCTGCAGGATGTCGACCGTCTCGGCGACGAGAGCGCACTGCTCTTCGGTGTGCACGTCGGTCAGGACCGGAAAGCCGAACTCCTTCTTGAGGTCGGCAAAGATTTCCATCGCCTTATCCAGGCCGATGCCGCGCTTGCCGGAGAGCGACGTGCGGTTCGCCTTGTCGAAGGAGGACTTGTAGACGAGGCCGAGATCGAGCTTCCTGCAGAGTTCGGAGAGCGCGCCCGCCATCATGAAGGCGTGCTCGCGGCTCTCCATCTGGCAGGGGCCGGCGATCAGCGACAGCTTCTCGGTTTGCGCGAAGGCGACCTCATGGCCGCCGTTGCCGACTACTACTCTGGCATTGGTTTTCATCATCAAGCTCCAAAAGCAAAGATCACCCCTTGCCCCGGCATTTCGGGAACAATGAGGCGCCCGCCCATTTCTGCAAATTCGATGTCGTTTTCAGCAAACAGTGCACGCGTCGCCTCGAGGTCGGCGACACGGAAGACGATGGCGCGACCACGCAGGCCGCGCTCGGCACCGCGCACGGAACGGCCGAAGAAGGCTTCCATGCCGGCGGCGTTCAGCACCGAGATCTTGGCGTTGGTGGCCGACACATCCATGCCGAAGGAGTGGGCCGCGACCTCGCGCTCATCGATCGCTTCCTGCAGCAGGTACTGGAAATCGGTGGGGTTGGTTTCCGACAGAACCACCTCGGCGATGCCGATCACGCCGTTTTCATGCTGCTCCAGCGCAGCCCGATCGGTGGGCAGCGCCCGGACACGCTGACAGTTGAAGAGAAAGAGATCCGGCGAGCGCAGGTCTGCCGCGAAGGCAAGGCGGAAGGAACCCAATCCCTCACGGCCATCCGGCAGCTTCATCGGCCGCGAGAACTCCAGCATGTCGCCACCGGAAATGCCGCGCGCCCGAAAGCGGATGTGATCGCTCGCCGCATCTTCGGTGCCGAGGACCAGCGCCGAGAGACCTTCAGGACCCTGGCGGAAGCGGAAGGCCTGGTCGCGCGCGACAAAGGCATTACCTTCGAGTGCAGCGGCTTCGCATTCCTCGCGGGAAGCAACGGCGAGCGGCTCAAGATAGGTGCCATCGGAAAAGAACACGCAGGCGTTTTCGGTACCGAAGGGATGGCGGGCATCCTCAGCGACGGTGAAGCCGAGATTAGATAGGCGGCGCCGTGCCTGCGTAAGCGTATCCACCGGCAGCACGAGGTGATCGAGCGGGCGGGTGGTTCGCTTGGAGAGGCTCATGGCGTTTTCCCTGATGGTTCGCCGCTGTTTGCAACTTTTGGCCGGCGAATGCAAGCGGGCTGGCGGCCACAGAGCCGATTGGCCGCTTGAGCCCAAACAAAGGCCGCAAACAGGAACCCTCCGCGCCGGGCCGCGCCCGCCGCAGAGTCATGCTTGCCTGATGGTGCCGGGCTGCCAGGGCCTCAGTAGTAGCCCGGAGCCGCCGTGGAGTTGGCCGTATTTCCCGCCCCGAGACCGGGGGCGAAGATTTGGGGCTGCGCGTAGGTCGTATTGGTCGAGGAAGTAGTGGCACAGCCCGCAAGCCCCAGCACGACCGCCAACGGTACGAACAACGAAGCGATGAAGCGCATATCTATTGACCCTTTCCAGTTTCGCTGACGAACAGAAAAGAATGAAACCGGTGATTTGGCGAGTACGTAACAGTAACGCGACGTAACAGGGCGGCAAAGGAGGCCGGTATCCGCAACCGCAGCGTCGTGTCGGCCGCCGCGGTTATTCTCGTTCCGCCTATGTTTTCGGCCTGAACAACACGCTCGGGCCAATCCCATCAAAGATGCAGATCGCTCTTGATGGCGCAGGTGGCGATGAAGGTCGGCACGAACCTGTCGATCAGGAAGCGTGGCACAGGTTGCCAGTCTTCGTGGAAGCCCGCCAGCACGAATCCGGCCCGTAATTGACCATCGATCTGTTCGGCCAGGCCATGCCCGAACACCAGCGCCTCGCCGCGTTCGATCTTGGATTTTACCACACCGGCAGCGAGATGCTCAGCCTCGGCAAAGGGCAGCGCGTAGGCCGGGCGAATGAGGCCGTTTTCCGCATAGCTCGGATCCCGGTCACCAACGAAAACCACCGGATTGAAAAAGCTGGCAAGCAGCCGACCTCCCGTCTTGAGCACCCGGTGGCATTCCCGCCAAACCGGCTGAATGTCCGGAATGTAGAGATTGGAGATCGGATGAAAGACGAAATCGAAGGTATCATCAGCGAACACCGATAGGTCGCGCACGTCTCCCTGCACGGCCGTCAGCGACAGCCCCTCGCGTTCGGCAACGAGCCGGTCCTGCGCGAGTTGCCCCTCGGAGATATCGAAGACGGTGACCTCGGCACCGGCGGCCGCCAGAATGGGCGCCTGCTGACCGCCGGCCGAAGCCAGGCACAGGATCTTCTGGCCGCGAATGTCCGGCAGCCACCCCTTCGGTAGGTCACCGAGCGTCAGCCGCGCCTGCCATTGCCCGGCACGAGCCGCGGCGATCATTTCCGGCGTCACCGGCCGCGACCACTCGCAGTGCTGACTTGCCTGCCTGTCCCAGGCCTGGCGGTTGTGATCAATGATATCGAGACTGGGTCTATCTTGCATGTTCGGTCCCTGGAAACTTGTCCAAATGTGACCGCTCACGATGGAGAAGAGATCGTAGGCGAGGAATGCCTCGGCGTCTGTCCGTCAATGCGGGTCGAGCAATGCCATCGTCCATCCCCTTCGCAAGCGAAGTTGAGGCGAATTCGGTTTTCACCGGGCATTACTGGCGCATTGGACGACGCTCCTCTTGTTGTGCCTGCAAGCTAGCGGCTGGGTTGCAGGCGGTCAATGTCGGCGACGACGACTTTGCAGTCGATGGCTGTGGCGTGGCGTCGCATCGGTTTGCGTTCGATCGCCTCTCAGCCGGAGCGAATATCCAGAGCTTCTGGTCCGTTATCACCCTGCGTGTGATTTCAACCGCTTGAGAAGCGGGCGCAATCGCGTAAAGTTGGTCGATTGCAGCCTGGGGTTACGCCGGGCGCAGGCTGAGGGGCAGCGCTTGATCTTATTGTTGCAAGGCATGGAACACATCCGGGGCCGACCGGTACGCTCTGCAAAGCGCGTCGGCACGACGGCCTGTTTATCATCTGGACGTGAGCCCACATGATCCGCGATTTGATGGCCAAGCTGGCTTCCATCGCCATCATGATGTTTGCGCGCGCGCTGACTGCGGCGCGCGCCATCTGGCATGAGACCGGCCTGCCGCCAAAGCAGAGCATCTATTTCGCCAATCATTCCAGCCATGGCGATTTCGTGCTGGTCTGGGCGGTGTTGCCGCCGTGGCTTCGGGAACGCGCGCGGCCGGTTGCCGGGGCGGAATACTGGCTGAAATCGAAGCTCTCGGCCTTCATCGGTCGCGACGTCTTCGACGCCGTATTGATCGAGCGCGACGCGGCGGCCCGCACCCAGGACCCGGTCGAGCAGATGACGGCCGTCCTTAACGACGGCTCGTCGCTTATTCTCTTTCCCGAGGGAACACGCAACCAGACCGAGGCGCGGCTCCTGCCGTTCAAGAGCGGGCTCTACCACCTCGCCTGCAAGCGGCCGGACGTGGCGCTCGTGCCCGTCTGGATCAACAATCTCAACCGCGTGATGCCAAAGGGGGAGTTCGTGCCGATCCCGCTGATCTGTACCGTAAGTTTCGGCGAACCGATGCGCCTCAAGGCACAGGAGACCAAGGACGAGTTCATCGCTCGTGCCGAGGCCGCCCTGCTCTCGCTCGCCCCCTCTTCGACGGAAGACAATGCATGAGCGCGGCGAGCCTGGATATGCTCAAACTGCTTCTCGGCGTCGGCGGCATTCTCGTCCTGGCATCGAGCATCGGCTACGTGCTCAAGCAGAAGCTTTCACCGGACGGATCGAACGGCGCGATCGAGAACCTCAACGCCCGCATCAGGGCCTGGTGGGCGATGGTGGTGTTGATTGCCATCGCCTTCGTTGCCGGTCGGGTCGGCGTGCTGCTGCTCTTTGCATTTTGTTCTTTCGCGGCGCTGCGTGAATTCATCACGCTCATCAACACCCGCCGCGGTGACCACTGGGCGATCGCCGCGGCCTTCTTCGTCGTGCTGCCGATCAATTATTTCCTGCTCTGGGCCGAGCAATACGGCATCTATTCGATCTTCGTGCCGGTCTATGCCTTTCTGCTGATGCCGATCATCGCGGTTCTGCACGGCGACACGCGCGACTTCCTGCTCAGGATCTCGGAGGTGCAATGGGCGCTGATGATCTGTGTCTTCTGCGCCTCGCATGTGCCGGCGCTGCTGACCCTGCAGATCCCGGGCTATGAGGGACGCAACGTTCTCTTGATCGCCTTCCTGGTCATCGTCGTCCAATCGAGCGACGTGCTGCAATATGTCTGGGGCAAGCTATTCGGCAGGACCAAGATCGCCCCAACGCTTTCGCCCTCGAAGACGGTCGAGGGTTTTGTCGGCGGGGTCGCAAGCGCCACCCTGATCGGCGCCTCGCTCTGGTGGATCACACCGTTCACGCCCGCCCAGGCGGCGTTGATGTCCTTCATCATCACCCTGATGGGCTTCTTCGGAGGGCTCGTCATGTCGGCGATCAAGCGGGACCGCGGCGTCAAGGACTGGGGCCATCTGATCGAGGGCCATGGCGGGTTGATCGACCGGCTGGATTCCGTCGTCTTCTCGGCGCCGATCTTCTTCCATCTGACGCGCTATTGGTGGTCGCTGACATGACCGCGAAGCTGAAGGGACTGGCGGGCAGCGGCGTCGTGCACGTGGCATTCGCTTTTTTCGCCATGGGCGGCTGGGCGCTTTTCGCCAACCGCCATCACCCGATGCCCAAGCCGCTTCTTGCCGCCGTCATCCAGGGTACGCTCTCGGCGCTTCTGACCCTTTACCTCAAGACAGCGGTCGACGCGCTTTCCCGGCGGTTCCGTGGAACCAAGCGATTGTTCCTGCCGCCGCTCCTCGCCTGTCTCGGCTCGTCGGCGGCGCTCGTGGCAATCCACACGATGAGCGGCACGCCGGAGGTCCTGAGGACGATCGCGTTGCCGCTCGCGGTGTCGACCACCTACGCCGCCATCTACAACTATTCCATCAACCGAGGAGAGCCCGGGCATGACCGGTGACCGCAGGCCGCTCGCAAGCCGCAACACCCGCTGGGCCCAGGCGATCGCCCGCCGCCTGGCATCGATGAATGTCACACCCAACCGGATCTCGCAGGCAAGCATGCTGGCCGCCGCCTTTGCCGGGCTGGCCTTCTGGCTGACGGGCGAAACCCAGGATGGCGTGAGGGTTACGCTGTTCTTCGCTGCCGCCCTCTTCTGCCAGTTGCGCCTGCTCTGCAATCTCTTCGACGGCATGGTCGCCGTCGAGGGCGGCAAGGGCGAAGCCGACGGTCCGTTCTGGAATGAGTTTCCGGATCGGGTCGCGGATGTCTTCATCTTCGTCGGCGCCGGATACGGGATTGGCGCCCCCGCCCTCGGTTTTGCCGCAGCCGCCTTCGCCGTGCTGACCGCCTATGTACGCGAACTCGGCCGCGCCAATGGCGCCCCGAGCGACTTCTCCGGCCCCATGGCCAAACAGCACCGCATGGCGACAATCACGCTGGCTGCGGTCCTCTCGGCCTTTGAAGGTCTTTGGCTCGGCGACGGTGAAATCCTCTGGGCGGCGCTGCTGTTGATCTCGATCGGCGCGGCCTTAACCGCCCTCGTGCGTGCCCGCCGCCAGATCGCCTGGCTCCGGCACAACGCCACCCCGAAAGGCTGATCGTTCCTTACCGCTACAACTGAACGACGCCCGCGCGATAACCCGCAGGCGCCCCTTGACGTTTCGTTGCATCAATTACTAGATTGATTAGTCGATTTATTAAACTTGAACACTCGACGGGGCGGAGCGGCGTTGCCTGCACCCACTGGCGATCGAGAGGTTCATTTGTCGCAAAAGACTTCTGTTTCAATCGGCTACGGCGCGATCCTCCACGCCTTCCGCTACGGAGAACACGAATGACCAACCCCGACCGCATCGACGATGTCGACGCACTTCGCGGCTTTGCACTGCTCGGAATCCTTCTCGTCAACACCATGGCCTTCGCCTCCGCCTTCTACGGACTGGAACTCGCGGACCCCGCCTTCACCGGCATTGCCGATCGCACCGTGCATCTTGTGATCGCGCTGTTCTTCGAGATGAAGTTCTACCTGCTGTTCTCATTTCTATTCGGCTACAGCTTCACCCTGCAGATGCGCTCGGCGGAAAAATCCGGCGAGGCCTTCGTGCCGCGGCTCTTGCGTCGGCAGGCCGGCCTCTGGCTGATCGGTGTCGCCCATGCGGTTCTGCTCTTCCATGGCGATATTCTCACCACCTATGCCGTGCTCGGCATTGTCCTCCTGATGCTGCGAAACCGCAGCGACGGTGCCCTCTTCCGCCTGGCGAAATGGCTGGTGATTCTCGTCGCCGTCGCATGGGGCGCACTCGGGATTGTTGCCACCCTGGAACCAACGCCGCTTGATCGGCCTGGCATCCTTGCCGCCGCCAAGGCAACCGAACTTGCCTTCCGAGGCGACTGGCAGGCAATCATCAGCCAACACTTGACGGAGCTTTCGTCCGTCTGGGTGATCCTGGGTTTGCTGCAGGCGCCCTCGGCACTCGCGATGTTCGTACTCGGGCTCATCGCCGGGCGTCACAAGACGCTGGCGCGGCCGGAAGAAAACAAGGCGTTGTTCCAACGCCTGCTGCGCGCCGGCCTGTGGATCGGCCTGCCCGGCGCCATCGTCTATGCCTATGCCAGCGTCGAGATGATCGATTCGCCTGCCGCCATCATCGGGCTCTCGATCGGGCTGATTACCGGGCCGTTCCTGACGGGTGCCTATGTCGGCGGCGTGATGCTGTTCCTCGGAACGAAGGCCGGGCAGCGGTTGCGCAACTTACTGGCGCCTGCCGGCTGCATGGCGCTCTCCAACTACCTCGCGCAATCATTGATCGCCGCTCTGATCTTCCATGGCTACGGCCTTGGCCTCATCGGCCAGGCCACACCACTGACAACCGTGCTGATCGCCCTTGGTATCTACACGGCGCAGCTTTTCATCAGCCGCTGGTGGATGGCCCGTTTCGCCTACGGCCCGCTCGAATGGGTCTTGCGCTTCATCACCATCTGGCGGGCGCCGCAATGGCGCAAACCGGTCGGGGCGCGCTGACAACACCTCCGACTGACCGCGGGAGCAGTTCCGCACACCAGCGCGCATGAAAAAGGCCGGTCGCGAGACCGGCCTTTCCTGATCGATGCAAGCCCGGCTTAGACGAGACGGGACTGCTCCAGCGCCGCTTCGACGAAGCTCGCAAACAGCGGATGCGGATCAAGCGGGCGCGACTTCAGTTCCGGATGGTACTGAACGCCGATGAACCACGGATGATCCGGATATTCGACCGTTTCCGGCAGCACGCCGTCCGGCGACATGCCGGAGAAGACAAGGCCGCAAGCCTCAAGGCGATCCTTGTAGTCGACATTGACTTCGTAGCGGTGGCGGTGGCGCTCGGAAATATCGGTCGAACCATAGATCTCGGCGATCTTGGTGCTGCCCTTGAGCGACGCGCGGTAGGCGCCGAGGCGCATGGTGCCGCCGAGATTGCCGGAGGCCGAACGCTTCTCGAGCTCGTTGCCCTTCACCCACTCGGTCATCAGGCCGACGACCGGCTCCTTCGTCGGACCGAATTCGGTCGAGGAGGCCTTCTCGATGCCTGCGAGATTGCGTGCCGCTTCCACGACCGCCATCTGCATGCCGAAGCAGATGCCGAAATAGGGCACCTTGCGCTCGCGGGCAAAACGCGCCGCATTGATCTTGCCCTCGGAGCCGCGTTCACCGAAGCCGCCGGGAACGAGGATGCCGTGTACCTTCTCGAGATAGGGTGCCGGGTCTTCCTTCTCGAAGACTTCCGATTCGATCCACTCAAGCTTGACCTTCACCCGGTTGGCGATACCACCGTGATACAGCGCTTCGATCAGCGACTTGTAGGCGTCCTTGAGGCCGGTGTACTTGCCGACGATCGCGATCGTGACTTCGCCTTCCGGCGTGCGGATACGATCGGCAACGCGCTCCCAGGCTTCCATGCGCGGCTTCGGCGCCGGCTCGATGCCGAAGGCGGCCAGCACTTCGTTGTCGAGGCCTTCCTTGTGGTAGGCGATCGGAACGTCGTAGATCGAGGCAACGTCGAGCGCCTGGATAACGGCCGACTGGCGGACGTTGCAGAACAGCGAGAGCTTGCGACGCTCGGCTTCCGGAATTTCACGGTCGGCACGAACGAGCAGGATATCGGGATGAATGCCGAGCGCCTGCAGTTCCTTGACCGAATGCTGCGTCGGCTTGGTCTTCAGCTCGCCGGCCGCCGGAATATACGGCATCAGCGTCAGATGGACGTAGACGGCGGTGCCACGCGGCAGATCGTTGCCGAGCTGGCGGATCGCCTCCATGAACGGCATCGCTTCGATGTCGCCGACCGTGCCGCCGATTTCGCAGAGCACGAAATCATAGTCGTCGTTGCCTTCGGTAACGAAGTTCTTGATCTCGTTGGTAACGTGCGGGATCACCTGAACGGTTGCGCCGAGATAGTCGCCGCGCCGTTCCTTGTCGATGATGTTCTTGTAGATCCGGCCGGTGGTGATGTTGTCGGTCTTCGTCGCCGAACGCCCTGTGAAGCGTTCATAGTGGCCGAGATCGAGATCGGTCTCCGCGCCATCATCGGTTACGAAAACCTCACCGTGCTGGGTCGGGCTCATGGTGCCCGGATCAACGTTGAGGTAGGGGTCGAGCTTGCGCAGTCTCACCCGGTAGCCACGCGCCTGCAGCAGTGCTCCGAGAGCCGCTGCAGCGATGCCTTTTCCGAGGGAGGAAACCACGCCGCCTGTGATGAATACATATCGCGCCATGGGAGTCACCGGATACCTTTTAACAAATGATTCCGCCACCGAAAAATTCATGTTCCAGAACTTTTCGTCTTGGGATGGAGGCAGACTTCACACAAAACAAAACCGGCGGATGAAACATCCGCCGGCGGGTTCTTCTGAATTGCGGCCTTATTGGCCGCTGGGAACTTGCGATCCCGAATTGTTGTTGGCGGGCGTCTCAGTCGTTGTGCCGCCTGCCGGAGCTTCGCCCGATGTTGCCGGCGCCGTCGAAGGGACACCGTTGCCAGTCGCAGCGCCGTTACCGGTTGCCGGGGCCGTTCCCGGCTGCTGCTGCGTGGCGCCACCGGCCGGAGCCTGGGTGTTGCCGCCACCGAGCGAATCGAGAACGCCGCCGCCGTTCGAGCTGGTGCCCGGGATACGGTCGAGGATGTCGGTCGCCTGCGGCTGATAGCGAGCGAGGATGCCCATCGCGAGCGCCAGAACGAAGAAGAGCGCGGCGAGGATCGCCGTCGTGCGGGTCAGCGCGTTGGCCGTGCCGCGGGCGGACATGAAGCCCGAGCCGCCGCCGATGCCGAGACCACCGCCTTCGGAACGCTGAATGAGAACGACGCCGATCAGGGCGACGACCACCATGAGATAGATGACGAGTAGTACGGTCTGCATCAGCTTCCAGTCCTGCCCTTGGGGCACACGAATCAAACCATGCGCAAACTCGGCCTGGCCGGGCGCAATTTTTCGCCTCTTTATACCAAGCCGTACGCCATTCCAAGCCCCTGCCCGGCAACCCGGGCGATCAGGCCGTCAATTCTTCATAAGCCCGGTAGATGGCGAGGAAGTCTTCGGCTTTCAAGCTCGCGCCGCCGATCAGTGCGCCGTCGACATTGGCGACGCCCATCAACTCCTTCGCATTGGAAGGCTTGACCGAGCCACCATAGAGGATACGCATCTTGGCTCCCGCGTCGGCAAAGCGCGAAACGAGTTCCTTGCGCATGAAGGCGTGCGCTTCCTCGACATCGGCAGCCGTTGGCGTCAGGCCCGTGCCGATCGCCCAGACGGGTTCGTACGCGATGACGGTGTTTTCGGCGGTCGCCGCGTCCGGCAGGCTTTCGGCCAGCTGTCGCTTCAGGACGTCGAGCGTCTTGCCCGATTTGCGCTCGTCACCGGTCTCGCCGATGCAGACGATCGCCACGAGTTCGGCGGCATGCGCCGCTTCCGTCTTCGCGCGCACCAGCGCATCGCTTTCGGCATGATCGGTGCGGCGCTCGGAGTGACCGACAATGACGTGGGTGCCGAAACAATCGGCGATCATTTCGGCGGAAACGTCGCCGGTGTGGGCGCCCGATTGCTTCTGATGGCAATCCTGCGCGCCGATCAGCAACGGACTATCGTCGCAAAGCGCCGTCGCCACGTAGAGCAGGGTCGCAGGCGGGCAGATCAGCGTTTCGACATTGGCGGAGAGTTCGCCCTTGACCCCTTCGGCCATCGCCTTGATCTGATCGAGCGAGGCGCGGGTTCCGTTCATCTTCCAGTTGCCGGCGACGAGCGGGCGGATATCGGGCGTCATGCAGTTTCCTCCGGATGCTTTTCTCCCGAAGCGGCCTAGCAAATGCGGCCGGCAAATAAAAGCGCTGACGGCGATTATTCCCGACGGCGGGGCCGGTTGCCTGCCCCGCCGTAAATGCACCTCATGCGGCGCGCGTCATCTCGACCACGGCAAACGGCAGCCCTTCGTCGTCGGTTGCCTTGCGTGTGGTTTCGACGAAACCGAGGCGGAGATAAAACGCGACCGCCGCCTGGTTGTCGGCATAGACGCTTACATCCAGTCGCCCGAGCCGGGCGGTAGCATCCTCGACAAGCGCGCGACCGATACCGGCGCCGCGAATGTGCGGATCCACGAACAGCCCGCCGATGAAATTCCCGATCAGCCCGATGAAGCCCACGACCTCCCCGTCGATTTCGGCGACCCAGTTGTCGGCCATCGGCAGATAGGTGTCGCGCACCACCTGTTGCTGCTCGACAAGGCGCGTCTCGCCGAGAAACGGATGACCGAAGCGCGACGCCGCGAGCCAGATTGCCAACAGCCGTTCGCCCTCCTCGGGGCGCCAGGGCCGGATGGTGATGGGCTTGGCGCCAGCGACCGCCCGGCCCCTGCCCCCCGCTCCCTGCTTCCCTTGCGGCTGCAATGCCGCAATCGCATACATAAGCGGCAGGCTTGGCATGGTTGCAGGCGGCGCCATACGCCGGCCACCAAGGTCGCGCATGCCTTCGAAACCGATCCAGCCGTTGGAATAGGGATATTCCGTCAGACGCTCGATCCGGAGCCCGGCATCGATGAGCGTCTGGATCACATCCGCGATGCCCCAGTTGAACTCGAAAGATGGGTGGGGATTGCTAAAGCCCACCACACCCTCCTGGTAGCCTCCGGCCGCAAGACCGGCACCGGAATCCGCAACATAGTCGCCGACGCCCGCTTCGGCGACCGGTTCCTTCGGCGCGTAGTCATAGTGCGGCTCCCAGCTTGGGTCGAAGACCATCGCGAAGGGATGGAACTCGATGAAGGCGAAGCGCCCGCCGGGCTTGAGTACATCGGCGATACCGCGCGCCCAGACCCCGAGGTCCGACAGCCAGCAGATGGTGCCGTAGGACGCAAAGACGCGATCGAACCGCCGTTCGTCTGCGCGGGCACGCTCGAACCATTCGAACAGGTCGGACCGTTCGAATCTGGCCGCGATCCTGCATTCTTCGGAAAGCCGCGTGGCGAAGGCGATCGCCTCATCCGAGATGTCGACGCCGGTCACATTCGCGCCGAGGCGCGCAAGGCTCAGGCTGTCCTGGCCGGAGTTGCATTGGAGATGGAGGAGGTCCAGCCCGGCGATATCACCGAGCAGTTCGATTTCCTCCGGATAGAGCGTGGAGCCCCCGGCACGGAAAAAGGCCGCCTGGTCGCCCTTATGGCTGTTGTGCGCGACTGTCGCCGCATTCCAGGAGAGGCGATTGGCCTCGTGTAGATCGTTACTCATAGTCTACTCATGAAAATCGTGCGGCAGACACGGAGCCAGGGCCCCATGCTGCGCTGTTTTTAGAATTTCAGCACGGCCTCGAGCTCGTCGTCATAGTGCTCGCCCGTCGGCTCAAAGCCGAGCTCTCGATAAAATCCTTCGGGACTGCCGGGACCCTGTCCGTAACTCGTGTAGAGTTCGCGAAGACCGCGCGCCTTCAAATCACGAACGACAAGGGCGATCGCCTGCTTGCCAAAGCCCCTGCCCTGGAACGGGCGGGCAATCATGAAGCGCCAGAGATAGACGCCGGGGCAATCGATACCGTCGTCCCAGTCGGATCCTTCATGCAGCATGATGAAGCCGACCAGCGTCTCTTCGGCATAAACAGCGCGGAACAGGCATTCTCGGAAAAATGCGCCTCGGCAATCGAGGTGCCGTTGTCCGCCACCATGTTGCGCTGTTCGTCGCTTAGCGTTTCGCTGAGCTCGCAGACGTCGCAGACGGTCAGGGCTGAAATGCGCCGCAGGGTAATTTCGGCATCAGACGGCAATACGGTCTCACCCATTGGAAACTCCTAAGAAAAATCAAAATGTTAAAAAAGAGCCGGAACCAGAACGGTCGACTTCGGATCACCCGCTAAAGGGGCAAACGGCACGTATGATGAAATCATGGCGAGAAAACGCTTGACCGTTCGCGATAGCGAACGGCGCTAGACTCCGGTTCGCAGATGGTCCTGGTCTAGCCTAGAAACCCAACGTCACTTTGGTCGGCCTGCTGACGGATGTGTACCGCCGTTCTCGAGGCCGGCAATCGCCGCGTGAACGTCCGCCTCCACGTCTTCGTCGAACTGCTCGAGGATCGCATCGCCGATCAAGCCGTGAACCTCGCGCAGGTAGGGGGCAGCCGCCTCGCCTTCGCCAAGAGCGAGGTAGGAGCGTGCGATCGAAAGCGACGAAAGCGGCTGGCGCCGCTCCAAGGTCCACTCGCGGGACAGCAGCGAGACGGCGATGCTCTCGCGGTACTGCCCGGCATCGCAAAGTGCCGCGCCGTAACCACTCTTGATCCAGTAATACATGTCCGTGAAAGCGAGGTAGGCATCGGCTATGTCGGATGCCAGACGCCAGGCATCGATCGCCTCGCCATATTTGCCTTCGGTTCCAAGGCGGATGCCCGTGCGAGCCAGTTCATAAGCCTCCCGCTCATGCGGACTCATTGGTGTCGTTTTTTTCTTCGGTGTCGTTTTTTTCTTCGTCATCTACGCCAGCCCAACTGCTTCCGGGAACAACCCCTCCGTGTCCCCTTCCACCGCAAGTGGACCACAGCTTGCCGACGTCAACAAGATCGCAGTGCAATTTTACGGTATTATCGGCGAATAAAAGCATGAGCTCATGGGTCTCACCGCCGTAACCGAGTTGTAGCGGCCGGGCTGGCGACCACGGAGACGAACATGTTGCGCAACGACAAGGCCGGGTTCGGCTGGGTCACCATCATCCTTCACTGGACGATTGCGGCGATCATCCTTGCCTTGCTCGCCCTCGGCTTCATCATGCGCCGGGTTCCGATCGACCCAGTGCTGCAGTTTTCGCTGTACCAGTGGCACAAGTCGCTGGGTTTCACCGCGCTTGGCCTGGCGGTGGTGCGCGCCCTCTGGCACGTGGTCGAGCTTCATCCGAAGCCGCCGGAAGGCCTCAGCCCCCTTGAGCAGCGCGCAGGCAGCGTCACTCATATCGTGCTCATGGGGCTTGCGCTCGCTGTCCCGCTTGCCGGTTGGGCCGTCGCATCCACCTCGACGCTGAACATCCCAAGCTTTTACTTCAACTGGGTCGTCATACCGCATCTGCCGATGGCGAAATCGGCACCGGCTGAGAACCTCTGGACGCTCGTCCATATGACGCTCGCCTATCTGCTCCTCGCCTTTGTGACGCTTCACGTATTGGCCGCCCTCTACCACCACTTTGCGCGGCGGGACGACGTCCTCGTCCGCATGCTGCCAACCGGATCGCGCCGCCATAAACGCTCCCAAACGGCGGGCGCGAATCCGGTCATCGCTGGAAGGAAGAAACCATGACACTGCGCTTGCAACCATCACCCAGGGCAATTGCACTCGCCTTGCTGGCGGCCATGTCCGTCAGCCCATCGCTCGCTGTCGGCGCCGCGCCAGACCTTGCCGATGCGGCCGGAAACTACGGCATCACGTCCGCTTCCCGTATCCATTTCACGGTAGCACAAGCAGGCGGCGGAGGAATCGTCGGCGACTTCGGCAAATTTTCCGGCAGCTTCCGCATCGACCGAAATGATGTCGACCACTCGACCGTCGAGTTCACGCTCTACCCGGAAAGTGTGAAAACGGGAGAGAAGCGGACCGAGGATTTCCTGAAGTCCAGCGCCGTTTTCGACACCGCGAACTACAGCACCGTCACCTTCCGTTCGACGAATGTGAAGCAGACCGGCCCCGCTACCGCGGCGGTCGAGGGAACGTTGACCGCCCGCGGCACCTCGCGAAAGGAACGCTTCTCGGTGACGCTGCTTGACTGGAACCGCGGCTCGATCGCCTTCAACATCCGCGGCAACATCCACCGTTCGCCCTATGGCATGGATGTCGGCACGCCGATCTATTCCAACGTCGTCGAGTTCGACATGAATATCAAAGGGCAGAGGCGGTGAACGCCCCTGCCCCTTTCTGAACGCAAGTCCTTGGCTCAGCCGATCTGGCTGCCGACGAAATCCTTGACGATGCGCACGATACCGCGGCCGAGCAGGTCGTCGAGCGCTGCGATGAACTGGTCGACATGAGCGCGCTCGCAGATCAGCGGCGGCTCGAGCCGGATGACGTTGCGATTGTATTCGGTGAAGGCCACCAGCACATCGTAGTCGCGTAGGAGCAGCGCGCCGATGAAGCCGGACAGCGAACCCTTGAGTTTGTCGTCAAGCATGGAGACGACGGGGCGCAGCACCATCGGCAGCGTCTGGCTGAAGTCCTGGAACTCCAGGCCGACCATCAGCCCCTGGCCACGAACGTCCTTGATGATCTTCGGGTATTTTTCCTTCAGCGCCTGCAGGCGATCGATGAGATAGTTGCCGCTGTCGGCGGCGCGGTCGATCAGGTGCTCGTCATAGAGCACATTGATGCCTTCGATTGCCGTCACGCAGGCCTCTCCCATGCCGCCAAAGGTCGCCATGGCATGGATCATTGCGGTCTTCGGCGTGCCGTAGGCCTTCATATAGACTTCGCGACGCGCGATCATCGCGCCGACGGCTGCCTTGCCGGCGCCGAGCGACTTGGCGAGCGCTGTCACGTCAGGCACGACACCATAATGCTCGAACGCATAGAAGCGGCCGGAGCGACCATAACCGCACTGCACCTCGTCGGCGACCCAGAGCACGCCGTACTTGTCGCAGAGCGCGCGAAGCTTCTGCCAATACTCGGCCGGCGCCTGGATGATGCCGCCGCCTCCCTGGATGGTTTCGAGCACGATGACACCGATTTCAGGATCGGACTTGAAGGCGTTTTCCACCGCGTCGATATCGGCGAATGGCACGCGGACCGTATTGTCGGTGAGCTTGAAGTCGGCGCGATAGAGCTGGCCGTCGGTGATGGCGAGCACACCCTTGGTCTTGCCGTGGAAGGAATTCTCGGCATAGACGACCTTAGGCCGCTTCGGACCGGCGGCGCGCTCGGCGAGCTTGACGGCAGCCTCCATCGCTTCCGAGCCGGACGAGCCGAGGAAGACCATGTCGAGGTCACCCGGCGAGCAGGCGGCGATGTTCTTGGCCAGCGCCGCCGCATATTGCGACATGAAGGCGATGGCGATCTCGTGACGCTTCTCGTCCTGGAACTTCTGCCGCGCTTCAAGGATGCGCGGATGGTTATGGCCGAAGGCCAGCGAGCCGAAGCCACCGAAGAAATCGAGGATCTTGCGGCCGTTCTGGTCGGTGTAGAACATGCCCTCGGCGCTTTCGATCTTCACCTTGTGGAAGCCAAGAAGCTTCATAAAGTGAAGCTGTCCGGGATTCAGATGCTCCTTGAAAGCCGTGGTGATGTCGCCGATCGACATGGCCTTTGCCTGTTCCACGGTGATCAGTTCGGGCTTTGTCACACCACCATCGAGCGAAGGGGCGGCAACGGCGATACGGTTCGGTATGTCCAACATGGTGTCTCCCCTCATTCGGCCGGCACGGCGACGGCGGCGGTGGCCGCGGCACCCATTTTCTTTGCCCGATATTCGTCATAGGCGGCGACCAGCATGTCGCCATCATTGTATTCCGCACGCCATCCGAGCTCGCGCTTCAGCTTGCCGGTCTCACGCACGCACATCTCGTCTGCGATCAGATACTGCTCCGGATCCATGATCGGCTTGTTGATGAGATCGAAGAAGGCCAGCGTCTGCTTGACCGCGAAGGCGGGGGTCGGCAGCAGGAACGATTTGGAACCGGCGTGCTCGATGAGATTGCCGAGCAGGTCGCGCACCGAGGGCGGATTGTCGGAGCCGAGATTGTAAGCTTCATTCGGCACGCCACCCTTCCAGGCAAGGCGTGCAGCTTCGGCGCAATCGAAGACCGAGATGAACTGATAGGGCACCTTGCCCGAGCCGATCATCGGCACCGGCAGGTTCATGTCGATCAGCTTGAACAGCTTCTCGAGAATGCCGAGACGACCGGGCCCGATGATCAGGCGCGGGCGGAAGATCGAAATGTTCATGCCCTGCTTGCGCCATTGCACCGCAAGCTGCTCGGTCGCCCATTTCGACTTGCCGTATTCGCCGAGCGGCTTTGCCGGATGGGTTTCGGTCTGCGGCGATTGCACCGTGTGGCCGTAGATCATGTCGGTGGTGAACTGCACCAGGCGCGATGCGCCGGCGGCGTCCATGGCCTTCATGATGTTTTCGGCGCCGTAATAGTTGACGGGCCAGAAGAATTCCCAGCGCTTCGAGCGGATCTGCAGCGGCGACAGCATCTTGGCCGCCATATTGTAGACCATGTCATCGGGACCGATGCCGACCTTCTGTACAGCCTTCAGGTCAGTGACGTCGCAATGGACGAAGCGGGCGCGGCCGTAATGCGGCAGGTCGGACTTGACGATATCGGCGATCACCACGTCCTCGCCGTCCTTGACGAGACGTTCCGCCAGGTGACGGCCAACAAAGCCGTCGCCACCAAAGATGATGTGTTTCATGACTTGCTCCCGAATTCTGCAGCGCTCACCCCGGCTGCATCCGCCGGCTTGTCATCGGCGTGGGATGAGATGCCCGACTGGGCGATAAGAAGGGTTCCTGCGCAGATCAGCGCGATGCCGGCGATGCGCCAGGCATTGAGGTCCTCGCGGAAAACGAAATAGGCGAAGACCGCGACTGCGACGTAGGCGAGGCTCAGGAACGGATAAGCAAAGGAAAGCTCGACCTTCGACAGCACATAGAGATGCGACGCCATCGAAATGACGAAGGTCGCGAGGCCGGCAAAGACCCAGGGGTTGAAGACGATCTGGAACAGCCGGACGATCGCCGTTTCAGCGGTCATAGAAATCGGCCCGAGCGTCAGCATGCCCTGTTTCAGCATGAGCTGAGCGGCAGCGTTGGTAAGCACCGTAAAGAGAATGAATGGAATATATTTCATTGTTTTACTCCCAGTCCCGAAAATGTACTTACGGGCAAGAGACGGATTTTCCGTGAAGTTTGAAAGTTTATTTGAATAAAATTATCTGCATTCTCATTCTGGCAAAGCCAGAGCCGTGCGCTTCCAGAAGTTGGAAACGAGCGCTGGATCGCGCAACGCCTCGAGCCTCCTCCAGGAAGGGAAAGACATTTCAAAGACTTGCGGGCTCATGCGAGCATCCTTGTACGGATTGACCGCACCGCCTGCCTCCACCACGATGCGATCGAGCGCATCCAGCAGCTTTACTGTCCGTTCACCTTGATTGGCGAAGTCCAATGTCAAAGTAAAACCGGGTCGCGGGAAGGACAGAACGCCGCGCGAGCCGATATCGCCAAAACGCTTGAGAACCGTCAGGAACGACGCATGGCCGGCCCTGCGGGCCGTTTCCATGAGTTGCGCGGTGATCGCCGGTGCCCGCTCTGCCGGGTAGACGCTCTGGTGCTGATAGAGACCGCGTGGGCCGTAAAGCCTGTTCCAGGCGCCGATGGCATCCAGCGGATAGAAATAGGAGGTCCAGGGAACCGTCGTCACGGTTTCGCCAGGCTTTTCCTTGCGGAAGTAATATTCGTTGAAGGCCTTGAGCGTTGTCCGGTTCAGAAGATTGAAGGGCGGCGCGAAGGGCACCGAAAGCTTCAATCCCTTCGGGATATCGGGCAGTTCACAGGAGCCGTCGGCATGGTCGCCGGCCAGCAGTACGCCCCTGCCCGCGCGGGCTCCTATAGCGAGTTGGTCGATCCAGGCAACGGAATATTCGTGCTCCTCGTCGACCCGATCGACGAGGGCGAAGTATTGGTCGAGATTATCGAAGCGGATCGCATGCTGTTGCACGTGCGGCGACGGCACCTTCATCAGCCGCAGATCCACGGTCAGGATCAACCCCGTCAGGCCCATGCCGCCGATGGTCGCAGCGTAGAGTTCAGCGTTCTCTCCGGGCGAACAGGTCAATCGATCCCCGTTCGAGCGCAGAAGCGTGAAACCTGTCACGTGATTGCCGAAGGTGCCGCGCGCATGGTGGTTCTTGCCGTGCACGTCGTTGGCAAGTGCGCCGCCGACGGTCACGAAAGCCGTGCCGGGGGTGACCGGCAGGAAGAAGCGATGTTCGATCGCGCGTTCGAGCACCTCGCGCAACGTCACGCCGGCCTCGCAGGTCATCATGCCGGTGCCGGGATCGAAGGCGATGATCCGGCCATGCCGGCGGCTTTCGATCAGCGTGCCTCGGTCATTGTGGCAACTGTCGCCGTAGCTGCGGCCATTGCCGAAGGGCAAGTAGCCTTCCGCCTCCAGGCTGCCGAGGCGATCCTCATAGTCGTCAGGCGAAATGGCCGGCCGCGCGCGATTGTCGAGGCGGCCCCAGCTTTCATGGTCTTGCAAACTCATTGCGGCCCGATGGCTCCAAACAGTATCAACAGCGCGCCGACCAGCATGGTCAATTGGCTGCGCCAGTCACGCATGATGAAGACAACAGGGTCCTCATGCAGCATGCCGCGACGCGCGAGCATCCAGATGCGCAACAACATATAGAGCACCAGCGGGCAAAGCGGCCACAGCGCCCACGGCGTGGTGTACATTTCCTGGAGTTCCTTGCTGTGCACGTAGAGCGCAAGGACCAGAGCCGAGGTGAAAGCGGAAGCAACGCCAGCCTGCCCCACCATCTCGAAATCGACAGCGAGATAGCCGCGCCCCGGAACGTTGCCGCCATCCTTGTCGTCGAATTCGTGCAACTCGACAAAGCGCTTCACCAGCGCCAGGCTGAGGAAGAAGAAGATGGCGAAGGAGACCAGCCAGAAGGAGAGTTCCGTGCCCGTGGCCGCGGCACCGGCAACAATGCGCGTGGTGTAGAGGCCGGCGAGCGTGAAGACGTCGACCAACAGCTTGCGCTTCAGCACGAAGGTATAGGCAGTCGTCGCGCAGGCATAGAACGCCAGCACACCGGCAAATTTCCATGGCAGCAACAGCGTCAGCGACAGCGATGCCAGGACGAGGCAGCCGGCAAGAATGAGCGCTGTCGGCACCGACATCTGGCCGCTGGCGAGCGGCCTGTGACGCTTCTTTGCATGGCGGCGATCATTGGCGAGGTCCGAAAGATCGTTGATGACATAGACCGCCGAGGCGAGGAAGCTGAAGGCGAAGAAGGCGACGATGACGCTCATGATCGCGTCGAAATGCAGCACCTCATGATTGAGGATCATCGGCACGCCGATGAGTACGTTTTTCGCCCATTGATGCACGCGGATGGACTTCAACGGCGCAAGCGCGCTCACCTTGCCGGTCTCCAGCCGTTCCGCGTCATGATTGCGGCGCCACTTCTCCGCCGCAGCATCCGGGGCGACCACGATCGCACGCCGCGCTACCTCGAAAACGGCGATATCGTCACGGCTGTTGCCCATATAGTCGAAGGCACCGTCGCCGAAACGATCGACCAACGCCTGGCGCTTGCGGCTGCTCGTCAGATTGAGCGCATCGGTCGAATGCATGACCGAGGAAAAAAGTCCGACATGATCGGCAACGTCTCTGGCGACCGACGGCGCAGCACCGGTGACGAGCACCAGTTCGCGGCCCGCCTTTCTCTCCTCGGCGAGCCGATCGATGACGGCCTGCCGGTAGGGCCAGTCCTGAGCCTTGCGGCCGGAACGCAAGGCTACCTCATGCTTCAGCCGCGCCTTGCCCTTCGCCAACCAGAACAGCATGGGAAAGAGCATCAGGGGATTGCGCAAGAGAATGATCGCCGCACCTTCCCACAGCGTATCGGCGGCCAACAAAGTACCGTCCAGATCCACACACAGCGGAATGTGCCGTGTCTCGGTGCGCGCGTCCATGATTTCCATCCCAGCAATAATTGCCGGGCATGATGACGTCTTCAACTTTCCAGAGTGGAAACACGGGCCACAATCTCGCCCGGAAACTGTCGGGCTGGTTAACAAAAGTCAGCGGCGCGGACAAAGGTCAGCGGCGACCGATCCAGTTCAACGCATCCCGCCAGTCGGTCATGCGCACCGGGGTGCCGTGCGAGCCGGTTTCGAAGAGGACGAAGCGTGTCGGGTAGCCTTGGCCCTTCAGCGTGCGATAGAGCGCTTTCTGGCTCTCGGCCGGATAAACGCTGTCGCGGCTGCCATGGCTGAAGAACATGGGCAGCTTCGCCTTGTAGGCGGCGCTCTTGGTGAAATCGGGGTCACTTACGCCCCCCATGACCATCATGCCGCCGAGAGCCGCGACCGCGGAGGCATCGCGCGAAACGCCCCAGCAGATGAAGCTTCCCATCGAGGCGCAGGCCAGCACCACGGGGCGACCGCCGGAACGCTCGGAAACCTGTTTGACCAGGCCGGCAATATCAGCAGCACCTGCCGTGTCGAAGGAGCGGACGCTCGGCGCGTAGTAGACTCCGCCATTGGCGACGGCGAGGTTTTTCAGCCGGTTGAAGTTGCCGCCGAAGGAAAAATCGTTGGTGCCGAGCCGGCGATCACCGCCGCGGCCGTGGATGAAGATCACCGTAAAGGCAGCGCCGCGGTCCGGACCGACGCGGGTCACGTCAAGCGAGCGACCGCCAATGTCGAGCGTCTCGTTGACCTGCTCGCTTTTCACGCCCAGCGAAACATAGGCGCGCTTCACCCGGCGTTCCGGAATTTCGTCCCGTTCGTTGATGTCGCGCAGTTCCTGATATTCCACCGTCAGGTCGTCGCCGCCATCATTTTGTTGCAGCACCTTGGCATAGGAGAAAAGCTCATCCTTGAAGGGTTTCAACGTCTGCGCTTGAGCCGCGGAAGCGCCTGCGGCGAAGGCCGCAGCCAGAAAAAGCCGGCGAAACGGAAAAACAGTTGTGGACACGGCCAATGACGGGCTCCCTCTTTGGCCGGAAGCCTTGCCATCGCACGGACGCCAAAGCAACACTTGCTCCGTAACAGGGCCGCAAAGGCGGCATTTCACCTGCAAGCGATGCCCAGCATTCTCCTTTTGTTCGCTCTTTCGGCGGGAGTCTGGCAGAATTCAGGTGATTCGACCGCCGGGGGATGGCGGCAAAGTCGAGGTCTTGCTATGGCCTCTCCCCAAGTGACAGGAACGATCCGAACGGCCCCATGGACGACAACAGCGACCTCTTCTCCTCCGCGCCCCTGCAGCCGAAGCCTGCTGAAGCTGGAGCTCCGCCGCGCAAGCCGCCGACTGCGCCCGCTTCAGGCAGTGACGAACCGCGCCCTGCCCCGCGCGGCAGCGATGGCAGCGACTACGATGCTTCGGCGATCGAGGTGCTCGAAGGCCTGGAGCCAGTCCGTCGTCGTCCGGGCATGTATATCGGCGGCACCGACGAGAAGGCGCTGCACCACCTCTTCGCCGAAGTCATCGACAACTCGATGGACGAAGCGGTCGCCGGTCATGCGAATTTCATCGAAGTCCATCTCGACGCCGACGGTTTCCTGACGGTCACGGACAACGGCCGTGGTATCCCGGTCGAGAACCATCCGAAATTCCCCGGCAAGTCGAGCCTTGAAGTCGTCATGACCGTGCTCCATGCCGGCGGCAAGTTCGACGGCAAGGCCTACGAGACGTCGGGCGGTCTTCACGGTGTGGGCGTTTCCGTCGTCAATGCGCTTTCCGACGCGCTCGAGGTCGAGGTCGCCCGCAACCGCAAGCTCTACCGGCAGCGCTTCTCCCGCGGCATTCCGCAGGGCGGGCTCGAGGAACTCGGCGACGTTCACAATCGCCGTGGCACGCGCGTTCGTTTCCATCCGGACCCGGATATTTTCGGTCCGCACGCGCATTTCGAGCCCGGACGGCTTTTCCGCATGGCGCGCTCGAAGGCCTATCTCTTCGGCGGCGTCGAAATCCGCTGGTCCTGCGATCCGTCGCTGCTGCAGGAAGGCTCGGAGATCCCGGACAAGGCCGTCTTCCACTTCCCGGGCGGCCTGAAGGATTATCTTGCCGCCACACTCGGCAAGGAATTCACCGTCACCCGCGAGATCTTCGCCGGCAAGTCGGAGAAGGCCAACGGCCACGGCTCGCTCGAATGGGCCGTCACCTGGTATGGTGGCGACCAGCAGGTCCATTCCTACTGCAACACCATCCCGACGCCCGAGGGCGGCACGCACGAAGCGGGCTTCCGCATCGCGCTGACCAAGGGCCTGAAAAATTACGCCGAGCTAACGCAGAACAAGCGCGCGTCGATCGTCACCACCGACGACGTGATGATCTCGGCGGCGGGCATGCTGTCGGTCTTCATCCGCGAACCGGAATTCGTTGGCCAGACGAAGGACAAGCTCGCGACGGTCGAGGCACAGCGCATCGTCGAAAACGCGCTCCGCGACCCCTTCGATCACTACCTTGCCGACAATCCCGGAGAAGCCGCCAAGCTGCTCGACTGGGTGGTCGAGCGCGCCGAAGAGCGCGTCCGCCGGCGCAAGGAAAAGGAAGTCAACCGCAAGACGGCAGTGCGCAAGCTGCGCTTGCCGGGCAAGCTTGCGGACTGCTCGCAGAACACGGCCGAAGGCGCTGAACTCTTCATCGTCGAAGGGGACTCGGCTGGCGGATCGGCAAAGCAGGCGCGCAACCGCGCCAACCAGGCGATCCTGCCGCTTCGCGGCAAGATCCTCAACGTCGCGAGCGCAGGCCGCGAAAAGCTCAGCGCCAACCAGCAGATCACCGACCTCATTCAGGCACTCGGCTGCGGCACGCGTAGCAAGTACCGCGAAGAGGATTTGCGCTACGAACGCATCGTCGTCATGACCGACGCCGACGTCGACGGCGCGCATATCGCCTCGCTGCTCATCACCTTCTTCTATCAGGAGATGCCAGAGCTCATTCGCGGCGGTCACCTCTATCTCGCCGTACCGCCGCTCTATCGCATCAGCCAAGGCTCGAAGACGCTCTACGCCCGCGACGATGCGCACCGCGAAGAACTGATGCGGACTGAATTCGCCGGTCGTGGCAAGGTCGAGATCGGCAGGTTCAAAGGTCTCGGCGAGATGCTGCCGGCGCAGCTCAAGGAAACGACGATGGACCCGAAGTTTCGCACGTTGCTCAAGGTCGAGATCGACGAGATCGATTTCGAAGGCACGCGCGAGGCGGTGGACAATCTGATGGGGACGAAGGCTGACGCCCGCTTCCGCTTCATCCAGGAGCGCGCCGTGTTCGCCGAAAACCTGGACATCTGATTGGGCGATGGATGCGAAGGCGCATGGCGTTTTTGCGCGCCGCACTCCCTGAGAAATCAAGTTTGAGAACGGCGGCCCTCGCGCCGCCGTTTTGATTTTCAGCTCACGGCACCACTCGGCGTGGCGAGATCATGCCGCCTGGCGAACAGGCTTTTCCATGAACAGGCTGAGCGGATCCGGCTGATAGTCACCAAAGGGCGGACGCTCGATATAGCCGGCCGCCTTGTAAAGTCCGATCGCCTCGGGCTGATAGATGCCGGTTTCGAGGCGAATTGCCGTGTAGCCGAGTTCACCTGCGCGCGCTTCCAGTGCCTGCAACAGCAGCTTGCCGAGCCTCAGCCCCCTCGCCTCCGGATCGACGAACATACGCTTGATCTCAGCCGTACCGTCGCCGGCCTCTACCAGGGCGCAGCAACCGACGATGTTGTCGTCACGCCGCGCCACAAAGAAGGAAACCCCCGGCTGCTCCAGGCTCGAAAGGTCGACCATGTGGTTGCTTTCGGCGGGATAGAGCGAAGCGGCATAGGCGTCGGAGAGTTTCAGCAGACGCACGACCTGCGCTTGGCGTGGCGACTCCAGGGCTATGGTTACGGCAGGCAATTGTTTCGTCCTTGTCGATTTTAACTGTTTGCGGCCGGACGTTAGTGCCACCCGTACCGCCAGCCAATACGGCAAATGACGCAGGCGCGCCCGGTGCCACCCTATCAATCCGGCTAACGGGCTGAAACAATTTGTTCCCTGTCACCGGCAACGCCGCCCTATTTCGGGGAGAATCGCACAGGCATAGGTTGATCGCATCACAACCTCCAGGGACCGACAGGAACTCCATGCAAGCGGCGCTGATTGTCATGACCATTCTCGGCTGCGACCACGATGTCAGCCAATGCCAATACATCTCGACGGTCAACGGCACATGGCCGTCGATCGCCCAATGCGACACGGACTCGCAGGCGCAACTGCCGAAGTTCTCGAACGCCAACTATCCGGTCGTCGTCGCGGTTTGCGAAACCTCCGGCCCAGCCCTTGCCGACCTCACCCCACCACCGGCCGGCTCGCAACAGAGCCAGATGCCGCCCTCGCAGGTGACGGAACCGGAGCCGGAACAAAACCTGCCGAAACGGACGCTGGCTTTCCTGTCGGGTGCCATGCCGGACCGGGAGAAACTCAAGACCATCGTTACAAAGCCGGTGCACTACATCGAAGATGGCTATTCCTGGGTCGCTCGCCGCTTCACCAACTAGCGGGCACGCTCACACCAGACCAGTGCCGATCAGGCTTTCGGCGCTGGCCATGACCGCCTCTTCTTTGGTTCGTCGGCAGGCAGACGCGCCGGAAACGGCGATGCCGTGTGCATGACATAGGAAACGCCAGCGAAGGCATCGGCCCAGCCTTTTTGCCCAGCAGGTCCGCTTCAGCAAAACTCAGTTTGGCCGCCTCCGTGCCGCCGGCGGCGCGGATTGATCGTTCGATCTCCTCTGCGCGCGCTAGGTCCCGAACGGTGCCGCGTACGTCATAGCCCCGCCGCAACAAGAGGAGCGCGACGTGACGCCCGACAAAGCCGCCTATGCCGGTAACAGCAACGGTTGCGTCGGCCCTCGCGTTCATGCGTCAGTTCCTCATTGACCGCGAACCCGCAATCATCGGGCCGCCAGCAGTATTACGTCGCGGATACAATCCGCCGCAATAGAAGTCAGGCGGCCTGCCGCGCCGCAAGTTCCGCATAATTGCGAGCCGACTGCCGTTCCTCGGCAAATGCCAGGCGTTCGAGCAGATCGATCATCGCAGTATTGACCGAGGACGGGCTCTCATTCCGCAGCCGCGCGAGCAGCGCCGTGGAGACGGAAGCCGTGCTGTCGTTTCCAGCTGAAGTGTCCTGGCGCCAGAAAAGCACAGCCGCAGCAAAGGTTTCGCTGACATCGTGGCCGAGGCCGGCGCTCTCGAACAGAGCACGGATCGAATGAACGCGGCCGCCGGACAGGATGGAGCGCACGCGCTTCTCGCAAACGCCGGAGAGATCGACGATCGCGGCCGAGAAAAACTCCGCACGGCCGGTCACCAGCGCGTGCAGCAGGAAGGCTGGGGTCAGGCGGCCGGTCTCACGCAGATGCACCACGAGGCCAGGCAACTCGTCCACAGCCAGCGTCCCGGCCATGCCGACGGCAGCAATATCGCAAGCTTCCCGCATGATCCGCTGGACCCGGGCTTCGCCGATCGCCATCTGCACCAGGCCGAAGGCTGCCAGCGCCGCTCCCACCTCTTCCACCAGCGCGTGGCGGGCATCGCTTGGCAGGTCCGGCCGGGCAAGCAACAGGTCGCGCACGGCCGCGAAGCGGCCAAGACGCTCGGCAATGCGTTTCAACGATCGGCGCGACAGGTTGGCGCCGGCGTTTTCCAGGAGGATCAGAATTTCTTCCTCACCGCCGATTTCAGCGATTGCGGCCGATACGGCACGGGAGACGAAACTGCGCGCCGCGATCAGAGCGCGCGTTTCGAGCGTTCCCCTGGCAGCAAGGTCGACCAGATCCTCATCGGTCAGGACAGGCGAGCGGGATATGACGACATAGGCAATTTCCGGCTGGTCTTCGGCAAGGCCGAGAATGATGCCGCGCGGAACGGACGAGCAGCCACAAAGCGCATCAGCGAGTGCACGCCGAACCTTCGGCGACGGATCGTCGAGCAGGAAGGTCATCGCCATCTCAGCGGCGCGGCGATCGAGGCCATTCATCTGCGCGTCGACATAGGCGCGACCGAGCGCACTGGCGGCGCGGGTGCGTTCACCCGTTCTCGCCGTTTCCACCCAGCGAAGAAATGCTTGTATGATCACCTACGCCCCACTAGACCACGCCAATGCCACCGATGTTCAAACCCTAGCCGGCAAAGGTTTAAGATTGGTTCACCATGTCTGTTAACCGCTCCCAAACCATGAAGCCGTTGCTGATCGTTAAGGGTACGGCTCCGGCGATGGAAGTCGCTGTGCTCAATGCGCTCGCCGGTGTCATCATGGATATCGGTTGCGACACAGAAATAGTGCGCAGCATGGCGCGTTTGGCAGGCCGCAGCTTCGCCCTTCTTGCGCGCGTCGAACCGCTGGAGCGGCTGGACGAAGAGGCATTGAACCGGCTGCTCGACAGCGGTGTCGACGGTATCGTGCTTTCCGGATGCCGCGGGCGCGCCGACATACAACGGCTCGACGTGATGTTGCGGGTTGCGGAAGCCGCCAACGGTACCGCGCCCAACCGTATTCGGATCTATGCGGAATACGGCGGCTCGCCGGGAGGCCTGTTATCGCCCAATCCGCTGACAGGTTCGTCGTCCCGCCTGGAAGCGCTGATCTTCAACGGTGCAGCGTTGGCCAAGTCCCTTGGCTGTCTGGAGCCGACCAGCGCTCCCCATCAACGCGTCGCAGCGCCGATCCTTGCCGGACGAGCATATGTGGTCCTGAGGGCGTGCGAAGCTGGTGTGCCCGCCTATGAGGTGCTACCTGCTGCCACCCCCGACGAAGCCGCGACACGGTGGGCGCATTCACTGAGCCGGGACAACGGCTTTGCCTCGGTCGTTTGCAACTCGATCGAACAGGCAACGATCGTAAGCAACACGTGACCTATCAGGCGCGCAAAGTCGCTGATCTCAGAGGGTCGGGCGTGTCATCTGGAAGACGTCGCCGCCGTCGCAATAGTCCATGTAGCCGAGACGGGCGAGCGGCCTGACCGTCGCCATGTCGAAGCGGCCATCGCGGATTGCTTCCTTGCGGATATGAATGCCGACGACCTGGCCGATGACGACATAGTTGTCGGACACTTCGCCATCCAGGCCCTTCGGTTGAAACATCTCCGTCATCCGGCACTCGAGCGCAGCAAAGGCCTCACCGACGAACGGCGCCTTCACCAGAGTGCCGTCGACTGGCGTGAGCCCGGCGATCTCGAATTCACTCTCACCGTGCGGCGCGGGAATTGACGTCTTGTTCACAGCCTCGGCAAGACTGCGGCTGGCGAAGCTCGCCGTGAACTCACCGGTTGCTTCGATGTTGCGGACCGAATCCTTGTAGCCGCTCGATGAGAACATCACGAGCTTCGGCCGATCACTGATGGCATTGAAGAAAGAATAGGGCGCGAGGTTATGCGAACCGTCGCGCCCACGCGTGCCGATCCAACCGATCGGCCGCGGCGAGACGATGGCCTTGAAGGGGTCATGCGGCAAGCCGTGACGATTCGAGGCCGTATCGTAGAACATCAGGCGCCCTCGCCAACCCAGGTGACGATCTCTTCAAGCTCGGGCCTCGGCCGCTCCGTCGGCGGCACCATCGCAGTGCCGATATGAATGAAGCCGGCTGGCTTCTCACCCGGCTTGACGCCCAGCAAGGGATAGGCGCGCTCGTCGAAGGCAAACCATTCGGTCAGCCAGTTGGAGGCGTAGCCAAGTGCGTTTGCGGCCATCAGCAGGTTGAGGCACACGGCACCGGCAGACATCTGTTGCTCCCATTCCGGAATCTTGAAGTGCGGCGCAGCCGTGCTGACCACGGCGACCACGACCGGCGCCCGCGTCAGCCGCGTTTCCTCGACCTTGATCATTTCTTCCGAGAGATCGGGCTTCACTGCGAGCGCCATCGCCTTCAGCTCGGCGCTGATGCGCGCCCGCTCCTCACCGCGGTAGACGATAAAGCGCCAGGGTGCGAGCTTGCCGTGGTCCGGGACGCGGGAGGCGAGCTTCAACATCTCCTCGACCTCGGCCTTGCTGGGGCCGGGTTCGCCCATCTGGAATGCGGGGATCGAGCGACGGGACGCGAGATAATCAACAAGCTTAATTTCGGTTTTCATGTCGGATGAATTCCACTAATTTGCCGCAGCATCGGCAGCCACGAAAATGCCATATCGGCGTCCCAAGTGGAGTCACTCAGTCAGGAAGTCAACTGCTCTCATGCGTGCATGCTCTCGTATTTTCCTCAGAACCGGGCTCGCGATCCTTGTCGCCGGCGCTGCTGCAGGAAGCGTGCTTGCCGAGGATGCGACCCAGGCCTTCGAGAGTTTTCCTTCGATCGCCGGCCCGCGCAAGATGCCGAAGCTCACGGGCTTCAGCCCGATGACGACGGATCCGATCGCCGACGGTACCTTGAAGGATGTCAAGCTCGAGGCGCTGCTCACTGAGAAAGGCGCCCCGGTCGAGGCCGGCCTGACCTGGCGCGTGTTCAGCCCGATCCCCGGAAGCGACGGCAAGCTGCCGCTTCTTGCAACCTCGGAAGGTGGATCGACGGCGTTCAACGTCGTGCCGGGCGATTATTTCGTCAACGTTTCCTTCGGACGTGCCTCCGCGACGCGCAAGATCCGCGTGCCCCAGGAAGGCACGCTCGAAAAGCAGGTTCTGGTCCTGGATGCGGGCGGCATCAAGCTGAACGCCGTTTCCGGCAGCGATGTGCGCATACCACCGGCCGAACTCAGCTTCTCCGTCTATTCCGCCGATACCAAGAGCGACGGCGAACGGGCGCTCATCATGTCGGATGTGAAGCCGAACACGGTGATCCGGCTCGGCGCCGGAACCTATCATGTGACCTCGAGTTACGGTGCCACCAACGCCTCGACGGCCGCCGACATCCAGGTCGAAGCCGGCAAGCTGACGGAAGCGACCATCCAGCATCGCGCCGCCAAGCTGACGCTCAAGTTGGTCTCTGAGCCCGGCGGCGAAGCGATTGCCAACACCGCATGGACGATCCTGACGTCCGCGGGCGACACGGTGGACGAAGAAAACGGCGCCTTCCCGACGCTGGTTCTGCTCGAAGGCAGCTACTCCGCCGTCGCACGCTACAAGGACAAGATCTACGAACGCGACTTCGCCGTGAAGGCCGGCGTCAACACGGATGTGGAAGTGTTGCTCAGTAGCGGCGGCAACGACGCGAGTACCAACCCGGGCGCAATCTCCGACGCGGCCGACTAGGATCTTCTTCCAACATCAACCAGCTGACGCTACGTCAGCCTACCCGTCTCATGAACCGCCGGCGCGGCGGCGCCATGGAGAAGACCGCTTCATAGATGCGGGCCAGCAAATCCTTGCGGTCGCCACAGGCACCGAGGTCCTCCGGCGTCAGCACACGGCCGATGCGCGCGGCGATCGTCGTGCCCGACAGGCGGCGAAACTCGCGGATCAGCAGCGACAATCTCAGCGTCTGTGAAATCTTGCTCGCCAGGTGGAAAAAGGGACCGTTCTGTCCCTCGAAGTAGATCGGGATGACGCTCGCCCGTGCGGCCTGGATCAGCTTCGCCGGAAAGATCTTCCAGGGCAGGTCCTCGGCGCGGCCGAAACCCTTCGGCGCGGTCGCGACACCGCCGGCGGGAAAGATCACGATCGTCACGCCTTCCTTCAACAGGCGCAGCGCCTCATGGCGTGTCGCCATGTTGACCGCGAGCGCCTCCTTCGTCTCCTCGAACGACACCGGCAAGGAATAGGGCGCCATCTCAGGCACCTTCAGTAGTTCGTTGTTGATGAGGACGCGAAAAGGTCGGCCGAGCTGTTCGGCGAGCGCCAGCACCGCGATGCCATCGCCAATGCCGAAGGGATGATTGGCGATGATGACGATCGGCGTGTCGGGCAAGTGCCGCGGCGGCCACTCAACCTGGGTTCGCAGCTTCACGTCGATCAGTTGCAGCATTTCACCGAAGACCCGATCGCTCTTGCCGACAATGTCGGACCGCCAGCGCGTGTAAAGCTTTGCGTAGCGGTTGCGGCCCGACAGGCCTTCTATGGAGCGAATGAACCAGCGCTTCAGGCGCCGGTCGTTTTCATTGGCGTAGGACAGCTCTTTGAACTGCACGGAAATCTCCGATGGATATAATCTTATCCGGATATTCCGCTAATATGACAGTTTGCTGACAAAGCAAGTGCCCGGGGTATCAACCCCGGGCTTTCTTTTCCAACTTGCGCTTGAGGTCCGGGGCCATCGCCTCCAAGGCGAGCGACGCGATTGCCTCATCGAGCGACATTGCGGTCTGGGCCTGGGAGCCAAGACGGCGGATGTTGACCGAACGCTCCTCGGCTTCGCGCTTGCCGCAAACGATGATGACCGGAACCTTGGTCACCGAATGTTCGCGGACCTTGTAGTTGATCTTCTCGTTGCGGAAGTCGGTCTCGACGGTGAGGCCGGCGTCACGCAGGAGCTCGGCAACCTCGCGACCATAGTCGTCGGCTTCAGACGTGATCGTCGCGACCACCACCTGCAGCGGCGAAACCCAAAGCGGCATGTGGCCGGCAAAGTTCTCGATGAGGATACCAAGGAACCGTTCCATCGAGCCGCAGATGGCGCGGTGGATCATCACCGGCTGGCGCTTTTCCGATTCCTTGTCGATATAGAAGGCACCGAAACGCTCCGGCAGGTTGAAGTCGACCTGGGTCGTGCCGCACTGCCATTCGCGGCCGATGGCATCCTTCAGCGTGTATTCGAACTTCGGACCGTAGAAAGCGCCCTCGCCCGGCAGGATCCCGGTCTTGATGCGGCCTTCCGACTGCGCCTCGATCGTCTTCAGCACGTCCATCATCACGCTTTCGGCGCGATCCCACAGCTCGTCGGAGCCGACGCGCTTGTCCGGACGGGTGGAGAGTTTGACCACCACTTCCTTGAAGCCGAAGTCCTCGTAGACCGAGAGGATGAGGTCGTTGATGCGCAGGCATTCAGCCGCCATCTGCTCGTCGGTGCAGAAGACGTGGGCATCGTCCTGGGTAAAGCCGCGCACGCGCATCAGGCCGTGCAGAGCACCGGAGGGCTCGTAGCGGTGAACGTTGCCGAATTCGGCTAGGCGAACCGGAAGCTCGCGGTAGGACTTCAGGCCATGCTTGAAGATCTGGATATGGCCCGGGCAGTTCATCGGCTTCAGCGCGAAGACGCGGTCGTCGTCGGTTTCATCGCCGGCAACCGTCACCTTGAACATGTTGTCGCGGTACCAACCCCAGTGACCCGAGGTTTCCCACAGCGACTTGTCGAGCACCTGCGGCGCATTGACTTCCTGGTAGGTGTTCGCAAGCCGACGGCGCATATAGGCCGTCAGCGTCTGGAACATGCGCCAGCCCTTGCCGTGCCAGAAGACGACGCCCGGACCCTCTTCCTGGAAATGGAACAGGTCCATTTCGCGGCCAAGGCGGCGGTGATCGCGCTTCTCGGCCTCGGCGAGCACGTGGAGATACTGGTCCAGCTCTTCCTGTGTGTGCCAGGCCGTGCCGTAGATGCGGGTCAGCATCGCGTTGTTGCTGTCACCGCGCCAATAGGCGCCGGCCACCTTCATCAGCTTGAAGGCGGTGCCGATCTGGCCGGTCGAGGCCATGTGCGGACCGCGGCAAAGGTCGAACCAATCGCCCTGGTAATAGATCTTGAGATCCTGTCCCTCGGGGATCGCATCGACGAGCTCGACCTTGTAGGCCTCGCCCTTGTCGGCAAAGACCTGACGCGCCTTTTCGCGCGACCAGACTTCCTTGGTGAAAGGCTTGTTGCGGGCGATGATCTCCTTCATCCGCTTTTCGATGAGCGGCAGATCATCCGGCGTGAAGGGCTCGTTGCGGGCGAAGTCGTAGTAGAAGCCATTGTCGATGACCGGACCGATAGTCACCTGCGTTCCCGGCCACAGTTCCTGCACGGCCTCGGCCATCACGTGTGCGGCATCGTGACGGATAAGCTCAAGCGAACGCTTGTCGTCGCGCACGACGATCTCGAGCCGGCCATTGGTCACCGGATCGGACAGGTCGCGCAGCTCGTCGTCGAGCGCAATCGCGACCGCCTTCTTGGCGAGCGACTTCGAAATCGATTCTGCCACGTCACGGCCGGTCGTGCCGAAAGGATATTCGCGCACCGAGCCATCTGGAAATGTAAGGGAAACAGGATTCGACATGATGATCTCCTATCCAGTCCCGCCAACGAATGCGGGTGGTATGGTTGACCGGAAACGACCGGTGAATTGACGATACAGCGTCGCATCCGTCAGACGCGCAAAGGTCGCTGTAGTGCTTTGGATTGCCGCATGTTTTGCCCTAGGCCGAGACGACCCAGGAAAACACGCCGTAGCCTGATAAAGGGTTTTCGAAAGTGAGTAAAGGCGAAGGCTGCGACAGAGCCTAGCCGCGCAGCATCTCGGCGAGCCCCTTCACGGTGTTCCAGTTGCGAAACGTCCCGATGCCCAAACGCTTGGTCGTCATTGCACCCAGCAGTTTCGATTCGCTTGCCTTGCCGGGAAAATGCACCCAGAGATCGCCGTCAACGATTGCCAGACGTTCCCCAGCGACGCAGTAACGCTGAAGTCCTTCGAGCGCGGGTTCGGTGAGCGGGTCGCGCATCACGCGGACATGCACGCGCGTGGCATCCTCTTCGCCTTCGTCGTGAAATGGATTGGATGCCGCGAGCTTCAGCCAACCGGCACCGGAACGGACAATGATGTCGACATGCCGACCGAATGTCTCGGAGAAGGCCTTCTCAAGCGGCGATTCTAAGTCGCCGATGGACGTTTGTCCGGTCTCGAACACGAGATTGCCGGTCGCAACCAGGGTTCGCGGCGAGCGATAGCCGAGGCCTTCGGCCATCTCTCTGAGATCGGCCATCACGACACGTCGCCCGGCACCAAGAACAATGCTGTAAAGCAAGGCAACGTAGCTGTTCATCCACCCTCCCTTCAGGCTCGCCAGAAATCGGCAGCGCCTGCCGGAAGCCGGGCAAGAACCCGGTCGAGCTTCACCTCATCGAGGTTGCGACGCAAGGCGCCAGCCACGTCGGCAATGGCGCTGTCGGGGGAAATATTGTGATCCGGCCGCAGCGACTGCACCTCGCGGGTCATGGCGATGCGGCCCGAAAACGGGACCCTCGGTTCTTCGAGGTCCCATTCGGCCACGAAAATCGCGCGCAGCACCGGCGGCAAGACATCCGCGAACAGGATGGCATCCTCCAGCTCCAGCCGCCGCCGAAACGTCTGCAGCACGGCCTGCACCATCGTGTAGGCCTGGTTCGTCGTCTGCAGCCCGGCAAGGTCGCGCGCGTCGACGATGAAACGCTCGAAATCCGCGGAGGCCTGACGGTATTCCATCGGCATGGTCATGGTGGTCATCCAGCCTTCGGCCGCGGCCGCCAGTAGCGCCACGGCGTGTACCAGGTCAGGCGAGGTTCAAGCCGTTCCGGAACCGGATCGAAGCCGTGCGTTCCGCCCGGACCGCAGCGCGCCACGCGAAACAGCGTCATCCACCCTCCGGCCCAGATGCCATGGCGGGCGATTGCCTCATAGCCGTATTCCGAACAGGTCGGCAGGTGCCGGCACGAATTGCCGATGAAGCTCGAAAGCGTGAGCTGATAGATACGGATCAGCGCCATCCCGATCAGCCGCCCCGGCGTCTTGCGAAACGGACCATCCCAGTTTCGGCCACGCACTGCAGGCTTCGCACCGTTGTCCGGCGTATGCCGACAATTCGGTTCGCCGCACATGTCAGACGGCCGCGAGCAGTCGCTTGGCCTCGATCTGCTCGATGGCATCGACGACGGCATCAAAGGTCAGCATCGTCGACGCGTGACGCGCCTTGTAATCCTTCACCGGACGCAGGAAGCGCATATCCTCGAAGCGCCCGGATGGGCCCTCGCCGTCCGCCTTCAACATGGCCAGCATGTCCGCGCGCGCCTGTCGGATTTCTTCCGCGCCGGCGCCGACGACATGGCGCGCCATGATCGAGGACGAGGCTTGGCCAAGCGCGCAGGCCTTCACGTCATGGGCAAAATCGGTGACCACGTCGCCGTCCATCTTCAGCCAGATATGCACTTTCGAACCACAGAGCTTCGAGTGCGCGGTCGCGTCCGCGTCGGCGTCGGCAATCGTTCCGATGCGCGGAATATTGCCGGCAAATTCGAGAATTCGGCTGTTGTAGATGTCATCCATCATTTGACGCGATCCGGCTGATTTTTCGCGGTTTTGAGTGATCGACGCATGATTTTCTCCGGTAGGCAGGAAAAAAGCACGACGCGACACGCTCCGCCTCTTTCATCTCTGTGGCACCATACTATATGCTATGTCGTGTTGGGGCGACAGTTCCGCAAGAGGAACAATGTCGCCTGTTGTTTGGGAAACCGTGCCGGAAGGTCCAGTGCACTGCTAAGCCAGGACCGGAAAGCCCCGGAGCCCGCCAACGGAACCCAAGCCTGCAGGGTTAGGCGAATGGCCAGTGGCGAGTTGTCCGAAAGATAAAACGTCAAGCAATCCCGTATTGCTAAAAGAGGCCATTATGGACGCCATAGTGAAGAATTTTCCCGTGCTCGACGATGCGAGCGGCCGCCCGACCCAGAAGGAGGCCGAGGAAGCCGTGCGCGTTCTCCTGCGCTGGGCCGGTGAAGATCCGGAACGCGAAGGGCTGCTGGACACGCCGGCGCGCGTCGCCAAGTCCTACCGCGAGCTTTTCAGCGGCTATGATCTCGCTGCCGAAGACGTACTCGGACGGACCTTCGAGGAAGTCGCCGGTTACGACGACATGGTGCTCGTCAAGGACATCCCGTTCTATTCGCATTGCGAGCATCACATGGTGCCGATCATCGGCAAAGCGCATGTCGCCTATCTGCCGAATGGCCGCGTGCTCGGCCTTTCCAAGATCGCCCGGGTGGTCGATATCTATGGCCGCCGGCTGCAGACGCAGGAATCGATGACGGCGCAGATCGCCAAGGCGATCGACGAAACGCTTGCCCCGCGCGGCGTCGCGGTGATGATCGAAGCCGAACATATGTGCATGGCGATGCGTGGCGTGCAGAAGCAAGGCTCGACAACGCTCACCACCACATTTACGGGTACGTTCCAGACGGAACCGGCTGAACAGGCCCGGTTCATGACGATGCTCAGGGGCTTTAAGTAAGGCTCCGACAGACGGAGCCTTTCCATGACGCTCACCTTCGACGCTCCCTCCTCCAACAAGGCTGAACTGGAAACCGGTCCGGCCTTCACCCCGCGCTTCGATGAAAAGGGGCTGATCACGGCTGTCGTCACGGATGCGCGGGACGGTGAGCTTTTGATGGTCGCCCACATGAACGCCGAGGCCCTGGCTTTGACGATCGAGACGGGTGTCGCGCACTATTACAGCCGTTCGCGCAAGAGCCTCTGGAAGAAGGGCGAAAGCTCCGGCAACCTGCAGACGGTCAAGGAGATCCGCACCGATTGCGACCAGGATGCGATCTGGTTGAAAGTGTCCGTCGCCGGTCACGACGCCACCTGCCATACCGGCCGCCGGTCCTGCTTCTACCGCACGGTCGGCGCCGAAAACGGCAAGGCCATGGTCGAAATCACCGACGACCATAGGCACTTCGACCCCGCAGAAATCTATGATAAAAATTAAGCATCGCGCATCTTTTTGGTGCGGGCACATGCTATATTTATCTTTTGGAAACCAAGCGAGCGCCTAATCCTTTGGCAAGGATGCGGCGCTACGAAGGAACGGCAACGTTCCCGGCTGTATTGCAAACTGTATCCAATGTTTATCGATCCTGCCGCAATCGGCGACGGGATCGGTGATATACCTAAGAACGGTGCCAGTCTTTCAGCAATGGACAGGACGAGGCCGGCACCTGCGCCGGCTTGGCGGAGCCTCCCCAGGACGCGTGCAAGAAATTGCGTTCCTTCAGGATCGAATCCGATCCCTGAAAGTTAAGTCAGTCGTGAATTACCACAGCGACCTTCGCGCATCTTCATCGACGTGTCGCGCTGCGGAGTATTCGGCGGTGTTGGAGGTGCCGGATGTTGAATTGGACTTTTACGCGTAGCAACCAGATTGCAGATCTGTCCGGCCCGGACGGCACATCGATTTCAACAACACCACCAGAACCTGCGACACCTCCGCAGAGACCGAAGATCGCAATTGCCCTTGGGGGCGGCGCCGCGCGCGGCTGGGCCCATATCGGCGTGCTGCGAGCGCTCGACGAAGAAGGCATCGAAGTTGGCATGATTGCGGGCACCTCGATCGGCGCGCTCGTCGGCGGTTGCTATCTTGCCGGCAAGCTCGACGAACTCGAGACCTTCGCACGCTCCCTCACCGTCCGGCGGATTGCGGGACTGCTCGATTTCGCTATTGGCGGCGGCGGTCTCTTTGGCGGACTGAGGCTGACCAAGCGCATGCAGGAGCATCTGCAGGGACTTAGCATCGAAAGCCTCGACAGGCCATTCATTGCCGTTGCGACCGAAGTGCATAGTGGGCATGAGGTTTGGCTCGAAAAAGGATCGCTCATCACCGCGATCCGCGCTTCCTACGCCTTGCCCGGCATCTTCGAGCCGATCAAGGCGAACGGACGCACGCTCATCGACGGCGCGCTCGTCAACCCCGTCCCGGTCTCTGTCTGCCGCGCTCACGAGCAGCAGCTCGTCGTCGCCGTGAACCTCAACTACGAGCTCTATGGCCGCTCAGCCGTCGTCAAACACAGCGCCGGCATGGGGACGCCGGATGCCCCGGCGCAGGAAAAGGAAGCGACCCTTCACTCCCGCCTCGGCATGACCGGCGTGATGGTTCAGGCCTTCAACATCATCCAGGATCGTATTTCCCGTGCTCGTCTTGCCGGCGACCCTCCGGACCTGGCTTTGCACCCCAAGCTCAACGATATCGGCCTATCGGAGTTTCACCGTGCAGGTGAGGCGATCGACCGAGGCTACCACGAAGCGAAGGCCAAGCTCGTGGAGATCCGCCGGATGCAGGACGCCCTCGTGCGCTGACGAGCGATCTTCCGTCGATCTGTTGCGGGTTATCCGCGCAGCGATTGTGCGCGGGGTCGTTGTCCCATTACGGGGAATGCGTCGCGAACCGCAAGCAGGCCGCATCGCGCCATAAGACCTTGCCGCCCGATCGCTACAGCGCCGCGCGCCTTATCAGACACGCAAAGGTCGCTGCAGCACTTTGATTTTCTGCATGTCTTTGTCCTTAAATCGAGGTCGATTTAAGGAGACATGCAGTAGGCACGAACAGGGCAAAGTACCTGAGGTGGATAAGGGGGCGGCGCAGGCTGCCTTCCCATTTAGCCGGCGATATAGGCCTTGATCTGCTCGGTCTCGTGCTCGATCGCACGGATGTGGTGTTTGATCACGTCGCCGATCGAAACAATGCCGGCGAGCTGGCCATTTTTTTCGACCGGCAGGTGGCGGGCCCTGAGCTTGCTCATCATTTCCATCAGGGCCTGAACGGACATTTCCTCGGTGCAGCAGTAGACATTTTGCCACATGACGGCCGCGACCGACCTTTCGAGACAGGTCGCTCCCTGCTTGGCGATCGCTGCGACGATGTCGCGCTCGGTGAGGATGCCTGCGATCTGATCATCCGCATCGACGATGATGACCGCACCGATATGATTGTCACGCAAGAGAATGGCAGCCTGTTGGACTGTCATCTGCGGGCCGACCGTTACGACGTTGCGACCCTTTTCATCGAGTATTGCTTTTACTGACATGCGCACATCTCCCGTTGCGACAACTCCGGGTCGGCAGGGCAAGGTCCAGCCGTCTCTCGTGCGGTACGGTCGGGCGATGGAACCTGTACCCTGGCCGCTTATGATCGCCTGCCCGCGTGCTCCTCAGACGCGGACGGGCTTTCTATACCCGGCATTCACGGGCCGCCTAGCCTTTCGACAATCGGCGACCGTAACAAATGGTGCGCCAGCGCTCCGGGGAAATCAAGCGCTCACAAGCGCCGTCCGCCGATCTTTCGACGTCGTCAGTCGCGGGGGTCGAAAAGGCCGAAGAGAAGGAAGCCGAAGAGGAAGCCGCCGATATGCGCTTCCCAGGCGATGCTACCCGCCCCCCCAGGCGTGAACATGCCGAGCCCGATCAGAAAGTTGGTGAGGAACCAGATCCCGGCGAACATCACGACAGAGCGATTTGCCAGCGCCTCACTGACGGGCAGCCGCCGGTTGAGATGGGCAAATTGCCGGCTGATCCGCCCGCTTGGCGAAAAGACGAAGCGCGCCGCCGCGCCCATGAAACCGGAAACGACGCCCGAGGCACCGACGACCACGATCATCTCGCCCCAGTGAAATGCCGTGTGCAGCGCAACTGCGGCCGCAGCCGAAAGGCACCAGAATACCGCAAGCCGTCCCATGCCGATGCGGCGCACGACCGGCGCACCGAAAGCGACCATCCAGAAGATATTGAAGATCAGGTGCTCCCAGCTGCCATGCAGGAACGAATAGGTAATGGGGCTCCAGAGCCAGGCGAGCCCCTGCTCGGCCAGGGGATGATCGTAGCGCGCCGGCAGAAAGGCGAAGTTGAAGATGATCTCCTGATCGATCGCAGGCGGCAGAACATAGGTGCGCAAGGCATGAATGGCGATCAGAAACAGCAGAATGCCGGTAAGTCCGGCCGGCAGATTGAAGGCAGGCTCACGTGACGGACTGGCGGCGCTGTCCCGGTCCGTCTCCGGTGGCGTTGCCGTCTGATCTCGTTCCATGGTTGCTGCTTTCTCCATCGATTGGCCCGTTCGATCGCATTCGATCGAGGCGATGGCATGACATCGCGGGATTCGGACCGGACTGGGGCGACCAGCCATAAGCAAACAAAAAAAGACCGTCCAGTAAAAACTGAACGGTCGCCAAGCTCAGATCCGAGCTCCAGTTCAAGTGCCGAAGCCAACGCTTCGTGAAGTCATGTCTTTCAGTGCCAGTCGCAGTGCTCCAGCGCAATCGAAACCATTCGTTAACCTTAATTTCGAGCTGGCATGCTTTTCGCTCCATTGATCTCAAGACCGCAATGATCGGCCAAACATGTGCCAGACCGGCACAAGCGGGCCGCAGAAATGGAATGAACGCAAGATGCGCAGCAAGACGACCATGGAGCTTTTCCGATACTGGAACACCATTCGCGGCAAGCGCGACCTTCCCTGTCGGGACGAACTCGAGCCGGGGGACATCCGCGCACTGTTGCCCAACCTGTTTATTCTCGAGCGCGATCGCAACGGCATCTCGTTTCGTCTTGGGGGAACCCATGTCTGCGCACTCTTCGGCCTTGAACTGCGCGGGCGACAATTCGGCATGCTGTGGCTGAACTCGCAGGCTGCCAAGACGCAGCGCATCGCCGGCCAGGTGATGACGCACCGGGTGCCTGTGATGCTGTCCGCCAAAGGGCGCACAGCCGATGCACGCGAGGTCGAGGTCGAAATGCTGCTGTTGCCGCTCGCCTCAACCGAGGGTGCAAGCGACCGAATCCTTGGCGCGCTCTCGCCACTTTCCCGCCCGTACTGGTTGCATGCGACATCGGTGGAAGGCCTCGACGTCACCGGCATGAAAATCCTCGACCCCGACCGCACAGCCGTGTTTCGCGAAGAGCCGGCGGTGGAACACGTCTCCCCGCGTGCAGAATCCCGCGCTGGCGAAGGGTTTTTGGGAGAGTCCCGTCGTGTCGGACATCTTCGCATTCTGGAGGGCGGACGACGCGAATGATCGCCGCTGCTGTCCCGGGTTGGCCACGCGGACCAACCGCAGGACGAACATTCTATTAACCCGAACGTTCTAAACTCTGCCTGCCAAAATACGTCATGCAGAGTCACCATGTTCTCATTCCAGCACGCTCAGAATACCGCTCCGAAGCCGCATCACGAAGGTGCGTTCCAGCGCGTTTCCGTGAACCTTGCTGGACGGCTGATGCTGGCCAATCGCGACGAATATGATTGCACCGCCGTCGACATGTCGCCGGGTGACGTGCTGCTTTCCTCCCCGGCACGGCCGCGGGCGGGTGAGCGCATCATCGCCTATATCGACCATGTCGGCCGCCTTGAAGGCACCGTGTCGCGCATCGCCGACGATGCCTTCGTGATTCAGCTCAACGCCACCGAACGCAAGCGCGAGAAGTTGGCTGCGCAGCTCACCTGGATCGCCAACAAACACGAACTCGGTCTGCCCGAGGATCGGCGCCACGACCGCCTTGCGCCGCGCAAGACGTCAACCGAGCTGACGCTGGACACCGGCGAAAAATTCCCTTGCCGCATCATCGACCTCTCGCTCTCCGGCGCGGCCGTCGATATCGAGAACCGCCCGCCGATCGGCACCCCGGTCCTGCTCGGCAACATGAAGGGCAAGATCGTTCGCCATTTCCAGGAAGGCTGCGCCATCGAGTTCTCTGGCGTACAGTCGCGCGAAGCATTGACGGAATTCCTCTAAGGGCGTGTCCGCGCGACCCTCACTGGCCTACCCCGATCAAGATCGTTGCCTTGTCACCCCGATCGCGCACCAGCCCCCTGAGGCTCCGCGCCACTTCTTACGCGTGATTGCGGGCCGCCCCGATATGCGCAACGACAGACCAGCCAATCGCTGGCCCGATCCTGCGGCACGAAACCAACCTTGGCTTTCACAGTAGACCTGCCCCACGGGCCGCGACGACGCTGTCCGCGCGGACTGGGCGACCGGCATCGCCTCGCTGACGACGACTGCTTCATTTCGGAACATCTCGATCCGACCGCGACTTCTGACCGCAAATATTTTTTCGAACAAATTCAAGGCGCGACGCTTATTTGAAGTCGAAAAGCGACGACAAGATCGACGTCATCCGCCCCTGGCGCGACGCATCGCGACCGCGATTTTCCGGCAGCCACTGCTCCTGTCGCTCTGCGGATCGGCATAGGTCTATTGATTACAATCGCTTACATCGTCAAGGAAACATGAATGGAAGATCGCTCCGTCGAGAAATCGATAAAATTTGACTCAAATTCGATTTAAATAAAAATCAAATTCTATTCTTGTTTTATTCTTATACGACTTTCATTTGTACTTGTTTTTAGTTCGCAAGTTCGCGAGCGATAAAAACGTCTGTGCCATTGTCGAACCACAACGGGGAGACAATCATGCTCAAGACAATCACCAAGATGATCGCGGTTGCGGTCCTTTTCACCGGCGGTCTGATCGAAACGGCGCTGGCGCTTCCGGCCAACATGGTCGTCACCGGTGCAACCAACCCGCCGATCGGTCACTACGAGTTCTGCAAGATCTATCCGTCGGAGTGCACCTCCAACGGTAAGGACCGCGGCCCGATGATGCTGACGCGCGAAGGCTGGCAGAAGATTCTCGAGGTCAACTACGACGTCAATCAGGCGGTCACCCCGATGACCGACATGGAAATTCATGGCGTCGAGGAGAAGTGGTCCTATCCGGACACGGTTGGCGACTGTGAAGACTATGTCCTCTTGAAGCGCCGCAAACTGATCGAGAACGGTTTCTCTCCGTCGGACCTCCTGATCACCGTCGTTCTGCAACCGAACGGTGATGGCCATGCCGTTCTCACCGTGCGCACTGACCGTGGCGACTTCATTCTCGACAACATGCGCAACAAGGTGCTGCTGTGGTCGGACACCGAATACACCTACCTCAAGCGCCAATCGACCGAACACTCCGGTCGCTGGGTCAAGCTCCAGGACGGCCGCACCGTCGCCGTCGGCAGCGTACGGACGCAGTAAGCACAGAAGACATCGGAGGCGGCGCGCCTTTCGCATCAGCCTCCACCATTCCAGGGCACCGGTCATAAACATCCCCGTCCAGACCGAGCCTCGGCCGGTTCCGCGTCCCTCGGAACCGGCCGTTTTTATGACCGGCATTCCCGGCGCTAAACCGTGTCGCGATCTTTCTTTAAGTTTTTGATGTTTCGCAGCTCGAGGGGGAATTCACAGAAAATTAACCATCCTCGACCAGCGTCGGGCAAGCGACGTCGTCCATCCTACGATGCGCGGGAATGCGTGAGCCGAACAACGGACCGCCGGGGTTCGGCCATCGCGACGGGACAGCCCAACGATGAGCAGCTCTTCAAACGACATTCACGAACCGGAGCTCCGACCGCTGCTGTCGCCCGGCTTCGTCTACCGGGTGATGGCAGCGGTCGCGGTGCTTGCGGCGCTGACCGCTGCCATCTCATTTGCAGGGCGCTGGTTCGGCGAAAACCTCGCCCTTGCCGGCCACACCGCGAGCAACGAGCTTTTCGACATCTTCATCGGCCAGGATCACTTGCGCCTGCCGGCCAACATGATCCGCTTCGAGGCACAACGCGCCACCTCGATCGTCGAGCGCGTCGATCTCTACCTGACCTGGCCGGGGCTCGAAGGTTACAGCGCCCGGAGCCGGGCACTCTTCAACAATGTCGACGCACCCGAAAGCCTCCTTTTCCTGCAGATTTCCCAAAGCACGATGTCGCGCGACATGTCCGGGCGGCTGGAGCCGATCTATTCGCAGGTCTTCGACGGCGCGCCCACGGCTGGCCCGGCCGGGCTGACGGAGCACGCAGTCAAGCCGACATCCAGCTATGCGGGCGAAGTGTTCTTTACCGCTGAGACGAGCACCCAGGCGCCCTACGTGGTGCGCTGCCTCGGCCCACAATCCATCTCGACCAGCGCCGATTGCCAGCGCGACATTCACGCCGGAAAGGACCTCGCCGTGCTCTACAGATTCTCCAACAAACTGCTGCCGCAGTGGCGCGAAATCGACCAAGCGATCACCGCCTTCGTCAAAAACCGTCTCGTGCCCTGATTTCGTCTAACTGGTGTGGTGCAGGCAGCCTGCCGCACCATTGCGCTACACCGGCATCGCCCTTGTACAAATGCGTTCGATTCCGGAAACCAATCATTCATCATAAACCGATTGGTAACGCTATGCCGATACTGTCTCGAGAACGGTCGTTCCCGGAGGCGGCGTCCGGACAACCCCATGACATGAGAATAAAGAGTAGCGTAGTGTCCCAATCCGGTTTTTTTGATCTCGCGAAGCGCCCGTTCGGTGCTCTTTCAAAGATGGTAGGACGGGTCGTCCTTGCGGGCGCCATTGCATCGGCCGCCTTTGCCGCACCGGCCTTCGCCGCCTCGAACTATGCCAATCCGAAATATTCGGGCATCGTCGTCGATGCCAAGACCGGCAAGATTCTTTACGGCGAGGATGCCGACGAACTGCGCTATCCCGCGTCTCTCACCAAGATGATGACGCTCTATCTGACCTTCGAAGCGCTCGAAGCCGGTCGGATCACGAAGTCGACCTCCATCCCCTTTTCGAAAAACGCTTCCGCCGAGCCGCCATCGAAGCTTGGTGTGCGTGCCGGACAGTCGATCACCGTCGAACAGGCGATCCTTTCGCTCGTCACCCGCTCGGCCAACGATGCGTCGACGGCGCTCGGTGAATATCTCGGCGGTTCGGAGCAGCGTTTTGCCCGCATGATGACGAACAAGGCCCGGGCGCTCGGCATGACGCGCACGACCTATCGCAATGCCAACGGCCTGCCGGACCCGGAACAGCGCACGACCGCGCGCGACCAGGCCCGTCTTGGCCTCGCGCTTCGCCAGCATTTTCCGCAGTATTACGATTACTTCTCCACCCGCAGCTTCCGTTTCGGCAAGCAGACGATCGGCAATCACAACCGCCTGCTCGGCAATGTCCGCGGCGTGGATGGCATCAAGACCGGTTACACCCGCGCGTCGGGCTTCAATCTCGTGACCTCGGCTCAGCTCGAGGGTCGCAGCATCGTCGCCGTCGTCATGGGCGGCAGCTCCGGCGCCAGCCGTGATGCGCAGATGCGCCGGCTCGTCGCCAAGTACATGCCGTCGGCATCGCGGCGTGGCGACGGCAATCTGATTGCCGAGACCAAGCCTACTCCCGTTCCGGCTGAAGAGACCCAGGTTGCAGAGGCGGCTCCCGTTGCGGATACGCCTGTCGTCGCGGCCGCGGCCAGCGGTCACGACCTGCCCAACACCGGCCCGGTTCCTGGCATCCGCTATAACGGCGAAAGCGCGAGCAGCGTACAGATGGCCTATGCCGGCAACAAGCGCGCGTCGGACAACCCCGTTCTTTCCCCGAAGATCGTTCCCAACACGCTCGACGCACAGAGCCTGAAACTCCGTCAGCCTGTCGCCGCCGGCATGGTTGACACCCAGATCACCAATTCCGTTCCGAAGAAGGCCGACGCGGTTGCGAAGGCCGAACCGGCCGAAGCCGCAAAAGCCGAACCGATGCCGGCGCAGCCGCAGGGCTGGGTCATCCAGATCGGCGCAACGCCGGACAAGGATCAGGCCATGACCCTTCTCGGCAACGCCAAGGACAAGGGCGGCAAGGCACTTCGCGATGCAAAACCCTTCACTGTCGCTTTCGGCCAGGTCTATCGCGCCCGTTTCGGCGGCTTCGACGACCAGAATGCAGCGGTCAATGCCTGCAAGGCCCTGAAGAAGAAAGGCATCTCCTGCTGGGCGAGCCAGCAGTAAGGTCAAAAGATTTGGCGGCCGGATGTGTTTGTTTTCCGGCCGTCTTCCTCGGATTTGTACAGCGTAACGAGGTTAATCATGGCGATGAACGAAAACGTTCCGGGTGTCACCCCGCTGCCGGGACGGCGCGCCAAGCCGTCGCGCATCAACCTGCATCCCCTGCACGAGGCGGCCATGCGCATTGCCGATCTCGGGCTGAACCGATCGAAGGCGAAGACGCGTGATCTGGTCGGGATGCTCCTGACGCACGGAGCGCGCGCCTGGCGATCGACGCAGCCGCGGGCCGGCATTCATCTTCACGTGACGGGGCCGAACCGGCGCCATCCCCTGAGAATGCGGATCACCTGAACGTTCATGAAATTCCAAAAGGCGGCCTGTGCCGCCTTTTTTCTTGTTGCGACACCGCCGCAACCATGCGCGTGTCAGCATCGCAGCCTGCCCTATGATGGGCCGTCAGGTCATCCATATTGAAGACTAGAGCAGTCCGAGTTCCGCCAATTCGCGGCGCAGCTCGAGCGGCATCTCGGCACCGCCACCGGAAAGCGACGCCAGGTCGCGCGGCGCATCCTTGTCGGTGAGATAGCGCCAGCCCTGGAAGGCACGCCGCGGCTGCAACTCCGTCTCGACCACTTCCGGGCCAAGCAGCAGATTGCAGCGGCCGATACCCTCGCCATCCGTGAAGGTTTCGATACCGATCAAGGACTGTCGCGCCTGCACGGTCCCCTTGATCACCCAGTAGAGCGAACCGCCGCTCAGCAGTTCCTCCACCCGTTTCGGCACCATGCGGGTCGTGTGGAAGGAATGGGGCTCAAGGCCAGCGGCCATGGCGGCCATAGCCTTGCGCGAAACCCATTCGCGCAGGTCCTCGATCGATTCCGCTCCGACGCAGAGCTTTATGAGATGCAGAGACATAGCTGTTTTGAACACCCGTCCGGCCGTTGCGGTCAAGCGGCCGGACGCTGTTCATCCACAATCACCGTGGCGGCTCAACATTCGACGACGTTGACCGCGAGACCGCCGGTCGATGTTTCCTTGTACTTCTCGTTCATGTCGACGCCGGTTTGGCGCATCGTCTCGATGCAGGCATCGAGCGGCACAAAATGTTTACCGTCGCCCTTGAGCGCCAGCGAGGCTGCCGTCACCGCCTTGACCGCACCGAGCGCGTTGCGCTCGATGCACGGCACCTGAACCAGGCCGGCGACCGGATCACAGGTCATGCCGAGGTGGTGCTCGAGTGCGATCTCGGCGGCGTTTTCGATCTGCTCGGGCGTACCGCCCATGACGGCAGCAAGTCCGGCAGCGGCCATGGCAGACGCTGAGCCGACCTCACCCTGACAGCCGACCTCGGCACCGGAGATCGAGGCGTTGTGCTTGATGATGCCACCGATTGCGGCAGCCGTCAGCAGATAGTCGCGGATGCCCTCCTGATCCGCGTCGTCATGGAAATGCATGTAGTAGCGGATAGTGGCGGGGACGACGCCTGCTGCACCGTTGGTCGGCGACGTGACGACGCGGCCGCCGGCGGCATTCTCTTCATTGACCGCCATCGCGTAGACGCTCAGCCAGTCGTTGGCGAGCAGCGGGTTGGTCTTGTTGGAGCGCCATTCTTCCTGCAGCTTGTCGTGGATCGAGCGTGCGCGGCGGCGGACCTTCAAGCCACCGGGCATGATGCCCTCCTGGCTCAGCCCACGGTCGATACAGTTGCTCATCGCGCCCCAGATGCGGTCGAGCCCGGCATTCAGCTCATCCGGCGACATGGTCGCTTCTTCGTTCGCCCGTTTCATCTGGGCGATCGTCATCCCGGAGCGGGCCGCCATGTCCAGCATCTCCTGGGCCGACGAGAACGGGAATGGCACCTTGACGCCGGCCGCCTTGTTCTTCGAGGCACGCATCGCCTCGAGTTCCGTATCGGTCACGACGAAGCCGCCGCCGATCGAATAATAGATCCGCTTCAGCAGCAGCCGGCCGTCGCGGTCGAACGCGGAGAAGGACATGCCGTTGGCATGGCCGGGCAGCGGCACCTTCTTGTCGAAGACCAGGTCCGTCTTCGGCTGGAATTCATAGGACGGATGTCCCGGCGGCGAAATGCGGCCGCTGCGCTCGACCTCGTCGATCAAGCCGTCCATGCGATCAGGATCGACCAGGTCGGGGCGTTCGCCGACGAGACCAAGGACAACCGCCCTGCCCGTGCCGTGGCCGATACCGGTATGGGCCAGCGAACCGTGCAGGCTGACCTTGATCGCCGCAACGGCAGCATGGGACGGGCGCGGCCAGTCGTCGGAAAGAATGAGTTCGAGAAAGCGGTTGGCGGCCGACATCGGCCCCATCGTATGCGAGCTCGAAGGCCCGATACCGATCTTGAACACGTCGAAGACGGAAAGAAACATAAGTTTGCCTGCCCCGGAGACTGACTCGCGGCGCACCGGCATGATTGCCCGAGCACCGCATTCACGATTGCCTCGATATCACGCTTCACGGTCTGTGCGAACCGGCGCGCTATCCTCATATTTACTGCGCGATTTTATCCTCAGATCGGCACCGATTTAAGGAAATCCGCAACAAATATAGGAACGAAGCCTAAGCGATCCCATAGCAGACGGTCAGGCGGTCAACCGACATTCGATCCCATCCGTGCGACATTGTCATCCCGCAAAGGCTCCGGGGTGTCGAGATTGGCTGCCTGGAATCAAAAACGGCGCGGCTTTTGGGAAGCCGCGCCGTCAATCAGTGGTCTTTTCTAGATACCAGATATCAAAGGCCGCCGAAAAGATAAGCAAGAACAAGAACGCCAGCGAAACCAGCCACGGCGCGTGCAGTTACGCCCCAGCAAGATTTCTGAATTGTATTGTCCATGATGTCTCCGAAAACACTCTCAACGGCCGCGAGCAGCACATTGGGTGCCCGCGTCTGGGGCCTTGCATATTGAAGAAAGTGTTACTGCGCAATGGGGAAATGTGGCGGAAAGGTGTCAGGCCCTCGCCGCTCAGTACACTAAGCTGGTGAAAACCGCGCAATTGGCCGGCGGGAGCGGAGAAAAATTCCGCCGCAATTTCATCACAGTAGTTGACGCGCCGTCGATTCCCGCGCCGCCGCGGCCACCTTGCATTTTCCAAAAGCCATGCCAAAAACACGTGTATGACCTTCGAAGATTACATAGCGCTTGTCGTGTTTATCCTGCTTTGGGCGGGTTTCAGCTGGGCGACCGACGGCACGCGCGGCTTCAAGCGGGTGAGTCTCACCCGCCTCATGAACGAGCATCGTGGCCGCTGGATCCGCAATTCGCTCAACCGCGATCTGAAGATGATCGATACGCAGATCATCGCGGGGCTGCAGGCCGGCACCGCCTTCTTTGCCTCGACGACGATCTTCGCCCTCGGTGGCTGCTTCGCTCTGCTCGGCGCAACCGAACAGGTGCAAGTGATCTTCGCGGACATGCCCTATGTCTTCCATGGCGGTCGGACCGCGTTCGAGCTGAAGGTCGGTGGCCTCACCTGTCTCTTCGGCTATTCCTTCTTCAAGTTCGGCTGGTCCTACCGGCTGTTCAACTATTGCTCGATCCTGATGGGCGGCATTCCAATGACCGCCGACATGCAACGCGACCTGCAGGCGGCGGAGAAGGCAGCCGAACGGGCGATCCGCATGAACGTGCTGGCCGCCAAGCACTTCAACGCCGGGCTTCGGGCGATTTTCCTGTCGATCGGATATCTCGGCTGGTTCATCAGCCCCTATGTCTTCGTCGGGCTCACCGTCTTCGTCATCTTTGTGCTGACCCGCAGGCAGTTCTTCTCGGAGGCACGCGCGGCGCTGCTGCCGGACGCAACGCCCTGACAGCATGCGCGCCCATCGCGCTGAACGGAAACAGACCAGGCCTGACCACTTCCACCATCAGCCAACGACGCGTGTTTGGCACAAGCCAAACATGGCACTCTTCTTCACGCCCACAGGATGGCGAATGCCCATGTCCGACAGCAATGTGACTTCACCGACGACACCGATACCGGCTCAATCTGCCGCACGGGGGCGGCTCGCCTTCATCGACGTCGCGCGCGGCGTGGCACTGCTCGCCATGGCTACCTATCATTTCGTCTGGGATCTCGAGTTCTTCGGCTACGTCGCCGCGGGAACCGCCGGCACCGGCGGCTGGAAGATCTTTGCCCGGCTCATCGCCAGCAGCTTCCTGTTTCTCGCCGGGTACAGCCTTGTGCTCGGACAATGGCCGAAGCTTCGCCTCGACGCGTTCATGCGGCGCTTTGCCAAAATCGCCGGTGCGGCAGCGCTGATCACGACCGCGACCTATTTCGCGTTCCCGGACACCTTCATCTTCTTCGGCATCCTGCATGCGATCGCCGCGGCAAGCGTGATCGGCCTTGTCTTCCTGCGGCTTCCCGCCGTCGTTTCCCTTGTTGCGGCGGCAGCAGCCATCGCGGCACCCTTCTATTTGCGCTCGCCGGCCTTCGATGCACCCTGGCTCTGGTGGGTCGGACTGTCGGAAACCTTGCCGCGCTCCAACGACTATGTGCCGCTGCTGCCGTGGCTCGGGCCTTTCCTCTTCGGCCTTGCCGCAGCCAAGCTCTTCCATGCGCGGCTCGTCGCGGTCCTCGCAAGCCGTCCGTCCACAGGTGGCAAGGGCAAACTGTGGATGAGCCCGCTCGTCTTCGGCGGCCGTCACAGTCTGGCCATATACCTCATTCACCAGCCCGTGCTCATCGGACTGGTCTATCTCTTCTCGCTGATTTCACCGCCAACATTGCCGGATCCCAAGCAAGCCTACCGCAGCAATTGCGTCGCGGCCTGCAACCAGGGGAACCCGGCCGTGCCGTGCGAGGCCTTCTGCGGCTGTACGCTCGACCTTCTGGTACAACAGAACCTGTTCGACAGCCTGAACAGGGGAGAGATCAACGTCAGCACCGATGAACGCATTGCGCGAATCGCGCGACAGTGCACAATGGACGTGCAATCAGGGGACTAGGACATGAATGCCTATCGTGCCAAGCCGCTGAATTTCCCGTGGCCCGCCCTGCTCTACGGCGTCGCCACGCTCGCGGCCCTTGTTCTGGCGCGATATTCCCCCATCCCCGTCGCACACGGACACAGCTGGTTTCCCTGGATCAGCGGCGGCACACTGATCATCGTCGCCATCTGGCTGGATCTCTGGGCAGTCAAGACCTTGCTCGACCGGCACACGGCCGTCATGCCCTACCGGTCGGCGACCTGCCTCGTCACCTACGGCCCCTTCCGCTTCACACGCAACCCGATCTATCTCGGCTACACCCTGATGATGGTCGGCTTCGGCCTGGCGACGCTCAATCCTTGGTTCTTCATCACGGCGATCGCAGCGGTGATGCTGACGACCGTCTTTGCCATTCGCAACGAAGAGCGGCATCTGCTGTCGCGCTTCGGCTTCGAGTTCGAGCGTTATTGTCGGCACACCAGCCGCTGGATCTGACCAAAAGACCGTAACGCCCAAAACCAAAAAGGGCAGCGCGGACGCCACCCTTCGAAACTTTCGCTTTTAAGAATACGCCCGCCCGCTCAGGTACCGACGCCGATCTCCGCGAGACGCGTCAGGCAAGCCTCCTCGACATTGTCGAGCTCTGCCAGCGTGTCTTCGATATCCTTGCGCTTCTGCCGAAGCTCCTCGCGCTTTTCCTCGACACGGTTCATCAAGAGCCGAAGCTGGCCCATCTCGCCGGGTGGATCCTTGTAGACCTGGATGATTTCGCGGATTTCGGCAATCGTGAAGCCGATGCGCCGGCCACGCAGAATTTCCTGGATCAGCCGCCGATCCGCAGGCCGGAACAGGCGCGTGCGTCCACGGCGTTCAGGATGAATGAGGCCCTCGTCCTCATAGAACCGCAGCGTTCGGGTGGAAATGCCGAATTCCCGCGTCAATTCGGTGATGCTATAATATTTATTCACGCTGCCATTCCATGATTTACTGCATCGTTCCTAAAATCGGTATCGATTTAAGGTCAAAATTATGCAGCAGGTCAAAGTGTTACAGCGATCTCAGCGTGTCATGGAAGACGCGCGCGCTGTAATGCGTATACACTATCGTTGACCTTGACGTAAAAGTCAAACAACGGCGTTCACCTCACGTAACGTGAAACCACCACGTGGCGATGCCGAGAAAACTGAAGAAACCGGTTATGTCGGTGATGGCCGTCACGAAAACGGCAGAAGACACGGCCGGATCGGCACCGAAGCGGTCCAGGCAGAGCGGGACGAGGATGCCGCCAAGTGCTGCGGCCATCATATTGATCAGCATGGCCGTGGCGATGATACCGCCGATGTTCGGGTCCTGAAACCAGAGACCGGCGAGCAGGCCGATCAGCGTGCCGAAGATCATGCCGTTCAACAGCCCCACGCCCGCTTCGCGCCGGATAATGCGCGGCGCGTTGTGAATGTCGAGGCCGCGGGTCGCAAGCGCGCGGACGGTAACGGTCATGGTCTGCGAGCCGGCATTGCCGCCCATTCCGGCGACAATCGGCATCAGAATGGCGAGCGCCACGATCTGCTGAATGGTCGCATCGAACAGACCGATGACCGAGGCGGACATGCACGCCGTCATCGAATTGATGAACAGCCACGGCACGCGCGAGCGCGATGCCTCGGCAACCGAGTCCGAGAGCTCTTCATCGCCGACACCGCTCAAGCGCAAGAGGTCTTCTTCCGCTTCTTCCTGAATGACGTCAACGACGTCATCGATGGTGAGCACGCCGACGAGCCTTCCATTGTCATCGACGACCGCCGCGGAGAGAAGGTCATATTGCTCAAACAGTTGCGCTGCCTCTTCCTGGTCCATCTCGGCCGGAATCGCATGGCTCGTGTCATGCATGATCGCGTCGACCTTGACCGAGCGCTTGGTCCTGAGGATGCGGTCGAGGTCCATGGCACCGAGCAGCTTGAAGGTCGGGTCGATGACAAAGATCTGCGTGAAGCTCTCGGGCAGGTCCTCGTCTTCGCGCATGTAGTCGATCGTCTGGCCAACGGTCCAGAATGGCGGCACCGCCACGAACTCGGTCTGCATGCGCCGGCCGGCCGTGCTCTCCGGATAGTCGAGCGAGCGGCGAAGGCGAACTCGTTCCGTAAAGGGAAGCTTCGCCAGGATCTCGTCCTGATCTTCCTGGTCGAGGTCCTCGAGAATGTAGACGGCGTCGTCCGAGTCCATTTCGCCGATGGCCTCGGCGATCTGCTCGTTCGGCAGATGCTCGACGATATCGAGACGGATGGCCTCGTCGACCTCGGTCAGTGCCGAAAGGTCGAATTCCTTGCCGAGCAGTGAGACCAGCGCCAGGCGCTGGTCAGGCTGGATCGCTTCAAGCAGGTCGCCGAGTTCCGACGAATGCAGGCCGGCGACGTGCTGGCGCAGATAGATCGTATCGCGATCGGCGATCGCGGCCCCGACATGCATGAGGAAATCGGAACGGACCGAACCGTCGTCGGCATAGATGTCCGAGCCGTCAAAGGTCTTGACGTCTTCGATACCGCTGTCGTCGTCGCCGATATTGCTCATGGGCGCCCTCGAAACGATTGCTGCTTTCCGGTGCTCCATCATACGGACCGGAAAGAATGCGTCACTGACGGTTGGTGCCTCTTCCGCTGCCGTGCTCCGGAAGTTGGGTCCTACAGCCCTGCTAGCGCAAAGCCCCGCCGAGGTCCACAGCACAGATAGCACCCTGTGCGCGGCGATAACAGATTTATTCAAGCTGTTGCAAATACATGAGAAACCGGCTGCATCTCGACACTGTCGACATCGATCGCGCGATCGGCTAGCACTTCTCTTCGTTCCCTGGAACCGGAATCGATATCAGAGAACGAAACAGCAGCCCAAGGTTTACGGCGCCCCTTGCGCTCCTCAACGGGACGCACGGCGCCGCAAACGCTGCAGCCGAGGAACATCTGATGGCGATCCGTCCCATTGTCCGTTTTCCCAGTCCCTTACTGAGCCAGAAGGCGGACACCGTTACCCACTTTGATGCGGCGCTCGAAGCCCTTGCGGACGACCTGCTCGACACGATGCGAGCGGCACCGGGTATCGGCATCACCGCTCCGCATGTCGGTGTCCTGCAAAGGGTGACGGTGATCGAGCTCGACCGGGAGAGCGGCGTCAGGATTTACATCAATCCAGAGATTGTCTGGAACTCCGCCGAAGTCATGAAACATGCTGAAGGCAGTGTATCGATGCCTGGGGTTTCGGAGGACATCGAGCGACCGCAGACCGTCCGTGTTCGCTATCAAAGCCTTTCGGGCGAAGAGGTCGAAGAGGAAGCCGAAGGGCTGATGGCCATTTGCCTGCAACACGAGATCGACCAGCTCGACGGTATTTTCTGGACCCAACGCCTCTCGCGCCTGAAACGCGATCGGGCGATCAAGAAATTCGAAAAGCTGACAAGGGAACAAACGCGCGTCTAGGACTTCCCGCCGACAGCATCAAATGCCTCCCAGTTCACCAAGGATCGAACAATGAAGCCAACATATCTTGCAGTCATCGGCCTCCTGGCCCTCGCCGGTTGCAACAGTGCCCAACAGAGTCTTGAGCCCCTGCCCGAGAGCCTGACCTACGGCGAAAACGCCAGCAAAAGAAAGACGCAGGCCGCTCCCGGCACCATGGTTCAGCACCGTTTCATGTATGAAGGGCAGATGGTCTACGAAACCTATGAGGTTCAGCCCGATCACAGCTTCAAGCTTATCCGCCGCCGCATGGACCAGAGCGGACCGCAAGGCAACAGCTGACGACGTGGACGCAGGGCGGGGCAAGCGCGCGGCGCGCGGTGCAAGCGACCCAGGCTTGGCGTGTGCAATCAAATGTTTCGGCCGACTACCTTGGAAAGGCGGAGTAGACCGCCGTTTCGAAGTCAAGGTAGCCCCCGATCGAGGCCGGGTCGACGAAGGGCAATATCTGCGTCGCCCAGAGGCCGCCGAGACCATTTTGGCGGTCTATCCAGTAATAGAGGTTTGCAAGCCCAGCCCAGGCCAGCGCGCCGGCCGGTCGGCCTGTCGGCGCGGCTTCATCATTGATCATGAAGCTAAGCCCCCAGGATTTCGGCATTCCGGGGAAAAATTCGACGTCGTGCGAAAGGCTCGGTATCACCCCGGGAAGCTTTTTGATCTTCTTTTCTCCGAGGCCATTCTTTTCCGCCATTTCGACGGTTTCGGGTTTCAGCACGCGGCCGCCGGGTGCCACCCCGTCGTTGAGCCACATGCGAATAAATTTTGAGTAATCGGTAGCTGTCGAGTAGAGGCCATGCCCACCCATTTGGACCTCGGGTTCCTGGGGGAACCGGAAATCGGGCACCGGCTGCAATCGCCCTGCATCGTCCCGCTGATGCAGCGTGACCACGCGTGAGGCCATCGCTGGGGTCAATGCAAAACCGGTATCGTCCATGCCGAGCGGCTGAAGGATTCGCTCGATCATCACCTCGCCCAATCGCTTACCGGCTATGCCCTCCACCACCTGTCCGGCCCAGTCCAGGTTGCTTCCATATTCCCAGTCGTCGCCTGGGTCGAACAGCAATGGGGTGCGGATGGACGCATAGGAGCTCGTGATCACGCTCGGCTGCCCATGCTGCCGGGCCAACTTGGCGTAGGTCTCATTGAAGAAGTCGTATCCAAAGCCAGCCGTATGCAAAAGCAGCATGCGCGTCGTGATATCCCGCTTGGGCGGGCGGAGCTTCGGGTTCCCGGAGGAATCAAAGCCATCGATCACCTGCAGCTTGCCAATCTCGGGAGCGTATCGCTTGGCTGGAGCATCGAGATCGAGCCTGCCCTCTTCGACCAGTTGCAGGCAGGCAGTGCCGGTGATCGCTTTCGTCATCGAGAAGAGCCCGAAGACGCTGTCGGCGGTCATGTCCGAATCGCCACCCAATGCTCGCTTTCCGGCTGCACCCGTGTAGATGTCGCCCCGTCTATCTGTGGCAATCGCGACGACGCCGGGCACGCCATCCGCGGCGCTGACGGCGGTATTGAGGATTGCATCTGCAACAGCCCTGAGATCGCCGCCCAAAGGAACCTCCCAAGCAAACAGGCTTCGTCATCGGTGCAGGTCGCCCAGCCACCGCCGCGCCCAGAAAACTGCTTCCAGCCCGGCCCTCGTTCTGGAATACCGCGCCAAGGTTAGCACCAAATAACATTCCAAGCCATTTCGCCTGCAACGTGGCGGTGCTCGTTCACTCTTTTTCCGCGGCGGCAAGCGCTATGCACGCCGAAGTGCGGTCGGAAGATGTATTGAGGTTTGCGGGCTTGCAGCTTCGGCCCGAGGCTGAGCCGCGCGGTGGGCTCAAGACCTAAGCGTTGGAGATAAAAACGAAAAAACCGGCCGAAGCCGGTTTTGGTGCGGTCGAGAAGACTCGAACTTCCACGGGTTGCCCCACAGCGACCTCAACGCTGCGCGTCTACCAATTCCGCCACGACCGCATCGTGGTAGATGCCGACCTGCGCCAGCGGGGCTGCATGTAGCAAAAGCCCCCGCAGTGCACAAGAGATGGCTGTGCACAATTCGGGAGATCACGACAGAACTTCAGCGGCCTTCGCATTGCGGGCGAAGCGGCCAGGTCGCCTTTCCGCGCACCAGGCGCGCGCACTTTGTCGGGCACCGCGCCGAGACCGATTGCTGGGGGGCGGGATCCCGTTCGTCTTCGGCCAATCGCCAGCAAGGAGAGCGAGTTCCTTCCCACCGTGCCAAACGCCTACTCTAGATTGGAAACGTGCCGCGAAAGGATGTGTCGGCGATGCGATTCCGCGCAGCATGCCGTGTTCGCCAGGGGCAGGATAAAAAACAAAAAACCCGGCCAAAGCCGGGTTTTTTTGGTGCGGTCGAGAAGACTCGAACTTCCACGGGTTGCCCCACAGCGACCTCAACGCTGCGCGTCTACCAATTCCGCCACGACCGCATCGTGGTAGATGCCGACCTGCGTCGACGGGGCTGCATGTAGCAAAAGCCCCTGGGGGGCACAAGGGGATGACGACAGAAATTTGACGGGAAATGAAACTATTTCAACAGCCCGCTGGGGAAGCGTTGGAAACGCTGGACTCTTGTCACACGCCATCCCATTTACAAGCTCTGAAAAACAGGAATGCCGACCGAATGCAGCGTGAGAATCTGAGCCAGACCATGTTCGCCCCCCCGGAATCACCCCCGGTTCGCTGGCGGATTGCCTCTGATCTGGTGGATTATCCACAGGCAGTCGAGTTGATGGAGCAGGAGGCTGCCGCGATCGCCGCCGGCACCGCGGACGAACTCGTCTGGCTCGTCGAACATCCGCCGCTATACACAGCCGGCACCAGCGCCGATGTTGCTGACCTGGTGATGCCGGATCGCTTTCCGGTGTTCTCGACGGGTCGCGGCGGTGAATACACCTATCACGGGCCGGGTCAGCGAGTCGTTTATGTCATGCTCGATCTCAAGCGCCGAAAACAGGACGTCCGCGCCTTCGTCGCTGCGCTGGAAAGCGTCGTGATCTCCACGCTCGACTCGATGAATGTGAGAGGTGAGCGCCGCGAAGACCGGGTCGGCGTCTGGGTTCGCCGCCCGGAAAAGCCCGCCCTGCCCGACGGTTCGGTGGCGGAAGACAAGATTGCCGCGATCGGCATACGCCTGCGCAAATGGGTAAGCTTCCACGGCTTCGCACTGAACGTCGATCCGGATCTCGACCATTTCGGCGGCATCGTGCCCTGCGGTATTCGCGGCTACGGCGTAACAAGCCTGGTCGACCTCGGCCTACCGGTCATGATGCCGGATGTCGACATCCGGCTGCGCGAGGCCTTCGAGACCGTATTCGGGCCGACGAAGAACGACGGGGCGTGATATCGCTCAAGCGGCCGCCCGCCGGCCGGCCTGCCGCTCGCGCCAGATGATGAACAAGCCGGACCCGACGATGATGGCGATGCCGAGCCATTTGGAGAGCGACGGGAAGTCTCCGAAGATGAGATAGCCGAGCGCCGTCGCCGTGACGATCTCGAAATAGTGGAATGGCGCCAACAAGGAGACAGGTGCCGCTCTGAAGGCTTTGACGACCAGCAGATGGCCGTAGCCGGAGAGCGCCCCGAGGATAACCACGAGCGTCCAGCCAAGCGCCGATTTGGGCAAGGACGGCACGAAATCGGGGCTGCCCATGCCGTTGCCGACCAGGATCACCAGCGCCATCATCAATGTGCCGCCGATGCCAGCGATGGTCTGCATCGTCAGCGGCGAGTCTCCGGTACCGACCGCGCGATTGAGAAGCAGGTAGCAGGCAAAGACGAAGGCGCAGGCCACCGGCAGCAAAGCCGTCACGCCGAAAGCCGCGAAACTCGGCTGGATGACGATCATCGCCCCACCGAAACCGACGACGATGGCAAGCCAGCGTCGCCAGCCGACCTTCTCCTTCAGGAACACCGCCGAAAGGCAGGTCAGGATGAAGGGTTCGACGAAATAGATGGCAAAGGTATCTGCCAGCGGCATGTACTTCACGGAAATGAAGAAGAACAAGGCCGCGGTCGCCAGCAGCACGCCGCGCAGCAGATTGGCCCAGGGACGCTTCGGCTTCAGCGCCCGCAGGCCGCCGGCGCCAAGCAGCATCGGCAACGTCGCCACCAGCTGGAAGAAGAACCGGTAGAAGGTCACCTGGCCGGGCGACATGCCTTCGTAGACGGCCATATACTTCGCGATCACGTCCATGCCGGGCAGGATGACCATCGCAAAGAGCATGATGGCGACGCCTTGCATCACGGTATCGGCAGGCTCGGCAGCCGCGGTTCGGGCATCGGTCATGGGGCAAGCTCCGGTTGGCCGCCGCACATTAGAGCCTAGGCTACGGTTTTCAACGGCCGAGGATGCGCCGGAGGCCGAACTATCCGCGCCTTAGCCGCAATTGACGGTGTTTTTGGCGCTTCGGGGTGGTCCCTCGCTGGCCGAATGCCTATAAGCTCAGGACCATCTTCCGCCCCGGAAGTCAAAAGCGGCTTCCTGCCGTCTCTCCGGGACCTTTGAACGTAACCGTGGCAAAGGAGATATCCATGCGCTTGTCCACCGAAACGATGATTGCCCGCCTGCGCGACACCAGCGACGGTGATACGCTGGGAGGACGCATCTGGAGGGCGCGCGACGCCGCCAACATCAGCACCAAGGACCTGGCAGACCAACTCGGAGTCCGCGCTGAAACGGTCGCCGCCTGGGAGCGCGACCGCGCCGAACCCCGGACGAACCGGCTCTTCATGCTTGCCGGCGTGCTGGGCGTTACCCCGGCCTGGCTGATCGCCGGCCTCGGCAAGGCGCCGGATTCGGACGCGGTCGATGACGAGCGCGACGGCCTTCGCGAGCAGTTTGCCCTGGTCAAGAAGCTGCACGAACAGACCGGCAAGGCCATCGCCGCACTTGAGATGGAACTCAATCGCGTTCAACAGAACATTCGTTAGCTTATTGTCGATTCCAACGGGCCGCCGCCCTGGCGGCCCGAAACCATTTTTGTCCTAGGGAGAAAATAGATGGATGTACGTGCCGCCATTGCCGTTCAGGCAGGCAAGCCGCTCGAGGTCATGACGGTTCAACTCGAAGGCCCAAAGGCCGGCGAAGTGCTGATCGAGGTCAAGGCCACCGGCATCTGCCACACGGACGACTTCACGCTGTCCGGCGCCGATCCGGAAGGCCTGTTCCCGGCCATCCTCGGCCATGAGGGCGCCGGCATCGTCGTCGACGTCGGCCCGGGCGTCACCTCGGTGAAGAAGGGCGATCACGTCATTCCGCTCTACACGCCCGAGT
>NZ_JACVAS010000009.1:0-335002 GCF_014852025.1 Ensifer sp. ENS10
GGATTTACCGCGATGACGGATAAACCGCTTAGCGGTTTACCTAGATGGCGCGGGGTGGAGCAGCCCGGTAGCTCGTCAGGCTCATAACCTGAAGGCCGCAGGTTCAAATCCTGCCCCCGCAACCAAACACTCAAAAGCCCGCGCGGAGAAATCCGCCGGGCTTTTTTGGCGTTCTAGCGCTACCCGGAGAGAACGGTAAGCGGCAAGCTGACCCCCATCTGGCCTAGGTAGCGCGGGGGCCTGTATTGCGGACAGACGATTCACAGACTGTGAGCTTCTATGTCTGCGCCTAGCTCTGGAACTAGAAACTTCCGATCGAAGCCGTTCCGGAACGGCTTGAGGGTGCGCCGCGGCAGTTTCGGCGACGGTGGTCCGATGAATTCAAGGAGCGGGCCGTGGCTGAGGCAATGGAGCCCGGCGCAAGCGTTTTGGCGATTGCAGCATCGCATCGGAATACATCCGTCGCAATTATTTGGCTGGCGCCGCAATGCTCGTGCTGGGCGGCCCACTCCTTCCACGCCAGATATTTTCGTTGCGCCAAACTGTGAAGTCCAATGACCCATCGCGATTCTGCCTTGTTGTTGATCATCATTGTGCTCATGCAAACAGAACCTCGGGAGAGCTCATGGAGACGGACGACCGCGAACTCATCGTTGTGATGAGACGGTATTTTGCGGTGAAGGCCGAGTTGGCCGCACTGACGGCGCAGTTGGAAGCGGAACGAAAGGCGGCCGACGCGGAAATCGGCGTGTTCTATGATCCGCGCCAGAATGCCGAGCAAGCCGCCGACCTCCAGCGCTCGCATCGCTTGAAGGCAGAGATGGTGTCGCTTATGCAGCGCGCTGAAGCCTGGGGCCGGGCGGCGGTAGCCGCTGACCTGCGCGATAGATCGGAGGCGGAAGCTGAGCCTGAAGAATGGCAGTCGTTTGAGAAGCGAGCTGATACATTATTCGGCGCGTAGTCTCGCCTAGACGATGAGCCGGGCCGCTCGTCCATTCTTTCGCTCCGCGTTGTTATAATAGCGCGCCGCCTGGGCCACCGATTTGTGCAGCGACTGCTGCATTGCCTCTGGCAAGGAAACACCGCGGTTGGCAGCCTCGGTGAGATAGCCTGACCGCAGTCCATGCGCCGAAAACAAGGTCGGGTCGAGTCCCGACTGTTTGCAACGGCCTTTCAGGATCAGGTTGACGGATTGCGGTGTCAGGGCTCGCCGGTCGATGTTTCCCCACTGGTCGATGCGCCGAAACACGGGGCCATCCTTGATATCGGCTTCCTCAAGCCAGCGTCGCAACGCCACCACTGGCCGGCCGATGAGGACTACCTGTTCGTCGTCGTCACGCGTCGTCGTTTTCGTCCGGCCCACGCGGAGTGACAAGCATGGGAGGAGGGCGGAGTTTTCATCGGTAGGGTTGGCCCGCACCGGCTCTTCGTCGGTTAGATCCTCGACCCGCAATGCCGCCACTTCCGAGCGGCGGCGACCGCCGGACGCGAAGGCGACCAACAGCAGTGCGCGATCGCGCAAGTTCACCAGGCTTTCGCCGGCGCAGGCCAGCAGCAATTGCGCCAGAACATCGGCTGTGACCGCCTTTTTGCTCTTGCGCTGTCGTGGTCGGGCGCTGGCGCGAACGGCGAGCCGCAGAGCGGATCTGAGCGAAGGACCGTCAAAGCAGCCGGTAAGGCCGCGCCACCTGGTGAGGATCGACCAGCTCGTCAGCCGACGCCGCACCGTGTCGGGCGCGTGCGGTCCCTCGGACCGAAGCTGCCGGCGCTCACGGAGGCCATCTTCCACTTCCGCCGGCATGCCATGGCTGGGCTCCTCGGCGCGCTTGATCGGGTCCCAAAGGTGATGAGCGACAAACTTGAGCAGCAGGCTCTCGGGTGCGGGCCAGGGGAGGGGGACGCCGGTGGCGAGTTGGCACCAGGCCTCAAGGTAACCGAGATCGGAGGCGAGTGCGCGAAGTGTATTGTCGCCAATGCCTTCGCCGGCGAGGTGCTTGAGGGTATCGACGTCGTCGTCGGTCAGAAGTGCGGCGAGTCGGTCGCGGCGATCGAAGGGCAGGATGGCCTCGAGGGCGTCGAGCTGCTCTGCACGCCGCAGCACAGCGTCGGAAATGGACGTCGCCTTCACGCTCTTGCCGGATTTAGCCATCGGTTTGCGGCCGCCAGCGTTTGATGATGCTTTCGAGCTCGCCGCGGTAGTCGGTCGGGTAGACCGCATCTTCCTCCCGCGCGAGAGAGGTGAAGATCGTCGCCATGTCCTCCGAGACCGCGCGGTCGACGGCGAACAGGTCGGCGAGATCGAAGCCCCCATTGGCGTCGGCGTTCCACCAGGCGAGCAGGAATTTCGCCACCCGCCGGCCCTGGCCGGCGTCCTCGTGGGCGATGGTCAGCAGTTTTTCGAGAGCAAATCTGACGCGGACTTCCATGGGATCCCGTCGGGCTTGGTGGGCAATCGTCCTTCAGCCGGATGATGCCGGGTGAATTTTCAGGTCCGTCTGGCCAAAATCGTTGCCCTTGAACAACAGCGGCGCTTTGGTGATCCTCGCAACAGCATAGGAAAAGCAGTCGCCCATGTTGAGCGTGGCCGGATGGCGGCCTTTGCCGAAGCGGTCGAACGCTCGTTCCGCTTCTCGGTAATGCGCCTCGTCGAACGCAATCGCGGTGACGTTCGGCAGCTGGACAAGCTGATCGACAATGTCCGAAGCGTTGGGAAATCCTCTGCCTGCCAGCACCATGCGCGCCTCAAGCAGCGTCGGCCAGCCGATCGCAACGGCCTCCTGCCCCACCAACGCAGTGAACCGTTCGGCCTCCGGCTCTGCCAGAGCCATCGCCAGAATGACCGACGTATCGACAGCGATCATCGCGGCAAACCGTAGTCGTCGTAGTAATCGTCATGCGCGGATGTCGTGCCGGCCGAGACCGCACGCCGCCCTTCGGCCATCAAATCCGACAGGACATCGATCGGCGCCCGGATAGACTGCTGGCGCAGTTCCAGATCGTAGTGCTCGAGCGCCTGCTCGACGAGCCTGTTGATCGGCTGACCCGTGCGGCGCGCCAGCGCGTGCGCCAGATCCCTGGCCTTGGTGCTGCGGACGGACAGTTGCGGTTCGGACATTGCGTTTCCTCGATCGAAATCCCTTCGAATATAGCGACTATAGTTTTAGATGGCAAGAAAATCACTTCGAGATGGCTCGCTATCGATACTTAATCACTATCGATAGTCATGGTCGAGAATGCGGGACGTTTGGGTGACGGAACGATGTTGGTGCTTAGTATCCGTGCGTGCGATTTAATACGCCAATTCAAACGGTTAATCGTTCTTAAATTGGCGAAAGCGCGGGTAAGCGGGGCAGATTTGGTGGCGGCTCAGCGACCTGCTCGAACACGCCGTCGACGCCGCCGGCCGTCGGATCAGCCGACTGTAGCCAGCCCTCGGCCCATGCGATCTACTCTTCAACGCTGCGGCCATCGATCTCGGCGGTGGTGGTGAAGTCCATTGATCGCAGCGCCACTAGGAAATCGCGCACGGCACTGAGCTCGTGCCAATCTTGCGCTAAGTCCCGGAAGCGTCGCCAGCGGCTAGCGTCGCGCTTGCGACGCCGATGTTCTTCGGCGCTGCTCGGCAAGTTGGCGCTCTCCCTGCTTAACCTCTCCGCCTTGGCGCTCAATCGCCTTGAACAGCGCATCCAGAATGCGGTGTTTGCGGTGGTCCGTTTCGGAGAAATAGCCAGGGTCATAAAGATTGCGCCTCCATGGATCGTGCTCACTGCGGGCTTGACGCTTTTTCTGTTCGTGCTCCGCGAGGCATGAGGCGATGACTGCGTGGGGTCTCAGAAGACGTTCGGGCACCGCAAGGGCGGATTCACTCGCACGGGCTTTTTCCGCCTGTTGCTTGACCTCCGGCGGGAGCTCGATGGGAGGCGCCGGCAACGGTGTCGGTCGAATGGTGATGGAGCGTGTATTGCTCGATTTCGGCAATGGCGTCTGTTTTGGTGCTTTGCCCACGGAATGTTTCGCCCAATAACCACTTACCAACGAGCAGTAATGTCCGCAGGAATGCCGTTCAGTGAGGAAACGCTCGCGCGCTTGGCCAGCGACCTCCGAAAATTCGCCTTTCGGATCAATACGAACGACAGCGCGACCTGCCGCCAGCAGGTTCGGGATCGGCCTGCAAGCGGAACCGATCGGGAACTGCGGCGTTGGGACGAGCCTTTGGCTGACACAAAAAAGTCGGAGCCGCGGGGCATGGCCCCTTGGGGCGCGCGAACAGGCGTACCGTTCTGCCGGCTTTGATGCGGGCGATAAGCGCAACTGGCGCGGGGACCTCCCAATAAGAGGAACAAAGATGATGTCGATTCGATCCAAACTTTTCGCAACGGTGACCTTGCCCGTCTTCGCCGTATCTTTCGCGATTCAGCCGGCGCTAGCCGAGAGCCTGAGGGCGCCGTTCCAGGTAGCGCAGGAAGGGACCGACCAGCAGTCTCCCGAGGACTTGCTTCTGCTCAAGAAGCGCAAGAAGCAGCATGCCGCCGAGGAAGGGCAGACAGAACAGCAGCAACCGCAGGCCGAGGAGCCGCAGCGTCAGGTCGAAGAGCCGGTTCGCAAGAAGCGCAAGCAGCAGGCCGAAGAGCAGCAGCCCGGCTCCGAGGAAAACGCACCGCGGCAGGCTGAAGAACTCCAAGCGCCTGTGCGCAAGAAGAGGAAGCAGCAGGCCGAAGAACAGCAGCCTGGCGTCGAGGAAAGCGCTCCGCAGCAGGCCGAAGAGCAACAAGCTCCGATGCGCAAGAAGCGCAAGCAGCAGGCGGAGGAGCAGCCTGGTGCAGAGGAAGGGACTCCGCAGCAGGCCGAAGAGCAACAAACTCCTGTGCGCAAGAAGCGCAAGCAGCAAGCTGAGGAACAGCAGCCTGGTGTCGAGGAAGCGGCTCCGCGGCAGGCTGAGGAGCAACAAAATCCTGTGCCCAAGAGGCGCAAGCAGCAGGCCCAAGACCAGCAGCCCGCCGTAGAAGAAGGGACCCCGCAGCAGGCCGAAGAACAGCAGGCACCCGCGCCCAAGAAGCGCAAGCAGCAGGCGGAAGGACGGCAGCCCGCCGTAGAGGAAGGCAACCCTCAGAAGGCCGAGGAACAGCAGGTACCGCTACCCAAGAAGCGCAAGCAGCAAGCTGAAGGAAAGCAGCCCGAGGAGCAAAAGGCCCTCGAAGAGCGTGCCGCACCGACAGGCGAAACCACAGCCGAGCAGCCGACGCCGCAGACAGGCGAGGGTGAGCAGCAGCCGGTTCCAGGGGCCGAACAACCCGCAACGGCCGAGCAGCGCCAGGGCGAGGAGCACCAGGGCAAGGCCGCTCCGATCGTTGTCGACAAGCGCACGAAGGAAGAGAAGCGCAAGATCGCCCAGGATCCGGCGGCGACCGACGAAACCGTGGTGCTTCCGGTCGACAATGGCGCGGCTGTGCTCGACAGCGACAAGGACGCCGATAATTCCGGGGGCAACCAGGGGCGCGAGGCTCGGCGCAAGCAGCGCGAGGAGCTGCGCGTCCAGGATCAGAACATAGCGCCGCCGACCGACGACGCCGCGGCCCAGGCGGAGATTCCGGCCGAGGGTCGGCAGGCCGTTTCGCAGAGGATCGAGGCCGCGATCAAGGAAGAAGGGCGACGCGTCGAAGCGGCGCCAGTCTTCGCGGTCCCGGAGACGACGAACATCGTCAACAACACCGTCATCAACAATACGGTGATCAACAACACGACGGTCAACAACACCAGGAACAATGATGTGACCGAGGTGCAACTGGTCGAGAGGGTCGGCGATCGCGTTGTCCTCGGCGTCGGCGACCAGATCTTCGTGCGTGGCGACGACCGTCCGCGTCTGCGCCACGATGCGCAGGAGGCCTACTACGACGAGCTTCCGCGCGGCCGCGTTCGTGAAACGATCGTCCGCCCGGGCGGGTATCGGATCGTTACCGTCTACGACCGTTACGGTGACATCTTGCAACGCTCGCGCGTCGACGGCGACGGCAACGAATATGTGCTGATGTACGCGCCGGAGTATCAGGAGGAACGGCGTCCGGCGATCGTCGACGTCGGTTACGAACTGCCGCCGATGCGCCTGACGATTCCGGTCGACGACTACATCGTCGATTACTCGGAAGAACCGGATCGGGACTACTACGAATTCCTGTCCGAGCCGCCGGTCGAACGCGTCGAGCGAGTCTACACGATCGATGAGGTCCGCAATTCGGCCCGCCTGCGTGACAAGGTCCGGCGCATCGATCTCGACACGATCCACTTCGCGACGGGGAGTGCCGAAGTCTCGATGTCGCAGGCAAAGACACTGCGAACGGTCGCCGACGCAATGCAGAAGATTCTCGACAAGGATCCCGGTGAAACCTTCTTCATCGAAGGGCACACGGACGCTGTCGGTTCTGATCGCTCGAACTTGGTCCTCTCCGATGAGCGTGCCGAATCCGTCGCAGTCCTCCTGACCGAAGTTTACGGCATCTCGGCGGAAAACCTAGTCACGCAAGGCTATGGTGAGCGCTTCCTGAAAATCGGCACGCAGGAACCCGAGGAGGAGAACCGCCGCGTGACCATCCGACGCGTGACGCCGCTGGTGCGCCCGGTCGCGCAGCGGTAACCGAAAACTGCGTCGCCATGCGTCCTATCAGGCGTGTGGCGACGCAGCATTCTGATTGCTGCAGATCCTCCGATCTTGCGGGCGACAAGCACCTGTGAATATGGGAAACTGAGCGCATATTAAGCCCAACGATATCGTGGCGCCGCAGGAGCGGTCATCGCTATGGATCGAAAGCTCGCAGCCATCCTTTCAGCCGATGTTGCTGGTTTCAGTCGCCTTGCGGCGCTGGACGAGGAAGGTACGCTTGGTGCACTAAATGTGTGCCGCAACAGGATTGCCGAAGTGGTGAAGGAGCATGGCGGCCGTATCTTTGGAACCGCCGGTGACGGGTTTGTCGCCGAGTTTCCAAGCGCTGTCCAGGCCGTCCGGTGCTCGGTCGAAATCCAGCGCCGTCTTTTCAGTACCTTGGAAGACCGCCCGCCCGATCGCCGTTTGGAGTTCCGCATCGGTATCAACCTGGGTGACGTGGTCGTAGCGGGAGACGACCTGCTCGGCGACGGCGTCAATATCGCTGCGCGCGTGCAAGAGATCGCCGCTCCGTCAGGCATCTGCATTTCCGCATCGGTGCGCGAGCATCTCGATGGGAAAGTGCCGTTCCCGCTGATCAGCCTCGGCGAGCGCAACTTGAAGAACATCCCGCGCCCAATTTTCGTCTTCGGGGTCGATTGGCAGCAAGAGACGTCTGTCGAAGGCGGCATCGCGTCCGTGCCACCACTTGCCGCCCGCCGTGGCAAGGACCAGCCATCGATCGTCGTCATGCCCTTCGACAACCTCAGCGGGCGAGACGATGAATACTTCGTGGACGGCGTTGTCGAGGAGATCACCGCGGCGCTCTCGTGCGTTCGGAATTTCTTTGTAATCGCGCGACAGTCCGCGTTCACCTACAAGGGACGCTTCGTCGACGTGCGCGAGGTCGGCAGGGAACTCGGCGTCAATTATGTGGTCGAGGGCACCGTTCGCCGAGGCGGCGATCGACTGCGCATTTCGGTGCAATTGGTTGATGCGGAGACAAGGACCCAGTTCTGGTCCGACCGTTACGAGGGTGCAATCGAACACATGTTCGAGTTCCAGGATCGGATCGCGGCGCAGGTGGCAGGCGCCATTCACCCGGCGATCCGCGATGCCGAGATCGAACTGGCTAGGCGCAGGCCGCCGACCAGTCTCAGGGCCTATGACCTTGTCATGCGCGCCTACCCGAACCTCTGGGGCCGCCGCAAGGATACCAACAACCAGGCGATCGAACTGCTGCGGCAAGCTATCGCCGTCGATCCGGGCTATGGTCGCGCGCATGCACTTTTGGCTTGGTGCCACGCCTCGAACGCCTCCTACCTATGGACCGAACAACCGGAGCGTGAGCTGGAAAAGGCGCGCGCAGCGGTAGAGGCTGTGGGCTCGATCGGCGACGATCCAACCGCCCTGACTGCCGCCGGTGCGGCAATGAGCATCTGCGGCGACCAGGAGCGCGCGACCACCTTTATCGAAAAGGCGCTTGCGCTTGATCCGAACAATGCCTGGGCATGGGCGCGCCTGGGGTGGCTCGCGATCTACAAGGACGAAGCCACGCACGCACCGGAATGCTTCCAGCGGGGGATGACCCTGAGCCCAAGAGATCCGCTCGCATTCAACATGAGATTGGGGATGGCTTTTTCCTTGGCCATGGAAGGTGCTCTTTCAGAGGCGATTGCGATAGCCCATGAGGTCGTCAACACCTATCCGGACGTCACATGGTCCTACCGTCATCTCGCCGCCTGGTCGGCGATGAACGGAGACTTGGAGACCTCCCGATGGGCTGCGAGGAAGCTATTGGCGGCCGAGCCAGGCTTTACAATCGACCGGTATCGAGCGCTTCCCTGGTTTCAAAACATCCCGCGGTGGCAAGATCAAATGGCCGAGGGGTTGCGGAAAGCGGGATTGCCTGAACGGTGATGGCCATTCAAGGACATGCGCGATGGCTGGAAAAGGCGCAAAGCACTCTGCCCCTGCGTGGGGGCTTGCCCAATAGAGCGGTTCCTGCGTCGGGCCGATAAGGGCACATGGATTGCTTGCCGGACCCGGATGGCGGGCCGGTCTGCTGTATGCTCTTCGCTTGCGTCAAATCCCCGACCCGTCCAGTTCTTGGTCGTCATCGCCTTCCCAGGGTAGGGGCATCGAGGTGAGATTGAGATTGGCTGAAGGCATCGGCATCCAGCATTTCAGTTCCGGCTCGGCGTATTCGATGATGCGGCCGGGCGAGGAATCGGAGGCGCGCCAGCCTTCTCTACCGAACTGATCGCCATTCGACCAATATGCAAGGTCAACTTCCGCTGTCCCCTGTTCGGACGGGCGGATCGTGACGAGGATCCGACTGCCGTTTTTCGGTGCGCTTGCCATGTGGCGCCAGCGGTCTGGCTCAGCCATCATTCGTCCTCCTCCTCGCTCCCGGTTGCAAGTTTCGCCGCGCCGTCGAAAACGGTCAACACAAACTTTGGGCAACCCACCGTCTATCGAGTGGGGGTTCGATCCACGACATGCTGTACGAGCGTGGTCGCGGCGAGTAAGCGTCGCTCATATATTAGCGGCGGCGAATCGCCGTAACCCCGTGAAATCCAATGCGTTCGGCAGCTTCCCGCACGCGTTCGGCCGGCTGGGCGCGCACCGGACCCCGCACATTCAGTATGCGGTCGACGTTGGAAACGCCGACGTCTGCGGCTTTGAAACATGGTCAGGAGAGTCGAGTGCGGATAGGCCCTAGCCGATTGTTCGCACGCTATCGGCCATCAGCTTGATGCCGAGTGCGCCCACCACAGCGCCAGCCACGCGGTCAATCCAGGTCTTCGAGCGCAGATAGACGACCCGCGGCGCACGTGACGAAAAACCAAGGGCGACAATCGCATACCACACGAACTCGTTGATGAAGAGCAGTGGCGGAAGCGCCAGCAGCATCCAGGTGGGTGTGGGAGACGGTAGCAGCGCAGCAAACATGGATGCATAGAAGATGGCCGTCTTCGGATTGGAAATCTGCACGAAAAGGCCCCGCAGCAGAGACTTCCACAGTGTACCTGGTTGATCTGCGGGCGCATCGGCAATCGCTATCGTCTGGGGAGCGGCACGCCAGATACCGACGCCGATCCAGACGAGGTACGCGCCACCGGCGAGCCTGAGCAGCATGCTGAGCCACTCCACTTGAAGGAGGATCGCTGTGAGGCCGGCGACTGCAATGCAAGCGAATAGAAAGCCGCCAATTCCCATGCCTACCGCTGCCATTAATCCGTCAGCGCGTGACCGGGCGATCGCGATACGCGACACCACAATAAAGCTTGGGCCAGGACTCATGGCTCCAAGAAGGAAGACGCCCAGGATGGTGACAAGAATTGCGAATTCATGCATGTCGCTTCCTCCCGAAAAATCCGGCACCGCGGTGCGCCAGCACTATGGCGACTGTTGCGTCGTTGCTCAATCGTCCGAGTGCTCAGTCCAGCACGCGCAACCGACGCGTATCCTCATTTGGGGCGATTTGGCCGTTGCTCCATTCCCTCAGGCAAATTCTATTGTGGCCTGGGCTTCGTTGACCACCCAATCGATGAACACCTTGGCGAGCGGGGAATGGTCCCGGTTCTTTTGCGTGCCTTCGTCGCCGATTTTATGAAACCTCTGAGCGGGCGGACAAGCGCACCTTGGGCAAGCTCTTCGCCAGCAGTGATGTTGTCCTGCATCGCAATGCCAATTCCGCAGCGTGCCGCCGCGAGGTTCTGATTGAAATCTTCAAAACTCAGCCGGCGAACCGTGACGGGTATCTCCTGGTCGTGGTGACGGAACCAGTCGTTCCAGTGGGTGGATCCGACGCCGTCGAGAAGGACGTGGCGGGTCAGGTCCCTGGTGCGCTTGATGTCGCCGTCCCGGTTGAGGAGGATTGGGCTGCAACGCGAGTTGCTTCCTCTGGGTCGTGTTCAAAAGCCGTTGTGCCAGTCGGGGTGTTCGAACCCGACCGCAAGTTCAGGTCAGGGTCCAAACCCAGGCCGGCGTCGACGAGTATCGTCTGGTCGCCGCTGCGAAGGAGGACCACGTTGCGCGACCAATCGAAAGCGTCTGACGGCAGGAACATGCCGTTTAGCCACTCCGCCCGGACGGCCGGGTCGACGTTGTGGGCCAACATCGCGGTTGACAGCGACAGCACCCCATCGCTGACCACCAGCGCTCATCGGGTGTAGTAGCCGGGCTGATCGAGGTCTGCGAGAAGGCCGGGGCCGGAAGGCTGCCAGTCAAGCAATGTCCGGGTATGCGCGCTGGAAGCGGCCATGTCGGCGCCTGCCATCGTGGCGAACCAGCCGAAGTGTTCACGCGGCCGCGCCTCGACAGGAAGGTTGAGTTGGCGGCCGATTACAGCGGCGATTTCCTTGAACGGGACCGCCTCGTCGGCGACGGCGTGGTACACCGGTTCCGTCACTCCCTGCTCCAGGGCGAGCCGGTAGACGCGGGCGGCATCCAGCCTGTGAACACCCGACCAGCAGTTCTGTCCTTCGTCGACATAGGCCGAAACGCCAGTCGCGTGCGCCAGCTTCACCAGGACCGGAACAAAGCCGTAATCGCCGATCCCGTGAACGGACGGGGCGAGGCGTATGGTTGCTGCGCGCACGCTCCGGGCGGCAAGGGTTCTTGCTGCTGCCTCCGACTTGCGCGGGCTGGCCGGGTTCGGAAGGTCCATTTCGGTGACGCCGCGCGGCAGGCCGGACAGACCGGAGGTAACCAGCAGCGGCCGGTTCGATCCTTCGAGTGCACCGCCGAGGATCTCGATCACGCGCTGGTCCTGTGCGGCACTCTCGAGGAATGTCGTGAAGCCATGGTTCCCGGCGGCATGGATGAAATCATGGTTGAAAGCGGTATGGACGACGGCGTCTGCCGCCGATGCGGCTTCGCGCAGCACATCAAGGTCGTCGAGCGAGCCCTGGACTATATTGGCGCCGGCGGCGACAAGATGTTCTGCTTTCTCCATGGAGCGGGCAAGGCCGGCGACGCGGTGGCCTGCGCGTAAAAGGTCGTCCACGATGGCCGCGCCGACCCAGCCGGTCGCGCCCGTTACGAATACGTGCATGATGTTTCTCCAGTCTTTGGACAAGTCTTGAAGGTTGGATAGCCGCAGATTTATCCGGCCCGCATGGACAGTTCGACATCCTCCGCGAAGGGCACGGAGATATAGCCCGAGGCGTCTGAGCGAACATGGGCAAGGTAGTCGGGGCAATCGTCGGCGTTATCAGCGACAATCAATGCGCCGGGTTTCAGACGGTCTTCCACCAGATCCAGCACCTCGCGGTAGAGGGCCTTGGCGCCATCGAGCAGCAGCAGATCGATCGTCTCGGGAAGACGGGTGCTCAAGGTCTTGAGCGCATCGCCTTCCCGGATTTCGACAAGGTCGATAACGCCGCCGTCAGCCAGGTTTTGGCGTGCCCGTAGGATCTTGGAAGGCTCGAACTCGCTGGTGATCAATCGCCCGCCGCCATTGTCCCGCAGCGCGGCGGCAAGATGGAGCGTGGAGATGCCGAAGGATGTGCCGAATTCCACGATCGATTTCGCGCCGCAGCTGCGAGCCAGCATGTAAAGCAGCGTGCCCGTTTCGCGCGATACCGGGAGCCAGAGATCCTTCAGTCGCCCATACAAATCGAGATATTCCGTCTTGCTGCGCACGAGACGTTCGCGCTCCTCGCGCGAAAGCGCGGCCATCGCCGGACTTGATGCCGCATCGGCTTCTTTGAACAGGCGATCGAGAAGCGGTGCGAGAGGTTCGGTGGTCAAGGTCGTCATGAAAAGCTCCGTTGTAGGAATGCGGCTTGTGTTGAAATTGAAAATACGAATAATTCGTCGCATTTGCTAATCGCATTGCCGAGCGCCCCAATGACGGATCGTCCAAGTGCCCGTATATCCTCAAGAAAACAGCCAAGGCAGGCGCGCTCGAACGAGCTTGTCCGCGCCATTTTGCAGGCTGCTGTTCAGGTTTTGGCGGAGGAGGGTGCGCAGAGATTCACCACCGCCCGGGTGGCGGAAAAAGCCGGCGTGAGCATCGGATCGCTCTACCAGTATTTTCCCAACAAGGCCGCGATCCTCTTTCGATTGCAAAGCGATGAGTGGCAGCAGACGACGGATCTTCTGCGGGGTATCCTCGAGGATCGCTCGCAATCGCCGTTTGAGCGGCTACGGACCCTCGTCCATGCCTTTATCCGGTCCGAATGCGAGGAGGCGACCGTCCGCGTCGCGCTTGATGATGCCGCCCCGCTCTATCGCGATGCGCCCGAAGCTCGGGAGGCAAAGGAAGCGGGCGATCCGATCTTCGAAAATTTCATGCTGGAAGTGCTTCCGCACAGCACCGGTGCTGCCCGGCAACTGGCCGCGGATCTGATCATCACGACGATGACCACCGTCGGTAAGGTGTTTTCAGAGACGCCACGGAGTGAGGCCGAGATAGAGGCCTATGCCGGCGCCATGGCCGACATGTTCTGCGCCTACATCAGCAGCATGGCTGACGGCGCCAAATCGTAGCGTCTGAAACGTCTCTGTGAGGTGGGCGGAGCCGGCAGGTTGAGCCGACCGATTGATTGACTGGCGGCCGGTTCGACTGCATGTCGCCGGGATACACGTCCGCGCGCCGCAATCAGCCGTCCGACCAGAAGCGTTCCTTGTCAAAGGCCTTTTTCTGTTCGCCGAGTTGGGAAGCGCCTTTCGGTGCGCGGTTTGCATCCTCAGCGCTGGCCACCGAGAACCAGAGGCCTGCTGGAAGGATGAGTTGCTCAAGATCCTTGGCCGGCGCCAGCGCCCACTTGAGAAGCGTAGCGTCGCGAATGGCCCACTCCGTCTTCGCGAACGGCGAGCCCGTGAGACTGGATTCGCTTGCGCCCGGTGCCCGCATCATGCCCGTGCCAAGTGCGATCTTGAACGACGAGGACGGAACGAATGCAGAGATGTTTACTGGGAGCGCGCGCTCGCTGGCGACCGTGCGGAGCGTCGGGAGCGGGACGCTGATTGACGCAAGGTCGAAGAACGGCGGCTCTTCGACAGTCTGCTTGAGGGTCTGGCGTTCGAGGGCTTCTTCCCCACGGCTCTTGCGCGTTGGAAGCATGGCGGTGAGCAGGGTGTTGTCGGCGGGTGCCGCAGTCTTGAATTTTGCTGGACCGGCACTGTTCGCAGCCACGATCGAGGTGGCCTTGACCCGTCGTTTGTAGTCGGCCATCGCCTGGTCATAACCCGGCAAGGTCCCGCCATTGGCGGGAAGGTGAAGCGTCTGCCCCTTCGGGAAAATGCGGGCCAGTTCCTGGCGCGACATCCGCGGCCACGCCCGCACGTTTCCGACGTCGAGATGCACGAAGGGAGATCCGGAGGTGGGGTAGTAGCCGACCCCTCCGACTTGCATCTGCATGGCGATCTCCCGCAACCGAGCGAGTTTCACGCCTGGAATGTAGAAGTCCATGGCCTTTCCCAGCATGTGCTGGCTGTTCTTGGCGACCCCGGTGCTGCGCGAACGGCCGCGCAGCATGTTATTGGTGGCGGGCGAGCGGTAGGCGGAGACGATGTTGATGTAGTCCTTGGCCCCGGCACGCTGGTAGACTTCCCAGACGAGGTCGAGAAGACGCGGGTCCATGCGGGCAGGCTCGTTCCTACGCCAGTCGCGGAGAAAGCGATTGATTTGTGAAAGCCCTTTCGGGTCGTATTTACCGTCCCGCTTGAAGGTGATCGTCGCGCGCTCGCCGGTGTGGGTGAAGAACAGTTTTAATGATCGAACTTCCGCCGAAGACGCGGTGGTGGTGAAGGCCATAGCGGACGCTGCGATGGCTGCGATCGCGGTCACACGCCCAAACCATCGTCCAATGCGCTGAACGCTTCTTCTTGCGACGCCGCACGATACAGGCGCCGGATACGCGGTTACTGGATACTCAGACACGGCGGGTTCCGATTCATTCGAGGTACAATCCACCGGCGGCAACGACCGGCGGTTCGGCTCTTCGACGGAAATTATGGTCAACGAAGGATTAAGAACCCGTTGATGCTGCCCCCTGAGGCTTCATGATGAAGAATTCCTGCGACGAGCAGATCCCCACGACCTCGGCCTTCGTTGGCCAAATCGGTCGCCCAAGGCGAGGCCACTTGCTTTCTCCGGTCCATACGTTAGGTCATACTGAATGAACCGGTTGCACTGTGGTATCTGCGTAGCCTGGGTGTCCTATGAGAAGTACTTCAGACGTCATTGCAGAACTGACGCAGGCCGAGCGTGACGTTCACATGCTGACGGAGGGCGAAAAGCTTCGCCTCCTCGTCCGGGCCTATGTCGCTGTCCAGGAAGGCTGGACGATGCTCGGGCAGCCCGATCGACTGAAGAAGTCAGCCGAAACCATGGATGTCATTCGGGCCGGTGGGATGCCGGTGCATCTCTACGATGACGAGATGCGGGCAATCCTCCAGGAGGCCGTCAAGGTCATCAGGCAGATCGAGGCCGCCATGGAAGCGAAAAACAATCCGATGCCCGCACGTGGCAAGTCTACGGAGCAAGAGTAGTAAACGCCCGGCGATACGGCCGAAGACCATCGGTCGCGCTGCTCGTCGCCGTCCGTGCGTGGGACGTTCGCGAGACCAAGTTGCCATCGACTTCAGGAAAGAACGTCGTCGTCTGAGATTGGGAACGAAGATTCGATGGCCGCGCCAATGAAGGCTTTCCGCGAAAGCCCAAGCTGGTCGCCGCGCTCCAGAGCAGCGCGGCAGCGGTTTCTTGCCCGTTCGTAGAACCATCCGCCCTGCGGCATTTCGCTGAGATACTGCAGGGCATCCTGTGGCCCGTTGATGGTGCGCTCGCCTTTCACACCAACCCTGACGGGGTGATCCCAAATGATCGCTTGCATTGCCGTTGTCTCCGGTTCGGCGCAGAACGCCTGGCCCGGAAATTTGTTCCTGGATCGGGCAGAGAGTGGCACCAGTCAATTTTGACTGCTTGCGACCTCAACTCAGTCATGGGCGATGTTTGAGCATTCCGGAAGCTGGCGCTTCTGGCACAATCTTGCGGGGCGGTGACCAAAATGGCACCGTGCACTGCGAGGAAAAATGAAGATGGCCGATACACAAGGACTTTACCGCCTCTACGGCGTTCCGAGCTGGGGCTCCGTTCTCGTCGAAGCGGCGCTGGTGCAAGCGCGGCTACCCTACACGTTCGAGAATGTCGCGGGGTTCGATGCGCCCGGCCCGGCCCGGGACCGTCTTGTCGGCGTCAACCCGCTCGCACAGGTGCCCGTGCTCATACTTCCCGATGGCACGGTGATGACGGAGAGCGCTGCCATTCTGCTTCATCTTGCGGAGACATACCCAGAAGCCGGACTTGCGCCACCGGTCGGGGACCCGCTTCGTCCTGCCTTTCTTCGTCGCCTGATCTGGCTCGTGACTGCCGTATATGGGACCTTCACCTACGCTGACTACCCCGAGCGTTGGGCACCGAGCGTGCCGGACGAGTTGCGCAGCCGGGTGCTCGGGCGCCGAATGGATCTGTGGCGCCAGTGGGAGGACGAGATCGCACCCGCGCCGTGGGCGCTCGGAGAGCGGTTCTCTGCCCTTGATATCTGGATCGCGGCGATGACGCGCTGGCGACCGGGGCGCGATTGGCTGGCAGAAAACTGCCCGAAGCTGCTCAGTATTGCCCGGCGTGTCGACGCGGATCCCGATCTTCGCGAGCTATGGACGAGTAACTTCGGCGCGATCTAATTCGCAACCCTGTCCCGCCGGGTGCGTATGTCTGGCGCTCCGGCGCCAGTCCCTGCTAGGCCACGTCGGCCATCAGCAAAGACACGGGAAGCACCGCTTCTTCCTTGACGGTCTTGGTGACGATGTAGGTGAAGTAGCGCGCGATGCCGAGTTCCCTATCGAGAAGTGTGTCGATCAGGCGCTGATAGGCGTCGATATTGGCGGCGACAATTTTCAGGATGTAGTCGACGCCGCCGCCGACCGACCAGCAGCAGACGATTTCCGGAATATCGCGGACGGCTCGTTCGAACCGGTCGAAGTCCGCCTGACGGTGGTTGGCGAGCGTCAGCTCGACCATCACGCTGGCAACCGGCGCGACACGCCGCAATGCCACATGTGCATGGTAGCCGCTGATGATGCCGGCCTTTTCGAGCTTGCGCAGCCGCATCCAGCAGGGCGTGGGCGAAAGGCCCGCCTTTTCGGCGAGCGCAAGTTTGGTGATGCGTCCATCCCGCTGGATTGCATCGAGAATGCGCAGGTCGATCGCATCAAGCTTCATGGCAAACTCCCGCGCAACTCGTTTGTCTGCTCTTATCAAGCCTTGCTGAGCAATGCAGCCTTTTCCGCATCCATTTCGGCGATGTCCTGGAACCGGTCGGCAATGCGGGCATGGGCACGGCCGCTGTCGGAGGCACCTATGGTGACGATGATTTCGTCCGGCCCCGGGGCGTCGGCGATCTGGAAGTTGGAAGTGAGAAAATGCGATCGTTTGCCGCTCTCGCTCTTGTGCATCATCGGCAGCGACAGCAGCGCGCCCGGCGCATTGCGGGTGTTGGCGAATTCGAGGTAGTTGGTGCCGCCGATCGCCTCGCGAAAGGGATTGCCGAAACGCAGCGTGTGGATCATTGCCGAAGCATGTTCAATTTCACCGGCAATGCCGACGGCCGCCGCCTTGCCGCAAGCCTCGATCCGGTCCGCCGCCATCTGACGAAGCAGCCGGTCCGTCATCTCGTGGCTGAGTTCGCCGGCGATACGGATGATTTCCGGCCGCAGATCTTCGACAAAGCCTCGCCCCGCCCAGGGGTTCTGGATCACCGCCGCCACCACGACGACGTTTACCGGGCGCGGCGCCACCTTGCCGCCCTCCACCAGCGTTTCTTCGAGGAAAGTGCAGATTTTTCGAATGCCGATCGTCATGGGATGCGCCGTTGCTGTTTGTTGGGATTGCTTCGCACCCTAGCGGGATCGCCGGGCGGCGCTTCCTATATTTCGTCGGAAGATGTGCGCTGCGGCTTCTCGGAAGCGGAGTAGACTTTGGCCTTCGCCGCGCGCATGGTTGGTTGATAGATGTCAAGAGGCGAGACGATTTGGATCAGAAGTCCCAGATACTGGCGCTCCGCGACGTCGCCAGTCAGATCAACAGCGGTGGCGATCTTCAGACGGCGCTGCAGCAGCTCATTGCGGCCGCCTGTCGCCATGCGAACTGGTCTCTGGGGTCGATCATGGGCATCGACGCGGCGCATGGTTACGCCCATGTCATCGTGCGCTACGATCCGACACTGATCGAGCGGCAGTTGCCCGACAAATGGGAGCTGGCGACCAGCCCGTCGCTGATCGCGCTGCAGCGAAACGAGCCCGTCTACATCCGTGACGCACGCGAATCCGCCGAGTTTCCAGGTTATCGGAAGGAGGCTTTCGAGCGCGACTATCGTACGGTGCTCGTCATGCCGATGAACTGCAGGGATGCTGAGGGCCGACCGATGGTGCTGAGCGTCATTGCTCGCGAGGTCGCCGAGGTGTCGGAAGACGATCTCGCCTTTCTCGGCACGATCATCCACCTCGGTGCCATCGCCGTCGAACGGGAACATCGTCTCGAGGCGGAGAAGCGGTCGGCGCAGCGGCTGGAGCGCGCCCTGGAGGCACATACCTCGCTTCTGGAACATGTGTTGAGCGATGGGTCGGTCGCACCACTTTCGGCCATGGTCGGCACGATGCTGCCGAATCCGACGGTGGTCGTTGATTTCACCGCCAATCAGGTTGTCGCCGGCCAACCGCCGAACGCACTCTACGACGAGGCCAGCTGGCACGAGGCGGCTTCCACCGTTCTTAGCCGGCCGCTGATGAAGGCCGCCCGAGACGCTGTCGAGCGCGGGACGACCGATGCCGTGAACCTCTACCTCGATGACGGCACGCAACGGTTCAAGATAACGGCCCGTGTCGAAGCGCTGATGGTCGACAATCAACTGGTCGGGGCGCTCATCATCTTCCCGACGACGCGCGAGTTCAGCGATCTCGATCTCCTGATGCTCGACAGCGCCAAGTTTGCGCTGAGCGTGCAGATGATGCGAAGCTTCATCCGGTTTCGCTTCGAGACCAGGACGCAGACCGAACTCTTCTTCGAGATCGTGGAGGCGCGGTGGCGCAATGCCGGCGATGTTGCCCAGCGCGCCCAGCGGCTCGGCCTGAGTTTTTCCGTGCCTCAGCAGATGATCGTCGTCGATTTTCCGGATAAGACGAAGGCATTTGGCGGCGCTTCCGTCGATGTGGAGCACACGCTGTCGCGTGTCATGCAGCAGGCATCCGTTCAGGCGAACCTGATTGCCGTCGAGGGCGGCGTCGTCTGCCTCGTTCCCCACGATACGGGTAAGCGGCAGGAGCGCACGACAAAGCTCGCCCGCCGTATCGCCGAGGAACTCGGCCGTTACTTCGACGAGGCACCGATCGTCGTCGCCAGCAACCGGTGTGCCGCCCTGTCGGATTATCCGCAGGCCTGGGAACGCTGCGCCCGAATGATCCGCATCGGCCGCTCCTTTGGTCTGACTGGCGCGGTCTCTGCGCAGGATTTCGGCCCGCTGCCGATGCTGGTCGCTGCCTGCGAGGCCGGCGACGTGCGCGGTTTCGTGCACGAGAGTGTTGGGGCGATCGCCGATCACGACCGGGACAACGGAACCCCCTACCTCGAAACGCTGTCGATCTACTTGCAGGAGGGGTGTCGCAGCCAGGCTTGTGCCGACGCGATGGGCCTGCATGTGACGACGCTGCGCTATCGGCTGGCGCGCATTCAGGAGCTGTTTGGCGTGGATGTCGAAACGCCGGAAAAGCGCTTTGCCGTCGAACTCGCGATCCGCCTGCACGGTGTCATCGACAACCGTTCCACCCTCCGCAGCTAGATTTTCCTCGTCCGTCGGGAGCCGTCTTGCGACCACGTCGCCACCCCTTTTCGTGGCCTTCAATCGCCTCCTAGGGTTCGATGCAGAAGTTCTTCGCCCACTCCTGTGAAGCGACGGAAGAACGACCGCCGTGACGGCATTAGCCTCCAATCAACCTGATGGTGAGGAGGCAAGAAGCGCATGGTTGAGACTGCAGCATCGACGGACGTGCCGATTGATCCGATTGCGCTTCGCCGCGCCTTCGGTACGTTCGTGACCGGTGTCACCGTCATCACCACCCGCGACGATGACGGCACGCCGCGTGGAATGACTGCGAACTCCTTCACCTCGGTTTCGCTCGATCCTCCGCTACTTCTGGTCTGCGTTGCGAAGTCGGCTTCGAGCTATCCTGCCTTCACCAATGCAGGGTGTTTTGCGGTCAACATCCTCCATGAAGGACAGGTCGACGTCTCCGGAACCTTTGCCTCAAAATCTCCGGACAAGTTTCAGTCGGTGACCCACGATCACATCCACACGGGCGCGCCGGTCCTGACCGACAGCCTGACCTGGTTCGACTGCACGACTTTCAGCACTGTTGATGCCGGCGATCATGCGATCCTGATCGGCCAAGTTCGGGCCTTTGGTACCAGTCCGACCGCACCGCTCGGCTTTTGCCGCGGCCGCTATGCCAGCGTTAAGGACCCGTTGCCGAATGGCTGGCTCGCGTCGCATGGCATGATCATCGGCTATCTGATCGAAGCGGGCGACGGCCTGCTTCTGCGTTCGGACGGCAAGGGCGGCTGGGTTTTGCCGTCTGCGCGGCGACGCAAGGCGGACAGCCAGCTCGTCATCGACGGTGGCGACGCGCTGCGGCTCGTCCCGGACGAGACCTTCCTCTATTCGGTCTTCGATGTCGCAGACAGCGACCCGGGCTATCTCGTCTATCGCGCCCGACTGGCGGGCGAGGGCGGCGCCCGCACCAGGCTGCCAGCGGATCTGCGCTTCTTCCCGCTCGACGATCTTCCCGACGATGCGATCGCGACGCACGAACTGCGATCCATGTTGCGGCGCTACGTACGCGAGAGGCAGGCGGGCCGCTTCGGCATCTACATGGATTCCGACGACGGCGGCCGTATCGCGATGATCGACGGCGAAGCCCGTACCTGGCTTCAGACCTCCCAAGACCAAGGACAATGATATGAAGACGACGGTCAGTTCCATTGAAGGTTCGCGCCAGCTCCTGTTCATCAACGGACAGTTCGTGGCGCCGAAGAACGGCAATTACATCGCCAGTTTCGACCCGACGACGGGCGAGTGCTGGTATCATCTTGCCGAAGCGGATGCGGACGATGTCGAGGCCGCCGTGGCCGCTGCCAATGCCGCCTTTCGCGATCCGGCCTGGCGCCGCATGACGCAGACCGATCGCGGTGCGCTGATGCGCCGGCTTGCCGAACTCGTTCGCGCCAACGCCGACACGCTCGCGGAAATCGAGACGCGCGACAATGGCAAGCTGCTGAAGGAAACCCGGGCGCAAATGCGCTCCATGCCCGACAGCTACCACTATTTCGCGGGCATGGCCGACAAATTGCAGGGCGAGACGATCCCGATCAATCGTCTCGATACGCTGAACTTCAATTTGCGCGAACCCTTGGGCGTCGTCGGCATGATCACGCCGTGGAATTCGCCGCTGATGCTTCTGACCGGCACGCTGGCGCCTTGCCTCGCAATCGGCAATACGGTCGTCATCAAGCCTTCGGAGCATGCGACCGCCACGACGCTGGCGCTTGCGGAGCTGATCCACGAGGCGGGCTTTCCCGCCGGCGTCGTCAATGTCGTGACCGGTACCGGCCAGAGTGCCGGCGAGGCGCTGACACGTCATCCCGGAATTGCGAAATACGTCTTCACCGGCAGCACGGCCACGGGCCGGCGCATCGCCGGCAACGCCGCTGAGAACCTTGTCCCTTGCTCGATGGAGCTCGGCGGCAAGTCGCCTCATGTCGTTTTTGGCGATGTCGATATCGAACATGCGGTCAACGGCGTCGTCTCCGGTGTCTTTGCTGCCGCTGGCCAGACCTGTGTCGCAGGCTCGCGCTGTTTTGTGGAAGCGCGCATCTACGATCGCTTCATTGAGGCGCTCGTCGCGAGGACAGAACGCATCCGCGTCGGCCTCCCGACGGCCGACGACACCGACATCGGTCCGCTCGCGCTCGCTGATCAGCTTTCAAAAGTCGAATCCTACGTGGCCTCCGGCATCAAGGAAGGGGCGCGCATCGCCGCCGGCGGCCGGCGGCCGCAGCGGCAAGGGCTTTCGTCGGGGGGCTGGTACTTCGAACCGACCGTGATGGTCGACGCCGAAAACGACATGACCTTCATGCGCGACGAACTCTTCGGCCCGGTGGTCGGCGTCATGCCATTTCGCGACGAGGAAGAGATGATCCGGCTCGCCAACGACACGCGCTATGGCCTGGCCTCCGGCATCTGGACCAAGGACATCGATCGGGCGCTGCGGTTCGCCAACCGGATCGACGCCGGGACCGTATGGATCAACACCTACCGCTCCGCCTCTTTCATGTCCGCCAACGGTGGCTTCAAGGAAAGCGGCTACGGCCGGCGCGGCGGCTTCGAGGTCATGCACGAGTTCTCGCGATTGAAGAACGTCATCGTCGACTACTCCGGCGCGATGCAGGACCCCTTCGTCATCCGCCTGAAATGACAGCAAAAGCACGGGCACAGGAAAGGCAGAAAACATGAAGTTCGCAGTCTCCCTCACGATGGAACGCTTCTCCCCCGATATTCCGATGGAGCAGGTGAAGAGCAACTTGCTGCAACTCGCGCGGCTTGCCGACGAAGGCGGCTTCGAAACGCTGTGGACTGCCGAGCACCACACGCTGGAATGCACGATCTCCCCCAATCCGTTTCAGACATTGGTCTGGCTTGCCCAGCACACGGATCGCATCCGGCTCGGCACCTCCACCCTGGTCGCGCCCTATTGGAACCCGATCCGGCTCGCCGGCGAGTCGGCACTCTGCGATCACCTGACCAACGGGCGCCTGGAATTCGGCATCGCCCGCGGCTCCTACCAGTACGAGTTCGACCGCATGGCGGGCGGCATGCCGCAGCAGGAGGGTGTCGCCTACATGAAGGAGATCGTGCCGGCCGTGAAGAAGCTCTGGTCCGGCGACTATGCCCATGAGGGGCAATACTGGAATTTCCCGATCACGGCGGCCGTGCCGAAGCCGCTGCAGCAGCCTCATCCGCCGATCTGGGTGGCGGCGCGCGACCCCGGCACTTTCGACTGGGCGATCGCGAACGGCGCCAGCATCCTGTCGACACCGCTCTCCGCTCCGGAGGCCGAGATCCACGTGCTTTCCGAGAAGTTTCATAAGGCCGTTGCCGATCATCCCGAAGTACGGCGTCCGCGCTTCATGATGCAGCGCCGCACCTGCGTCTATGACCGGCCGGATGGCTGGGAGCGCGCCGTCAAACACAGCATGGATTACGGCCGCGCCTTCGAAAACCTCATGCAGAACATCGGAACCGTGAGCGAGGGGTTCCCCGAGGCTGTGCCCTATGAGGCGGTCAAGGGCAAAGACAACTACAACCCGGAAAACATCCGCAAGAACCTGATGTTCGGCACGCCGGACGAAGCGATCGAGAAGCTGCTGGTCTATGAGGCCGCCGGCGTGGACCAGTACTGCCTGGGCCTGACCTTCAATCTGCCGTTCGAGCTGCAGAAGCGGACGCTGGAATTGTTCGTCAGCGAAATCATGCCCTTCTTCGCCGCCCGTGAGACGGAACAGAAGCGCGTTGCGGTGGGTGGCTGACGATGGCAGGGGCTCAGCGCCATACGATTGGAGAGGTGACGCTCAACTACCGCATCGAGGGTGACGGCGAGCCGCTCGTCTGCATCCACGGCGTCGGCTCCTATCTCGAGGCATGGTCGGGCGTGGTAGAACGCCTGAAGGAACGGTTTACGATCCTGACATTCGACCTTCGCGGGCATGGCCGGTCCAGCCGGGTCAAGGGCCGGTACGAGATCGATGACTTCGTCAACGAGACGCTGGCTCTCGCCGATGCGGCGGGTTTCCCCACATTCCATCTCGCAGGCTTTTCGCTGGGCGGGTTGATCGCCCAGCGTCTCGCCCTGACCCATCTTGGCCGTCTGCGCCGGCTGGCACTTTTGTCAACCGTCGCCGGCCGCACACCGGCCGAGCGTGAGCGGGTTCTCGATCGCCTGGCCGCACTCAGGGCCGGTACGCCTGCCGATCATCACAATGCCTCACTGTCGCGCTGGCTGACGGAAGACTTCCAGGCGCGCCACCCGGACGTGGTCGAAAGGCTAAGGGCGCGGGACGCCGAAAATGATCCGGAATGCTATGCGGCCGCCTATCGCGTGTTGGCGGAAACGGACTTCGGCGGTTTTCTCGACCAGATCCGCTGCCCGACGCTGATCGCCACCGGCGAGGACGACGCCGGCTCCAACCCACGTATGGCGCGCTACATGCATGAGCGCATTCCCGGTTCACAGCTCCGCATCCTGCCGAGCCTGCGTCATTCCATCCTCATCGAGGCGCCGGACATTGTTGCATCGCTGATGGGCGAGTTTCTGAGCCAGGGGGAGACGGTTGATGGATGAGGCGCTGCAGGCAAGGGGAGAGGCTGTTCGGCGCAGAGTGCTCGGCGACGACTATGTCGATCGCGCGGTCGGTAGCAGCGATGCCTTCTCGCGTCCGTTCCAGGATCTGTTGAACGAATATTGCTGGGGCACCGTCTGGACGGACGAGGGCCTCGATCTGAAGAGCCGCAGCCTGCTCAACCTCGGAATGCTCGCGGCGCTCAACCGAATGCATGAGTTCGGCATCCATTTTCGTGGGGCGATCCGCAACGGTCTAACCGATGACGAGCTTCGCGCGGCACTCGTCCAGATCGCGATCTACTGCGGCATTCCCGCCGGCGTCGAAGCCTTCCGCGTTGCGCGGAGCGTCCGCGACGAGATGGCCCAGAAAGGGGAGCGCTGACTTCCACGGTTTCTAGGAAAGGGCAGCTCCGCGCTACCCCGTATCGCCGGAAGACGGAAGGCCGGCTGAGACCTCAAGATCAACCCGATGGCAGGAAGAGGACCCTGTCAAAAACAGAACGACAAAAGGGAACGACAGCATGAACACATTCGCAAAACTCACCGCGGCCGCATCGCTCGCCCTGTCGCTCGCGACCTTTCCGGCGCACGCCGGTGCCGTGCTCGACCACGTGCTCGATGCAAAGACGCTGAAGGTCGCGACCGACGCCAACTGGGCGCCGCAATCCTTCATGAACGAGAAGAACGAGATGGACGGCTTCGACGTCGATGTCGCCAAGGAAATTGCAAAGCGGCTGGGTGTCGGCGTCGAGTTCGTCACGCCCGGTTGGGACATCATCACCGCCGGCAACTGGCAGGGACGCTGGGACATGCATGTCGGCTCGATGACGCCGACCAAGGAACGCGCCAAGGTCTTCGATTTCCCGGCGGTTTACTACTACACCCCGGCCGCCGTAGCCGTTCACAAGGACAGCCCTGCGGTCGGTTTGATCGATCTGGACGGCAAGGTTGTCGGCGCCACGGCGACGTCGACCTTCGAAGCTTACGCCAAACAGGATCTGACACTCGATGCTGCCGGCGCCCCTGCCTTCGAATACGCGTTCAAGCCGAAGGAAGTGAAATCCTACGCCAACTCGACGACAGCCTTCGACGACCTGCGCCTCGGTGACGGTGTTCGCCTCGACGCGGTCGTGTCGTCGCTGCCCAGCATTCGCGACGCGATCAAGGCCGGTTATCCGATCAAGCAGGTTGGCGACCCTGTCTTTTACGAGCCGCTCGCTGTCGCCATCGAATACGGTGACAAGGAACTGAGCGCCAAGATCGCCGAAGTGATCAAGGCGATGCAGGGCGACGGTACGCTGAGCAAGCTCTCGGAGAAATGGTACGGCGTCGACTACACCATCGTGAAGTAAGGCACCCCATATCTGGCGGTCCGGGAGACCGGACCGCCCTTTGTCCAAAGGGACCAAAGATGCTTTATCCGGATACTGTTGAGTCCGAAATACTCGTCCACAAGCCGTGGTTCGTGGCTAGCATTTTCGCCACCGTTCTCATTGCCTTCACGGCCTTCGGCCTGACCGGCACAACGATGGGCGAACTGATGCGCCCGGTGATCGGCGAACCGCTCGAAAGTGGGTTCTATGGCCGTTTTGCGACCGCATTCGTCGTGGCAGTGCTCTTCTGCCTCAACATCGTCCTGATCGGTTTTGCGAGCCTCAGGGTCCAGATCGCCGTCGTCTGGCTGGAGTTGCTCGCGCTGTTCCTCGCCTTCTTCCAGACCTTCAATCTCAGCCTGCCATTTATCGAGGAGAAGTTGCCGTTTCTCATCACGCAGGGGCTGGTGACGACGGTCTATGTTTCAGCGATCTCGATTGTGATTGCATCGGCGATCGCCATCCTGGGCGCTGTGGCCAAGCTCTCGAGCAACGGCTTTGCCTATGCGATTGCCAGCTTCTACACGTCCTTCTTTCGCGGCCTGCCGCTCTTGATGCAGGTTTATCTGATCTATCTCGGCCTGCCGCAACTCGGCTTCATCATCGATGCGGTGCCGGCCGGCATTCTGGCACTTTCGCTCTGCTACGGCGCATACATGACGGAGATCTTCCGCTCCGGCATCCAGAGCATCGATCGCGGCCAGTGGGAGGCATCACGCTCCATCGGTTTCGGCTTCGGGCTGACGATGCGCAAGGTCATTCTGCCACAGGCGCTGCCGGTCATCATCCCGCCGACTGGCAACCAGTTCATCTCGATGTTGAAGGATAGCTCGCTGGTCTCCGTCATCGGTGTCTGGGAACTGATGTTTCTCGCCCGCACATTGGGCCAGAAGACCTTCCAGCACATGGAAATGCTCATATCCGCCGCCATGCTCTACTGGACCCTGTCCATCGCTCTCGAGTTGATCCAGTCCCGCATCGAACGTCACTATGCCAGGAGCAAGGTCAGATGAGTGCTGAGACCATCATCGACGCCAGGAACGTTTCCAAATGGTACGGCGCCTTCCAGGTGCTGACGGATATCAACCTGACGGTCCGCAAAGGGGAGCGCATCGTCATTTGCGGCCCGTCCGGCTCCGGCAAGTCCACGTTGATCCGTTGTTTCAACCGCCTGGAGGCGCACCAGGAAGGTGAGATCGTCGTCAACGGCATCAACCTGCATGCCAAGATGCGCAATGTCTCGGACGTGCGGCGCAATGTCGGAATGGTGTTCCAGCATTTCAATCTGTTTCCGCACATGACCGTCCTGATGAACTGCATGGTCGGGCCGATGTGGATCAACGGCGTATCGGAAGCGGAGGCGAGGGCAAGAGCGCTTACATTCCTGGAGCGGGTACGAATTCCGGAACAGGCCAATAAGTTCCCCATCCAGCTTTCTGGAGGCCAACAGCAGCGCGTGGCGATCGCTCGATCGCTCTGTATGCAGCCGGCAGTGATGCTGTTTGACGAACCGACATCCGCGCTCGATCCGGAGATGGTGTCCGAGGTCCTGGACACCATGACCAGCCTGGCGAAGGACGGCATGACGATGGTCTGCGTCACGCACGAGATGGGGTTTGCGCGGGCGGTCGCCGACCGTGTGATCTTCATGAACTCCGGACAGATAGTTGAGGAAGCAAACCCGGACGAATTTTTCACCAATCCGAGGCACGAGCGGACGAAGCTGTTCCTCAGCCAGATACTGAAGCACTAGCACGGTATCTCGTCGTCTTCAGGCTTCAAGATTGCCTTTGGGGTCGCCTGGAGCATGGAAGACTCGATCAACGTGTTGTCGGATGCTGTAGCGCTAACCGGATCGCTCGCCGCATTGATTGACACGATAAGCCCCGTCGGCGTTGAGTGAGGCGAGGGCCGTTCGGTGATTTGCGAATTCGGCCACCTGGTTACTTCGAAGCGAGCGGGCGGGAAAGCGGGAGGACAGCAGTGTCATATATGGATGACTTGGACGTCGCCGATGCGGCTTTGTTGATCATGCACTATCAGGCCGACGTCTTTTCGATCCTGGCAAACGATGTTCCAACGGATCTCCTCGATCGCACCAATTCACTGATTGCGCGGTGGCGTGAAACTGAGAACCCGACGATCTTCGCGAATTTCGCGATCGACTATGAGACACCCTGTGAAAACAATATGTTGATCAGCAACATCATGAAGACAGGTTACTTTCGTGACCCTGCGCCCGTAACTGGGCTCGATGTAGCCGAAAGCGACTGGCGATACGCATGTCCGCGCGCCAACGTGTTTCATGGCACCACTTTGCACCAAGACCTGCAGGCAAAAGGCATCAAGACGCTGGTCATGGCTGGGATAGCGACCAGCGGCGTCCTCTTTTCCAGCGTCGGGTGGTCAAGCGATGCAGATTATAAAATCTACATCGTCCGTGACTGCTGTTTTGATCCCGACACGGTTGCGCACGACGCACTTTTCCGGACGAGCTTCGCCACACGGGCTACCATTGTTTAGATCGCCGCTGATTTCACCTCCGCCCGATCAGCCTCTAACGCAAACGATGTCCATGCTTGGCGTGGTTCTTGCCTCGTAGGCCGAGGACCCCCGTACCTTGCGCGGCGTTCGGTACCGGTCCGATGAGCGAGACCGCGGGGCTATCTCACGGCCGTCTTTATCTTGGCTATCCCTTCCAGCGTTCGATGGACGGGGCATTTGTCGGCAATTTCGACGATTTTGGCGCGAACCTCATCCGACACCTCGCTGTCGACTGATATGACCCGCTCGAACCGGTCGATCTTTCCGCCATCGGCGCTTTCGGATGCAGCGCATTCTTCGCAATCCCTCGCGTGGATCTTGGAATGCGAGACTTCCACCTTGATGCGCCCCAGCGCCAGCTTCTTGTGGTCGGCGTAAAGACGCAGCGTCATCGAGGTGCAAGCCGCGAGTCCGATCGAGAGAAAGTCATAGGGCGATGGACCGGAATCCAGCCCGCCTGCACTTTGTGGCTCATCGGCAAAAAGGCGATGGCTGCCGGCCTGGACCGAGTTCTGAAATTTGCCTTCCCCCGTTTCCATTACGCGAACCTGTTCCATCGGTCTCGCGCCGTGTGGCGGATCAGCCACGAGATAGCGGCCCAGCCATTCCGCAATGATCCGGGCGGCGAAGGCGGCGTCGGCAGGATCGGTTAGCAGATGGTCGGCCTTGTCCAGCGAGACAAAGCTTTTGGGGTGTTTTGCCGCGTGGAAGATGTCGCTCGCATTCTCGATACCGACCGTTTGATCCAGCGGGGCATGAAGAATGAGAAGGGGCTTTTTCAGCGTCGCCGCAGCATCCAGGACGCGATGCGCGCGGGCGTCTTCGACGAATTGTTTTCTGATCAGGAACTTGCGCCCGGCAAGATCTACCTCGGCGGCACCGCTATCCTCGATGTCCTTGAGGCTCGTCCCGAAGTTCTTCAGGACATGGCCGACATCGGCCGGCGCCCCGATCGTCGCCACCGCGCGGACCTCTGGAATGTCTCTGGCGACGGCGAGAACTGCGGCGCCGCCGAGGGAATGGCCGATTAACAGTGACGGTGCCTCGAAGTGTCGGCGCAGATAGTCTGCAGCCGAAAGCAGGTCGGCAACGTTGGAGGAGAAATTGGTTGAGGCGAATTCACCTTCGCTCGATCCCAAACCTGTAAAATCAAAGCGGAGGACCGCGATCCCTTCACGCGCAAGTTCGGCAGCGATGTGACGCGCCGCTGCCAGATCCTTGGAGCAGGTGAAGCAGTGGACGAAAATCGCGTAGGCCCGCACGGGACCGTTGGGAAGATCGAGACGAGCGCCGAGGGTTGCACCGGAATATCCAGCAAATTCAAGTCGTTGAGTGTTGAAATTCATGGCGATGCTCCTTTGGGGAGAACAAGCATTTGCCTCTAATCTTCAATGGCATCGCATACGACGCCACTTCGCCGGACTTATTCCGACGGTCTGGCTGAAAGCCCTGGTAAAATGAGCCTGGTCGGAAAACCCTAGGACAAGTGCGATCTGAGCAACAGACTATTCGGTGCTCATCAGGTATTCCTTCGCCTTCGAAATGCGCCTCTGCATCAGCCACTGATGCGCCGACATGTCGGTGGATTGGCGAAACGCGCTGCTGAGGCAGGACCGCGACAGACCCGTAGGCTGACGATCTTCGCGCCATCGAAGGCCGGTCCGAAAGGGCTACGGCGTTGGAATGCTGCGGTTCTATGGCGCCCAGCCATGCTCCTGCCTCCCGCGTCTCGATAACCAGGACGAGCCTGCGTTCATGTCTTATTGACGCGAAATCAGGAGCCTAGGTCAAGAAGGCGAGCTTGAGGGCGTATCAATGACGCCGTGCCCGCTATATGCATGGGCATGCGGGCATTGCTGAGTGGGCTTGTTCAGGATGGGATCAGGATGGACGACAACAAAATCATCAAGTTTGAACGACCGAAGCCAAAGAAGGAGGCCAAGCCGGTCAGTCCAACGCAGCGAAAGGCGTTGATTTGGCTGGCACTGGTAGCCGCGTTGATCGGGGTTTGGTCATACTACCAGTTTGTCGCGCCGCCGAGCTTGCCTGGGCACTAGGGCCGATTTGTCTTTGACTCCGGCGATGCCTGGATTAGCGTTGTTTTCCCGATCGACCTGCGCTCCACGGCGTGCTGCTTCTGGCGCTTTCCCTTGAGAGGAACGGCAGCGGAGGATGCCGCAACCTGGGCGGCCAGCGTGGAAGCGACCGGTCTTTTCCAAAAATCCTCGCCGCTTTTCGATAGCAATCTGCTCGCGATAGAGGCGGCCGCCAATGGACAAGGCGTGGTGGTCGTCCCGCAGTTTTCGGTCGAGGCAGACATTGCCAACGGTACACTCGTTGCCCCGCTCGCTTCGGATGTCATGCAGCCGGGCGGATGGTATCTCGTGCATCTGGAGCAGCGCGCGAGAAGGCGATCAGCAAGTTCTTGCAGTGGATCCAAAGCCAAGTGTGATGGCGACGCGCGGCCGGGAGGGCGCGCAACCATGCTCGCTCTCACGCACGCCTCGACACTCTCGTCAGGTATCGTCGGCACTAGTCTTGGCCGGTCGGAAGGCCTTTGAAATGCCTGACCTTTTCGTCAATCTGCACCCACTTGTGCTTCGATTGTTCGAACACCGACAGGGCAGGTGGCGCGAAGGTCGGGTCGGCAAATGAGCCGACCGCCACCCCGATCCAGGATTGTGCGGCCTCGGCCTTCCAAAAGACGGTAGAACCGCATGTTGGGCAAAAATACATTCGCACCTTGCCTCCGCTGTCGCCCGTGCGAACGAATTCCGTAGACGCTCCGGAAATCTCGATGCAGTCGACAGAGTAGAACGCATTGGCGCTGAATGGCGCGCCAGTTCTTCGCTGACAAGCCAAACAGTGACACAGCGCGGTCAATTGCGGCGGTTCGCCAATCGTCAGTCTAAGAGCGCCACAGGTGCATTGGGCAGTGGCCATGGAAAGTCCTCCCGCTTGCGTGGTGAAAATACGTTGGAGGGGCGAAGGGCAGATCCGAGCCACAGATCCTTGCGGCAGAGAACGCGAAGAGGCTGCGGCCTGATATAATTTCAGGCGCGCCAAAATGACTAAGTAGTGCGCGACATTCCACGGTCTAGAGGAAAACTATACGAGGACGTATGGACGGTTCTTCGAGGTTATCTGCGCATGGACAGCGAACCGTTCATCACTACTCAGGGGTCCCAGAGTTCAACAGAATTGCCTTCAGGATCGTGAATGCGCGCAAGCCGGCAGGCGCGTATTTGCAACTCGAACGTCGAGCTTTAATGCGATGGTTGTGCTGAGGGCAACGCGCACCGGCGCGCCCGCTATCGGTTCCAGCCACCCAGCCTGTCGTGAAGCACTGCTATGTCTTCGCGCAGGAAAGGAGGGCAATCCCTGTCGATCTGCTCCTGGTAGGTTCGGGCATATTCGTGACCCGAATAGACGGCGGCGGCGATCAGGCCGGGCGCCAGACAGTCGCCTAGCCGGACAACAGTCTTGATCCCCGCATCGGCCCATTCCGCTTCCCGTGCTTTCAGGTCATGCCACAAGGTTTCATCGGGCAGCCGAGCCGTGACCGGGACAAGTGTGACGCAGTCGATCTGCCGCGTCTTTCCACTATAGACGCAGGAAAGCTCAAGCCGGTCCTTCGTGCGCCCGGCAAGCGCCATGGCAGGAATGATATCCACGCCGAGTTCGATGAGACGTCTTTGAACCCGTCCCTGTTCCAGCGTGTTCTTGCTCCACGGCGAAACCTGGGCTTCGGGCGTCACGAATGTCACGGCCCGGCCAGCCCTGGCCAGCATTTCAGCAAGCACGCCGCCCATATAGAAGCAATCGTCATCGAAGATTACGACCGGACCGTCGACGGACACGGCCGCGGCGCCGTCGACAAGAAGGGCGTCGGGCGAAACGAGGGCGCCTTCGGAAAGGAATTCGAGGGGCAGGCGGTGGGTGCGGCCGGCGCCGTCGCATCGCCAGTTCGCGCCGGTGGCAATTGCGACATGAGGCATGCCGTACTGAAGAACGTCGTCGGCGCTCAGCGGGCTGTGCAGGTAGAGTTGGGCATTCACCTGCGTGCCCAATTGCCCGATGCGCCAGTCGCGTACGCGGCCCCAGGTCGCAAGCCCTGGCAGGCGGCATTCGCGCGCGACCCGTCCGCCCCATTCTCCGCCCGCCTCGGCGAGTACGACGTCGACGCCGCGTTGGGCAAGAGCACGCGCCGCCTCGAGACCCGCCGGGCCGCCACCGATGATGAGCGCCGGCTCGGGCGCCAGCGACGTTGCAATAATCTCGGGGTGCCAGCCTTTGCGCCACTCTTCGCCGATTGTCGGATTCTGCGTACAGCGCATCGGCACGTTGGTATTGTCGCCGGAAGTGCAAATGTTGCAGCCGATACATTCGCGGATGTCGTCGATGCGTCCTTCCTCGATTTTCTTCGGCAGATAGGGATCGGCGATCGACGGGCGTGCCGCGCCGATGAAGTCGAGAATACCCTGGCGGATCACCCGCACCATGCTGTCCGGTGAGGTATAGCGCCCAACGCCGACCACCGGCTTGGTCGTGACGGATTTGACGAAGCGGATATAGGGCTCCTGGTAGCCTTCTTCGGAGAAGCGGGCCGTCTGACTGTCGTTGGACCAGTCGGAAAGGTTGACGTCCCATAGGTCGGGAAGATCGGCGAGCGCCGAGATGATGTCCTTGCCTTCTCCTTCGCTGGTAATACCGGATGGGCCCATCAGTTCGTCGACTGCGAGGCGTACGGCGAGTGCACAGGTATCGCCGATCGCCTCGCGGGTATCCTCCAGAATCTCCCGGAAAAGCCGCAGCCGGTTTTCGAAGGAGCCGCCATATTCGTCGCTGCGATCATTGTGGCGGCGCGACAGGAAGTGCTGCAGCACGCTCATGTCGTGGCCGGCATAGACATAGATGATGTCGAAACCGGCTCTCTTGGCACGCAACGCGGCATTGCGATACCAGCGGCGCATGTCAGCGATGTCGGCCTTGTCCATCGCTCGCGCCTGGACGGGGTCGAGGCTGTCGCTGATGGCATGCGACGGGGCAAGCGGGATCATGCGGCTGAAGCGGTTGGCGACATGCAGGCCATTATGCACGAGCTGGATGGCCGCCAGGCTGCCATGGTGATGGATGCGCTCGGTGACGGCCGAGAGCGCCGGCAGGTCGCCCTCGTCCCAAAGACGCGCTTCGTTGGCCGGCGTCAGGTCCGAGGTTGGATGGATTTCCGCTTCCTGGGTCGAGACGACCGCCCAGCCACCTTCGGCTTTCATGCCGCGCAGGTGGGCCTCTGCGTTGGGATAACGGTATCCCATGCCGGAACAGTGCGGGACCTGGTAGAAGCGGTTACGCGCCGTGACCGGGCCGATCTTGACGGGTTCGAAGAGAATATCGAAGCGGGACATCGCTACTACCAGGATTAGAGATTTGATTGAGGCGGCCGAGGCCGCCGAAGCCCAGAATAACCGGGTGTGGCCGCGTCGCAAGATCATTGCTATACAATTGTATAGTTTCTTCCATGGTAAATTGTTTTGATGTCATTGCGCTCCGTCATGATCCCGCGCAGGCGACAGTCGGCCCGACCCCGATTAATCCTCAAATTGGGCGAGATTTTCGCGTTCAACGCGCTGATCGCCTTGGCGGAGGGGAGTGGGGGGCGAACCCACCCGGGACAGGCTCGCTGCCCCAACCGGATTTGAAGTCCGGCCGTCCCACCGGAGACGATTCCCTTCTGGGGCTTGATTTCATTACTCTTTCGCCAGAGGCGAGTGAGTTCATAGCCGGTGTTCGCTACCGATTTTCTACCCTTGCTTTCGCTAGAGTCCCCTACCGCACGCCGGATCATCTCGTCAATCTGCGCGGCGGCATTTGCCTGCATACCCGGCATCACATGCGAATAAAGATCGAGCGTAATACCGATTGTCGAGTGTCCGGGTCTCTCGCTAGCAATCTTGGGACGGACGCCTGCCGCAAGCAACTGGGTCGCATGTGTGTGGCGCAGATCGTGGAATCTTTCGTGCGGGAGGCGAGGAAGCTCAGCCAGCCATCGGTCAGCTTTCGCGGCTTGAGCGGCTGCCCCTCAAAGTCGCTCACGATGAAGGTGTCGTCGTCGCTTCTAACCCCTAACGCCAGCAGCCCCTCTGCCTGCTTTGCTTGATGAGTGCGGTAACCACCGACGGTGAGAGGTCAACACCCGCCCACGGCCCGACTTGGGCTCCTTTAATGAACACCTTCAGCTCTTTGCTCCGCACTCTCTACAATTGATGCTCTGGCCCCCGCGAAATCGATTGCTTCCAGCGGAGAGCCGCTATCTCTCCTCGTCTTACGCCACACCTCTACCACGCCGGGTCGCACTATGCTCGGCTATGGGAGCAGGCGGGGACAGCCTCGGCTTCCTCTCCAGACCAGAAGCTAGATCGATCCTACCGCGGATGCCGACTTGTTGACGACACATTGTGCCTGTAGGAGTTGCGCATCGATCTTGCTTGTTGAGCTTTGTTTCCTCGCTTTGGCGTTCAAGCCGACCTTTCTCTCAAAATCGATCTAACGCTTGGCTGACGCCATGTCGGCCAGGAAATTCAATTGCGATTGAAAGGAAATTGTTATGAACATTGGAACCGTAAAGTTCTTCAACAGCACCAAAGGCTTTGGCTTTATCGCCCCTGACAACGGCGGAACGGACGTCTTCGTTCACGCATCCGCAGTTGAACGGGCTGGGATGAGGTCACTTGTCGAAGGTCAGAAGGTCAGTTTCGAAATCGTGCAGGATGGTAGATCCGGCAAGAGCGCAGCGGACAACCTTTCTGCTGCTTAACAAATATCGCTTCTGGCCATTGACCACGGATGTACTGGCACTGGCTATTGAGGCGATATGTAGAAGGTCGGGTTTGCCCGGCCTTTTTTATTGACAAAGTGCCCACCCAAGGGCCGCCGTCTGCGCAGGGTGGTCGCCGTTCGATTGCATCAACGGGGTACGCTGTCTATGCGGTCGGATTTGGCCGCGCTAGGTGGTGTTTCATAACCAGTGAAGATAGTCGGCGCGGGTCTGAAGGCCCAAACCATAAGAACGCCCATGGACGCGATGAGTAGCGCGAAAATCGCATTCGTCGCCATTGTCAGTTCGCCATTTCTGGCAATAAGACGCGCAAGCGCCCTTTAAGGCCTCGCGGTCCGTGCGGCTAGGGAGGGGGCCGGTTGTGTCCGGTATACCACACTTTCTCGCCGTGTGGTCGCAATTAGGTAAGGCCGAAGCTAAGCGCCGAGGTCTACGTAATTACCAATTGCACGATATGAGCAAAGGGGGTCATTGCCCACTTGCCGCTGTTATCCTTCGCGGTTTTGTAGATGATGAAGTCGCGCCCAATGGTAAAGGGTCCGTGCATCGTAATCTCATTGCCGGTGGAGAGAATGGCCCGAAGTTCGTTTGTGTGGCGTTGCTCAATCTGGCCCCTGATCAAATCGGATAGGACCTGATCCAGGATAATCGGTTGTGGGCCTTTCATTGGAATTCCCCGAATTGTTGCCGGCAGGGATTTTGATGGCGCCACAAATTACGACTGTAGGCAAGGCCTGTCGTCTCACCGAGTCATGGAGCGGCCGGTATGAGTTCAATCATTCCTGAACGGAATAAGCCCAAAAATTTATTGGGTTGAGGTGTTGTGCTTTGGCACAAAAGTTGTTCACAGATCGTTCTAGTGCGTATTAGAGGCTGCTTTGCCTGGTTTCTCAACCGACAGGCGACGACTTCAGGATCTGACAGGTGTCAAATTCGCACTAATCCTAACGGGTTAGAAATCTTCTTTCGTACACGGCGCGTTCTCACGTCGTTCGGCGTATATTAGATCTTAAACTTTCAGTAGAAATTCAGGGTTTTTGTAGGAGCCCTGTCGCGCATACGTGAGCGACAGAATCAACCAGATCAGCACAGCGGCTGTGATGAGCACAATCGTGATGGCTATGGCGATAATCTCCAACCTCAGCGGATCACGGTCCCCGTATTTTTCTGTTGTCCGACGAACCTCTTCGGTTGCGGAATCCTTCGCCTCGCCTATCACGTAAATCTTGTGCCCAATGGCCGTGATCTCGCACCCAGCCGCGATCAACTCATTCACGAAATCCGGGACTTCATTCGACGTCATCGACGGTCATCGCATGCCGGTTGACTACCGGATCAGGACCTTGCGGGGGAGTATCAGACCTAAGCCGAAGTGCTTGCCTCAAAGAAATGACCCCGTCGCTTCCGACGGGGTCTCAGAGCGCGCGTACTATACCAACCGTGCTACATTAAGGGGCCGCATTCTTAAAACTGTCGATGGAACCCCAGCCTTTGATCCCTGGGGTCATCGGCAATGCAAACAACGGCCACCGATCCGGAATGTTCCCTATGCATCCGACTGATAGAAAGAGCTGCGGGACGTTTGCTCCCGCCACATCGCGTTGTCGAACAGCGCAGCCTCGTCGCTCACCCCATTGCGGAATTGATTGGCAATATGCCGGGCCAGGCTTTCGGCGCGTTTTCCAGAGCGCGGGATCCGACACCAGATGCACGCCCGATCGAATGTCCGTTGGAGCATATCAAGCTCGTCGGGGCTGAGTGGCTGGCCGGTAATCTCCTGGATCGAAACCTCCCGGGTGCCGCGCGTAAGCGAGTCCGCGTTCTCTTCCACCGCCGCCGATTTATAGTAGCCGATCATGTGTTTCAGAGCGCCGCTCTCCCGAGTGCCGCCTTGGTAACAGCTGATAATACGCCTTCCGATTGCCTCTGCGGCCTCGAAATTCCGCGACAGGCCGAGCCCGCGCAGGACGTCCACGAAGATCTGTTCGATCTGGTTGATCTCGTGAGGGAGAAGTACCTTTGAGTGGGTCGTGGGAGACATCACGCGACCTCCTGTAACCTGGGGCGAAAGCGTGAAGTCTTCCAGTCGTCGGGGCCCTAAATATTGCCCAGCGATAGAGACAGTATGCGCCGATCCGGCCGCAAAACAACCAAAGAAGTTGCCGCCGTGACGCTGCGACAATGCCGTGCCTCCGGCCTGACGTCTACAACCCTTTCGAACGATTGAAGAGGTTCGCGGTCCCCGGCGGGGCCTCGGCAATCTCCACGTATCACGCCTCAATCGAACGTCCGTCCCGGTTTCCCCGGGGCGGTGTTAAGCATGCGAGCGTTGCGGCTAGTAGTTAAAATAGACGGTCACGCCTTGTCGCCGTTCGTAGCGGTAATAATCTCGATAGCCGTAATACCGGGAATAGCGGGGGTAGCACCGGCCGTAGTAATCGCAGGGACGGTGGGCGTACGGCCGTTTCCAGTGGCGATCCGCGTGCTCATGACGATGTTTCCGGTGCCTTACCTGCTCGACATCGCCAGCCCGCACATGTTCGGATTTTGGCACGAAGATCGGCGCGGCGTTTAGCGGTAGCACGAAAGATGCCGCTAGGACCACGGCTCCGAGGGTGGGGAATAGCTTTTTCATTTGACGCATCCTCTCTAGTTCTCAGCTTGGCCTGAACCACAGATGAACCGTCGCGGCTCGACCGTTGCGGAACCTAGCCCTGAGGTGGACCCCAGAGCGCTGGGTCGCTTGGGGCTGGGGTCGCGCTCTGGGATCTCTGGCGCCAACGGCGGGGGCTTCCGATACCGTTAGTGCTTGGGCAGCAATGGCGGGCGAAATCAGATTCGGCAATGCGGATAGGACCTTTGCCCGAGCGCACCCGACCTAAGTCCGAGGTTTTTCCAACTTCAACCCGAAAGGTCCAATACGGCGCAGCTTAGCTGGGAAGCTTGCAACGGGCCCCAGAGCGCGGCAGTGCTGGGGCGGGGCGCGCTCTGGGATCCCTCTAGTTGCCTGCGTTTTCGGATCAGCTTGGCGTCAAAGTGAATTCTTCGGCGCGACCAGCTTGCTATCAGGCAGGATTCGAACTAAGTTCGTAAGACTAAGTTCGAGATTGGCCATGCACACTGTAAATATTCACGAGGCGAAAACTCATTTGTCCCGGCTCATTGAGAAAGCGGCGAAAGGCGAGTCCTTTATCATCGCCAAAGCGGGTAAGCCGTTGGTGAAGGTCGTTGCGGTCGAGGCACCTGCCGCCGACGAAACTCGTCGCGTCGGATTCATGGCGGGGCAGTTTTCCGTACCGGAAGACTTTGATCGGATGGGTGGCGAAGATATCGAGAAACTGTTTGGCGGCGAATGATGAAACTCCTGCTGGATACGCATCTTCTGCTTTGGGCTGCGGGAGAGCCTGGAAAACTGCCGCCCGCTGCTCTGGCTGAAATCGAGAATATCGACAATGTTTTGCTATTTAGCGCGGCGAGTCTTTGGGAGGTGGCCATTAAGCGCGGGCTGGGCCGCGCCGATTTTACCGTGGACCCTCGCCTACTTCGCCGCGGTCTCATCGATAACGGCTACCAAGAGCTCCCAATCACCAGCGAACACGCAGTAGCGGTGGATGGACTGCCAGCGATCCATAAGGACCCCTTTGATCGGATTTTGGTCGCTCAATCGATTGTGGAGGGTGTCACCCTGTTGACTGTCGATGAACTGGTCGGACAGTATCCGGCCCCCATTCGCTGTATGCAAAAGTAGCTCGAAATCGCCTGCTCGCTCATACGGAGCGAGCCGATGTTGACGAATTCCGGCGTTCCTCGGCTGCGCCGAGGCTTAGGCCCTTCTAGGGGTAATTACCTTTGCAATTGGACAGATATCGACACACGGCACGTTTGCGCCCGCGGCATTAAAGCCCCCAAACGTTCTGCTCGTTTGGTAACGGTCTTCCCCCAGGCTTAAGGTTGAATTGCGCGCGGTCGTGGAGGTTTGAAAGCGCTGATACGCTCCCGCCGTCGCAACTTCGCTCAAGGGATTGCTACCGATTTGTTACCCTACTCGGTAGCACCATGAAGAACGGCGAGATACGCACGAGTACAAAATCGAGCGCTACGCCTCGCAATTTGGCATTTCTTGGGACGCCCACAATTGCTGGCGATAGAACTTGAAGTCCGGCCGTCCCACCGAAAACGATTCCTCTCCTCAGCGCTCGAACAGGTCGCGGCGATGGGGATTTATGCGCTGTTATCCGACCTGCAGACAAGCGGCGGTCTGCTCGTCGCCTGTTCGCGATCGTCCGCGCCTGAAGTGCTTGACGTCTTCAGCAAGCATGGGTTCGACGCGGCCGTAATCGGAGAGGCCGCGACGGGGAATGTGGCGTTGGTGGTCGCGTAGTACGCGTTGTCGACCGCGCCTGCGGGCGGGCCGCTTTCAGGCCACTTCGAGCTGAGAGTCTTGCGCCCCTTCCGCGACCGAGGGCGATTCCCATTGCATGTGGGAAGCGTTGAGCCGGCGCGCGACGATGTCGTGGTTGAGCCATTGGACGGGACCGGACGGTTCCGACGACGCGCCGAAGATAAGCTGGCCCGTCGCCTCGACCACAAGAGCACTCAGGTGGTCGCTGATCATGACCTTGCCGTCGCGATGCATCTGTGTGATCTCGTTGGACGTGCCGATCGTCAGATCGGACTGTGCTTGACTGTTCGCCATGGGCCACGCCGAGAAGTCGTAAAATGGACGCATGACTTCATTGGCCTGCATGTCGGTAATTTTCTGGAACACATCCTTCATCGTGAAGCCGTCTGCCAGAAGCTGCTGGCAGGCCTGCCACTGGTGCTCCGCCCAATGGCCGCCGTTCTCTTTCTTCAACGCAAGCAGTAGCGGTATCAGTGGGAGCTCGATGCCAGTGAAGACGTCGGACGAATTGGTCCGGATTTCGGGGCAGTTATAGACGGTCGCCTTGACACCCGCGGTCCAGGCATCCTGCGCGATGCCTTCGAGCCGCATCTTGGCGTAGCCTTGCGTGTAGTTAGTGTAGGTCTGCCAACGGTAGCTGCCGTCGATCAGGACGGCCGTTCCATGGTAGCCATAGGCCGTATAGCGGACTTGACCGCCCGATGCCTCGATGCGCTCGCGGATCGCCGTGCTGAAGTCGATGAGATGTCGGAAGGTGATTGCGGAGACTTCGTCGAAATTCTGCAGGATGAGCTTGCCCATATCGCTGTCGAGCAGGGCTTGCGACGACATGTGGCGGGCACCACGGCCCTTGTAGATTCGGTTGGCAATGACCAGGAAGACCTTCGCCTTCGGGATGCCTCCGGCCATTGTATGGGCGAAAAAGACGTTGCGGCCGCCGGCGATCATTCCGTCGAGAACGGCCATAACCTGCTTGAGCGCATTCGTGAACCGCGCGGTGGCGATGTCCCGGCACTGCTTAATGTAGTCCCAGTCGAGCTTGTCGTCTTGCCAGCTCTCTAGCGTCATGTCCGCGAGAAGATCGGTCGGGGTTGGGCCACCGGCCGGAGCGTCGAGATCGAAGCCCGCCATCAGAGGGATGTTGATGATCTTACCGCCCAGCCGCTCTTCGGCGGCGCAGAGTTCCTCGGCGTCCAGAGGCCGCAGCGCGTTGTTCTCATCGCGCCTTCCGACCGTGATCCCCACGATTTCCATACCAGCCCGCCGGGCTTCGTCGAGCAAGCCAGTCGCGTATCCGCGACCGAACAACTCGCCGAAGAGGACGAAAACATCTCCTTTGCGAAAGACGCTGTTTTCGGCAAGACGGTTCAATGCGATCGGGTTTTCCATACTGTCAGCTCTTTGGTCCGTTGGTCGTCGAGGGGTGACTCAGACGAACTTTGAGCGTCACATGACCACACTTGCCCGGAATAGGAAGTCATTTTAAGTGACGGTTCATTTCAAAACGTGAAGTCGCGCAAGGAAAGCGAGCGCCTTAGCGCAGCAATTCTGGCGTTTTGGGTGGGTGCTTTCCTGTCTCATGACCTCAACGCCGAATGTTCCAAGCCCGAGGGCAGGAGCGGCCGCTGCTCGATAACCCCCGAACGCATCCCGGGATTGTCCACCGTTTTGGGGGTGATTCGTCGTCGGTTGTCGTGCGCCACGGACCGTCCCCATGGCAGACAGACATACAGACATTCGAACCGATTGCACGTTAGACGAAGAAGATTGGCTGAGCCGACAGCAGCACAGGCATTCGGCGGTGAGGACGCGTGGCGGCCACGATCATGATCGGGCGAGTGCGCACGATTGAGGGCTCGAGAGATTGCGGGCTCATCAGCCATCCGATGCACGAAGCGGTTTCATCAGAAGCACCCAGTTTTCCGTATCGCCCTTCCAGCCTTCCCTGACACAGGCGAGCGTTGCCACTTGCGCGTAGCCGCTGCGCTCGTACAGGCGTCTGGCACCGACATTGTTGTCGGCAACGATGACGCTCATCCGACGGAGCGCCTGATCCCGCGCTATCTCTTCTGCCAGACCGAGCAGGCGTGAGCCAAGCCCTTGCCCGCGGTACTCGGGATAGCAGGCCAGTACATTGACATACCAGCTGTCGAGTGCCTTGTTTTCCAGTTCTTGCAGCGGCCGGAACAGGGCAGGGAAATCATCGGCAATTGGCTCGGGCTCCGATCCAATCGGGTAACCAGTCAGGCTTGCTACGGCGCCATCTCCGAAGTCCACGACTACAACCTGGCCTTCGCGCACCCTTTGCATTTGTCGGGCGCGACCCACGTCCCATGGATCCTGCCCGTCCTTTGCAAGCCCCTCCCAGATGTACAGGGGCAAACCCTCGCCCGCAAAGTTGACGAGATCGGCCAACGCCTTCGCATCTGCCTCGCTTGCAACTCGTAGCGGTGGTTCGAGCCGGATCATCTGGATCCTCCGGAAAGCTTTTGAGCGGACGCTCATCATATGAGGTTTTTCTGATGACGTGGAGGGCATTCTGACGGCGGCGGGGTCGACCTCGCCGTCGATTGAACGGTCTTTCGGTCGCAAGAACTGCCGAGCATGAGCCACCCGGTTGCCAAAAAACCATAATTGCTTCACCTAGATTGGCATAGACACTCGGCATTAAGAATTGGATCAACGCTGAATGCGCATATCATACGTCTTCCTTGGTGCATTTCTTGCATTCGTACAGTCCGCCTATGCTGAGGTCGCCCCACCGCCTGTTCTGGAGCCGCTGAAGCAACAGGCACAAGCTGCGCAGTTGAGTGCAAAATTTCTCACGCGTTTCAGCTACAAGCCGGTTCAACTCGACGACGCCTTGTCGGCCAGGATCATGGATCGGTTCATCGAATCACTCGATCCGGATCGCGTGCTTTTCCTGCAGGCGGACATCGACAGTTTCATGTCTGATCGCAGTGAGATCGACGATGCCATCAAACAGAAGGATTTGAAGATCCCGTTCGAGATCTTCAACGTATACGGGAAGCGCGTTGTCGACCGCATGAACTACGCGCGCGACTTGCTTAAACAGGACTTCGATTTCAGCACGCAGGAAAACTATCCCGTACTGCGCGACAAGGCGCCCTGGCCACAATCGGAAGCCGAGAGCAACGACCTTTGGCGCAAGCGCGTAAAAAGCGACTGGTTGCGTTTGAAGCTGGGCGGCAAGACCGACGCAGCCATTCGCGAAACGCTCACCAAGCGATATACAAACGCTCTCGATCGCGCCTACAAGTACAAAAGCGATGACGTTTTCCAGTCGTTCATGAACGCCTACACGACGTCGGTCGACCCGCACACGGATTACTTCGGCGCGAGCGCTTCGGCCGATTTCAACATCGCCATGAAGCTTTCGCTGGTTGGTATCGGTGCGGTGCTGCAGGAGCGCGACGACTACACGACGATTCGTGAACTCGTGCCCGGCGGGCCGGCGCAGCTGTCCGGCAAGCTTGCGGTCGGAGACCGCATTACCGGTGTTGGTCAGGGCAAGGGCGGTGCGATAAAAGAAGTGGTTGGCACCCGCCTGGATGAAGTCGTGCAATTGATACGCGGGAAGAAGGGCTCCGTCGTGCGCTTGGACATCCTGCCAGCAGATGCCGGGGCGGATGCCACGCATCGCGTCGTCACCCTGGTGCGCGATAAGATCAGCCTTGAAAAGCAGGCTGCGCAGAAGACCGTACTCACTGTGAAAGTGGGCGACGCCGAGCGTAAGATCGGCGTGATTACACTGCCGGCATTCTACGAGGATTTTGAAGCCCGGCGCAAAGGCGACAAGGACTACCGTAGCGCGAGCCGCGACGTGCGAAAACTTCTCGACGAACTCAAGCGGGAAAAAGTCGACAGCGTTCTTATCGACGTGCGCAACAATGGCGGCGGCTCACTGGACGAGGCGATCGATTTGACCGGCCTGTTCATCGGCAATGGTCCGGTCGTCCAGCAGCGCGGCAGCGACGGCAAGGTTGACGTAAGAAGCGCTGATTTTCCAGCGCCCGTGTGGACAGGCGCCGTGGGCGTTTTGGTCAATCGCGGCTCGGCGTCGGCTTCGGAGATTTTTGCCGCGGCAATCCAGGATTACGGTCGAGGCGTGATCATTGGCGAACCCAGTTTCGGCAAGGGCACAGTTCAAGCCGTCGTCAATCTTGACGAGATGGTTCGCAACAGCAAGCCCGAATTCGGTGAGCTGAAAGTGACGATCGCCCAGTTTTTTCGGATCGATGGCGGCACGACGCAGCTGCGCGGCGTGACCCCTGATATCAGCCTGCCGGGACTTTCCGACCCGACCAGCTTTGGCGAGACCAGCTATGACAATGCCTTGCCGTGGGCGCAGATCAAGCCCGCGAAGTATGCGCCCGCCGACACTGTGATGAGGTTGCTGCCGAAACTGCAGAGCCGCCATGATGTGCGGGTTGAGAGCGATCCGGACTTCCAGCGCCTGCTGAAAGACATTGCGGAAGTGAAAGCGCAGCGCGAGAAGGGGGAGATCTCCCTCAATGAAGCCGAACGCCGCAAAGAACAGACCGACCGGGAAAAACGACGGAAGTCCCGCGCGCTAGCAGGTGATGGCGACGACACTGGCGGAGATGATGGCCTCAATGCAAACGAGCGGAGCCTGAGTGCCGACATTGCCATTGAGAATGCCCGCAAGAATGCAAAGGACGTCCTGCTGAACGAGGCCGCCGCCATTCTTGCCGACGAGGCCGTTTGCAGGAAGGCGTGCTGACGGCGACCGCAGGGCGATAGGGAAGCACGGACGGGGACTAATCAGACCCCGTCCCGCGTCCAAGTGCGCGCTGCGTCCGACCATGTCTTCGTTCTCTGCAACTGCAAATTGTGGTTTGGTTCAGATACGTTCTCGAGCGCAAAGCTGACGGGCCCGCCGCTGGCGTTATCGCCGACGGGGCAGGTGCTTTGCGCTGTGATTGCGTCCGGGCAGACCAATTGAAGACCTGCGGGCAAAAAACTCCGCGAACTGTGGCGGAAACTAGACGGAATTTCTAAGGCGTTGCGCAACCAAAGTGCTCGGTCCCTCGCGCTATTGCACGCCCACCGGTAGGTTCTCGGGGAAGTCAACACCGGAGAATTGCATGAAACGCCTCCTCATTCTTGGCGCCGCCCTTGCCGCGCATTTCGTGACTCCCGCGCTGGCTGAGGAGCCCACAAAACTCCTCAACGCTTCCTACGACGTCTCGCGCGAGCTCTTCGTTGTTGAGAACGAGGCGTTCATCAAGCAGCATCCGGGCGTGACGATCGACCAGGCGCACGCGGGCACCTCCAAGCAGGCGCGCTCGATCCTCGAAGGCCTTGAGGCCGACGTCGTAACCTTCAACCAGACCACCGATATCGAGTTCCTGGCCAAGAACGGTTTCGTCGCCAAGGATTGGGCGAAGGCTTTCCCGAACAATGCCTCACCGTTCTATTCCTTCCCCTCGTTCCTGGTGCGGACCGGCAATCCCAAGAACATCAAGGATTGGGCCGATCTCGCGCGTGACGATGTTCACGCGGTCTTCCCCAATCCGAAAACGTCCGGCAACGCCCGCTACACCTATCTTGCCGCTTACGCCTGGGCCAAGGAGGCCTATGAGGGCGACGAGGCAAAGATCGCGGCCTATATCACCAAAATCTTCGACAATGTTCCCGTATTCGATACGGGCGGTCGTGCCTCCACGACAACTTTTGTCGAACGCGAAACCGGTGATGTTCTGATCACCTTCGAGGCCGAGACCCGCAGCATCGTCAGGCAGTATGGTGCCGACAAGGTCGAGAGCGTCATTCCGTCCGTCAGCCTGCTTGCGGAGTTTCCGGTTGCCGTCGTCGACAAGGTCGCCGAAAAACACGGCACGGAAGCCCTTGCCAAAACCTATCTCGATTTTCTCTACACCGAGGAAGGCCAGCGCATCGCCGCTGAGTTCGGCCACCGCGTGCGCAACGACAAGGTCGCTGGCGAATTCAAGGATAAGTTCCCGGCAATCCGCCTCGTCAACGTCGACGACGTCTTTGGCGGCTGGAGCAAGATCCAGAGCGAGCACTTCGCATCTGGCGGGGTTTTGGACACGCTCTACGGCAGCCGCTAATCGTCAAGCGGCTCTCGCCTTCAGCCAGCCCGGCAGACGATCCGTTTGCCGGGTTTCACCATGACATGACAAGGAAATGACCGCTTGAGACGCAATGTCTTGCCCGGATTACGCCTGTCGCTGGGTGTGACGCTGCTCTATGTGAGCTTGATCGTCGTCCTGCCGCTGGCAGCACTCGTGTTCAAGGCGGCGAGCCTTGGCCCTGCTGACTACTGGCAGATTGTCTCGTCGTCGCGGGCTCTCGCGAGCTATCGCGTCACCGTGCTCGCTGCACTTGCTGCGACCTTCTTCAATCTCTTTTTCGGCCTGGCGCTTGCCTGGGTCCTGGTGCGCTATCGTTTTCCGGGGAAACGCATCGTCGACGCCATGGTCGATCTGCCGTTTGCACTGCCCACGGCGGTCGCCGGTATTTCGCTGACGGCTCTCTTCACGACTAACGGCGTGTTCGGCTCCATCCTCGGCGATTTCGGCATCAAGGTCGCCTATACCCCACTCGGCATCATGATTGCCATGTGCTTCACTTCGCTGCCTTTCATCGTGCGCACGGTGCAGCCGGTCCTGGAGGATCTCGACCCGTCGCTGGAAGAGGCCGCTCAATCGCTCGGGGGCTCGGATTGGGCGATCTTCCGCAAGGTCATCCTGCCGCTCCTCACGCCGGCTCTTCTCGCAGGTGTGTCGCTCTCCTTCGCCCGGAGCCTTGGCGAATTCGGCGCGATCATCTTCATTGCCGGCAACCAGCCGATGTCGACCGAAATTACCGCTCTGCTGATCTTCATTCGGCTGGAAGAGTACGATTATCAGGCCGCCGCCGCGATCGCGTCCGTCCTATTGCTTGCGGCTTTCCTCATGCTCGGCTTCACCAATTGGCTGCAAGCGCGAGCGCTGCGTTACACGGCAAGGGGCTGACCATGGGAACGATGAGAACCGGACGTACCCCGCCGCGGGTCGGCGACGGACCATTCTTCCGTCGCATATTGATCGGCATTGTCCTTATCCTCGGTGCCTTCCTCATTCTCGCCCCGCTGCTGATCATCGGCGTCGAAGCCTTTGCCAAGGGATGGCAGGTTTATCGCGACACGATCCTTCATCCCGACACCCGGCATGCGATCATGTTGACAGTGCTTACCGCCCTCGTCGCGGTGCCAGTCAACACCGCCTTCGGCATTGCCGCGGCATGGGCCGTCACCAAATTCGACTTCCGCGGCAAAGCCTTCCTGCTGGTTGTCATCGAGATCCCGTTCTCGGTCTCGCCGATTGTAGCCGGCGTCGCCTACCTCTTCGTCTACGGCCTGCAGGGCCTTTTCGGGCCGACGCTCGATGCCTATGGCATCAAGATCCTGTTCGCCATCCCCGGCATCATTCTCGCCTCGATGTTCGTCACGGCGCCGTTCGTGGCGCGTGAACTCATCCCGCTCATGCAGTCCCAGGGCAGGGACCTCGAAGAGGCGGCGACCTCGCTCGGGGCATCCGGCTGGCGTACCTTCTTCTCGGTCACGCTGCCGAACATCAAATGGGCGCTGCTCTATGGTGTCGTCCTTTGCAATGCGCGCGTAATGGGCGAGTTCGGCGCGGTTTCGGTCGTGTCGGGCAATATCCGTGGTCAAACCAACACGCTGCCGCTCCATATCGAGTTGCTTTACCACGACTACCAGGCCGCAGGCGCCTTCGCGTCGGCGTCCATTCTGGCGCTCATCGCAGTCTTCACCATTATCGCCAAAGTGGCGCTGGAGCGCCGTGGGGCGGGCCGCGTCCGTCCGGCAGTCAATCCTGCGGAGAAAACAGCATGAAGATCCGCCTTGACCACGTCGTCAAGACTTTCCAAACCTTCCGCGCCGTCAAGGACGTCTCCCTGGAGGTTCAAAGCGGCGAGCTTGTTGCGTTGCTCGGTCCGTCCGGTTCCGGCAAGACGACGATCCTGCGGATGGTCGCGGGCCTCGAATTCGCCGATGGCGGCCACATCTATTTCGGCGATCAGGATGCGACCGACATACCGGTGCGCGACCGCGGCGTCGGCTTCGTGTTCCAGCACTATGCACTTTTCCCGCACATGACCGTGGCTGAGAACATTGCCTTCGGCATGGACGTGTCGAAGGTCAAGCGCGAGAAGGCAGTGATCCAGGCGCGGGTGACGGAACTCTTGCGGCTGGTGCGCCTCGAAGGGCTGGGCGACCGGTTTCCGGCGCAAATCTCCGGAGGGCAGCGCCAGCGCGTTGCGCTTGCCCGCGCCCTGGCGGTCGATCCGAAAGTGCTCCTGCTCGATGAACCTTTCGGTGCCCTGGATGCGAACGTCCGTCGAGAGCTACGCCGCTGGCTGCGCGAGATCCATACGACGCTCGGCATCACGACGCTGTTCGTCACCCACGATCAGGAAGAGGCACTCGACCTAGCCGATCGCGTCGTGATCCTGAAGGATGGCCACATCGTTCAACAGGGAACACCCGAAGCCGTCTGCCGCGACCCCAAGTCGGCATTTGTCATGAAGTTCCTGGGCGATGCCAACATGCTCTCTGCCGAAGTGCGCGACGGCAGGGCCTATGCCGACGGCGCGGTGATCGAGGCGGCGGGGTTGGCAGATGGCAAGGCTGAACTCTACGCCCGTCCGGGTGATCTCGACTGGGTGCCGCAGGGGGGCGGCATCGCAGCCACGATCAGCCGGGTCATGGACAGGCCTAGCGGTCGCCGCGTGATTGCGACCACCCGCAGCGGCGTGCATCTGGAACTCGACCTGGAGGCGGAGCGGACCGTGAAATCCGGCGAAAATGGTTTTGTGACGCTGCGCCGTGCGAAGGTCTTTCCCGTCTAGGCGGTTGAAGCCGACCATCGCCGCTGTCCTATCGACTGCCCTCGTTGTCGGCAATTTCCCGAATAGGAATCAAGGTTCTCCGCCTTGAGCGAAACGCTACCTGTAAGCTCAACGCGCGAGACTGTTCCCGGCCAAGAGCCCATCCTACGCGGTTGGGCCCAAGTTCTTTCCAGCATCCCCACGTAGAGCGATCATTCCGCCGCCGACCGCTGGGGCAGAACCCAGTTCGCGCGCGGGAAATGGCAGGTGTAGCCGTTGGGATAGCGCTCCAAGTAGTCCTGGTGTTCCGGCTCGGCCTCCCAGAAATCTCCCACGGGCTCCACTTCGGTCACGACCTTGCCTGGCCACAGGCCTGATGCTTCCACGTCCGCGATGGTATCTTCGGCAATTCGCTTCTGCTCGTCATCGACGTAATAGATTGCCGACCGATAGGACATGCCAATGTCATTGCCCTGGCGGTTCTTCGTGGTCGGGTCATGGATCTGGAAGAAGACCTCCAGAATTCGCCTGTAGCTGATCCTCTCCGGATCGAAGAGGATTTCGATGCCCTCGGCATGGGTGCCGTGATTGCGGTAGGTTGCATTGGGCACGTCGCCACCGGTGTAACCCACGCGCGTATCGGTGACGCCGGGAAGCCTGCGGATCAGGTCTTGCATCCCCCAGAAACAGCCACCGGCCAGAACAGCTCTCTTGGTCATCCAGAATTCCTCCGGTTGATAAATACGCCTTGGTCTCATCTCCACTCACGGGGAATGAACCGCCGGCGACGGAACTGTAATATAGGAACTCGTTTTGATCAGATCAGGTGGCCTTCGGGGCGAATTCCGAGCTGAGGCGCTGGAAGTTGGGACAGACTATTTCCGGGTCGCTTAAAAGCGTTAAGCGTCGGGCACGGTGCCTCCGGGGCTGTCGCGGCCGAATGCTACAACGCTCCCGGCTTGAGCGGCTCTGCGAGCCGCGTCAGCAGCGTTACTACTTCGGCCTGCAGGTCCAGGCAGATTTGCTGATGTTCGGATACCTGCTTCTCGCGGCGCGGAAGTTCCCGCAACAGATTGTCGAGGGTCATCGACTCGCGCGCATAGGCCTCGTAAAGGTCGTAGAGCTGTTGGTTCTTTGTCATGCGCAGGAGTTCGCGATGCCGTGGAAGCACCAGCGCAAGGCGAGCCCGGCCGAGTTGCACCAAACCCATATCGTCTTTTACCCTCTGCTCTAACCTGTGATCTGTACGATCCAGGTTCTCTCGTGCGGTCCAGCGTCCGAAAGCACGGGTGGAACGAGAAACGCTGCAAGACGAGGACGGTTCCCGGCGATGTGCAGCCGGGGCCGGAGTGCGAGGGAGAGAGAGTTGAGATTGGTAAAGCCGGTGACGCTCGTCAGGTCTGGCCGCTGCGGGCATCCACGGGGAGGCTGAGCGCGGTACCATCGACGCGACGTAGGATGAAACTGTCAAAGTTCGCGATCGAGGCGCAGGAGTGGTTGGGGAACACACGCACGCGACTGCCGAGCGGCAGGGGACGTCCCGAGAAGGGAACGAAACCATGCTCTTCGGACAGTCGTTCGAGTGTCCACATACCGGTTTCGCCGTCGCCTTCGGCGCTGACGACAGTGCCGAAGCCTGCACCACCCATGCCATGCGCGCCGCGATCGGAGCTCATGGACTTCGAGCCGGCGTCAATGACGAAGTGAGTGTCGTTGGAGGCAACGACGCGGGCGACCACGCAAAGCGCGAGGTCGTCGGCAGAGCAGATACCAAGCCGGAGCGCGGTGCCGTCCAGAAAGACGTAATTGCCGGGCCGGATACAGTCGACCTCCTGGGGCAGCGGCGCGCCCTGGCAAGTCGGCGTCGCGCCGACGGAAATGCAGTCGACCGCGATTCCGCGCTCGCGAAGCCGGTCGGCGAGACTGACGAGGTCTGTCGCCTCATCGCGGGCGATTTTGGCTAAGGCGTGCGGTTGGGAAGCCGCGTAGGCATGTCCTGCGTGCGAAAGCAGGCCGGCAAAACGCAGGCCGTCGGTGGCGGCGATCCTTGCGCACAAATCGAGCGCTGCAGGACCATTGGGTTTGAGGCCGACGCGACCGAGGCCAACGTCGACCTTGAGGAACACGCCGATCTCGACGCCGTGTCGGTTGGCGGCTTCCGACAGCGCATCGACACCCGTTTCGCTCGCCGCAATCGTACGCAGCTCGACGCCCCGTGCCTTTACCACAGGCAGCAGGCGATCGAGTGACGCGGCGCGGACGATGGGATAGGCGAGGATGATCGACGGGATCCCGGCTTCGGCGAAGATCAGTGCCTCGCTGGGCTTGGATGCGGTGATGCCGCGCGCGCCTGCCTCGAGCTGCTGTCGTGCGATGTAGAGGCTCTTGTGCGTCTTCACATGCGGAAACATCGTGACGCCGGCCGCGTCGGCGCGCTGCTGCATGCCCTTGATGTTGCGCGTAAGCCGTCTCTCGTCGACTTCGATATAGGGCGTCGGTTGCTCGGCAGCCGTTGGACGCAGGAAGCCCTCGGCCTTCACCTCGTTTGCGCCGTTGTCGATGTCTGCCGACGCCATGCCGGCCGCGCTCGCAGCCGATTGCGTCACTTCGGAAGTGCTCATGTTGGGTTACTCTGATCTGGACGGGAAATTGCGGCCGTTGTCAGCCGGTTACGACCTGCCGCACGTAATGGCTCGATGAGATCTGCCGCATCGGCAGTTCGTGCGGCACGAAGTCCGGCCCACGCACCGCACTCGGGATTTCGTCGGACATCGGCTGGCGTCCTTCCGGGCGGCGTGTCGGGTCAGCGATCGGAACGGTCGATAGCAGCTTGCGGGTATAGGGGTGCTGCGGGTTGCCGAATACCGAGCGGCGATCGCCGATCTCGACGATCTCGCCGAGATACATGACGGCGACGCGGTGGGCGATGCGTTCGACCACGGCCATATCGTGGCTGATGAAGAGGAGCGCGATCTGCATTTCGCGCTGCAGGTCCATCAAGAGATTGATGACCTGCGCCTGGATCGTCACGTCGAGCGAGGCAACCGCCTCGTCGGCGACGATGAGACGCGGGTTGAGCGCGAGCGCGCGGGCGATACAGATGCGCTGGCGCTGGCCGCCGGAAAACGCATGCGGATAGCGCTCGAGGTGCTCGGGCGAAAGCTCGACCTTAGCCAGAAGCTCGGCGGCACGGGCGCGCATGACCTCCGTCGAGCCCAGCTTGTGAACCCGCATCGGATCCATCAGCGACTCCTCGATCGTCATGCGCGGGTTGAGCGAGGAGAAAGGATCCTGGAAGACCATCTGGGCATCGCGGCGAAATCTCGCGAGGACGGGGCGCGGCGCGCCGATCAGCTCGGTTCCATCGAAGCGGATAGAGCCCGACCGTGGTCGATCGAGCTGCATGATCGAGCGGGCAACCGTCGACTTGCCGCAACCGGATTCACCGACCAGCGCCAGGGTTTCGCCCGGAAAGATATCGAAGGTGACGTTCTCCACCGCATGCACCCGGCCGGAGACGTGGCCGAACAGCCCCGCCTTCAGGTCGAAGCGCGTGACCAGGTTGCGCACCGAGACGAGAGGGCGCCGGGCGTCCGTCATTTGCGCAGACGCGTTCATTCTGTCGCCTCCGCGAGTTGCTGCTCCGGTTCAAACACCAGCAGCGGGAATTTTTCCGGCGCATCCTTGTCGGCCATGCTGCCGAGGCGTGGCACGGCGGAAATCAGGGCGCGTGTATAAGCATGCTTCGGTTTGGCGAAAATGTCGTAAACTGAGCCGGTTTCGACGATTTCGCCCTTGAGCATGACGCAGACGCGGTCGGCGACTTCGGCGACGACGCCCATGTCGTGGGTGATGAACAGCACTGACATACCGATTTCGCGCTGCAGGGCACGAACGAGATCGAGGATCTGCGCCTGAATGGTCACGTCGAGCGCGGTCGTCGGCTCGTCGAGGATCATCAGCGATGGGCGGCAGGCAAGGGCAATCGCGATCATGACGCGCTGGCGCATGCCGCCGGAAAGCTGGTGCGGATATTGGTCGAGCCGGCGGTCCGCATCGGGCACGCGGACGAGCTTGAGGGTGTTGAGCGCGACCTGGCGCGCTTCTTCCGGCGTCTTGCCCTGGTGATAGATCACCGCCTCGGCGATCTGGTCGCCGACGGTAAAGACCGGGTTTAGGCTCGACATCGGATCCTGGAACACGATCGAGATGTCCGCGCCGCGAAGAGCTTCGACGCGCTTTTCCGACAGCGTCGCGAGATCGGCGACCGTGCCGTCCTTCAAGCGCATCAGCACCCGCCCGCCGGTGATGGTCGCACCGTCATATTCGGTCAGCCGCATGATCGTCATCGCCGTGACCGATTTTCCGGACCCGGATTCGCCGACCAGCGCGACGGTCTCGCCGCGCGCTATGCGAAAGGAGACACCGCGTACCGCGCGCAGCTCGGCGCGAGTGTGGGCGGCGAAACAGACTTCAAGGTCTTCCACAGAAAGGATGACATCCTCGGGCAGTTCAGGTGTTGCGGATTTGGACAGGGACATCAGCACATGGACCCGATTGCGAGGGGACGTTGCGTCCTCAGGTCTCGCAACGAGGTTGCATCCTGTCAATATGGTTGAATGGCAGGTCGTCCCGGTGAGGCGGACCGCCACGGCCTGTGCGCTGCACCACGACCTTCCGCCTAGGCCACAAAACCGAGTGAAATCAATGTGTCACGAATGTGGCAGGCGAAACTATGCGTTTCGTGCATTGAGCCGCCTGTCTTCGCATAGGCGGCGATCCGCTGCATTCGGGCACCACGACGCTCTAGGCGGCGTCGATATCGACATCGAAACCACTTTTGTACTGCGGCAGCGCCGCGCACTGCTTGAGATGCTGCCACAACCCATCGCTGTCAGGACTGCCGGGACCGGCGCGTCTGAAGATCCGGATTTCCATTTCGAGTGACATCTGTGGGCCGCCGATCTGGGCAAGGCGGCCCTGCCGCATCGCTTCCGCCACGCAGATCTGCGGCAGCCAGGCGACACCGCGGCCGGCGACGGCCATGTGCTTCAGACCGTCGGCGAGGCCAGACTGGTAGACAGTGCTGAGATTGAGCGGGCGACGCCAGCGCGACTGGATCAAGGTCGCCAGCTTGCCGATGTAGCCGTCGCTCCAGGAATAGGCGAGGTAGGGGATTTCCGTGGTTTCGGACACGTCGATGTCGAACAGCGGGCGGCCGTTTTCGTCGGTTCCCGAAACCAGGATGAGGCGGTCCTTGCCGATCTGCAGGGATTCGAACGGGCCGCCTTCCAATACCGGCGGGCCATCGGGATGCACATAGGTGATGGCAAAATCGCACTGGCCCGAGCAAAGGTGATCGATGCTTTCAAGGAAGTCGGCAGCATGCATGCTGGTGCGAAGGGGCAAACGCGAGATCAGCGGCGAGCCGATCCATTTCGGGAAGAAGTACATCGCCAGCGTATGCAGCGAAGTAAACGTCAGCATGGCCGAGCTCTCGCCGGCGACATTGCGGCAATCGGTGCGTAGCCGGTAGGCCTCGCGCACGAGGCGTTGGCAGCCCGGCAGGAACATCGTGCCGGCCCGCGTCAATTGCACGGGATAGGTGCTGCGGTTGATCAGGTCCGCGCCGATCCAGTTCTCAAGCGATTTGATGCGGCGACTAAAGGCGGGTTGCGAAATATTGCGTGCAGTCGCCGCCGTCGAGAAATTCCTGGTCGCGGCAATTTCCAGAAAATCTTCAAGCCATTGCAGTTCCATGCTGGCCCTCATGCGTGTTTTGCATAGTCTATCCTAATTACACATTGGACAGACGTGCAAGGGCTCTTCTAGCCTCCCCCATAACGAGAAGAAAAACTTCCGCCTCCACCAAATGGGAACAACGATGAAACGCACCTTAGCCCTGGCCCTCTGCCTGGGGCTCGGCATCGCGGCTGCGCCCGCTATGGCCGAGACCAAAAACCCCGGCACTTTCGTCTTCATGTGGACCGACGACATACAGTCGTTCGACCCAGCCTATATTGCCAACACGCCGAGCTCCTACGGCTCGCTCAATATCTACAGCCGCCTGTTGAACTTCAACGGCTCGAAGATTTCCGAGTTCGTGCCGTCGCTCTCGACGGAGGTGCCGTCGCTGGAGAACGGCCTCATCAAGCAAGGCACTGACGGCTCCGTCAGCTACACCTTTCCGATCCGCAAGGGCGTTTTCACCCACAAGGTCGGGATCAAGGGCGCCGACGGCAAAGTCACCTGGGAATATTACGACAAGCTGACGGACGCGCAAAAGGCGACGATCGAGCCGGGTTACGGCCAGATTACGCCAGAGGACGTGCGCTATTCGCTGCTGCGCGCCATCCTTCAGGGGCAGTCGTGGATGTCGAACGCGATCACCGAGGTGATCACCGCTGGCAAATACACCGACATCGCCAAGTGGGTAGAGACCGAAGGTGAGGTCAAATCCATCAACGACGCCAGCCCCGAGGTTTTACGCAAGGTCTATGATCAACTCGCGTCGCAGATCGTCGTCGATGGCGACAACGTCACGCTCAAGCTGCCAAAGTCGTTTCCGGCAACGCTTGGCGTGATCGCGCTGCCTTTCGGCACCTCGGTTCTCGACAAGGAATGGGTCGCTTCCGTCGGCGGCTGGGATGGCTCTGGCGACACCTGGAAGGCTCATTACCGTCCGGAACTCGGCGCCAATCCGCTGTTCGCCGAAGAAAACGGCACCGGCCCCTTCATGCTCGAGGAATGGGATCGCACCGACCGGCGCATCACCCTGAAGCGCTTCGACAATTATTTCATGGGGCCGGCCAAGCTCGAGCGCGTGGTCATGCGCACGGTGCCGGAATGGACGACGCGGCGTCTGCAACTGCTGTCCGGCGACGCCGATTTCGTCACGGCCCCCGTCGAGTTCATCGACGAGCTCAGCAAGACCGAGGGCGTCAAAGTCATCGACGGCCTGCAGAAAGTGTTCTCGCGCGGCATCTTCTTCGCCTGGCCACTCGATGACAACGACAACCCGGCTATCGGCAGTGGCAAACTGGACGGTGCCGGCATCCCGCCGGACTTCTTCGCAGACATCGACGTGCGCAAGGGCTTCAACTACGCCCAGAACTACGATGCGCTGCTGAACCAGGTGCTGCTCGGCAAGACGGTGCAGTCGCGCGGGCCGACAGTGCGCGGCATCATGGGCTATCGCCCGGACTCGCCTGTTTACAGCTACGATCCCGCCAAGGCCGAGGAACACTTTAAGAAGGCGTTCGGCGGCAAGCTCTGGGATACCGGCTTTACCTTCACGGCCTATGTGACCGAAGGCTACCCGCAGCTGACCGCAGCGCTCTCGGCCTTGCAGCAGGGCCTTTCGCGCATCAATCCGAAGTTCAAGATGCAGATCCAGGCGCTGCCATGGGCATCCGTTTCGGACAAGCTCAACAACCGCGAAAAGCCGGCAGCACCCTTGACCGTAATGGGCTGGGGTCCGGACTATTCCGATCCGGGCGGTCCGCTCGGCGCTGCCAGCTACTATCTCTCGCCCACGGGCCTCGTCGGCGGCATGGTCGGCCAAGGTTACCGCGACCTGATGGCCGAGAAATTCAAGCCGCTGCTCGACGAAGCCTGGGCCTCGGTCGATCCCGCCGTGCGCGAGCCGATCTACGCCAAGCTGCAGGAAATGTCGTACGATTACGCCACCACCCAGTTCCTCTGGGAGGACTTCGGCTACGTCGTCACCCGCAGCAATATCGATGGCTATGTCGACAACATGATCCTCTACGGCGCCTGGGACTTCTACCCGGTCACCAAGGCCAACGACTGATTGGCGAGTGCGCGTCGGGCGGTAAACCGCCCGACGCGCACCTGTTTCATTCTCCCTGAAATCGGAACGTATGAACCGTGCTGAACTATGCACTCAGACGACTGATGATGCTGCCGATCGTCCTCTTCGCACTGTCGTTGATGATCTTCGCGCTGCAGATGTCGCTTTCGCCGACCCAGAGACTGGCGGCCTATGCGCCGTCGCCCGATTATCTCAAGGGTGGTCAGGAGAGCATCCGCAGGATGATCGAGCAGTATGGGCTCAATGATCCCACCTACATCCAGTATGGCCGCTGGATCGGCGGTGTGCTCAGCGGCAATCTCGGCTGGTCGGAAACCGCCCGTCAGCCGGTGTCGACGGCGCTGATGTCGCTGTTTCCGGCAACACTGGAACTGGTGGTGCTCGCCTTCGTTCCCTGCCTGCTGCTCGCCGTCTTCCTCGGTTCGCGCGCCGGCATCTATCTCAACCGCTGGCCGGACCACGTCATCCGCATCTTCACGATTCTCGGCTGGTCTTTCCCGGTTTACGTCTTCGGCCTGTTGATGCTGTTGATCTTCTATTCGGCGCTTGACTGGTTCCCACCCGGCCGGCTCAGCCAATGGGCCCAGACCGTGGTCAGCTCCAGCGACTTCGTCCGCTACACCGGCGCCAACACCGTCGACGCATTGCTGAACGGCAATCTGGCGATCTTCGCCGATGCGCTTCGCCACCTCGCAGCACCCGTCATCACGCTGACCTATGTCAACGTCGCCAGCATGACGCGGGTGATGCGCACCTCGATGCTGGAAACGCTGCGACAGGATTATGTGCGCACCGCCCGTGCCAAGGGTCTGCCGCGCCGCGTCGTCGAATTGCATCACGCCAGGCGCAACGCACTTCTGCCGCTTGCGACCATCGCCGGCATGGAACTGGCCGTAATGATGGGTGGCGTCGTCATCACCGAGACCATCTTCGATTATGCCGGACTCGGCCAGTTCGCCGCCAAGACCGCCGCCAATCTCGATTTTCCTGCCGTTCTCGGCTTCGGCCTCTATTTTGCGGTTGTCCTGGTGCTGATGAACCTGATCGTCGACCTCATCTATCCGTTGCTCGATCCGAGGGTGAAGACGCAATGAAGTTTCTTCGTTACCTCGCACGAAATCCGGTGTCCCTGTTCGGCGTCGTGATCCTCACCGCCTTCGTGCTGATCGCCGTTTTCGCGCCGGTCCTGGCGCCGCCGCAAAGCTTCCAGCTTTCCCCCTACGACACGCCGCGCGCCGGCTTCCTGGCAACGCCGCAGCCACCGTCGCCGGAGGCCGTTTTCGGCACCACGCAGGGCCAGTACGACATCTTCTACGGTGTAGTTTGGGGCACGCGCACGGCATTCAAGATCGGGCTCGGGGTCGTCGCGATCTCGGTGCTGATCGGCACGGTCGTCGGTGCAGTCGCCGCCTATTACGGCGCGGTCGTCGAGGAAGTGCTGATGCGCATCGTCGACGTGTTCATGGCCGTGCCCTTCCTGATTGCTGCCATGGTGCTGACGGCGCTGCTCGGCAAGGGCATCGTGCCGATCACCATTGCGCTGACGACGTTCGGCTGGATGAGTTATGCCCGCATCGTGCGAAGCGAGATCCTGAGGATCCGCGAGATGGACTATATCCATGCCGCCCGCAGTTACGGCGCCAGCGATCTCAGGCTGATCGTGCTGCATATCCTGCCCAACGCCATGTTCCCGGTGCTGGTTCTGGCGACGATGGCGACCGGCTCTATGGTGCTGTCGGCCTCGGCGCTCAGCTTCCTCGGTGTCGGTACCGAAGAAGGCTACGCCGACTGGGGGCAGTTCATCGCCTATTCGCGCAACTGGATCGTCGGCCAGCCCGGCAACCCCTTCCAGTTCTGGTACACGCTGGCCTTCCCCGGCGCTGCCGTCTTCCTTTTCGTGCTGTCGTGGAACCTGGTCGGCGATGCGCTGCGCGACATGCTCGACCCCCGTCACGCCCATTGAGACCCAATGCCTTTAAGGTCCCCCAATCCCTTTAAGATCAAAGGAGCATTTTCCATGTCCTCTCTGTCTGCTGCTGCCATCGAGCTTTTCGAGGATCTGATCCGATACGAGGTCGAGGACAAGGCGATCCCGTCGATCTCCTACGCCCTCGTTGATCGAGATGGCGTGCTCGCCGAGGGCCATGTCCAGCGCCATGACCGCCATTTCGACATGGGCAAGGACACCTGCTTCCGCATCGGCTCGATCACCAAGACCTTCACCTCGCTGGCAATCATGCAGTTGGTTGAAAAGGGCCTGGTCGATATCGATATCGACGTCTCGACCTATCTGCCGGGGTTCAAGCCGATAAATCCGTTCGCCGGCGCTGAAGGCGGGCCACACGGTTCGGTCATCAGCCTGCGCAAGCTGATGACCCATACGGCCGGTCTCGTGCGCGAGCCGAAGAGCGGCCACTATCTCGACGCCACCCGGCCGCCGCTCGAAGATACCGTTAACGAGCTCGCGAGCTCGATCCTGAAGCAAGATCCGAGCCTTGGGGTGATGCACTATTCCAACGCCGGCATCGCGGTCGTCGGCCGGGTGATCGAGACGGTGACCGGCCAGAGCTATTCCGACTATGTCGCCGCCAATATCCTGAAGCCGCTCGGCATGGACAACTCCTCCTGCGGCATGGCGCCCGGCATTCGCGAGCGGCTCGCGCCTGCCGACATGTGGACGCTCGACGGCGACACTCCGGCCCCGGTCTTCAGCCTCGGCGGATCTCCGGCCGGCAACATCTTCTCCACCACCGGTGACATGGCGCGTTACGCGCAGTGCCTGCTGCGTGGCGGCTTCGACGCAGAGGGCAATTCCATCATCTCGCCAGCCTCGCTGCGCGAGATGTGGACGCCGTTCGGCAAGCGTCCGGCCGGCCACGACAGGACGCTCAACGGCTATGGCCTGTGCTTTGGTTCCGGCGACGTCGATGGCTGGACCTCCGTCGGCCACGGTGGTGCCGTCTACGGCTACGCCTCACAGATGATGCTTCTGCCTGCCGCCGGCGTCGGGGTGCTGATCTTCGCTACCCTTGATTTCGCCAACCAGATCGCCTCGCGGCTTGGGGTGGACGGCGTGCGCATCGTCCTTGCAGAGCGCAAGATGGGCAAGATGCCGGAGCGCGTGCAGCGTCCTCCGGAGATCTCCGAAGCGCAGTTCAAGACCCTGCCAGGCTATTATCGCGACGACGCCACGCAGGAGATCGTCGAGGTCAAATCCAAGGACGGCAAGATCTATCTGATGGGCGAGGGCGTGCCGCACCAGATCCGCCCGATCGCCGGCAACGATTTCGTCATCGACGGCCGTATCTACGGCCGCGGCGCGGACTACGCCCACATGAACCTCTCCTTCCCCGAAGCCGGCAAGCTCATCTGGAAGGATGCGAGTTGGACACGCATCGAGGCACCTGATGATGAGACCGTTCCCGACGGGATCGCGCCGCATCTCGGCGAATACGGACCGGATTTCAACATCACCTACCTGACCTACAGCCATGGCGGGCTGAAGTGCCTGATTGAATATTTCTGCACCCACACTTGCGAGCCGGTCGAGGAAGGCCGCTTCCGCATGCATGGACGGCTTTACGAAGACGAGATCCTCGAGCTCGACGCCGTCGACGACAACGGCAAGCGCGGCATCCGCGTCGGGCCGATGTTCCTGGAGCGGCGCAGCCCATCCCAGGCGGAAGCGGCGTGACCCGGACCATGGCCGCTCCGATCAAGATGGAGTCACCCTTGGGTGCCCGCATGTTCATCGGCGGGCGCGAGGTCGACTACTATTGCGGCACGTCCTACTTCTGCCTGCACGGCCACCCGGAGGTGATAGAGGCGGCCTGCGATGCGACCAGACAGTACGGCATGGGGCCTGGAACGCTCGCCCATATGCAGGTCTATGCCGACCTGCAGGAGCGGCTGCGTGACTGGTTCGGCACGGAAGAGGTCGTCTACATGATCTCCGGCTACACCAGCCCGATGGTGCTGCTGCAGGGCTTGCGCGACGATTTCGACGTGATCCTGATGGATTCGGCGACGCACTACAGCACCCGCGACGCAATCCCGACGCTCGGCAAGCGGATCCATGAATTTCGCCATGCCGACCCGGACGATCTGGCCGCGCAATTGTCGCAGCATGTGAAACCGGGCGAGCGGCCGGCGGTGCTGACGGATGGCGTTTTTCCGTCCTCGGGCAAGTTGGCGCCGCTTGCAGATTTCCGGCAAGCGATGGCCTCCTATGATGGCGCATTGCTCTGCATCGACGATTCCCACGGCGTTGGCGTCCTTGGCGAGACCGGCCGCGGATCGCTGCAACATGCGGGGCTCGAAGGCGAGGGCAACTATCTTGCCGGTACGATGAGCAAGGCATTCGGTGCGCTTGGCGGCATCGTCCCTGGGGATGCGGGTCTTGCCGCGAAGATCGCGGGCAATGCCATGATCATGCGTGGTGCCTCGCCGGCGCCTCCGGGTCTTGCGGCCGCCGCCGCCGCATCGTTGCGGGTTCTGCAAACGACGCCGGAAAAGCGTGCCAATCTCATCCGCAACGTCAAGCATATGCGCAGCGGGCTGCGGGCACTGGGTTTCGAAGTCGTTGACACGCCAGTGCCGATCGTCACCATCAAGGGCGTCACCGACCTCGAGCAATTGCGCGATCGTCTTGCGGAGCGCGACATCATCGTCAGGGTGCAGCAGCCCGGCGGCTATTCCGATGCGTCAGACGTCTCGACCATGCGGCTTGCGGTGTTTTCCGAGCACACGCCTCACCAGATCGACCGGCTCCTACAGTCGATGGCCGAGCTTCTTTAAACCTGAGAGGCAGCGCCGCGGCCGATGATGGGTTCGGCGAGAGCTCGGCCGTCTACCGACCGGGCGTCGACGGAGCGCGGACGTCTGTACGTGAGGGGTGAATACATAAGTAATTGAAATATTAGGCGGGGCGCTATCCGCATGAGTTCTCCGGCGGCCAGCGCCAGCGCATCGGCATCGCCCGCGCGCTGATCCTCGAGCCTAGCCGGTGGAGCGGCCAGGGGATCTTGTTCGAAAATAGACGTGGTGTCGATATGAAAACGACTGCCCGCGCGATCCGGACGGGATAAATAGACGTAGAATTTCTGGAAACTGGGATGAACCAATGGACCGCATGCCGAAGATCGCCGTGATCATGGATGAGAACACCAGTTCAGGTGGCGGACGCTATGATACCTCGAAGAATTACTTCTCTGCGATCCGCCGCGCCGGCGCTTTTGCCTTCGGCATCCCGTACATTCCTGATCTGGTTGACCAGGTCGTCGAGGAGTTTGACGGGTTCCTGAGCGTCGGTGGCCGTATCAACTTTCCGAAAGACTGGTACGTCGATGGAGACCAATCCCAGTATCCGCCATCTGATCGTCTTGCCGTCGATATGGCGTTGATGGAAGGGTTCCTCGCGCGCGAAAAACCTGTGCTTGGCATCTGCAATGGCATGCAAATGCTTGGGTGTCTCAACGGCTGCCGGATGGTCTCGGATGTCCATTCGTCGTGGCCGGAAGCCCTCAATCATGACCAGGCAAATGTGTCGCATGACGTTCGCGTCGTCGCCGGCACCAGAATGGCTGAAATCTTCGGCGCCGACACATTCGCTGTGAACACGTTTCATCGAGAGGCGATTGTGGAGGTATCCGGCGCCGTGACCGTCACGGCCCGAGCATCCGATGGAGTCGTCGAAGCGATCGAGATCGGCTCGCAGTCTTTTGCCATGGGGCTGCAATGGCACCCGGAATTGCTGGACGCCGAAAGCCATCCGGGCGCTCGCGTATTTGACGCGTTTGTGGAAGCTGCAAGCCGCTCATCCCGTTAAGAGGGCAAAACGACACTGCATCGGGAGGGTAGGCTTCTATTGGCGCGCTCAGTTATTGTGGCCGCTGTAGCGTAGCAGTTCCGGAACACGCAGAGCCAAGATCGCAAGTGAAATGGCCAACAGCGTCCCGCTGATCAGCGCCACATTGGCAATGCCGATGATTTCTGCCGCCGAGCCGAGCAGCAGGCTCGAAACCGGCATCACGCCGATGGTCAATTCCTGGATGCCCATCACGCGTCCCTGCACGTGCGGTTCGGTCATCATGAGCATGAGCGTGGTCTGCAGGATGCCGAACGGTGACGCCGACAGTCCGATGAGCCCCATGAGAACAAACGATAGGGGCACCGAGGACGACAAGGCGAAGGTCGCCCATAGGGCTCCCCAGATCGCCGTGCCAATCAGGAAAAGGCCGCCCTTGTAGCGGAAGTCTCCGAGACTGGCGATGACAAGAGCCCCGGCCAGGCTGCCGGTACCGGCGCATGTTAGTAACAGGCCGAGCCCCTGAGGCGTCAGGCCCAGATGTTCCTTGGCGATTACCGGCATGAAGCCCTGGTAGATCGGCCACAACAGAATATTGGCCAGGAACGTGACGGCCAGGACAGACCGGAGGAGGACGTTCCCGGAGATGGTGCGAAAGCCTGCCGCGACAAGGCTCGCGAAGCTTTCTTCTCGATCTGGTTGCCGGCTGCTCTTCAGGTTCCTCATCGGCCAGAGCGCAACGAACGAAATGAGATACCAGCAGGCGGAGATGGCGAGCGCCGATGCAGCGCCGAATGCTAGGATCATCGTTCCTCCGAGCGCCGGCCCGATCATCTGCGTCAAGCTCAGGACAAGCGAGTTCAGAGCATTCGCGTTGCTGAGCTTCTCGCGATCGACGAGATCGGCGACCAGCGCGAAACGTGCCGGCTGGGATGGGGATTGCGCCAGGCCAATGCAGAAGCCCCCAAAGACCAGGCCCCAGAAGGATATTTTGTCCAGTGCTACGAGAAGCGCAATCACGCTGAGGACGGCAAAGGCCCAGCCGGACGCAGCCAAAAGCAGCCGGGGCCGGTCGAAGCGGTCCGAGATCACGCCCGCGAGGGGACCAAGCATCATCGGTCCCAGCCTTGCCGCTGTGAAGAGGGCGACGGAAAACTCCGAGCGGGTGGTCTCAAACACCAGCCAGCCGAGCACGAGCGTCTGCGTCCAGAGGCCCCCGAAAAAGAAAAGGTTGGATATCCAGAGCCTTCGATACCCTGGATAAAGGAGAAGAGATGACGCGATCCTGGCCAGGAAACCGACGCGAAGCGCGCATGTGGAGGCGCGCTCGCCTGGGATCGTGTCGGAACGGGCTGCGCTGTCCAGTTCTTGCGTCATCACATTGCACCTTTCCAGGCGGCTGTTCGCCCTCGGGCTAGCCGCCTTTCGAGAGGCAGCTGCTCGTTGCGGCGTCTGGGGTGCCAATGCGATGTTCGCCGCTGCCGCATTGGGCAATTCGCGACCGGAGCGCGCGACATGGCCTCGCCTATAGGGATGTATTCGGCTGTTCGGAAATTAAGAAAACCGATGGAAACCATTGCGTTAGCGAATGGACCGGGGTGCGAGATGCAGGAACCGATTTTCCGTTCCAAACGCGACGATCCTTCATGAACTCGTCGGGCGCATACCTGGCGCGCTCCAGGGCTTCTAGGGTAGGTTCGGATGGAGGCTGGCCATCGTTCCGCAGCGAAGCCTGTACTTTTCCCTTTGCATGCAGATTGTATACAAGATAATAAATGCAACGCATTCAATCTTGGTTTGACGCGTGATCTGGACCGCCTGGTGATCGCATGGTGCGGCGATCCGCCGTCATCCTCGCCGCAATCGGCTCCAGCACATTTTGGGGGACGAATGAACCGCTATCCCATGTTCAATCCCCAGCTGTTGCTGAGCTTTGTGGCCATTTGCGAAAGCAACAGCTTCACCCGCGCAGCCGAGCGGGTGAACCTTTCCCAATCGACAGTCAGCCAGCAAATTCGCCGACTGGAGGAAATGCTCGGGAAGGCGCTTTTCGAACGCTCGTCACATCAGGTGCAACTGACGGAGGAAGGGGTCAAGTTGCTGAGCTATGCGCGTCGCATCATCGCGCTGAACGAAGAGGCGCATGACGCCTTGGCGGGCCCATGGCGCGACGGCGTGCTGCGCTTGGGAATGCCCGAGGATTTCATGGTGCCGACGGCCGATCTGCTGGCGGCTTTCAATAGCCAGCATCCGCACCTGCGGCTGGACGTGACGAGCGGTCTCAGCGCCGATCTGCAACTCGCCTATCGGGACGGGGAGCTCGACCTTATTCTCGTCAAGCAGCGCCGCAAACAACAGCCGCGCGCGGCAAGGCCGGAACCGTTGCTGTGGCTGGACAGCCTCGTGCGCCCGGCGATCGAACAGGTGCCGGTGCCTTTGGCTGTGTTCCCGCTGAACGGCCTCTACCGCGACGAATTATGTCAGGCGCTCGATACTCTCGGCATCCGCTGGCGTATCAGCTACAGCAGCGCCAGTCTCGCAGCGCTTGCCGCCGCCTCGGCTGCCGGGCTTGGTGTCAGTCTCTTGCCTGCGAGCTGCCGTCTGCCTTCCCACCGCGTGCTGGGCGCTGCCGAGCGTCTGCCATCCGTCGATGACTTTGAACTGGCGCTGTTTTACCGCGACGATGCTAGCCCCGCAGCACTGGCGCTGGCGGAACGCCTCATCGAGTACTGTGACCTGCGGAGGTAGCGACAGAGGGGAGGCGTCCACCCCTTTGTTATTCACGATCGCTGCGTGGTCGCCCGCTTGCATTGGCAAATCGAATAGCCAGCATTGGTAAATGTCGCTGCCATGCGGTGGCGCCGTTCGGTAGATTGGCGGCCCTAACCCAATCCATGATGAGGCAACGCAACAATGTTGGAACAGATGCCACGGCAAAGCCGCAGAACCTTTCTCAGCCGGACCGGGGCGCTGACCACGGCGTGCGCTGTCGCCGGGTTGTCTGGCGGAGCGGTTCGCGAGGCATCGGCCAGCGCGGGTGAGAGCGCTGGCGAGACGAACACCAAGACGCTCGCGGATCGCCACTACATCCTGACCGGCGTGCGATTGGAGGAGGGGTTCGAGTATGACGGCGATGTCGTCGTCGCCACACGGACTGCGCTCTACGCGTTGGAGATCAAGGACGGCGCGATCGTCGCCTTGCACGCGGAAAATGCGAACCTGCCCGAAGGTGTGCTGCGCTATCAGGCGCACGGCCAACTGTTGCTGCCGTCGATGCGCGATATGCACATCCATCTCGATAAGACGTTTTATGGTGGCCCATGGCAGGCGCCGCGCCCGCGTCAGGGCAAAACCATCATGGATATGATCGCGCTCGAGGAGAAGCTGCTTCCTCAGTTGCTGCCGACCTCGCGCGAGCGCGCCGAGGGCCTGATCGCGCTGCTGCAGTCCAAGGGAAGCACGGTCGCACGCAGCCATTGCAACATCGACCCGGTCAGCGGTCTCAAAAGCCTGGAGCACCTGCAGCAGGCGTTGGAAAACCATCGTGATGATTTCGTGTGCGAAATCGTCGCCTTCCCCCAGCACGGCCTGCTTCACTCCAAGGTCGATGGCCTGATGCGTGAAGCCATGCAGATGGGCGTTCAGTATGTCGGCGGCCTGGATCCGACGAATGTCGACGGCGCCATGGAAAAGTCACTCGACGCCATGTTCCAGATCGCGCTGGATACCGGCAAGGGTGTGGACATTCATCTGCATGAAACGAGCCCCGCCGGCGTGGCGGCGGTCAACTACATGATCGATACGGTGGAGAAGAATCCCGCTCTGCGCGGCAAAGTCACGATCAGCCACGCCTTCGCACTGACGACACTTGCTCCGGAGGTGCTGGAGGAGACGGCGTCGCGCCTGGCGGAACAGAAGATCTCGATTGCCTCGACGGTGCCGATCGGTGGACTGATGATGCCCTTGCCGCAGCTCGCCCAGAAGGGGGTCTTCGTCATGACCGGAACCGACAGCGTCATCGACCACTGGTCGCCATTCGGCAGCGGAGACATGCTGGAAAAGGCATATCTCTACGCGCAGCTTTATCGTGGTTCGGACGAATTCCGTCTGTCCCGGTCCATGTCTATCGCCACCGGTGGCATTCTGCCCCTCGACGACAAGGGCAAACGCGCTTGGCCAAATGCCGGCGATGAGGCCTCGTTCACGCTCGTCGGAGCGAGCTGCTCGGCAGAGGCGGTGGCCCGGATGCCCGCCAGGACTGCGACCTTCCACAAGGGGCGTCTCGTGTCGGGTGGGGTCGGCGAAGCCTGATAGAGCTTGAACTGCACCGACGTTCGTCATCACGAGCCGGCAGTCTGCCTCGTGCCGAACGTCGAAGTGTTACAAGGTTGGTAGCGCGGGTGTCCAAGAAATGGCTCCCGCCCCGACTGTCGCACTAGGCTCCCGGTTACCTTCCGGGAGTGCCGCGTTACGCCTAGGCAAGGCCTTCCGCGACAGCGTAGGCGGACAGCACTTCCTTGATGTTTCTGTCTCCGTCGGTCGGAAGCAAAGCCCGGGTCGTCACCGAATCGAGGTGATGCGCCATGAGGGCTGCCGCCTCGTCGGTTTTGCCGGCAATCAATTTGTCCAGAAGCTCCTGGTGCTCCGATACGGCGCATTCCGAAGAATGCGGTCGGCCATAGAGTGCAAGGATCAGGGAACTGCGGGCGACCAGTTCGTTCACGTAGCGGATGAGGCTGGCGTTGTTCGTCATCTGTGCAAGGAGTGTATGGAATTCGCCCGCCAGACGGATCGACGGAGCACGCTCCTTCTTTGCCGCTTCCTCGGCAGCGATATGAGACGAGAGAATGCCGATTTGCTCGCTCGTCAACTTTCCCGAAAGCGTCTCGACCACCAGCCGTTCCAGCGCCATTCGGGTCAGGAACAGATTGCGCCCTTCCTCAAGGGTCGGCCGCGCGACCACGGCGCCCCTGTTCGGCCGCAACTCCACTAGCCCTTCCTCGCTGAGGCGAACCAGCGCCTCGCGCACCAGGGTCCGGCTGACACCCAACCTTTCGCCGATTGAATCTTCCGGCAGCTTCGATCCTGGAGACAGCGCCTGATCAAGGATTGCGCGTTTCAGGACGCGATGAACGGCCTGAGCGCGGCCGCCGCCGCCTTCGCTCTCTTTCTTTGCCATACTGGTCACTCCAAGCCGTAGCAATTGTCTCCTCGAATTGCATACAAAACGGCGAGATGTCTAGTGATTTGGCATCGACCCGAGGCAACAGCGGTGGCCGCAGAACGAAAAGGCCTGTCGCCAGGTGATGCCTCTTATGTTCTGGCCGAGTTCGCTAGCAAGATGCTGATCAGCCCGCACGAGGCGGGCCAAGGGTCGAAACCCTTCGAGAGAGCAATATTTCGCTCAGATCGGTGACTGCATGGCTTGTGCGTAGCGTGACGGGTTGAAGCGCGTATAGAGGAAGAAAACGCCGACGACGCCGACGAGATGCAACGTCCATCCAGGGGCGAAGCTGCCGCTGATGTCGTGCAGAAATGCCGTGGCGAAGGGGCCGAGTGACGCGATCAGGAAGCCGCCGCCCTGCATCAATGCTACCAGCACGCCGGCTTCTTCCGGCCGCGGCAGATGATCGAGGGCGGTGACGATCGCCAGCGAGAAGCTGCTGCCGAGGCCGGCACCGCACAGGCCGACCCAGATCGCGGGCGCCGCCTGGGGCAGGAACGAAAGACCGGCAAAACCGATCGCCTGCATCGCCAGCGTCAGGCGCAGGAACGCACGGCGATCGATGCTGCGGCGGGCCAAGACCGGCAGGGCGAGGGCGGCAGCCGCCTGACAGATCGCCATCAGCGCTACGAGATTGCCGCTGGCTCCGCTGCTCCAGCCGAGAGACTGGTAATAGGAGGCGAGCCAGGCGACGGCCGAAGAGTAGCCGGCGTTGACCAGGCCGAAGGCGAGAATGAGCGTCCAGGTCCGGGGCCGGCGGAGCAGCCGGCCGGTGAGCGCCTTGTCCGGGCGATCGCTGCGCGAATCCGACAGGATCAGCCACGCGGCACCGAGAGCAACAAGCGCCGGTGCCGCAAGCCAGGCAAGAGCCGGACGCCAGCCGTAACCGGCGCTGACGAGGAATGGCGTCAGCCGCGCGCCCAAAGCCCCGCCGCCCATCAGGACGGCGGAATAGAGGCCGGTGACCACGGGTATGCTGCGCGGAAACTCCGCCTTGATGATCCCCGGGAAAGCCGCCTGGATAAAGGCGACGCCGGCGCCGCAAAGGGCGGCCGTCATCACCAACGCTATGCCGCCCGGTGCGACGAGCCGAAGCAGGGAACCGGCCGCCAGCACAACGAGAGCGATGAGAATGCCGCGCCGCGTGCCGATCAAGGCCTGCAGCGACGGGGATACGAAGGCACCGACCCCCATGAGCATCATCGGCAACAATGTCAGCAGGGCCAGGCTGCCATATCCCATGCCGGTATCGGCGACGATCTCGGACAGCACGGGCCCCGGAGCGGTGAGAAATGGCCGCAGATTGACGGCGACCAGCACGACGAGAATGAGCAGCATCCATTGGCGGCCCGTCGTGGGCTGGGTTGATTTGGGCATGATCGGGTATTTCCTTTACGTCTTCTTCTTGTTTGTGGCCCGAAGAGGCACTTGTGCGGTGGCGCGTCAGTCATTCGCGATGGGAGGCCCCCCAAGGTCACCAGCGCAAGCCGGGACAGTGGCGGGCCAAAAAGGATGTCGGCGACAGGTCCCCAATGGCGTTGGGGTTTGGCCGGCGCGGAAAGGCGGCAAAGGCCTTGCGATCCACGCTTACGCCGAAGCCAGTTCCCGCCCCATGATGCGCTCGACCGAGGGGGCAAGGCGGAGAAGCTCGCGGGTATATTCGTGTTTGGGCGCGGTGAAGAGGATTTCGGTATCGGCAAGCTCGACGATCTCTCCAGCCTTCATCACGGCGACGCGGTCGCACATCTGGCGGATCACCGCGAGGTCGTGGCTGATGAACAGCATGGAGAGCCCGGCGAGATCACGCAGATCTTTCAGGAGGTTGAGAAGCTGTGCCTGCACCGAGACGTCCAGCGCTGAGGTCGGCTCGTCGCAAATGAGCAGCGACGGGCGCGGACCCAGAGCGCGGGCAATGGCGATGCGCTGGCGCTGGCCGCCGGAGAAGGCGTGCGCGAAGCGTGCGCCGGCATCGGCGGGAAGGCCGACCGCTTCGAGCAATGTCTTTGCGTCCCGCCTGGCTTCATCCGCATTCGAGGCCAGTTTGTAGAACAGGATCGGTTCCGCAATGGCGGCGTTGATCCGCAGGCGCGGATTGAGCGCAGAATAGGGATCCTGGAACACCATCTGCAGGGACTGGCGGATCGATTTTTCACGTCGGCCGCCAAGCGCCGTGCCCTCGAAATCGATGGAGCCTGCGCTCTGGGTGACAAGACCAGCGATGGTGTTGGCAACGGTGGTCTTGCCGCAGCCGGATTCGCCGACGAGGCCGAAAATCTCGCCGCGCCGGACATCGAAGGACACGCCCTTGACGGCCTTGAAGACCGATGTCTTGCGAAGCAATCCGCGGCCGCCGTATTCCACGGCAAGGTCGCGCACCGAGAGCACCACCTCGTCGCGACTGCCGGTCTCGCTCTTCGCACTCTTGCGGCGCACCGTGGCGCGCGCGTCAAGCGTTACCTTCGTTTCTTCGCTCGGCACGGGCAGACGCTCGAGCCGCGTATCGATGGGCGGCACGGCCGCGATCAGTGTGCGGGCATAGGGCGCCTTGGGTGCCGTCAACACCTCGCGCGTCGGGCCGCTTTCCACGACCGCACCGTTCTGCATGATGGTGACGCGGTCGGCAATCTCGGCGACGACGCCCATATTGTGGGTGACGAGCAGCACGCCGACGCCCCGCTGGTCGGCAAGATCCCGGATGAGCTTGAGGATCTGCGCCTGCACCGAGACGTCGAGTGCTGTCGTCGGCTCGTCGGCCACGATAAGCTGCGGATTGCAGGCGAGTGCTGTGGCGATGACCACCCGCTGGCGCTGTCCGCCGGAAAGCTGGTGCGGATAGCTGCCGAGCCGACGCTCGGGCTCCGGGATGCCGACGGCCTTCATCAACTCCAGTGCGCGGGCCTTCGCCTCCCTTGAGGAGAGCTTCAGATGCGTGAGCATGCCTTCGCACAGCTGGCTTTCCACCGTGAAGAGCGGGTTGAGGCTCGTCATCGGATCCTGGAAGATCGCGCCGACGTCGCGCCCGGGCACGATGCCTTCGGTGCGGCCGGTGCGCAGGTTGATCTCCTTGCCGGCAATGACGATCGAACCGGCGGCGATCTTGCCGGGGGCCTGCAAGAGACCCATCAGCGCATTGCCGACGGTGGTCTTGCCGGCGCCGGATTCGCCGACGAGAGCGTGGATTTCTCCGGGCCGGATCGTGAGATCGATGTCCTTGACGGCGACAAGCGTGTCGCCGTTGGCCAGCGGATACTCGACACGGAGATTGCGGATATCGAGGACGGGGCGCGTTGTTTCGGTCATCTCATCGAGCCATCAGTTTCGGGTTGAAGTGGTCGCGCAGATAGTCGCCAATCACGTTGACGGCCAGCACGAGGATGACCAGCACTGTCGCCGGCATCACTGCGATCCACCAGAGACCGGAGAACAGGAACTGGTTGCCGATGCGGATCAGTGTGCCGAGCGAAGGATAGGTCGGCGGCATGCCTGCGCCGAGGAAGGAGAGTGTTGCCTCCGTCAGGATCGCGCCGGCGAGGTTGATCGTGGCGATGACCATCACCGAGCTCATGATGTTCGGCAGGATGTGTCGGCCCATGATGCGGGTGGATGGCAGGCCGATGACCTTGGCGGCGCGCACATAGTCTCGCGCGATCTCCACCATGGTCGAGGCGCGTACGGTTCGCGCGTATTGCACCCATTCGTTGATGGCGATGGAGAAGATCAGCACCAGCGGCGCCCAGGCGAGCATCATCTCGGCGCTGAGCTGGGCGCGGGCAATGCCGCTGATGAGCAGTGCGACGAGGATGGTCGGGAAGCTGACAAAGATATCGGCGATCCGCATCACGATGCTATCGACCACGCCGCCGAAGAAGCCGGCGACGAGGCCGAGCACGACGCCGAGCACGGCCGCAAAGACCACTGCGCCGAGGCCGATGACGACGGAGATCCTCAAGCCGAACAGGATGACCGAGACAAGGTCGCGGCCCTGGTTGTCGGTGCCGAGCAGGAAGCGGGAATCGCCGCCCTCCATGAAGGCTGGCGGAATTTCCATGTCCATCAGCGAATAGGAGGCGACGTCGCGCGGGTCCATCGGTGCGATCAGCGGCGCGAAGATGACGAGGACCAGCATGACGACGAGCACCAGGCTGGCGATGACAACGGAAACCGGCGGAAGTCGGCGCATCAGGGATTGCGTAGCCATTATCGTGTCCTCAGGCGCGGATCGATGAAGGTGTAGAGAATGTCGACGATCATGTTGATCATGACGAACAGGAAGCCCACGAAGAGAAGGTAGGCGGCCAGCACCGGCACGTCGGGATAGCCGACGGCGTTCGTGAACAGCAGGCCCATGCCCGGCCATTGGAACACCGTCTCGGTGACGATCGCGAATGCGATGAGTTGCCCGATCTGCAGGCCCGTGACGGTGACGACCGGCATCAATGCGTTGCGCAGCGCGAGCCGTCCATAGATGTAGGTCCGCGGCAGGCCGCGTGCGAAGGCGAAGCGGATGTAGTCCGACGACAAGACGTCGATCATTTCCGAGCGCACCAGCCGCATGATCAGCGTGAGCTGGAACAATGCCAGCGTGATCGAGGGCAGGATCAGCGACTTCAGGCCCGAGAGCGAGAGAAAGCCGGTCTGCCAGAATCCGATATCGACGAGATCTCCGCGTCCGGAGGATGGCAACCATCGCAGGTTCACTGCGAAAACCAGGATCAGCAGCAGGCCTGTGACGAAGGTGGGCATGGAAATGCCGACAAGCGTCGCTGACTGGGTCAGCCGAGAGAAAAAGGCGTGCGGCTTCAGCGCGCAGAGCACCCCGAGCGGAATGCCGAGCGACAGTGCCAGCACGGTGGCAACGATCACCAGTTCCAGCGTGGCGGGAAGGCGGCTGAGCAACAGGGTCGTCACGGGCTGCTGGTAGCGATAGCTCGTGCCGAGGTCGCCGGTCAGAACCTGACCCACAAATTTGACGAATTGAGCCAAGACCGGCTTGTCGAGACCGAGCGCGACGCGCACTGCGTCCTTTTCCGCCTGGGTTGCACCCTCGCGAACCATTGAGGCGACTGGATCGCCGACGAAACGGAACATGACGAAGGCGATGGCCGTCACCGCGACCATCACGAGGATGGCCTGAAGCAGCCTGACTGAAAGAAGTCTGATCATCGGATAGTCCTTACGGGGAGCGATCTTGCCCTAAGGGCGGCCGCCGGGCTTATGCGCTCCCGCATCCTCCGTGCCGTCGCCGGTTCTGGAGGGGTTGACCCGGTTTGCGGTCCAGTCCCGGCTTGCTTTCGCTTGCCGGGACTGGCCTTGGGAGAGTCCCGATTACTTCTTGATCTGCGCGAACCACGGACGGACATATTCGTCCGGGAACTGCGGCATGTCGACCTTGCTGCTCATCGCCCATGCGACCGGCTGCTGATGCAGCGGCAGGTAGAGGACCTGGTCATGGGTGATGCGGAACGCCTGCTTCAGATCCTCGACGCGCTTGGTTTCGTCGAGTTCCGTCGACGCAGCATAGGCGAGCTTGTCGATCTCGGGATTGGAGAGCCCATCGGCGTTGCTGCCGCCGAAGGTGCCGTCATTGGTGGCGAGCAGCGCTTGCAGCGGGCTGAAACCGTCCATCGGCGGCAACGAAGCCCAGCCGAGAAGATAGACATCGAACTCGCCCTTGTCGGTCCGTGGGAAATAGGTCGTCTTGCTCTCGACGCTCACATTGGCCTGGACGCCGATCTGCGCCCACATGGAGGCAACGGCAAGGCAGATCTGTTCGTCAGCGATATAGCGGTCGTTCGGGCAGGCGAGGCCGGTCTTGAAGCCGTCCGGATAGCCGGCTTCCGCCAGCAGCGCCTTGGCCTTGGCGACGTCGTAAGGCAGCGGTACATCGATGTCCTCGTCGTAGCCGGTCACTGCCGGTGCGACGAGCATGCCGGCCGTGCGGGACTTGCCGCGCATCAGGCGCTTCTGGATCGTGTTGGTGTCGATCGCGTGCCACAGTGCCTGGCGCACGCGCACATCGCGCAGCGGATTGGGTTGGCCTGGAGTTGCATGCAGTTCCGGCCGGTAGCTGAAGACGAAGAATATGGTACGCAGCGACGGGTTTTCGACGACCTTCAGACCGTCGGTGGCCGCAATGCGGTCGACGTCCTGCAGCGGAACCGGCGCAATCATGTCGACCTCACCTGACAGCAAGGCCGCGACGCGGGTCGCGTCGGAGGCAATCGGACGGAATTCTACCTCGTCCAGATTATGCTGCGGCTTGTCCCACCACTCCTTGTTCACTTCGAAGACCGAGCGCGAGTCCGGCTCGTAGGCCTTCAGCTTGAACGCGCCCGTGCCGTTGGCATGGTTGCTGGCATAGGTGACGACGCCGGTCGAAGCATTGCCCGGCTTCAGTGCGTCGTGCTCCTCCATCCAGGGCTTGCTCATGATGTAGATGGCGGCAAGATCGTTGAGGAGCAGCGGGTAAGGTGCGCGCAGGATGAGGTCGACGGTATACTCGTCCACCTTCTCGACACCGACAACGGTGGAGAGGTTTTCGCGGTTGCGCGCGCCGGGATCGATCTGGCGCTGGATCGTTGCCACCACGTCGTCGGCGTTGAAGGGCTGGCCCTCATGAAACTTCACGCCTTGGCGTAGCTTGAAGCGCCAGCGCGTCGGCTCGACGACTTCCCAGGACGTGGCAAGCGCCGGCTCCAGCTTCAGATCCTTGTTGCGGCGCACCAGAGGATCGAAAACCATGTGGTGAACGCTCTGGGTGAAACTGTCGACCTGAGCGTTCGGGTCGTAGGAAATGACATCGCCGGATGAGGCCCACCGCAGCGTTTCGGCAAATGCGGGCGCAGACAGCGGCGCCAGAAGGGCGAGTCCCGTCAGAAGGGTCTTTATAGAGGTTTTCACTGGTTTCTCCCGTTTAACGTATACATATTGTCTTTGCTATTGGATACGAATGTTCCCAAAAATAGTGTACATCTGATGCAAACAATATCAAGATGGCGAAAGTCGATTTGGCAGCGCTTTGTCAAAAAAGATCGCCAAACCCGGCAGCCGGAGAGGGAAACGTCCATGACGAACGCACTACTGATTGAAAATGCCACGATCATCACGATGGATCCGGGACGGCGGGTTCTCGATCGCGGCCATATCCTGGTTGAGAATGGACGCATCGCCGCCATCGGTGACGGAAGCCTTGTCGGAAAAACGCATGCGGAGCGTATCGACGCGGCCGGCATGGTCGCGATGCCCGGATTGATCGACACGCACGCCCATGCCGGACATATGCTGACCAAGGGGCTGGGCAGTGAAGCCGAGGATTGGATGTCCGTGACCGGCCGTATCTACGCAACCGCGACAGATGCTGAATTCTGGGCGGCGGAGGCGGCGCTGTCGGCCGCCGAGAGGATCAAATGCGGTACGACGACCGCGGCGCTGCTGTTTGGCGGCGGCCCGGATATCATGCGCAGCGAGGCGCCGGAGGCGGCCGAAGCGCACCTCGCCTCGGTTGCCGCCATGGGCGTGCGGGAGGTTCTGGCAGTGGGGCCGAACCGTCCAGGACAGGATCATGTGTATCGCCAGTATACGCCGACGGCCCACAGCGACATCGTCGTCGACCCGGACCGGCAAATCGACGTGGCCACGGAGTTGGTCGATGCTTGGGCGGGACGTGACGAGCGGCTACAGGTCGTCTTTTCCCTGCCGGTATTCGATGAGCAGGAACTGCGCGATGAAACGGTATACAGAATTGCATGCAAGGTCCGAGATCGTGCGCGGGAAAGAGAATGCCTCCTGGTACAGGATGGACACCGCGACGGGTCCATCGCCGCCAATGACGTGCGCCTCGGCCTGTTTGACGAGCGATCGCTGCTTGCCCATTGCATAGACCTGACCGAGGGCGACCGCGCAGTCCTGAAACGAACCGGTGCCAAGGTCGCACACAATCCCAGTGCATTGATGTCGGTTTACGGTCGCTGCCCGGCGCCGGAACTGATGGCGGACGGCGTCACGGTTTCCCTCGGCACCGATGCCGCGGCACCCGATAGGCCTTTCGACATGTTTCGCAATCTGTTCCAGGCGCACCGTTACCACGCGCGCCATTTCGCGGACGATGCCGTGTTGCCGCCGCTGCAGCTGCTTGAGATGGCGACGATCGAGGGCGCGCGCGCGCTGATGATGGAGCATGAACTCGGTTCGCTCGAGGCCGGCAAGCGCGCCGATATCCTCCTCGTAAACATGCGTCAGCCCCATCTCTGGCCGCCGCACGATCCGGTGCAACGCCTTGCGCGCTTCGCCAACGGGGCCGACGTGGATACGACCATCGTCGGTGGACGGGTGCTGATGCGCGGGAGGCGCCTTGTTGGTCAGGACGAAGACGCGATCCTGGATCGCGCCTTGCGCGCCTTTGATCTCGCGATGGCTCGTGCCGGACTAAGCGAGCGTCGTTAAGCATTGGGACAAACGAGGATATCAAGGTGACTGCAGACCTACTCATCCGCAATGCCCGTCCCTTCGGCGGCCCGCTCGAAGACCTTTTCATCCGTGACGGCCGGTTCGTGACAGCCGATAGCGCCCGGGCCGCGGTCGAGATCGATGCGGCCGGACATGTCGCCATGCCGGGTCTTGTCGAGGCTCATACCCATCTCGACAAGACACTTATCGGCATGGACTGGTTCGAAAACCGGGTTGGCCCGACCCGCAATGACCGGATCCTGGCCGACCGCAACGCCAAGCGCGAACTTGGCATCAATGCGCGCCGGCAGTCGGCCCGTCAGATCATGCAGACGCTTGCCTACGGCGTTTTGAGCATTCGCAGCCACGTCGACGTCGATACCGAGATCGGCATTGCCAATATCGAAGGTGTCCTCGAAACGCGCGAGGCAATGCGTGATCTGGTCGATGTGCAGATCGTGGCTTTCCCGCAGAGTGGTATGCTGCCGCGCGCGGGCACGCTCGAGTTGATGGACGCGGCTCTCAGCGCCGGCGCCGACATCGTCGGCGGTATCGACCCTGCTTCCATCGAGCGCGATCCGGTGCGTCACCTCGATGCGATCTTCGCCCTTGCGGATCGTCACGCAAAACCGATCGACATCCATCTGCACGAACCGGGCGACCTCGGTGCATTTTGCCTTGAACTCATCATCGAACGCACACGCGCCTTGTCTCTACAGGGGCGGGTCATGGTAAGCCATGCCTACTGCCTGGGGATGCTCGATGCCTCACGACAGGCTGGGCTGATCGAACGGCTGGCAGCCGAGCGTATCGCGGTTATGACTGTGGGAAGTCCATCGGCGCCCGCATTGCCATTAAGATTGATGCGCGCGAGCGGTCTCACCGTCGCCTCCGGTTCCGACGGTATTCAAGGCACCTGGGAGCCTTATGGAAATGGCGACATGCTGGAGCGGGCGAAGTATCTGGCGCAGCGCAACGGCATGGCCAATGATGTCGATCTCGAATATGCGGCCCGCGTCTGCACGTTCGGTGGTGCAGAAGGCATCGGGCTCGGCGATTATGGTCTCTCCGAAGGTTGTTTCGGCGATCTGGTGCTGGTGCCGGCGCGCACGTTGGCGGAAGCGGTCGCGCTAACCCCGCGCAAGCGCACCGTTATCCGGCGCGGCCGCGTCGTCGTGGACGGCGGCGAACTGGCAGGTGACCTGCCGGCCATCGAGTGACGCTTTGTAGACGTCGACAGGCAATCGCAGGAACGGTCGGCCGAAGGGGTCGGCCGCGCCTTTGCCGTTCCGATTGGGGGATGATAGTTGTTTGCGGTCCATCTCTCGGCAGACTCTTTCGACCGCACGCCCCGCCACTTTTCAGGTTCTTCATGATGACGCCCAAACCCAGCGCCAGCAATGCAAAATCCTCGGTTCCAAAGTCGGACGTGGTCTATCGTATCCTGAAGCGCGCGATCCTAGACCAGGCCTTCGCTGCGGGAACCAAGCTGCCGGAGGATTCGATCGGCGAGCGGCTCGGTGTTAGCCGCACGATCGTGCGCCAGGCGCTGGCCCGGCTGAACGGCGAGGGACTGATCGAATTGCGCCCGAACAAGGGTGCCTGTGTCAGCCATCCCAGCCTCGAGGATGGACACGATATCTTTGCCGTGCGGCAAGCCCTGGAGACATTGGTGGTCGATAGCCTGATCGGCAAGCTGACTGCGCAGAAGATCAAGGAGCTTGAAGCGCATGTCGATGCCGAGGACAAGGCAAGGGTCAGCAATCCATCGACCTCGATTCAACTCGCCGGTGAGTTTCACGTCCTGCTTGCAAGACTGACTGAGAACACGATCCTATTGCGGTATGTTACGGAACTCGTTTCGCGCTCGTCGATGATCCTGTCGCTCTATGGGCGCCCCCATTCTTCCGATTGCGCCGTATCCGAGCACCGCGCCCTGATCGCGGCCCTTGCGCGGGACGATCGCGAAAGGGCATGCGAGCTAATGGGCCATCACATCGGCGCCATCACTGCCCGAGCCTTGCTGAAAAGCAACGTTGAGGACGGCTTGCCGGATCTCCTTGCTGCCTACGCCAAGGAAGAGGGTCTTTAAGCCGCGGGCGCCTTCTGGCACTCGGCTTGACCTATGGGAAGCTCACGTTCGGGAATGCGTACTCGCGCGTTTTGTATGCAATTGATCCGAGCGCACAATCAAGGAAAGCTCGTCCACATCTGCCGCGCGCGGGAGTGGCGTGGTTCCGCCTCTACGCGCTTCATCTGCCACTTGATCTCCGCAAGATCATGATTTCTTTTCCATATATGCCTGCCAGCTTTCCGCGGCGAGTTACTTGCCTTGCTGGAGAAGGGTCCATCTCTCTAATATTTCTCATTATTGTATGCAATTAAGGTGTACGATATTGACGTTATAATGGATGCAATATAGCTTGATCTTCGGGATTGGCACTGTCGGGGAGGGCAGCATGCGCATCGTACCCGTTGCCGACCGGCGGGCCGGCGATGCTTTCCTGAGAATCTATAGTTCCCACCGAAGGATGTATGTCGGTGTCGGCCGTGTCTGCGCGCTCGAGCGATCAGTGCTTTTGGCCGCCCTTTGCCGTTCACCGACGCCATTCCCCAATGTAGTCAACGGCGGGCGTGAGCGCTGCCGCCCCGATTGTCGTCGTGCCGGGCGTCGGGGTTCTTTGCTGAATTTATCAACAGGCAAGCAGGAGATCCGGACTTGAACATAGATTTCACCACGCTACCGCCTCCGGATCGCTATCGACTGCTGACCAACTTCATCGGTCCGCGCCCCATCGCGCTCGTTGGCACGCGATCGCCAGCCGGACACAACAACGCAGCGCCCATGAGCTTCTTCAACGTGTTCTCCCATGAACCGCCGTTGGTGGCGCTCGGGATCCAGAACCGTGGCAATGGCGACGAGAAGGACACGGTCACGAACATCCGCCGAACCGGCGAGTTCGTCGTCAACATGGTCGACATGGCGCTCGCCGATGCGATGATCGTCTGTGGCGTCAATTTCGCCTCGGAGGTCGATGAACTCGATTTCGCGGGCCTGACGCCGATACCGTGCAACCAGATCGACGCCGCCCGTATTGGCGAAAGTCCCTGCAGCTTTGAATGCAGGGTCGAGCAGATCCTCGACTATCACAAGCGCGTGCTGGTCATCGGCAGGGTCGTGCACATGCATATCCAGGACCGGTGCCTCGATCCTGCGGGGCGTTACGCGAACCCCGAGACCTATCAGCCGATCGCGCGGCTGCATGCCGACAATTACATCACCTCAGATCGGCAATTCGAACTTAAAAAGCCGGAGGAACTGCTGCCTCTGGAGCTCGCGCAAGTGAACCCAAGGCCGGAGAGGGCCGCCCGATGATCCGCATACATGTCATCAATCCGAACTCGACCGCATCAATGACCGATCAGATCGCACGGGCCGCCGAAGCTGTGCGATCGGAAGGCTCTGTGATCGATGCGGAGACCGCAATCGGTACGCCCGTCTCGATCGAAGGCTACGCAGACGAGGCGATGGCCGTCCCGGCGATGCTGGCGGCGATCCGTGCTGCGGAGAAGCGGGGTGCGTCGGCACATGTGATCGCCTGTTTCGATGATCCCGGCCTTGCGGCTGCGCGCGAAGTGGCAACTGGCCCGGTCATCGGTATCTGCCAGGCGGCGGTACAGGTGGCAATGACGGTGGCAACCCGCTTTGCGGTGATCACCACCTTGCCGAGGTCGGTGCCGGTGATCGAGGATCTCGTCAAGCAATATGGTGCTGCCGCGCGCTGCCGGCGCGTGCGCTCGGTCGACCTGCCTGTTCTAGCTCTGGAAGCCGACCCGGAAAGTGCGCGTACCAAACTCCTCGGCGAAGCGCGCGCGGCGATACGCGAGGATGGCGTAGACGCCATCGTCCTTGGCTGTGCCGGCATGGCGCAGCTGTGCGATTGGCTCTCCCGCGAAGCTGGAGTACCCGTCATCGATGGCGTGGTGGCGGCCGTCAAGCTCGCCGAAGCATTGGCGAGTGGCGGCTTTCGGACCTCAAAGGCAGGTGCCTACGCCTATCCCCTCGACAAGTCGGGTGATGTCGCGGCCGCCCGCTGAGCCATTCGGCCGCATTAGAAAAACGCGCGGCCGATGGATTGGCGTCGGCACTGACCGCGCGAACAGGGATACGTGCGCCGAGATCAGGGATGTCGAAGGTCGGATTTTTGCGGTGATACGGCAACGCGCTGTGGGAGGCCGGTTTCATGCAGAGTGCACGAAGCTCAACCATCCTGCGGCTCAAGTCTCAGGTGCTGCCTCTGCGCGGGCGCACCCGCGAATCTCGTCGAGTGAGCGCACGCCGAGGCGTTCCATAAGCGCATAGAGATCATCGAGGAGGCGAGCGGCCGGAATGTGCGCTTTGAGCGGGTGCAATCCGGTTGCCCCACCACACATGCGGCGGGGCAACCGGAAACATTACGCAGCGGATCGAAGTCCGACCGCTGCGGCGAGACCCCTTGCCCGTTCCAGGCACGCAGGTTGCTGATCGGCAAACCGCTCGGCGCCGATTTCCATGATCAGCGTCGTATCCGGAAGGAAGGTCAGTTCGGAGAAGATGTCATCCCAGGCAATGTCGCCCCAGCCGATCGGCAGATGCAGATCGCCGATGCCGAGCGCGGTCGCTTCGGCCGGATGATAGAAGCGGTTCATGGAATAGGGCAGGCCGAAACTGTCGTGAACATGGAGGTGGCCCGTCACCGGCGCCATTGCCCTCAGCTCGTCACGGAAATCAAGCCCGCGATGCGTGGCCTCGATATAGGCATGCGAGAAATCGATGAGCGCGACGACGTTGTTCGAGCCGATCGCTCGCACGGTTTCGGCGACCTGGCTCGGTGTCTGTCGATACTGGCCGCTTTCCGTCGTGAAAATGTTTTCGAGTGCGATGCGGACCCCGTATCCTTTTGCGATCTGCGCCATCTCCGCGAGTGCGTCGCGTTCCATCCTGTCGAGATCAGCGGCATTCTCTCCGGGGGCAAGCTGTGCTGCGCCGGAGTGATGGACGAGGATCCCCGCACCAAGCCGGTCGCACAGCTCGAGCATCGCCCTCACGACCTTCTTTTGCAGATGGTGGTGCTGGCGGTCCATGAAGTTGGAAACGATCTGGCCGTGCAGCGATAGCTTCTTGAAGGTGTACTTCTTCGTCATCTCGGCGACGCGCTGGACACGGTCTTCGATGATGCGGCCGCCACTGACGATCTCTTCGCCATAGATTCCGATCTCGCAGGCGTCGGCTCCGGTCTCGGCAATTTCGCGCAAGGAGGCGTCAAGGCTCGAAAGATCGCCCTTGCCCGTTCGATTGCAGAATCCCACGGCGGCTATGATGTCGTTCATCACGGTTTCTCCTGATTTGTTGAAGTGATCAGACTGCTTGGAGCGTCGGATGGCTGGCGGCGCTACTGACGGCGCGGGGCTCCAGATCGACGTGGATTCGCCGGCCGGTCTCCTGGTCGAAGAGATGCAAATGCGCCAGAGGCAGCTCCAGGGTGATCCGATCGCCCGGCCGGGCGCGCGTATGCTCGTCGACACTGGCGGCGAAGGGATGGCCATTCAGTTCCGAGTGGATGACGCGGCCGGAGCCGAGCTCCTCAACGAAATCCACCTTGATCGAGACGCCTTTTGCTTCAGGCGCAACGACACATTGTTCCGGGCGAATACCGACCGTGATCTGCCTTGCGCCCAGTCGCCCAGCAAGCGCCCTGTCTATCGGCATCTTTGTGCCGCCGAACGCCAGGCAGGCGTTGTCAACGTCGACAGCGGCATCGAACAGGTTCATCGCCGGCGAGCCGATGAAGGATGCGACGAAGATGCTTGCCGGCCGGTGGTAGATGTCGAGCGGCTGGCCGACCTGTTCGACCACGCCCTTGTTCATCACGACCAGCTTGTCCGCCAGCGTCATCGCTTCCACCTGATCGTGGGTGACGAAGATGGACGTTGCCTGGAGACGCTGATGCAGCTTGCGGATCTCCGCCCGCATGGTGACGCGCAGCTTGGCGTCCAGGTTCGACAGCGGCTCGTCGAAAAGAAACACGTTCGGTTCGCGAATGATCGCGCGCGCCATGGCGACGCGCTGGCGCTGGCCGCCGGAAAGTGCCGCCGGCTTGCGATCGAGATAATCGGAGAGCCCGACGATCTTCGCCGTTTCCTCGATCCGGCGCAAACGCTCCGCCTTCGGGACACCGGCCACCTTCAGGGCATAGCCGATATTTCCCGCGACCGTCATGTGCGGATAGAGGGCGTAGTTCTGGAACACCATGGCGCAACCGCGTTCACGTGGCTCGAGCCTGTTTACGACGTGGCCGTTGATGGCGATTTCGCCGGCGGTGATGTCCTCGAGCCCCGCGATCATCCTCAAAAGCGTTGATTTGCCGCAGCCGGACGGGCCGAGGATCACGACGAATTCTCCCGACGCAAAGGCGAGGTCGATGCCATGCAGGGTGGGGTTCTTTCCGTAGGATTTACGCACGGCGCGAATTGCGATGTCAGCCATGGGCGCGGACCTCTCTGTCTGTTCTGTTTGGGGAAAGCGGGGTCATTTTTCCGTGGCCACGAGGCCGCGAACGAACCACCGCTGAAGGACGGCAACGACGATGAGCGGAGGCAGCATGATGATCAGCGATCCGGCGAGCGTCACGTTCCAGTCCGGCGTGCCGTTGTCGGACGGCAGGAGTGCGACCAGCGACATCATCGTGGTCTTGTATTGGGGGTCCGTCACCATCAGGAGGGGCCAGAGATACTGGTTCCACCCATAGACGAACATGATGGTCGTCAGTGCGAGCATGTTGGTGCGCGAGAGCGGCAGCAGCATGTCGATGAAAAAGCGGATCGCGCCTGACCCGTCCATGCGTGCGGCCTCCGCCAGCTCGTCGGGCAGGGTCAGGTAGAATTGGCGATAGAGGAACGTTCCGGTCGCGGTTGCGATCAACGGCAGCGTGAGGCCGGCATAGGAATTGAGAAGGTTCCAATCGACGGAAACTTCGAAACCGGTGACGGCGGAAATCAGCAGTCGAACCGGCTGAAACAGGTCGGCAGCGACCGCATAGGTGGGCACCACGCGCACCTCGAGCGGCAGCATCAGGGTGATGAACACCATCCAGAAGAAGAAGCCCTTGAGCGGCGTTCTGAAGAACACGATGGCAAAGGCCGTCAGCGCCGATAGCGCCACCTTGCCGACCGTGACGAGGCTGGCCATGACGAAGCTGTTCAGCATCGCTGTTCCGAGGTTGGCGCGCGACCAGGCGGCGCTCATGTTCTCGAAGAGGCGGTCCTGCGGCACGAAGCTGAAGGGTATGGCGTTGACCTGCTGGAATGTCTGGCTGGCGCCCGACACGATGACGATGAAGGGGCCGATCAGCAGCAGGAAGCCGAAGATCATCACGCCATAGGTCAGCGCGTTGGCGAAAGGTGTCCGCTGGATCATGGGAGCCTCACTTGTAATGGACTTGGCGCTCGATGAAGCGGAACTGGATAAAGGTGAAGATCATGATGAGGCCTATGAGCACGAGGCTCTGGGCCGAAGCGCCGGAGTAGTTCAAGCCGCGGAACGCCTCTTCGACGATGCGGTAGACCATCACGTCGGTGCCGTGGTTCGGGCCGCCATCCGTGGTTCGGGCGACGATGCCGTATGTGTCGGCACCGACGAAACCTTCGGTCATCATGATGACCAGCAGGAAGAAGAGTGTTGGCGCCAGCAGCGGGATCTGGATGTCGACTGCGCGGCGGATCGGGCCGCATCCGTCCATCGCGGCCGCCTCAATCAGCGATCGAGGGACCGACTGCAGACCAGCAAGAAGGAAGATGAAGGTGTAGCCCGCCCATTTCCAGGCGAAAACGACAATGACGAGAATAAGGGCATGGCTGCCGTACTTGGCTGGGTTCCAGAAATCCGGAAACGTGGCGTTGACCGATGCCATCAGCCCGCGCTCAGGCGAAAGGATGAAACGGAAAGCCATGCCGGCGGCCGGCCCCGCAATCGCGTAAGGCAGAATGTAGAGGAACCGGAACGGTGCGGAGCCCGGCAACTGCCGGTCGACAGCAAGGGCAAGAACAAGGCCAATGAAAATGGTGGCAAGCGTGCCGCAAAGGGCGAATGCCAGGCTGACGCCAACCGAGTTCCAGTAGAGCGGGTCGGCGAATACTTCCTGGAAGTTGGCAAAACCGACGAACTCAGCGGCGCCGCCGAATGGCGGCTCCAGCGTGAAGGCCCATCGCAACACGGCGACCGCCGGCCAATAGAAAAAGAGCAGGATCAAAATGATCTGTGGAAGGGCGAATAGGCTGGGCAGCCACCAGCTGCGAAAGGCCGCACGCTTGTCCATGTGTTGTATTTCCGATGCGCAAGAATAGAAATCGGAGCCTGCCGATGTTGCGGCAGGCTCCGGGCGGATCAGATGTTAGTTCAGGGTCTGTCCAGCGTAGGTCTTCTCGAAGCGACGCAGAACGGCGTTGCCGCGTTCAACCGTCTTGTCGAGCTCGGCCTGGACGTCTGCGTTCTGCATGAAGATCGCTTCGAGGGCGGTCGCGAACTCCTTGCGGATCTGCGTGAAGCCGCCGAGGCGGATGCCGCGGGTGTTTTCAGAGGTCGGGGTGAACGACAGGCTCTGGATGGCGAGTTCACGCCCCTTGTAGGGTGCCTTGTCGTAGAACCCGTTGGCCTTCATGGCGTCGAAACCGGTCTTGGTCACCGGGATGTAACCCGTCACCGTTGACCACCACTCGGCCATTTCCGGCGTCGCAAGGTAATTGAGGAAGGCGGCCGCGCCCTTGTATTCCGCTTCCGGACGACCGGCGAGCACCCAGAGCGATGCGCCGCCGACGAGCGAGTTCTGCCGCTCCGTGCCCTTCCATACGGGCAACATGGCGACTTCCCACTTCACACCTTCGGGAAGGGTCTTGCCGATCGTGCCGTGGTCGGCGATCGAGGTCTGTATCATCTGGCAGGTCTGGGACGTGAAGGCGGGGACGATGTCCATGCCGAGTTGCTTGGTCTTGACTACGAAGAGCTTCTCGTCGGCCATCTTCTTGAAGAACTTCACGTGATCGACGAACTTGGTCTTGTTGACGACAAGCTCGGCGTCCAACCCGTTGTAACCGTTGGCCTTGGTGGCGAGCGGCTGGTTGTGGATGGCCGAGAACTGCTCCATCAGCGGCCAGGTGTCGAAATTGAAGGCGAGCGGGCATTCGTAGCCGGCGGCCTTCAGCTTGCGGGCAGCTTCCTCGACCTGTTCCCAGGTGTCCGGCTTGAAGTCGATGCCGGCCTTCTGGAAGGCGTCAACGTTGTAATAGAACATGGCCGTCGAGGAGTTGAACGGGAAGGAATTCAGCTCGCCTTTTGCCGTGGCGTAATAGTTGGCGATGCCGCCGAAATAGTTGTTCCAGTCGATGGTGTAGCCGTTTTCGGCCATCAGCTTCTTGGCGGGCACGAATGCGCCCGACAGCATCATGTCCAGGGTGCCGGCATCATAGATCTGGGTGATTGCCGGCTGCTTCTTGGCGCGGTAGGCGGCAATCGTGTTCTGCAGGGTCGTGTCGTATCCATTTTGAGAGGTGCAGACGATCTCGAACTCGGACTGGCTGTCGTTGAACTTCTTGCAGGCATCTTGGACACGTTCGCCAAGATCACCCGAAAGGCCGTACCAGAATTCGAACTTCGTCTTTTCGGCTGCGGCCGCCGACGCGCCAAACGCGACGCTTGCCATCAGGCCGATGAATACGGACGTAGTGACGGAGACTTTCATTGCAAAACGCTCCTTGCAGATTGGCGGACACCAGGATCGGTGGCACGAATGAAGCCGGGCGCTTGCTAACAGTTGAGTGTGACAGTCCTTGCCAATCTGCATGATGGAAAAATGAAAGTTTGATTACGCTTGTCAGGCGGCGGCGCGCTCCCTGGTTGCGGCAGGTCTGTTCTTGCCGGCGAGCGCGAAGAATAGCAGCGCTCGACTGTCCGGTACGTTGGACTTCACGCAGATGCTTGCTGTGGAGCAAGGAAGGGGACGGGCGTGCCGGCTAGCTATGCGATGGCGCCGGACATTCTCGGAGACAGCGTAGAAGGAGCTTGATTGTGGTGAGGCGACGCAACGGTTGGGGACTGGCGTTCATCGCTGCCTGCCTGTTCGTGCTGCAATCGGTCGCCGGCGCATTTGCCTTCAGCTCGATGCCTGCCTTCTCGCAACTCGACGCTTTCGGCAATGCACTGTGCATCAGCGCGGATCACGCCAGCAACGGCAATCACGACGGCGGCCGTGGCAAGGCTGCCGATTGCTGCCTTCTTGGATGTTGCGTGTCCTCGCAGGTCTTGGCGGCGACTCCGCAGCCTGGCGACGATCTTAGCCACCAAGTCACGTCGGCGGTGCACACGTTTTGGTCCGCGGGGGCAGAGCCGTTGCCAACGGGCGAGCATCGCCTCGGTTATCCTCGCGCGCCCCCTCGGCTGCTCGCCTGATCGGTTGCGTTCGCTCCAGCCTATGTCGGGGGGAGGGATATCCTCCCCTGGCGTCCGCCGGCCCCATCGCGACGATCTTCGCCGCCTCCCGACGTCCCTGTCGTGTGCTCCAAGCCTGACTGCAGGCCGGTCTTGAGCCAACGGGGACCCGTGCACTGACCGTCTTGTGCGATCGCTGCCCGCCACCGACCAAGAATGTCGGCAACGTTTTCCGGATCACTGCATCCAATCCCTGACTGCTGCGGGGGGATTTCCCGCGACCCAACACAATCTCAAAGGAATAGCCATATGTTGTCGAAACTCATCACCACCGCTGCCTTCATCGCGATAGGCACCACGGCAGCTTTTGCCCACTCCACGCTCGAAACAACGGAGGCGCATGTCGGCGCGTCCTACAAGGCCGTCATCCGCGTCCCGCATGGATGCGAGGGCAAGCCGACGATCGCTCTGCGCGTTCAGATCCCGGAAGGCATGATCGCCGCAAAGCCGATGCCGAAGCCGGGCTGGACGCTGGAGAAGGTCAAGGGAGCCTACGAAAAGTCCTATGCCTACTTCGGCACGCCGATGAAGGAGGGCGTGAAGGAGGTCGTCTGGAAGGGCGGCAGCCTGGCCGACGACGAATATGAGGAGTTTGTCTTCCGCGCGTTTCTGACCGAGGGCCTGCCAGTCGGCAAGACACTCTACGTGCCGCTGGTGCAGGAGTGCCCTGATGGCGCGACCGAGCGTTGGATCGAGGTCCCGGCGGAAGGCAAGTCGAGTGACGATCTCGAATATCCGGCGCCCGGCATCAAGCTGCTTGAAAAGAAAAGCGGGCACTGAGCAGCGCAACGTGGGGGCGAGGGCCAAGTGACCGGAGATCACGCATGATGCTGGTATCATCGAGCTTTACTCGTCTTGCGAGGCTGGTGGTGATCGCGCTCTGCGGGATCCTCATGCATGCCGCCGCGGCCTTCGCCCACGCATCGCTCAACACAAGTGAACCGCAGGATGGCGCGGTCGTCGGCACCGCGCCATCGGTCTACGTGCTGACCTTCAGCGAGCCGGTTTCGCCGTTGTCCTTAAAGCTCGTCAGACCGGATGGAACAGCGATCCCGCTCGAGCGGTTCGACCTGAAGGATCGAGTGGTCGTGATCGCGGCGCCATCCGATCTTGGGCACGGCACACATGTGCTCAGCTGGCGCGTGACCTCTACCGACGGGCATCCGATCGGTGGATCGGTCGTCTTTTCGGTCGGCGCGGCCAGCACCGCTCCGTTCATGAACGAAGACGAGATCGACTGGGCCGTGCGCGCCGGTCTCCTCCTATCGAAGCTCGCGCTTTACGTGGGGCTGTTCATCGGCGTCGGCGGTGTGTTTTCGCGCCACTGGCTGCTCTTTGGCTCGCGATCAGGGTGCAAAGTCGTTGCAGCAGCGCTCGGTATAGGGCTTCTCGGCGCACTTGCCGCTGTAGGTTTTCAGGGGCTCGATGCACTGGGCGTTTCCGTGACGCAAATTGTCGAGCCGGTCGTTTGGTCCACGGCGATGGCAACCAGCTTCGGCGGTACGGCCATTGCCGCCTTCGCTGCCTTTTGTGTGGCCGCCATCGCTCTGCCGGCGAAGGGTCGGTCTGCTCGACTGTCATCTCTCGTCGCGCTGATCGCGTCATCCGTCGCCTTGTCGCTGAGCGGCCATGCATCGACAGCCGAGCCGCAATGGCTGATGCGTCCGGCGGTCTTCCTGCACGTCGCCACGATAAGTCTCTGGGTTGGAGCGCTCGCTCCCCTGGGCCTCGCGTTGCGGCGCGAAGACCCGATGGCTCTTCAGGCGCTCGGCCGGTTCTCGGCGTTCGTCCCTTACGTGCTCGTTGTTCTTATCGTGGCGGGTTTCATCTTGGCCTTTGTGCAGGTGGAGAAGCCGCAAGCGCTGCTGGAAACTGCCTATGGCCAGGTGCTCATGGTCAAGATGGCGTTGCTGTTCGGACTGTTTCTGTTGGCGCTTGCAAATCGCTGGCGCCTGACGGAACCGGTAATGGCTGGCGAGCGGGCTTCGGCGAAGCGGCTGGTCCGCTCGATCGCCGCGGAAACACTGATCGTCGTCCTGATCTTCGGCGCCGTTTCTTGCTGGCGCTTCACGCCGCCGTCGCGCGTGCTCTTAGCTCTGGCGGTTCGGCCTGCAAGCGTTCACATCCACACGGACAAGGCGATGGTCCTCGTTGAGGTCTTGCCCGGACGGGTGGGCGAGCTCGACGTATCGATCAACCTCGCCACGGGCGAAGTCGAACCGCTTGCCGCCAAGGAGGTGACGCTCGTCCTATCCAAGCCTGATTCCGGCATCGAGCCGTTCAAACGTGCGGCAGCGCGGAGCGGCGACGCAGATTGGCGGATCGAGCGCGTGAACATACCGCTGGCGGGCACCTGGCAGGTACGTGCCGATGTTCTGATCAATGACTTCGAGAAGGTAACGCTGAGCGATCAAATCATCATTGGGCCGTGAGCGCGGAGGCCGCCGCACAATCTCGCGCGCACGCCAGCGGATCGCCTGTGGGCGTTCAATCGCTACTGCCGTGGAGGTGTTCCGTCTAGCCCTGGCTGGCTATCCAATAGTCCGTTTAGGTTCATTGCCTTCGGATGAAGCCTCTGTCAGCCTTTTCCGATTGCGGTTGCGCCGACGTCGCAGTCCCCGCTGCAGCGGCCAATCGCAAGCCTGACTCTGGGCCTCTGCTTGGTTGGTGGAGGCTCTTTTTTTGGACGCGGGCGTGGGCGGTCGCCGACCGGAGGCGGTCCGCTCGACATAAATCGCGGATCACGTCCCGCGTTAATAATTTAGAAATATCGAATGTTCATTCTGCTCCGCCATGCGCGGTTTCCTGCTGATGGCGATTTACGCGGGCGGATTGTGGGTGGTCGACACGACGATGTGTGAAGGCCGCTACACCCAGGAGTTTGGGCATGAGGTTCAATCCGCGACCAGAAAGGCCCGGTATTGGCTGAACGTCCAATTGAACTTCCTGGCCGCCCGCTTCTAACTGACCATTGCTACGCGGTGCCGGAGAAGCGGGAAGCCGACCGGGAGGGGCGGAGTTTAGGCGGAAGTCCTTTCACGGAAGCCGCTGTCGAGAGCATTGTGCGCTGCCTGCGTGACGTCGATGTCGTGAATGTGGCTTAATCTCCATCATCAGATCGCCGATTACCAAATACGTCTCGGCGCGTCGCTTTCCTTTTTCGCGATGGCGGTCTCAAGCTGCTCGTGCGATCCCCCCAAGGCAACAACATAGAGTTCCAGCGCAGTCGTCAGAACGTTCGTGCGACGTACGGAGATATCGCTGGTCGAAGCATCGCCTAAGGAGGCAACCATCAATCGAACAGCTCTGTTTTGGAACTCACTCATTCTGCAACCTGTTCAAATGCCATTTGGTGCGGAGCATATCGCCGATTGCTGAACCCTATCTTAAGCGCAAAGGTAGTGTAGGTCGTGGCGCTGAGGTTTTACTCAAGCTGGCGAAGTCGAACCTTCATGGGGGCAAGGTCTCGTCATGACCATTCGGCTTGCGACCGTGGTCTCGCCGACTGCCGGCGCAAATGAGAACGTTTAGAGAACTTTCCTGTGTGACTGCACCATCTGCCGGTGTATAAGAGCCGGATGGTCCAGAGAGCAGGCAGTGCAGATCTTCCGCTTCACGGTGGCCGGGTTCCCCGGTGGCTTGGCGAGCGCATGACGAAACTTGGTGCGATCATCACCCAGGCGATCGTCATCGAATATGGTCGAGACGAGTTTCTTCGGCGGTTGGCACATCCGTTCTGGTTTCAGTCTTTCGGATGCGTCATGGGCATGGACTGGCACTCTTCCGGCATCACCACCAGCGTCATCGGCGCCCTGAAGCGTGGTTTGTCGCCTCTGTCAGGCGAACTCGGTATTCATGTCTGTGGCGGTCGAGGGCGGAATTCCCGGGAGACCCCCGGCGAGCTGATTGCAATTGGCGAGCGCGTGGGCCTCGATGGAAGTGGCCTGGCGACAACCAGCCGCCTCGTCGCAAAGGTCGACAGTGCAGCAGTTCAAGACGGCTTCGACCTTTACCTGCACGGTTTTATCGTCACCGACGACGGCAAATGGGTCATCGTGCAACAGGGCATGAACGGCGAAAAGCGGCAGGCCCGGCGCTACCATTGGCTTTCGGAGGGGATCACCAGCTTCGTGGATTCGCCCCACACGGCGATCGAAGGCGCGCGGCAGGGCGAGATCGTCAACCTTGCCGACCGCCGCGCCGCGGCCTCGCGCAATAGCCAGCTCGATCTTCTGGCTTCGCTGGGGCCGGATCGGATCGTCCGGGAGGTCGCAGCCATCGAGCCAAGGCGGGTGACCAAGCAAAGCGCGCAGCCAATGCTGCCGCATCTGATTATGCCTGAACATCACGACGTGCGCGAAGAAGACGTCAATATGAAACGCCTGCATGCCACGCTCGCTGCGGCCGCCGACCGTGGCCCAGAGGATTTCGAGCATCTCCTGCTGGTGCCGGGCGTTGGGGCGCGCACCGTCAAGGCGCTGGCGATGGTGGCCGAAGTGGTGCACGGTGCGCCATGCCGGTTCGCCGATCCGGCGCGCTTCTCGCTCGCCCACGGCGGCAAGGATCGCCACCCGTTCCCGGTTCCACTGAAAGTCTACGACGAGACGATCCGGGTGATGAAGTCCGCCGTGTCGAAAGCGAAGCTCGGTCGTGACGAAGAGATGCAGGTTCTCAAGCGCCTCGACGATCAGGCTCGCCAGTTCGAGAGATACGTGACCGGCCCGGATCTCAAGGAGATCGTGGCCGGCGAGTTTCGACAATCGCAAGAGTTCGGCGGTCGCAGCGTCTTTGGCTGGGAAGGGCCGGAAGAACCGTCGAGAGATGCAGGGCGGTCACGCCGTCAAGGCAACCGCGACCGGTAGGCGGCTCAATGCGACCGCAAGGCGTTGCAGCGAATCTCTTTCTTTGATCTCTTCGAGGAGTTCTCGCCGGAACTCAAACCTCCTCCCAAGGGTTGGAAGGTCGTGCGAACAAGCTTGCGAGGGCTAACCAGCAGAATCCACGTCAAGAGGAGTCTCGCGATGGAAGAACTGCAGAGCATCACGGTATCTGAGGAACGGCTCGAGGATTGCCGGGACGTCGTTGAACTTGACCTCCAGCTTTTGATCCGCGAGACGATCGACTCCGGGTTTTCGGTGGAGGAGGTGTTGATCGCGATCAGTGAGCTGGTGGCGGAGGATTTCGCCCACGCCGTCAAGGTCGCCAGCGTCCACTAGAGCATCCCGCATTCAAGTGGAATCACTTGAAGCGGAAAGATGCTCTGGAAACCAAACGCGCGGGGCTCTAGGGAACGCGTTGCTGTCCGAAACGGAGTATCCGGTCGCGCAGCGAAGGCTCGGCGACACGCTTCGCCGCTTCCCGATAGTCGAACCAGGCGAGCTTTCGCTCTCCCTTCTCGGGGAATTTCCCGCGCATGCGCGTGACTTCCAGGGGGTGGAGTTGAACCCTGCAGGAGATCTTGAGCCCATGGTCCAGCCTCTTCTTGTAGAAGTAGTGGCCGAAAGGAAACCTCTGGCAGGTGCCCTTCACGCCAGCCTCTTCAAAGGCTTCTCTCGCAGCCACCTCATGCGCGCGCTTTCCTTTCATCGGCCAGCCCTTGGGAATGACCCAGCGTCCGGTGTCCCGGCTGGTAATGAGAAGGATCTCCAGTGTGTTGTCTTTGCGAAAGCGATAACACAAGGCCGCGTACTGCATGCGCGGCGGCCGGCGAAGCATCAACTGCACGTCAGAGACAATCTGGTGTAGAAAATTCACAGAAACGCTATCTCCTTTGTCGCCCTATGCGGCAAACGGGCTCTGCCTGCCACTCGCGGACAGTAACATCCGGATCGGCGGTTCTGTTCCGTCAACACATTGCGCGAAAGTGGAGCGCGCGACGGATTGGGCCGCCAATTCAAAGCGTCGACAGGATCCGATTGCTGAGTGATCCCCGATAGGTCTTTTTGATGTCCACCTTGTTTTCCAGCGAGTCCAGGATCTCATCGCAGAAATCGATGTCGTGGAGTTCGCGAATGGTCTGGAGGCCGCCAGGCGTGAATACGTTGATCTCGAGAAGCTTGTCGCCGACGATATCAAGGCCGACCAGGAACATGCCGTCTTCAACGAGCTTCGGCCGTAGCGTCTCGGCGATCGCCAGCATCTCCTTCGTAACGTTGGCCGGCTTTGGAGTGCCGCTTGCGTGGATGTTGGAGCGGACGTCTCCCTTGGGCGGCACGCGTCTGAACGCAGCATAGACGTCGCCCCTGTGCAGCGGTCGTCCGTTCATCAGGAACAACCGCGTATCGCCGTCCGACGCCTTCGGAAGGTAGCTCTGCACGATAAGATAGCCGACGACGCCGACAGCCTCGACAATTTGGGTAAGATTGCCCTCCGTGCTGGTACCCACCCGGAAGACGTTTCGACCGCCAGAACCCTGCAACGGTTTGATGATCACCCCCTCGGAGTGGCTGTCAATGAACGTACGGATTTCATCGATGTCCTTGGAGATCAAGGTTGTCGGGCGAACGGTCACCGGGAAATCCTGGAAGTAGAGCTTGTCCTGGGCCAATGCCAAGCCGCAGGGATCGTTGACAACGATCGTACCGCGCTCCGCGGCGAGACGGCCGAAATTCGCCCCGGCGTGAGATGCCCAGGGTCGGTTTTCGGCGTCCTCCGACGGATCGTTGCGAAGCAGCAGAACGTCCACTTCTTCGACGTTGACGATGGTTTTGTCGGCGTCCGTAAGTGCTCGCAAGAGCGTCTCGGGCTTCTTCGGTCGCGTGCCGACGAAACCGGCCGCCCGTATCATCAGTGTATCGTCAGGGCGCAGGATAAAATCACCAGGCGTGACGTAAAGAACCTCGTGTCCGCGAGAGAGCGCGGCAAGCGCCAATGCGGTCGTCGTATAGGCCGGCGCTTCGGTTTCGAGTGCGTTGACAAGGAGGGCAATACGCATTGGGGCTCCTAGCTTCGGGGGAATTTGATCGCTGTTCACGCCGCGTCACAAAATGAATGCGCGGCACATGACCCAAGAAATAGGGCGGGCCGCCGGTGGCAGCTACTCCTGCGTATCGCGCCAGTCGGTAATTGGCGTTTTCGTCGCGATGCCGTTGTCGATGGTGAGCACGCTATCGAAGAAATCGACCCCGCTTTCTGACTGGATCGACGAGGTGTCGTGCATAACGGCGATCACCGTCGCCTCCGGGCAATGGCCCTTGATCGATTGATGGAACGCCCGAACCGCGTCGCTATCAAGGGCGCTTGTCGCCTCGTCGAGGAAGAGCAGGCCTGGCCTTAATAGCAGGATTCTCGCAAGGACCAGTTTCTGCTTCTCGCCTCCCGACAGAAGCTTGTCCCAGTTCTGCCCATCGCGACCATCGCTCGAAAGCCCTTCCGTAATTTCTTCGAGCCCGGCTTCCTCCAACGCCGATACGACAGAGGCGACGTCATGGGCGTCAGCCTCATCCGGCAGGCAGACGAGATCCTTCAGGCAAACACCCTGGAGCTTGACGTCCTGGGCAGCGTAGAGGCTTCGCACGTTCTCCGGCGTCGTGATCGTGCCGCGTCCGTGTGCCCACAGACCGTTGATTGCCTTCAGAAGCGAAGTCTTGCCGCTTCCAGATTCACCGACCACCAAGGTCCACTCTCCGGGAAGGAAATTCAGTTCGTCAGCGGTCAGGAAAGCCTGGTCATCGCCGGCATGCATGAGCTCGACCGCTTGGATCGTAAGTCCGCGCGCGGTGTCCTGGGTCTTGTACTCGAACACCGAGGGGCCGCTGCGAGCATAGTAATCCTGCGGCTGCTGCACCGCTTCTATTGCTTGGGCAAGCTCGGTGATCCGGTGTGCATTCGCCCTGAGCGTCGCGATGTCGGGCATCGCATGGATGAACCACGAGCATTCGTTGATCAGAGCCGTCGCCAGCTCGGCGCCGGTGACATAGTCCTGCAGGCTGATCGTTTTGTCGACGTAGGGGAGTAGCCCTGGCGCATAGGCAACGATGCGTGAGCCGAGGAAATTATGCACCAGCTCGAAGCCCATGTAGCCGGCGGTCACGCGGTTGAGCCTCGTCCAGGTGTGGTCGATCTCGCGATATCGGCGCCCGTTGATGGCCTTCTGCGCCGGTTCGCCCTTGATGACCGCAACATGAAAACTACGGTGCAACAATTGGTTCAATTCGCTGCGATAGCTGCCCTCGGCCGATTGAATGCGTGTGGACAGGCCCTGCAGGACACTGCCGAGTTTGGCTGCGATGAACGTATTGAGCGGCACGTAGATCGCGATCGCCAGAAACATCAGGCAGGCGCTGCCGTAGCTGCCGAGCAGATCAAGCCCCCTGACGGGGCTCGATGTTTCGATCAGTTTGCTCCCGACGAAGCCAAGCGACAGCACGACGCCGGCGATGCCCACGCCAAGACCGATGGCACCTCCTGTCATGCCCTTTATGGCTTCCTGTACCCTCTGGTCGATGTTGTCGGGCGACGAGCTCTCGCCTTCGGTCGCGGCGCCAAATCCGTTCTGCTGAAGGTGGAAATGGGTATGGTTGGAATCGAGCAGCGCCTGGTTGAAGCGTTCATCCAGCCACTGGCGCCATTTCCGGTGGAGTGTGGTCGAGAAGAAATGGCGGACCGCAGTGAACCCGGCATCCCTGATGATCGCGATCGCCGCGAGCGTTGCCGCGGTGATCAGGAGCGACGAAGGCGTGGTGGGCACGGTGGGGTGGTGAAAGTTGGCGATCCGATTGACGAGCTCGCCGGACGTCAGGGCGAAGTAGACGCTTGCTTGCGCCGACAATCCGGTGAGCAGCAGGATGAGAAAGGTTAAGCCCCATGCCTCGCGCCAACGTTCGGAGAGCCAGTAGGCCAGCAACAGGCCCCAGAAGCTGCGCATGGAGGAAACAGGGCTGCTCCGGCGCGGTCGTTCCCGGCCGAGGGTCCATTTGACCAGTGCTGCTGTTCGTTGTGCGTTGCTGCGCACGACCTCACTTAAAGCCATCTCCATGAACTGGGGCGAGGATCGGGCTTGTCAAATCCGAAGAATGCAGCGGCAGAGGGATCAGGGTCCTTGCCAGTTGCCGATGCCCTTTTGTCTCCGAGGCTTAAGCGTCGGAGATTGAAATGCCGTCGCGGTCAATTTTGCGGGTTCACGCTCATCGGTTCCGATCGCCTGGAGGGCTGCTGCGAGCAATCCGTCGCGGAGAGCGACGCTTCGCCGTCGCCTGGTGAGCCGCCACTTCCCTTTGTCGGGCCTCTGGCGGCCTCGAAGCATTGCGCCTCAAACGAAATTGAACTCCAGGTGGTGAGCGATGTGGAACATGTCCGCGAAGGTCATGCGCTCCGGGGCGCGCAGCCGAAGCCGGCCACTGTGCATCCATTCGTCCGCGTAGCGACCGGGCAGGAAGTCGTATAGGCACCTGACAGAAGCAGTTTGGCGGTCGAGAGGCTCCTCGCCTCCGCTCCCGATGTTGGCTTACGTTCGGGCGATCGCTTCGGCCAGCCGAAGAAGAAGAGGTCTCATCCGATCCGCCGGAACACCGGCATAGCCGAGAATGAGCGCAGCCGGCTGAGGCGTCGCGATCGTGTAGTCCGACAGCGGATAGCATTGCAGTCCCGCATCGAGCACGGCGCGGTGCGAGGCCTGGTCTTCACGACCGTCTTGCAGCCAAGCGAGTGCGTTGAGCCCGCTTTCGGAACAGTCAACGCGGGCAAGTCCTGCAAGGACGTCCCGCCCGGCTTGCATGAACGCCTCGCGGCGCTCGGCATAAAGGCCACGCATGCGGCGCAGATGACTGGCAAAATGTCCGCCGCCGATGAACTCGGCGAGCGCGAGCTGGGTTTCGACCGGCACGCTGCGATGGATCAGTGCCGACAGGTTGCGGAAAGCACCGATCAGTTGCGGTGGCAAGACGAGATAGCCGATACGCAGACCCGGATAGAGCGCTTTGCTGAAGCTGCCGGCATAGATCACGCGTCCGTTGCTGTCGATGGAGCGCATGGAGGGAAGCGGCGCGCCGTCATAACGGAATTCGCTGTCGTAATCGTCCTCGATGATCCAGGTATCGTTTGCTCGCGCCCATTCGAGGAGGGCAAGCCGGCGCGGCAGCGACAGTGTGACACCGAGCGGGTGGTGGCGCGATGGCATGACGAAGGCGAGCCGCGCATCGGGATAACGAGCCATGGCTCCTTCGACATCCAAACCGTCTGCGTCGACATTCGTTGGGCACAGCCGCAGCTCGAGCGTGCGGAACAGGTTGCTGGTGGTGACGGGCCCCGGGTTTTCGAACCATATCCCGTCGCCAGGATCGGCGAGCGCCAGGACTGCGAGCGTGAAGGCGGCATGCCCGCCCGGCGTGATGACGATCTGCTCGGGATCGCAGGGATCGCGCCGATGCAGGGCCAGATATTCGGCAATCCTCTGCCGCAGAACCAACTCGCCCGCAACGTCGCCATAGCCCATGGCCACGGCCTTGCCGCCGCGCGTCACCGAATTCCAGCATTTCCGCCAGACGGCAAAGGGAAACCGATCGAGCGCCGGACGGTTGGGGAGGAAAGGCCTGTCTTCCATCTGGCCGATATCGGCTGACATCCGGCGTGACAGCTCGCCAATACGCGACAGGCGCGGCGGTGCAGTCTCTGCGGCATCCCGCGGAGTTGGGGTGAACCGGTGTTTCGCGGATTGGCGGGGCAAGGCCGCCGACACGAAGGTGCCGGCTCCCTGTCGGGCTTCCAGATAGCCCTCTGCTTTCAGGTTATCGAGCACTCGCACCAAGGTCTGGCGCGACAGGCCCAACTCCCCGGCAAGGATGCGGCTCGCAGGCAGGCGTGTTCCGGCACGCAGGTGTCCCTTGAGGATCGCCATGCGCAACTGATCCTGCACCTGGCGGAATTTCGGCAGGGCGATCGCGGCATCGAGGCGAAGGAAAGGCAGGATCGGGCCTTCAAGCTGTTTGACCACCGATGCATCTCCAAAATTGGTACAGTCAATTTCACCATAATGGACGTTTATTTGTTGTCCAATTGTTACATCCTGTCCCTACACGAAAACGCACCGATGCAGCCCTCCGCAGGACGCAGACAAGGTGCGGGGGAACCGGAACTGACGGCGGTGCCGACGACCGGATGCAAGGACAGAAGTAGCCATCGCCCACGATCCGTCGCAGACGGTCAACAGGAGGAAACCATGAAGAGACTTCTATCGCGCGCAACGAGCCGCGCCTTCATCTCCACCCTTGCCCTGGCCGCGGCGCTGCCGGGTATCGCCCGCGCCGAGGCTTCGCAAGAACTCGTGGCAGCCGCCACCAAGGAAGGCACGCTGACAGTCATCGCGCTGCCCCATGACTGGTGCAACTACGGAGAGGTTATCGCCGACTTCAAGGCGAAATATCCGGGCATCGAGGTCAACGAGCTGAACCCCGATGCCGGCACGGCCGATGAGCTGGAAGCGATCCGGGCGAACAAGGGCAATACGGGCTCGCAGGCACCAGACGTCGTCGATCTCGGCCTGGCCTTTGCGCCGGCCGCCGCGCAGGAGGGCCTGCTTCAACCATACAAGGTGGCGACCTGGGACGAAATCCCTGACAACATCAAGGACGAGAAGGGCTATTGGTACGGCGACTACTACGGCGTCATGGCATTCGGTGTGAACAAGGACCTGCTTGAGTCCGCACCGGCCGACTGGTCGGATCTGTCGAAGTCCGAATACTCCGGGGCCGTGGCGCTGACCGGCGACCCGCGGTCCTCGGCGCAGGCGATCCTGGCGCTGATGTCGGCAGGCATCGCGCGAGGCGCCAAGCCTGGAGCGGAATCCGGCGGCAAGGGCCTTGAGCTTTTTGCCGAACTGAACAAGTCCGGCAACTTCGTGCCAGTGCTCGGCAAGGCCGGCACGATCGCACAGGGGCAAACGCCGATTGTCGCTGCCTGGGACTACAATCTGCTGGCCTGGCGCGACGCGCTGAACGGCAATCCGCCGATGGACGTGGTCGTGCCGGCAAGCGGAGTCGTCGCCGGCGTCTATGTGCAGGCGATCTCGGCCTATGCGCCGCACCCGAACGCCGCCAAGCTCTGGATGGAATATCTCTATTCCGACGAGGGTCAGACCGCCTGGCTGAAGGGCTACTGCCACCCCGCGCGTTTCAACGCCATGCTGAAGGCCGGCAAGTTCCCGCAGGAGCTGCTCGACAAGCTGCCGCCGGCCGAAGCCTATGAAAAGGCAATCTTCCCGACAGTCGATGAACTTTCCGCCAACAAGACCGCGGTGGTCGAGGGCTGGGACAAGGTGGTCGGCGCCAACGTGAAATAACTCTCCCGGTCGGCGGGAGGCTTACCTGTCAGGAGGCCTCTTGCCAGCCTTTGGCGCAATTTATTCCAGGGACAAATCCGATGACGACAAGCGTCGCATCCCTGCCGGCGGCCTTCAAGCCGCGGCAGGTCCTCAGCTGGCTCGGGGTTGCCCCTTTCTTCCTCTTTGCCACGCTCTTCCTCATCCTACCCACTCTCAACATCGTGCTTGGCGCGTTCCGCAACGCTGAGGGACAGGTGACGCTTGAGAACCTTGGCAAGCTTCTGGCGCCCTCGATACGGTCGGCCTTCTGGATTTCGATCGAGCTCAGCCTGCTGACCGCAGTACTTGGATGTCTTTTCGGTTTCCTGATCGCTGCCGCCATCACCCTCGGTGGCCTTCCGCGCCCGTTGCGCAATGCCATCCTCACTTTCTCGGGCGTCGCCTCGAATTTTGCCGGTGTGCCACTCGCCTTCGCCTTTATCGCAACACTCGGCCGCCTCGGTTTCGTGACCATGCTGTTGCGCCATTGGTTCGGCATCAATCTTTACGGGGCCGGCTTCAACATCGTCTCGTTTCTCGGGCTGGCACTTACCTATCTCTATTTCCAGATTCCGCTGATGGTGCTGATCATCACGCCAGCACTGGAGGGGCTGCGGCGCGAATGGCGGGAGGCGGCGGAAAGCCTTGGCGCCAGCGGTTTTCAATACTGGCGACTGGTGGCGTTGCCGGTGCTGTGGCCCTCGCTTCTCGGCACGCTCGCTCTGCTTTTTGCCAATGCCTTTGGTGCTGTTGCGACCGCAATCGCACTGACCGGCTCATCACTCTCGATCGCGCCGATCGTACTGTTTGCGCAGATCCGCGGCGACGTGCTCAACGATCCGCATCTGGGCTACGCCATCGCCTTTGCCATGATCCTGCTGACCGCCATTGCCAACGCGATCTACATCCTCCTGCGCATGCGTGCGGAAAGGTGGGTCAAATGACGGAGAGACGCCTCTGGTCCTGGCTCGCCGTCGCCTTGGGCGGGCTCTACTTCCTGCTGCCGCTCGTCGGCATGTTCGATTTTTCCATGCGCATGCAGCGCGATGGCTACAGCTTCGAAGCCTATCGTGTCGTGCTGGCCGATCCGCAATTCCAGCAGACCTTTGGCTATTCGGTGGTGTTGGCACTGCTGACGATTGCACTCGGCATCCTGATCGTGGTCCCGACCGCCTATTTCGTGCGGCTGCGTTTTCCCGGGTTGCGCCCGATCGTCGAGTTCCTGACGCTGCTGCCGCTGGTCATTCCGCCGATCGTCATCGTCTTCGGCTATATCCGCATCTACAACACGTCCTCGGCCCTGCCGCTGACGGGAAGCTGGTGGGGCACCAACCTCCTGCTTCTGTTCGGCTATGCGACGTTGTCGCTACCTTACATGTATCGCTCGGTGGACACGGGCCTTCGCACCATCGATATCGGCAGCCTGACGGAGGCGGCACAGAGCCTTGGGGCCGGTTGGGCGCGCATTCTCGCCGTCGTCATCCTGCCGAACGTCTTCGTCTCGGTACTCTCAGGGGCTTTTCTGACCTTCGCGATCGTCATCGGTGAATATGTTTTCGCCGCGTTGCTCAACGTCGGGTCCTTCGGTCCGTACATGGTCTGGATGGGCGGCAACCGCGCCTACGAGCCGTCGGCGCTCGCGGTGGTGGCCTTTGCCATTACCTGGGCCTGCATGGGGCTGATCCAGCTTTTCACCCGCTTTTCCAAATTCTCTACCGTGAGGCGTTGACCATGGCCTTTTTCGACATCCTTCATCTGGAAAAGTCCTTCGGCGCGCAGCGCGTCGTCAAGGATTTCAATCTCAATATCGAGAAGGGCGAATTCATCTCCTTCCTCGGGCCCTCCGGCTGCGGCAAGACCACGGTCCTGCGTATGGTCGCCGGCTTCGAGACGCCGACGTCCGGCGCGATTTGCATCGACGGGCGCGATGTAAGCGGCTTGGCTGCCAACCGTCGCAACATTGGGATGGTGTTCCAGGCCTATGCACTTTTTCCCAATCTTACGGTTGAGCAGAACATCGGGTTCGGCCTGCGAATAAAGGGCGAGGGAAAGGCAGCGATCAGCGCGCGTGTTGGTGAAATGTTGGAGCTGGTCGGCCTGCCGAAACTCGGCGAGCGCTACCCGTTCCAGCTTTCCGGCGGCCAGCAGCAGCGGGTGGCCTTGGCGCGTGCGCTCGCAATCCGGCCGCAGGTTCTGCTGCTTGATGAACCTCTATCGGCCCTTGACGCGAAGATACGCACGAGCCTGCGGGAGGAGATCCGCCGTATCCAGCGTGAGCTCGGCATCACCACCATCTTCGTGACGCACGATCAGGAAGAGGCGCTGTCGATGTCGGACCGCGTAGTGGTCATGCATCAAGGCATAGCCGATCAGGTCGGCACGCCATTTGAAATCTACAATCGGCCGGCGACGCGTTTCGTGGCGCAGTTCGTTGGGACACTCAATCTTCTCGACGCCCGCCTCCTCGACGCAGCCGCGGGGCGGGTAGGGCTGGGGGATATCCCGGTGGCGCTGAACCGGGAACTGCCCGGCCGGGCTGGTGACCGGTTGAGCCTGGCGCTCCGGCCGGAAACAGTGGTGCTGGGGCGAAAAGACGAGGGCAGCGTCGTTCTCTCCGGCCATATTGCGGAGGTGCATTTCCTGGGGTCTGTGATCCGCATCCGTGTCGCGGTTGCCGGTCAGTTCGTCTCGCTCGACACCTTCAACCAACCCGACACGCCGCCGCCTTCGGTCGGCACCCCGGTCGAGGTCAGCATTTCTGATCGTGACCTGCTCGTTCTTGCCGCCTGACGAAGCTCGTGAAGGAACCGGGATGGTGACCGATATGCCATGGGAAATGACGCATCGTCCGAACTGGAGGCAGAGGATAGAGGGGCTGTCGGCCGAAAGTCGCGCGCGGCTCGCTGCGCGGGCACGACGCGCGCCGCTGTTTGCCCATGCCTATGCCTTTCACCTGAACTTCCGCTTTGGCGGCATGAAACCCTTGGATCTAGTTGAATTCGCGAGAGAGCAGCGTCTCGCGGGCCTCAAGATTCATGTCGAGGACGGCGAGCAGGCAAGTCTCGCCAGAATGCCGGACGAGGCGTTGAGCGCCTTTGGCGCGGCGGTGAGCGGGTTCAATCTGGAGCTGCATGTCGAGACCAGCACGACGGAACTTGCCGGGCTCTCGGATGCGGTGCGCATCGCGCTCTTGACCGGAGCCACCTCGCTTCGCTGCTACCCGCGTTACGAAGGGCGGGTTTCTGAGATCGTTGCGTGGACGATCGCAGATCTCAAGCGGCTTGAGGTACTCGATCCTGAAGGCAGGCTCCGGTTCACGCTTGAACAGCATGAGGATCTAAAATCAGCAGAGTTGATCCAAATCATCGAGGCGGTCGCTAACCCGCGCCTCAGCCTCCTGTTCGATTTCGGCAACATGATCAATGCGTTCGAAGCGCCGATGTCGGCCCTGGCAGCGCAGGCGCCATACATCACCGAGGTACATGTCAAGGACTGCCTCGTGCGGGCGGACCGCGGGGGTTGGGCGCATCTCGCCTGCCTGTCTGGAAACGGCGATTTGCCGATGCTCGCGATGTTGGTGGAACTCTTGCTGCTTGGCGGCGACAGGCCCCAGGTCCTGGCCTTCGGGCTGGAAGAGGAGGAGGGCTACTTCGCGCCTGCACTCCGCTTTGCTTCCGAGGCCGGGGACCCGTTCATTCCCGCCCGCTCGCCAAGCTTCACGACGATCGGAACGGGCAATCAGGAGACGCGGCTGCGCCAGGAGATAGCGGCCGCCCACAGGCAGGTCGAAACCGTCCGAAGCCTGTTGCAGAAAATCATAACCCAAGCTGAGAAGGTCCAAGAATGACGGCCGAACACGTCTGCCCGCCGGCGTTTCTGGCATTCGCCCACGAACTGGCCGATGCCGCCGCCACCGTTATACGCCCCTATTTCCGCCAACGGCTGGAGATCTCAGCCAAAGCGGACAGCAGTCCCGTTACTGAAGCCGATCGCCTTGCCGAAATGACGATGCGACAGATGATCGAGATGCGCTTTCCTGACCACGGCGTTCGTGGCGAGGAGTTTGGCGTTTCCAACGCGGATGCGGAATGGGCTTGGGTGCTCGATCCGATTGACGGCACGAAGTCTTTTGCTTCCGGCTCGCTGGCTTTCGGTACCCAAATCGCTCTCCTGCATCAGGGCACGCCGCTCCTTGGCATCATCGATCAGCCGGTAACAAACGAACGCTGGGTTGGCCAGCGCGGATGCCCGACCCTCTTCAACGGTGTACCGGTCCAAACGAGCGATACGGCCCGCCTCAAGGAGGCGATCGTCTATACGTCGGCCCTTGAGCAGTTCGATCTCGATGCCAGAGAGCGCTTCTCGCGCCTGGCCGCCGGCGCGCGTTTCACGCGCATGTCGCATGATTGCTACGCTGCCGGCCTGCTCGCGCTTGGTAGCGTTGACCTCCTGGTCGAGAGCAACGTGTTCGATTACGACATCCTTCCGCAGATACCCATCATCGAAGGGGCGGGCGGTATCGTTACGGACTGGGAGGGCCACCCACTGGCTGACACACACAGGTACGAGACAGTCCTCATGGCAGCAAACGAGACGCTCCATGCCGAAGCGCTCGGTCGGTTAAAGCGCGGGAAGTACCCGGCAGTGGACTAGTGGGCCAGTCGCATTTTCTAACGAGAGGGGTCGGAGGGATGATGCCCTTCGAATAGCGGGCGATGTTTCGTGAGCGCCTGACTTGCAAACTCGGTAAAGGCGCTGACACGGGCCGTGCGGCGCAGATCCTCGTGGGTGAGAAGCCAGAGTTCCCTCGTCATTTCAGCAACCGGCGGGCCGATGCGCATCAGGCCGGACGTCGTATCGCCGAGATAGCAAGGGAGAGCGGTAAGCCCGATGCCGGCTGCTGCCGCTTCGCGCGCGGTAACCAGCGAGTCACAGCGCAGCACCGCTGGCACCGGCAGCGTCGCGCGCATCCATCGTGCGACGCTTGTGGAAGCAAGCGCATCGCCGAGCCCAACCCAGCGTTCCCTCGCGAAGTCGATCTCGTCGACTGATGCCAAGCCGCGTTCGTGCAGGTAGGAAGGTGCCGCATAAACGGCGAAGGCAACACTCGCGATCCGGCGGCCAACGAGAGCGTCGGGGGAATCGACGGCTGGGCGAATGGCGACGTCCGCGTCGCGGTGGGAGAGATTTGCCAGGGCATTCGACGTGCTCACCTCAAGCAGGACGCCGGGGTGGCGCTGCTGGAAGGCAGCCAGTATCGACGGCAAAATCGAAGCCATGAGGGTATCGGTGGTGGTGATCCGCAGGCTGCCTTCCAGACGCAGATCTTGTCCCGTCAGGCGCCGTTCGAGTTCAGTGACCGTTTCGGCCATCTGCCGCGCCACCGCGAGCAGTTCCTCGCCCCCGGCAGTCAGCGTGTAGCCGGACGGGAGGCGATCAAACAGCCGAACACCCAATTTCTGTTCGAACGATCCGACGCGGCGGAGCACGGTGGTGTGATTGACGCCGAGCGCGCGGGCGGCAGCGGCAAGAGAATTCGCCTCCGCGACCGCCAGGACAAAGCGGAGATCTTCCCAGTCGATTTGGTGGTGGCTGTGCATGATTGCGCAAACTTACAACAGGGAAGCGGACCGGGCGAGCGAAGTTGCAGTGCTGTCCCCGTCATTCTCGGTCGGGAAAGCCGATCTCGATCAGGCGTCTTGGTGTTTGGTCGGCGCGTTGTGGTGGATGTGCAAATATGCAGTGTTAAGCGGCAAAGACACAGATCGCACTGCGAGAAAGCACGGTCTAACTAAATAACCACGATCGGGCGGGCCGGTCGATGGAGACACGCAGGATGACCCCCATCCAACTTTACACCTACCAGACGCCGAATGGTCACAAGGTCTCGATCATGCTGGAGGAGACCGGACTGCCCTATGATGTTCACGTCATCGACATCGAGGCCGGCGAGCAGAGGACATCGGAGTTGCTGGCCCTCAATCCCAACAACAAGATACCGGTTATCGTCGATCCGGATCAGGATCGCACCGTCTTCGAATCGGGCGCGATTCTGCCCTATCTCGCCGCGCGATCCGGTGTGCTCTTGCCCGGCTCCGATGCCGAGCGCATCCAGGCGCAAAGCTGGACTTTGTTTCAGGCAGCCCATGTCGGCCCGACATTGGGTCAGCTCTGGAACTACAAGGTCTTTGCACCGGAGAAGATCCCCTATGTCATCGGCCGCTTCGAGGCGGAAGCAAACCGTGTCTACCGGGTGCTCGAAGGGCAACTGGCGCGCTACTCCCACATCTCGGGTGAGGCATACGGCATTGCCGATGTGATGACCTGGCCATGGATCCATGCCGGTCTCACCAAGCTCGGCCTCACGCTCGACGCAACGCCCCAACTCGCCCGGTGGTACATGGCGGTCGGTGCCCGCCCGGCTGTGCTGCGCGGACTTGTCGTCCCGCGGCTGCCGGTCCGCGAGAGCATCAGCGCCTAATCCTTTCTCCCTATCCACGCTCAACGTCATTCTCATCAAGGAGGTCCCGTCATGGAGACCCTGTTCGTCCCAATGGCTCTGGTTGCGGGCGGTCTGCTCGCGGTTCAGGCCGGCGCCAATGCGCAGCTTTCGAAAGCGGTCGGATCACCGTTCGCGGCGACCACGCTTCAGCTCGCGATTGGCACCGGTTTGCTGTTTCTCGTCGCCCTGTTCACCGGGACTATCGCCGTGCTTGGCACAGTTCCGCAGGCCGAGTGGTGGCATCTCATCGGAGGCACTGCCTCGGCCGTCTACGTCGTCTCGACGATCGTTCTATTTCCCCGCCTCGGCGCAGTGGTATCGGTCGGCCTCTTTATCGCCGGGCAGATGCTCGCTTCTCTCGCACTCGATAGCTTTGGGCTGCTTGGTGTGGCGCAAACCGGGCTTCGGGCCGGAGCCGCGGCTGGCACGCTTGTCGTGCTCATCGGTGTCGGCATGGTCGTGTTCGGCCAAGGCGCAAAGGAGAACCTTAAAGCCGACAAACTTGGATGGATCGCCTTGGCACTCGTGGCCGGCGCGGTCCTCCCGGTCCAGGGGGCCGTCAATGCACTGCTGCGCCAGGAGCTTGGCGGTGCGCCGTTTGCGGTGGGCGCGATCTCGTTCTTCGTCGCCACGCTCGCCATGGCAGCGGTGATGCTGGTGGCGCTCGCCAGGCAGAAGACACCTCGCCCCAACATCGGCGGCGTGCAGACCATGCCCTGGTGGGGTTGGCTCGGCGGTTTCGCCGGAGCGACTTATGTCACCACGGTGTTTACTGCGATCCCGGTGATCGGCGCTGCCGCAGCCGTTGGTTTCACTGTCGCAGGTCAGCAGGTCGCAAGCGTATTCGTCGATCGCTACGGCTGGTTCCGCCTCCCGCAAAGGTCGGTGTCGGGCTTGCGTCTTGCCGGTGTGGTGCTGCTGCTTGCGGGTGTCGCTCTCATCAAACTCGTCTGAAGCAAGACGCACCTTATCGCAGTCGGCGATCCGCCGACTGCCCGAGAACTTCCATGTCACTCAGTCGCTTGGCTGGTCACACCCATTCCGAGCTGCATTTCCTGTACGGTGGCGCGCGTCGCCTCAACATAGGCATCAACGAGATGGCGATTCTTTGTATCGCGAAGCCAGCAGAGGCTGAGGTCAGATACAATGTTGGGGCGGAAGGGCCTGATCGTGAGGTGATCGCGCTGGCCGTAGGCGAACACCGGGTCGACAATGGCAATCCCGAGCCCGTTGGCGACCATTTCACACACCGCCGGCGCAAGGGTCGCGTCCATGATGTAATTCAAGCGGGTGCCGTAGCCATCAAGTGTGCTTTCGATCTTCTGCCGGATGCGGTTGTCGGCGGCAAAGCCGATATAGGGCTCGCCGTCGATGTCGGCCGGCTCGACCTCTTGTTTCGCCGCGAAGCGATGGCCCGCCGGCGCTATGCAGACAAGGTCGCCGCCGCGTAGGGGAACACACTCGATATAGGGGTTGTCCGTATTGCGATTGATCAGGCCGATGTCGACCTGTTTGGAGAGCAGCCATTCAACGATGAATTGCGAACTGCGGATCACCACGGAAATATAGGCATCGCCATACCTGGCAAGAAAGCGCTTGTTGGTGTGGCTGATGAAGGGACCGGACAGGGCCGGCATCACGCCAACGGAAATTTGCCCAAGCTCCTCGCGCCGGATCAGGTCGACGGCGCGCTCGATCTGCTTGATACCGGCAAAGACACGATCAATCTCCTTGTAGAGCCGCATCCCGTGTTCCGAAGGGATGAGCCGGCCCTTGACGCGATCGAACAGCGCAAGTTCCGTATCCTCTTCCAAATGCGCTAATAGCTTGCTCACCGCAGGTTGCGAGATATGCAATATCTCGGCTGCACGGCTGACCGTTCCACATTCGATCACGGCCTTGAGGGCCTCGATTTGTCGGAGGTTCGGTGCGCGCTTCATTCCATAACTTCTCAAAAGGGGGCGGCCTGCAATCACCCTAGCGCCGTCACCGGATGTTGACAATGTGACCGCTCGCTATGCTGGAAAACACCGGCGACCGGCGCCGCGACGCGAATTGCGATCCTATAACCTTTTGGAATAGAGGCAGACTCAAAAACAATTAGACGGGTCAAAATTGCTGCGCCTATCTATGTGCAGGCTGCAGTCGGATCTATCCGGTTGCGCGATTGGCGATCGGCCCGGCATTGCGCCACGCACGGACCGACGCTCATCAAGTCACGCTGGGAGGCGCGAGGAGGAACAAATGATTATCGGGCAGAAGATCAATCGCAGGAACGCACTCAAGCTGCTGGGAGCTGGCAGCGCGACGCTGCTCGCAGCACCGTACATCATCCGGCCGGCCAGCGCGCAGAGCTCGGTTCTCAACATCACCACATACGACAAGTTCCTGCCGCAGGACTTCATCGAGCAGTTCCAGAAGGAAAGCGGCATTGAGGTGCGCATCCGTCTGACGGACGACCAGGGCAAGCAGTACAATCTGCTCACGGCAGAAGGCGCAAATCCGACCACCGACATCGTCACCGTTGCGGGCCATCGCTATGGCCAGTTCATCGGCTCGAAGCTGGTACAGGCACTGGACACAGCCAGGCTGCGCAATTGGTCGAACCTCAACCCGGCCTATCAGGACGCGTCCTGGGCGCGTTACGAGGGCAACCTGTGGGGGTTGCCGATCCTGGCCGGCTACGAAGGCCTGGTCCGCAATACGGACTACGTGCCGGAGGCCGACAGCTGGGGCATCATGTTCGACGAGAAATACGAGGGTCTGACCGCGTACCTGGCGGGCGACTTCATGTCGATCACCATGAAATATCTCGGCCACGATGGCGACTTCGTCACCTATACCGACAAGGCCGAAGAGGCCCGCAAGGCCGCAAACGAGGCGCGTGACTTCCTGATCAAGCACAAGCATATGGTTCGCAAATACTACGACGCAGCCAGCGAAGTGCAGCAGATGTTCATCAACGAGGATATCCACCTGGCGCAAGCCTGGTCTGGCCCGGCCGCCAAGTTGATCATGGACGGCGTGCCAGTGAAACTGTCCGTTCCGAAAGAAGGCACCTACGGGTTCTGCTACACGCTGAACATCGTCAACAATGCGCCTAACGCCGAGAACGCCTACAAACTGTTCGATGCTATCCTGGCCAATCCTGAGGTCGGAGCGGCGATGACGCGCACGTCCGGCTTCAGCTCGACGATCTCGGGCGTCGACAAGCTGCTCAACGACAAGGAGCGGCTGGCTTCGACGTTGCCGCAGGACGAACTTGAGCGCGTCACCTTCTTCAGCTCGACTAACCGTTCGCTGAAAAACGAAATCATTGATCGCGCCGTCGCCGAACTGAAGGCGGCTTAAGCAACCATAGAGCGGCGACTGGCCCTGGCCCCGTTTTAACGACGGGGTCAGTACGACGACGCACGTCCGGTCGCCGCCCAACGGGTCAAGGTTTGGGACAATTCAATGGCCGTGGGAACAAGTACAGCGGATGGGGGTATCCCCGCCTATGCCGCTCAAATGAAGTACTCGACAGGCATTGCCCGGGTGATCCACTCGCCGGCCTATCGATATACGTTGGGTGCCGTTGCCGAGTGGCGATACGGACGCATCCTGCTGTTGGCCGGCGTGCCGGTTGTCTGGATGCTGATGATGCATATCGGCCCCATCTACGAAATGCTGCGCATCAGTCTTCTGTCCAGCTACCCGCCGCAGCCTGGCGTGGAAGCCAATTTCACGCTCGACAACTACGCGCTGTTCTTCAGCGAGAAACTCTACTGGATGCCGCTGCTGCGTAGCTTCGTCTACGCCTCGATTGCAACTGCCGTAACCCTGATCGTGGTCTATCCGGTGGCCTATTATGTGGCAAAAGTGGTCTCGCCCGGGGGCAGGTCGCGAGCGCTACTCTTGCTCTTGGCACCGTTCTGGGCCGGCGAAATCATCCGCATCTTCTCGGTCATCATGCTTCTGGCCAATCGTGGTGCAGTCAACGTGCTTCTGCGGGAGATCGGGCTCACCGACCGTCCCATCCAGATGCTCTACACTTCCTTTTCGATCAGCTTCGGCCTGGTCTACATGGTCTGCCTGTACATGTTGTTGCCGCTCTATTCGGCCATCGAGAAGATCCCGAAATCCCTGCTTGATGCGTCAGCCGACCTCGGGGCAGGGCCGTTCACGCGCTTCCGCCGCATCGTGCTGCCGCTTTCGCGCGACGGTATCGTCTCCGGTTGTTCGCTGGTCTTCCTCACCTGCATGGGCGTGTTTTCTGCCCCCATCCTGCTTGGCGGGCCGACCACCAGCATGTTCTCCGAGACGATCAGCAGCTTCTTCCACGGTGCCAGCAGCCGCTGGCCGGCGGGTGCCGCCTTCGCAATGATCATGCTGGCTGCATCCCTCGTGACCGTGGGTCTGTTCATGCGGGTCGTCGGCGGCTCGAAGCAAAGGACATTCTGATGCGCGCCATGTTTCTCGATTGGCCGGGGCTGGCTCTCAAGTCCGTCTACTGGCTGTTTGTCCTCTATCTGTTTCTGCCGTTGTCGCTGATGGTCGCTGTCAGCTTCAAGGATGCGAGCTTCATCTCGTTTCCGCTCGGAAGCCTGACGATCGACTGGTACGCCAAGGTCATTCAGGACAAGCAGTTCCTGGACGCCTGCCTTTACACAATCATGATCGCCGCGGCGACGACAGCCATCGCAACGGTGATCGGGGTCTGGATTGCGATGTTGATCGGGTCGCTGCGCGGGGCCGCTCAATACGTGGCCTTTGCCGTGGCGTGCCTTCCCGCCGTCGTGCCGGGCATGATCTCGGCGATCTCCTTGCGCATCTTCATCACGACCATAGATCTTCCGACCGGGACAGTGGCCATCATTCTCGGCCACGTCATTCATGCCGTGCCCTTCGTTGTGGTCATGGTGCTGACGCGACTGCGCTCGATGCCGGGCAATCTGGTCGACGCCGCGCGTGATCTCGGTGCGGACAGCATCGTCACCTTTTTCCGCGTCACCCTTCCTTACCTGGGGCCGGCCATATTCGGCGGCATGATCTTCTGTCTCCTGCTGTCGAGCGATGACTTCGTCCGCACCTTCTTCCTCGGCGGCTACCGCCCGACGCTGCCGATGCTCATCTTCGCCCGCGTACAGTCCGGCATGTCGCCGGAGATCAACGTCATGGCGACACTCGTCCTGGTCGTCACCGCCATCGTTGGACTTTACGCAGAATATCTCACACGTCGTTCGAGGATCCGCTGATGGAACCGGTTGTTCAGTTCGAAAATGTCAGAAAGAGCTTCGGTAGCTTTGTCGCGGTCGATAATCTCAACCTCAACATAGAGCGCGGCAAGTTCGTCACGCTGCTCGGCCCTTCCGGCTGCGGCAAGTCGACGACGCTGCGCATGCTCGGCGGTTTCGAAACACCCACGAGCGGCCGCATCCTGCTCTCCGGCCGCGACGTGACCCAGGTTCCGCCGAACCGGCGCAACGTGAACATCGTGTTTCAGGATTATGCGCTGTTTCCGCACATGACCGTCGCGAAGAACATCGCCTTCGGCCTGGAGTTGAAGGGGCGCGACAACCGGCAGATCCAGAAGCGGGTATCGGAACTTCTGGAACTCGTACAGTTGCAGGAACTCGCAAGCCGCCTTCCGTCCGAGCTGTCGGGCGGTCAGCGCCAGCGTGTCGCTTTGATGCGAGCGCTGGCGCCCGATCCTGACGTTCTCCTGCTCGACGAGCCGCTTTCTGCACTCGACGCGAAGCTTCGCCAGACCATGCAGGTCGAGCTCAAGGCGATCCAGGAGCAGACCGGCAAGACGTTCATGTTCGTCACCCACGATCAGGAAGAGGCACTGACCATGTCGGATACGATCGTGGTCATGAACAATGGCCGGATCGAGCAGATGGGCGATCCGGCGACCCTGTACAATCAGCCGGGCTCCGCTTTCGTGGCGACCTTCCTCGGCGAAACCAATCTGTTGCGTTCCGATGTCGTGGGCACCGAGGCTGGGGAAGCCGCGGTGCGGTGGAACGGTGTGACGATCAAGACCTCTGCCGGCGCGCTGTCTCCCAAGCCAGGCGACGCGATCTACGTCGTGTTGAGGCCTGAGGCAATCCAATGCTCGGCGCACGAACCGAGCGTGGCAAACCGGGTGCAAGGGCGGATCCGCCAGCGCGTCTTCAAGGGCAACCACACGTCGCTCAAGGTCGAGATCGGCGACGGACACCTGCTCAACGCGCTCGTTCACCCAAGCGAAGTGGAAGGCCTCAGCCGCGACGACATCTGGGTTGGCTGGCCGTCCGAAGCGACCACACTCATCCCCTCCCGAAACGCGGCGTCATAGCCGCAGCGTCTTAACGACGGGCGCCTGGCGGCGCCCGTTACCCGATATCAGTTAAAATGGAAAACGACATGCGAGTAGGTATCGCGGGTGCGGGCTCTATTGCCTTTGGCACCGCCGCACTTCTTGAAAAACTGGGACACAAGGCAACGCTCTGGTCGCCGTCCGGTACAGGTACGTTGGCGCTCACCGAGGGAGAAAGCCTGACGGCCGAGGGTGCCGTCGAAGGCGTATTCGATCCGGCGGTCGCTGAGAGCGCAGCAGATCTGGTCAGCGGTGCAGATGCGATCGTCATCGCGCTGCCGGCCTACGGTCACAGGTTCGTGCTGGACGCAATCGCGCCGTATCTTGCCGCCGGGCAGCTGGTGATCTTCAGTTCGCATACCTCGTTCGGAGCGCTTTATCTTTCATCGCTTCTGGCCGCGCGCGGCATAACCGTGCCGATCGTTGCCTGGGGGACGACGATTGTCAGCGGCAGGAAGCTCGGCCCGGCGCTGGTCCAGGTGAACACGATACGAAAGCAGGTTGATCTGGCGACCGTTCCGGCATCGGAGAGCGCCAGGGGATACGCAGTCTGCACGGCGCTCTTCGGCGAACATTTTGTCGATCGTGGCAACCTTCTGGCGATCGCTCTCTCGAACCTGAACCCGCAAAATCACCTAGGGATCGCGCTTGGCAACATGTCGCGCATGGAACGCGGCGAGAGCTGGGTTCAGGCCCAGAACGTCACCCCCAATATAGGCCGTCTTCTGGAGACGCTCGATCGCGAGCGCCTGGCCATAGCCGAGAAGTTGGACCTGAAAGTGCGCGACATTTTCCAACATTTCCACCTGTCGTTCCATGTTCCCGTCAGCACCATCTCGCAAATGAACCAGGAGATGCACCAGGCCGGCCACTGCGGCACCGGTCCCGCCACGGCGGACAGCCGTTACGTGACGGAAGATGTCCCCTTTGGCTTGGTCGTCACGGCTCAACTCGCGCGCCTGGCCGGATGCCCGGCGGTCCTGCATGAGTCGGGTATCCGCATTTTCTCGGCGATGTACGGTCGGGACTTCGAAGGCGAGAACGACATCCTTCCGGAACTGGGGCTTGAGCGACTGGATCTCGAAGGTCTCGATGCGCTCTGCCGCAGCGGCTTCCCGCCGGTCGCAGCGAATTGCCCGCAGAGGCGGCGCATCGAGCCGAGGGAAGCGTCTGAATGAACGATTTTCTGTCCCATCTTCGTTCTGAACTCGAGGGCCTGAAGACGGCCGGGCTTTACAAGTCGGAGCGTGTCATCACCTCGAAGCAGGCGGGCGCGATCGAGGTCGCCTCGGGCGACCGCGTGCTCAACTTCTGCGCCAACAACTATCTCGGCCTTGCCGACAACGCGGAACTGGCCGAGGCCGGCAAGAAGGCGCTCGACCGCTACGGCTACGGCATGGCCTCGGTGCGCTTCATCTGCGGCACGCAGGAGGAGCACAAGCAACTGGAGGCGCGCATCTCGTCGTTCCTCGGCCTGGAAGACACCATCCTCTATTCCTCCTGCTTCGATGCCAATGGCGGCCTGTTCGAAACGCTGCTGGGCGAAGAGGACGCGATCATCTCCGACGCGCTCAACCACGCCTCGATCATCGACGGCGTGCGCCTCTCCAAGGCCAAACGCTTCCGCTACGCCAACAACGACATGGCGGCGCTGGAGGAGGAGCTGAAGAAGGCGGAGGGCAGTCGCTTCAAGCTGATCGCCACCGACGGCGTGTTCTCGATGGACGGCATCATCGCCAATCTCGGGGGCGTCTGCGATCTCGCCGACAAATACGGCGCCATGGTCATGGTCGACGACAGCCATGCGGTCGGCTTCGTCGGCAAAAATGGCCGCGGCTCGGCCGAACATTGCGGCGTCGAGGGCCGCATCGACATCATCACCGGCACGCTCGGCAAGGCGCTCGGTGGTGCCTCGGGCGGTTATACCTCGGCCAGGGCCGAGGTCGTCGAGTGGCTGCGGCAGCGCTCGCGGCCCTATCTGTTTTCCAACACGCTGGCGCCGGTCATTGCCGCCGCCTCGCTCACGGTCTTCGACCTGATTGAGAACGGCGACGCGCTGCGTGAGCGGCTCTATGCCAATGCCGCACTTTTCCGCACCGAGATGTCGAAGCTCGGCTTCACGCTTGCCGGCGAGGGCCATCCGATCATCCCGGTCATGCTCGGCGATGCCGCGCTCGCCCAGGAGATGGCGGCGCGCATGCTGCAGAAGGGCGTCTATGTCATCGGCTTCTCGTTCCCGGTGGTGCCGAAGGGCCAGGCGCGCATCCGTACGCAGATGTCGGCGGCCCACAGCGAGAACGACGTACGCCAGGCGATCGCCGCCTTCGAAGCGGTCGGCCGCGAGCTTGGCGTGATCTGAGGGAGAGACTGATGACGAACATGATGAAGGCGCTGGTCAAGTCGAAGCCGGAAGAAGGCCTCTGGATGGAGCGTGTGCCGGTGCCGGAGATCGGCCCCAACGACGTGCTGATCAAGGTGAAGAAATCGGCGATCTGCGGCACCGACGTGCATATCTGGAACTGGGACCAGTGGGCGCAGAAGACCATCCCGGTGCCGATGGTCGTCGGCCATGAGTTCATGGGCGAGATCGCCGAGGTCGGCTCTGCCGTCACCAAGTACCATGGCGGCGAGCGGGTGTCGGGCGAGGGCCATATCGTCTGCGGCAAATGCCGCAACTGCCGCGCCGGCCGTGGGCATCTGTGCCGCAACACGCTCGGCGTCGGCGTCAACCGCCCGGGCTCCTTCGGCGAGTTCGTCTGCCTGCCGGAATATAACGTCGTGCCGATCCCTGAGGACGTGCCCGACGAGGTCGCGGCGATCTTCGACCCGTTCGGCAACGCCGTGCACACCGCGCTCTCCTTCGATCTCGTCGGCGAGGACGTGCTCGTCACCGGCGCCGGGCCGATCGGCATCATGGGCGCGCTCGTTGCCAAGCGCTCGGGCGCCCGCAAGGTGGTGATCACCGACATCAACCCGACGCGCCTCGCGCTCGCCAAGAGCGTCGGCATCGATTACGTCGTCGACGCCTCGAAGCAGAACCTCGCCGACGTGATGAAGGCGATCGGCATGACCGAGGGCTTTGATGTCGGGCTGGAAATGTCGGGGGCGGCACCGGCCTTCCGCGACATGATCGACAAGATGAACAATGGCGGCAAGATCGCCATCCTCGGCATTGCGCCGGCCGCCTTTGAGATCGACTGGAACAAGGTGATCTTCAAGATGCTCAACCTCAAGGGCATCTACGGCCGCGAGATGTTCGAGACCTGGTACAAGATGATCGCCTTCGTGCAAGGCGGCCTCGATCTTTCTCCCGTCATCACCCACCGCATCAGGATCGACGAATTCCGCGACGGCTTTGAGGCCATGCGCTCCGGCAATTCCGGCAAGGTGGTGATGGACTGGTAAGGCGACGGGAGAGCTCCGCGCGATTTGCGTGGTCTCTGGAGCGATCATAGATAAGCGTTTGCCAGAGTCTTCGCTCGCGGCGGGTATCATCCGCGCTTCGGAGAGCGCTCGAGATCTCCCAAAGCTAGCCTGATCTTCTCGCGAAGGCGGGAGAGGGCGAGCAGTCCGCCCTCTCGTCGTTCACTTCCGTCAGCGTTTGTGATGAACGCTCTGCAGGCCATAGACCGGTGTCTGGATGCCCTCCAATCGTGCCTTCAGTTGCAGCGAGAGATACTGCGAGTAATGGCGCGACTGATGCAGGTTGCCGCCGTGGAACCACAGCGCCTCCTGTTGCGTCGGCTTCCACATGTTGCGCTGCTCGCCCTCCCAGGGGCCGGGGTCCTTTGGCGTATCGGAGCCGAGCCCCCAGACCTTGCCGACCCTGTCGGCGGTCTCCTGATCGATGAGGTCTGCGACCCAGCCGTTCATCGAGCCGTAGCCCGTCGCATAGACGATGACGTCGGCCGGGATTTCCTTGCCGTCAGACAGTTTTACGGAGGTCTCGGTGATCTCTTCCACCTGTCCCGCGGCAAGCTTCACCTTGCCATCGATGATCAGCTGTGAAGCGCCGATATCGATGTAGTAGCCAGATCCGCGGCGCAGGTACTTCATGAAAAGACCCGAGCCATCCGCCCCCCAATCCAGCTGGAAGCCGGCTTTCTCCAGCGCCGCGTAGAAATCGGCGTCGCGTTCGCGCATCTTGTCGTAAAGCGGGATCTGGAACTCGTGCATGATCCGATAGGGCAGCGAGGCGAAGATGAGGTCCGCCTTGCCCGTCGTCACGCCATTCGCCAGCGCCTGTTCGGAATAGAGCCCGCCGAGGCCAATATCCATTAGCGTGTCGGACTTCACGATATGGGTCGTCGAACGCTGGATCATCGTGACGTCGACGCCCGCTTCGTAAAGTGCGGCGCAGATGTCATGGGCCGAATTGTTCGAGCCGATCACGACGACCTTCTTGCCCCTGTAACCATCCGGCCCCGGGTGCTGCGAGGAATGATGCTGCTCACCCCTAAAGCGCTCGCGGCCCTTGAAATCCGGGATGTTCGCCTTGCCGGACATGCCGGTTGCAAAGACGAGCTGTTTCGGCCGCAGCACCACTTCCTCGCCGTCGCGGTCGACCACGATCGTCCATTGCTTCGTGGCTTCGTCCCATTTGGCCGATTTGGCGGTGGAGCGTGTCCAGTAGTTCAGCTCCATCACCTTCGTATAGAACTCCAGCCAATCGCCGATCTTGTCCTTCGGCGCGAAGACCGGCCAGTTCTTCGGGAAATCGATATAGGGCAGGTGATCATACCAGACGGGGTCATGCAGGCAGAGCGACTTGTAGCGCTTGCGCCAGCTGTCGCCTGGCCGGTCGTTCTTTTCGAGGATGATGGTGGGCACGCCCAGCTGGCGAAGCCGAGCGCCGAGCGCAATGCCGCCCTGTCCGCCGCCGATGATCACGACATAAGGCTGCGTTTCATAACCGAGCGTGCGCTCCTCATGCTCGCGCTCCTCCTTCCAGGTCTTCGCGCCGACATTCTGGCCGTGCTTGGCGCCGAGCGGGCGGGTAAAGCCGGATTTCTCCTCGTGGCCCTTGAGTTCGGCCAGTGCCGTTAGCAGTGTCCAGATAAGGCCGTTCTTGATGCGCACGAGGCCATAGCCGCGCCCGGTCGCCGTCTCGAACGAGATCCAGCTTTCGAGCACGCCATCGGCCTCGGTCGCTTCCTCGCCGGCGGCGACGCGCCAATTGCAGGGCTTTGCAAAGGCGAGCTGTGCATCAAGCATGTCGCGCACCTGGTCCCGGCCCTCGACCGTCTTGATATTCCAGGTGAAGGCGACGAGGTCGCGCCAGTAGCATTCCTCGGCGAAGAGGTTGACCGCATCGTCTATGCGGCCGGTTTCGAGCGCGGCACCGAAGGCATCAAGCAGCGCCTGGACGCGGGTGGTGGGGGTCTTCTCGAGCATCGTTTCTCCTCCTGCTCTATGATGAAGATGGGACGGCTCCTCAACCGCCCCGCAACGCGGACCGGCCTAACGCTTGAGGTCGATCAGAATTTTCAAATGGGTGCCGGCGGGATCGAGTAGCTTGTCGAACCCTGCCGAAACGGCCTCGCCGAGCGAGACATATTTGGTGACGATCCGCCGCGCCGGAATCTGGCCGCTCGCGATCAGGCGCGCGACACGCGGCCAGTAGTGGGTCGGGTAGGCCCAGGAACCGCGGATATCGATGTCCTTGAAGGTTACGTCGAACCAGTTCAACGGGTTTTCTCCGGGGTGAAGACCGGTCTGTACGACAACACCCTGCTTGCGCACGGCGCTTGCGCAGGCCTTGAGCGCATGTTCGTTGCCGACGCATTCGATGGCGACGTCGCAGCCGACACCGCCCTCGGTCTCGGCCTGGACGACGTCGCTGACCTTTTCCATCTTCGGATTGATCGTGCGGACGTCGCCCAGCGCTTCCTTGGCCAGCGACAGTCGCGTCTCGTTGGGGTCGGAGAGGAAGATCTTCGAAGCGCCGGCGGCCCGCGCAGCCATGGCCACGAGAATGCCGATCGGCCCTGCGCCGGTGACCAGCACGCTGCTGCCGGCGGTGACGCCGCCGCGGTCGCAGGCGTAAACAGCGACTGCGGTGGGCTCGATCAGCGCGGCCTCCTCGTCGGACAGTGCATCGGGAATGGGCTGGACATTGTAGTCGTTGAGAAGGGCTGCTTCCGCCATTCCCCCGGAATGCCAGGAGAGGCCCGCAAGTGCGAGGTTGGCGCTCAGGTGAAACAGACCGCGATCGGCGTAATAGTCGCCACGGCGGGGCATGATCAGCGGTTGGACCGAGACCCGGTCGCCAGGCCTCACATGGTTGACCCCTTCGCCGACTGCCTTCACGATGCCGCCGAATTCATGACCAAGGATCTGTGGTCCATGGGCGCCGGTGAAGGGATGCGGCTCTTTCGGGATGAAGATCGGCCCATAGGCGTATTCATGCAGATCGGTCCCGCAGATACCGCAGAAACGGTTCTCCACCAGCACCTCGCCCGGCCCGGGCTGAGGCGGGGCCTCGACATCGTCAATGCGTAGATCCCTGGCGGCGTGAAAGCGCAGAGCTTTCATTGTGTTTCCTCCTGTTGTTCTTGCACAGGAGGGACAGCAAGCAGCATGCCAAATCGCGATTCCGCTTATTTCTGCGGTAATATCAATGGCTTAAAAATATCCGCAGCCGAAAGCCTCGGGGAATGCAACAGTTGCTGCGCAACAGGTGTTGCAGGCGTTGCGTCAGTTGAGACGCTTCAGGCGACGATGGATGGTGGAGCGGTTGACACCGAGCTTTCTTGCAAGTGCCGAGACGTTGTCGCCGCAGTCTCGCAGCGCCTGTTTCAGTGCATCATCCTCACCAGGCAACGAACGGACGGCGGCGGCGAAGAGATGTTCCGGCAGGCACTCGGTATCGATGAGGCCACTTTCGGAAAGCGCGGCGGCCACCCGCAGGACGTTGGAAAGCTCACGCAGATTTCCCGGCCATTCATGCGCCAGCAAGGCTGTCCGCGCGGCCTTGTCGATGCGGTAGGGTTCGTTGTTTTCCTTCTCGATGCGAGCGAGCAATTGGTCGATCAGCCAGCCGAGATCCTGGCGCTCTCGCAAGGCTGGGAGGCAGAGCGTTGCGGCGTTCAGGCGGTAATAAAGGTCTTCTCGGAAACGGCCTTCCTTCACCAGTTCCGCGAGATCGCGGTGGGAAGCGGAAACGACGCGCAGGCGGATCGGGCGCGCCTTCAGCGCGCCGACCGGCTGGACCTCATTTTCCGAGAGCACGCGCAACAGCCTGCTTTGCAGCGAAAGCGGCATGTCGCCGATCTCGTCGAGGAACAGGGTGCCGCCGTCGGCATCCTCGATCAGGCCGCGCTTGCCCTTCTGGCTGGCGCCAGTGAACGCGCCGGGAGCGTAGCCGAAGAGTTCGGATTCGATGAGATGTTCCGGGATCGCCGCGCAATTGACCGCGACGAAGTTGCCATTGCCGCCGCAACTGTCATGGATCGCGCGCGCAAGATATTCCTTGCCGCTGCCCGTTTCCCCTTGAATGAGAATAGAGATGTTGCGTGTCGCAAGTTTCGCTGCGCGGGTCTGCACCCGTTCCATTGCGGCGTCGCCGCGACTGAGATCGCGCAAAGCCCGTGGAAGGCGCGGTTCCGCGCCGGCAGGCGTGCGAAGGCTGACGACGGGCGCGATGGCGCTAGCGAAAAGGACAAGACCACTCTTGGCTCGAAGCAGGCGTTCGCCGTTCGGCCGGCCGCGCATGAAATTTGGCAGGTCGTCCACGTCGATATCGAAGACCTCCGAGACCGGAAGTCCGAGAAAATCACGCGTTCTGAGGCCGCGGATGTTCATCGAGCGGGCGAGTGCGCCAAAACCGCCATGGGTCATGCCAGTGATACGCCCGCTGCCATCGAGAGCGATGGCGGCGTCCGGGTCGACATCAAGGAATTCCGGAGAGCGCGCAAGCCGCAGGACCCAGTCATTGCGGGTACGGGTCATGAGATTGGCGAGCTCGATCCGCCGCGCAGTGGCGGACACCAGATGCAGCGCCAGTTGCTGGCTCGCCTTGGCGGTGGGTGACCGGAGCTGGGAGATGTCGAGCACGGCGGTAAGGTCGCCAAGCGTGTCGAAGACGGGCGCCGCCGTACAAGTCAGCCCGATATGGCTGGCGTCGAAATGATCGTCCTGATGAATGATGACCGGTTCGCCGGAGACGATGCAGGCCCCGACGGCACAGGTTCCTGCTCGGCTCTCCGACCATTCCGAGCCGAGATAGAGACCCGCCTTGCGCAACTGGTTGTCGAAAGTAGGGTCGCCCATGAAATCGACGGTGACGCCACGCGCATCGGATAGCAACAAAACATAGTTCTGTTCGGCGACCTGGTTGAACAGCCCTTCAAGGCCGGAGCGGCCGATGCGGATCAGTTCTTCAGCCTGTTCGCGATGCTCGCGCAGCTTCGATCCCGGAACGATATAGGCTTCCTGCGCGATCGTCGGATCCAGCTTGTAATCATTGAGGCAGCGAAGCCAGGATTGGACCACGGGTGCATCGCGCGGGCTCGCAGCGCCCAAGCCAACACGCTCTATCTCACGCATATGCGACAGCGGCGTTATCATCGATCAGCCTCCCAAGCGGGAAGCTGACACACTCTCGGCGTGTCGACAATCCATATCTATCAATAGGAAAAGCAGCGACCGGTAGGGACTTCCCATGCGGTATCGATCGGAATCCGCGCCATCGTGATGCTGCAGCCTGAGTGCGTTTTCGTTTCTCCATTCTAAGAATCGCGTCGCCGGCGCTTTCCGGCGAGTGCTTCGATCCCCGCGGGAGCCTATCCGCGCCCATTGCTATCGCGGCTAAAAAATGCGCAGGGGCAAAAGAGTTTGAGGTGTGGGCGACAGGCCACAGTCAGAGATGCTAGGGGTGCTCACCGGGAAGGGGCACTCTATCAAGCAGGAGACTTCTCGATGAGCAGAACTGCCATGAACGCCCTAGGACAGCCGGTCTATTACAGCGGAAGTTCGACGGCATGGTATTCCGCAACCGGATCCGGACCGACCCTTTACGGCACGCCGGCCAACGATTCCATCTGGGGCGATAGTTCCGTCGACGTAACGATGGTCGGCGGCACGGGCGACGACATCTACTACCTTTATTCATCGACGAACCGGGCCGAAGAGGCCCCCGGCGAAGGCGTAGACACGATCGATACGTGGATGAGCTACACCTTGCCGGAGAATTTCGAGAACCTGACCGTCACCGGCAACGACCGATATGCGTTCGGCAACAGTGCCGACAATATCATCACCGGTGGTTCGGGCAGCCAGACCATCGACGGACGCGCAGGTAACGACGTGCTCATCGGCGCCGGTGGAGCCGATACTTTCGTGTTCGAACATGGCAACGGCAGCGACCTCATCGCCGATTTCAGCTCCAACGACACGGTCCGCCTCGATGGCTATGGCTTCACCTCGTTCGACCAGGTCCTGGCCAATTCTGCCCAGGAGGGGGACGATCTCCGCCTTCATCTCGCCGAGGGCGAAAGTGTGGTCTTCGCCGATACGACAACCGACCAATTGCAGGAGAGCCAGTTCAAGCTGAACCTGGACCGGTCCGCCTTCACGCAGACTTTCTCGGATGATTTCGACACGCTTCAACTCCGCAGCGACACAGGCGGTGTCTGGGATGCGAAATACTGGTGGGCGCCGGAAGAGGGGGCAACGCTAACCGAAAACGGCGAGCTGCAATGGTACGTCAATCCGAGTTATGAGCCGACCGCTTCCATCAACCCGTTTTCGGTCGAGGACGGCGTGCTGACGATCACCGCCGAGCGCGCCTCGGAAGAAATCCAGTCCGAGATCGGTGGCTATGATTACACGTCCGGGATGCTGACGACCTATTCGTCCTTCGCCCAGACCTACGGCTACTTCGAGATGCGAGCCGACATGCCGGACGATCAAGGCGCCTGGCCCGCTTTCTGGCTGCTACCCGCCGACGGCTCCTGGCCGCCGGAACTCGACGTCGTCGAAATGCGCGGGCAGGACACCAATACCGTGATCACCACCGCCCATTCCAACGAATGTGGCGAGCACACCGTGAGCCGAGACGGAGTGCAGGTCGCCGATACCGATGGGTTTCACGACTATGGCGTGCTTTGGACGGAAGATGAGATCGTCTGGTACTTCGACGACACGGAGATCGCCCGCACGGACACGCCCGCGGATATGCACGAGCCGATGTATATGCTCGTCAATCTCGCGGTTGGAGGGATGGCCGACACGCCTAATGACGACTTTGCCGACGGCGCGGAGATGAAGATCGACACCATCGAGGCGTACTCGCTGGACTCCGACTGGGATATCTAAGCGGACGACGAAGGGTGGGCCGCTTCCGGAGCGGCCCACCCTGCCAAACGGCCCTGTCATGACCATGCGCAGCGTCTGTACGGATGGGCTCCAGGATCAATGTGAGCAGCCTTCGTCGGGTTCCGTGGCGAACCGGATGTCACTACTCGCCGCAACGGCCAGGACGCGAGAGACGGCCACATCAGCGCCAGTCTGTGCTTCCGGTTCCTCTATCGTCTTGCAGGGTTTCGAGAAGCAAGCTCATTTCCCCGAGCGCAACGGTTTGGGACATGGCAATGTCCAGAAGCGCGTCTCTGAACCGGCTGCGCTGCGAGGCGTCGCGGCGCTGCAAGCCTTCGAAACGCGCTGGGCAAAGGTCACTCGCTGGGTGCGGCACGATTGCTCACCTCCTGCACCACGTCGGACGAATGGTGAACCTGGCGCGCTTGTCGTAGCAGATAGGAACCCAACTCTGCGGCGGCGGCGATATCGGCGAAGAGCAGGCCCGCCTCAGCCATGGTGCCGTCGTCGAGCGTATCTGTTTCCTTTGGGTCGAAATCATCCAGCAGTTCGAGAAGTGCCGCGATCCTACGCCGTTGCTCGCCGGCCGCGGTCAGCAGGCTCCGCTCGATCCGCTCGCGCTCCAGCCTCTCAAGGTCGCGCAGTGCCTCGCCCACGCGGTCACGGCATTCGCAGTCGATGGCGCTGCTCAAGATCGCGCCGTGCATCCGTGCGATCGCACGGCTGATGTCCTCTTTTGTCTGGGCCAATGTCGATGTCATCGCGGGTTCGGCTGCTCGCATTACGTTTGTTCCACGTCCAGAGTTGCGTAGCGGCATCTTTCGGCGCTGCGCAATCACGATCCGGTATTTCGACGTCCAGCCTAAAGGCAAGAGGAACCGGGCTGTTTGAACCAGCGCAAAGAAAGGTAGCTTTCCACTGGCACGCCGCTTGGCCAGGACAGCCGGCCGCGTTTTAGCCCCACGGCCGAAGAGACTTGAGGGCTCCGACGATCACCACGCAGACCCTGGCCGCAAGGAAGGACGGGACTTCCGTCAGTTATTCCCATATCAAGTCCACGGGATGCGTTGCAGTCGCAACCGCAACGACAGACGGCCGGTCGCCGTCATTTCTGAACGTACCATGCAAGGCTCGTGGAGCCGTGAAGTAGGACTAACCTTGATGGTCGCATCAACACTCGGGCAGACGTCGCCCGCGTCTCCAGATGAATTCGCCGGGCGCGAGCAACTGCGTGCGAGTTCCGCAGAATTCCGGAAGGAAGTCATCGAAATCACGGACGGTGTCTTTGCTGCAGTGGGGTATTCGGCGAGCAATGTCACGCTGATCCAGGGGGAGAAAGGCTCCATTATCGTCGACACGTCTGCAAACCCCGTCGACGCAAAGGCGATCGTGGACGCCTTCGGGAATCGCTTCGTACGTCCCGTCCTGGCAATCATCTACACGCACAATCACCCGGACCATTCCGGCGGCGCGAGCGTGTTTGCCGGATCTGACAACCCCGAAATCTACAGCCATCAGACGCTGTTGGAATCTGGTCCTGAGTTCGGAAGAGGACCGCGCGACGGCGGTGATGCCTTCGGCACCAAGCTCGCTGACCATCTGTTCATCAACGCGGGTACGAAGCTCGAATATGGCCGTGTGACCCCGCATACGCGGGAGGGATTCCTGCCGCCGACCCGCACGTTCAGAGGGGAGAGCGAGACCATAGAGCTGGCGGGGGTGCAGATGCAGCTCATCCATACGCCAGGGGAGTCTCCTGAGAACACGGCGATCTGGATCGCCGGGAAGGGAGTGCTGGTCCCCGGCGATGATTTCCTGAAATCATACCCGAACCTCTCGCCGATCCGCGGCCTGAAGCTGAGGCCGCCGGAGAAGTGGATCGCAAGCCTCGACAAAATGCTCGCCTTGGACGCCACCTACATGGTCCAGGGCCACATGCGCCCGATCCTCGGGAGGGACGAGGTCCGCAAGGCTCTCACCGATTACCGCGACGGCATCAAGACCGTCCTCGACCAGACCCTGGCCGGTATCAAACAAGGAAAGACACCCGACGAGCTTGTTCAGGAGGTGAAACTCTCTCCTGAGCTCTCAAAGAGCCCCTACCTGCAAGAATACTATGGCACTGTCGCGTGGGCTGTGCGTGGTATTTACGCCGATTACGTCGGCTGGTTCGATGGAAATGCCACGAATTTGAATCCTCTGCCGCCCGGGGAGCGCGCCCGAAAGATGCTCGAAATGGCAGGAGGCCTAGATAAGGTCATCGCCCGCGCCCGGGAAGCCATTGAGGCCAAGGAGTTTCAATGGGCGGCAGAAATGATCGACCATGTGTTGGCCGTTGACCCTGCGAACATGGCAGCCAAGGAGATCAAGGCTCAGGCGCTGACCGAGTTGGGCGAACGCCAGATCAATGCTAACGCCCGGAACTATTACCTCACCACAGCTCAATACCTGCTGAAGCGAGAGAGGCAGGCGTAGCTGTGTCCGCGCGGGCACGCCATCGTTCTAGAATAAGCTTTAAGGTGAGGACCGGAGGTTTCTTCGGTCCGAGACACCAGAGGCTTCATTGAGCGCGTGGCCGCGGGCCCTCCTGAACTTCGAGCTTATGCCCGGTCGCTTGCGCGGCCGGGCATGCAGGGAATGGAAACGCATGATTGCGCCATTGGGCCTCTTTCATCGTTTCCTGCTCGCCGGGCCTTACTTTGAGCCGAGCACGGATGTGATCGCGTCTGCGGCCGCTTTCACGACGATGTCAGCCTCTTTCTTCGTCAGGCAGAGTGGTGGTGCGAAGCCGAGGATGTCGCCTTGGGGCATGGCGCGGCCGATGACGCCGCGTTCCAGGAGGGCGGCGGCGATCTGCGGGCCGACCTTTTTTGCCGGGTCGAAGAAGGCCCGGTCGTCCTTGTCCTCGACGAACTCGACCGCCGCCATCAATCCGTCGCCACGCACCTCGCCGACATGCTTGTGGTCGGCAAGCGCTTTCGCCAGTTCCGAGCGGAAATAGGCGCCGGTTTTGCCGGCGTTCTCGACAAGGCCCAGCTCGTCGATCAGTTCGAGATTGGCAACGCCCGCGGCCGCGCAGATCGGATGGGCGGAATAGGTCCAGCCATGGCCGATCGCGCCCAGCTCGTCAGAGCCCTGCACCAGCACCTGCCACATCTTGTCGGAGACGATCGTGCCGGAAAGGGGCGCATAGGCAGAGGTCAGGCCCTTGGCAATGGTGATGAGGTCGGGCTTCATGCCGTAATGGTCGGAGCCGAACATCGTCCCGAGACGGCCAAAGCCGGTGACCACCTCGTCGGCGACGAGCAGGATCTCGTATTTTTCGAGCACCGCCTGGATCTTCTGCCAGTAGCCCTTCGGCGGTGGTACGATGCCGCCCGTACCGAGGATCGGCTCGCCGATGAAGGCGGCGATCGTCTCCGGTCCTTCGGCCAGGATCATCTCTTCGAGCTTGTCGGCGCAATCTTGCGAGAACTGCTCTTCATCCATCGACCGGTCCGGGCGGCGGAAGAAGTAGGGCGCTTCCGTGTGCAGGATCGGCGCGCGCGGCAGGTCGAAAGCGTTGTGGAAGAGATGCAAGCCGGTCAGCGAGCCCGTCATGACGCCGGACCCATGATAGCCGCGCCAGCGTGAGATGATCTTCTTCTTTTCCGGCCGGCCGAGGATGTTGTTGTAGTACCAGATCAGCTTGATGTTGGTCTCGTTGGCATCCGAACCTGAAAGACCGAAGTAGACACGGCTCATGCCCTGAGGCGCGCGATCGATGATCAACTTGGACAGCCTGATCGAGGCTTCTGTGCCGTGACCGACATAGGCGTGGTAGTAAGCGAGGTTCTTGGCCTGCTCGGCGATCGCGTCGGCGATCTTCTGCCGGCCGTAGCCGACATTGACGCAGTAGAGGCCGGCAAATGCGTCAAGGCTCGTCTTGCCGCTGGTGTCGGTAATGTAGACGCCTTCGCCGCGGCCGATGACTCGGGTCGGCGTCTCGCCGCGCGCATGCATGCCCATATGCGTGGACGGGTGGAAGAAGTGATCACGGTCCCAGGCGGTAAGTTCGTTGCTTCTGTCGAGCATGGTCTTTCCTTTCGCGTATGAAATGTGGCGCGCGCTCAGGCGGCCGTGTCGATGCAGAGGTATTTGAGTTCCGTGAAGGCTTCGATGCCGTGGCGGGAGCCTTCGCGGCCGAGGCCCGACTGCTTCCAGCCTCCGAAGGGGATCGGTCCGCCGGTGATCTTCACCCGATTGATGGCGACCATGCCGTACTCAAGCGCCCGTCCAAGACGCATCTGGCGCGCGCCGCTCTCGGTGACGACATAGGCGACGAGGCCATACTCAGTGTCGTTGGCGCGGGCGATCACTTCGTCCTCGTCGTCGAAGGCCGTCACGGCTGCGACCGGACCGAATGTCTCTTCGCGCATGATCAGTGCCTCGTCGGGCACGTCGGTCAGGAGTGTGGGTTCAAAGAAAAGCGGCCCGGCCGGGTGGCGTCGTCCGCCGACTGCAAGCTTGGCGCCAAGCCGCAGCGCGTCGGCCACCTGCTCCTCAACCTTGGCGATCGCTCGTTCGTGCATCAGCGGGCCGATTTCGCAGTCGCGGTCGAGCCCGGCGCCGACCTTCAAGCGCGCAATCCGCGCAGCAAAGGCCTCCTCAAAAGCCCTGAGGATCGGCCGCTCGACATAGATGCGATTGGCAGCGAGGCAATCCTGGCCAGACGTCGCGAACTTTGCGGCGATCGCGATATCGGCTGCCTTCTCCACGTCGGCATCGGCGAAGACGATCAGCGGCGCGTGACCGCCGAGTTCCATGACCAGCCGCTTCATCGTCCGTGCGCACTGGCCGGCAATCAGCTTGCCGATCTCCGTCGACCCGGTGAAGCTCATGGCGCGGATGCGCGCATCGGCATTCATGCGGCCAACGATGGTGGCGGCATCCCCTGTCACCACGTTGAAGACACCTGAGGGCAGGCCGGCCCGCTCGCCGAGTTCGGCAAGGGCAAGTGCTGAAAGCGGTGTTTCGCTGGAGGGATGCGCAACGACGGTGCAGCCGGCGGCAAGGGCCGCTGCGGCCTTGCGGGTGATCATGGCGGAGGGGAAATTCCACGGCGTCACGATGCCGACGACGCCGAGGGCCTCGCGGCGCACGATCATCTCGGCTCCGGGAAGATGGCTGGTGACGCTTTCGGCGTTGAGGCGCTTTCCTTCCTCGGCATACCACTCGATGAAAGAGGCCGCATAGTCGATCTCGGCACTGGACTCGGCAAGCGGCTTGCCCTGTTCCAGCGTCATCAGCAGCGCAAGATCAGCGCGGGCCTCCAGGATCAGGTCATGCCACTTGCGCAGGATCGCGGAGCGCTGTTGCGGCAGCATGCTGCGCCAGGCGGGCAGCGCGTCGCTCGCGGCCGAGATCGCCTCCCCGGCCTGCTCGGCATCAAGGGCTGTGACCCAGGCGATGGTCGCCGACGAGGCGGGATCCGTCACCTTGAAGCCGGCACCGTCATGGCCGGCGATCCAGCGACCGCCGACATAGGCGAGCTCCCTGAGCAGGTGCGGATCGGCAAGGCGGGCGAGGGCGTCGTGAAAGGTCGTGCGGGCAAATACGGCGGTCATGGCGGCCTCCTCTGGTTGTCTGGAAGAAGTCTGCCAGAGGGAAGGCGACAGATTGTCTATTGCCGGGGTGGGCGGCAGAGACTTTGGCCAAAGGTAGGGGCAACCGTAGACAATCTCTCTATTAGGAGGCGGGTAGCAGCGTCTCGAGCGGTCACGAGATAAGGCGTAAAGCGCGCCTACTGGTCCTTCCAGGTGTGAAAGACGGCGGCCTGGCCGACACAGGCGCCGTCGGTGCGCACAAGCTGCCAGACGGTCGCGTTTTCGATCCAGAACCGGCGTCCGGATTTCGCGATCCGAACGCCGCGATAGTTGTCGATGAAACCCTTGGCGGAGACGCCGTCTAGAAGACGCTGCCTTTCTTCGCGGTCTGGCGCCTCGGCAGAAAGGCGCGACGGCATACCGATGAATTCCTCCCAAGAGTATCCGAAACAGGCCTGGGCCGTCTTGTTCGCGTATATGAAACGGGGATCCTCGGACCGGTCATGTGCGAGCAAGGCGAACGGCGCGGATGCATAAAGCCACCTGCCATCCGCGGAAGGATCACCTAAGCTTCTGCCTGTCAGCTGGCGGAAGCTTGCAATCATCAGTGCGGAAATCTCTTCGACGTCACGCTCGCTCATCATGCCGTTCCCTTTTTGCTGTGCGTCCCATTGGCCGCATCTTGCAGACATCGGCATCGTGGAGGCGAGAGTCCGCTATCGATGCTGCCCTGGTTTCCGGCCAGCCACCTGGATCGCGCGGTGTTCCTGAAGGTGGGCGTTCTGCGAAGAATTCTACGAAATCCAGGCTGAGCGCCTCTGCCGATGATTTCTCGAGACCGGGTGCGCCTTAGGCGGTCAGTCGTGGATGGCCATCTGCAATTCGGCATCGCGGCCGAGTGTCGTCATCCATTCGGTGAACTCGGGGCGGCTCTTGATCTGCCGACCATAGTGGCGGCCAAGCGCCGCAGTGAGATCACCCCCGCGGCCGAGCTGTTCGTCGGCAAAGCCAATCATCTGGGAATTCGGCCACGCTTGCGGGCGGATGGCGACAAGGCGGGCAAAGAGGCTTTCGCCTGGCTCATCCGGGTTTGCCTGCGCCATGAGGGTCAGCATGGCCGCCGTCGAGCGCGATACGCCCATGTGGCAGTGAACCAGCACATGGCTCGCGGCTTCCCGATCCTGCCGCATCAGGAAATCCGTACCGAAGCGAAGAACGGCTTCCACGTGTTCCGGGCGGGGCATCACCCGGTTCGGTGCCGCCGCAATGATATCGTGGAAACGCAGCGTCGTGCGGTGGTGTTCGCCATAGGCGCCGAAAGCTTCCAGTTCCGGGAGTTCCGGATCGACGATCGACAGAACATGGGTCACGTTTCGGCTGCTCTGCCCCGGAAGTTCCTCGATACCGCAAACGGTCAGCACGGGAGAAAAGGTCGTTTCCATGTCCACTATCCTTACATCGGTTTCATGAAGCACCTGCCTCGATTTGCGCGCGAGCAGGGCAAAAGCGTGTCGAGCATCATACATCGGGGTGCCGCAGATCGGCACGATGAGGGGTGGATCGACGCGCGGCAGGCGTTGAGAATGACGTTTTCATCGGCGGGAGGCGACGACGAAGCCGCCGGGAGAGATGGAAACTATACGGGCGCCGGCCTTCTTGGCAATCTCGATATTCGGAAACAGGATAACTCTTGCGCCCCGAAAAGGAGAGCACGAAAAGCACGCCCTTTCCCGTCAGGCGGAGGGCCGAAACCATCTGCAAGCTCGACGACGATCCACGATCTCATATTCGCGCTCTCCTCAATTGGAGTGCGTTGCCATCGGTGCTTTTCCGCGATGGCTAAATGTATCGCACAGCAACCGCGATGGCGCCGGATTTACGGGCAACAAGGAAGGCGTCGTTCAATGCCCGGTTTAATTAGAAGTTGGCAGCGTTACCAGTTGCACCCGTCATCGAATGTGCAATCATTCTGAATTAGACGACGCCGAATAGCTGCGATCTCGAAACGCCTTTCCGCGGCGATCCGTGCTAGTGCAACTTCCAGCCAACAGGACTTGAACACACCTTACACACCAATGAAGGCACACCAATGAAGGAATGTGATCATGCGTAGAATTCTTGCCTACCTCACGGTCGCTTCGTTCTTCTCGACCTCTGCTTTTGCGGACCCCGCCGTCCTGACGGCAAATGTGAATTTCAGGGTTGGCCCGGGCACCGGATTTGACGCGATACGCGTCATCCCCCAGGGCGAGGAAGTCGATATCAAGGAGTGTGATTCGGAAGCCAGCTGGTGTGCCGTGAGTTATTCCGGCGCAAATGGGTTCGTTGCGGGCAAATATCTCAACCAGTCTGACGCCACCGCGCCTGCCTGGCCAAGGGTGTTCAACACCGACAAGGGCGCGACGATCACGCTCTTTCAACCGCAGATAATATCCTGGAAGGATTTCAAGGAACTCGAGGCTCTTGTCGCCACCGAACTCAAATCGTCCGCAGACGCAAAGCCGGTCTACGGGATCATCGGGCTTTCGGCAAAGACTGTCGCTGACGATGCATCTGAAAACGTCACGCTGACGGATGTTCGCACCACGCGGCTCGACTTCTCTGCGCTCGACCGCCAGCAACTTGCCGATCTCGCGCTCGACATCGGCAAGCTTATTCCTACCGATCCGATCGTCGTGTCGCAGCAACGGCTGGCCGCGAGCCTTGCGGATTTCGAGCGTCTCGCAGACGTTCCGGATATCAAGGCCGACCCGCCGCCGATCTTTGAGAGCGAGGCGCCAGCGATCCTGTTGCAGACGGACGGCAAGGCGGTTACGGCCCCGGTCAAGGGCGTTGAGGGCCTATCGTTCGTGGTCAACACGAACTGGGACCTGTTTAAAGTCGAACAATCAGGCGATTACTATCTGCGAAGCGACAAGAACTGGCTCACCTCGAAGACATTGGAGACCAGCTGGGTTGAGGCAGAAACGGTTCCGGATCTGTTTTCCAAACTGCCTGAGATCGAGAACTGGAAAGGGGTAAAGGCCTCCGTTCCGCCAACGCGCTTCAACGAGAACGAGATCCCGAAGGTCTTCTATTCGGAGAAGCCGGCGGAGCTCCTGATCTTTGACGGAAAGCCGGTCCTCGAACCGGTGGTGGGCACAGGGCTAGATTGGGTTTCTAATACGACCAGCTCGGTCTTTTTCCATCGGGCCAGCAAGAACTGGTACACCCTTCTCTCCGGAAGGTGGTTCTCATCAGCCTCGCTCGAAGGACCCTGGAATTTCGCCACTCCCGATCTGCCGGAAGATTTCGTGAACCTACCCGACGACGCGCCCTATTCGGCAGTGCGTGCTTCGATCCCCGGCACCTCCGAAAGCGCAATGGCGCGTCTGAGGGCGAGCATTCCGAAGCTTGCGCGGGTTTCGACCGATGGGTCATTGAAGGTGGACGTACACTACAATGGCGAGCCGAAGTTCGAGCCGATCGAAGGCACGTCCCTGTTTTATGCCGTCAACGCGAACGAGCAGGTCATCAAGGTCGCGGACAAGTATTTCGTCCTCAAGGATGGCATCTGGTTCGTCGGCGATACGCCGACCGGGCCCTTTGCCGTTGCACGCGCGGTTGCTGACGAGATCTACGGCATTCCATCGTCGTCTCCGGTCTATAACGCCACCTATGTCCGCGTTTACGACACGGAACCGGACGCCGTCTGGTACGGCTACACCCTCGGCTACCTCTATACGTATCTCGCCTGGGACACCGTCGTCTGGGGGTCGGGGTGGTACTATCCGCCCTATTGGGACTACTACGATGACGATTGGCCCTACTATCCGCCTCCGATCAGCTATGGGTTTGGCGCCTCATACAACCCGGCCTACGGAACCTTCGGCCGCTATGGCTACGCCTACGGTCCCGAGAGGGGTTTGGCGTTTGGCGCGGCTTACAATCCCGTCACCGGGACCCGGTTCCGCGCTGGTGCTGCGGCAGGACCTGGCGGCGAACGGGGCTTCATCTCCGCCTACAATCCAAGGACCGGCAACGCCATGGTCGCGCGCGGCGGCCAGAATGTCTACGGTTCCTGGGGCAGCGTTGCCGTCAAGCACGGTGGAGAATTCGCACGTATAAGCGGCGGAACAACAGGCAGTGCCGGCGGTTTGCGCTGGCGCAACACGGAAGGCAACAAAGGCTTTATCGTCGGCAGCAAGGGCGGTGACGTCTATGCCGGTCGCGACGGCAGCGTCTATCGTCGCCAGGACGGGCAGTGGCAGAAGCACACGCCGGATGGCTGGCAACCGGTCCAGCGGCCGGACGGAGAGAACCTGCGAAATGCCGGTCAGCGTGCAGCATCCAACAGACCTCAAGCCGCCCAACGTATTCAGAACCGGGTCGAGACAAGGCCTGCACCCCGTCGCAACCAGCAGGTTCGTCAGCGGGCGCCGGATCATCTATCCTTCGATCGTGCCGGACGACAGTTCGGCAACCAGAATGAACTGAGCCGCAACTATGGCCGGCTCTACCAGGAGTCCGGCCGCAACTTCCAAAGCTTTGACCGTGGCGGCGGCTATCGCGGCGGCGGTTTTCAGGGTGGCAGCCGCGGCGGGTTCCACGGCGGTGGCGGTCGGGGCGGTGGGGCAGCCTTCCGTGGTGGTGGCGGCGGTGGAGGACGTGGCGGCGGCGGCCGGGGCCGCTGAACGCGCGGATTGATCTGGCGAAAGCCGCATCGGGAGACTTTCGCCAAAGCACGGCCGGCGGAGGCCACACCCTGTCCATCGGCTCGTCCGACTGTACTGGAGGAGGCTGCTGATGGCGGCCTCCAACCAAGCGATGGCGTGTCGAGCCGGTTCCGTCCGCAAAACCCTGGCGCCGTCACAAAGCAGCTGCAGGACAGCCGATGGACAGGGTGTGTCGCCTAGAACGGCGTCGGGGCCGCACGGCATTGCCGATCGGTTCCGCTCATTGCGACGAGGCTGAACGCACGATCGCGTCCTGACCAAGGAAGAGCCCACCGGTCAGCAAGGTCTCGCGTCATGGCGCACATCGCCGATAAACGGCAGCAAAAAAAAGGAAACTTAAAATGCGGTTCACCCGAAACAAGCTAGCAGTGCTTACTTTCATCTGTCTGACGTCGCCTGCATTTGCCGGCACGACCGTCAAAGTTGTCGAGAGCGGCGAGGCTGGCGGTTCGATGACCCTCACACTGGATCAATCGACCATCAAGGCCGGCGAGACGACCTTCATGGTCCACAACGACGCAATGACAGAAGAGCACGAGATGGTGCTGATCAAGTTGAAATCGGCCGACCAGAAGATCGATGTCGTCGCGGCCAAGCACCGCGTCAACGAAAAGCAGCTGAAAAGCCTTGGCGAGGTGTCCGACCTGAAACCGGGTGCCGATGGCCAGATGAAGGCCAAGCTCACGCCAGGGTCCTATGTACTGCTCTGCAATATCAAGGGACACTTCGAAGCCGGCATGCATGCGATGCTGACGGTCACGAAGTAGCCCGCCTCTGACGCAGAGACGGCCAATTGCACCGGTGGTCATCGCATGGCCGCCGGTTGCGCATTGAGATTGGGCAGTGGCAGTTCAGTCGTTGCCTATGCAGACCACTGAAAACGAAAGCGAGGTAGGCGCTTGGCGTCAGCCGGGAGCCAGTTCGTGCTCGACAAGCTTTTCGCGGCGCCCGTAGGAAAGCAGTTCGCGCGTATAGGGATCGGCTGGCGCGCCGATCACCTCTTTCGTTCTGCCGAATTCGATGACGTCGCCGTGCCGCATGACCAGAAGCGCGTCGGAGACATGTGCGACGACCTTCAGATTATGGGTTACGAAGAGCATCGACAGCCCGCGGCTTTCCTTCAGATCCGAAAGGAGATTGAGGATCTGTGCCTGCACGGAGACGTCGAGCGCCGATGTCGGCTCGTCGAGAATGAGGAGGCTCGGCTCCAGCGCTAGTGCGCGGGCGATCGCCACGCGCTGAGCCTGACCACCGGAGAGTTCGCTTGCGCGTCGGTCGAGAAAATCAGCCGGCAGCCCGCAGTCGGAGAGCAGGCCCGCGATCTTCTTCCGCATGGCCGCGCCGTGTCGGCCGCCTTGCGCCAGGATCGGCTCGGCAAGGATATCGGCGATCGTCAATCTCGGGCTCAACGAGAGGAAGGGGTTTTGCAGCACGACGCCGATCTTCTGGCGTTCCCGGCGCAACGCGCTGCCCCTTAGCGCAAGCCAGTCCTGGCCGTCGAGCCGGATCTGCCCGCTTTCCACCGGAAGGAGCCGAAGGATGGCGCGCAGGAGACTTGTCTTGCCGGAGCCGCTTTCGCCGACGATGCCGAGGGTCTCGCCCTTGGCAAGGCGGAAGCTTGCGCCGTTGACTGCGGGTTTTGGGCGCGCCGCGAAGAGACCGGCGCGGTAGCGGATCACGAGATTGTCGATGTCCAGTATCGGCGTGGTCATGCAGCATCCTCCGGCAGGTGGCATAGCCAGCGATGCACAGCACGGCTGCGCTCCGGCGGTGGCGTGACTGCGCACTCATGGAGCGCCTGGGGACAGCGCGTGGCAAAGGCACAGCCGGCAATTGCCGAGCGCGGCGGCGGGATGGAGCCCTCGATGGCCGCGAGCCGTGCTCCGAGCGGTGCAGCGTCGGGGAGCGCGGCGAGCAGGGCACGGGTGTAGGGGTGCCCGGGACTTTGCAACACGGCATCGACCGGGCCGGTCTCGACGGAGCGGCCTGCGTAGAGCACGGTTGCACGGTCGCAGGCCTCGGCGATGACGTCCATGTCGTGGGTGATCATCAAAACGGTGAGGCCGCGCTCGGTCACCAGCTTGCGCAGAAGCGCCAGAACTTGGGCGCCGACCGAGACGTCCAGCGCTGTGGTCGGCTCGTCGGCGATCAGGAAGTCCGCGCCGGTCGCCAGTGCCTGGGCGATGACCACGCGCTGCTGCATGCCGCCGGAAAGCTGGTGCGGATAGCCGCGGAGCACTCTTTCAGGATCAGACAGTCCCGTTGAGGCCAGCAGATCGATCGCCTCCGCGCGCCTCGCCCGATGCGGCAGGTCGCGATGGGCGCGGATCACATCGTCCATCTGCGTGGCGATGCTGAGAACCGGATTGAGGGCGGCGGCAGGATCCTGGGCGATCATGCCGATACGCCGGCCACGCAGGCGCACCGCATGCTCGCGAAGATCCTCGCCGTCAAAATGGAACCGGTCGGCAACGATGCGGGCACCCTTCGGAGCCAGGCCAAGTGCCGCCATCCCGGTCATGGTCTTGCCGCAGCCGGATTCGCCGATGACGCCGTGGATCTCGCCGCGCTCGATCTCGAGGCTGACCGCACGCACCGCGTGAACGTCGCCTTTGTTGTCGGGATGCTGACCGACAGGTTGCGGATATCAAGCAGCGGCACGAGCAGTCCCTCCCTTGCGCTCTCGCAGCGCATCGCCGAGCACGCTGAAGGCGAGCGCGATGACGAAGATGGTGAGGCCCGGCATCGCCGAATACCACCAGCGCGCGGGGAAGAACTTTCGACCGGCATCTACCATCTGGCCCCAGTCGGCGGTCGGCGGCAACACGCCCAGGCCAAGGAAGGAGAGGGCAGCCGCGGTAAGAAGTGCCGGCCCGACATCGAGAGCAGCCTGCACGGTCAGCGGCCTGCCTGTCGCCGGCAGGATGTGGCGGAGGATGATGCGCCAATGCGAGACGCCGGAGAGTTGCGCCGCCTCCACATAGGGCTGACCACGCAGCACCAGCACCTCCGCGCGGGCCAGTCTCGCATACCAGGGCCACCAGGTGACAGCGACGGCGATGACGCTGTTCAGAAAGCCCGGTCCGAGGGCGGCGGCCATCAGCACCGCTAGCAATAGTGCAGGGAAGGCGAGGAAGACGTCGGTACCGCGCATCAGCGCCTCGTCGACCCAACCGCCGAAGTAGCCGGCGGCAAGACCGATCGGCAGGCCGATCAGCAGCGAGAAGGCGACGATCAATATGCCATTCGTCAGCGACACCCGGGTGCCGTAAGCAATGCGGCTCAGAATATCCCGGCCAAGATGGTCTGTCCCCAGCCAGTAGTCTGCGGAGGGCGGCGAGAGCTTGGCGACAACATTCGGGCCGCCGGCCCCCTGCAGGGGATAAGGCGCGATCCACGGCGCGAAGAGCGCGACGAGCACGAAGAGAAGGACGATCGCAAGGGCGACGGTGCCAGGCCAGCCGAGGCGTTGGAGGAGCTTTTTCATGACAGCGCCACCCGCGGGTCGACAAGGGCCTGGGTGATATCGATCAGCAGGTTCATCACGACGTAGCAGATGGTCACGACCATGGTGACGGCGGCGATGACCGGAAAGTCCTTGGCGAGGATCGCTTCGGAGACGTAACGGCCGAGACCCGGCCAGGCGAAAATGATCTCGACGAGCACCGCGCCGGTCAGGGCATAGGCAAAGGAGAGACCGATCACTGTCAGCGCCGGCCCCATGGCGTTCGGCAGCGCGTGACCAAATAGGATGCGCGGTTCGGAAAGGCCGAGCGCGCGGGCCGCAACGATATGGCGGCGCTCAAGGATTTCGATCATGGCCGAGCGTGTCAGCCGCATGGCGACGCCTGCAGGATAGGAGGCGAGCGTCAACGCCGGCAGGATCAGATGCGTCAGGGCATCGCCGAATGCGTCGAGGCGGCCGGCGATGAGCGCGTCGATCAAGTTGAAACCGGTCAGCATCGGTAGCGGCGCGGAGATCGCGATCTCTCTGGAAAGTCGGCCGGAGAGCGGGAGGATACCCAGCCATTGCGCAAAGATGAGCTGCAGGATCATGGCCAGGAAAAAGGTCGGCATCGCGACGGCCGCGATAGAACCGAAACTGCAGAACCGGTCCGCCCAACCGTCTTGCCGCGCCGCGGCGATGACGCCGAGCGGGATACCGATCAGGAGCGCAAGGCCGGTCGAAAATATGGCAAGCTCCAGGGTGGCCGGAAGATGGGCCCTGAGATCCTCCGCGATGAGGCGTCTGGACTTGTAGGAGATGCCGAAATCGGCGGACGCCATGGCGCCGGCGAAAGTCGCGAAACGGGCCGGAAGAGGCGCGTCGAGATTAAGCTCCTGGCGCGCCTTCTCGATTTGCTCGGCCGTGGGACGCGGGCCCGCATAGAGCGCGGCGGGGTCCGACGGTACGACCTGTGCCACCACGAAGACCAGGAAGGTCACGCCCACCAAAACGAAGGCGGAGAGAAACGTGCGGCGCAGGATGTAGCGTAGAAGTTCCATCAGACCCCCCGCGTGCCTACCGGCTCAGATCGTTGACAAAGGCGATGTGCCCGTAGGCCGGATTGTCGGCATAGCCCTTGATGTCCGCACGGATGATGTGGACGTTCGGCTGGTCAAGCATGAAGATGGCTGCCGCGTCCTCGATGATCTTGCGCTGCGCCTCGACGAACAGCGCCTCGGCGCGCGGGCGGTCCGTGCCCGAGAGCTTGGCTGCTTCATCGATCTTGGCGTCCACCTCGGGGTTGGAATAGTAGCCGAGATTGAAATTCGGCTTCTCTTCACTGTGGAACAGGTTGAAGAGGTAGTCATAGGGGGTGACGAAGGTCGGCCACCAGAACATAACGAAAATGTCCTGCGCCGCTTCGGGGTTCGATTTGCCGAGCTGCCACTGCGCTTCCCATGCCATCGGCTGGAGCTTCAGCGTGATGCCGAGCGTCTCGAGATTGGCCTTCCAGAGTTCGCCTGCGACCGCCTCGATCGCCTGGGATGTGGAGTAGGTCATGACCAGTTCCAGGCCTGGCTCTACGCCTTCTTCGGCAAGAAGTGCCTTTGCGGCTTCCAGATCGGTCTTCGGGATCGGCGCATTGGCATCGTGGCCCCAGATGCCGGCCGGGACGACGCCCTTGGCGCGTGTGCCGAAGCCGCTCGTTCCCGCGGCGATCACGTCGTCATAGGGAAAGGCGAGTGACAGAGCCTGACGCACCTTGACCTTGTCGAGCGGCGCACGCTTGACATTGTAGAGGCCGAACAGCGTTTCGAAGGAAGGATTGACGACCACGTTCAGATCGGGATTGGACTTCAACGCCTCGAGGTTTTCGTAGGGAAGACTGTAGGTCCAGTCGGCCTGGCCGCTCTCGATCATGTTCTGAGCGAGCGTCGCATCCTCGACGATCTCGAACGAGATCGTCTGGAAGGCGCCATCCGGCACCTTGCCCCAATAGCCTTCGACCCGGTCGAGAACGGCGCGCTGACCGGGCTCGTAACGCGAAATCTTGAACGCTCCGGTCCCTGCATCGTTGCCGGCGTTAAACCAGGAAGCTTCCTTGTCATGCGAGGAAGGCGCGTAGATCCAGGCGGCAAAGCCGGCAGATGCGATGAGGTCCAATGGCTGCGGTTCGGAAAGCACGAAGACCACCTTCAGCGGTTCCGGCGTTTCGATGGACGAAACCGGGCCCCAGATGAAGGACGCACCGCCGCCGATTTTCTTGGTCCGCTCGATCGAGCCCTTGACCGCCTGTGAGGTCAGCGGGCTGCCGTCATGGAACTTCACGCCATCACGCAGGGTGAAGGTCCAGGTCTTGCCGTCTGCGCTCACGTCCCAGGAGGTGGCAAGCAGAGGCTCGATTTTGGCTTCGGCCTTGTCGGTCGCGGGAATGTAGCGCGTCAGCCCTTCGTAGACATTGGCAAGCACCGCGCCGTCGTTGGAAAAGGAGGTGGCGGGGTCGAGATCCGGAAAACTCGTCGGATAGGCGAGCGTGAAGATGCTGCTCGTGCCCTCAGCCATGGCAAAATTCCAATGCGACGCGGCGGCTGTGGCGATGACAGTGAGGGCGGCGGTTTTCAAGAAATTGCGGCGGTTCATGTCAGGCTCCCAATCGAGTTCTGGAGGTGCGGACGCTTAGGCGTCTTCTTTGTAGTGGGGTACGGCAGGCGCATCCGCAGACACGCCCATCGGCACGAAGTCGAAATCGTAACCAAAGGCACGCGGGCCGACGGAGGCGAGCGCGATTTCGCTGCGCAGCAGAACCGGGGCAGGCATGGACAACACGTCGATGCGCAGGCCGTAGCGCAGCTCTTCCGTGCCGATCGCCCGACCGGTCTCTGAATCCACGATGCAGATCAGGTCCGGCACCATGGTGATGATCTCTTCGCCTTCACGCGCGATCAGATATTCGTTCTGGATGTCGACCGTCAGTGTGCGCCCCGCGTCCGCATCCAGGCCCGCAACGGTGAGCTTGCCGCGGGTGAAGCCCGCCATAACGCGGCGGCTGATATCGGTCACCTTGCCACGCATCAACCGCACACCACCGGATTGCTTCAAGATGGCCTCGACCGGATCCTCCTTGGCCGCGCGCGCGTTCATGACAGCATCCCCGAGGCTCCAGGCCTGGCTGGTGGTGTGGGGCACGCCGAAACGGCGGACGAATTCACCGGACATCGGCGCCGTCGTCATCAGTGCCGTGCATCCCATGGCAATGGTGCTGGCGCGCAGCAGCTTCTCCAGCATCTTCGGCGTCGTCGCGTCGGTGACGACGAGCACATTGCCGTCCGCATCGGCAAGGGCCGCGGGCTGCACCGCCTGGCCGTGGATGAAGAAAGTCGTCATCTGCACTTCCGGGAAAGCGCGACCCATGCCGTCCGCATCGACGACAGGCAGATCGACCATCGCCGCCGTCAGCATCGGCGCGATGCCGTTACCACCACCGACTTCGTCACCGAGCAGTGCATCGACCTTGCGGCCCAGATGTCGTTCGAGCGCGTTCAATAGCCGGACGCCCTCACTGCCTTCCGGGATCTTCTCGATACCCACGGTCGGGGCACCGATGCCGCCGATACCGAGAATCTGGGCATCCGGTGCCATGTCGGCCGGCCGCACCATGCGAATGCGCTTGCCTTCGCGCAAAAGCGCCTTGGCACGCAGCAGGCCATGATAGGTGCTACCGCCGCCGCCGGTTCCCAGAATGCCGCAGCCGATGGCGATGCGATCGATATCCGCTTCGCTGAGCGTCCAGTACTTCATGCCCGCAACTCCCCAATCACTTTCGCGGCGACGCGAACGGCATTGCCGGGCAGGTAAGCCAGCGGCGTTTCTTCGATTTCGGCAAGGGTGGTCGTATCGGCATCTGCGCCGGCCTCGACTGCGCGCGCCCGAGCCTCCGCGACAATGGATTCCAGTGCGATTTCCCGCGTGGTGCCTTCGAGCGAAACCACGCTGTCCACCTCGCCGGAGACCTGCGCGATTGCCGCACCGATTGCGTTGGCCGAACCGAAATGATCAGGTTTCAGCGAAACCGAGGTTCCCTCCAGCAGCCCCTCGACCAGCACCGAACCGCCGCCGACGAGAATGGCGGGGATCGGGTCGGCGCTTGGCTTCATGCGATCCAGCACCGTTTCGATGCTGGCCTTCATCTGCGCCAGCAGCTGCTCCGCAAATTCCGGCGTGATGTGGCTGAGGCGGCTGCGGTCTCCGAGCTCGACGAGGCCGGCAGCGACGGCGATATCGGTTGCCGTCAGCGTGTCGCCGCCGAAGCAGAGAGCCTTTTCCGGCAGCCGAAAACCGACCGAATCCGGACCGATCGTCGAAGCCGGACCGGGGCGTACGATGCTGCCGCCGCCAAGGCCGAAGGAGTAGACATCCGGCACGCGGAAATTGGTCGGCACGCCGCCGATCATCGCGCCTTCGCTGCGGGTGCGCGGAAAGCCGGCGACCAGCATGCCGATATCCGTGGTGGTGCCGCCGATATCGATCACGGCCGCGTCGGAGAGCCCGGTGAGGAAGGCCGCGCCGCGCATGGAGTTGGTCGGTCCCGACGCGATCGTGAAGACGGGATAACGTTCGGCGAACTCGGCTGCCATCAGCGTGCCGTCGTTCTGCGTGAGGAAAAGCGGGCAGCTGAGGCCGAGGGCGGCAAAAGCCGAGCGGAAGGCGCCGACCGTCTCGCGTCCGAGCGTGTGGAGGCTCGCATTGAGGATCGTGGCGTTTTCGCGGGGCAGGAGGCCGGTGCGGCCGACGCGGTGCGACAGGCTGATTGCCGCGCCGGGCATTTCTTCTGCGACGATTTCCGCCGCGTCGTTTTCCATTTTCGGGTCGACCAGGGCGAAGACCGAGCAGATCGCGACGGCGGAGATGCCACGCGCCCGCCAATCGCGGCACGCCGCGCGGATCGCCACATCGTCGAGCGGCGCAATCTCCGAGCCATCGTAATTGACGCCACCGCCAACCAGGGCGGCACCACCATCGACGACGGGGCGAAGCGTGTCCGGCCAATCGATCATTGGCGGCAGCGAGCGCGTCGCCGCGCCGCAAAGTCGGAGAACGCCAACCTTTTCAAGGTGCCGGCCCTCGACGATGGCGTTGAGGAAGTGCGTGGTGCCGATCATCACCGCATTGACCGCGCCGGCAGAAACGCCTGCTTCGGCCAGGACCGTGCGGATTGCTGCGCTGACGCCCGATGTCACGTCCGCGGTGGTCGAGGATTTTACCGTGGCCAGGACCTCGGCGCCGCGCAGCAGCGCTGCGTCCGTATTGGTTCCGCCGACATCCACTCCGATACGAAGCATGGTCTATCCCTTTTTCTTGCCGCCGAGATCCGTACCGCGGCTGATTGCGGTCGTCCTCGTGCCAAATACCTTGTAGAGGCGCAGCACGACCGAGCTCGTGACGCGCTTGACGCCGGGCAGTTTGCCCAGTTCCTGATCGATGAATTCGAGCAAAGCCGCATGGTCGGAGACGAAGAGTGAAGCGCTGAGGTTCGCCGTACCGCTCGTGGCGGCGAGGTAGCCGATCTCGTCATACTCGGCGAGCAGGATGGCGACGTCTTCCTGTTTGCCGGGCTCGACTTCGATCAAAAGCTCGACCTGGACATCGCGTCCGAGCGCCACCGGATCTGGAATGGCGCCGATGACGATCATTTTGGCCTGGAGCAATCCGGCAATGCGGTTGCGGATCGTGCGTTCCGAGACGCTGCCGATCCGGCCGGCGATCTCGGCCGCCGAAAGGCGTCCGTCTTCGGAGAGATAACGGATAATCTCGCGGTCCAGATCATCGACGAGGTAGCGTTGGGTCATCACCGTTTCCATTTCGGCCTTGATGACCGGAGTAAATTTCCGAAACGGAACTGTGTCAAGAATATTTCAGTCGGCTAAGGCAATTCTTTTCGAAAATTTCCTGTTTCAGGCAATGATTCTTCTGGAAGTTGCCGAATCGGAAACGGCGCCGGGATGGCGAGCAGTCGATACGGCTGATCGGGGGCAGCATGGCTGAATTCCGCTTGGCGTGGGCTGTGCTCGGGGTCTGTAGCGAAAACGTGCGGAAGTTCGGGCTGAATGCTTCCGTATCGATATGACGGGAACCGAGTGTGGCCGTGGAGGCTGTTCCCTTCTGCGGGCGCTCGGCCGACAGATGGCTCTGCCGGTCGCTGCACGCGGGGACCCGGCACTATCGGCGGCGTCACCATTGCCCAGGCCGAGCGGCTGCAAGCGAAGGTCTAAATGACGACCGCCTGCAGCGCCGCAGCCATCCTGACATTCGCAACGGGAACGCTTCCGAACCGCAATAACCTCAGCCGCTTCAGGCGAGCCGGCCGAGGGTGCGGTGGTTCTTGGCGGCCCTCAACCGTCGAGGGCCGCTGCCTTAGTGGTATTTTTCCTGCTCGCGAACGAGGATCGCCGGAGCGTTCAGCCCGGCGATCGGTTGTTTGACATCCGTCGGAATGTCCCCGGTCAGTTGAAGGTCGAGATAGCGCGCGCAACAGACCCTCAGAAACGAAGTGAAGTTCCCAAGATCGTGGCCGGCATCGATGGACTCATGATGCAGCTTGGTTATCAACTGCGTGACGTTCATGCGATCGCGATGGGCGATCTCCTCGAGCTTCGACCAGAAGAAGTTCTCTAGCCGAACGCTTGTCACCATGCCATCGATGCGTAGCGAACGCGTTGTACTTTCCCAGATCCTTGCGTCCGCCTTTATGAACAATTCGCACATCGCGGTCCTCCCTTGTCCGCTTCCTCAGGCGGCGTCCGTTTGTAGCAGGGCGGAGGCGTCGAGCACAGCCATGAACTGCCGCAGCCACGACGGGTGCGCCGGCCATGCGGGGGCGGTGACGAGGTCGCCGTCCGAGACCGCGTCATCGATCGCGATATCGGCATAAATGCCGCCGGCGAGTTCGACTTCCGGGCGGCAGGCGGGATAGGCCGAACATGTGCGCCCTTTCAGCACGCCGGCCGCTGCAAGAAGTTGGGCACCGTGGCAGATGGCCGCCACCGGTTTCCCGGCCTCGAAGAAATGCTGCACGGCCTTGATGACGTCGGGGTTGAGGCGCAGATACTCGGGCGCGCGGCCGCCCGGGATGACGAGCGCATCGTAGTCCTCGGCGCGAATACTGGAGAAAGTAGCGTTGAGGGTGAAGTTGTGGCCGCGTTTCTCGGAATAGGTCTGGTCGCCTTCGAAATCATGGATCGCGGTCGCGACCGTCTCTCCGGCCTTCTTGCCGGGGCAGGCGGCATGGACGCTGTACCCGCAGGCAAGCAGCGTCTGAAACGGGACCATCGTTTCATAGTCCTCGGTGAAGTCTCCGGTGATCATCAGAATTTTCGAAGCTGTCATCTGTTCTTCCCAAAACCAATGGAAAGAGCCTAGCAGGGCAGGCGAGCCAGAAGGTACTAACGGAATACTACAACGAAAATTCCAGGCGGGACCGATTGGTGGCGGAGCGATCGCCATTCCGCTCCTGGTTCCTGTCAGTCAGTCTCGTGTGTGGCCCCCGATACGGCCCGAACAGCTACTCGCTGAGGGAAAAACAGGGGTGCGATGATGGCGTCTCCCTCGTTTCATTTTGCAATCACTCATTGCGAGACGGGCCGTCACATATCTGTCATAAACGCGAACAAGATTCTGCTTCAAATCCACCGGAACCGAGAGAGATGTCCGAGCAATTCTCGCTACTATGCGAAATGCTGCCCCAAAACTCTGCTCGTTCAACGACATGTGTCCAGCAGGCTGGCGCGATTTGTTTTCGGACCTCAGCAGATAGCCTTCCTGAAGTCTTGCTCGTCACGAGCCGCCGCAACGGCCGCTGGGGAATACCAAAGGGGCGTATAGAGGCAGGGGAGACGGCGCGCGCCGCAGCCGCGCGCGAAGCGATGGAAGAGGCTGGCGTTCGAGGCCGGGTATCGAGCGATGCCATTGGCTCGTTCGTTTATACCAAGGATAGCATTGACCTCAGCTATCACCTCAACGTGCATTTGCTCGAAGTCGAGGAAATTCTGGCGGACTTCCCCGAGAGGCAAAGCCGGAGACTACAATGGACTCCGCTTGAAGCCGCCGTCCAGGAAGTCTCTGAGCCAAAGCTCCGTGAACTGCTGTTGCTTCTGGCTGCAGAAAACGGGCTGTGTGTCGGGTTTGAACTCCAGGCCCGGTAGCGCTGCCGGCATCATGCAGGGAAATCAGTGTGCGGTTTTCGCTCTTTGCAGAAGAACCTGCATCTCCTGAAATCGTCTCTTGCGTTCGGGATCGTCCTCATCGGCGGCGTAACAGATGCGTGAAACGCAGAAGCGCAGGATTTTTGTCGGCGCGTTCGCATTGTCGAACTCGCAGTCGAAGGTGTCCGTCATATCTGACTTCTTTGTGTCGGCTCTTTCGGAATACTTAAAGCGTGCACCGGGCGGTGCAATCTCGGGAAAGGACTGCACCACCCCGACGTTGAGCGTGTCGACCAGGAAGAAATTCTTGGCGACTGCCATGCAGGCCGTCTCCAGGCCGGGGCTTTGCGCATATGCGGGGCCTGCCGCGATACACAGAACTGGGAGAAGCCATTTCATCGCATACTCCATCCGCGGAAAAACCTTGCGATCCGATCGGCTGCTCCGACAACACGCGAAGGTGGAAATTGTTCCGTCGCGTGGCGATCAGGATGTTGCTGCGGTCGTGAAGCTAGATCCTGCTGGCCCAACTGATCGCTAAGCGCGCGCGTTTTCAGATGCGTTATCGGCTATGAGCGCTTGGCCAACTGGTGTTCGCGCCAGATCGTGAAAAGGCCCGCGCCGACCACGATCAGGGCGCCGATGATCATGTTGTGCGTGATCGTTTCGCCAAACAACAGGACGGCAAACATCACGTTGAGAACCAGCTGAAAATAGGTGACCGGCTGAACTTCCGCGGCAGGCAGCAGCCCATAGGCTCGGATAAGGAAGTAGTGGCTGAGCGTGCCGCAGACGCAAAGGGCTGCCAACGCGAACCAATCGGTGGGGACGACTTCGGTCCAGTAGAACGGGCCGATCAGCGAAATCGCCAGTGCCCCGATCACACCCGCATAAAAGAGGCTCGTCACCGCGGAATCTTCGCGGCTGACTGCGCGCGTTGCGATGCTATAGAGCGCGAACAGCACGGAGGCGACAAGCGGCAGAAGCAGCGACATGTCGAAATGAACGTCCACCGGATTGATGATCACCAGCACGCCGACCAGACCAATCAGTACGGCAGCCCCGCGCCGCCATCCGACTACCTCTCCGAGAAGCGGTATCGACAGGATGGTGATGATCAATGGGGTTGCCTGGAAGATCGATTGGCTCATGGCGAGCCCGGCGTGAACATAGGAAAAGACGATGACGACGATCTCTGCGACCAGCAGAAGGCCGCGAACAACCTGCAGCCAGGGATGGCGCGTTTGAATGGATCGGCGAATACCCCCGGGAGACGACGCGGCAAAGGCAAATACGAAGAGGGCGAACGCCCAGAACCGGATCATCGTTATGAAGAGTGCCGGATAGCGATCACCCAGATACTTGGTTATCGCATCCTGGCCAGCGAAGATGCAGATGGCGAGGAAGGCAAACAAATAGCCGCGGGTCTTGGGGCTCATCACACTAAAAACTCAGAATCGTTGGCCATTTGATTAGCATAGACTTTTCGTGAGCGCTCGAACCAAACGACGGGTTCCTTCCCGTCGCATTTACTTGGGAATGGCGACTGGAATCGCGCTCACGGCCGCATCAGATCAGGCCGAGATGGGCGGCCAGTTCCCGTGCTGCTGCGCCGCCCGCCCTGTTCGCTCCAATCGTGGAAGCCGAGGGGCCGTAGCCTACCAGATGGATGCGTGGGTCCTTTTCGACCCGCGTCGCGAGGCGTCCGCCCAGGACGATGCCGCCGTCGTCCCCGCGCAGTTGCAGCGGAGCGAGATGATCGAGTGAGCTGCGAAAACCCGTTGCCCAGAGAATGACGTCAGCTTTCTGTTCCGTTCCATCCGGCCAGCGCACGCCGTGAGGAAGGATCTCACTGAAGATCGGCAGCCGTTTCAGCGCCCCTCGTTTTGCGGCGGCGCGCAGGGCTGGGGTCCACGGAATGCCGGTGACGGACACCACCGAGCCCGGCACCAGCCCATTCCGCACCCTTTCTTCAACGGCGGCAACGGCGGCGCGGCCGTCTTCCTGAGTAAATGGTCCCTCGTGAAACTGCGGCTCGCGGCGCGTGACCCACGTTGTCGTTGTCACTTGCGAGATTTCATCGAGATGCTGGAGCGCCGAAATGCCGCCGCCGACGACAATCACATGCTTGCCCGCAAACGCGTCCGCCGTTTGATAGTCGCGAGAGTGAAGCTGCTGTCCTTCGAACCGATCGGCACCGGGATAGGCGGGAATAGAAGGGGTCTCCCAGGTTCCCGTGGCGTTGATGAGCCCCTCGGCCGAAAAGGTCTCGTGGTCCGTTTCCACCCGAAGCCGGCCGAAGCGCTCGCAAACTACCTTGACCGCAACCGGGCGATAGATCGGCAGCCGGAATTTTTCTTCATAGGCGGCGTAATAGTTGGGAACCGCCGTCGAAGCCCGCGCCTCCGTTTCTCCAATGGGAACAACTTCCGCAAACTCCATGCCCGGCAAGTCGTGGAGACGGTTGACCGTGCTCAGCGTTAATGACGGCCAGCGATGCTGCCAGGCGCCGCCCGGTTTATCGTTCTTGTCGAGGACGATGAAATTCCGGCCCGGCTGAAGGCCAAGCTTCATCAGGTGATAGGCCGATGACAGTCCGGCTTGGCCTGCGCCGATCACGACAATGTTGACCTTGATCGCGGCGTGAAGCGCGGCATTTGTTGAGGCTGTGGATGGCATGGTGTCGGTCACTCTTGGTCCTCGAAACGCGTAGCTCGACCGCCGGCCGCAAAGCGAAACTCAGCTCTTCTACGCATCCTTGTGATCGTAAGAAGTCGGCCACGCAATGCGCTCGCGGCATCGTTTGGAGAAATCCCCCGCTCAGCAAGCCCATTGGAGAGCTGCGCCGGCGGCGGAGCGGAGATTGGGCACCTGGAAGATTCGGCTCGTGCGGCGCCATAACCTTCGCTGCACTCGGGATCGCGCAGTGCCCGTCGAAGACTCGAGTCTCTTGCAATGTCGACCCATATGTGAGTAAGCTATTCATATAAGAAGAAATTGATCGCTGCCGCTGAGCACCACTGGCGTTCGATGGCGAAAATCAAGGTCGGACTTCGCTTTCGCTACGCAAGGGTCTGCTCATGCATGAATTCACGCCCACCGTCGGTGTTTCCTCGACGCGTCCCACGGATATGCCGCAAGACCATGCCGCCCTGCCGGTCTGGAATGCGGAAAACTGGTTCTATGAAGATTGGCCCGTCGGCCAGCGCATCCGGTCTTTGCGCCGGACGATCGCCGAGGGGGACAGTCATCTGTTCAACACGCTGGTCGTCGACATCCACCCCTATGTGCAGGATCAGATGTTTGCCGAGCGGGACGGCATGTTCGGCAAGCGTCTCGTCGCTGGCGCTTTCGTCTTTTCGGCGGGCCTCGGGCTCGTGGCCACCAATTGCGTCAACGCCTTTTCCTACGGCTACGACAAGCTGCGCTTCATCAAGCCGGTCTTCATCGGCGACACGATCTACACGATCCGGACCAACATGGACAAAATTCCCCGCTACAAGGAGCTCGGGCTCATCCGGGCCAGCTACCAGGTCTTCAAGGGCGAGGGAGAGCTGGTGCTCTATTGCGAGCACTTGCAGACGGTGAAGTACAAGAACCCCGCCGACTTTGTCGGCAAGACCGAGAAATAAGCCGCGATGACGGAAGCAAACGAACTGCCGCTTGCCGGCCTTGTCGTCGTCGACATGAGCCAGTTTCTCTCAGGTCCTTATTGCTCGCTGCGCCTCATGGATCTCGGCGCTCGCGTGATCAAGATCGAACGCCCCGACGGCGGTGACCTGTCGCGCCGGCTCTATCTGAGCGACACCGAGATCGGTGGTGACTCGACGATCTTCCATGCCATCAACCGAGCCAAGGAGAGCCTGGCGATCGACCTCAAGAACGAGGCAGATCTCGCGGCCTTGAAGACGCTGCTCACCAAGGCCGACGTCCTCATCCAGAATTTCCGCCCCGGCGTCATCCAGCGCCTCGGGCTCGACTACGAGGCGGTCAAGGCCATTAATCCGAAGATCGTCTATGCCTCGATCAGCGGCTATGGCGAGGAGGGTCCCTGGGTGAAGCGGCCGGGCCAGGATCTGCTCGCGCAATCGCGCTCCGGCGTGATGTGGCTGAACGGCGACGAAGGGCAGGGCCCCGTTCCCTTCGGCCTGGCGATTGGCGACATGCTCGCCGGCGCCGCGGCAGCGCAAGGCATTCTCGCAGCGCTCGTCCGTCGCGGTATCAGCGGCAAGGGCAGCCTGATCGAAACCAGCCTGCTCGAGGCACTCGTCGACTTCCAGTTCGAAGTGCTGACGACGCACTTGAATGACGGCCGCCGGCTGCCGGCCCGTTCCGGCTTCCGCAGTGCCCACGCCTATCTTTCGGCGCCCTACGGGGTCTATCCGGCCAGGGACGGCTATCTCGCCATTGCCATGACGCCGATCCCGAAGCTCGCGGATCTCCTGGAAATGCCCGAACTCGACGCCTATCGCGATGATCCGGTGTCCTGGTTCTCCGAACGGGACAAGATCAAGGCGCTGATCGCCAAGCGGATCGCCGAAAACACCATCGACCATTGGCTTGGCCTGCTTGAACCCGCAGACATCTGGTGTGCGCGGGTCCTCAACTGGAATGAACTGCTCGAAAGCGAAGGCTTCCGGGTGCTCGACATGTTGCAGACGGTCGTGCGCGAGGACGATGTCTCAATCCTGACCACGCGATCGCCGCTGCGCGTCAACGGCAAGCGCGCCCAGGTGGACCGCGCCGCACCACGCATCGGCGAACATAGCGCGTCGATCCGAGAGGAGTTCGGCCTGTGAGCGTGACATTGAAGGGCATGACCTGGAGCCACCCGCGCGGCTACGATCCGATGATCGCTTGTTCGCGGTTGTGGCATGAGCGTACCGGCGTTACGGTCGAATGGGAGAAGCGTTCGCTGCAGGATTTCGAGGCCTATCCGGTCGAAGAGCTGGCGCGGGCCTACGACCTCATCGTCATCGATCATCCCCATGTCGGCCAGATCACCAAGGAGAAGTGCCTGGCGCCGCTCGATGTGGAAGGCCGCGAAGCGGAACGGAAAGCGCTTGCGGCTGCGAGCGTCGGACGCTCCTATCCAAGCTATACCTGGCAGGGTAGACAATGGGCCTTTCCGATCGACGCGGCGACCCAGATCCAGGCCTGGCGGCCGGACCTGACGGAGCGTGCCGACAGCTGGTCCGAGATGCTGACTTTGGCGCGCCAGGGAAAGGTCGCCTTACCGATGCGCCCGCCGCATTCCCTGATGAGCTTCTACACGCTCGCAGCCAATCTCGGGCACGCCTGCCGCAGCGACGGTATCGGGCAACTCATCGATGCTGATGCGGGCATCGACGCCTTCGAGCGTCTGCGTGAATTGACGGATCTGATCGATCCCGCCTGTTTCTCGATGGATCCGATCGCCGTGCTGGAGGCGATGAGCGAGCCACAATCGACGGCCGTCTGCGCACCGCTGACCTACGGTTATGTCAGCTACGCGATGCCGGGATTCCGGCCGTCTCTCATCAAGTTCGGCGACATACCGGTGGCCGGAAACATTGGCCCCGCCGGCTCCGCCCTGGGCGGAACCGGGATCGCGGTCTCGGCCTTCTCCCGCTCGATCGATGCTGCGATCGATTTTGCCTACTTCGCCGCGAGCGGCGAGGTTCAGCGCGGCCCCTATGCTGCAGGCGGCGGACAGCCCGGCCACGCAGCCGCCTGGAACGACGACGTCGTCAATGCCGCCACCTCGGACTTTTACCGCGCGACGCGCAAGACGTTGGAAACCGCTTGGGTCCGCCCCCGGCACGATGGTTACATGGCCTTCCAGCAGGCAGGCTCGGACCGGATAAATGACGGCCTTCTGCGCAAGGACCCTGCGCGAAGGGTCGTCGACGACCTCAATCGGCTGTTTGCGGAGAGCTTCGCCGTCGCCTGATATTTGGCTCCGGGGCGCCCTGGCGTCCCGGAGCCTCTCGCAGTGCGGGTCTCGCTAGGCGAGCTTCCAGATCCGGCGCGCATTGCCGGCGAGCAGCTTGTACGTTTCGTCGGCGCTGCAGCCTTGGAGAAGAGCGTGGGTGGCGCCGACCCAGGTCGAAAGATTGCCGCCGAGCGTGCAGACCGGCCAGTCGCTTCCCCAGACCACCCGGTCCCAGCCGAAGACGCCGATCGTATGTTCGACATAGGGGCGCAGCGTCTCGACCTGCCAGGCCTCATCGGCATAGGCGACAACGCCGGAGATTTTTGCCGTGACGTTCGGACGGCGGGCGATCTCGCTCATGTGCTCGCGCCAGGGGTGTTCGGCCCCGGCGCGAATATCGGGCACGCCGCAATGGTCGAGAATGAATTGAACGTCGGGCGCGAGGTCGGCAAGCGCGATCGCTCGCGGGATCTGGTGCGGCAGGACGCAGAGGTCAAAGGTAAAGCGGCGCCCGCCAAGCTTTCGGATGTTGTCGCGAAAGGTCTGCTGCTCGGACAGTTCATCCGGCATCACGTGCAGCACGCGGCGGAAACCCCTCACGAAGCGGTTTGCTTCCTGGCGTTCTAGATACGCCGCAAAATCATCGTCCTCGGGACGGCAGGCGGCAATGGCGCCCTTGAGCAGGCTGTCTGGCTCATGCGAGAGCCTTTCGATTTCCGCCGTTTCCTTCTCTATTTCCGAAGGCGCGACATCGACCTCCATGTGTAGCGCAGCCTCGATGCCGAGCCGGCGGGCCTCGCGCGCGTAGGTCGCGTAGAGAAAGTCGTGGTCGAGCGCCGGCACGCCCGAGAGCCAGGGATAGGTGAGCTTCGACCTGTCGATGAGGTGAAGATGGGTGTCGATGATCAAGGCGCTTCTCCTCCGAACGACATCTCACATAAGAATGAGCTATTCAGATAGGAAGTACGGCCGTTGCCGGCTGGCGTCAATCGCTAGCCGGCGCCACGTCCGAACCTGCAAGCGTCGATAGCTGCTCGGCTGTCTTCAGCAAAAGGGCGATCGTTCCGGTAATGTCCGGCGCCGAAGGTGCGTTGACAAGCGCGATATAGGGCACCGTGAGCGCGGCGATGCCGCGACCATCTGGCCCAAGGATCGGGGCAGAGAGGTTGTAGACGCCCGCCGTCTGCGCGCTCGCCATCATCTCGTAGCCGCGTTCGCGGATCTGGTCGAGGCGGGCGTAGAACTCCGGTCCGCGAACGATCTCGTCTTTGCTCTTGGCATGTTCCGCGATCATCATCTCGCGCTCTTCGGCCGAGCGAAAGGCGAGCAGGACGTGGCCGGAGCCGGTATCGAACAGGCTGATGTGCGATCCGACCCGGATCGATATGCCCCAATAGTCAGGTGCCTCTTGCTGGGCAATGACCACGGCCGAGCCGCGATCGAAGACGGCGAGGTGGTTGGCCTGCTTGGAGCGCTGCGCCAGGTCGCGCATCAACGGTGTTGCGTAGGACGCGAGCCTGCGAACCGGCGCATGCAGTTGCGAAAGACCGAACAGCTTTAGTGTCAGGGAATAGCGATCACCATCGATGCGGGTGACGTAGCCGCGCCGCACCAGCCGGTCGAGCATCCGGTAGAACTCGTTGGGGCTGCGGTTCAGGCGCTTGGAAATCTCCGCCTGCGTCAGGCCGCCGTCGACGCTGGCGAGCAGCTCGAGAATGTCGAGCCCCTTGTCGAGGGCGGGCGCGCGATAGCGGTCAGACTCTTCGGTGTCCATGAAGCCTCCTTGGTGAATATTCGTATCCATATACGCAGACGAAGGCGCCGACAAAGGAAAGTTCGCCCTTGACGCTGGATAAATTTGTTGTTTGTATATGAATTAGTTTCTCACAAATGAGGGCATCGCGCCAGGATGAGGGCGTGAACCAGGGAGGAGTGGAGATGAGAAGGCTGCTATCCGGCGTGTCCGCCGGAGCGATCATGCTTGCCGCAGGATTGGGGACGGCCACGGCCGCGGACCTGCCCGGCAAGTTTGAGGGCGTCACGATCGACGCCAAGCTGATCGGCGGACAACAATACGAAAAGCTCTACGAGCGGATCGGCGAGTGGGAGAAGGCGACCGGCGCCAAGGTCAACATCCTGTCGAAGAAGAACCACTTCGAACTCGACAAGGAAATCAAGTCGGATATCGCGACCGGCGGCGTCAGCTGGTGCGTTGGCTCCAACCATTCTTCCTTCGCGCCGCAGTATCCGAATATATACACCGACCTGCTGGCACTTCTGCCGCCGGAGGAAATCGCCAAGTTCGTGCCTGCCTTGATCGATGCCTCGACGCTCGACGGCAAGCTGGTGATGCTGCCGCGTGCCCAGTTCGACGTATCGGCACTCTACTACCAGAAGAGCCTGTACCAGGACGAAGCGAAGAAGACCGCATTCAAGGCGAAATACGGCTACGAACTCGCACCACCCGACACCTGGGCTCAGGTTAGTGACCAGGCCGAGTTCTTCGCAGCTCCGCCGAACTTTTACGGCACGCAGTTCGCCGGCAAGGAAGAGGCGATCAACGGTCGCTTCTATGAAATGCTGATCGCCGAAGGTGGCGAATATCTCGACAAGGACGGGCGCCCGGCCTTCAATTCCGAAGCTGGCGTGCGCGCGCTCGACTGGTTCGTCAAGCTCTACAAGGACAAGGCGGTACCACCGGGCACGACCAACTATCTCTGGGACGACCTTGGTCAGGGCTTTGCCTCGGGCTCGATCGCCCTCAATCTCGACTGGCCTGGCTGGGCGAGCTTCTTCAACGACCCGAAGTCTTCCAAGGTCGCCGGCAATGTCGGCGTGAAAGTGCAGCCAGCCGGCTCTTCCGGCAAGCGCACGGGCTGGTCGGGCCATCACGGCTTCTCGGTCACCGAGGATTGCGCCAACAAGGAGGCCGCCGCCTCGCTCGTCTGGTGGCTGACCAACGAGGACAGCCAGAAGCTGGAATCGGCTGCCGGCCCGCTGCCGACACGCACCGCCGTCTGGGAATACAACATCAAGGCAGCCGCAGGCGACGCCTACAAGACCGAAGTGCTGCAGGCTTTCCAGGAAGCCGCCAAGCATGCCTTCCCGGTGCCGAAGACGGCTGAATGGATCGAAATCTCCAACGCCGTCTATCCGGAACTCCAGGCCGCCATCCTCGGCGACAAGACGTCGAAGGAAGCGCTCGATGCCGCCGCCGAGAAAGCGACCGGCATTCTGGAAGACGCGGGCAAACTCTGACCGTGACCAAAGAGGCGGCGCCGGTGCCTTACGGGCGCCGGCGCCGCCTCAGCCATTTCATGCAATCCTCAGGACTGCCCGATGAAGCTCAAGAAATTGTCAGCACCGGCCCTGCTTCTGCTCCCGGCCTTCGTCGTGCTCGCGGCGGTGATCGTTTTGCCGCTGCTCTTTTCCTTCTACTCGAGCTTCACGCCCTTCCGCTTGACGAAGCCGGAGACGCTGTGGATCTTCGTCGGTTTGCGCAACTACGCGACCGTTCTCGGCAACGCCGAGTTCTGGGTCGCGTTTGGCCGCACCGTGCTGTTGCTGACTGTGGCTCTGAACGCTGAAATGCTGCTCGGTCTCGGCCTGGCGCTGCTCGTCAACAAGGCGACCCATGGCCAGCGTTTGCTGCGCACCATGATGATGTTTCCGATGATGTTTTCGCCCGTGCTCGTCGGCTTCCAGTTCAAGTTCCTGTTCAACGACAATATCGGCTTCGTCAACAATGCGCTGCAGTCGCTGGGGCTGACTGATCAGGCGATCCCGTGGCTGATCGACGGCAATCTCGCGCTCCTCTCGATCATCATCGCCGAAGTCTGGTCCTCGACCGCGGTCTTTGCGATCCTGATCCTTGCCGGCCTGCTCGCCATGCCGAAGGATCCGGTCGAGGCCGCCCACGTCGACGGCTGTACGCCCTGGCAGACCTTCCGCTATGTCACCTGGCCCTATCTCATGCCCTTTGCCTTCATTGCCATGACGATCCGTTCGCTGGACGTGGCGCGAGCCTATGACATCGTCAAGATCATGACCGACGGCGGCCCTGCCAAGCGCACCGAACTGCTTTGGACGCTCGTTGGCCGCACCGCCTATGCCGATGCCCGCATGGGGCTCGCAAACGCCATGGCCTATGTGGCGATCCTCTTGTCGATCGTCTTCACCGTCTATTTCTTCCGCAAGCTTGCCGCAGCGCGCCAGCAGATCGGAGCCGAGTGGTAATGGATATCAACGCTTCGCACCGCCTGCGCCGCCGCCTTTTGAAGGTCGCACATCTGATCGGCCTGTTCCTGGCGATGGCGGTGATCTGCCTGCCCGGCCTCTGGATCGTGCTGTCGTCGCTACGCCCGACCGTCGAAATCATGGCGAAGCCCCCAGTCTGGATTCCGGAAAGCGTTTCTCTCGATGCCTATCGCGCCATGTTCTCGGGCGCGGGGCAGGGCGGCGTTCCCGTCTGGGACTATTTCCGCAACTCGCTGATCATCTCCGTGACATCGACGGTGATCGCGCTCGCGATCGGCATGGCCGGTGGCTACGCCTTTGCCCGCTATCGCTTCAAGGCGAAGTCGGCGATCTTTCTCGGCTTCATGCTGACGCGGGCCGTGCCCGGGATCGCTCTGTCGCTGCCGCTCTTCATGCTCTACGCCCGCACCGGCATCATCGACACGCATTTCTCGCTGATCCTCACCTATGTCGCGCTCAACGTGCCCTTCACCATCTGGTTGATTGACGGCTTCTTTCGCCAGGTGCCGAAGGATCTCGCGGAAGCCGCCCAGATCGACGGCTGCACACCTTGGCAGGCCTTCTGGCAGGTGGAGTTTCCGCTCGCCGGTCCCGGCATTGCGTCCGCCGGCATCTTCGCGTTTCTCACCTCCTGGAACGAATATGCGCTCGCCTCGCAGATCACCCGCTCGGTCAATTCCAAGACGCTGCCGGTTGGACTTCTCGACTACACCGCCGAATTCACCATCGACTGGCGCGGCATGTGCGCGCTCGCCGTCGTGATGATCATCCCGGCGCTGACCCTAACCTTCATCATTCAGAAGCACCTCGTTTCGGGCCTCACCTTCGGCGCGGTGAAAGGATAATCGTTCATGGCTCCTGTCACCCTCAGGAAACTGGTCAAGCGCTACGGCGCGCTCGAAGTCGTCCACGGCATCGACCTCGAAGTGAAGGATCGCGAGTTCATCGCACTAGTCGGCCCCTCCGGCTGCGGCAAGTCAACGACGCTGCGCATGATCGCCGGCCTCGAGGACGTCAGCGACGGCGCGATCGAGATCGGCGGCCTCAAGGTCAACGATCTGCCGCCGCGGGCGCGCAACATCTCCATGGTCTTCCAGTCCTATGCGCTCTATCCGCACATGACCGTTGCCGAGAACATGGGCTTTTCGCTGAAGATCGCCGGGCGCTCGGCCGATGACATCAAGGCGCGGGTCGCCGAAGCGGCCGCCATTCTCGATCTCGGCCATCTGCTTGAGCGTCGTCCGTCGCAGCTTTCCGGCGGCCAACGCCAGCGCGTCGCGATGGGCCGCGCGATCGTGCGCCAGCCGGATGTCTTCCTGTTCGACGAGCCGCTGTCGAACCTCGACGCGAAGCTGCGCACGCAGGTGCGCACCGAGATCAAGAAGCTGCACGCGCGCATGCAGGCGACGATGATCTACGTCACCCACGACCAGGTCGAGGCCATGACGCTGTCGGACCGCATCGTCATCATGCGCGACGGCCATATCGAACAGGTCGGCACACCGGAAGAGGTGTTCCAGCGCCCCGCCACCAAGTTCGTTGCCGGTTTCATCGGTTCTCCGCCAATGAACATGGACGAGGCGATCGTCGACAACGGCGCACTGGTCTTTGTCAGCGGCGCCCGGCTCCCGATCCCGCCGCGCTTTGCAAACGTGCTGCGCCCGGGCCAGAAGGTGACATTCGGCCTGAGGCCAGACGACATCTATCCAAGCGGTCATGGTCTGCATGCCGGCGATCCGGCGGCCGTGCACGAGGTCGAACTGCCAGTATCGATCACCGAACCGCTCGGCAACGAGACGCTCGTCTTCATCCAATTCAACGGCCGCGATTGGGTGTCGCGCATGCTCAATCCGCGCCCGCTTACCTCCGGCGAGAAGGTGCGGATGAGCTTCGACCTGTCGCGCGCTCATCTCTTCGACGTTGATACTGGCAAGGCTCTGGAAGGCTGACATGGCAAGAATCGAAAAAATTGAACTGCGCATGGTCGACCTGCCGCCGAAGGTGAAGCGGACCGATGCGATCCAGAGCTTCGTCAGCCAGGAAACGCCTATCGTCACGATCGTCGATTCCGACGGAGCGACTGGCACGGGTTACAGCTACACGATCGGTACCGGCGGATCGTCGGTAATGCGGCTTCTCTCCGATCACCTCGTGCCAATCCTGATCGGCGAGGACGCCGATTGCATCGAGGCAATCTGGCACAAGATGGAATTTGCCACCCACGCCACGACCATCGGTGTCATCACCGCGCTGGCGCTGGCCGCAGTCGACACCGCCCTTTGGGACCTGCGCGCCAAAAAGCAGAAGCTGCCGCTCTGGAAGCTCGCCGGCGGCGCCAAGGACAGTTGCCCGCTCTACACCACCGAGGGCGGCTGGCTGCATATCGAGAAGGAGGCGCTGGTCGAGGATGCGCTCGCTGCCAAGGCCAAGGGCTTCTCCGGCTCGAAGGTGAAGATCGGCAAGCCGCACGGCTCGGAGGATTACGATCGGCTCGCCGCCATGCGCAAGGCACTCGGCGATGGCTTCGAGATCATGATCGACTGCAATCAGGGCTTCACCGTCGACGAGGCGATCCGCCGCGCGTCGCGGTTGAAGGAGCTCGATCTCGCCTGGATCGAGGAGCCGCTGCCGGCCGACGATCTCGACGGCCATATCCGGCTGACACGCTCGACGCCGACCCCGATTGCGGTTGGTGAATCGATGTATTCGATCCGCCATTTCCGCGAATATATGCAGAAGGGCGCCTGCTCGATCGTGCAGGTCGACGTTGCCCGCATCGGCGGCATCACGCCCTGGCTCAAGGTCGCGCATGCGGCGGAAGCCTTCGACATTCCGGTCTGCCCGCATTTTCTGATGGAACTGCATGTGAGCCTCGTCTGCGCCATACCGAACGGTAAATATGTCGAATATATTCCTCAGCTCGATGACCTGACCACCAAGGGCATGGAGATCCGCAACGGCCGCGCCATCGCGCCTTCAGAGCCGGGCATCGGCATCGCCTGGGATTGGGACGCCGTGCGCGCCCGCTCGATCAGTGAATTCACCCGCGAGTTCCGCGGGTAGGGAGGTCATTATGCAGCGAATGGGAATGGTGATCGGCCTCGAAGCGTCGAAGATCGCCGAATACAAGGCTCTGCATGCCGCCGTCTGGCCGGAGATCCTCGAACTGATCTCCGAATGCAACGTCACCAACTACTCGATCTTCCTCAAGGAGCCGGAAAACCTGCTGTTCGGCTATTGGGAATATGTCGGCTCGGACTTTGAGGCAGATATGGCCAAGATGGCGGCGCATCCGAAGAACCAGGAATGGTGGTCCGTCTGCATGCCGTGCCAGAAACCGCTTGAGACGAGACAGGAAGGCGAGTGGTGGGCGATGATGGAAGAGGTGTTTCATCACGACGGGAAGGCATCCCGTCGTGACTGAAAGCTTCGATCCCGGCGCGCTCAGACAATGGTGGCCGAAGCCGAGCAAGCCGCGACCGATTGTGATCTTCGGTGCCGGCAGCATCGTCGGCGACGCGCATCTGCCGGCCTACCGCAAAGCCGGCTTCCCCGTTGCCGGGATTTACGATCCGGATCACGCCAAGGCGGCCGCTCTGGCGAACGAGTGGGAAATCCGTGCCTTCGAAGACGAAGCTGCCGCGTTCTTGGTGCCCGATGCCATCTTTGACCTCGCGACGCCCCCGGCAGCCCATGCCGCCATCCTTGGCCGATTGCCGATCGGCGCGGCAGCGCTGATCCAAAAGCCGATGGGGTCGGACCTCGATGCCGCAACCGCCATTCTCGAGATATGCCGCACGCGCCAGCTGAAGGCTGCCGTCAACTTCCAGCTTCGCTTCGCGCCGATGATGCTGGCGCTGAAGGATGCCATCGCCAAGGGGCATCTCGGCGAGGTGGTGGATTTCGATGCCTGGCTGGCACTCGCCACCCCCTGGGGCTTTTGGCCGTTCCTCAAAGGTCTGCCGCGCATCGAGATTGCCATGCACTCGATCCACTATCTGGATCTGATCCGCGGCCTGCTCGGCAATCCCCAGGGCGTGCATGCCAAGACCATCGGCCATCCGAACCATGATGTCGCCCAGACGCGAACGGCGGCCATCCTCGACTACGGCGATCGCGTACGCTGCGTGCTCTCGGTCAATCATGATCATGATTTCGGCCGCAAGTTCCAGGCCTGCGAATTCCGCATCTCCGGCACCTCCGGCGCGGCCTACGTGAAGCTCGGCGTCAATCTCGACTACCCCAAGGGCGAACCGGACGAACTCTGGATCAAGCCGGCTGGTGGCAGCGACTGGGTTGCCGTGCCGCTTGAGGGTGCCTGGTTCCCCGACGCCTTCGTCAACCGCATGGCGAACCTGCAGCGCTTCGCGGCGGGAGAGGACAATGAACTGATCGGCTCGGTGGAAGACGCGTGGCAGACGATGGCGCTTGTCGAGGCCGCCTATCAATCGAGTGCCGCGCCGGCAACGGCGATCGCGCCGCTTCCAGGACAATGACATGTCTGAACAGATCATCCATTTTGAAGACTACGAGCTCGGACACGAACGCCTGACGTCGGGTCGCACGATCACCGAGACCGACTTTGTCGTTCATGCCGGCCACACCGGCGATTTCTTTCCGCACCACATGGATGCGGAATTCGCCAAGACCTTGCCGGGTGGTCAGCGTATCGCCCACGGTACCATGATCTTTTCGATCGGCGTGGGTCTGACAGCCTCGCTGATCAACCCGGTTGCCTTTTCCTACGGTTATGATCGTCTGCGCTTCGTGCGTCCGGTCCATATCGGCGATACGATCCGCACCCGCGTGACCGTCTCTGCCAAGGAGGACGATCCGAAGCGACCAAAGGCGGGGCGCGTCGTGGAACGGTGCGAAGTTATCAACCAGCGTGGTGAGGTCGTTCTCGCCGCCGACCATATCCTGGTCGTCGAACGCAAAGCATGAGGGATCGAGAATGACAGCGGATCTTAAAGGCAAGGTCGTCCTGATTACGGCCGCAGCTCAGGGCATCGGCCGCGCTTCGGCTTTGGCCTTTGCAAAGGCCGGCGCGAAAGTGCACGCAACGGATATCAATACGGATGCGCTTGCGGCGCTTGCCAAGGAAACGGATGTCGAGACGCACCGGCTGGACGTCCTCGATACGCAAGCCGTCGAAGCGCTCGTCTCGAAGATCAGGCCCGTCGACGTCCTCTTCAATTGCGCCGGCTTCGTCCATGCCGGGTCGATCCTGGAGATGAAGGATTCCGATCTCGAATTCGCCCTCGACCTCAACGTCAAGGCGATGATCCGCACCATCCGTGCGGTCCTTCCGGGCATGCTTGCGCGCAAGGACGGCGCGATCATCAACATGGCCTCGGTCGCTTCCAGCATCAAGGGCGTGCCCAACCGCTTCGCCTACGGCGTTACCAAGGCAGCCGTCATTGGTCTCACCAAGGCCGTTGCCGCCGACTACGTCTCCCAGGGAATTCGCTGCAACGCCATTTGCCCCGGTACCGTTGAGAGCCCGTCGCTGCAGGACCGTATGCGGGCGCAGGGCGATTATGAGACGGCACGAGCCGCCTTTATCGCCCGCCAGCCGATGGGCCGCCTCGGCACGCCGGAGGAGATCGCCGCGCTCGCCGTTCATCTCGCGAGCGCTACCTATACGACCGGCCAAGCCTATGCCATCGATGGCGGCTGGACCATCTGACCACCGAGTTCAAGGATTTAAGATATGAAGCTTCTGCGTTACGGCGTTCCGGGTCACGAAAAACCGGGTATTCTCGATGCCAACGGCACGCTGCGCGACCTTTCCGGTCATGTGGCAGACCTCTCTGGTGCGGCTCTCGATCCCGACAAGCTGGCGGAACTGGAGTCGCTCGATCTTGCCGGTCTGCCTGCTGTTGCCGGCAACCAGCGTCTCGGCCCTTGCGTTGCCGGAACCGGCAAGTTCATCTGCATCGGCCTCAACTATTCCGATCACGCGGCTGAAACCGGCGCCAAGGTCCCATCCGAGCCAATCATCTTCATGAAAGCGACATCGGCGATCGTCGGTCCGAACGACGACTTGCTTATCCCGCGCGGTTCGACCAAGACCGACTGGGAAGTGGAGCTCGGTGTCGTCATCGGCCGAAAGGCGAAATACGTGAGCGAAGCGGAAGCCCTCGACTATGTCGCAGGCTACTGCGTCGTGCACGACGTCTCCGAGCGTGCCTTCCAGATCGAACGCCAGGGCCAGTGGACCAAGGGCAAGTCCTGCGACACCTTTGGTCCGACAGGCCCCTGGCTCGTAACCAAGGACGAAGTGCCGGATCCGCAGAACCTGCCGATGTGGCTGAAGGTCAATGGCGAGACCATGCAGAACGGCTCGTCGAAAACCATGGTCTACGGCGTCGCCCATCTCGTGTCCTACCTTTCGCAGTTCATGTCTCTGCAACCAGGCGACATCATCTCGACCGGCACGCCGCCCGGCGTCGGCATGGGCATGAAGCCGCCGCGCTATCTCAAGGTGGGCGATGTCGTCGAACTCGGCATCGAGGGCCTCGGCAGCCAGAAGCAGTCCGTACGCGCGGACGATTAAGTTCTACCGACTGGAGTGACCATGACCCGCATCACCAATCTGCGCGTCTTCGACTTGCGCTTTCCGACCTCACAGAGCCTTGACGGCTCCGATGCGATGAATCCGGACCCGGATTATTCCGCGGCCTATGTCATCCTCGACACGGACAGGCCCGGTGTCGCGGGCCATGGTCTCACCTTCACCATCGGCCGGGGAAACGATATCTGCTGCATGGCGATCAAGGCTATGCAGCACCTGATCGTCGGTCAGGATACGGCGGACATCCTCGCCAATCCGGGCCGCTTCTGGCGGCACCTGACGAGCGACAGCCAATTGCGCTGGATCGGCCCCGAAAAGGGGGCGATCCATCTCGCCACCGGCGCCGTGGTCAACGCCGTCTGGGACCTGCTTGCCAAGGAAGCGGGCAAACCCGTCTGGCGCCTCGTTTCCGACATGTCGCCGGAACAGATCGCCGACATCGTCGACTATCGCTACATGACGGATGTGCTCACCCGCGACGAGGCGATCGGAATTCTCAGCAAGGCCGAGCCCGGAAAGGCCGAGCGCATTGCGACGCTCGAGAGGGAAGGCTACGCCTGCTACACGACGTCGGCCGGCTGGCTCGGCTATGACGATGACAAGCTCAGGCGGCTCGCCCAGGAGGCGATCGACGAAGGTTTCAACCACATCAAGATGAAGGTCGGCCGTGATCTTGCCGACGACATCCGGCGGCTGACCATCGCACGCGAGGTGATCGGGCCGGACCGCTATCTGATGATTGACGCCAACCAGGTCTGGGAGGTCGGCGAGGCGATCGATTGGGTGAAGCAGCTTGCCTTCGCCAAGCCCTTCTTCATCGAGGAGCCGACGAGCCCCGACGACGTCGCCGGTCACCGCAAGATCCGCGAGGCGATCGGGCCGGTGAAGGTCGCGACCGGCGAGATGTGCCAGAACCGCATCATGTTCAAGCAGTTCATTGCTGAGGGCGCGATCGACATCGTCCAGATCGACTCGTGCCGCATGGGCGGGCTGAACGAGGTGCTGGCGGTGCTGCTGGTCGCAGCCAAGTATGGCCTGCCGGTCTGGCCTCACGCCGGTGGTGTCGGCCTCTGCGAATATGTGCAGCACCTGTCGATGATCGACTATGTCGCCGTTTCCGGCACCAAGGAGGGACGCGTGATCGAATATGTCGACCATCTGCATGAGCACTTCCTCGACCCTTGCGTGATTGAGAACGCGGCTTACATGCCGCCGCAGCGGCCCGGATTCTCGATCGAGATGAAGTCGCAGTCGATCGCCGAGTACACGTTCGGCGGTTAGCACAAGAAATGTTCATATAAGAATATGTTCTTCAAAAATCGAAGCCGGAGCGGCGATAAGTCGCTCCGGCTTCGTTGTTTTCCGCTGGCCGCTGGCGTCAAAGGGCATCCTGCCACTTGACGACGCGGGTTCATTTATGAATGATCTATTTATTCATTGTGAATTCCGGAGGGGAGTCCGGAAAGAGGAGGAACTGATGAAGACCTTTGTTCTGGCCGCAGCCGTGGCTGCTTTGTCCTTTTGCGGCGTCGCCCATGCGCAGGAATACAGCCTACGGTTCTCGACCTCGCAGGTGAATCCCAACGAGCCGATCGTCAAAGCCATGAGGACCTATGCCGAGCGTGTCGGCGAACGTTCGGGCGGCCGCATCGCGATCACCGTCATGACCGGTGATCAGCTCGGCGCGCAGAAGAAGGTCAACGAGATGGTCATGAGCGGCGCAAGCCTGCTCAGCGCCACCGACTATGGCCAGCTCGGCCAGTTCGTGCCGGATCTCTCCATTCTGGCGGGTCCCTATGTCTATCCGGACCTGGCGGCGACCGATCGTCTGTTCGCCTCGGATCTCTACAAGGAACTTTCAGGCAAGCTCGAAGCGCAGGGCATCAAGATCATCATGCCGAACGGTCTTTTCGGCTACCGCCACATCATCGCCAACAAGCCGGTTCGCTCGCCGGCGGACCTTGCCGGCGTCACTATTCGTGTACCCTCATCGCCGATCATGATGGCGACCTTCGGCAACTACGGCGCACGACCGACGGAACTGCCGTGGGGCGACGTCTACAACGCACTTCAGACCGGCGTCGTCGATGCGGCCGAAGGCCCCTTCGGCTCGATCGCCGGCGCGAAGCTGAACGAGACCCGCAAGGTCATTTCGAAGACCGGCCACCAGATCATGTTCACGGCCTGGGTGGCATCCAGCCAGTTCTTCAACGGCCTGCCGGAAGATCTGCAGAAGATCCTTCTCGAAGAAGGCCAGACGATCGCCAAGGAGCTGACTGAGATGACGCTCGAAACGGATGATGCCTACGCCAAGCAGCTAGCGGCCTCCGGCGTCGAGATCGTCACCGACATCGACGTTCCAGCCTTCATCGAAGCCTCGCGCGCGGCCTACGAGAAGGTGCCGAACATCACACCCGGGATGTACGATCAGGTGCAGAAGGCAATGGCCGAGTAAGCGCTCGAACGGGCGCGGCTCGAGCGGCCGCGCCCATTCATGCTGTCGCGCATCTCGGTGCGATGACCTGGGGCCGCGTGGCCATTCCGCCGTCCCCATTCCGCCCTTTAGGATATCGAGACAACCATGGAAACCTCACGACCACCCGAGGAAGCAATTCCTCTGCTCAGCCTGCGCCGCGCCGATGAGGCGATTGGTGTTGCGGCGCTGCTCGTCATCGTCATTTCGATCCTTTGGGGAGTGATCAGCCGCTACGTCTTCCCGCAACCGGCGGCCTGGACCTACGAACTGGCGATCATGGCCTTTGCCTATCTCGTTTTCTTCGGCGCAGTTGCCGGTGTCCGTCTCGGCACCCATGCGGCGATCGACGTTCTCGTTGCAGCGTTCCCAGAGGGTTGGCAGAAGGCGGTCGCCTGGTTCAATTACTTTCTGCTGGCCCTGTTCTTCATCGCCATGACGGTTCTCTTCGGCTGGCAGGCCTGGACGTCGCGGCATGTGCACACGATCGCTCTCGATCTGTCGCGGGGTCTTTCCTACGGACCGCTCGCGCTCGCTTCGGCCGGCATGTTGTTCCAGCACCTCATCGTCGAAAGGCCGTGGACTGTCCGTCTGCATCGCAATGTGGAATCGCTGATATGACCTTCTTCCATCTGGCCGGCCCTTCGCTGCTGGTCGTCATCCTCTTCCTGTTGTCGACGCCCATCACCTGGGCCATGGCGATCGGCGCACTCGCCTTCTTCGTCATCAACATGGACATGATCCCGCTCGCCAATTTCGCCCAGGAAATGGCGGAGGGCAGCCAGTCCGTGTCTTTGCTGGCGTTGCCGCTCTTCGTGCTTGCCGGCTGCATCATGAATGCGTCGGGCATCACCCGGCGCCTGCTGGCGCTCGCCGACGTGATGGTCGGCCATATGACCGGCGCGCTGGCGCAGATGTGCACCGTGCTCGGCACCTTGCTCGGCGGCCTTACCGCATCGGCCAACGCAGATGCCGCGATGCTCGCCAAGACCCTTGGCGTCGAAATGGCCGAGAGAGGCTACAGCCGCGCCTTTGCCGCAGTCATCACCTCGTCCGCCTCCATCATCACCAGCCTCATCCCACCCTCGATCGGTCTTATCGTGTACGGCTTCCTGGCGGAGACCTCGATCGGCCGGCTGTTTGCCGCCGGCGTGGTGCCCGGCCTCGTGCTCGCGGCCGGGCTTATGGTCACCACCTACTTCATCGCGCGCAAGCGCGGCTACAAACCGCTTCGCAAGGAGCGCGCCAGCCGGGCGGAGGCGAGCCGGGCGCTGATCGACGGGCTTTGGGCGCTGTCGATCCCGGTCGTGATTTTCGCTGGCACGCGCTACGGCATCTTCACCACCACCGAGGCCGGCGCGGTTGTCGTCGTCTATGTGCTGTTCGTTGCCGTCTTCGGTTACCGCGAATTCACGCTCCGCCAGATCCCGGAAGTGCTTGCGGAGACGGTGCGCGATTCTGCGGTCGTGATGATCATGATCTGCGCGGCGGCCGCCTTCGGCTTCTATCTCGCCTGGGAACAGGTGCCGCAGGCCATGTCCGGTTGGCTGGGCGGTGCAACCGACAATCCGCTGCTCATGCTGCTCCTCATCAACGTTCTCCTCATCGTCATCGGCACGGCGATCGAGGGGTCGGCGGCGCTCATCATCCTGACCCCGATGCTGATCCCGATCATCGACGGCGTCGGCATCGATCGCGTGCATTTCGGCGTCGTCTTCATTACCAACCTGACGATCGCCGGCATCACGCCCCCGGTCGGTGGCCTGATGTACATCTCGTCCATGGTGCTGAGGGTACCGATGATGGCCTATGCGCGCGAGGTGCTGCCCTATCTCGCGATGATGATGGTCCTTCTGGTCATGCTCAGCATGTTTCCGCAGCTCTCGCTGTGGCTTCCCAACCTCGTCTATGGAACCGCCGCGGTTCAATAGCGCAATGAGACGGCCCTCCGCTTTGGCGGAGGGCCTGGCGCCTCCAGAGACGTTCAACCCGCTCGGTCAGGCCTCAGCTTCGTGGCAAACCGCTTCGATGTTGTGTCCATCCGGGCAAAGCACGAAGGCCGCGTAGTAGTTCGCGTGGTAGCGTGGGCGGAGACCCGGCGCACCATTGTCTTTACCACCCGCTTCCAGAGCCGCGCGGTAGAAAGCATCGACTTGCTCGCGGCTTTCGGCCGCGAAGGCCAGATGAAGATGCGCCGGCTTCTCGTCGGTCTGGTGCAGGCACAATGAAGCCTTGCCCTTCGAACTAAGTTCGACACCGTAGGAAGGTTCGCCCTCGGCTATGATAGCTACACCGAGCGGTTCGAGTGCCCTAAGGTAGAAGGCTTTGCTCGCAGCAAAGTCCCTGACGCCGAATTTGACGTGGTCAAACATGGGTTCTCCTGAAATGAGGGAGAGGTCCGCAATGCTGCTTGTGCTGCACCGGTTCCTCTCGGCCGATTTGCATCAAGCCTAATGGCATGTCTGAGCGATGAATGGCAAGGAACAGCGGCGAGAGACGAGGGGCGGTCGTTTCAGTTGAACGCCAGACGCGCTGTATCAGGCAGGCTCTGGTGCCAGACGTTTGCTCAGTCGGTTCCCGTCAGCCAACAGACCGCATCATCGGCTTTTGAGATGTACATCAACCAAGGTCTGTCGCTTTGCCAGTGCATCGATCTCATCAGGCGCCATCAGCGAAAACGCTGTCGAAAGGGCATCAGCGGTCGAAGCCTCCGGCGCAACGACCGAAACCCGGGCATACTGCTGTGCCGTCGCGCCGCTCCGTGGGTCCAGGATGTGGCTGAAGCGGCCTTTAGCGTCGAATTGGAACCCTTTTGCAGAGGACGTCGCGACCGCGCGGTCGATGATATTCAGGGTCGCGTCGACGTCATTCGCATCCTCGAAGTCGGCCAGGCCGATGCGCCAAGGTTGCCCGTCCGCCCTTGCACCGATCGCGCGGTTTTCACCCATGTCGACGAGGCTGCTGGTGACACCGGCCTCACGCAAGAGCTGGACGACGCGATCGGTGACGTAGCCTTGGGCGATACCATTGAGTGTCAGCGCCATGCCTCGGCGGGAGAAAGCGATGCGATTGCGGTCGATGTGTACCTGCGCGAAATCGGTCAAGGCCAGCGCCTCGCGCACCTCGCCATGCGATGGCCCGGCAGGGTCGGCATCCGGCCTGGCGAAGTGCCGGGCGTAAAGCGCCCAGAGGGGCTGTATCGCGGGCTCGAACCGCCCGCCGGTAAGAGCGTGAAAACGCCGGGATATCTCAAGGAGGTCCACAAGCTCCGTCGGCGGGGCTGCAAGGGCGCCAAGGCGATTTAGTTGGCGAAGGGCCGAGTCCTCGCGGTAGAGGCTGAAGATATCCTCCAGGCGCCGAACCTCTGCCACCACTCGCGCGATCAGCGCCTGCGCCTGTGCTGCGTCCTCATGACTGAGGACCAGCGTGGCCGGTGCGCCCAGAGCCTGCCCGTGCCATACGACAGGCCCCGCCGGCAGCGCCGCCCAGCCTGTTCCGCGCGAAAGCGGCAAACCGCCGAAAGCAGCCATGATTGTGATGAAACGCCGGCGGCTGACGGGCTTATCCATGGTCGTGTCCTCCCGGTGCTTCCGCGCCGTCATAGCTCTCGCCACCTGCACCCAGAATATAGGTCTCCGGAAGATCGGCGAAGCTCACGATGCGGCCGCCATTCTTGGCAATGAAGGCCTGAGCGGCTTCCTCCGAAGAGAAGGGAACCGCTTCTTCCGCGCCCATGCCGCCTCTAACCCGGCTGTCGATGACGAAAACGGCCTTGCGTGCGTCGATCCAGTTATCGGCGCCAGGCCTTTCCCAGCTCGGCGCCTTGCCCATGTCGGATACGTAGATCGCGGCGATTTCCTTCGGTTCGTCCGGCAGCATCGTGAAGGCAACGGTGTCGCGGGCCGACGAAAACCAAATGGCCTCCGGTATCTTCTCAAGGATGATCTGGCCCTTGGGGCCGGCGTGTTCCAAGACGTTCATGCCGCAATAGCGGCCCATGGCGTCCTGGTTAAGGACATAGGGCGCTGGCATCTCGGCCGGCTCTTTGTTTTCGCAACCAGCAAGCGCCAGCGATGCTGCGACGATGAGGGCAAAGCGGACGGGTTTCAAATGTCCCTCCTGGAGAAAAGCAGCGTGGCCAGAGCGAGCGGTGCGGCTGTCCAGACGCAAAGTGCGGCGAGCAGGACCTCGCCTGTGAGGATTGAGTTCTTGGCGACACCGCCCATGCCGGAGAGCGCGGCCGCGCCGCCGCTACCGAGATTGAGAAGTCGATAGGCATCCGTCGGATTGGCGAGCAGCAAGAGATCGAGCAGACCGTCCGGCAGCGAACGCCCCTGCGCTGCCACAAGCCCGCCGAGCAGGGCCATGTCGTAGATCAGCACGAAGAACAGCCAGAGCCCGATAGCAATGCCGCCCGCGGTGCTGCGCTCGCCCGCACTGGCACTGACGAAGTATCCGATCGCGACGAAGACCGCGCCGAGCAAGACGGACGATCCCGTCATGGAAACGAAAGCCAGCCAGCTTTGCGCGTCGGTTGCGCCTCCCATCAACGCGAGCGCGATGGCGGCTGCGCCATAGCCGCAAATGGTTGCGAAGCACAGTATGGCGATATGGCCGAGGAACTTGCCGAGTACGATCTGGCCGCGCCCGATGGGATAGCCAAGCAGCAGCAGCATGGTGCCGCGTTCGACCTCGCCAACGATGGCATCGTGAGAGATCAGAAGCGCAATCAGCGGCACCAGAAAGATCGTCAGGCTCGACAGGCTGACGATCACCACGTCGAGGCGGCTCGCCCCGACATTGCCGGTGGGTGCGCTTCCAAGAAAGGTCAACGTCAGCGCGAGTGCGGCGAGGACCAATGTCGTCGCAAGGACCCAGCGGTTGCGCATGCCCTCGCGAACTTCCTTGGCCGCTATAATCAGAATGTTGCGCATTACGCCGCCTCCTGGCTGTTCAGGAAATGAGCGTAGAGGTCGTCGAGTGTCGGCTCTATCATCGTCAGGGTATCGATCCCGGAGGCGGCATCGCTGAGGCGGTGTATCAATGGAAGTCTCTCGGCGTGTGCCACTTCGGTCTCCAGGCTGCCGTCGCCAGCTTCCGTCCACCGGACGCCGGTATCTCTGAGCAGACCGGGCCTTCCGCCGGAGACCGGTCGCACCCGGATGCGGGATGGCAGGCTGGCGATCCGCCTGAGGTCGTCGATGGTTCCGTCTGCGATCTGCGAACCGCGGTTGACGATGATCACGCGTCCGGCCCGATCCTCGAGTTCCCCAAGCGCATGTGAGGACAGGAGGATCGTTGTTCCGCCGGCACGCAGTTCATCGATAAGGGTGTAGAAATTGCGCCGCAGCGCCGGATCGAGACCACTCGTCGGCTCATCCAGAAACAGCACCTTTGGTGCGCCCAACAGCGCCTGCGCCAGACCAAGCCTTTGCCGCATTCCCTTGGAATAGGTGCGGATAGGGCGGTCGGCGGCGCTGATAGCGAGCCCGACACGCTCGAAGAGCTCGTCGGCACATTTGACATCCACCCGCTTCAGACGCGCGTAGAAGGACAGGGTTTCGCGTCCCGTTAGCGCCATGTGAAACGATACGCTCTCGGGCAGATAGCCAAGCGCCCGGCGAACGCCGAAATCGCCCTTTGCCGGATCTTCGCCGAGGACGCGTACCTCACCGGAGGTTGGGCGGATAAGCCCGAGCAGCAGCTTGATCAGCGTCGTCTTGCCGGCGCCATTGTGGCCGACGAGCGCGACGGTCTCGCCTTCGTCGAGGGTGAAAGAGAGTTCCCGCAGCGCATCAACCTTGCCGCCATATCTTTTCGAAACCCCTTTGACGCTAACGGTCGAGGTCATGGTCATTGTTCCTTTCGTACCGGCATCGCCATCAGCGGATGGCTGTCGGTAACACCGCCGGGCAGAAGTGCTGGAAACCGCGCCTGGGCCCAGCGCACCACCTGAACGGCAGGGCTGCTCGTCAGCACGCGTGCCTGCGGCGCCGTCCAGAGCACCCGATCGATCAGGTCATTGGGCCGGTAGGCATTGTCAGAGATGCCGTCGCCATCGAGATCGAAGGCCGGGTTGTCGCTCCAATAGTTGCCACGTCCATCCTCGGACCAGTCGAGATAGCGGGCGCCGACATATTTCACCTGGTTGCGGTTGCCGACGAAGGCGTTACCGCTCAGTTTGTTGCTCTCAGAACCGGCGGTGAAATGGATGCCGATCGCGCAACCCTCGAACAAGTTGTCACGCAAGCGGTTCTTGTTGGCGTTGTAGATGAAGACACACTTGTCCGGACCGGGGCGCATCCCCGTCTTGTCTTCGACGGCTCCGCCGTCTCCCGCCGGGATCCCGTGCTCCTGTGAGCGGACGCCGCGCTCGTCCCAGCGCGAGATGGGCTGCAGGCGTCCCTTGACGATGTTGCCCGTAATGGTCGAACCGTTGGCGTAGTTCAGAAGCAGGCCGTGGTCGCGGTCGCCATCGGAGACGTTGCCGGTAATTTTCAGTCGGCTGGAGAACATGATGGCATAACCGACCGAGTTGCCGGTGGAGATGTTGTCGCTGATCTCACTGTCATTGGTATACATGTAATGGATGGCGAAGCGCAGGTTGCTGAAGCGGTTTCCACTAAAGACGTTGCGCTTGCTGGCGTTGGTGGCGATGCCGTCGCGCCCGAAGCTGATATCGTTTCCGGTCACTCTTGCACCCGGCGCATTCCACAGCGTCACGCCATTGCCGGTTTCGCTCAACCGGCCTTCGCCCGTACCGATGATGACGTTGTCTCGGGCAATAGAGCCTTCTGCACCGTGCAGATAGATGCCGTAGAGATTGCCCTTAATCCGGCTCTTCTCGACGACGGCCCGTTTCGCGGTTTGCGCAACGAAGACGCCCGAATTCATCTCTTCGAGAGAACTGCCCGAGCCCGAGACGGCAATGCCGCTGAAGACCACGTCTTCAGCGGTGATGGTGACGACGCTGCCCTTGCCGTTGCCCTTGATAGAAGCGCCGGGTTCGCCGCGCACCGTCACCGGTACATCGATCGTGACAGGGCCGGAGAACTCAGCGTTCTCCAGGACCAGTTCATCGCCCGGCTTGGCAGCATCGATCGCTTGTTGCAGGGACGGTACGGCAGCAGGCGAGAGGCGGATCGTTTCCGCCCCGGCCGTCGCCGGAATGGCGGCGACTACCGCCACCATCCCGAGCATTGCCGCCTCGTGAAGACGCATCATGCCTTCTTCGGCTCCACGAACATCCGGCCCTTCATCTCCATGTGCATGGCATGGCAGAACCAGGAGCAATAGTACCACCACACACCCGGCTTATCGGCGGTGAAGGTCACCGAGGCCGTCGCTTGCGGCGCGACTTCCATGTTGATGCCGTAGTTGATGATCGAGAAGCCGTGCGTGAGATCTTCCACCTCGTCGATATTGGTGACGTAGACGGTCACCTCATCGCCCTGCTTCACCGTGAAGCTCTCGAGCCCGAAGGCAGGTGCGGCCGACGTCATGTAGACGCGGACCTTGTTGCCGTCGCGGATCACTTCGGAATCGATCAGCAGGTCGATGTTGTCGGCCTTTGCCTGGGCGACCGCGTCGGCAAAGAAGCTGTCGTCGCGGCTCCAGACGTTGACCGGGTTGATCTTGGAGTTGTGAACGATCGTCGCATCATGCGGCTCGGCGAAGGTCGGGTTGTCGTGAACCAGCATCATCTCGTCGCCCGAGATATCGATGAGCTGATCGTTTTCCGGCTTCAGCGGGCCGACATTCAGGTAGCGATCCTTCGAGAACTTGTTCAGAGAAATCAGCCACTTGCCGTCGGCATCCTTCGTCTGCCCCATCGATGTGTGGTTGTGGCCGGGTTGATACTGCACATCGAGCTTCTGGCGGATCGGATTGACCTTTTCGCCCTTGTAGGCGCGCCTTGCATCCTCAAGGTTCCATTTGCAGATCTGGCTGTCGATGAAGAGCGTCGTGTAGCAGTTGCCCCGGCCGTCATAGGCAGTGTGGAGCGGTCCAAGCCCGAGCTCCGGTTCGGCAACGACCGTGTCGCGCGGCTTGATCTTGTCGTCGAACAGGTCGTCGAACAGGCGCACGTCCATGACGGTGACCGTTGGCGACAGCTTGCCGTTGGCGACGATATGAATGCCGTCCGGTGCCGTGTTCATGCCGTGCGGGCCGTTGGAAACCGGAATGTAGCGGGTGTAGGGCGAGCCCTTGCGGCCATCCACCACCGGAACGCCTCCCATTTCCTTGAAGTCGCCTTTCGCGACAGCTTCCTCGATGCGCTTGAGGTTGAAGACGACGATCCAGTCCTGGTCCTTTGCCATCATCTCCGCGAGGTTCACGCCCTCTTCGGAGTTGTAGCAGGTGGCAAAGGCATATTTGCCCTGGTAGTCGGCGTCGACGTTGTCGAGATTGCCGTCGATCATGACCTGCCAAGCGACCTTCATCGTGTCGCCGTCGATCGCCGAGAAGATCGCGTGATACTGCTTGTGGTCGTCGAGAACCGAGCCGTCGTTCGGGATCGGCACACGATCTTCGCCATTGGCGAAGACGTAGCCGGTGCGCGGATATTTCTGCACGCGTAGGCCGTGAACGGTGTGCTGGTTCGGCAACTGGATGATCTTGTCGCACTTCATCACATCGAGGCGGATGCGGCAGACACGCGTGTTGGCCTTGTCGTTTGCGAAGAGGTAGCGCCCGTCATAGGTGCCTTCCGTGAAAGACGGGTGCGGGTGGTGCAGGTCGCCGTTGAGATAGATGCCGCCCTTGTCCTTCAGATATTCCTTGGTCTCCGGCAGCAGACCTTCGGTCAGGATCTTGCGGCTTTCGTTCGTCTGGCCCCAGCCGGTTGCGCTGTCGCGGTTAAAGACGGGAATTCGCATCAATTCGCGCATCGACGGCAGGCCGAGGATGCGGACTTCACCGCTGTGGCCGCCGGAGAAAAAGACATAATATTCGTCGAGTTCGCCGGGCTTCACTTCAATGGACTGGCCACCGGCAGCAAGTGCCGGCGCCGCAGTGACGGTGGAAATGGTAACCGCGCCGCCGACGGCCGCAGCACCCGCGACAGCCGCCGCGGCGGTGGAGCCGAGCAGCTGGCGCCTGCTCAGCGCAGTTGGGATATTGGGATCTGACATGTCTTTGCTCCTTTTATGATGGCGTCAGGCGGGCTCGCCTGTGGCCTCTTCCTTGCCGCCGATCGGCTTGCCCTTGTGGGTAACCACGGTTTTTGCCGGCGCCTGTCCCCTCGATGCGGGGGTGGAAAGCGCCATGAATTTCTCTCGCTTCAGCCGCACCTGGATCATGTGCGGGCAGCGTTGGTCGTCCTGGTAGAGTTCCTGGCAGTGCATGCAGTAGATGCACTCGTTAACGTTGATCTGCCCTTCAGGGTGGATCGACTGCACCGGACATTCCTTGGCGCAGCGCTGGCATGGCGAGCCGCATTCGGGCCAGCGTTTCAGCCATTCGAACATGCGGATGCGTCCGGGAATGGCGAGCGCTGCACCGAGCGGGCAGAGATAGCGGCAGTAGAAACGCTCGATGAAGAGCCCCGCAGCCAGCAGCGTCAAAGCGAAGAGGACGAAGGGCCACTCGCGCGCGAACTTCAGAATGATCGCCGTCTTGAAGGGTTCGATCTCGGCAAATGTCTCAGCCAGTGCCAGCGAATAGAGCGACAGGCCGAACAGTCCGAGGAAGATGATGTATTTCACCGGCCAGAGGCGCTCATGCAGACCCCAGGGCAGTTTGATCTGGGGCACCTTCAGCCATCTGGCGATGCCGTTCGTAAGTTCCTGCAATGCGCCAAATGGGCAGAGCCAGCCGCAGAACGGACCGCGCCCCCAAAACAGCAGAGCCGCCGCCACTGCCGCCCAGAGAATGAAGATCAACGGCGCCGAGAGGAAGAACTCCCAATGAAAACCGGTGATCAGCGAATTCACGAACGTGAGGACATTGACGACGGAAAGCTGCGCATTGGCAAACCAGCCAAGCCAGACCAGGGCGAAAAGCAGGTAGCCGCGTCGTACCCAGCCGAACAGTTTCGGCCTGCTGACGAGCCAGTTCTGAAAGAAGAAGATCGCGGTCAGAACCAGCAGTCCGGCAAAGGTGATGACGATGGAGATGCGGCTCATTTCCCAGATGCCGACCCAGAGCGGCGCCTGTTCGTCATCCAGCGGACCTGGCTCCGCAGCGGTTTGCGCGGGGGCAGTGGCAGGCTGGGCTGCCGCCGAAGCAGGAGCTGCTTCGACGATCATGTAATGCTCGGGCAGCGTGTATCCGAGATCGTAGGGCAGGGTGGCCTTGTCGCGCACGCCGGTGCTGCGCTGGACCAGGAGCTGCAGTTCCCATGGCTCGGTGACGTCGAAGGTGAAGCTGTCGGGAATGATGTAGAGGGCGATTTCGCGCAAGCGAGGGGCGCCTTCGGCGGCGATCTGTGTCAGCCGCGTGTGGTCGCGGTCGCGGAAGCGCAAGCCTTGCCCGTCCTGCAGCAGTTCGATGCGATCGAAGATGCCGCCGCGCACATAGCCTGACCCCTTGAACGAATAGGTACCGTCACCCGCGACCAGGATGGCCGACTGTCCCGGATTCAGCCGCTTGGCAAGGCGCGCATAGCCCTCTTCGCCAAGCAAGCTCTTGCCGATGGAAGGCACGCTGACGGGTGCGAGATAGAGATCGATGAAGCGGTCCTTGGGTTCGGTCGTTTCGGGCTTGTCGGCCGCGTCCTTGTGACCGGCCCTAAGGAAAGCCTCCGACACCTCACCAACGTCGAGTCGAAGGCTGCGGATCGAACCGTCTCCGAGAAGAGTTTGCCAGTCGCGGATATCCTGTTGCGCAGCATCGAGCGTTCGGACCGGTGCAGTGCTGGCAACCGCCCTTGCGGCCTTGTCGCCGAGCCTGCCGCTCCGCACCAGCTTGACGGCCGAGCGCACCACGCTGTCGCCCATTACCAGGACGGTAACGGTCGCGCCGCTGACGATGTCGACCTGAGGCGGGCGCTCGGCGCCCGAGGCAACGCGAGATAGATCTCGGCCAATGACCGAGTTCAGCGCTTCGACGACGCGGGCTTCCGGTATGCCGATCAGCACGATCGGCTCCTTGTGATCCACAAGCTTCAGCCCACGCACAACGCCGGTCTTGTCGATCCCGACGACGATATGGATCGGCTTGCCGGAATAGCCGGTCGAGTTGGTGAAATCAGAGTTGAGATAGGCGTAGCCGGCGATGTCGGCACCCTTGTGGACGGGCACGATTGCCGGTTCGCCTACGGGGTCACCGAAGCGATCGGCGCCGGCGAAAAGCTCCGTCGGCTGTACCTTGGCGAGGTAGGCGGAGAGGCCGTCGGCGGCGAACGCTTGGCTCGCAGCGGTAAGGGCCGCGATGAAAAACGCAAGAAAAACGGCCAGACCGTGTTTTCGGATGGGGACGTTCTTCGGCATTCGCATTCCATCTGGCGCAGCGGCTGTTCTCACATCGATCCTGTGCCGCGCCGCGATCTTCGGCACAGGAATTCGGGCGGAAGTTAGCGGCACAGACGGCGTAATCGTTGCGCCAGATCAACCAACGGTTTTTTTGTTTCCGTAGGATGGGGCACCACTTTCGGAGGACTTCATGCCAAAACTGACCGAAGAACCGCCCGTGCTGGATACCATGGAGGGCCTGATGCAAAGGGCCGCGCGTATGGAGCAGGAGGCAATCGAAGGATATGAAACGCTCAGGGACAGGATGTGCGCCGAGGGGCGACCCGAGCTGGTCGCAGTCTTCGAGCGCCTGATCGCTGAGGAACGATCGCACTTGTCTGAGGTCACGGGCTGGTCGAAAGCAAGCGGCGTTGAAGTCACAGGGAACGCGGCCGGGCTTTCGTCGCCGCCTGATCTCTTCGACCCGGAAGGCGCCGATTTGATCCCCGCCGAAGCTCTAAGCGCCTACCGGGCATTCTCCATCGCGGTCAGAAACGAAGAGCGAGCCTTCGAATTCTGGAGCTACGTTGCCGGGCGAGCTCCTTCGCAAGAGATCCGGCAGGCAGCCGAAAGGATGGCCCGCGAGGAATTGGGGCACGTCGCGACGTTGCGGCGCGAGCGGCGGCTGGCCTTTCATCGCACACGCCAGGATGCCGCCTCCGGTGCCGACCCCACGCTTGGAGATCTCGAGCGGCGGCTCCACCAGCAGCTGCTGGGCCTCGGAGATCTTTCAGATTTGCGGGAACTAACCCGCTTTGTGCAGGACGCGAAAGAACGTCTCGCGAGATGTCGCGACCTTCACGTGGCCTGCAAGCCCAATATCGACGGGTTTTCTCCGGCAGCGTTCGAACGTCCAGCCGTGCTTTGCGGCATCGTGCTTGACTGTTACCTCGATCTCATGGCGCGCGAGAAGAATGAAGATGTGCTTGTCTTCGCCCAGGAGGCTGCCTCCCAACTGGTGCAGTGCCTTCTGTTCTTGCGCGAGTTGCCGCCGCGGCCGTGAGCTTGCGTTTGCGACGATACTGGATCGGATCATCTCGAAAGGTGATGACGGGGCGAGTTCCGTCGCCGGTTGCCGTCGCCGCGAACTTCCCTAGCGTTGTTCAAGGCGCGCGGTTTGGCACGCTTGTTTAAGCTTTGTGGTGACCGAGGGCCATCGTGACGAGGGTTGCGAAGACCATGATGACGCCGTACGGGATCTTGCGGCTGATGCGGATCTCTTCGATCCGCATGATCACAGCGTAGTGCGCGAACGCCAAGGGCATCGGCAACCTCAAGGCCAGCATGGTCAATATCCCGCCGATCAGCAGGAAAACGGCAAAGGGGAGCATGCCGTGCCAGCCGACGAAGAGGCCAATCGGCAGGAATAGTTTGGCGTCGCCGGCCCCGAACAACCGAAAGGCCCAGAGCGCCACCCCGAGCGTGAATAGCAGTAAGCCAGCCCCGATATCGCCTCCGACGCCGTCGAGCGAGAAGAGCGCGGCGCCGATGTCCTGTGTTGTCGTGAGCCGGATCACGGCGCCCAGTGCGTAGACGGAGACGAGCACGAGCACGACGCCGTTCGGAATGCGCCAGCACTGGAAGTCGCTCCAAGCGGAGTAGAGAAAGAACGCCGCCGCTACCAAAGGGATTATGTTGATAAGTTCTGTCATGGTTCACCAGTTCTGCGCGATAGGTGATCTCAGATGCAATTGTGTAGCTCTTCCAAAGGCTTCGCAAGAAACCGCGGATCAGAAAAGTTCAAGAAATATTACAGGATGTCATGTTTCCGCAGGCGATCTCTCTATTGACCCTTAAAATATAGGGGTTCTGATTTTAACCATAACCCAAAGATGGCTCATATCACTTCGTATTAGAAGTTGACGATATAATAATTAAGGGATTATTAATAATGTCAGTCGGAGAGGTGGTCTCGATGACAGGCGAGGGCCGGGGAAGTAAGCGGTCACGCAAAAATTATACTGTGTTGGAGGTAATTCTCGATGAAAGCACTTTTGACAAAAGTCCGCGCTTTCGCGCGGGAAGAAGACGGCGTAGCGCTGACGGAATATCTTATTCTGCTTGGTCTGCTTGTCGGGGGCGTTATTGTTGCGGTGACCGGAGCAGGTGATAGCCTCTCGACGGCTTGGACCTCCTGGGGTGGCTTCTTTGAGAATAGCCTGACCTGCACAACTGACGCCGCAACTGGTGTGACCTGCAGTTAACTTTTATTTAACGATGGCGATGGAGCGAATTATTAACCTCCATCGCCATATATTATGATTTAATAAAGTATTTGGTTCGTACTAGCGAGTACTGGTGATGCGCTCCTCTACGATTATTAGTCTTGCTGTCGCCTTTGTGCTTGCACTCACTGCGGTTTTCGCGACACGGGCCTACTTGGCTGACCAAAAGGCGCGACTTGCAACCGCAAATGGTCTGCAGGCGCATGAAAAAACACTGGTCGTCGCCGCCAAGGCGATGCGCTTCGGCGACCGGGTTCGCCCCGAAAATCTGAAAACCATTCCTTGGCCTTCCGACGAAAGACCTGAAGGCTCGTTCCAGGCGATCGAGGCCGTTCTCGGTGACAAGGACGAACCGCGCTATGCGATGGAGGCGATCGACCCCGGCGAACCGGTGCTCACCTCAAAGATCACCGGCGCCGGCGAACGCGCCACCCTCTCGGCTGCCCTCGATCAAGGGATGAAGGCCGTATCCATCCGCGTCAACGACGTGCTCGGCGTTGCCGGTTTCGTTCGCCCCTCGGATCGGGTCGACGTACTCCTGACCCGCGTTAGCCGCAACACCAAGAGCGGCAATGAGCAGACCTCGGTGGATGTGTTGTTGCAGGGCGTGAAGGTGCTTGCCGTCGACCAGACGGCCGACGAGCGCAAGGATGAACCCTCGGTCGTGAAAACCGTCACTTTCGAAGTGACGACCGACGAAGCGCAGCGGCTGACGCTTGGCGCCAATATCGGCACGCTGTCGCTGGCTCTTCGCAATATCGCCTCGGCCTCCGTCGAGCAGACCCGGCCAGTCACAGTGGCGGACCTGGGCGGGGGCCCCATTGCCGCGGAACTCGCGCAAAATGCCGACGACGGCCGATTCGATCTGATCGAACGCATGGTCCGCAAGGTCGGCGAGGACCTCGGAGGCCGGATCAATTCCGTCGAAAGCAAAATGAATGCACCTGTAGGCGAAAAACAGGTGCAAATCGTCGAGCGGAATGTCGAGCCGGTCTTGCCGGTTGAACCGAAGTGGGCGACGGTCGGTGTCTGGAGCACGAACAAACGGGAAGAGTACCGGGTGGGGCAGATCCAGTAACGTGGAATTTAACCTGCCCCGTCGAGGGGCAGGGCCAGCTTCGAGGAGAGGGGCTTTGGCAGGAATGAGGGGAAGCGTAAGACACGCGGCAAGACGCAGGGCCCTCGCGGCGACGGTTGCGATCGTTTCGGTCTGCGGCTTTTGGGGGCCTGGCCTTGTCGGTTCGGCGGACGCGCAGGAGAAGTTCATCAATCTCGGCGGGTCGGTTCAGCAGGTGGTGCTTCCGCCCAACGACACGATAACAATCGCGACAGGCAAGCCTTTCGGCGATCTCGTGATTGGCAGCGCGGAACTCATCGATGTGGTGCCACTCTCCGACAAATCACTTTTCATCCGCGCCAAGAAAAACGGGGCGACGAACATCTCGGTTTATGGCGACGACAAGAAGCTTCTTGGTGTCATCGACATTCGTGTCGCCAGCGATTTCAGCGAAGTGGCGTCCGCCATCCGCGCAGCGTCACCCGGATCGCAGGTCCGGGTGATCAACTCGAACGACCGCATCCGCCTGACGGGCATGGTGCGCGACGCCACCGAGTTGCAGCGGGTGCTGGAAATCGCTCAGTCCTATTCCGACCAGCCGGTTCTCAATCAGTTGCGCGTCAACGACTCTCAGCAGGTTATGCTGGAAGTTCGGGTGATCGAGGCGTCGCGGCAAACCGGTCGTGACCTCGGCATCGGTTGGGCAGGGGCGGGCAGGAATGGCATCGGTAAGGCGACGACCAGCCAGGGAATCGGCGTCAAGGACGGCGGGCTGGTGCGCACCCTAGGGGATGCGGCCGGTGCAGCAACGGGCATGCAGCCCTTCGGCCAGTTGATCGCCAAGGTTCTCGAGATTTCCGGCGGCCAGATCGACATCGTGATCAATGCGTTGGAGCAGAAGGGACTGGTGCGGCGCCTCGCCCAACCGAATCTGATCGCCATGAGCGGCGAGACCGCCAGCTTCCATGCCGGCGGCGAGGTCCCGATCCAGACGACTGTGGCCAACGGGGCGACGCTTGCGACCCAGACCGACTACCGGCCGTTCGGCGTGCGGCTGACGTTCACGCCGGTGGTGCTCGATGGCGGACTGATCAGCTTGAAGGTCGAGCCGGAAGTTTCCGAGATCGACACATCGATCAACGTCAACGGCAATCCCGGCTTCATTTCGCGTGCGGCCAAGACTACGGTGGCGTTACGCGACGGCCAGAGCTTCGCAATGGCCGGTCTCTTGCAGTCGACCAACGCCAAGGACATCCAGCAATTGCCGGTATTGGGGCAACTTCCCGTGCTCGGCGCACTGTTCCGCTCGACCAGCTTTCTGAAAAAGGAATCCGATCTCGTCATCGTCGTCACGCCGCATATCGTGCGGCCGGCGACGCCCGGCGAGGCACTTTACAGCCCGCTCGACCAGACGCGCTCGTCGAACGACGTCGAGCTCTTTGCCCTTGGCGTGCTGGAGGTGGACAAGGACATGCTGCGCCGCTTCCGCAACGGCGAAGGCGTCACCGGCCCTTATGGCCACAGGCTCGATCTCGACACGGGAGGCGTCCTTGCTGTTGCGAAGAAGTAAGCGCGCAATCCTGGTTCTGGCGGCGACAAGCCTGGTTTCCGGCTGCGCCGATTACATGAACCACAGGGACTCGATCACCTTCGGGCTTGGAAACGCGGTGGAGGCCAATAAGGGCATCCACATCCAAGATCCGTTCCCCCGCGCGGCGCAGAACACGCGCATCGCGGCCGATGGCAAGGTGGTGAGCAGAGTCATACGTGGCTATCAGGGTGGCGGAGGATCTCCCGCGGTGGTCATCCCGCCGCCGGCCCAAATGGGCGGCAACGGAGCGGCGTCCGGCAACTGACGGGGCACGCGGCGTTTGATGCGGCAGCAATGCCGGAAAGAACTGCAATAGAAACAACACGACGCGACGGTGAGCCGCCGCGATCGGAGAGACATGCCTATGTTGAACAGGGCAATCAAACGGTTCTGGGACGACCATCGAGGTTACGTCATCGCGTTGACGCTCATTGCGATGCCGCTGCTGCTGGGCTTTTCTCTTATCGTCATCGACGTCGGCCGCAGTGCCAATCTCCATACTGATCTTCAGAACGCGGTCGACGCCATGGCTCTGGCGGGAGCCCGCGAGCTCGACGGCCGGGACGACGCGATCACCCGCGCCGAGGCTGCGATCGAAAAGCTTGCCAACACCGCGGCCTTCGGCGCCGGCGGGACTGGCATGTCGATGGGATCATACATCACGGTCGCTTACGATGCGGGGAACGATGCGGCGAGCACCGTGACGGTCAAGTTCCTGAAGGGCATTCCCGGTGACGGGACCTTCGCGGGCGATGACGACGATCCGATTACCGAGGCGATGGTCACGACGGACCCGAACGAGGCCGGCTATGCCTGGGTCACGGCCAAGGACCAGGCGATGCAGACGATCTTCCCTGTGCCCGTCGGGCTTGATCGCGATACAATCAATGTTTCCGCCGATGCGGTGGCGGTCTATCGGATGGCTGCGTGCGATATTGCGCCGGTGTTCATCTGCAACCCGTTTGAAGGTCAGGGCAAGACCGTCAACCAAGCATTCGAGGATGGGGACTTTCACGGTGCCCTGATATCCATGCATCTTCCCGCCAGCCAGGGTGCTCCTGCCGGCCCCGGCAACTTCGGATTTCTCGAGGTTCCAGACGGTAATGGCGCCTCAGACCTCAGGGCATATTTTGCCGGATCCGGCGCGCCGATGTGCCTTACGAGAAATAAAACGGTCACGACCAAACCCGGCAATACTGGTTCCGTTGAGGAGGCAATCAATACGAGATTCGACATGATGGAAGGCGGCGCTGTGCCGGGTAATTTCACTGCCGGCCCTCCAGCAGTCAATGTGCGAAAGGGCGCTCAGAAGAAGGGCAAAGGCGCCGCTACCTGTGACGCAAAGCCCACATTGTCCATCGACCCAGTGGTCGATAACGTTATGGCCTTCCCAGACGATCAAACATACCTTGTTAATGTACCGACAAGCGGCGCTCGCGTTGGCAAGGGTGACTGGAACCTGGCGAATTACTGGCTGGTCAACTACGGCGAATCATCCCTGCCGGCCGCGTTGCAGGGCACGCCGCGGCCTTCCCGCTATGAAGTATATCAATACGAGATTGCCCACGGCTACTATCAGCGGCAGTCTCAAGGCGGAGAGACCGGAAGGGCGATGTGTTACAAGAATGGGAGCGAGGATCCACCTGCCTTTCCGGACAGACGGATAACCGTCGCAGCGTTGGTGGACTGTGGGACGCAAGGCGCAATTAATGGCAAGGGGGATCTCGATGTTGCCGCATTCGGCAAGGTGTTTCTAACCCGTCCCGTGAAAACGCACAACAATGTCGCCAAGTCAAAAGGTAGTCCGACCGAGATACCCTTCCAGTACAATGCCATCGACATAGAAATCGTGGATATTACCGGTCCGGGCGGCCTTGGGTCTATGGAGGAGTACCTCCGTGAAGAATCAGAGTTGGTCCGATGATGATCGCGCTGCGAAATTTTGTCCGCCGTCCGTTCCGTCGCTTCCGGTCAGGGGAGGATGGAGCAGTGCTAACCGAAGCGTTGATCGCCATACCTTTCGTTACCCTCTTTGCCGCCGGCATCCTCGAATTCGGCAATATCTTCTGGCAGCGGATGCAGATCGACGCTGGTCTCCGGGATGCTGGCCGCTATCTCGCGCGGTGCCGGCAGGCGTCGGGGACCTACACGCCGACCTGCAGCCAGGCGACAGCCAAGCTGATTGCCTTCTATGGAACGCAGAGCCCCGCCTCGGGGGCGAATTTGCGTGTTACCGGCTGGGGGCCTGCTCTTGCGGATATCACGATCATTCCTGTCGATGCCGATGGCACGATCACCGTGCAGACGTCACATCTTTATGAAAGCTCGCCGATCTTCTCCTGGCTCGGCATCGATCAGATCACCATCAGCTCCTCCCACGAAGAGAGGTATATCGGATGGTAAAGCGTCGATCGCCCGTCTCCTTCTGGCAGGACCAGCACGGCGTGGCACTTACCGAAGGGCTGATATCGCTGCCGCTCGTCCTTTTGGTGTTTGCGGCCTTCGTCGAGTTCGGCTTCGCCATGTCGCAATGGAACCAGACGGTCAAGGCGTTGCAACTTGGTGCCCGCCTCGCAGCCGTCTCCGAGCCCCTGACCAGCGACTTCGCCGATGTGTTTCCGACCGACGCCGACGATCCGTTGGACAACGGTGACGCGACCCCAAACAACGCGACGATATCGTCCACTTGCGGGCCCGATCTCGCCAATTGCAGCGACCAATTGACCCGGATTGTCATGGGAAGCGACGGTGTCTGCGGCGTAGCGGGTGATCCGAACCCGGGCATCTGCGACCTCAATTGGCGGATCCAGCCGAAAAACCTGGTGGTGACCTACCAGCGCTCCGGCCTCGGCTACTGGGGGCGGCCGAACGGGCCGGTGCTGACTATGCGGCTGGAAGTGCGCAACGTCACATTCGACCTGCCGCTGCTTGGCGCGCTGCTGGGATTGGATCAGGTCGAAGTTCCCGCTCACCCGGTGACACTGACGACGGAAGACCTCGAGACATGTTCAAGCTGCTGAGCCCTTCAATTCTGCTTGGGGAAGCGAGATGACCGCACACATGAACTTTGCAACGACAACCAAGATACTCATTCTCTCCGACGATGCGGCAGCGGCGAGCCTCATGCTGGATACGTTTGGGTCGCTTTCGCGTTACGAGGCGCGGCACATGTCGTTGAGCGTGTTGGGCGAGGCGGGAAAGGTCGACCCGACGCAGTTCAACCTGATCATATTGGATGTCGACAATGGCGAGGCCCTCTGTCGTCAAGAGATCGCCCAGTTGCGCGCCAAGCACCGCAACATTCCAATGGTCGTCGTATCCGAGGTTCTTTCCGACGAGCTGATGCGCCTGCTGTTTCGGCTGAACGGCGACGACTGGCTGAAAAAGCCGCTCGAGCGCCGCGCACTGATCGATATGATCTCGACGCATGCGCCAGGTGTCAGCGGCAATGAGAGCCGGGTTCACGCCATCGTTGCGGCCGTGGGCGGTGCCGGAGCGAGCGTGATTTCCTCTTCGCTAGCACACATACTGGCGCAACCGACGAAGGGCGTCGCGCCGCGGGTTGGTCTCTTCGATCTCGATTTTTCGTCCGGTTCCCTCGGCTACTACCTCAATCTTGTCAACGACTACGATTTGAAGACCGTTGTCGCGAATCCGGCACGTGTCGATCTCGAATTCATCGATCTCGTCCGCAAGCGCCATTCGGGTGGCTTCACGCTGCTGTCTTTCAAGCAGCCCTCCATATTGCTGGAACCCAAGGGAGCAGAGCTAGCGCTGCGCATGCTCGATGTTGCGGCATTCGAGAGCGACCACATGGTGATCGACGTGCCCTACTACGAAACGCCCTGGAAGAGCGACGTACTGTCTTCAGTCAACAGCATTTCCATCGTCACTGAAACGACCATCCCTTCGCTGCATCAGGCAAAGGACCTGTTTGCCAATCTCGTGCGCCTACGCGGCGGCGCCGACGGGATCCAGGTCGTGATCAACAAGTACCGCACCAAGCTCTTCAGCCTCGGGGTGCGCCGGGAGCAGGTCGACAAGCTGTTCAAGGACACGCATGCCCACATCATTCCTTATGACTGGGATACGCTGAGTGAGGCAGTGAACCGTGGTGTCCTGCCCCACGAGGTCAATTCGCGCTCGCCATTCTGTGGCGCCGTCGGCAAGCTCGGGGCTCTCGTCAGATGAGGGCACTCCTACGCGGCAGCAGCAGGTTACTGGGACGAGGCGACGAGGTCGCCAATTGCTGCCGATGGATGCCGGCTGTATTGCTCCTAGGGGCGTTGGTGATTGCGCCGCCGGCTGTGATGGCCGGCGGGACAGTGCCGCGCACTCTCGGGCCGAAAACGAGCACGGTAGTGTCGATCGGGAAGGCCTACCCGGCCGGTACGATCGTCGTCGCCAGCCAGGCAAGAACGCTTGATCTCGTCATCTCCGGCAAGCGCGCGATCCGCTATCGGATCGGTGTCGGCCGCGACGGTTTCCGCTGGAGCGGCGTGGTGAAGGTTGGACGGAAGGCCGAGTGGCCCGACTGGCGGCCGCCGGCCGAGATGAAAGCGCGCGCACCGGAGCTGCCGGAGCTGGTGCCTCCCGGTCCATTCAATCCCCTCGGCGCCCGAGGCATCTATCTCTACCGAGGAAAAGCCGACACACTTTACCGCATCCACGGAACGAATGAGCAGTCGACGGTCGGGCAATTCGCCTCGTCCGGCTGTTTCCGCATGAGCAATGCCGACATCATCGATCTCTACGAGCGGGTGAGGGTCGGAGCAACGGTGATCGTCGAATAGTCGAACAAGGTGGGAAACGATGGCAACCGGGTTCATTGGACGTTTCTACAAACAGCAGCAGCAGCCGGATGAGGAGAACGTTCGGGAAGCTCCTGAGCCTGGCTCGATGCCCGTGGCTGAAGCCGCGCCCATACCCAGTCCGGAGGCAGCCGGCGCTGCGGCAAGTGCCAGGCTGGAAGAGTCGCTCGGGCTCGACATGGTGGCGGAGCGGGTCAACCTGCATCGCCACCTGCTCGATCGCATCAACCTCGGCATTCTCGACACGATGGACGATGAGGAAATCGCCACCGAGATCAGGCCACTCGTCAAAGACTACATCCGACGCAACAATTTCCCGCTCAATGCGAAGGAAATCAACGACCTGATCCGCGACATCACCGACGAGATGCTCGGCCTCGGACCAATCGAACCGCTGCTGGCCGACGACTCCGTCGCCGATATCCTGATCAACGGTTACAACAGCGTCTATGTCGAACGCCGTGGCAAGCTTGAAAGCACGGCCGTACGCTTCAAGGACGAAGATCATCTGCTGCGCGTGATCAACAAGATCGTCTCTGCCGTCGGAAGACGTGTGGATGAGTCGACACCGCTCGTCGATGCTCGGTTGAAGGATGGGTCGCGCGTCAACGTCGCCATCCGGCCGATTTCAGTCGACGGACCGCTGGTATCGATCCGCAAGTTCACGCGCAAACCTTTGACGCTTGAGCGTCTCGTCGAGCACGGCGCGATGGCAAATGCGATGCGGATACTCTTGAGCGCTGCCGTCAAGGGCCGGGTGTCCATGATTATCTCCGGCGGTACGGGCTCGGGCAAGACAACCCTGCTCAACGCCCTTTCGTCGCAGATTTCCGTCAAGGAGCGCTTGATCACCATTGAAGACGCGGCCGAACTGCAACTGCAGCAACCGCATGTCGGACGGCTGGAAACGAGACCGCCGACCCTCGACGGCCGCAACGAAGTGCGCCAGCGCGAACTCCTGAAAAATGCGCTGCGCATGCGCCCGGACCGCATCATCGTCGGCGAAGTCCGCGGTGAAGAGGCCTTCGACATGCTGCAGGCGATGAACACCGGCCACGAAGGCTCCATGACAACCATTCACGCCAACACGCCGCGCGACGCGGTCGGGCGACTTGAGCAGATGGTCGGCATGGCCGGTATGCCCATGTCGCAGCTCAGCATCCGCTCTCAGATCGCTTCGGCGATCACCATCATCGTCCAGGTCCAGCGTCTCAGCGACGGCAGCCGCAAGGTCGTTTCGATCTCCGAGATCACCGGCATGGAGGGCGAGGTGGTGCAGATGCAGGAGATCATGCGGTTCAGGCGCGTTGCCACCGACGAGAGCGGTCGCATCCAGGGCGAATTCCGGGCGACTGGCCTTCGTCCCCGTTTCGTCGAAGAGTTTGCCGAACTCGGGATCGTCGTACCTGCAGCGATCTTCGATCCGGGGAAACCGCTGCAAACGGGGGTGGTTGAATCATGACCTTGCTGATCCTCTACGCGGCTGTGTTCATTGGCGCGCTGATTTCTGTCGAGGCGCTGTTACGCAGCTACTTCCGGAAATCCGAGCGCCAGCGTGCCGTCAATGATCGGCTGAGCCTGCTTGATGCAAGCGAGGACCACCTCAAGACTTACCGTGCGATGCTGAAGGCGCGCGGTGCTGATGAAGACTGGCGATCATTGCCTTTTGTTCAGCGCGTCCGGCAATTCTATACTCAATCAGGCATCAAGTTCGACGCGCAGCGTTTTGCACTCTATGGGATCGCTGGCGCGGTCCTGGTCTGGTTTGTCGTCCAATTCCTGATTCCGAGCACTCTGATCCGGATCCCAGTCTTCCTGCTAATCTGCCTTCTCATCCCAGTCATCGCCGTCTGGCGCACTCGGGCCAGCCGGATTCGCAAATTTACCCTTAAGCTTCCTGAGGCACTCGACGTTGCCAATCGCAGCCTGTCCGCAGGCCATCCACTGCCGGCCGCGATTTCCCTCGTGGCGCGCGAATTGCCCGATCCGGTCGGGACGGAATTTGGCCTGCTCTCGGATGAGTTGACCTACGGCACCACCTTGGATGACGCCCTCGTCAATCTCAGTCAGCGTGTCGGCGCGGAAGACCTGAACCTGCTGGCAATCGCCTTGAGTGTCCAGGCTGGCACGGGCGGAAATCTGGTCGAAATCCTTCAAAATCTCTCAAAGACCCTGCGTGATCGCACGATGCTGAAGGCCAAGGTTAAAGCGATCTCGTCGGAAGGGCGGATCACCGCGATTTTCATGTCGATTTATCCGTTCCTTCTCTACGCGCTGATCAAGGCCCTTGCGCCGACCTACTTCGATCCGGTTTGGGCAAGCGGCCACGGCACGACAGTCGTCGCCGTATTGAGCGTGGTCATGCTCATCGGCAACATCATTCTCTATAAGATGGTCCACTTCGAATATTGAGGCCACCATGGGTGAGTACGGAATCTACATCGTCGTCTTCTTCGCGGTACTGATATTCGCCGGCGTTTCCTCGGAGCTGGTGTTTCGCCGACGCGAGGTCGGCGTCCGGTTGTCGGAGACGACTGCAAAGGCGGGTGCCGATGATCTCCAGTTCGGCGATAGCGCCCTCGTCGACCTGGGAGAGGCGGAGAACCGCTTGATCCGCCGCTACTTTGAAATTACCAGGCGCGACCAAAATGCCAATTCCACACAGAATCGGCTGATCCGGGCCGGATATTTCGCAGCCGGTGCGGTTCCCGTGTTTCAAATCGTGCGCGCGCTCGTCTGCGGTGCGGTCATGGTCGCGGCGGCCTGGGCGCTGGACCGCTTCGTTCCCGAGATGTCCAGGCTGGCGATCCTGCTCGTCGCGATGATCGGGACCGGTGCCATGTTCGTGCTGGTCAATATCTACATCGACCGCAGGGGCGACGCCAAGGAACGGGAATATAGACGGCTCTTCCCCGATTTCATGGACATGCTGATCGTCTGCCTTGACGCGGGCATGAGCATTGAGGCGGCAGCGGATCGTGTCGCCCGGGAGTTCGTTCAGAAACGTCAGGATTTTGGCCTGCATTTGTCGATTATGATGCTGGAGGTGCGCGGTGGTCGTCGATTGCGCGAGGCCCTAACCAATCTCGCAACACGTTTGCGGATCGACGAGGCGCGCTCGCTTGCGGTGCTTTTCCGCCAATCGGAGGAACTCGGAACCAGCGTTACCCAGACGCTTCGTGTCTACAGCAAGGAAATGCGCGATCTCCGCGTCATTCGCGCCGAAGAGAAGGCCAATGCCCTGCCGATCAAGATGCTGTTGCCACTCGGCGCCTTCCTGTTTCCAGTCAGTCTTATCATCGTGCTTGTTCCCATCGTCCTTCGCGTCATAGGCATTCTCACCGGCTTGAAGCCCGGTGGCTAGGGAGGAGTGAGGCTCCATGCAGTATTCGCCAAGTCAAGACCGTGAAGACTTTGCCCTAGCGCTTGATCGGCGCATGCCGGTGGTACCGCTAAGTCTTGAAGAAACCGGACTGGAATTATCGTTCCTGCTGCGTCTGGCGGCCAAGTGCGCGACCGAGCAGGACACGGTTACGGCTTCGCATCTCGCCGACCGGATGAAGCTGTCGAAAGTGCTGACCAATCTGCTCATCAAGGAACTGGTAAAGCTGTCCTATCTCGAGGCGAGAGGCCTTGCCGGCGAAGACGTCAGGTCCGACATTCGCTATGCGCTCTCGGTCAAGGGCTTGGATTATGCGCAGGTGGCCCTGCGGCAGTCGGAATACGTCGGCCCGGCCCCGGTGTCGCTCGATGCTTTCTGTCACCAGATCGGCTTGCAGTCGATAAATCACGAACGCGTCACTTTCGAGCGGCTCGTCCGCAGCCTGGACGGGCTGGTGCTGTCGCCGGCGTTGGTCGAGAAGCTGGGGCCGGCGGTCAATTCGGGCCGTTCCATCCTTCTTTATGGTCCGCCCGGCAACGGCAAGACCAGCATTGCCGAGCGGACCTCCGAGCTTTTCATCCAGACGATTTGGGTCCCCTATGCCATCGAGGTCGGCGGCTACGTCATCAGTTTCTACGACGAGGCGACGCATCAGGCTGTGAGAGAGCCGACGATCAAACCGCACCCGAAAACCGATCAACGATGGGTGGAATGCCGACGGCCCGTCATCAAGACCGGCGGGGAGCTCACGCTCGACCTTCTCGACCTCATCTACAACCCCGGATCCAGAGCTTACGAAGCGCCAATGCATCTGAAGGCGTCGGGTGGGGTGTTCATCATCGATGACTTCGGGCGCCAGCAGGACCGGCCGCAAGCGCTCATCAACCGCTGGATCGTCCCACTCGAGCGTGGCTACGACTTTCTGACGTTGCATACCGGGAAGAAGTTCAAGGTGCCGTTCGATGAACTCGTCGTCTTCTCGACCAACATTCCCCCGCGGGAGATCTCCGACGAAGCCGGCCTGCGACGCCTGAAATATAAGATATATGTGAATAACCCGTCGCGGGATGAATATGTTCGCATCTTCGAGTCCTACGCCCGCGTGGGCGCGATAGACTTGATCGGCGATGATTTGCACTTGTTCTACGACAGGAAGTACCGAGGGGATACGCGTGCGTCCTGTTACCACCCCAAATACCTCCTGGATTTCATCTCCTCCTATTGCGAATTCAACGACCTGCCGAAGGTCGCGTCGCTGGAGATGCTGGAGCGTGCTTGGGGAGGGGTGTTCACATTGGATTGAGGCGGAAAGCTGAGCCGGTCTCGGCCTGGGCGTCGCAGTCTTGTTAAGGTATGTCTGAAATGCTTGTGCAGGCTGGCCATCGGGCAAAAGCGCAAAACAGATAAAGCGCGCACGGTCCAGTTGCGTGACGTGGGGTTTCGGGGATAGGTAGAGTCAGGGCCACGGCCAAGTTTGGTGACGGAGGAATTCGATGACACATATTTCGAATGTCGATGTCGAAATCGAGCCCGACGTCGAATTGCGGCGCAGAGAGCACGGCGCGAAGGAGCCAAGCCGCTCGAGAAGCATGCCGATCATTGCGCTGGGACTCATGCTGCTGCCGCTCAATGCCGGCATCCTGCTTTACACGGCAAAGAATGCCGCAGACGTGCGCGAAAGCCGTGAAACCCTTTCTGCACTCAAACGCTCGATCGACGGCATGAAGCAGCAGATCAGCAAACAGGCCGTGAACATTGCCGGCGGGGCTAAGGCCGATGATATGGCGGCTGTTCGTAAATTCGTTGAGGAGTTGCAGAAGGATGTCGCTGACCTCGATGGCCGCATGGGCACGAGCATGTTCGCATCCAGTGGCAGCATGATCATCAGTGCGCCGGGGAAAGAAGTGACCCAGCGCCTGGCGCCATCATCCTATTCGGTGTCCGCTCCGGAATCCGCTGTTGACGATGTCCTCGCCGCAGCTGACCCTCAGGGCGGTTCCATCGCCAACCTGCCGCGCTATGAGCGAACTGTCTCGGCGGACGGCAAGCTTGTTCTAAGAAAGGTGCGCTAGGTCGAGCGCGCCTCCACGCAGGTTCTTGCTTCGCGGACGGGGAAGTGCCGCCGCGCTTTGCGCTCTCAGAAAAAGTTGCAAGGCGAGCTCACTCCAGGCGGTTTGGCGCTGAGGGAGTTGAGCGTAGGGCGAGGGCGACTTACCGTTGAGCGTATTTGACGCTGTTTTTCATCAATTCTAGGTTCTTCGCCGTGGTCTCGTTTGACGGGTCGATCTCGTATGCTTTCAGGAAGTAGGTGCGGGCGCCCGGCAGATCGCCGCGCAGCAGGTGGGAATAGCCGATATTGTTGTAGTAGACGGCTGTACCCCCGATCATCTTGGAAAGCTGCGCATAGGCACGATCCGAAGTATCAAAGCGACCGACCATGTCGGACGAGGCCGCAAAGCCCAGCCATGCCGCAGGATCTCGCGGAAAGACCTCAACCGCCCGCTTGTAGATCGCGTAGGACTTTCCGTAGTTCTTTTCCTGGAACTGGAGCTTGCCCGTGGTCACCAGCTCATCGTCCTTGTAGAAGGCAACCGCCGAATCATCGTTGAGCGTTTTCGCGCTATCGCCGAAGGCGGCGACATCGTCGAGTGCATCCGATTGGCACCCGCCTAGCAACAGCACCCCCGCGAGCAGCGTAACGCGGCCTATTTTTCTCCGAGACATTTCCATTACATTCCCCCGATTGCGGGCATCCTAGCCTCGCCTAGAAATGAGCTCACCGGAAATCTTCCAGAAAAATAACTAATAAAGATAGAATTGAAACTGGGAGTCGCAATAAAGAGACACATGCTGGCAGTCTGCCCGCATCTCCCTCCGTGATTCCGCCCTTCAGCCCTGAAAATCAAGGGGTTGGAGTCGACAGACGCCGATGAGGGCGGCCCCGTGAAACCGCGAGATATTCCGATCCAGGCGGCAATCTCGTAAGCCTCAATTAAGCATCGTCTTATATTTTCTGTCCGACACATCCCACATCGGGTGGGCAGGCATGAAGGAATGGAGCCATGCGAGCGTTAGCGCTGACCATCATTCGACTTGGGCCCTGCGGAGCCTACTTGCTCGCAACCATCTCGCTTCTGAGCGTTGCGCTGCTTGGCAACACTCCGTCCAGCCCGCTCGCTTGGGCCTTGTACACGACCATGTTGCCGACGACGCGCACGCTTATACTGACGCTCGTAACCGCTTCCGACATGGTCTTTTGGGGCGTGACCTTGACGCTTCTTGTCGCCGCCGCCGTTGGCGGTTATCTCGCGGTTCGGCCGGAGCGACATCTGCGGCTGCGCTTCATTCATGCGCACGCGGCGCTCGTCGCCTCCGGGCTCGCTGTGCTCCAGATATCGCAAAACAGCGCTGGGCTCGCCAGTATTTCGTTTTCGCAACTTCCGCCAGTTGACTGGTCACTCGTCGACGGCTCGTCTGCGGCGTTCGCCCTGTTCGTTCTGATCCTCTTAGCCTGCGTTAGCGCTCATGCGGCGGTCATCAAGAGCATCCGTTTCGCTCGTCATTGCACCTAATGAAATGACGAGCCTGCCGAGGATGTCTTTTTTGAACGAGAGTTCACGGGCTTCCTATCCGGGATCGAGGATATCGCTTCACGCATTGATCTGATGCCATGCGATCAAGCAGGCGGCTCTCGGGAAGAAGTTGCGGAAAGTCGTCTGAGCTGCCGCCGGAAAATTGTCTATTTTTGCGGCTGTAGCTTGATCGGATGCTACTCACATCAAGGCGAACACTCTCGCGCGGAAGTTATTAAGAGCACGCATGGAGCCACCAGCAATCGTCAACGACTTGGCCTCGATCATCCAGACGTCCCTGGCGCCTGTCTTCCTGCTCGCCGGTACAGCCGGTTTTGTCAATGTCTATGCGACACGTCTCGGCAGGGTCTCGGATCGGGTTAACGAGGTGGGGGAAAAGGACGGGGACGATGAGGCGCGGCGCATGCAACTGGACTATCTGCGCCGGCGGACGTTTGCCCTGGAGATAGCGGTTGTCTTGGGAACCTTGGCTGCGATCTGTACAGGCTGCGCGATCCTTAACCTGCTTGCCGGCGCGCTCGCGTTCGGCTTTCGTGAGGAAAACCTGTTCTGGTTCTTCGGCGGTGCGATCGTCTCGCTCATCGTCTCGCTCGTGGCGTTCCTGTTTGAGATGCTGATTGCCGGCCGGAACATGCTGCGCCAGATGCGGATGGATCAGTCAACCGCCAGGCGCGATTGAGCTTCGCGAGACGACGGTGAGCTGCGAACGCAGCCACCGGTCTCCGTCTACCTGGTTCAGGGCGTCCGGACCGAGTGACGAAGACGTTCCCACGGTTTGCCCGTTGAGCTTTATCGCGCCTCCGCAGGACCTCTGCCTTGCCCATTTAGAAGCCAGGCAATGTTCACCTGCAGAATTCGCGCTAGCACGTCGAGGCGGTTGGCTCTCGGCTCGGCGCGATCGTTTTCCCATCTGGTCCAGGTCTCTTCGGTCACGTCGGCGACGGCGGAAATCTGCTCGACGGTAAAGCCGACGGCATCGCGGGCAAGGGAGATGCGGCCACCAATCGTGTCATCGCTGGTATCACGCGGCGCGGACGTCGAAACTCGCATTGTTGACGCCGATGGTGCAGCCCGTCGCTGCGTGGATCTCAGCCTTGGTCTTGCCGGCGCTCAGAAGGCGGAGGGCCTGTTCCGGCCGCTCGCCAAACACCTTGAAGATTTCTTGATACTGATCTTGACCGGTCGGTCGTTCGCCGTGGGGTCGCTCTCAGTTGCAAATGCCATATGTCCTGGGCCCGGCTCCGGAGGCGGGGCACTCTCCTTTGTTTGCTGGGGGCTGATGAAGCAATCAGCGAAGTGGGACGACGCGGTCGCCAGAAGTGCTTCGCAAATACGATAGCACGTCGCAATATGGACGGTGTGCGGCATGCACTTGCTTCTATGTCCATAGAGTAGGAATAAAAATCTATAAGCATCCATGTTGGCTCGTCAGGGAGGAGTGGTTTCGCAGTCTTCCTGCTCTCGCCGGCCGACGGCTGGACGGTTTGGAGGCTCGATCTAAAATCTTGGCCACAGATTTCGCCTTGACAACCGGTTTCTGAGACATCAATCTGATAACTAAGATATCAGTTGGCGAAGAGATATGTCGCGTATTATCGAGATTCCGGCCCTGCCCTTGGAAGAATTGCTTCGGTCAACTCCGATGGAGGGGCCCGGCAACACGACGACCAAGGTCTATCGATTGCTTCGGCAATTGATCGTCGAGGTCAGGCTTCTGCCTGGGCGGGCGTTGCCGGAAAAAGAAGTGGCAGCGCTCCTCAATGTCTCCAAGACCCCGGTGCGCGAGGCGATCATCCGGCTCTCCGAGGAAGGGTTGGTCAAGGTCGTGCCGCAGGGCGGCACCTTTGTCGCGACGATCGAGGTGCAGCGCTACATCGAGGCTTGCTTCATTCGTTTTCGCCTTGAGTCCGGCGCGGCCGCGGAAGCTGCCAAGCGGCATACTCTGGAAGACCTTGGGCGATTGGAGCTTTGTCTCAACCAGCAGGTCGACGCTGTCGCAAACGAGGACTACACGCGCTTCTTCGAGTTGGACGAAGAATTTCACCGGACGATCTTTTCGACGGCGCGGCTCAGCGGCGTCTGGGCCTTCGTCAATCAGGCCAAGGGCGAGATTGACCGGATGCGCCATCTGAAGATGGTATTCGGCGTGCGCAGGACCGGCGAGGTCATCCACGAACACCGCGATATCGTAGATGCGATACGGGATGCATCTCCTGATGAGGCGGTGGCGGCGATGACCCGACACCTGGGCTCGCTCGAAGCCAAGATCACCGAGCTTTCGCGCAATCCGAAGCTGTGGAGCTACATTGAGTCGATCAATGCAACCACAACAGAAAAACGGAAACCACGGCGCAGCCTGACCTGAGGAAGGCGCCGTCGGGAGGAAACTGAAATGTCTGCAGTGGAATTGAACGACGTAGTGAAACGCTACGGCGCACTCGAAGTCGTGCACTCTGTGAACCTGAATGTCGAGCAGGGGGAATTCGTCGTTCTCGTCGGGCCGTCAGGTTGCGGCAAATCGACGACCTTGCGGATGGTGGCGGGCCTGGAGGAGATTTCCGGTGGCACGGTCTCGATCGGCGGGCGGCTCGTCAACCGGGTTGCGCCAAAGGATCGCGACGTGGCGATGGTGTTCCAGAACTACGCCCTCTATCCCCATCTGAACGTCGCCGAGAACATCGCCTTCGGCCTGCGTGTACGGCGCGAGAAGAAGGATGTCATCGACGCCGCCGTCAAGGAAGCGGCCGCCATTCTCGATCTCACCCCCTACCTCGCGCGCAAGCCCGCCGATTTGTCAGGCGGGCAGCGGCAGCGTGTCGCCATGGGGCGGGCCATCGTCCGCAAGCCGCAAGTTTTTCTATTCGACGAGCCTTTGTCGAACCTCGACGCCAAGCTCCGCACCCAGATGCGCGCGGAGATCAAGCGGCTTCACAAACGCATGGGCGTCACCAGCATCTATGTCACCCACGACCAGATCGAGGCGATGACGCTGGCAGACCGCATCGTCGTTATGAACGGCGGCCGCGTCGAACAGGTCGGCACACCGATGGAGCTTTTCCTCAAACCGGCCAATGCCTTCGTTGCGAGCTTTCTTGGTTCGCCGCCCATGAACCTCTTGCGCGCAACGGTCGTCTCCATGGACGGTGAACCAAAGGCGCGCATAGACGCCGCCGGCGCAGAGACGGCCATACTCAGATTACCGAAGACAAGTGGCACATCCCTGCGCGCCGATCAGCGCATCCTGGTCGGCCTCCGACCAGAGCACGTGGCGGTCGGCATGGACGCGAGTGCGGACGTTCAGGAGATTGCAGCGACGGTTGACCTGTTCGAGCCACTCGGCTCCGAGGCTCTGCTGCACACAAGGATTTCTGGCCAACCGATCGTCGCCAAGATCGAAACTCCCGCCGATGTCGAGACGCTCTTGCAAATCGGCAGGCTGCAGATACCGGTGGGTCGTCTTCATGTCTTCGACGCCGAGAGCGGCAAAGCTGTCAACGGACATGCGTGAGGCGAGCATGGCATCGATGATCGCTGGATATTTCAAGCGCCTTGGCGAGGACCTCCGGAAAGACTGGCAGCTTTACCTGCTCGTCCTTCCGATGCTCCTTTGGTTTATGCTCTTCCTCTACAAGCCCATGGAAGGGCTGCAGATTGCATTCAAGGATTTCAGCCCGTTCCGCGGTATCGCCGGAAGCCCCTGGGTGGGTCTTGAGAATTTTCGCACCCTCCTCGGCGACCAGATTTTCATCCGCGCATTCTTCAATACGATCACCATCAGCGGCCTCGGGCTGATCTTCGCGTTCCCCGTGCCGATCGTGCTCGCAATCATGTTCAACGAGCTTCAGAGCGAGTTGGGGCGCAGGTTCTCCCAGACCATCGTCTATCTGCCCCACTTCATCTCGGTGGTGATCGTCGCGGGCATCGTGATCAACCTGCTTTCTCCCACGACAGGCGTGGCCAATCTCATTCTGTCGAGCCTCGGTTTCGACCGGGTCTATTTCCTCACCCAGCCGGAATGGTTCCGCACGGTCTTCATCGGATCGAACATCTGGAAGGAGGCAGGCTTCGAATCGATCGTCTATCTCGCGGCGATCGCCGGCATCAGTCCGACGCTCTACGAATCCGCCCGGGTCGATGGTGCATCGCGCTGGCAGATGATGTGGCGCATCACCCTTCCATGCATTCTTCCCACGATCATCATCATGCTGATCATCCGCATCGGCAATCTCGTTGAGGTCGGGTTCGAATACATCATCCTGCTCTACCAGCCGGCAACCTACCGCACCGCCGACGTCGTCTCGACCTACGTGTACCGGACGGGTCTGCAGGGCACGCAATATGACCTTGCAACCGCCGCCGGGCTCTTCAACGCGGTCATCGCCTTCGCTCTCGTCTTTGCTGCCAACCGGATCAGCCGGAAGGTTTCGACAACTTCGCTCTGGTGAACGTCATGGCTAGCTTCAATCTCTATTCTCGCGGCGACCGGATCTTCGGATATGCGAACGCGACCCTGATCGCGCTCTTCGTACTCTCGACGCTCTACCCGTTCATCTACCTTTTGTCGGTGTCGATCTCATCGGGTGCGGCGGTCACCTCGGGACAGGTCGTGCTGTTGCCGAAGGACCTGACACTTGCCGCCTACGAATTCGTTCTTTCGGATCGGCTCTTCTGGATCGCCTACGGCAAATACCTTCATCTACACCTTCGGCGGCACGGCCGTCAGCCTCGCGATCATGATCCCCGGCGCCTATGCGCTGTCGCGCCCGCGGCTTCGGGGCCGCAAGATCCTCAACCTGATGGTGGCGTTCACCCTGTGGTTCAACGCCGGCATGATCCCGTTCTTCCTGAACATGCGGGATCTCGGGCTGCTCGACTCGCGCTTCGGCATCATCATCGGGTTTGCCTGCAATGCCTTCAACGTCATCCTGCTGCGCAACTTCTTCGAGGCCGTGCCGAAGTCCTTTGAGGAAGCCGCCAAGATGGATGGCGCCAGCGAGTTCCAACTGCTTTGGAAGGTTTTCATCCCCTTGTCCAAACCGGCGATCATCACGGTCGCGCTGTTCTGCATCGTTTCCCGGTGGAACAGCTACTTCTGGGCCATGGTGCTGTTGCGGGGCGAGGAGAAGATCCCGCTTCAGCTCTACCTCAAGCGCATCATCGTCGATCTTACCGCTAACGACGAGTTCGCAAGCAGCCTGCTGACGTCTCGCTACTCGTTCGAGACCGTCACCGCGGCGATCATGATCGCTTCGATCATTCCGGTGCTGCTCATTTATCCAAGCATCCAGAAATACTTCAACAAGGGCATCACCCTTGGCGGAGTGAAAGAATAACGGCCGTCTCAGTCAGTTCTGTTTAAGGAGGAGAATGGAATGAGATATATTCGAGATGCGTTGGCACTGCTCGCCACCTTCGTGTTGCTGCAAACCGGCGCAGCCTATGCCGAAGACGCCGCGACGAAGATTACAGACGACCCGCTCGAGCTGACGATCCATTTCCATTTCCGCGACAAATACGTCTACACGGAGGACTGGCCTGTCGAGAAGAAGGCGTCCGAGTGGACCGGTATCCACGTGAAGAACGTAGCGTCGCTCGCCACAAGCAACAGCCGGGATGCCTTCAACCTGCTAATGGCGTCCGGCAACCTGCCGGACATCGTTGGCGGCGACGTCACCGGCGGGCTGAAGGACGATTTCATTCGTTACGGCATGGAGGGTGCCTTCATGCCGCTGGATGATCTGATCGAGGAAAACGCCCCCAACCTCAAGAAATTCTTCGACGAGCATCCGATCGTTCGCCAGGCAATCAGCGCGCCCGACGGGCACATCTACTTCATCCCCTACGTGCCTGAGGGCGAGTTTTCCCGGGCCTGGTTCATCCGCAGGGACTGGCTCGACAAGCTTGGCCTGAAGGTCCCGGAAAATGTCGATGAACTCTATGCCGTTCTCAAGGCTTTCCGCGAGAAGGACCCGAACGGCAACGGCAAGAAAGATGAAGTTCCGTACTTCGCGCGCGAGCCGATCGAAGCGGTCCGGCTGATCAACATGTGGGATGCCCGTGTGTCCGGCTCGGAACGCTATGGCGACTTCATGATCGAAGGCGGCAAGGTTGTGCATCCCTGGACGACACCGAACTACAGGACCGGTATTTCCAAGGTCGCGCAGTGGTTCAAGGAAGGCCTGATCGACACGGAGGTGTTCACCCGTGGCGCTCGCGTGCGTGAATACATGCTCGGCAACAATATCGGGGGCATGACGCACGACTGGTTCGCCAGCACGTCCAACTACACCGACGCTCTGAAAGACAGTGTTCCGGGCATCGATTTCGCGCCGATGCTGCCGCCAAAGAACGTGTCCGGGAGGCGCTTCGAGGACAGCCGCCGTGCGACCGTTCAGCCGGCAGGCTGGGCGATCTCCTATTCGAACCAGCACCCGGTCGAAACGATCAAATACTTCGACTTCTGGTTCTCCGAAAAGGGCCGGATCTTGTCCAACTGGGGCATCGAGGGCGAGACCTATGACATGGTCGATGGCAAGCCCGTCTACAAGGAGACTGTCCTTCACAATCCCAAGCCGGTGAACGCTCAAATGTGGGAAATCGGTGCCGGCGTGCCGCGTGGCTATTGGGCCGCCTACGCCTCCGAGGAGCAATGGACGAACAAGATGGCCCTGGACGGGATCGCCATGTACGAGAAGGAGCCAGGGCTTCTGCAGCCGGAGTTCACCGGCGTCTCGATGAACAGCGAAGAGCGCGCCGTTTACGACAAGCACTGGCCGAGCCTGCTTACCTACATGATGGAAATGCAGCAGACCTGGGTCCTCGGAGCCCAGGATGTTGATACTTCATGGGACGGCTACGTGGCCCGCCTCGACCAGCTTGGCTACGCCAAGGTCAACGAGGTGATGCAGGCGGCCTATGACCGCCAATACGGAAAGAACTGATTCGATTATCGGGCGCGGCTGGTCCGCGCCCGCCTCCATCACGAATCCAAAGGACGTCATTTCGATGCCCAAACCCGCTGAAGCACTCCGCCTGCAATATCTCGATGAGCCGAAACCCGGTACCTTGACCATCGGCTATCAGCCGACCGGCAACGCCTGTATCGAGAACCCACCCCGTTTCAGCTGGCTCCCGGCCCTGAATGACGATGCGCGCTACGTGTTGCGGGTTTCCAGCGATCCGGGTTTTCCGCCCGAGCGGACGCTGGTCTTCGACAATCTCGCCTGGAACTTCTTCACGCCGGATACAGCATTCGAGCCCGGTTCCTATTGCTGGTCGTTTGCGCTCTGGGACGGTGCTGCAAAGCGCGTCGCCTCCGAATGGAGCCGCGTCCGTGAATTCACGCTCGAGCCGGGTCTGCCCGAAACGGCTTTGCCGCGCGCGACGGCACGGCGCGAGAACTTGGACCTTCGCCACCCCCGCCTGTGGCTCAATCCGGATGGCGTCGCCGACTTTCGCGACAGATTGCGCCAGGATCCTGACCACAGCAGTTGGGAGACATTCTTCAGCAACTCCGTTCAGCCGTGGCTTTCGCACAACCCGATCGCTGAGCCTGCGCGCTACCCGGACAATGTGCGCACCGCCAAGCTCTGGCGGCAGATGTATATTGACTGCCAGGAAGCGATCTATGCCGTTCGACACCTCGCGATTGCCGGCGTCATCCTTAATGACGCAGACATAATTGCGTGGGCCAAGGAGTGGCTACTGTCCGTCGCAGGCTGGGACCCGCAAGGCGCAACGGCGCGCTCCTATAACGACGAGGCGGCGTTCCGGGTGGTGACTGCGCTCGCCTGGGGCTACGATTGGCTGCATGACCATCTGGACGAGGGTGAGCGAGAGCAGGTGCGTGGCGTGCTCCTGGCGCGCACACGCGAGGTCGCCGACCACGTGCTCTGGCGTGCGCGCATTCACGTTTTTCCATACGACAGCCACGCGGTGCGCTCGCTTTCGGCCGCGCTGACGGCCGCCTGCATCTCGTTGGTCGGTGAGGAAATGGAAGCCGAGGGCTGGCTGGACTATACGGTCGAGTTTCTGTTCACCCTCTACTCGCCCTGGGGCGACAAGGACGGCGGCTGGGCGGAAGGCCCACACTATTGGATGACCGGGATCGCCTATCTGACGGAGGCGGCCAATCTCATCCGAAACTTCCTGAAGGTCGATCTCTACCGGCGTCCGTTCTTTCAGAAGACGGGCGACTTCCCGCTCTACACCAAGGCACCGGGTACGAAGCGGGCCTGCTTCGGAGACGATTCCACCCTTGGTGATCCGCCCGGCCTGAAGGTCGGCTACAACGTCCGCCAGTTTGCGGGCGTCACCGGCAATTCCCATTACCAATGGTATTTCGAGCGGCTGAAGGCGGATGCCGCCGGTACCGCCATGGAATTCTATAACTACGGCTGGTGGGACCTCAATTTCGACGAACTGGTCTATCGGCACGATTACCCGCAAGTCGAGGCAAAGGCGCCTGTCGACCTGCCACCGGTCAAATGGTTCAGGGAGATCGGCTGGGTCGCGATCCAGAAGCACATGGACGATCCCGATCGCCACATCCAGTTCCTGTTCAAGAGCAGCCCGTTTGGGTCCTTGAGCCACAGTCACGGCGACCAGAACGCCTTCCTGCTCTATGCCTTTGGCGAGGATCTGGCGATCCAGAGCGGCTACTATGTCGCCTTCAACTCGACCATGCATCGCCGCTGGCGTCGGCAGACCATGTCCAAGAATGCCATCCTCATAGGCGACAGGGGGCAATACGCCGAAGGCGACAAGGCGATCGGCAAGAAGGCGGGAGGTCGGATCACGGCAGTGCGCGAGGAGCCGACGCATGTCTTCATCAGCGGCGATGCCACGGCCGCCTATCGGGCAAGCAATCCGCTCGTCCTGAGGGTCGAGCGTGACATCCATTTTGCCAGCAGCGACTTTCTCGTGATTGTCGATCGCGTCGAATGCGCCGAGCCACAGCCCCTCAAATGGTTGTTCCATTCCGCCCATCCGCTGGAGGTAGGGAGCAATAGCTTTCGCCTGACGGGCGAAAGGGCAGGGCTCTACGGTCAGTTCGTCTTTTCGACCGCCGGGCCGCCGCAGCTAAGCATGGTCGAAGGCTTCGAGGACGTTGATCCGACTGAGATCGAAGGTCTGCCGAGGCAATATCACATCGAGGCGACGCTTCCGGCGTCCACCAAGCAGACGCTGGTGACACTTCTCGTTCCCTATGCTCTCGGCGAACCGCGGCGGGTTTTCCACTTCGTCGACGACCAGGGCTTCAGCGCCGACCTCTATTTCACGGATGTCGACGACAACCAGTTGCGCATCATCATTCCCAAGAATTTCTGATTGGAAAGGAAACGTCATGAACGGATTGAAGGACAAGGTCATCTTGGTAACCGGGGGCGGCCGCGACATCGGGAAAGCCTGCGCCGAGCGGCTTGCCAGCGAGGGCGCGAGGGTCGCGATCACGTATTTTGGCTCCGCGGCCGGCGCCGAAGATTGTGTGAAGGCGATAGCCGCTTCCGGTGGCAAGGCGATCGCCATCAAGGCCGACATGACGGTGGCAACCGACGCGCAAGCTGCCGTCGACAAGGCGGTCGGCGAATTCGGCCGGCTCGATGGGCTTGTGCATGTCGCCGGCGGACTCTTGGCCCGCAAGACTTTGCAGGACATGGACGAGGCATTCTTCCGGCAAGTGATCGACGTCAATCTCACGTCGCTCTTCAATGCATCCAAGGCGGCCGTTCTGGTTATGGCCGACGGTGGCTCGATCGTCACCTTTGCCTCGCAGGCCGGCCGCGATGGTGGTGGCCCGGGTGCGCTGGCCTATGCGACCTCGAAAGGGGCGGTCATGACCTTCACGCGCGGACTCGCAAAGGAGCTCGGACCCAGGATCCGCGTCAATTCCGTCTGCCCCGGCATGATCTCCACGACATTCCACGACACGTTCACCAAAGCGGAGGTACGGGAACGTGTTGCTGCCGCAACGCCGGTCAAGCGTGAAGGCAAGTCGGAGGAGGTCGCCAATCTGGTCGCCTTCCTCGTTTCCGACGAGGCGTCGTTCATCACCGGCGCCTGTTACGATGTAAACGGCGGCACGTTGTTTTCCTGACATGGTTGTGACAGCGCGATTTCCGATCCATGGCAAGCGTGTCGCTCTTCTCGGCACGTCGCTCGTCCAGCAGAACCACCACGCGGGCGATGGGCATATCCACTCCTGCGCCCGAGGCTGGGCAACATGGGCGGAGGTTCTGTCCGGCGGCCAGCTCGATGTCACGGTGTTTCACGATTCGCGCGTGCATCCCGGATGGGAGCCGAGCGGCAGGGTCGGCGTCACCCGCGGTTTCGGTGGGCTGAACGCCGGTGTCTCGGGTCAGAAGGCCCGGGACATCGAACAGCGTCTGGAAGAGGTGTTGAGACTCGATTTTGACCTGATCATCGTCGACGCCGGTACGAACGACATGATGGTGGAGACAAAGGAGGTCATCCAGTCGATCCGCGAGGCAATCGTTGATCGGCTGCTCGAGACGGGAAAGAATGTGATTCTGCTGCCGATCCTGGCGCGCGGCACGCAGAAATGGGTCGCCGGCGGATCGGAACGGGCAAAGGCACACTGGATCAACCAGAAGAGCCTCGCCTTTGCGGCGAGAAGACCTCAATGCCACGTCTTTGACTGGAATAGTGTCTGGGTGGATCCGCATTCCGCCGATGGCGCGCCACACGATGGTTTTTCCGACGACGGCACCCACTTCTCGGTTCCGGGCGGTTATGCGGTCGGCAAGGCATTGGCAGCTTATCTTCGTGGCTTTCTTGCGCCGTCCGCTCCTCGCATCTGGGCACAGGACGATCGTTTCGATGCCGTCAACAACCCGCTCGGCAACATTCTGCCCAATCCGCTTCTTGCCGGGCACGGACCGTTGGCCGATGGACTGGCCGTTTCTCGCGGTCGCACGACTGCAAGCCGGATCATCTGCCAGCCCGACCGCGTGGCAAACTGGCAGGAAATCGACGTGGCGGGCGGAGAGTGCTTCGTGCATATCCTGCCGGACGGTTTCGTCAATCCGCTGCCGGCGGGCGCCTGGGTGCAGGCGAGCGTCGAGGTGGAAGTCGACGCACACGATGGCTGGCGGGACATTTCGCTGATCCTGGAGGATGGTGCGGCGGAGGGCCTGATGTCGCAAGCGCTCGCTCCGTTCGATCTCGGCGACGGAAACCTCGCACCCTTTCCAAGGGAGGCGTGGTCTGGCGCGCTGAGGACACCCCCGATCAAGCTGAAGACGCCGACGCAAAATCTCCGGCTTGGGCTCAGTCTACAGGTTGGTCGGTCTAAGCAACCGGCAAGCATACGGTTTTCACGCCCGGAGCTGCGTCAGGTCATGTGGCCGGAATAGCCGACTGTGGGGGGATCCCGAACTAAATTTCCTCGTGTCGGCTTTTGGCTCGAAGCGAGGTCCTTCCTTGACGACTCGCCCCTTTCTTCCAATACCGTCACTCAACGTGCACGGCGAGGTGGCGAAATATGGCGATGCTTCTGGTTCCGGGTTTCATGCTTGACGCCGATCTTTGGCGTGACGTGGTTCCCGCACTGAGCGAATTTGGCCCTGCCACATACGCCGATCTTTCGCAGGATGCTTCCATACCGGCCATGGCTCGCCGTGCTCTGTCGGAAGCGCCGTCCAAGTTCGTGTTGCTCGGCTTCTCCATGGGCGGCTACGTGGCTCGGGAAATCGTCCGGCACGCTGCCGACCGGGTAACCGCCCTTATCCTCATCGCAACATCCGCACGCGGCGACAGCGATGTTGAGCTTAACCGGAAGGCCGCCATCGCCGGGCAGGCGGGCAGTGCCGTCTTCAAGGGGCTGAGCAGGACGGCTGTGGTCTCGTCGCTGCACCCTGACAATGCCGAGCGGGTGGACATCGTTGCACGCATCCAGGCGGCAGGGCAGCGATTGGGCGGCGACGTCTTTCGCAGGCAGTCGCTGATCGACCGACGAGACGAACGGGATGATCTGAAAACGATCCGGTGTCCAACTCTCGTCATCGCGGGAGAGCAGGACCGATTGAGGTCTCGAACCGAAGCGCTTGAGCTTCAGCAGGGTATCGCCGGCTCAGACTTCGAAATTATCGAACACACCGGACACATGGTTCCTATGGAGGCGCCGCAGCGCCTCGCCGCCGTGATAGGGGAATGGCTCGAACAACAACGCGCCGGATACTGATGAGCGCTGTTGGCGTGGTATCAAGCCGCGCCATGCCTGGAGAGGTTGGGCGGTGGTGTTGGCCGCCCATTTGATTGACGTCTGCTACCCGAGGCGCTTAGAGCGCAATGACTGCCTCGATCTCGACCTTTGCACCCTTTGGAAGCGCGCTGACTTCGTAGCAGGCGCGTGCGGGGAACGGCTTGGAGAAGAAGCCGGCATAGACCGTGTTGATTTCGGCGAAGTTGCCGAGGTCGGTCAAAAGGACCGTCGTCTTGACGGTGTTGGCGAGGCTTGTGCCGGCGGCGGCCGCAATGGCGGCAAGGTTCTTGAGGCACTGATCGGCCTGCGCGATCGCGTCATCCGAGTTGAATTCGCCGGTTGCCGGATCGATCGGCAGCTGGCCGGAGACGAACAGCAGATTGCCGACCTTGATCGCCTGGGAGAAAGGGCCGACGGCGCCCGGCGCGTCGTTTGTGTGGATTTCCTGGATCATGATTTGTTTCCTCGAAAGTGATTAAGAGAGCTGCTTAAGCGTAGCGAGCTATTGCGAGATCGGTTGCGTCGATCTCAGACTTGCGCCCGCTGACCAGATCGGCGATCACCCGGGCCGAACCGGAGCTCATCGTCCAGCCGAGCGTACCGTGACCGGTGTTGAGATAGAGGCCCGCGACCCTCGTCGCACCGATGACCGGCGTGCCATCCGGCGTCATCGGGCGAAGGCCCGACCAGAAGCTCGCCTTCGACACGTCGCCGCCGGGGAAGAGGTCGGTGACAGAATGCTGCAGTGTGAGGCGGCGGGGCTCGCCGAGATCGTTGGTGTAGCCGGAGATTTCGGCCATGCCGCCGACGCGGATGCGATCACCGAGCCTTGTGATGGCGATCTTGAAGGTCTCGTCCATCACAGTCGATTCCGGCGCGCGCGACGCGTCGATGATCGGGATCGTCAGCGAATAGCCTTTGACCGGATAGACCGGCAGACGGATGCCGTGCGGCCTGACGAGCAGCGGCGAAAAGCTGCCGAGTGCCACGACAACGGCGTCGCCCTGCAGCGTTCCGTGCGCGGTGACGACACCACGTATGCGGCCACCCTCGACGTCGAGGCCACGGATGATGCTGCCATAATTGAAGCGCACGCCGAGTTCTTCAGCCTTTTTCGCAAGCGCGTTGCTGAACTTGAAGCAATCGCCGGTCTCGTCCTTCGGCGTCAGCAGGCCGCCGACGATCTTTTCGCGAACATGCTTCAGCGCCGGCTCGACCCGGATGCAGCCGTCGCGGTCCAATACCTCGTAGGGAATGCCGTCGGCGGCGAGTGCCTTGACGTCCTTTCCGGACGCATCGAGTTGTTGCTGCGTGCGGAACAATTGCAGCGTGCCCTGCATCCGCTCGTCATAGGTGATGCCGGTCTCTGCGCGCAGTGTGGCGAGCGAGATGCGGCTGTAGTCGGCGAGGCGCAACATCCGGCTTTTGTTGATGGCGTAGCGCTTGGACGTGCAGTTGGAGAGCATCCTCACCATCCACGACAGCATGGCGGTGTCGACCTTCGGGCGCAGGATCAGAGGTGCATGCTCCATGAACAGCCACTTCATCGCCTTCATCGGAATGCCGGGCGCGGCCCAGGGCGAGCAGTAGCCGAAAGAGACTTCGCCGGCATTGGCGAAGCTCGTCTCCAGGGCGGGACCGGGCTGACGGTCGATGACCGTCACCTCATGTCCTGCCTTGGCAAGCTGGTAGGCCGAGGTCACGCCGATGATGCCGGCGCCGAGAACGATAACTTTCATGGTGTCCTCACGGGAGAAGAGAAGGGGTCAGCGGTATTGCCGCTCGTAGCGCTGGCCGAGGCCGGTCAGGATTTCGTAGGATATGGTACCGGCGTCGCGCGCAATGTCTTCAAGCGCCTGATTGGAGCCGAGCACTTCCACAAGGCTGCCAAGATGCAGGCGACCGTCCGGCAAAGCGGAGATGTCGATGGTGATGCTGTCCATCGAGACCCGGCCGACGATCGGCATGCGAATGCCGTCGCAATAGACCGCGCCCCGGCCGCTCAGGCTGCGCGGCAGGCCATCGGCATAGCCGGCGGCAATGGTGGCGAGGCGGGTTTCTCCCGCGGCAATATGGGTGCCGCTGTAGCCGACGCGCGCGCCGGCAGGCACGGTGCGGGTCTGCACGATAGCCACATCGAGGCGCAGGACGGGTTCCATCGGATTGGGTTGGTTGGCGGTCGGCGCACCGCCGTAGAGTGCGATGCCGGGACGGGCAAGTACGCCGTGATAGGGCCTGCCGAGGAAGATGCCGCCCGAATTGGCGAAGCAAAGGTGGAACTCGGGGAATTCGGCCGTGATGCGGTTCATCTCGGCGAGCTGGCTTCCGTTCTGCTCGTTCTCGGCCTCGTCGGCGGAGGCGAGGTGGCTCATAATGAACTGGACATCAATGCCGCCGCTTGCCGCCAGCAGGCTAGCAACGGCGGCGCGTTCTGCCGGTGGAACGCCGAGGCGAGACATGCCGGTATCGAATTGCAGAGCCGCCGGCAGCTTGCCGCCGAGCGCCTTCGCAGTCTCGCTCCAGCGCTGCAACTGCTCCAGCGAATTGATGACCGGCACGATGCGATGCTCGGCGCAGGCAGTTTCATTGCCGGGCTGGAGGCCGTTCAACACGTAGACGGTCGCGTCCGCGGCGAGACTTGGCTGCAGGCGCAGGGCTTCAACAAATTGGGCGACGAAGAAGTGACGGCAACCATGTTCGTAAAGCCTGGCGGCGACCCGATTGGCGCCGAGCCCATAGGCATCCGCCTTGACGACTGCGGCTGCGCGCGCAGGCGCTACCTCAGCCGCCAGCTTTTCATAGTTGCGAGCAATGGCCCCTAGATCGATGGTCAGATAGCCCGATGCGCCGCCCATGGCGGTCGCCGTACCTTGCCTTCTTGCCTGTATTGCCGCGTCCATTCCAGCCTCCCCCATGTTGCCGGGAGATTAGTGAAACGATCGTGAAATTGCCAAGGAAAGAATGATTGATCGTTGCGTCAAATCATGTTCATTGAAAGAAACGATGATAAATTGGAATAATCTGCAATGGCCGCACTTGATGCGATAGACCGCAACATTCTTCGCCTGCTTCGTCTCGATGCCCGGCGCAGCAACGCGAGCCTTGCCGCCGAAGTCGGCCTTTCGCCATCGGCCTGCCTCAGGCGCATAAAGCTGATGGAGCAGGCCGGCGTTATCCGCGGCTACACCGCGCTGGTAGACACATCGAACGTCGAGGCCACCATCGCCGTGATCATCAACATCACGCTCGATCGTCAGACGGAAGATTACCTCGACCGCTTCGAGGCTGCGATACGCAGGCACCCCGAAATAAAGGAGTGTTTCCTGATGACGGGCGGATCGGATTATCTATTGCGCGTCGAAGTCGCCAATGCCGGTGAGTTCGAGCGCATTCACAAGGAAATCCTCTCGGCTCTTCCCGGTGTTTCGCGAATACATTCGAGTTTTGCGATCCGTAACGTGCTCGCGACGCGAACCGGTACTAAGCGCCCCATGCGGCCGTAGAGACGACGAGGCGGCGGCGCAGATTCTGCTTGCGCGCCGTGCACACGCGTGCAAATGTGCACGCGTGTGCAATGGAGTTCCACTGATGAACGTTCAAAATCCGCGCTATTCGAATGATCTCGCAGGGCGAGCGTCGTTATGTCGGGACGTCATTCGCTCCGCCGGCGAGCTGGTGCTCGCCGGTTTCAAGGAGAGTTTCAGGCGCGGCTTCTCGTTGAAGGGCCCTCAGGACTTTCTGACCGAGACCGATGCTGCGTCCGAGGCTCACATCCGTCAGGCGATTGCGACACACTTCCCGGGCGATGCATTTCTGGGGGAGGAAGGCGGCGGCTTGATCGCCGAGCGCATGTGGGTCGTCGACCCGGTGGATGGCACTGCCAATTTTGCGCGCGGGATTCCGCATTTCTGCATCTCGATCACCTATGTGGAGCGGGGCAGGGCAGAGATCGGCGCCATCTATAATCCCGCTCAGGACGAACTCTATTTCTGTCGAAGGGGGGCTGGAGCGACATTGAACGAAAAGCCCATCGGCATCTCGTCGACGGTCGCATTCGATGCGGCCTCCATCGAAATGGGATGGTCACGCCGCGTGCCGGACGAGGCCTACCTCGAAACCATGCGGCGGATGCTCGCCAAAGGAGCCAATGTCAGACGCGGCGCGTCGGGCGCACTTGCGCTTGCCTATGTTGCCGACGGGCGCTCGGACGCCTATGTGGAATTGCATATGAACTCATGGGATTGTCTCGCCGGGCTCCTGCTCGTGGCCGAAGCGGGCGGCGTCGTGTGCCCCTTCATGGAGATCGGCAGCCTTCAGGAGGGAGGGCCGGTGCTTGCGTCGACACCGGCCATCGCCGCTGGTGTGAGCGAGGCTTCGGGCATTCCGGTCAGCGCCCGCGAAATGACGGCTGCGCTTCAATCGGCCTGAAACAACGAATGGCGGGATCACCGGCCGAACGACGCGTTCGCCGCCCTAGAAGGAAACACCAATGAATGCACCGGTATACGCGCGCCCCGCAATCAGTCTGATCGCAAAGGGGCTCGGACCGCACAGCGCCGATCTCTATATCGGCGGTAGCGACGGCGCGCGCGACATGGATCTGCTCAAGCGCCACGGGATCACCATCGTCGTCAATTGCGCGGTCAACTTGGATATCAATCTGGTGCGCGAAGAGGAAATTGCAGTCAACGATGACCTCTGTGCGAGTGGTTACGCCGACATACGCTACTACAAGCTCGGCATGATTGACGGCGACGGCAGCCCGGACACGATGATGCTCGGCGCTTACTACATTCTCGATGGCGCTTTGCGCCAGACGATGCCGAAACGCTCAACCTACCCCTTCGTCGACGGCGGCAACATTCTGGTCAATTGCCGCGGCGGGCGAAGTCGCTCCGTATCGTTGGTGGCGCTTTTTCTGCACAAGCAACAGCCGCATCTGTTTCCAACGCTGGACGCCGCAGTCGCCCACATCCGGGAGCACCGCGAACTGAGGCCGGACGAATGGTTCGAGACGCCGAAGCCCATGCTGTACGAAGCGGCGAGGCGTGCCTCCGCCTGGATCGATCTCGTCGAAACATCCCGTGCGCAGGTCAATTCCAATGGCTGATTTGCCGCGGATCGCCGTCATTGCCGATGCTCACTTTCATGATCTTGAGGGCAACTTCGAATTTCCCGCCATCGAGGTCGATGGCGAGAGGGTTGCCATCAGAAGCTGGGCCGATACCCGCGAATCCACCCGCGTTTTCAACGAGAGTGCGAAGGCATTGGACGAGGCGCTTGCGGAGGTGGTTCGGCGCGACATCCGGCATGTCGTCCTTCTCGGCGACTACACGGATGACGGCCAAAGGCAAACCACCGAACGGCTGCGCGCCATCCTGGAGCGACACGAACGCGAGCACGATACGCGCTTCTATGCGCTTCCCGGCAACCACGACATCTTCGGCCCGAAGGGGCGCCATCACACGAAGCAGTTCCTTGGTGCGAACGCCGCGAGGGTCATTGTCACGAGCGACGGCGAGAAGGCTGGCCCTGGCACGTACGCAACGCCGCTGATGTACTGTGAGGGATATCCGAAGGGTCTCGCCCCCATGGCCGCGTTCGGATACTTCCGGAGGCCCGGCGACATCCATTGGGAGACGCCGTTCGGCACATCGGACAAGGCCGAGGACCGGCTATATCAGGTTTCATCCCCCGATGGCCGAAACAGCTACACGCTGATGGACGCTTCCTATCTGGTCGAGCCGGCGCCCGGCCTCTGGCTGATGATGATCGATGCCAACGTGTTCGAGCCGCGCGACGGAACGTTCGAGGAGGGCGGCGAGGCCGCCTTCGTCGACAGTACCGGCGCCGGCTGGAACGCACTGTTGAGGCTGAAGGCGTTCATCATCGAGTGGATCGCCGAGGTATCGGCGCGGGCCAGGAGGCTCGGCAAAACGCTTCTTGCCTTCTCGCATTACCCGGTGCTCGACCCCTTCGACGGCGCAACGGGAGCCGAAGGCGTGCTCTTCGGCGAGACCAACATTGCCCGCAGGACGCCACGCGAGGCCGTCGCGGAAGTGCTCATCGACGGCGGGATGACGGTGCATTTCAGCGGACATCTTCATGTCGAGGGCGTCACACGCCGAGAACGGGGCGGTCGGCAGCTCACCAATATTGCCGTGCCGTCGCTGGTGGCCTTTCCACCAGCCTTCAAGGTCGTCGAGTCATCCGCATCGGATTTCTTGGTTGAAACTATTGAACTGTATTCCACTGCTGTCGATCCGCGCATCCTGCACGGCTATCGCCGCGAAATGGCGCAACTGGAAGAAAACCTTGATCCCGCCTTTGATCCGTCTGACTACGGAGCGCTCCTGAAGGCGCACAAGCGTGCTCTGGTCCAGCACCGCTATTTCCCGAAGGAATGGCCGAAGGAAGTCGTCGACGAAATTTCCGGGCTCACTGTCGAAGGTGTCTGCGAACGCCTCGGTGGTCCCGGCACGATAACAGATGTGGTCGCGGCATGCCCGCTCGAAGATGCCGGTCAGTTGGCTCGCCTCGATATGCTCGAACTGATCGCCGATTGGTATTGCCTGCGGCAGGCCGCGGTGCTTGCACTCGACAAAATTCCCGCGCCACGCCTTTGGCTTTATCGCGCACTCGCTGAACGGTTTGGGCGCCCTCCGGAAAGCGGCTGGGATGGCTCGACGGACGGGTTCCTTTCGATCTTCTTCGGCGCGTTTGACGCCTTCCTCGATCGCGCCGAGGCTGGCGGTCTTCGCATCCGCATTGAGAACGCGTCCGCGAAAGAGGAGGCGGCCTGAACATGACGCATCAGTTGTCCTTCTGCGCGACCTCCACCGCCCCGCCTGCGACCTTCATCGAACTGCGAGAGTCCTGCCGCCTCGGCGTTCGGCGATTGAAGGGCGGGCGCCTCGAGGTGGCGAAGTTCGTGCTTGCTCACCCCTATGATGTCGCCTTTGCGAGTGCGCGCGAAGTGGCCGAACGCAGTGGTGTCTCGACGACGACCGTGATGCGCCTGGTCAGTGATCTTGGCTTCGAAAGCTACGCGGCCTTTCAGCGGCTCTTCCGGGCCGAGTTGATGCGCGGCAGACAGTAGCGTTCAGGGGAGAGGCCATGGATTCGGCGATCGTCAGCATCAATCTCTTCGGCGCCGTGGCCCTGCTTCTATTCGGTCTCGGTCTGGTGCGTGACGGCATGCAGCGCGCCTTCGGTGCTCGCCTGAAGGCGGGTCTGGCGACCGGAACGCGCGATGGTCCGCGCGCCTTCTTTGCCGGCCTTGTCGCGACCGTCGCGCTTCAGAGTTCGACCGCCACCGCCCTCATGGTCGCGTCCTTCGTCGAGCGTGACCTCATCCTGCCCCGCATGGCGCAAGTGGTGTTGCTTGGCGCCAATGTCGGAACGGCAATGACTGCCTGGATCGTCGCAATGGGCGTGGGTTGGCTTTCGCCGCTTCTGTTGCTTTCTGGCGTTGTCGTGGGGCGTGGAAGCTCGAACGCACGCAAGGGGGCAGGTGCTGCCCTTGTGGGCATCGGGCTGATGTTGCTGTCGCTGCATCTGATCGGCGCCGCGACGGAGCCGCTTCGCACATCAGCCGCGCTTTCGGCCTTCCTCGCGCTGCTCGACAACGCCTGGCCGGTCGCCCTCATCATCTCCGCCGTCCTCGCCGTGCTTGCCTCGTCCAGCCTGGCGATCGTGGTGTTGATCCTCTCGCTTGCGGCGTCCGGGCACCTTTCGACAGGCCTGCTCATCGTCCTTGTGCTCGGCGCAAATCTTGGCGGGGCCGTGCCGCCGGTGCTGGCCACGCTGCATGCAGCGCCGAGCGCCAGGCGCGTTGCGGTTGGTAACCTGATCGTGCGGGCGGTCGGTTGCTTTCTGGCGCTGCCGCTCGCTGGCTATTCCGCCCAATTGCTCGAACTGTTGCCCCTGTCGCACGACAAGCTGCCGGTCGACGCGCATCTCGGCTTCAATCTTGCGCTGGCGGTCCTGGCTGCTCCTTTTACTGGCTTGCTTTCTCGCCTAACCACGCGGCTTTTGCCGGAGCCGGCCAAAGCCGAGAATGGCCGGTCGTTTCTGGAACACAGCGATCTACAGACACCTGTTGCAGCCCTCGCTGGCGCCAGCCGCGAGGTCCTCGGCGTCGGTGACATGATCGAGCGCATGCTCGTGCAGGCAAACGACGCGCTACAGCAGACGGACATTTCCAAGCTGTCGACGATCAGTGCGCTCGAGGGGCGGGTCGATCGCGCTCAGCACGAAATCAAGGTGTATGTCTCCCGCGTGGACCAGACCGAAATCGGCGACCAGCACCGACGCCGGGCCACGGACATCGTCGACTATGCCATCAACCTCGAGCACATCGGCGACATCATCGAAAAGGGTTTGTTGGCCGAACTCGCGAAGAAGATCACTCGAGGCCTGACCTTTTCCCGCGACGGCCACGAAGAACTATCGCGGCTGTTCGCGGTCACGATCGACAACCTGCGCATGGCGCAGGCGGTATTTGCCACGCGCGACAACGCCATGGCGCGGCGCCTTGTCGAAGCGAAAGAAGATGTTCGCCGATTGGAACGGCAATCGGCCGAACGGCATCTCCAACGGCTACGCGACGGACGCGCCGAAAGCATCGAAACCAGCTCGCTTCATCTCGACATGTTGCGCGACTTGAAGCGCATCAATGCGCATATCGCGTCGGTTGCGCATCCGATCCTGGATCAAAGCGGACTGTTGATCGACAGCCGCATCAGGCCGGCGGCTTCTTGAGGAAATGGCTTAGCGTCTTGCCGTCTTGCGCTCGACCATCGCGACGGGCACGACCTGGAGACGGGTTTCGGCATCGTCGGAATCAAGCGCGGCCAGCACGTGATCGGTCAGCGCGGTAAAGGATTGCGCGACGGTGGTGAGCTCGTAGCTCTTCCAACTCGCCTGCGGAATATCGTCGAAGCCGACGACGGAAAGGTCGGCAGGGATGCGGCGATGCATCTCGGTACGCGCCGCATCTAGAAAGCCGAGGGCGAGCAGATCGGTGACGCAGAATGCGCCGTCAATGGCCTCATCTTTCAGCACCTCACAACCGGCCTGATAGCCACTCTCGTAGCTTGTCGGGCCGCCCGACCAGGCAACGACTTCAACGCCTGCCGTAGCCATCTTCTGCTTGAAAGCCGTTGCCCGACGAACCTGCGCCGGTGTCTGACTGCCGCTTGAAATGACCGCGACCTTCTTGCACTGCGCCTCAATCAACCGAACGGCCGCGAGATCGGCGCCACGGGAATCGTCGCTCAAGACCATGCTCGTATCGGTGCGTTCGAGTTTCTGGTTGATGAGGATCAGTCTAACGCCGTTCGCGATGCACTGGTCGACGATCGATTCCGGCGGTTCTCCGGAAAGAACCACGATGGCCTGCGCGCGGAACTCGAAGAGCAGTTCTATCAGCGGCGCGATATCCTTGCGGGCATCCGCGGCATTGAGCAGCAGGCACTGCAAACCCTTTCGCAAGAGGCCGATGCTCAGCAGATCGAGCTGTTTCGAAATGAAGGGGGAGCTGAGGTTGGCGCCGACGACACCTATCAGGTTCGATCGGTCGTTGTTCAAGCCTTGCGCCAGCCGGTTGACACGGTAGCCGAGCTCCCGGGCAGCCTTCAAAACCTTGCGCCTCACGGACTGGGAAACGCTGGCTCCGGGTGTAAAGGTCCGAGAGACCGCCGAGCGCGAGACGCCCGCGCGCTTTGCGACTTCCTCGGCCGTCACGAACCCTCTTGCCATGCCTTCCCCCATTGAATCAGACATTTCCATCAGGGCCATAAAAGCTGCCCCATTCCAACGAAAAAGTGCAAGCAATCGCTTAGGACCGACAGTCCACGGCTCCCGCTCGACAGCCCTTATCCACGGTACTTTTACCTCCGCGCTCACCATTGATCGTAGCCCCGGAAAGACCCATCGATAGGCGATTGATCACGTGTTCTAAAATGAATAGCCAACCATCAAAAAAATATCAATTAAAACAGATGGATAAATCATTGCGCACGTGTGCATTTTTTTATTGACAAGATTAAGTCGCCGTTGGATCATGCATTCCACAGCCGGAGAGTTTTTGGAATATTTGTTCCGTCTGTGTTCGCGACAATGGCGGCGCCTTTGAGGAGTTGGAGCTGTCGTTTTGGCAGGGCGTTCGTACCTGTCCGCGAGTGGGGAGGATTGGAGCCGGGCGGGTGCGGTATCTTGTGTCCGTGTGCGGCGCTGCGCGCGCTGCGTAGAGCGAAGCGCGAACTCTGCTTTCCCCATCAATATTACTGGAGCGCTGCCCGGCGTCGATCGCCGCGACAGATTGCGCATGTCGAGTTCCGAGGGGAAGAGCATGGCCTTATTGAGTGAAACAGCCAAGGCGTCGACAGTGCCAGATGGCGCGATCGCGCCGACGCCATGGCAGCGCTGGCGCTATCGCGCGAAGGTCGCTTCCCGAGAGCCGACCACATTGATCGGAATCCTGACGGCTCTTCTGTTCACCTATCTGATCGTCGTGCCGATCATTTCGATCGTCTTGGATTCAGTTCGGGTTCAGTTCGGTCACGAGCGGCGGCTCGGCAAGGATTTTGGTGATCTGACGCTCTACTATCTTGATCGTGCGTTCCTTTCACCTGTTTCGGTTGATCTCTTCTGGCGGCCCCTCCTGAACACCCTGTCGGTCGCCCTCGGGGCCATCAGCCTGTCGCTGCTGATCGGGACTGTGCTCGCATGGTTGATCAGCCGAACAGATATGTTTGGGCGCCGCTGGTTCGCGACCGCGCTCATAGTGCCGTACATGCTGCCAGCCTGGACCTTCGCGCTCGCCTGGACGACGCTCTTCAAGAACAGGACGGTTGGCGGCCAACCAGGGTGGTTCGAGGCGATGGGGCTGACGCCGCCCGATTGGGTCGCCTATGGTCGCTTCCCGATCATCGTTATCCTGGCGCTGCACTATACGCCGTTCGTCATCCTGCTGTTTGGTTCGGCTCTTCGCCGTTTCGACTCGCAGCTCGAAGACTCCGCGCGCATCCTGGGAGCCAAGCGTTACCAGGTGGCGATCCAGATCATCCTGCCGCTGATGCGCCCGGCGCTGCTGTCCTCCATGGTGCTGATCTTCGCCAAATGCCTCGGCGAGTTCGGCGTACCCTATGTCCTCGGCCTGCCGGTCAAGTTCGAAGTGCTCTCGACGTCTCTCTTCCGCAGCATCGCCTCCCGTCAGACGGGCGTTGCCGGTGTCGTCGCGGCCTCGATCATGCTGATCGGCATCATTACCCTGATGATCGACGCCCGGCTTGTCCGCGAAGCCAGACGGTTTGTCACCGTCGGCTCGAAGGGCTCGATGAACCGCCAGAGCCGGCTTGGTAAGTATCGTCTGCCGGCGACGGGTTTCGCCGCGCTTATCTTCCTGCTGAGCGTCGGGTTGCCGCTGCTCACCCTGTTCCTGTCCACCATCATGAAGCTGCCGGCACAGTTTACACTCGACAACTTCACGCTCGACTACTGGATCGGCCGTGATCTCAACACCGTGGCGCTGCAGACAGGCATACTCTTGAGCCCGGACCTCTGGGCTGCCGCCAAGAACACGCTCATGATCGTCGGTCTTGCCTCGCTGACCTCCGGCATCCTCGGCCTGCTCGTCGGCTATGTCGTCATCCGCACACCGGTCAAAGCGCTGTCGGTCTATCTGCGCCAGGTGACCTTCCTGCCCTATCTGGTGCCCGGCATCGCCTTCGCCGCCGCCTACCTCTCGCTCTTCGCCGTGCCGCGTGGGCCAATGCCCGCTCTCTACGGCACGGTCACGATCCTGATCCTGGCGCTGATTGCCGACCAGATGCCCTATGCCTCGCGCGCCGGTATTTCCGCCATGACCCAACTCGGCAAAGATCCCGAAGAGGCCGCCCAGATCGCCGGCGCCGGCTGGTTCCGACGGATGATCTCGATCGTCATCCCGATCCAGAAGGGGTCGCTCGTCACCGGCGTGCTGCTGCCGTTCATCTCCGGCATCAAGGGGCTGAGCCTCTTCGTCATCCTCGCCGTGCCGAGCACCGATGTGCTGACGACCTACTCGCTCAGGCTCGTCGACTACCACTACACCCAGGCGGCAAACGCGGTCGTGCTGATCATCGCCGCCATCGCCTATCTCGGAACCCTGGCAGCCCAGAAGCTGACCAAGACCAACCTCGCAGAAGGACTCGGAAGCTGATGCCCACCATCAATCTCAGCGGTGCTCAGAAGAACTATGGCGTGAATTCCGCCAATGCCGTTTCGAACCTTGACCTCGAAATCCGCGACGGTGAGTTCATGTGCCTGCTCGGGCCGTCCGGCTGCGGCAAGACCACGACGCTGCGTATGATCGCCGGCCTCGAAAACCTCTCCGATGGAGAAATCCGCATTGGCGAGCGTGTGGTGGACTCGGTCAGGGCAGGCGTGTTCATACCGCCGGAAAAGCGCGAGATGGGGCTTGTTTTCCAGAGCTACGCGCTGTGGCCGCATCTAACCATCGAACGCAATACCGACTTCGGTCTGCGCCTGCGCAAGCTGCCGAAGGAAGAGCGGGAGCAGCGGGTAGAGAAGGTCATGCAAGCGCTCGACATCGCCAAATATCGCGACCGCTACCCCTCGCAGCTTTCCGGCGGCCAGCAGCAGCGTGTGGCGCTTGCCCGGATGCTCGCGGTCAATCCGGGCGTGCTTCTGCTCGACGAGCCGCTCTCCAACCTCGATGCGCGGCTGCGTCTCGAAATGCGGGCGGAGCTCAAGCGCATCCACAAGGAATTCAAGACGACGATCGTCTTCGTGACCCACGACCAATGGGAAGCGATGACGCTGGCGACGACGATTGCCGTCATGAACGAAGGCACGTTGCAGCAGATGGGCACGCCGAACGATATCTACGACCGCCCCGCCAATCGCTTCGTTGCAGAATTCGTCGGCAGCCCGCCGATCAATATCCTGACCTTCGGATCGTCCGCATCGGCGATGTCGCGGGCCGCCGCAGCCTATCTCGGCGAGCGCTATCCGTCGTTGCGCGGCGTCGGTTCGGCCGGCATCCGGCCGGAAGCGATCGGCTACGCGACAAAGGGCGGGGATGTTCCGGCCGGAAGCTTCACAGGTGAGATGACGGTGACGGGCGTCCTGCCGACCGGCGGCAGCTGGATCCTTGAACTCAGGAACGAAAACGACACGCTGTTCCTGACAACCAATGCGCTCCCGCGCGTCGAGACCGGATCCAGGGTCGATTTTTTTGCGCCACCCGATGCGCTGCACCTCTTTGACAAAGACGGCCAGCGCATCGCCGAAGCGGACGCGCTTCTGCGCGCGAGCACGCTGAACTAAGGCGCCACAGCGATAAACCGAAACACGCTCTGAGGGAGGAACAGACGATGCAATTTCGGAAGACTGACAGGACAAGACGGGCAATCAGACGCGCGTTGCTGGCATCGGCCATCGCCACACTGGGTGGCCCGGCGCTGGCGGAGGAGCCGTTCGATCTCAACGCGCTGATCGAGGCTGCGCGCAAGGAGCCGCCGATCACGGTCTACGACAGCACCGGCAAAATCGTCGAAATGGCCAAGGCCTTTGCCGAGAAGTATGGGGTCGGCGCCGAGGGTTCCAAGGTCAAGGCGACAGCACAGCTCGAGATGATCATTCGCGAAGCCCGAGCCAACAATATCCAGGGCGATGTCTCGATCATCAGCGACGCGCCGGCCGCGATGGCGCAGCTCATTCCGCAGGGCTTTGCCGAGAGCTGGCTGCCGCCGGACCTCGCATCGAAGATTTCCGCGCAATACCACGACCCGCTCACCGTGGTCACCAGCGCCAATGTCTGGGCCTACAACACCGAACTCTTCGACAAGTGCCCGGTCACGAACATCTGGCAGCTGACGGGACCGGAATGGAAGGGCAAGGTCGCGATGCAGGACCCGCTCGGCAAGGCGTCCTATGTCGATTGGTTCAACCAGATGGCCAAGCACGGCGACGACAAGGTTGCCGCCGCCTATAAGGAGCTCCATGGCACGGACCTTCAAACCGACGACGGCAGTGCAACCGCCGCCTGGGTGAAGGCGCTTGCCGCCAATGCTCCGCTCCTGACCGATGCCGATGCGGCGGCTGCCGATGCCGTCGGGGCGCCCGGTCAATCGCAGCCGTTCATGGGACTGATGAGTTCCGCGAAGTTCCGTGACAATGCCGAGAAGGGCATGAAGCTCGGGCTTTGCAAGGACCTGAAGCCGTGGCTCGGCTGGATGTATCCGGGTGTCGGGCTGATCACAAAGGGCACCAACAGCCCGAACGCCTCGAAGCTCTTCATCCACTATGTGATGACCGCCGAAGGCATCGCCCCGCAGGCCGAAGACGGGAAGATGTCGACGAACAAGGATGTCTCGCTGCCTGCTGACGAACCGTCCGGCATCGGCGCCGTCCTCGACCAGGTCATGCCTTATGAGATGTCGACCAGCCTCGACGACTGGGACGCGCGCGAAACCTGGCAGGACCTCTGGCGCATCAACTACCAGAAGTGAAGCGAGATCCGAGGATAATTTTATGAGCACTCAAATCATGGAGCCCCGTCGGCTCGGAGCGGTTGTGTCCGTTACCGCCTTGGGTATGGCGGCCGTTATATCCTTCGCTTCCGCAGCCAAGGGCGAGGAAATCTTCGATCTTGAAGCGACGATCGCGGCGGCAAAGAAAGAACCGCCGATCACAGTCTATGCCGTGACCGGCAAAATCGTCGATACTGTCAAAGACTTCACCGAAAAATACGGAATTGAAGCAAATGGCAAGAAGGTGAATGAGGCGACGCAGGTCGAACTCATGATCCGCGAGCATCAGGCGGGCAACGCCGTCGGCGATGTCAGCCTCGCCATGGATGTTGCTTCCGCAGTTGGGCAGATTCTTCCCGAGGGCATCGCCACGAGCTGGACGCCGCCCGATCTTGCGGGTGACATTGCCGAGACGTCGCGCAACCCGTTGGTGGTCGTCTCCGATCCGCACGTATGGACCTACAACACGGAGAAGTACGAGAAATGCCCCATTACCAACATCTGGCAACTGACCGAGCCGGAATGGAAGGGGAAGGTCGCGATGCTCGATCTGTTCGACAAGCCGCTCTATGCGGATTGGTTCAATCAGATCGCTGCTCATCGCGACAACGACGTTGCGCGCGCCTATGAGGCGCACTACGGCAAGACGCTCGATAAGCAAGGCGAGAGCGCAACGGTCGCTTGGGTCAAGGCATTCGCCGCAAATGGGCCGCTGCTCGCCGATTCATCAACCGTGGCCGAGGCCGCAGGTGCGCCCGGCCAGGCCGAGCCGTTCTTTGCGATTACCTCGACTGCAAAGTACCGGGAGAATGTCACCAAGGGACTGAAGCTCGGTATTTGTGCCGGAGTCGAGCCGTTCACGGGCTTCCTTTATCCCGGCTTTGGCTTGATCGCCGCCCAGACGAAGAGCCCGAACGCGGCGAAGCTTTTTGTTCGGTATCTCATGACCGCCGAGGGGATCGCGCCGCAGACCATTGACGGAAAGGTCTCCGGCAACAGGACGATTGCCCTGCCTGCGGACGAGCCTTCCGGCGTCTCCAAACACCTCGGTGAACTGATGGTCTTTGATGCTGCGACGGCCGATGACGATCTCCAAAAGCGCGAAACCTGGCAAGACCTCTGGCGGATCAACTACCAGAAATAGCTTCGTGAATTTGAAACGGTCTCCTTGGGAGGGGAAGCCATGAAAAAAGGCAACAGCAAGTTTCTTGCAATGGGGGTGGCGTTTGCCGCCCTTGCGACCGCCGTCGCAGTTGAGGCGCGCGCCGAAGAAGCCTTCGATCTCGAAGCGTTGGTCGAGGCTGCGAAGAAGGAAAAACCGATCAACGTCTATGACAGTACAGGCAAGATCGTCGAAATGGCCGAGGCCTTCACCGCAAAATACGGGGTCAAGGCAACGGGCGTGAAAGTGTCGGCAAACAGCCAACTGGAGATGATCATCCGGGAGGCGCAGGCCGGCAATGTCCAGGGCGACGTCGCGCTGATCACCGATGCACCCGCCGCGCTGGCGCAGCTTCTGCCGCAGGGCTTTGTCGAAAGCTATCTGCCCGGTGATATGAAGGAAAAAATACCGGCGGCCTTCCAGAGCCCTCTGGCGATTTCGACCAATGCCAATGTCTGGGCCTATAACACCGAGGTCTATGACAAATGCCCCATCAGCAACATCTGGGAACTGACGGAGGCGAAATGGAAAGGCAAGATCGCGCTCGTCGATCCCCTGACCAAGAGTACCTATACCGACTGGTTCAACCAGTTGGAGAGACACGCCGACGCCAAGGTCGCGGAGGCCTACAAGGTCCATTCTGGCAGGGACTTGGAGACGGGTGAAAAGAGCGCCGCGGCGGCATGGATCAAGGCGCTCGCGCAGAACGGACCGCTCGTCACGGATGGCGACGACCCGGTGGCTGAAGCGGTTGGCGCCGCCGGCCAGAAGGAGCCCTTCTTCGGGCTCCTGAGTTCGGCCAAGTTCCGCGACAATGAAGGCAAGGGCTATAAGCTCGGGCTGTGTACGGAACTCCAGCCATGGGTCGGTTGGACCTACACCAAGCTCGGCCTGGTCGCGGCAAAGACCGCAAGCCCGAACGCCGCAAGGCTCTTCATCCATTACGTGCTGACGGAAGAGGGGATTGCGCCGCAGATGAAGGACGGCAAGCTGCCGACCAACTCCGATATCAAGATGCCGGCGGACGAGCCGTCGGGGATCATGGAAGTGGCGGACCGCCTATTCCCCTACGATGCCGCAACGGGTCTTGAGGATTTCGACCGGCGCGAGGAATGGCAGGACTTCTGGCGAGTGAACTACGGCAAATAGAAACTTGGGCTCGGCGCGGCCTCACGAATGCGGGTCGCGCCGGCCGTTTCTGAATGAACGGAAAAAGAGCATGGACAACGCCTATCCGCAGGCAAGCCAGAGCCGATCGGACGATGCGGGCCGATTTGGCCGCTCGCGTCATCTGATGAAGATTGCCGAGGGCGCTGCCCGCGCCGTCGGACCGTCGCTGATTGCCGCCTTTCGGGCCGAAATGGCGGTCGATTACAAGCGCGACCTGCACGATATCGTGACGATACATGACAGGAATGCCGAGGCGTTGATCCGCGACGTCATCTTCGCGAACGAACCGAACTCCACCATGCTTGGCGAGGAAGGAGGCCAGATCGGCAAGGGTGACATCCAGTGGTATGTCGACCCGATCGACGGAACGGCCAATTTCGCCAGAGGGCTTGCTTTCTGGTGCGTGTCGATCGCCGCGGTCGAAGCCGGGGCCGTCGTGGCAGGGGTCGTCTACGACCCGGTCGCCGACATGCTCTTCGCGAGTGATCTCGAGCGCTCCTATTTGAATGGGCACGTCATCGTCTCAAAGTCGGTCAGCGATGAAAACCGTGCGACCTTGATCACAGGATATCCCGTTTCCAGGGACTTTCGCCTCGATGGGCAGGATGTCGCGCTTCGCCGCTTCGGCGATCTGGTCGAGACCTTCTCGACGTCGCGAAGGCCCGGTAGCGCCGCGCTCAGCATCGCGCATGTGGCCGCGGGCTTCGCCGATGCCGCCGCCGGCTTCGGTGTCAATGCATGGGACGTGGCAGCCGCCACGCTGATCCTGAAGAACGCCGGCGGCCGCTATGTGCCTCTGACCCTCGGCAAGGTGCCGGCCGGTTCCCCCGATTATCTGTGCCCGGGTTACGTGGCATACGGCGCCGGCGCGGATTATCCGACCTTGAACCGTGTCGCCATGGCCATTTCGGATGGCCGTGTTGCTAAAGTCCTCGCACCATGACTGCCTATGAGGAAATCATGCAAATTAGCGCGACCGACACCCCAACAACCGAAAAGACCAGCAGCGTGTTGCCAAAGCTCAGCCTCATATACGCCAAGCATCCGGCCTATGGGGTCGACATCTTCATCGCGGGCAAGGAGGGGGCGAGCGATCTCGATCTCCTGCGCAGCAATGGCATTACCGCCGTCGTCAACTGCGCGGTCAACCTGGATTTCAATTTCGTCCGCCAACCGCAACTCGTCTCGGATCATCGCAACAGTGTCCATGGTCCAGGTGAGATCCGTTACTACAAGGTCGGGCTGATCGACGGGGACGGGAATCCGGATACCCAGATGTTGGCAGCGTACTATATCCTACGCGCTGCGCTGGAGCAGATCCTGCCGGAAAAGCCGTCCTACCCAAGGCGCGAGCGCGGTGGGGTTCTCGTCAATTGCCGCGGCGGCCGTTCGCGGTCCGTAGCCGTCGTGTCGCTGTTTCTGCATCTTACACTACCTGAGCAGTTCCCAACCCTGGAGGCCGCGATCGACTTCGTTCGTGATAGGCGCAACCTTCCTGAAGAGGAATGGTACAAGGCACCAAAGCCCGTGTTGACGGAAGCGGCGCGGCGCGCGGCCGGATGGGCACGCGCAATTGGTTGCTGATACACCAAGGACGATGGCCTCGACACTCGCGCGAGGCCCGGGAGCAAGCTGACAAATCGGGGCCTGCGAAGTGGCGTGTGTGCAAATGAAAGTAGAGCACTCTGCGGGACGCGGCGGCCCCGCAGAGTGCCGTTACGACCGAGGCGTCACTTGAACGCCGACGACGACTGCGATCAGCGTGTCGCCGCCAAGATCGGCAACGCCGACAGTTGCGCGGGTGGGCAGCTCCTCGGGAGCCATCCGGGCCTTCCATTTGGCATCCATTTCCGGCTTGCCGAGATCAAATGCCGATTTGTTGGTGCGCTCGCGGCGATTCAATGCGTATAAGTGACGCAAACTTGTGCCCCGTTTAACGGCCCCCGGCACATTCTCGTTAAATGGGCGGGGCGCGGTGAACGGGACGAACGCGGATTCAGTCCTTGAAGCCGATCGCTCGCTTGACGCCTGATTTAAGCAGGTATTCGGCTCGGGAAATCGGGAATCGCTCGATGAATATCTCGGAGTAGTCGTAGTGTGTCGCGCCAAAGCGCTCCTTGAAATGTGAAAGTGAGGCCGAATTGCCGCTCTCGCCAAGGTGATAGAAACGGCAGCCCGCCCGGCACGCATCTTCGATGGAGAGCTTTTGAAGGAGATCGTTGGCGCGCGACGTACCCAATGCAACCCGGTCGATTGCGCCGCGTGCGTCGTTCACATTCTTCCCCATCAAGACCAGGGACGCTGCAACGGGTTGTCCGTTCACCCATGCTGCCCACACCTTGCAGGATGTTCCGAGCGCCTCCTGAATCCGATAGAGCTTTTTGATGGGATCCCGTCTCCCAAAGCGAAACTTCGCCAGCCAGTGCGGTTCGTTGTGCTGTTCGGCCCATCTCTTGACGGACGTCTCAAGCAAGCTGTGGAGCAACGGGATCAACTCGCCGCTGCTGCTGCTCTTAACGACAACGGCCTCCCTCTCGGCCTTGCGGATACTGACCCTTGTCGCCTTGGTGAAGAGCTTGCTGTAGACGTGATCGAAACCATCCTTGAGATCGATAACGTGCGCGCGTCGCGGTTTCGTAATCAGACCTAGGCCGGCCGCCGCTTCGGCCCATCGTTTTCCCTGTAATGGGTTGGGCCTGATCCGAATGCTGAGGAAACGCAAAGCCATGAGATCCTTCAGGACTTCCCTGAGGTGGCGGTTGGTCGTGTTCTCGCAGCAGACAGCCCCGCCCATACCGCAACCATCGGGATACGACCCCGCAACAAGGTCCACGGGACCAATGGCCGTCACGGTCACGAGCGGAACTAGGATCTGGCACCCGTCTTCGAACTGGTAGTAGCGGCTGATGTCCCTGAGCCTGCCCTCAGCGCAGATTGCATTGTTCCACTCTGGCGATTGATAAGGCATCGCCTCGGGGTCATGGTTCATCAATTGCCTCCACGCGTCACGCGGTGCGGGGCTTGTGACGCGATAGCAAATCGTGGGTGCGATCCGGTTGTCGTAAGTGTGTTGCATTGGCCCAATACGCAAGAAGAGTGGACACGCAAGAACAAGAAAATCATTTTATGCAAATAAATCGCGTGGAATCCGACACTTAAGCGTCGGTCCGCAAAGAAGCTAAAACCCATAATTCACATCGGCCGTACAAACTTCCGCGTGATATATATTACGTATGTTTTAATTTAAGGAAAGAGGGCGCAGACTACATTCGCGCGCCCCCCCGGCACGGAGTAGACCCACAACTAGTTTACGACCAGGAACGGCCCCAAGTTTTGGCAGCCAGGATTTAGCGCTTCGCATGGCGTCGCGATGCGTACATATTGACGGAGAACCCGCTCTCGACGCCCGCGACCAGGACGCGAGTAGCAAGGTGTGGGGGCATCGGTGACTTGACTGCTGGGCAGCGAAAATGGAGGATTGAATAGAGACGCTGAGAGCGTCGGTGGTGGCCCAGAGCCAGCAAATATTGGTTTCGTTCTCAACTCATTTGCGCGTTCTGGTTGGCTAATTGCCGCGACAACTTTCGCCGAGACCAAATGTCATGGGGGAAACGGGTTGAAAACGATCTTGGTTACCGGGGGGGCAGGGTTCATCGGTGCGCATCTGGCGCGGCGATTGCTGGAAACTGGCCGAGAGGTTGTGGTGCTGGATGACCTCAGTTCAGGAAAGCGTGACAATGTGCCGAAGGCAGCCACGTTTATTAACGGTTCTATTCTGGATAAAGAGGTCGTTCGCGGTGCGCTTTCCGGTGTCGATGCCTGCATTCACCTGGCCGCCGTCGCTTCCGTCGAAAAATGCAATCGAGAGCTGACGCATTCTCACGCAATCAACATCACCGGGTTCCTAAATCTGGTTGAGGAAATTGCGAAGTCTGGCACCAAGCGAACAGTAGTCTACGCCTCCTCAGCCGCCGTTTACGGCGCGAGCCAGAACCTGCCGCTCTCGGAGGAAGGCAAGTGCGTTCCGCTTTCGCCCTACGGCGCCGACAAGCTTTCGTGCGAATTGCACGCCCGAGCGGCCTACGAAGTCTATGGTCTCTCGACGACGGGCCTTCGCTTCTTCAACGTCTTTGGACCGGGCCAGGATCCGCAGTCACCCTATTCCGGCGTGATCACCAAATTTGCGCAGCGGCTGGGAAACAACGAGGACATCGTGATCTACGGCGATGGCAAGCAGACCCGTGATTTCGTTTACGTCGCCGATGTCGTCGAGGCGCTTATCCGATCAGCGGAGCGGATTCCGGACCGTGCTCGGATCTTAAATGTTTGCAGCGGTGTCGAGACATCGATCAATGAGCTCGCGCGGATCATGATCGAAGAAACCAAGTCTCAATGTGCAATCAGTTACGTGGACGGACTGCTCGGCGAAGTCAGGCGTTCTCAAGGGTGCACCCAAGCGCTCCAGGCAGAGCTCGACCATCGATGCCGCACGGATCTTCGCACTGGACTGGCACAGTTGCTTACGCAAGGGCGGCAATAGCCTGAAAGGCCTTGTTGCGGCCCCCACGCATGACCACACCAATGTGCGCTCCGATGCGACACACCTTTCTGATGTTGGTTGAGCTCCGCTCAATGGTACCGATTGTCGCGGGCGCTGCCGTCCGCAGTCGCGGGCAGTAAGCGAAATACTTTCGCATTGGTCGATGCCCGCACCAGCTTAAAGCGAGGCGAGGTCAGCAGGTCCCGTTCGATGTGGTCGAAGTCGCCCGGCCGCAACTGCCCGTTGGCTTCGAGAGAAGCTTTCTGGCTGCGCGTGAGAATCACGTAGGCGTCACGCCATTGGGGACTATCCATCCACCGCAAAAAGACACCTGATGGGTCGGCGGCAATCTCTTCTCGCGTTGACTTCGCTTCCAACGAAATCGCCAAATAGTAGAAATTCTCGTAGTTCATGAACTGCGACGGGTAACTACGCGAACCTTCGATGAGGAGTGTGCCCTCCGGAGCTGTGCGATAGAGCCATTCGGCCACGGCGACCTCATCTTGCGCAAAGCGGTATTCGCGGTCCTTGCCATTGTTTGCGAATAGGAAACCGATGGTCGAAAAAAGAAGCACGATAGCAAGCGGCAGGAAGACATAGGCCGGCTTTCCCGCCCGCGTCGATGGAAAGAACGCGGCGGCAGCGAAGAAGGCAAGGAAGGGCGACGCAAAGAGGTAAACGCGAAATATCGACTCTCCGCCATACGCAACCGCTATCAGCGGCATTGGTGAGAGCAAGAGTGCGGCGGCGGTGAGGTCCCAGTGGCCATTTAAGAGCCGACGCAAACCGCCGAGGAGCGCAAGGACTATGACGCCTGCCGAAAGCGCGCGCCCGAACAAAACCACCCATGCACGTTCGGCACTCACGTCGGCCACATTCGCGAGCTTGCTGGTGGCTTCTGACAGCGTACCCATGCTGGCCAGTTCGCTCAAAATTTGCTCGTAGACAAAGGGGGCCGCTGGCCAGAGAAGCCATCCAATTTCAGCGACGATAGCAAACACCAGATAGGCGGGCGAAAGCCATCCGAGGAGGGTCAGCGATACCGCCGCGAGGATGATCATGAGAGGCGTCAGCTGATGCGTGACCACGACCACGCAAATGAGCACCATCGCCAGCAACGCGGAGAAGGTACGCACAAAGCGGCTGCCCGTCCAGGAAGGTAGCCCGATGGGGCGTGAGACAGGGCCGAGCACATACAGAAAACCAGGTCGTCGCGCCGCCCAAGTCGTTTCGCGTTTGCGCAAGGGGCCAAGAAATAGGCCTATGAGAATGAGGTAACAAAGATATGTAACGCCTTGCGGCGAAAAATAGTCCTGGCCGACCCAGTTGGCGACTACGAATAGCCAACAGGCCGTCAGTTGTAGGCGGCGATCTGCGGACAGGCGTTTGGCAATTCCCAGAAACGCCCCGACAAGCCCGAGCGTGAGGACCGGCGGGGTGAAGCTTACGATTGGTGCGAGATCGACCGATCTCAAGCCGAAGCGGTCGGCCAACCAAGCCGTCGCCGCGAACAGCCCGGGCCAATTGTGATAGGCCGCGAGGAAAGATGCATTTCGGTCAACGGCTCCATAACGTTGGATGTAGTCGACGACGCCGAGGTGCTTCCAGGCCCAGGAATAGCGCAATGTTCCGTAAACGATCGGCGGGGTCGCGTGAAGGACGATGACGAGCGCGATCAGATAGAAGACGGGTAAGGGGCCAGCGGTACGCCCAGCACATACCAGCCAGGCAAAACCTGCTGCTAGCAACGCCAGTGACAGAAAGAAGCTCCTGGGCAAAACCGAAACCAAGCCGACGTCGGTCATCCGATCGGGCTCGATCGCAGGCAACGATATCGCCCAAAGGAGGAGCGTCGCAAAGAGTATAGCGGCCAGGGCTACGCCATATCGCTTGGAGACTGTGTCAGCGCCTGTGTTCAATGGCATGTCTTCGACGCGGGCAAGAACGGTCATTACCTGTTACCCCCTCTTCGTGGAGCCGGCAGGAATGGGGTAGGACGACGTCGCGCTTGTCTTGCGCTTTTGTCTGCGGAGGCAGCCGATCGCAAGTATGTGAGGTGCCGCGTTCACCTTACCGCCGTACCAGGCCAGGACGAGGTCGATGTTGACCGCCAGCCATAGCGCCTTATCAGCAAAACAAGACGATTTGGTCAAATTGGTCGCAATGTGGTGCCACCACGCCAACCCGCAAAGCGCGCGCAACACGGCGGGGTCCGTAAGTGCACCGTAGCTCTCCTCAAGTGTGGCACGCATTGGTGCCATGGCCTTCACCTCCTCGGGTGACAATTGCGGCACTTCCAAAAAGCGGCGTACAACGAAACCCAGGTCTTCGCCGCTGCGCAATGCGCGCGCGGTCAGCAACAGGAAGATGACATCAAGGCCGGGCGGGGTATCCTGGGTGGCCGTCTCCCAGTCAATAATTGCACTCAGGCGGACATCAGCTTCATCTGGGCCGGACGTGAAAAGTAAGTTTCCGGGGGCGAAATCCCCATGGCCGAGACTGAGAGACAACGAACGACCGCTCCAGAACTCGCGTTGCTGCGCCTGAAAGACAGCAAGTGCCTCTGCGCGCGACGCCGGGCCGAGCAAATGCGATTGCGATGCGCATACAATATCGGATCCATAATAGAGCCAGCTTTCCAGCCAATCCTGGTTGATTACCCCTTTTGTTCCTGTGCGCGAGTGCATTATGTGGATGGCGTCTATCGCTTGGGTGAGTGCGGAAAGGTACTGTTCAGACTTGGCAAAAACCGAACGACCGTCGGCACCCGGCAACGCGCGCTCCGCGAGCTTCGCTCCTGATGGGTCAACAGAACTCGCGATAATCGTTGAAACCGCAAAATCAAGGTGTCGGAACGCGGGATTGGTGGCGAGCTCACGGCTGCGTTCGATGTGGCGGGTAACTGCTCGGTGCCCTTCTGGCGAGGTCGATGCCTTGAAGACGAGGAGTTCGTTCGCAGCGTCATCCGTCCGGAACATGCCTGTTCGTACGTCGCTTTCACGGTAAAATTCCCGCACGGACTGCACAGCTGGCATGGCAAGCCCGGTGGCGGCACAGAAGCTCGCAATTGACGCCTCGAGTGGCGGCGCTGAATGCCGCCGCGGTGCGACATTGCTCCAGATCCGCGCCAGCGACGATAACAAACGCAATGTAAGATCGATCCGACCGGACGGTCCGAGACGGCGCGACAGGTCGCCTAACAGGCCGACCGCCGTTAAGCTGTGGGCGATCAGCCACGCGGCCGCCATCCCTAGAGCGCCATAGGCTGCGACAAGCGGAGTGCCAAGACCAAGCACTACGACTAACGTTACGACTTGTGCCAGTGCAACGACTTGTGTCCGACCCGTCGCACGGTGGACGGCGAGAACGAGCGTGACGAGGCTCCAAGGCAGGCAGGATATAGCGAGTAGGCGCAGCAGCGTCGAATTTGTAAACGAGACATCGATACCGAGCACCGTCAACAGAAGTGGCGCGCCTATGATCAACACCAACACAACAGCTGCCAATGGCGCGATCGTGTAGAGCAAGGCATCTACGGCGAGCCGATGCAATTTCGACTTATCGAACGCGATTTCTGCCAAGAGGGAGACGCCCATCGAACGGCTGATCAAATAGACCCCGTAGACGATTTCCCAGCTGATATAATAGACAGCCAGATTGGCCGAGCCGCCATAATGCAGGACGACGAGAGGCGCGATGCCCATTGCCGTCATTGAGGCGAGCGTACCCAGATAGTCCCACCCAAAATATCGAGTGAGCGCTCTGCGGTCAGCTCTCTGGGACTCGCCGTTGATGCGGTGTTTCGGAAGAAAACGGATAAAAATCAGCCAATTAATGCCGGCCAACAAGAGTGGCAGCGGCAAGATCCACGCCGCATAGAGGCCAGCACCGAGAATGGAGGAGCCTGCAAATAGTGTAAGCAACAAAAGCTTGGCAACGGCGAATATGGCGTTTTCAATAGGCACGACCGTCGCGCGCCGCAAACCCGCTAACACGCTATCCTGTAGGGCAAAGAGGGTCCAGGCGACCGTTGCGACCACGAAGGCTGCGGCTGAGATGGGCTGCTCTCGCAGGAAACCCAATTCGGGTGTGATACGGGAGATGAAAATGATGGCGAGCGTGGAAAGAAAAGCCGCCGCAATGGCGGCTAATGCATAGGCCCAAAGCACCAGACGCCGGACGCCCTCCTTCGCGGTCGCAGGTAGATAGCGGTTCAGAAAGTTGCCCATGTTGAGCTGCGAGATGTTTCCAAGCGCCAGCATGGTAGAGATGAGTGCTGCCCCAAGCCCGACTTGTTCGGGGGAGTAAAAGCGGGAAGCCAGGCCCCAGAAGGCGAGTCCGAGCACCGAAGTGAGCCCGGCGCTCGCGATTAGCGCGTAGCCGTTTTTTAGGAGTGACGAGTGGGCAAGCGCAGCCAACGCTGGATAGGCCCCCGAGACTCGGGCCATGAAGTTGACGTGGTCGTGGTTGTTACGCTGCAACATCAGCCGTCGTCCCGCTGCCAGATACGTACGTAGTCGACGAGGTATGCGGAGGGAAATTTCGTAGTCTTCGATGGAGCCCCCGCCCACTCACCGCCAACAGCCAGATTGAGGAGCAGGTACATCTCTTCACTGGATATCGTCGGGACGTCCGCGTGTCGCCAGACCTCCTTGCCGTCGAGGTACCAAATGATCTTGTCCGCGTCCCAGGTCAGACTGTAGATGTGCCAGTTCGCCGTCAAGTCTGATGTCTCGACGTCCTTCCCGACGCTCTTCTTCTCAGAGGCCGCGTCAAGGTAATGATAGTGCATTCGCAACGTGGAGGATGAATCGCCAAGAACCTCCATAATATCGATTTCCGGACGGGATTTGCGTGTCTCCGGCAGAAGCCATATCGCGGCCCAGAGCCCCGTGCCCGCAGGAACTTTTGCCTTGACTTCAACGTGGCCGTAACGGAACCGAACACGCGAGGGACGAGGCAGTTCGTCGTAGTCGCGCCCCGTGGTGACGATGCCGGAAGTGTAGTCGAAAGTCCGGTCTTCGATGCCCTTGGCCTTTTGTCGTCGAGCAGTGAGCCGCAAAAGTCCTTCGGACATAGTGACGTTTTCTGGTCGGTACCATTGCAATTCGGCATTGCCGAGATTGGTACAGCCGTCCTTGTTCCACCAATAACAGGTGGTCCACTTTTCCCGGTCAAGTTCGGGTCCGTCGAAGTTATCTTCAAAGATCAGCCGCCACGAACCTTTGGCAGCGATCGGAACCGGTCCGTCAGCACGCGCCGACGATGTTGCGAGACAGAGAGACAGGAGTATGGCGGTGAGGGTGATCGATTGCCTAAGATGCATCACGAAACCCCACCACGCGTTTGACTGTACTTCGGGCGAAACTGTCGAGGCTTGCGAGGGGAAGTCGCTCATAGCGGTATTCCGCATAGGGGATGGCGACCGCGCCGAAGCGAGATTTGAATTGGGCGAGCGAAGCGGAATTGCCGGTCTCGCCCATATGATAATGTGTACTGCCGAGCCGGCAGGCGTCTTCGATTGCCCGGGCTTGAAGCAGGTATGTGGCGCGGCTTTCGCCCGCGAGCTCCTCATCGATCGCGCCGCGCGTGTAATGGGCTTGGTGATGCATGAGCACTAATATTGCGGCAACGGGCCGGCCGTTGATGCGCGCCACATAGAGCCGAAAAGCCTCGCCGAGATGGCTCGCCATTTCGGCGAACTTTGAACGTGGATCACGGCGCAACCCACGGAAGCGTGCAAGTACTGCAGGTTCATGCTGCTTGCGCGCCCAACGCAACAACGAAAGTTCGAGCAGGCTGTGAAACTCATCGATCAGTCGAGCGCTGTTACCTGCTTCCACCTCAACGCCACATTTTTGGGCGCGTCGGATGTTGGTTCCAGCATTAGAGCGAAAGCGCGCCCGTACAACCTCAGTCCCTCCGGCCAAGTCAACGACATGCGCCAGACGGGGAATGGTCGCCCAGCCGGGGCGGGCAGCCTCAGCCCAGATATTCGCTAAAAGAGGGTTTGGTCGGATTTTAAGTCCGACATAGGGCAACGTCTCAAGATGAGCGAGAACGCAACGCAACTTGTCAGGTGAAATTCCCTCGTCAGAAAGCAGGCCACCGAACCCCCAGGCCGGCGGTGGCGACCAAGCGTAACGCAATGAGGCGACACCCTTGGTAAATAGGGGCAATACCGCTTGGGAACCGTCGGCGAAATGGAAGTACTGCGGGCTGCGTTGGTAGTTGCCGCTGGCGGTGACGGCTTGTGCCCATTGGTGCGATTGGCTGACGAGCGCGGTCGGGTCACTTTCAGAGAGGTCAAGCCAAACGGCATCTGAGGCCGGCCCACTTGATTGGATGAGGTGACCAAAGGCGTTGGGGCCGATCGGTTGCGTTGATGCCGTCTCCAAACTCATACAGCCGATCCAGCGCTTCCCCATGGTCGTTCATCGATGCGTTTCACAAGCATAGGACGAATAAGCAGGAAATGAAATGCCCGAGAATGATCTCTTAGGGGGCGTGCATCTTCACAATTTTGTGCTTTACTAATATAGGACAGCACACTGGCAGGTTATGTTTGGAGCCAGCAAATGCCGCATCGATCGCAAAACCGAATATTAACGGCGAAACAGAAGCTCAAAAAGATGAACTGGTGCGTCACAAGGTTCCTTACCGCTGGCGCCGTCTGGATGTTTGCGGTCTTACCGGCGTCAGCCCAATCGGTGGTACTCGACACGCAGGAAATTTCCTTACCGTATCTCGCGCGGGCACTTGAGCAGGCTTACCAATTGCCGCTTCTGTTAGACGCCGGCGCTTCGCCGGCCGAACGAAAGGAGGCGCTCGCGACCGAAAAGGCCCGGCTCAAGGGCGTGATCGCCGGCTTTGGCTATTTGGACGCGGAGGTATCCGAGGAGGATCAGAAAGGGCAAATAGTTCTCCACCCCAAGCTTGGTGATATCTACAGGGTGACGTCCGTTGAACTCAAGGGCATTCGTCCATCGGAACTGGACCGTGAGGTCCTCGATCGGCTCGCCGCGATCATTGATGAGTTTGTCGGGCAGCCCGCGACGACATTCGTCGTTGATAAGTTCACTCGGCGTATCCTCCAAATCGTCACCGCCCAAGATTTCGCGCACGCACGGCGACGGGCAACGGATTGGGTCCGTAAGGGCGAGGGTGTCGCGACTGCTGTCATTGATCTCGACTTGGGCCCCCGCAACCGTTTCGGTGAGGTTCGATTTAGTGGCGGTCTTCGCATGCAATCCGAACTCCAGCGCCTCGTTCCCTTTCGTTCCGGCGACCGCTACAGCGCCGCAGCTGTCGAACAGCTACGTCACAATATTGAGGCCCTTGGTACTGTGAAGTCTGTAAGGATTGCCATAGGTAAAGACGAAGACGGAATGGTCCCGATCGATGTCAGGATCCGCGAAGCGCCTGCAAATCTCGAGACGCTACGCCATACGAACCCGCTCGACGTTGGAAGTGGCCTCGCCGCGATCGCAGGTCTATTCTTTGTTCAGATGGGCGCACAGACTGGCTTGCCGCGATCCCGGTTGCGCCCACTAATATGGTGCACAGGTGGCTGCCTATTGATATTTGCAGTGTTGGCGGCTCTCAGGCTCGTTAGCTTCTTAGCTTGACACGGCATGCGTTAGGCTGAACGTGTGCTATTGCTCGCCTTTGGGCGTCGGAATAAGGGTTCCGACAATCAGTGGGCCGTTGACTGGCTGGCGTTGACTGGCGGCCTCGCCGAGAACAGCGTCAATCTCTTCCTTAAGCGCCTGGCCTTTGGCGACGAGCGCCGCCTCGGCCTGGATTAAGGTAGCGTTATCCGCGCTCGCGGCTGTTGCGATGGAACGTCGCAATTCCCTCAAGTCCGCAATCAGAGCGTTCCACTCTTCCATGAGCTTCATCCACCGCTTGACTGGGTCCGTTGTCGGTGCCTTGGCGATATGTTCTTCCGACTGCATCAGCCTCGCTTACCTTTGATTGCACGGTAATCTGCATCATGCCTCGCGCTGCAAATATACGCGATTCCCGCTTGATAAGCCATCGATCTTGCAACCTTCGTGGGTCGCAACCCTCCGTTATCCCTCATAACTAGGCAAATTCAATCGGTTAGATTCGACTGCGCTCAGCTTTGCGCGGCGCTAAGTTGTGCTTCTACGGCACACAAACCAGGATATCCGAGGGCGAGCTGTTCTTTAACTGACGCGGCGACGAGGCGCTCTGGTCACGACAACGTGTGTGGATAGCAGTCAGCCATATGCGCTCACAGTGTGGCTCCGCTCGTTATGGATCTCCGGCGAATTCTCTCATTTAAGGAGTTGCTTATATTGAGGTTTATGTATTGAAATTCGGAAAATATCTTATTTTCCAGAGAAAAATAAAGGGTATAAATATAACGATGCCGGAGAAATTACGTCCGATAGAGAATTTGTTTCCTAAATTTTTTTGTGAACGGAACTATTCCATCCATTATACTGTGACATATTTCTGCAATAAAACGGTACCATCGAGCCTATCTTGGAATAAACCAAAGAAAATAACGGCTTCTACTATAAAGTGCTCTTTTTCAAGAAATTCACGCGGTAGTTTACAAAGTTAGAATATTGTAATAAAACTGAATATGTACAAGTAATACACACTTTTCTCTTCCGCGGCCATCTGCATGACCGGGGATGAACGCTTATTGTTTTCAATTTTCTTTTTTTTTGGTTGGAGGATTTTGAATAAGATGGGTGAGCATTTTCACAATTCATTAAGAGCAGCCCTCCGCCCGTCCACCATGGACAGGGCCATCGTTGTCCCGAGGGTCAGTGTCATCGTCCCTACGGTAAATGAGGCAAAAAACCTACCGCATGTCCTGCCACGCATACCCGCCTGGATAGACGAGGTCATCCTTGTCGACGGAAACTCTACCGATGGCACCGTCGCCGTTGCGCGCGAACTTATGCCCGATATCGTCGTAATAGAGCAGCCGCGCCTTGGAAAAGGGGTGGCGCTTGCTGCTGGTTTCGCCGCGGCCCGCGGAGACATCCTCATCACCCTTGACGCGGATGGTTCCGCTGACCCCGAAGAGATGACTGGTTTTGTGGGTGCATTGCTTGCAGGCGCCGATTTCGTAAAGGGTTCGCGGTTTCTCCAAGGCGGCGATACGCGTGACATGGAATGGTACCGACGTCTTGGAAACTGGGGCCTGCTGCAATTGGTGCGTCTGCGCTTCGGCGGTCGCTACAGCGATCTTTGCTACGGTTACAACGCCTTCTGGCGTGACGTTTTACCCCATTTGCGGGTCGAGTCCGCGACCGGTTTCGAGATCGAAACGCAAATGAATATCCGCGCGCTACAAGCAGGCCTCGCCATAGCGGAGCTTCCGAGCCGGGAATATGCGCGGATCCACGGCGTCAGCAATCTACGCACGATTCCCGATGGCTGGCGCGTCCTGAAGACAATTGCTCGGCTGGGCCTCAGTCAACGCAGTCGCGCCGGTGCCATGGTCAGAAACCGTACGCAGCGGGCAGGTTGAGGCCTGCCATGTCTTCGATTGCGGTTGTGATCTGCGCTTACTGCGATGAGCGCCGCCTACAACTGGGCGACGCTATTAACTCGGTATTGAAACAAGACGGCAAACCTGATCGGCTCGTCGTCGTCATCGACCACAACGACGACCTGCTGCGGGAGATGCGGACCTCTTACCCAGGTGTCGAGGTGATCGCCAATGACGGGGCGCGAGGCCTCTCGGGTGCGCGAAACACCGGCGTGCGTGCCGCCGCGCCCTGCGATATCGTTGCGTTTCTTGACGACGACGCTGTCGCCGAAGCCGACTGGCTGCAACGGCTCGCGCTGCACTTTGTGGATCCAAACATTATCGGCGTCGGTGGCAAGGTGCTGCCACTTTGGCCAGATCAGCGACCGCGCTGGTTTCCAGAAGAATTCCAGTGGGTGGTCGGCTGCAGTTACAAGGGCCTGCCGAACAGGCTGAGCCCGGTTCGCAATCCGATTGGCTGCAACATGTCGTTCCGACGGACCGTCTTCGATGCCGTGGGCGGCTTTCGCGAGGGTCTCGGTCGCAGTGGCCAGGATGCCGCCGGGTGCGAGGAAACAGAGCTTTGCATTCGCGCCCGCCGGCACTTCCCGGCAGCAGTCATTCTCTACGATCCGCTAGCCGTGGTTCATCACCACGTTACCAGAGAACGGACGCGGTGGGCCTACTTCCGCAGACGATGCCAGGCTGAGGGACGCTCGAAAAGTGCTGTGGTCGAAACCGCAGGGGCGGGCGACAAGCTTGGTGCCGAGCGTGCCTATGTTACCCGCACCTTGCCGGCTGGCGTCTTTCGCGGCTTAATGGATATGGTGACGCGACTTGACCCTTCGGGGCCAATGCGTGCGTTCACAATCGTCGCGGGGCTTATGTTTACGACGGCAGCCTATCTTGCCGCAAAATTCTCCAGACGCTCAAGTCCTTTCCGCCCAATTAAGATCGTAGACATAGACCATACCAAGCCACTTCCGGCGATCGACCTTACCAGGCCGAGCGGCGATGTGCCCTATGGCGGCGTTTTCTGTTTGATCCGCTCTGGCGCGCAGCCGCTCGCACTCGTCGAGTTGCAGCATTCTGGCCCCATGATTGCGCCTGCAGACTTGCTCGCGGAGATCGGCTCCGTGCGGTCCTTGCCTTCAGTTAACTCCAACCGTGCGCCTGCGCGTGAAAGAGTGGCGGTGGTGATTGCAACGCGTGATCGCGCAGAGAGCCTGGATCGCTGCCTCGCGTCGCTGTTTGATCAGACCCGCGCCCCCGATGAGGTGCACGTTGTAGACAACGCTCCGGCCTCGAAGGCGACATTGGATCTGATTTCGGCACATTACCGCGGACGGGTGCACTATGTGCTCGAGCCAACCCCGGGGCTCGGACGGGCACACAATACTGGCCTGCGCTACGTGTCCAGCGACATCGTTCTCTTTACCGATGATGACGTCGTGCTCGACCGACATTGGGTCGAAGCGATGGCGGCGCCGATGGAGGAGGATAAGGCTGTCGGTTGCGTGACCGGTTTGATCCTGCCAGCCGAACTCGAAACTCGGGCGCAGGTCTGGACGGAGCGGCATGGCGGCTTCGGGAAGGGGCTGCAACGTCGAGTTTACGATTTGGAGGCGAACCGTCCCAAAAGCATGCTCTTTCCCTTCACCGCTGGTCAATTCGGTTCAGGTGCCAACATGGCGTTCCGGGCAAGTGCGTTGCGCCGGCTTGGCGGCTTCGATGCAGCACTCGGTGCTGGAACGCTGGCGCGTGGCGGCGATGACCTTGCTGCCTTCTTCGCCATCGTTAGCGGCGGCTTTAGACTGGTCTACCAGCCTCAGGGCATTATCTGGCACTACCACCGCCGCGGCGAAGACGGCATGCGTCGGCAAGCCTTTTGTTATGGCATGGGGCTTGGCGCCTACCTGACGAAGATCGTTGTCGACGAACCACGTCGGGCTATTCGGCTCGCTGCGGCATTTCCAGCAGGCATCTTACACATGGCCGGGCCGACATCGCAGAAAACCGCGCGGCTACCAAGCGACTACCCGCTACGACTCGTCTGGATGGAGCGCCTTGGCATCCTTGCAGGTGTACCAGGCTATTTGCGCAGCCTAGCAAAACGTCGGCGCGACGATCGACCGCGTAATGGCGTTGACGAAAGACGACCGGCAGAAAGAGAGGTTTGACATGCAAGCTATCCCGATCCTGGTCTATCACAGCGTCGGCCGCACTTGCGGCCCGGCCTATCGACGCTGGCTGGTGACCGAGCGGGAGTTGGACGCACATCTCCAGGCCCTGATACAGCGCGGCTACCGCTCAATGACGGTTCGCGACCTTGCGCTATTGCGTTGCAGCGGACAACCGATCCCTCCGCGCACCTGCGTCATTACCTTCGACGATGGACTTCGCGACTTTGCCGAAGCCGCAATGCCGGTTCTGGTCGACCGGAAGTTTGCCGCCACACTCTATGTCGCCACCGGTTTCGTGGGGGCGACCGCCCGATGGCTTGCGGATCTCGATGAAGGCAATCGCCCAATGCTCAACTGGTCCGCGCTGCGTGACCTGCACGACGCCGGGATCGAGATCGGCGCGCACTCTGTAACTCATCCCGAACTTGACACACTGTCCTTTGCAAAGGCTACCAGCGAGCTTCGCGATAGCAAAAAGGCCCTGGAAGACGGGTTGGGCGCGGCAGTCACCACATTCGCATACCCTCATGGCTACGCGTCCCGCGCAACGCGCAGGATTGCAAAAGATGCTGGATACCTCGCCGCCTGCCGTGTTCGTCACGCGCTCAGCGACGAGACGGAAAATCTCTTCGCTCTTTCTCGCATTGTTGTCACCAGTGAAGTAACGCCAGACGCGCTCTTGGATATGATCGAGACGCCGCAGCTTCCCGTCGCACCACCAGCCGATCGGCTGATTGCCACCGGTTGGCGCGCAGCAAGACGCCTGCGCGCCTTGCACCGCTCGGTGTTTCCAAGGCGCCAAGTGGCCGGAGCAGAAAGTGGGGCGTGATGAGTTCCTCAGGCTGGATCGGACTTGTCGCTGTCGGTGTCCTGTGGGCCGGGTCGGCGTCTGCCGCCGCGCCGGAAACCTCAGCGATCGACCCTCTATCCCAACACGATCGGTCTGAAGGAGGGCAACAGGTTGTCTTCCAGCCCAACCTAGGCCGGGCATTGGCGCAACTGGCTGACCTCTACATTGCACGCAAGGTTGATGCCACGACCGTGGATCGTCTGCTCGGCGAGTATGAAGGTATGCTGCGCAATGCCGGGCCGGATGCGATTGTCGCGGTATCGCAGCCGAGAGGCTCGGGTGAGGTTGTCAACGAAGCGCCCGATGGCACCCGCGTGCTTACTCTCTACGAACGTGCGGCAGCCTACGGCTATCGGGGCGCGCTGTTTGGTCTCGGTGATCTCTACAGTCGTGGCGAACTCGTCCCTCGCAATCCCGAAAAGGCATTTGCCGCTTATGCCGAGGCGGCAAATCAGGGGATCCCCGCGGCGCAGTTGCGGATGGCGGAATTGATGATCCGGGGTGAGGGCACGAAACGCGATGTGACGGCAGGCGAGGCGAGCCTGCGCGTGCTCGGTCAATCCGAAAATCCCAGCGTGCTGGAGCTAGTAGCTGAGCTTTGCCTTTCCGGACGCATACCGGAACAGACCGATATGGCGGTTTCGGCGCTGCGCAAGGCGGCAGATATGGGTTCCGCAAGGGCGCACTTCAGGCTCGGCGAACTCTACTACGCCGGAACAGTCCTGGTTTCGGACTATTCCGCCGCGCTTGTTCATTACCGTCTGGCTGCGGGACACGGAAATGTGGATGCAAAAGTTCGGATTGCCGAAATGCAGGCGCGCGGTCAAGGCATGGCCCGCGACGTGACGAAGGCGGTGCGCGAATTGCAGGTTCTGGCCGATCTCGGCGCACCGATTGCCGACCTCTCCCTTGGAAGTCTCTATCTGAAAGGCGATGTCGTGCTGGCCGACCCGGTTCGTGCGGCAAAATACTTCCGTCAGGCCGCCGCCCGTGGCAGCGGGACGGCGCTGATGCAGCTTGGAGACCTCTATGCGGATGAGGGGGCGGTGACTGGCGACTATGGTCCAGCCGTTCAAAGCTATCAACAGGCCGCAGCGAACGGCAATCCAGGCGCGAGAGTACGGCTTGCGGAAATGAAGGCGCGAGGGCGCGGAATGCCGAGGGATCTTGCCGCGGCGACGACGGAACTGATGACGCTTGCAAGTGCAGGGGAGGCCGGTGCCTCTTTGGCGCTTGGCGATCTCTATGGCGAAGGGCGCGCGTTAGCCATCGAGCCCGCCAAAGCTCTGATCTACTATCGACAGGCCGCCGCTCAGGGCAGTGTCACGGCGTTGCTCCGGCTCGGGGAATTCCATTCGCAAGGCGAGTTATCCCGACCCGAGTACGGACGTGCGTTGGAATACTATCGTGCCGCAATCGCTAGGGGCAGCGTCAGTGCAAAGGTCCGGTTGGCAGAAATGACGGCCATGGGCCGAGGTGTGCCGCAGGATGTCGCCGCCGCCAAAGCCGAACTGGAAAACCTTGCAGCCCGCGGCGAGGGGGAGGCATCCCTTCTTTTGGGTGATTTCTACGCCCGTGGGGATGTCATGCCAGCCGATCCTGCCCAAGCCTGGCTCCACTATCGGCGTGCTGTCGATCAGGGAAGCGTCGCTGCGCTGACACGGCTTGGCGATCTCTACGCCGGCAACGGTAGGGCTAAGCCAGACTATACCCTCGCGCAGGACTACTATCGGCGCGCCGTCAGCAGAGGAAGCGTGAGCGCCCAGGTGCGGCTCGCAGAAATGGAGGCTCACGGGCAGGGGCTCGTTCGCAACGTATCGACGGCGACGCGAATTTTGACGTCGCTTGCCGAACGGAGTGAACCGGCTGCCGCCCTTAGCTTGGGTGATCTCTATTACTCCGGGGAAGTCACCCGGGCGGATCCGGCACGCGCAACCGGATATTACCAGCACGCTGCCGCGCTTGGAAGCATAACGGCCTTGCTTCGACTGGGCGATCTCTACCTCACCCAGGGCGCACTAACGGGCGACTATAGGGCCGCAAGAGTAAGCTATGAGCAGGCAGCGGCGAGGGGAAACGTCGGTGCGAAGGTGCGGCTCGCGGAAATGAAGGCGAGAGGACGCGGCACAACGCAGGACGTTGCAGCCGCGAAGGCAGAGTTGGATTCTCTCGCGTCGGCCGGGGACGCGGGCGCTTCGCTATCGCTCGGCAATCTGTACAGTGACGGACAGGCTCTGGCAGCCGAGCCAGCTCAGGCCCTCCTCTACTATCAGCAGGCAGTTGCACAGGGCAGTGTCACGGCGCTTCTTCGCCTTGGCGACCTTTATTCCGACGGTGAACGGACCGCCGCCGATTACGCGCGCGCCATCGAGTTCTATCGCAAGGCCGCAGATGCAGGAAACGTCAACGCAAAGATACGGGTGGCGGAGATGAAGTCGCGGGGGCGCGGCATCAACCAGGACATCGCCGCCGCGAAAGCCGGACTCGAGCAGCTCGCAGCAGCGGGCGAGGCAGATGCCTCACTGGCTCTCGGCGACCTCTATGGTAAGGGCGAAGTTGTCGCGTTCGATCCTGAGAAAGCTCTCAGCCAGTATCGGCGGGCTGCCGATGGGGGCAGCGTGACCGCCTTATTGCGGCTCGGCGACTTTTATTCACAAGGCCAACCGACGATGCTCGACTACGGGCTTGCGCAGGACTTTTACCGTCAAGCGGTCGGCCGGGGGAATGTGAGCGCCAAGATCCGGCTCGCCGAAATGCAAGCACGCGGGCAAGGTATTGCGCGGGACGTATCCGCCGCGACCCGGGAACTGACCGAGCTCGCGCAGCGAGGTGAGACGGCTGCCGCGCTGGCGTTGGGCGACCTCTATGGCAGGGGAGAAGCCGTACCGGTCAATCCGACGCAGGGTTTGCAATATTATCGCCAGGCGGCCACGCAAGGCAGCATGACTGCGTATTTGCGGCTTGGCGACCTCTATTCCGCCGGCACCACATCGGCGACGGATTACGCGGCAGCGCTAGACCACTACCGCCGCGCTGCTGAACGAGGGAATTTGGTGGCGAAGGTTCGGCTCGCCGAAATGAAGGCGCGCGGCCAGGGTATGGCGCCGGATGTCGCGTCGGCGACAAGCGAATTGACCGCCCTGACAAAAGGAGGAGAAAAAGCCGCAGCGATTGCGCTTGGCGAACTCTACAGCAATGGACAGGTCGTGCCTGCCGACCCAACCCTTGCTGCCGGCTATTATCGCCGCGCCGGAGAGCTTGGCAGCGTTGAGGCAAGGGTGCGGCTTGCGGAGATGGAGGCAAGAGGGCTGGGCGTCAAGCAAGACGTGACGGCTGCCACCGCCGAGCTGGCGGCGCTTGCCAAGGGAGGGGAGGCCAGCGCGTCCCTCGCCCTTGGTGATCTCTATGCCGAAGGAAAGGTCGTACCCCAAGATCCATCAGCCGCCGTCAACTACTATAGGCAGGCGATCTCGCAGGGAAGCGCCACCGCACATCTTCGCTTGGCCAATCTTTACTCTGCCGGCGGTCTTTTGGCGACGAACTACGCCGGAGCATTCGACCAATATCGCCAGGCGGCAGAGCGCGGCAGCAACGAGGCAAAGATCCGGATGGCTGAAATGACGGCGCGGGGCCAGGGGACTGCCCGCGACGTAGCAATGGCAACGCGTGAATTGATTGCGCTCGCCGACAGGGGAGAGACCGCCGCTGCGATCTCGCTCGGGGACCTTTATGGCGCGGGAGACGTGGTCCCAGCCGATCCGGTGAGAGCGCTGCATTACTACCGGCAGGCCGCCCAGAACGGCAGCATTACCGCGTTGCTGAGACTGGGGAGCTATTACTCCGAAAGCGGGTCGCCTGTGGCGGACTTTGCTCTGGCGCAAAACTATTATCGGCAGGCTGCCGGTCGGGGGAACACAGAGGCCGCAGTCCGGCTCGCCGAAATGAAGGCTCGGGGACAGGGCATGGCGCGGGATGTGGCATCGGCCACACAAGAATTGGCTGCCCTGGCCGAAAAGGGAGAGACAGTAGCCGCGCTTTCTCTCGGTGAGCTCTATCGCCAGGGGGAGGTTGTGCAAGCCGACCCTGGGCGCACGGTCGAGTACTATAGCCAGGCGGCCGAGCGCGGCAGCGTGACGGCGATGATACGTCTCGGCGAGTTTTACTCCAAGAGCCAGACGGCCATGACTGACTACGCTCGCGCGCAAAACTTCTACCGTCAGGCGGCAAGCCAGGGTAGCGTTGAGGCGAAGGTCCGGCTTGCGGAAATGAAAGCCCGGGGCCTTGGCGTTCCGCAGGACCTCGCGGCGGCCCAGGCCGAGCTTAAAAGCCTTGCTGCATCCGGCAGACAGGAGGCTTCACTGGCATTGGGTGATCTTTATGGTGACGGAAAAGTTGTGCCGGCTGATCCCGCGCAAGCAGTGCAATATTTCCGGCAAGCCGCGTCGCAAGGCAGCACAACGGCGAATATTCGATTGGGCGACCTCTATTACGCGGGCAAGGGGGGGAGGACGGACTTTGCGGCCGCCTTCGATCACTATCGCCGCGCGGCAGAGCGGGGCAATTTGGAGGCCAAGGTTCGGCTTGCGGAAATGCGGGCGCAGGGCAAGGGCATCCCCCAGGACCTCTCCGCTGCCAAGACCGAGCTGGAAAACCTTGCCGCGCGCGGCGGGGCCGAGGCATCGCTTGCCGTCGGCGATCTTTATAGCAAGGGCGAGGCGGTGCCGGCCGATCGCGCCCGTGCGGCGGACTATTATCGACAGGCCGCCGCGCAAGGCAATGTCGCCGCATTGCTGCGGCTTGGGGATTTCTATTCGCAAAGCGAGGCAGCCACGACCGACTTTCCGCTGGCCCAAAGCTACTACCGTCGGGCGGCAGAACAGGGCAACGTCGAGGCGAAGATACGGCTTGCAGAGATGCAGGCCCGAGGCCAAGGTGGAGAGCAGAACCTGGAGGCCGCCAGTGCCGAATTGGCGGCGCTTGCCGACAGAGGCGAAGCCAGCGCTGCACTCGCCCTTGGCGATCTCTATGGACGTGCAGGCGTGATGCCCAATGATCCGATCCGGGCCGCCCACTACTACGAACAAGCCGCAAAACAAGGGAGTTTGACGGCGCTGCTGCGGCTCGGCGACGTTTATCGAGGTCGCGAACCAGGCAAGGCCTTCGCCGCCTTTAGCGCAGCGGCCAAGCAGGGTAGTCTAGACGGCAGCCTGCGTGTTGCGGAGCTGACGATCCGTGGTGAAGGAACGTTACGCGATGTCCCGCAAGGCGTTGCGACGATGCGTAAGCTCGCCGAAAGTGACAATCCGAACGTACTGGAAGCGCTGGCCGACCTCTGCTTGTCCGGTCGCGTGCCGATGCAGCCGGAACTCGGCATCACAACCTTGGAGCGCGCTGCGCGCCTCGGCTCGGTGCCGGCGCATGTACGGCTCGGCGATCTCTACGCCGCCGGGAATGCCGTGTCGGTCAACTATGCTCTCGCGCTAGAGCACTATCGCCAGGCGGCCGATCAAGGCAGCCTGGAGGCGAAGGTGCGGCTCGCTGAAATGAAGGCACTCGGCCGGGGCATGGCTCCCGACGCGGGAAGCGCCACCGGCGAACTGGCGATGCTTGCCGCCCAAGGTGAAGCGGGCGCGGCCTACTCTTTGGGCGATCTTTACGCCAAGGGCCAAACGGTGCCAGCTGATCCGCTGCGGGCTCGGCAATATTACCAGCAAGCCGCAGATCAAGGCAGCGTGAGGGCCATGTTGAGGCTTGGTGACGGCTATCGGTCGGACGATCCAGGTAAGGCGTTTGCGGTCTATAGCACAGCAGCAGATCAAGGTAACCTGGAAGGCCAGCTACGTGTCGCCGAACTGACAATCAGGGGCGAGGGGACACAGCCAGATGTGAATGCCGGCATGGCGGAGCTTCGTGCACTCGGAGCAAGCGAGAGCCCGGATCTCCTGGTCACACTCGCCGAACTCTACCTCTCCGGACGTATCCCTTTGCAGCCAGCGCCTGCCGTCTCGGCGCTTGAGAAGGCGGCGCATTTGGGATCCGTCCGGGCGCATGTACGGCTGGGCGACCTCTATTCCGAGGGAGATGATGTAAAGGCGGACTACAGCGCTGCGCTTGAGCACTATCGCCAGGCAGCCGAGCAGGGCGATGTGGACGCCAAAATACGCCTTGCCGAGATGGAAGCACGCGGCCAGGGCATAAAGAAGGACGTCGCTTCGGCGGTCAATGTGCTTTCATCGCTGGCGGCCGAGGGCTCAGCTTCCGCCCTGCTCTCCCTCGGTGACATTTACGGCGGGGGGCAAGTTACTGCGCAAGATCCGAAGCTGGCTGTGAAACATTATAAGGCCGCAGCGGAGCAGGGTAGCGTTTCAGCGATGCTCAGACTCGGTGATGCCTACAACAACGGACGTCTTGTCCCGCGTAATACGAAGGAGGCCGAAAGGTACTACCAGATGGCCTTCGAAACGGGGAACCCGGGTGCCAATGTGGCGCTCGGCCGCTTCAAGGCGTTGACAAAGACACGCAAGAATGCAGCTGCGGGCATGGCCTTGCTCCAACGCTCCGCAGACGAGAAAGTGGTCGGAGCATCATCGGTTGTCGCTGAGGCCCTATTTTACGGTCAAGGCGCCACGCGCAGCAGCAAGAAGGCTCTCGCCGTCCTGCAGAAAGCTGCCAAGGAGGGCGATCGGATTGCGGCAATCGAATTGATCGAAGCCTATCGTGATGGCAAGCGCGATGGCCGCACACAACTCGTAAAAAGGGACAACGCGAAAGCGAAGTCGGTCTTGCTCGCGTCGGCCGACCTGCTCTCAGGCCCCGAAAAGAGCATTCAAACCTTTCTGTTGGATGCCTCGACGGCAAAAGCCAGCGCGTTTGCGGCGCTCAGCAACAGGTTTAAGTCCCTGACACAACCGGAACGCCAAAGGGTCGTGCGTGATTTGGCAAGGACCAACCCTCGACTGTTTGCCTACCTGATAGAAGCACAATTGCGCCAAAACGGTGTGCGCGTCGGGCCGGTTGACGGACGGCTTAACGCGGCCGCCCAAAGGGCAATGGCCCGGCAATGTCGCACGCTTCTTCCGGGGCGCCAATGCAATCAAGGTCTCTCGACGCCGCGGGTCGTTGAGACGCTTGCCCAGATGTTCTGAAGCAATCTCGCGATCGGGGGAAGCCCGTCTTCCCGTGCGACCCTGATCGCCACTGCCTGTATAGGCCGGCTGCGGCTGCCAACGCCTTTCTAGGGGCCCTGAAACTGAAGATTTTCCTTGAGCAGGATCTCGATGCGAATCCTCTCCTGCGAAGCCAGCAGCTCGCGATGATCTGCGCGAGCGCGCATGATGCGCAGTGCGCTTCTGACCGCATGGCCGGGGTCCTGGGCGATCAGGGCATCAATGCGTTCGTCCATCAACGCCCGCTCGCTGAACGGCGTGCGCTCGTGAGCAACGACGGTGAGCCGACGCGAGCCCTGCGCATTCCAGACCGCCGTTAACGGCGCTCGCGCCTCGGAACTCAGCACATAGACGGCAAGCGTATCGGGGTTGTGTTGCAACGTCCTGTTGATGATCAATTCGGCGCGTTTCTCGTCGGCATAGGTTTCGAGCGAAGGCAGACACTGGAGATGCGGAAACTGCGAATTGATGATGCTGTCGAAGCCGAGACGGCGCTGGATGCTGTCGAGTGCCATCATGGTTTCCGCCACGACCATGATCTTGCCGGGCTGGTTGCCGATGAAGCGGCCTGCGATCTTGCCGGCCGTGGCGCCGGCCGCGAAGTTGTCGATGCCGACATAGTCGGCCCTTTCCAGCCGTTCCTGGCCTGACAGGAATTGCACGACCCTCACGTCTCGTTCCACGAGCCGCACCAGCGCATCGCGCACCTGTGGCGATTCCGGTGCCATCACCGCGACGCCATCGAGAGTTTCGTGATCGATGAGGCTCAGATACTTGGCGACGTGGTGCGGGTCTGCCATCGGGATCTGCACGGCCTCGACCTCGGTGGAATCGGCGCGCAGCGCGTCGCGTGCCTCGGTGACGCGCCCAATCAGTTCGCTCAGATACTGGTCGCCGGAGACGGGAAGGACGAAGCGAAACCGGTAGGTCTTGTTGCGCGCAAGTGCTACCGCCGCCGGGTTCCTGACGAAGCCGATGCGCTCGATGGCGTCGTTGACCTTGCGGAACGCCTTCTTGCTGACATTCGGCCGGTCGTTCAGCACGCGGTCGACGGTGGCCAGGCTCACGCCGGCTGCCTCTGCAAGATCTTTCGCGGTAGGGCGCATGCAATCGCTTCTCTTTGCTCTCGATCCTTCAGGGCGATTCCTCCAACAAAAGCAATCGAAAAGCAAGAATTGATGTGCGCACCTCAAAATTTGCTTGCATTGAGGTGCGCACCTCAATAAAAATAGTGCTGTGGCCGGCAGAGGAGTGCGTGAGGCCACGGAGCGATGCGAGGGAGGCCTGCCCACGAAGAAACGTCGCTTTGCGCCCGCTATTCGCCACAGGCGTTTTCAGCTTCCGATGGAGGTCGGGAGGAAGGGGAGGAGGCCCCAGCTATGGAACTTCGTCATTTCAAATCATTGGCCGCATTGGGTGCCCTGCTGGCGGCAAGTGTCGCAAACACCGGCCACGCAAGTGCAGCCGAGCTGACGCTCTGCTGGGCGGCATGGGATCCGGCAAATGCCCTGGTCGAACTCAGCAAAGATTTCGAGGCCAAGAGCGGCATCAAGATGAAATATGAGTTCGTGCCATGGCCGAACTTCGCCGACCGCATGCTGAACGAGCTGAACTCCGGCGGCAAGCTGTGCGACCTGATGATCGGCGACAGCCAGTGGATCGGCGGTGCGGCTGAAAACGGCCAGTACGTCAAGCTCAACGATTTCTTCGACAAGGAAGGGATCAAGATGAGCGACTTCATCCCCGCAACCGTCGTCGGCTATGCCGAGTGGCCGAAGAACTCACCAAACTACTGGGCGCTGCCGGCATTCGGCGACGTCGTCGGCTGGAGCTACCGCAAGGACTGGTTCGCCCGCCCCGAATTGCAGGCGGAATTCAAGAGCAAGTATGGCCGCGACCTTGCCGTGCCGAAGACCTTTGCCGAACTCAAGGACATCGCCGAATTCTTCCAGAAACGGGAGATCGACGGAAAGACGGTCTACGGTGCTGCGATCTACACCGAGCGCGGATCCGAAGGCATCACCATGGGTGCGATGGACGTGCTCTACAGCTTCGGCTTCGAGTATCAAAACCCCGACAAGCCCTACGAGCTCGAGGGATACGTGAATTCCGCCAAGGCGGTGAAGGGGCTGGAATTCTATAAGGCGCTCTACGACTGCTGCACGCCGCCTGGGCATTCCGACGCCTACATGTCCGAGGACATCGACGCCTACAAGTCAGGCCAGGTTGCCCTTCACATGAACTTCGCCTTTACCTGGCCCGGCATCAATGCCGATGCCAATGTGGGCGGCGACAAGTCGGGCTATTTCCCGAACCCGGCCGGTCCCGATGGCGTTGCCTTCGCGCAGCTCGGCGGCCAGGGCATCTCCGTAGTCTCAGCGTCCGAGAAGCAGGACGATGCCCTCGCCTACATCAAGTGGTTCGCCCAGCCGGAAATCCAACAGAAGTGGTGGCAGATGGGCGGCTATTCGGCGCTGCGCAAAGTCGTCGAAGATCCTGGCTTTGCAACCAGTCAGCCCTATGCCCAGACCTTCCTCGACTCCATGGCGATCGTGAAGGACTTCTGGGCTGAGCCATCCTATGCCTCGCTGCTTCAGGCGACGCAGAAGCGCTTCCACGACTATGTGGTCGCCGGCCAGGGTTCTGCGCAGGATGCACTCGACGGTCTCGTCAAGGACTGGACGCAGATCTTCGACGACGAAGGCAAGTACTGACCGCCATCAGGCCATGGCTGTGCACCTCCCAGCGCGCCATGGCGCGACACGGAGCCGGGGATTTTCCCCGGTTCTGTCGCCGCCTTCTGCGTGGTTCCTTCGATCGTGGTCGATTGAAGGACGAAAACATGCAGCAATTCAAAGTGCTGCAGCGGCCTTTGCGCCTCGATTGAGACGCGCGGCGCGGCAGTCAAATGAGGGACTACCCATGCTGAAATCAACAGTGGACCGGGTCGCCGGAGCGACACCGCATGCCCTTGCCAAACGGGTCCGAGGTCTCTCGGATCGGTCGCTGGCCTGGCTGTTCGTTGCCCCGTCCATCGTCCTGCTTCTCGCGGTCAATATCTTTCCGCTGATCTGGACGGTCCGACTGAGCTTTACGAATTTTCGCGTCAACAGGCCGAATGCCGAGGTCCAGTTCATCGGGCTCAAGAACTACCTGGGCATCCTGTCCGACAAGGACATCTGGCTGACCATGCAGGCGACGGCCCATTTCCTGATCTGGACGATCGTCCTTCAGGTGCTCATCGGCTTTTCCCTTGCCTACCTGATCAACAAGAAGTTCCGCGGCAACGATCTGTGGACCACGATCATCGTTCTGCCGATGATGCTGAGCCCGGCGGTGGTCGGCAACTTCTGGACCTTCCTCTACCAGCCACAGATCGGTCTCTTCAACTACGCAGTCGGTTTCCTGACAGGGGCTGATCCCTCAAGTTTCTCGATGATCGGCGATGTGTCGCTTGCCCCTTGGGCAATCATCATCGTCGACACCTGGATGTGGACGCCCTTCGTGATGCTGATCTGCCTTGCGGGCCTTCGCTCCATTCCGAGCAGCATCTATGAGGCCGCCGAATGCGACCGCGCCAGCAAATGGCGGCAATTCTGGACGATCACCATTCCGCTCGTACTGCCGTTCCTGATGCTCGCCGTGCTCTTTCGCGGCATCGAGAACTTCAAGATGTTCGATCTTGTCGTGCAGCTGACGGGCGGCGGACCGGGATCGATCACCGAACTCACCTCGATCAACCTGAAGCGTGAAGCTTTCGAGAAGTGGCGCACCGGCTACGCATCCGCCTACGCCGTCATCCTCTTCGTCACCGTCTTCGGCCTGGCGTCGATCTACGTCAAAGCCCTGAACAAGGTCAAACAACGATGAGCTATTCCGTTACCGAGCCGTCGCAACGGCAAAAGTGGTTCGCCGGGATCCTGGTCGTTGGTTACGCGCTGATCACGATCCTACCGCTTGTCTGGATCATCGCGACGAGCTTCAAGTCGCCGGCCGACGCGATCGCCTATCCGCCCAAGACCTTCTTTACGCCGACGGTGGAAGGCTATGTCAACGTCTTCACGACGCGCACCCGGCTCACCGAGGAGCAGTTGAAGGCGGTCGGCGAGCCGCAGACCTGGTATGACCGGCTGGTTCGCAAGGATGGCCTCGTCATCTCCGGTCCGTCGCGCTTTGCCGAGCGCTTCACCAATTCGGTGATCATCGGCTTCGGCTCGACCGTGCTCTGCATCGTGCTCGGCACGGCCGCCGCCTACGCCTTCTCGCGCTTCAAGGTACCGCTGAAGGATGATCTGCTGTTCTTCATTCTATCGACGCGCATGATGCCGCCGATCGCCGTCGCCATCCCGATCTTCCTGATGTTCCGGTCATTGGGCTTGAACGACACCCATGCGGGCATGATCCTGCTCTACACGGCGGTCAACCTGTCGCTGTCGGTCTGGCTGCTGAAGGGCTTCATCGACGAGATACCTGTCGAGTATGAGGAGGCGGCGCTCATCGATGGCTACACCCGGTTCCAGGCTTTCTACAAGGTGGTGTTGCCGCAGGCGGCGACGGGCATCGCCTCAACCGCGATCTTCTGCCTGATCTTTGCCTGGAACGAATACGCCTTCGCGGTGCTTTTGACCTCGGGCAACGCCCAGACGGCGCCTCCCTTCATTCCAACCATCATCGGCGTCAGCGGTCAGGACTGGCCGGCTGTTGCCGCCGGGGCGACCTTGTTCCTCGTGCCGGTCATGGTCTTCACCATTCTTCTGCGCAAACACCTGCTGCGCGGCATCACTTTCGGAGCCGTACGCAAATGACGAGATTCTTCAATGGATTGCTGCACTTGCGCCGCGGTGCCTGGGAAATGCTGGCATCGGCCTTGATCGCAGCGGGCGTCTTCATGCTCATGCAGCCCTTCGCTCTCGTCCTCTATTCCTGGTCCTTCGTCATAACCTTGCTGGGCACGGTGATGTTCATCATCGTCAGCCATTTTCCGGAGTAACCGATGGCGCAGATCAGAATTCAGAATGTGCGCAAGGAGTTCGGCGCCTTCACCGCGGTGCGCTCCTCGAGCTTCACCATTGAGGATGGCGAGTTTTTCATGCTGCTCGGCCCATCCGGCTGTGGCAAGACGACGACCTTGCGCATGATGGCCGGCCTGGAACTGCCGACGAGCGGCGAGATCTTCATCGACGGTGAAGAGGTCGGGATGAAACCGGCCAGCAAGCGCGATATCGCCTTCGTCTTCCAGATGTTTGCACTCTATCCGCATATGAACGTGCGCAAGAACATCTCCTATCCGCTGGTCAGCCAGGGCTTGCGCGGCGAGGAAGTCAGGTCGCGTGTCGCCGAAGTCGCCCGCATTCTCAAGATCGAGACCATTCTCGACAAGCCCGTCGGCGGCCTTTCGGGCGGCGACCGCCAGCGCGTCGCGCTCGGGCGCGCCATCGTGCGTCGCCCCAAGGCCTTCTTCATGGACGAACCCCTCGGCGCACTCGATGCCGAGTTCCGCGAGCACATGGCCGAGGAACTGCGGGCACTGCACGACCGCATGGGTGCGACCACCGTCTATGTGACGCATGACCAACTCGAAGCGATGCAGATGGGCGACAAGATCGTCGTCATGAACCATGGGGTCGTCGAACAGTTCGGTAAGCCGCAGCAGATCTACGACTGGCCCGCGACGAAATTCGTAGCTCAGTTCATTGGTTCTCCGCCGATGAACTTCCTGGAATTCGAGGGGATGATCGGCGTGGGCGGCGGCGCTATCGATCTCGGCGGCGTACAGGTCAAGGTGCCGACCTCGCGGGAAGGACGCGCCGGAAGGCTGACGCTTGGCGTCCGGCCGGAACATGTGAAGTTCGTCAGTGACGGCGGCTATCGGGGCCGCGTCAGCGCTGTCGAATATCTCGGGACCACCCAGATCGTGACGCTCGCAACGAGCCACGGCGACCTGAAGGCACGCATTTCATCGGCCCACCGGGTTCAGGAAGGCGAGCAGATCGGCCTCGAATTTGATGCAAGAACGCTTTCGGTTTTCGATGCGGAAACCGGCAAGGTGCTGTTATCCGACGGCAATAAAGGAGTGCTGAGACATGGCTGAAGTCGTCTTGGAAAACGTGACGAAGACGTTTGCTGGTACGGTTGCTCTCGATAATGTCTCACTGACGGTTCCGGACGGTTCTTTCGTCGTGCTGCTCGGGCCGACCGGTGCTGGAAAGACGACGACACTGAGAATGGTCTCCGGCTTGGACACCCCCGATCGCGGCGAGGTCTATATCGACGGAGAACCAGTGAAAGGGCTGGCGCCTGCCGAACGCAACGTAGCCATGGTCTTTCAACAATACTCGCTCTACCCACACCTCACGGTTCGTCAGAATCTGGAGTTCCCGCTGAAATCTCCGCTGTTGAAGACGCCGAGGGAAGAGATAGACCGGAAGGTGAGGGAGGTTGCCGAGGTTCTCCAGATCGCGCACAAGCTCGATAACAAGGCAACGGCATTGTCAGGTGGAGAGATGCAGCGCGTTTCCATCGGTCGTGCCCTTGTCCGAGACCCGCAGATATTCCTCATGGACGAGCCGTTGAGTTCGCTCGACGCCAAGCTCAGGGCCGATCTTCGCATCGAGCTCAAGCGCATCCAGGCAAGGTCGGGCGCAACCCTGCTCTACGTCACCCACGATCAGATCGAGGCGATGACGATGGCGACCCATGTTGGGGTGCTGAATGAGGGCAAGCTCGTGCAGTTCGGCTCGCCGCGCGCGGTGTATGAGCAGCCGGTCAGCGTCTATGCGGCGACGCGGCTGGGACAGCCACGGATCAATGTGCTTCCGGCAGACATTTTTGCCGGCGCCCCCTTAGGCGCGGCAAGCATCGGCCTCAGACCCGAGCACATCCAGCAGGGTGCGGGGGAGGATGCTCTGGTCAAGCGCGTCGAGCACTTGGGCGACCAGACGCGTCTGCATCTGACCTTCAGGAAACACGATCTCATCACCGTCACGGACGCCCACACGCCGCTGCGGGGCGGTGAAACGATCAAGATTCAACCTCTAAAGCCGCTCTACTTCGATGCGGCAGGCATGCGTTTGGCTTAAGGAGCTCGATATGGCGCAATTCATCAATAAGCGGGAAGATGTCGTGACAGAAGCGATCGACGGTGTTCTGGCCCTGTCCGGCGGCGCGCTGACCCGCCTTGACGGCTATCCGCATATCCGGGTCGTGTTGCGCAGCGACTGGGATAAATCGAAGGTCGCGATCGTCTCAGGCGGCGGTTCCGGTCATGAACCCGCTCATGTCGGCTTCGTTGGACACGGCATGTTGACGGCTGCGGTCTGCGGCGATGTCTTCGCTTCGCCGAGCGTCGACGCGGTTCTTGCCGGCATTCTCGCCGTGACCGGTCCGGCCGGATGCCTGCTCGTCGTCAAGAATTACACCGGCGACCGGCTGAATTTCGGTCTTGCGGCAGAGCGCGCCCGCGCCTTCGGACTGAAGGTCAGCATGGTGGTCGTCGGGGACGATATCGCGCTGCCCGACCTGCCACAGGCGCGCGGCGTTGCCGGCACCCTTTTTGTGCACAAGATCGCCGGCGCACTCGCTGAACGCGGTGCCGATCTCGACACGGTGACGGCGGCAGCCAAGAAGGTCATTGCCGGCACGCACACCATCGGCATGTCGCTGGACACCTGCCGGGTTCCCGGGTCGCCAAAGGAGGAACGGATACCTTCGGGCAAGGCGGAGCTCGGCCTCGGCATCCATGGTGAGGCCGGTGTCGAACAGATCGATTTTGCGGGCGCCCGCTCGGCGGTGGCGACCATGGCTGAGCGTCTGGCAGCCGTCATGGGCGAAGGCACGCACGTCGCGCTGATCAACAATCTGGGCGGCACCTCGGTGCTCGAAATGTCGGTGCTCGCCCACGACTTCATCAATTTGCCTCTCGGCAAAAGGATCACTCACACGATTGGTCCAGCGCCGCTGATGACATCGCTCGACATGCAAGGCTTCTCGGTCTCGGTTTTTGCAGCAGACCAGGCGGAACTTGAACTTTTGAAGGCACCGGTGGCGATCGCCGCCTGGCCGGGTGTCTCGGAGGTCCGACCGATCGCCGTCAGCGCGTTGCCGGATGGCTTGACTCCGATCACGCCGATGGCATCCGATCATGGGGCAACGCGTGCATTCCTGATCGACTGCTGCAAGGTGTTGATCGCCGCCGAGCAGGATCTCAATGCGCTCGACGCGAAGTCCGGCGATGGCGATACGGGCTCGACGCTGGCGGGAGCCGCTCGCGCCCTGATCAATGCGATCGATCGGCTGCCATTATCCGATCACACCCAGCTTTTGCGTGCGATCGGCCAGGAGCTAAGCCAGACTATGGGCGGCTCCTCCGGGGTGCTGCTTGCCATTTTCTTCGCAGCCGCCGGCGACGGAGCATCAAGTGGTCTACCGATGCGCGAGGCGCTTCGAACCGGGCTTGCGCGCATGCAGGAGATCGGCGGCGCCAAGATCGGCGACCGAACGATGATCGATGCTCTGTCTCCGGCGCTCGATGCGCTCGGCGACAGCGTGGTCGCGGCAGCGGCTGCCGCACGAACGGGGGCGAACTTCACCTCCACCTTGACGCGTGCCAAGGCCGGTCGCGCGGCCTATATCAATGCAAAGCAGCTCGAGGGCCATGTCGACCCCGGTGCCGAGGCCGTCGCCCGGCTGTTCGAGCACCTGGCCGCTTAGGCTGTCGTGCCGCTCATGAGACGCCGCCGAGCCTAGCGTTCGGCGGCGTAGGGGACTTGCCTCCCGTCTATGTCTGATCGAAAGTTCGCCACATCTCGCCGATGGATCGTAAAACGCCGCCAGGACATCAAGGGCATCAAGCATTCCCGATGTCCGTCGGAGGCTGCAAAGCCACAGCCGCGACTTCCGCTTCGACAGTGCGCGAAGGGACGAAGGGCAATTTCGAGCCAGGATCGACATTTCCGCAAGATCGTTGGCGGCCTAGCAGCAAAGATCGGGATATTTTCTTCTGCATATTGCCAAAGTGTTTTTCGCCGTGGTAACGTTCCCACAGAGTTCAAGTGATGGCATGTAAGACATTGCTTGAGCTTTGGGAGGAAGCTTTATGAACAACACGACGGGTCGAAGGGCGACCATTATCGACGTTGCCAAACGCGCAGGCGTTTCGAAGAGCACCGTCGCGCGTGTTCTCGGCGGCTCCGCCAACATTTCCGAGAAAGCGCGCGACCGCGTCTTGAAGGCGGTTGCTGCCACCGGTTACGAGCCCAATCAACTTGCCGTCGGAATGCGTTCGGGTCGCAGCGGCCTGCTCGGCATCGTCATTCCTGATATCACCAACCCGTTCTGGGCCGAAGTTGCCCGCGGAGCGCAGGATCGGGCGGCGAAGGATGACATTTCGCTTCTGATCTTCTCGTCCGATTGGGATGCGCACAAGGAGGCCACCCACCTGCGCGCCCTGCGCCGGGCCCGTGTTGACGGGGCGATCATCAATCCCGTTGCGGATAATTTCGACGACCTCGACCGTTTCGGCATGCCTTTCGTCTTCATCGGCTCCAGCGCCGAGCGCTTCCCCGATACGTTGAGCGTCGGCTCCGACATCGCTCAGGCGGTGCGGCTTGGCATGGATATTCTCGTTGAGCGCGGACATCCGGCGCCGGCGCTGATGCTCGGGCCGAGGTCTCGTCTCGCGCGCGCCCGCTTCCTGCGCTCGGTCCACGAGCACTGCATCGCCCGCGATGTCGATCCCGAAGTCCTGATGGTCGAAGAGTCCGACTATACGGTCGAGGGCGGTCGCAGCGCGATGGCCCGCCTGCTTGCGAAGCAGTGGAGAGGAAACCGCGCCGTGTTCGTCGCCAACGACCTGATGGCGCTTGGGGCCATGATAGCCGTTCGCGAGGCGGGGCTGAGATGCCCTGAGGACATCTCGATCCTGGGCTTCGACGGCATTCCGGCAGGGGCCTTTTCCTGGCCGGGCCTGACGACCATCGAAAAGCCCGGCCGGCAGATCGGCATTCGCGCGGTCGAATGCCTGATCGATCAGATCGCCGGTGGGCGCCAGCGTGAACGGATTTATCTGCCGTGCCGACTGGTGGAGCGCGGCTCGCTTGCCGACGTTTCAGCCTCGGCACCCGTGCGTGTTGCGGCAGGGAGGTAAGCAATGGCGGTAAGCAACGAGCTTGTGGTGAACGCAACTATGTCACGAAATGGGAACGTTCCCAGAATTCGGCGCCGGGGCCTATCGAGGGGTATGCGGCAATGGTGGCCCTATTACCTGATGATGGCGCCCGGCCTGATCTTCTTCGTGATCTTTCATTATTTTCCGATCTGGGAAGCCAAGATCGCTTTCGAGCAGCTGCGTATCATCCCGCCGAACATCTGGGTCGGTATCAAGCATTTCCAGACGCTGTTCTCGTCTCCGATCTTCTGGCAGGTGCTGGCGAACACGCTGATCCTGTCAACGATGAAGATTGTCTTCTTCTTCCCGGTCCCGATCATCACCGCGCTCTTGCTCAACGAGATCCGGGGAGGCGCCTTCCGTAAATTCATCCAGTCGGCAATCTACCTGCCGCACTTCCTCTCCTGGGTGGTCATCGCCGGCGTGTTCATCGCAGTGCTCTCGCCGAGCGACGGCGCGGTCAATGACATCATTGGTTTCTTCGGCATGCAGCCGGTCTCCTTCATGACCGATACCGGCTCGATCCGCTGGGTGCTGGTCTTCTCGGAGATCTGGCGGTCAGCCGGCTGGGATAGCTTACTCTATCTCGCTGCCATCATCGCCATCGACCAGGAGCTCTATGACGCGGCCGAGATCGATGGGGCGAACCGCTGGCAAAAGATCCGCTACGTTACCATTCCCGGCATCGTGCCGACGATCGCGACGCTCTTCATCCTGAACGCCGGCATGTTCCTGAACGCCGACCTCAACCAGGTGATCAACTTCTCCAACGACGTCGTGCGCAGCAAGATCGATATCGTCGACACCTATGTCTACCGCATCGGCCTGCAGACCGGCGAATACTCGCTGGCGACAGCGGCCGGCCTTTTCAAGGCCGTGCTCGGCATGCTGATGATCGTCGCAGCGCACCTTCTTTCCAAACGTCTTACCGGCAAGGGGGTATGGTGATGGCCGCCCACAACGTCCGCAGAACACCGCTTGAGCGGCTCGAATATGCGATCATCGTTTCGACGCTCTTGTTCCTCGTCGTCTTGACGGTCCAGCCGCTCCTCAACCTGCTCGCCATTTCGTTCTCCGACCCGGGCAAGGTCGCAGGGATGAGTGGCTTGACGGTCATCCCCAATGGGTTTTCGACCGAGGTCTGGGATCTGCTGATCAACAATTCCGCCGTTCAGCGGGGCCTCCTCAACTCGATCTTCATCACGCTCGTCAGCACGGTTCTTGGCGTCGTGCTGACGGCGCTGATGGCGTGGGCGCTTTCTCGTCCCGGTCTGCCGGGACGGCGTATCATCTTCGTCTTCGTGCTGGTCACGATCGTCTTCGAGCCCGGCATCATCCCGGACTATTTCATCAACAAGCGCCTCGGCCTGCTCGATAGCTACTGGTCGCTGATCCTCTTCAAGGTGGTCAACGCCTGGTATCTGATCATCTTGGTGCGCTTCTTCGAGGAGGTGCCGAAGGAACTGATCGAGGCCTCCGAGCTCGACGGCGCCAATCCGTTCCAGATCTTCTGGTACGTGGCGCTGCCGCTCGCCAAATCAGCGCTCGCAACCATCGCGCTCTTCTATTTCGTCTTCCACTGGAACGAGTTCTTCCGGGCGATGATCTACCTCAACGACCAGTCGAAGTGGCCGCTGCAGGTCGTCCTGCGCCAGTTCGTGGTCGAGGGCGACAAGCTCGCCATGGTCGGGGTGGTCGAAAGCAACACTTACACGGGTGCGAGCCAAATCAACATCCGTGCGCTGAAGGCCGGCATGATCCTGCTCACCATCGCGCCGATCCTCGCGATCTACCCGCTCATCCTGAAGTTCTTCACCAAGGGCACCATGAGCGGTGCGCTGAAGGGCTGACGATGTCGAACCGAAACATAAATGGCCAAAGCATATTGGGAGGAACAAACATGCTTGGAAGACTGATCCTTGGCGCAACGACCGCCGTGGCACTGATGGCGAGCGTCGCGATGCCCGCCTTCGCCGATCCAGTAACGATCCGCGTCGTCTCGAAGGACCTCACGACGAGCAATCCTGACGACGTCAAGCTCATGAAGGCCTATGAGGAGGCGCTAAAGGCGAAGGGCACCGACATCCATATTCAGGTCATCGACCTGCCGTCCTCGGGCTACGCCGACAAGCTGAGCGCCATGCTTCTGTCAGGCGATATCCCGGACCTCATCTATTTCCAGGGCGGCGACGCCAAGATGGCTGAACAGGGCGTGCTCGAAGACTGGAACAACTGGCTGCCGAAGACGACCTATCTCAAGGACGCGCTTTTTCCGCACAATGTCGAGCGGCTGAAGAACTATCCCTATCTGCTCTATGTCTATCCGCCGCGCATGCCGCAGCCGGTCATTCGCACGGATTGGCTCGAGAAGTCGGGCGTCGCGGCGCCGAAGACGACAGACGATTACGTCACCCTCTTCAAGGCGATCAAGGACGGCGATCTCGACGGCAACGGCAAGGCCGACAGCTATGGCGTCACCACTGCCGACAACACCCAGGAGCTCGATGCGATCTTCAACCAGGCCTTCGGCGTCACCGGCACTTGGCTGAAGAACGATGCCGGCGAATGGATCCATGCCCGCGTCTCGGGAGCGGAAAAGGCGAAGATCGCCTTCTATGCTTCGCTTCGCGAACAGGGCCTCTATGACCCGGAGTTCATCACCACCAAGTGGGACGTGAAGGAAGACAAGTTCTATTCCGGCCGCGCCGGCGTGATCTTCGGCTCTTCCGCAGAGGTGATCGACATCTATGGCGGCAAGATGCGCCAAGCCCATCCTGACGTGACGCTGAGCCTGCTGTCGCCGCCGAAGGGGCCGGCCGGCCAGGGCCTGATGGCACTCGACGTTTCCAAGGAATCCCGCGGTCTCGCCATTGCGACGACCTCTGAACACAAGGAAGAGGTCGTCAAGCTGCTCGATTTCATCGCCAGCCCCGAGGGCCAGGCAATCGAACGCCTCGGCTTCGAAGGCGAACAGTACACCAAGGACGGCGAGACCATCAAGCCGACGGACAAGCTGGCCACCTGGTATGCCCGCTTCCTCGTCTCCGCCAACTGGCAGCCGCCGGTGCAATGGCTGAGCGAGGCCGCGCAGCAATCGCTGAAGACGATTTCAGCCGACTTCAAGCCGGACAATGCCTTCGTCTGGCCTGCCGAATACGCCACCGACATCGATGCGACCGAAAACGTCTACCGGGCCTGGGTGTACAAGTTCGTCTCCGGTGAAGCCAAGATGGACCAATGGGACCAGTTCGTTTCCGAATGGAACGCTGCCGGCGGCGAGAAAATGACCGAATATGCAAGGACGGTTCTCAATGACAAATGATGCTGCAGGGCTCTCCCTCAAGGGAAGGGTCCGGGCGCTTCTCTTTGGCGTCGCTTACGGCGACGCCATCGGGGCGCCGGTCGAAAAACTCTCCGCCGCAGAAATTCGCGAGCGCTATGGCCGGGTGACGTCGCTCGACACCGAGTGGCACCGGATGAAACAGAGCGAAGCGGCCCGCAACGGCCGTGTCCGCGGTGGCGGCATCGTCACCGACGACACGCTGATGACGCTCTGCGTCATGTCGATCTACGACGACGTCAAGCGTCACCTTGATGCCTGGGACATGGCTTCCGGCATGGTGCGCGAGATCGCCTGGACGCCGCGCTGGGTGCCGGAATTGCAGCGCGAGACGATGCTGATCGAGCGACTGTTCTATCCGGAAAAGTGGATCTTCCAGCGTCATCAGCTTTCCGGCTGCGACCCGCGACAGGGTGGCGTCGGCAACATGGTGAATTGCGGCGCAGCCATGTACATCGCGCCGATCGGCGTGGCGAACGCCTGCGATCCGAAGGCAGCCTATGACGAGGCGATCGCCTTTGCCTCCGGCCACCAGCAGAGCTTCGGTCTCGAGGCCGCCGGCGTGCTCGCGGCTGCAGTTGCTGCCGCGTTCGTGCCGGGAACCACGCTCGACACCGTCATCGAAGAAACGCTTGCCGTTGCCAAGGACGGTACGCGTGATGCGATCGCCGACATTGTGGGCGCTGCGCGCTCACTGAGGGGCGCGGACCATCAGACGGTCGTCGCCGAGTTCCATCGGATCATCGCCCCCTATTCGCCGATGGGCGACAATGTGCAGCATACGCCGCAGAAGGCAGGCATTGCCACGGACGCCTACCAGCCGTCGCGCCTCCACGCGATCGAGGAATTGCCGCTGGCCCTCGGCTTTGCCGTCGTCAATGACGGGGATTTCTACAAGACGATCGTCGACGGCATCAATTCCGGCCGCGACACGGATTCGATCGGCGTCATGGCTGGCGCGATCCTCGGCGCCATGCATGGCGAAAGCATCATAGACCGTGCGATGGCCTCCCAGCTCGACCGCGTCAACAAGCTCGACCTCTTCGGCTCCGCCGATGCCTTCACCGAAACGGTGACTGCCATCCAGGCGGCAGACCGCAAACGCGAAACAGCGCGGGCGCAGGCACGCGCGGGCCTCGTTGCCGTCCCCGAACTCACCCAGGTTTCCAGTCTCTAGTCTTTGAAAGTATCCGATGCTCAGCACCACAGAAATCTTCGAGCGGATCTATTCCGGTTTCATCGGCAAGGCGATCGGCGTGCGCCTCGGCGCGCCTGTCGAGCCGACCATCTGGAGCTATGAACGCATCCGGGACACCTATGGCGAGGTGACGGAATATCTGCGCGATTTCAAGAATTTCGCGGCGGATGACGACACCAACGGTCCGGTCTATTTCATCCGGGCGCTGCGCGACTACGGCCTCGGCGCGACCGCGGAAGAGGTCGGCAAGACCTGGCTGAACTATGCGGCCGAGGAACACGGCATGTATTGGTGGGGCGGCTTCGGCAATTCGACCGAGCATACCGCCTACCAGAACCTTCGGGCCGGCATCCCGGCGCCGCAGTCCGGCTCGATCGCCCAGAACGGCACCACGGTTGCCGAGCAGATCGGCGGCCAGATCTTCATCGATAGCTGGGGCTGGGTGCACCCGGCCGATCCCAAGACGGCGGCCAAGGCCTCGGCGCGCGCGGCAAGTGTCGCCCATGACGGCGAGGGATTGAATGGCGCGCGTTTCTGCGCCGCGGCGATCGCTCAGGCCTTCGTTGCAAAAAGCATCGAGGAAGTCATCGAGACGGGCCTCGCGACGATCCCAGCCGATTCCATCTACGCCAAAGTTTCTCGCGCGGTGCTTCGTTTCCACGACAGCAATCGGAACGACTGGCGCGCCTGCCGAGACATGCTGACTGCGGAATGGGGCTATGACCGCTATCCCGGCGTCTGCCACATCATTCCGAATGCCGGCGTGCTTGTCATGAGCCTGATTTATGGCCAGGGCGACCTGCCGCGCACGGTCGAGATCGCGACCATGGCCGGCTGGGATACGGACTGCAACGCCGGCAACGCCGGCGCGATCGTCGGCACCCTGCAGCAGGTGCAGCCGGGCTGGGACAAATACCGCAAGCCAATAAACGATTTCGTCGTCGCCTCGGGCGTTACCGGCACGATCAACGTCGTCGATATTCCCTCTTTTGCCCGCGAGCTGACCGTGCTGGCGCTCCGCCTGCAGGAGCGAGAAGCTCCGGCGCTCTGGGTCGAGGATTTCGAGCGTCGCGGCGTGCGCTTCGATTTCGACGCTCCAGGCGCAACCCACGGCTTTCGCACCGAGCCGTTCAACCAGATCGCCGTCAAGGCATCGGCGGAGCGCCATACGGAGAATGCGGGGGGATCGTTGGAGATCCTGCTCGACCGGCTGGAACGCGGGCAGGGTGGGCGGATCTTCTGGAAGCCCTTCTATCGCCGCTCCGACTTCGACGACGAGCGCTACCGCCCGATGTTCACGCCGCTTGCCGATGACGGCCAGACGGTGAAGTTCAAGCTCTGGCTCGACCCGTGGAATGGCGACGGCAACCTGCGCGTAGCGCCTTACGTCCGTCGCGCCATGAGCGGCACCATTCAGGAAACAGGCGCCTGGCACGTGCCATCGGCGAGCGGCTGGCAGGACTATGCGTTCACCATCCCCGATGGCAATGGCGAGGCGGTCGACGAGATCGGTATCCTGGTCGAATATTTCGGCCGCCTGAAGTTCCTCGGCCGGCTATTCCTTGCCGACTTCTCCGTATCGGGCAAGGGACGTGCCGTCATCGACCCGGCAAGGGAAGCGCATGAATGGGGCGGCATCACTCGCTTTACCTGGAACCGCGGCCATTGGAGCCTGCAGCAGGGCCGCATCCACGCGCATACGGCGACCGATGCGGACGCCTGGACCGGCAATGCCTACCTGCGGGACGTCAGTGTCATAGCGGAGCTTCAGCCGCTCTCCGGTGCCTCGCACCTGGTGGTGGCACGCGCTCAAGGAACAAGCCGCTTCTATGCCGCCGGTTTTGAGAATGACGAGGCCGTGATCCTTCTGGAAAATCACGGCACCACGATCCTCGCCCGCAGCCCGTTCCGTATCGAATACGGCCGAAGCTACGCGGTCGATCTCACGGTCGAAGGTGGCAAGCTGACGCTTTCCGTCGATGGCGAGCGAGTGCTCCAAGCGGACGATGCGACGCTCCGCTACGGCATGGCGGGTCTACGCATGACCTCGGCCGGACGAATGTCGATCGGCCGGCTCGAGGTCGCAGAGCGCTAGTCGCGCGACGAGGAAAGGAAGGGAGGAAACATGTCCGAGATAGAGCTCAGAAGTGTCGGCAAGAGCTATGGCAGTGTCGCCGTACTCAACGACATCTCGCTGGAGATGGGCGATGGCGAATTCGTCGTGCTCGTCGGTCCTTCGGGCTGCGGCAAGTCCACGCTGTTGCGCATGATCGCCGGGCTGGAAGATATTTCAGCCGGCGAAATCACCATAGGAGGCAAGATCGTCAACGACATGCCGGCGAAGGAGCGTGACATCGCCATGGTCTTCCAGTCCTACGCGCTCTATCCGCACATGAAGGTCGCGGAAAACATGAGCTTCGCGCTGAAACTCGCCGGCGCGCCGAAGGCGGAGATCCACAAGCGCGTGAGCGAGGCCGCCGAGATCCTCGGCTTGGAAAAGTTGCTCGACCGCTTGCCGCGGGAACTCTCCGGCGGCCAGCGCCAGCGTGTTGCCATGGGCCGAGCCATCGTGCGCGACCCGCGCGCCTTCCTCTTCGACGAACCGTTGTCGAACCTCGACGCCAAGCTGCGCGTGAAGATGCGCGGCGAGATCAAGAAGCTGCACCAGCGGCTGCGCCGGACGATGGTCTACGTCACCCACGACCAGACCGAGGCCATGACCATGGCCGACAAGATTGTGGTGATGAACGGCGGAAAGATCGAGCAGGCGGGCGCGCCGCTCGAACTCTACAACGATCCCGCCAATCTCTTCGTTGCCGGCTTCATCGGTTCGCCGGAGATCAACCTCATCGAGGCGATCGCTGACGGCGAAACGGCATTGACCCGCGGCGGGGTCTCCTTGCCGCTTGGAAGACAGGTGCAGCCGGGTACGCGCGTTGTCTGCGGCATCCGCCCGCAACATATCACGCTTGGAGCAACGGGCGTGCCGGGCCGCATCAGCCTGGTCGAACCGACCGGCGAAGATCAGGAAATCGTCGTCGATATGGGCGGCGAGGATATTTCCGTCGTTGTCCACGGCGGCAAGCTGCTTTCGGCCGGCCAGGATGTGACGCTCACGATCGACGTCGACAAGGTTCTGCTCTTCGACAAGGAAACCGGGGAGCGTATTCGATGAGCGGGTTTGCCAAGCGACAGTTCGATCCCGCCGCCACGGGGCCGCTTGTCGGCACAAGGGTTCTGGATCTCTCACGCCTCGTCGCCGGCAACATGCTGTCGCTGCAGCTTGCCGATGCCGGTGCAGACGTCATCAAGATCGAGTCGCCGGCCGGCGATCCGCTGCGGGACTGGAAGGACGACGGCCACTCGCTCTACTGGAAGACCTATAGCCGCAACAAGCGCTCCGTCGTGCTCAACCTTCGGCAGGAGACGGCCATGGCGGCGCTCTGGGCGCTGATCGAAACGGCGGACGTCTTCATCGAGAATTTTCGGCCGGGGACGCTGGAGCGCATGGGCCTTTCGCCGGAAGCGCTGCATGCTCGCAACCCCAACCTGATCATCGTGCGGATCTCTGGTTTCGGACAGACCGGCCCCTATGCGCAGTTCCCGGGCTTCGGCACGATCGTCGAAGGCATGAGCGGATTTGCCTACCGAACCGGCTTTCCCGACCGCGAACCGGTGCTGCCGCCGCTGGCGCTCGCCGACATGATCGCCGGTGTCTACGGAAGTTCGGCCACCGTGACGGCGCTGCTCGCGCGTGATCGCGGCTACGCAAAGGGGCAGGTGATCGACCTGTCGCTGCTGGAACCGATGTTCTCGGTGCTCGGACCGGAAGCCGCGATCTACCAGACGACCGGAAAGATCAAGGAGCGCGTGGGCAGCGCCTCCAACACAGCCGCGCCGCGCAACGTCTACCGGTGCCGCGACGGCAAATACGTGGCGCTGTCCGGTTCCACGCCGCAGGTCGCAAGGCGGATCTTCGAGATCATCGGCCGCGCCGACATGAACCAGGATCCGCGCTTTGCAACCAATTCGGAGCGCGTCAAGAACCGGGACCTCGTCGATGAAGCCGTTGGCGGCTGGTTTGCCGGGCACGACCACGACGAAGCGCTGAAGATCATGCGCGACGCCGGCGCGACGGTCGGGCCGATTTACAACATCGCAGATGCCGTTTCCGACCCGCATTTCGCCGAGCGCGAGATCATCGTCGATGTAGAGGACGCGGAGTTCGGCAGCCTGCCGATGCACAACATCGTGCCGCGGCTTTCGGAGACGCCGGGTGCATGGCGGCGACCGGCACCAACGCTTGGGGAACACACGGCTGAGGTCCTCACAGAAGCCGGGTTGGATGCAAGCGCAATCGACTTCATTCTGAAGGGAGAGGCGGCATGAGACTGCGGTCTCTTCTCTACGTGCCCGCCTCGTCCGAACGCTTCATCGCCAAGGCGCACGAACGTGGCGCCGACGCCATCGTCCTCGACCTCGAGGATTCCGTCGCCGAAGGCGATAAGCAGGCGGCACGCGCTGGACTTGCACAGTCGGTCCCCATGGCCGGGCAAAGCGGCGCCAAGGTGTTCGTGCGGATCAATGCCGAACCGGAAATGCAGAAGGCGGATGCCGAGGCCGCTTGCCGCGCAGGCGCCTTCGGTCTTTTCATCGCCAAGACGCAATCGCCACAGCAGGTGTGCGATCTTGGCAAACACCTGGAAACGACCGAACGCGAACTCGGGCGCGAACCGCTCGTCTTCGTGGCGCTGTTGGAAGATGCCGGCGCGGTGGTAGACGCAAGACCAATTGCCGCCTGTCAGCGCGTGTTGGGCCTTGTGGCCGGTGGAGAGGATATTGCCACGAGCATGGGGGCCGAACCGCTCCCCGAGGTGTTGCGTCTGCCGAAGTTGCTCGTGCATCTCGCAGCCAAGGCGGAGGGCAAGCTGTCGCTCGGCACTCTGACGACCGTTGCGGACTATCAGCAGCGCGATGCCCTTGAAGCCGCCGCCCGCGAAGCAAGCCGCCATGGCTTTGATGGCGCAACCTGCATTCATCCCTCTGCTGTGCCGATCATGAATGCGGCATTTTCACCCAGCGAAGAAAAGGTTGCCTGGGCGCGCGCCGTGCTCGACGCCGCGGCGAGTGCAGCGGCCGAGGGCAGGGGCGCCTTCCTGGTCGGCGAGAGGATGGTGGATGCACCGATCATCGAGCGTGCCCGCCGCATTCTGCAGAAGATCGATTAGTCAAAGCCCGCGAAGACCCCGCATTCTTGCAAGGAGCCGCCGGTCTGGGTGTCACGCTACGCGGGACGTGGCGAAACACCCTACAGCGCCGCGCGTCTTATCAGACGCGCAAAGTTCGCTGTAGCACTTTGAATCGCTGCATGTTTTTGTCCTTTAACGGGCTACGATCAAAGGAAACATGCAGTGGACGCCGTAACCTGAAATCACATGGCGTCCTTGCCCTTCATGGCATTCTCCATGTGGGTCTTGCATTTTGCCGTATCTTTCGCCGCCATTGCTTCCTTGGCCATGGCCAGTTCCTTCGTTGCCATGTCCTTCTTGGTGGCGTCGGTGATGGAGCCCACGTCCGTTTCCAGCTTTGTCATGCCCGCCTCATCGCACGTCATATCGGCCTGGGCCATGGCGGCGCCGGTGAAAGAAGTGGCCATGACGGCTGCAATTAGAAGTTTGTTGAACATCGCATCTGCCTCCTGTTTTGGGTGGTATTTCGCGCCCCAAACCAGCGGGCGGAAACTACGTTCCCTTGAAGGCGACAATTGCCGTCCGCGCGTTGGCTTTCAGCGGCTCGCGCGGAACCCTCGCAAGGGGAGGTGCAGGATGAAACACGCGGATATCCGAACAGTCGACAACCCCCAGGCCAGGCATATCTGGGATGTCGCCGATTATTGCCGGCGCACTGGCATTCACAAGACCGAAGAGCAGCGCCTGATCAAGGTGCTTGGCAGATACGCGACGAGTCATGAGCTTCAGATGAACATCGTGCGCGTTCAGACGCGCATACGCTGATAGCTCGAAAGAGGCGTTTCACGGAGTACCTCGGCCGGACCGCTCGTTTGCGCGGCTGCACGCTCTCATTCGCGAGGTCGTTTCAGCCCTTCGCAGCGTTGAGGTGGCTCAGTCTACAAACTCAACGATGACGCCAGGTTTGACCATCCCCGCCAATTCTTCCGCATCCCAGTTCGTCAAGCGAACGCATCCGTGCGATCCGGACTTGTCGATCATCGATGGTTCCGGCGTGCCGTGAATTCCGTAGGTTGGCTTTGACAGGTCGATCCAGACGCTGCCGACAGGGCCGTTCGGACCGCCGGGGAGGGTCAGTTTCTTCCGGTTGTCGCCCTGCTGGAAATTGATCTTCGGATTGTAAACATAGGGAGGGGTGCGAGCGACCCCCTTGACCTTATGCGTGCCGGAAGGCGACGGGGCCTCGCGGCTGCCGATCGTGGCTGGGTAGGCGGCGATTAGCGTCCCGTCGCCTGCGAAGGCCATGACTTGGCCGGAGCGTCGGTGCACTTCGATGCGTTTGACTGTCCCCTGCCTTGGGGCTCCAGGGACCATGACGGACACGCTATTGCCGACCGAAAACATCGAGGCCGCATTGAGCGCCTTGAGGAGATCGATGTCCATGTGAAAGCGCTCGGCCAGCTTCTCGGCGACGCTTGTATATCCGAGCTGATCCATTTTCGCCTGTTCGGAGTAGTCTTTGGGTATGGTAGCGACGAGCCCTTTGGTGTCTTCTTCGGAGATGACATAGGGCTGTACCGCCGGCGTCCGGTCCGAAAGTCGTTCAATGACATCCGGGTCCAATTTGCCGTCTGCGGGCAGACCTTGCATGGTCTCGAAGGCGGCAATCGCCTTGCGGACGTTCTCGCCGTCGTAGCCGTCTATTACGCCAGGCGACGCACCCGCGCGATCCAGAAGAACTTGAAGCCGAACGATGGTGGGGTCGGGTTCGTCAGTTGCTCCAGTCTTCGGCTCCAACGAAGTGGGCGCGATCGAAGCGTTGTTGATCGCATCTGGCTGAAGCGGCTGGGCCAAAGCCATAGCGGCGGGAAACAGCATCAACAGTGCTGTCGACAGGGTCATGTTTTTCATGACCATTCAATCAACTGGGCGCCGGATTTGTTCCCGCCCATCGAGATACCGCAGCCGGCCGGGATCATAGCTTGGAAAGCCGACACGCCGTTGATCGCGGCAACAGCCACTTTCCACACCGTCCCGATGGCCGGCGCGGAAGCGCTCTGCCCTCAAAAGGGATCAACCTTGCAGGTCTCGCGGATCTATCTATCGGGCGGAACTAGTTGAGCACACGCATCGGCGCGCCGCGTCGGGGAAAGGACGTCGCCTCCGAACGCGATCGCTCCAGCAACATGGCGTTTTCAAACAGGGTACCCTCGTCGCAGATGCCGCCGCGAAGCTGATCTGTCAGATACCGAACCAGGCGCCCTGCACGCAGACTGTTCGCAGGGATGTTCTGCCACAGGCAGACCCGGTCGAATGTGCGCTGGAGCATTTCAAGCTCAGTTGCATTCCATTGGCCATTGAGATCATTGACTGCCCACTGCATTGAAACCTCCCTGGCGGCCGCGGTTCCCGGCGCATCTTCCAGTTGACGCTTTCACTTTCACGCGGGGGTATCGCTGATATTGGCTTCGCCCCGCGGACCTTCTTGAGGGAGAGAGGCTTCAATCGCTCGGACTCCCTTGCAGTCATTCCCGGTCGTCGGCTCCGGGGCGACGACCGGCCGGTCAATCTATACCTCTTCATGGAATTACGCCAGTGACGATGGGTTGCCGTGAGTTCGGCAGCCGCAGCACATGTTTTGTGGCTATCGTAGTTGACTCTAAAAAAGGGGGCGGTTGACAAGGTCCGGTTCCGCGCGTCGTTCGATGCGGCGGGCGCTAAGTCGCGGCCCAGGTGCTTCACTAGGTCTGCACGGTTGATCGAACAACATAGGAACGGATACGCATCACCGAGCAAGATCAACCAAAAGTCCCGGCGATCAGCCGGCACCAGTGTTCTCCGGCAATGCCGTTGAAAAAGCCTTGTCCGTCCCGGCAGGCCTGGACGATTGCCGGGTCACGGGAGTGGAGTACTGTTGAGTAAACATGGGCGAAGGCAATCCGACGCCCGAGCATGGCTTCCATAAGTACCGGCTGTGTCCGTCCCCTTAGGCCCGGAAGTCCGCGCTTGGCGGCATGATCGACAAGACAGTCGATGACCGGGCCGGCTTGGCCCGGCAGCGCCAAAACCTGCAGCACCCGTCCGATCGCACCCGCCCTGGCGTAATAGGCGAAAGCGCCAACGAGCGTGCCGGTGCGCGCCGCGACCAGAGCGTAGACGAGATCTCCCTGTTCGGGCTTTTGCTCCGCATCGCCGAGAATGTAGTCGAGCTGCCCTTCGGCCCATTCGGGGCGCAGCGGAAACTGCGCGATGAAACGATCGACCACGGCGGCAAAGCCGTTGCGATCGGTTTCCTGTGTCGTGAAACCGGCCTGGCCGATGCCGGCGGCAGACACGGCGGACCAACGTTGTTCGCCCGGCGCCATCCGCTTGCGGTAGGCGCTGTCAATGGCCCGCGCGAAAGGTGCGGCAAGTCGCGCCGGCTTGATGCGGTTGGCCGCAACACTCAGGCTGAAGGAAGTGGGTTGGATGACGCGCACCCAGTCGAGGCTGTATTGCGGCAGGACGACGCCCCGCAGCCGTGTCCACATCTGCATCGAGACGTCGCTTGCGGTTTCGCTGAAGGAAAGATCCTGTGGGCCGGCCAGAAAGGCCTTGAGGATGCGCGCTCCGGCCAAGGGGTCGCTCTCGCGATCCTCGACCATCAGCGAGCCGCAGATGGCCGCACGCAGCCGGCGGCCATTCAGCACCATGGGCAGGACGTTGACGCCGACAAATCCGGAAATGACGCCCTTGTCGTTCACGTGCACGAGCGGGCGTATCTGCGGATCGCAGCCGGGCGCATCGAGGTAAAGCTGCAGCATGTAATCGGCAAGTGCCGGCGGCGGTGTGCTCTGGTCATTGCGGAACACCCGCTGGAACATGCCTGCGATTGCCGGGATGTCCGCGCGTTCAAGCGAACGGATTTCGCTCATTTTGACCCGTTTCCGACCGCAAAAAGATAATCATACCAAGTCGACTTTCTATCGGTCCCGCCACATCGAGTTATGAATCTAGTACTGTAAGTCGGGCCAAATACTCGAGTTGTGCAAAACGAGACCTAACTCCCTGGAAGAGGCGAATAAAGGCTCTTCATCACCCCATAAGCTACGCAGTTTGGTGCAATGCTCCCAGGATGGCAACATCATGTCACCTCCCACTTTGGAGCCACGCCTACAGCCGCTGAGGGTATGACGCGATAGTTGCATTAACATAATCTCACACTGAAGCTTGTGCCAAGTAGAATTAGACCTAAACGAGCCCAACGGAATGGCATTGAACGGACTTGCAACGCCGCAGAACTGACAAGGCGCGAAGCGCATCGGAGCAGAATTAGTCAACTGGAAAAGACCCCGGGGATAGGGAAAAAGAGGGCCGCGCCCGGCTATCCTTTTGGCCGGGGCGGCCATATCGCCTCCACCTCGAACTACCAGGTTTGGCGACCGTACCAGTCATCAACTTCGCGACGAACCCGGTCTCGTTCGATCCCGTAAAGCTCCTGAATTCGGCCTTCGAGTTGTTCGCGGTTACCGGCGATCTGATCCAGATCGTCGTCGGTGAGCTTGCCCCACTGCTCCTTGATTTTGCCTTTGACCTGCTTCCAATTTCCTTCGATACGGTTCCAGTCCATTCTAGGATCCTCCTTAATTTAGAGACGCCACCCCAACTCGCGGATGCCGATTTGGTTCTCGCCAGGCCGTTCGCCGTTCGCCTGTCCGAAGTTCAGGAAAATTGGGAAAGCATATTGGTTCGAGCTGCCGTGCAGCGGAACATTTTGGGAGGTCGGGCGTACTAGTTGGGTCAGGTAGCACGAATCCGCAAATGAATGCCTGGTCGGAAGCGAGCAGAACCGATGCCGTCACGCCTATTCGATGAGGACGCAGTCGCCGACGATGTCCTTCGGGCGCGTTTCGCTGCGATCGTGGAATCGTCTTTCGATGCCATCGTCAGTAAGGATCTGGATGGCACTGTCCGTACTTGGAACGGAGCCGCGGAGCGGCTCTTCGGCTACATGGCAGACGAAATGATGGGGCAGTCCATCCTCACCATTATCCCGCCGCATCTTCACGAAGAAGAGATGAGACTGCTCGACCGCCTGAGGCGAGGGGAGCAGATCGAGCCGTTCGAGACGGTACGCCAACGCAAGGCTGGAAGCTACGTTACCGTTTCGCTGACGGTCTCGCCCATTCGAAACGGCGTGGGCAAGATCGTGGGTGCGTCGGTGGTTGCCCGCGACATAACGTCGACCAAAGAAAAGGAACGGCGCATTCGCCTTCTTCTGCGTGAGGTCAACCACCGGGTTCGGAACCAGTACGCAATCATCCTTGCAATGATCAGGCAGAGCCGCAGCGAGGCATCCAATGCCGCCACTTTCCAAAAACGTCTCGAAGAGCGCATCTGGGCATTGGCGGCCTCTCACGATTTGATTGCGTCGGCCGACTGGAAGGGGGCCGATCTCGGTGATCTCGTCGAGACACAGATGGCGCCCTTCTATGCGGGTGACACCTATGAGATTGCAGGGCCGTCCCTTGCGTTGGTACCGGTCGCGATCGAGAATCTCGGCATGGCGATCCACGAGCTGGCGCTGAATTCGCTGCGCAACGGTGTCCTGAAAAATCGAACTGGCGCGATCTCCGTGCAATGGGCGCTTGCCCAACGGGGGCCGATCCGAGGCTTCTCAATCACATGGGAAGAGCGTGCCGAACCGGGAAGCAAAGGTCCGAGTTTTCCGCACTCCGGGTTCGGAGCAGTCGTGCTGAGGCGCAGCGTGGCGCAAGCGCTGAGCGCGACGGTGGACGTCATCTGCGGTGACGGGGTGCTCCGGTGGCGGTTGGCGGGACAGGCGGATCGTTTCCTGGAGCCATACCAGACCGCCTCGGAGCCGCGCGCGACCGATGGGTTATAGCGAATCTGCGGCTTTCGCAGTCACCTTGCCAGGTGCTGGCGAGGTTCATTCATGTATTTGTCGAGATCACTGCGCGCTGGCCCGACACGACCGAAAATCTCGCGCGCGACCAAGGGCGTCAAACCGTATTTGGCAATGAATTCCGCGAGGTCGTAATGCCCGTAATAGACGGCTTCCGACGGATTGATGATCTTCGCGCGCCCTCGTTTTGCAGGTGCAGACGGTGCGCTCCCATCGGAAGCGGGCTGGTGCTGTGCCATCTCAGATCTCCTGATGCTCTATGACGTCGGTGTTCGCTTCGCAGCGCCGACCTGTGGGACACCCGAAGTGCTCCAAACGGCTTTTTGTTCCCTGTAGAAACCTTCGAGCGCTACGGAAGAAATGGTTCGCCACTGTCGCATCGTCAGGGCGGGCAGGGGCGGTCGGTCGATTTGGTCAGTCGATCTTTCCCATCAGCGCCGTGCCGAGACTGCCCATCGCGAACGAAGCGCCGAAGGCGAAGATTTGCATGAGTAGGGCGACGGGTTCGATTGAGCCATTGTGTCCAAGCGCCTGGGGGTTCTGGGCAACGATTACCAGAGCGGTCATTGTTCCCAACAGGAAGCCGGACGACAGGTGCCAAAAGAGAAAACGCAACAAGCTAGGCATTTTCCACCTCCGTGGATGAGAGGCGAGTGCCTTTGGCAACAGGGGCTGCCGCAAGCTGCGCTCAATCGGAATTGATCGCCTCGCGGCCCACACGTTCCTCCAGCATCACCAGGCAGGATTGCAGGCGGAGAAGCTTCTTCCGATTGTCGGCAACGAGCGCTTTGATCACCTTGGCGCGGTTGATGCCGGGCGCTGCGCGAACGACCTCGCTCGCATCCGCGAGGATTGCGTCGATCTCGTGTTCGAGCCCTTTCGTCATTTGCCGCAGCATCACCAATTGGTCTTCGAGCCGATGTTCATCCGCATCTGCATTGAGATAAGGCTGGTTGTGTGGTCCAGCATTGAGCGTCGGCGCTTCCTTGCCCATCACCGTGCACTCCTCCGGCAGCCGAACCGGCTAGCACGCAATTGGTTCCCAGCATTTGATTTCGCTCGCTCAACGTGCGGTCCGGAGGGCTGCAATTGATCTTATCCAGAGCCTCCGGATCACGGACGCCCGATCGAAACAGTTTTTGAGCGGGAGCGCCTACAAGGCGGTGCACATGCGCGGCATCGTTGGCTCTATTGCGACTTCTTCGGCCCGCGCCGTCTCAGAAATCGAGCAAACTGGGCTTCATCCGTTCGAAGGCCGCTGGCCGGCTTCACGTTGCGGCTTGCACGCGGGATTGTTTCGCCCGGCTTTGAAAGAGCGAGGACAGCCGGATGGACATAGCTCTTGCGGCAAACGGCAGGCGTGTTGTGGAGGACTCCCGCCGCCGCCTCGCACATTTGCTTGACTGTCGGGTGCCGGCCCTCCTGCAGAGCTTGCCGCGCGACAGCAAAGGCAGCAACGCTTCCCGCCCAGGTTCTGAACGTCTTGGCGGAGATCGGGGTGCCGGAAATATCGGCGAGGTAACGATTGAAACGGCCGGACTCGATAGGTTTAGACTTGCCGTCGGGCCCCACTGACACGAAGAGCTGCCGCCCGGGAAGCTCGGCAATCTCCTCCAGAATCCGCTGTAGCCGGGGATTGCGCAGGCGCCTTCGGATCCGCTGCCCGCCCTTGCCCTTGAAGTTCAGCTCGATGCGGCCGTCGCGGATCCTGAGATGTCGCTTGAGAAGCGTAACGGCGCCGTAGCTGCCGTTCTGTTCCACGTAGCTCGAATTCCCGATGCGAAGAGGTGCTTGATCGAGCAGAGCTGTCAGTACAGCAAGAATTGTGGTCGGGTTGTCAATCGGCCCATTCATCTGTTTGCGGACGGTTCGCCGCATCCGTGGAAGCGCTTTGGCAAAGGTAGGAAGCTGGTCGTACTTGGCGCGGCTACGCAATTTCTGCCAGGCATCGTGATAGCGATATTGTTTCCGGCCGCGCGCATCATAACCGGTTGCCTGAAGGTGACCGTTCTTGTTCATGCAGATCCAGACACGCTCGTAGGCTGGCGGCAGTCCAAGCGCCTCGATGCGCGCAATGATGCCGGGGTTCTTCAGGGGCGCGCCGTTCGGGCGTCGATAACAAAAGCCGTTGGCCGTGCGCGACCGGCTGTAGCCCGGTTCCCTGTCTGAAACGTAGACAAGGTCGGGTTCCGCCGGTGATGCACTCTCGCCTATCTTCAATTAGATCCGCCCCATCAACAAGAGGACCAACACGACGACGACCAGAACGCCCACGAGACCGGATGGCCCGTAGCCCCAACTCGAAGAATGGGGCCAGGCGGGAAATGCGCCAACCAGCAGCAGGATCAGGATGATCAGCAGTACGGTTCCAAGCATCTTACGGTCCTTCCGCTATTTGTGCCGTTGGTTGATAATCATTGCAGGACCTCGATGACCTCGCGGGTCTGCGGATTGATGAGCACTCTCCGGTCGTTAAGGACCACGTAGCCATAGGTAGGCTGATCCGGGATCGTATGGATCTCGACGGTGTCGGGAAGGCGCGTTCCGACCACCAAGTCGCCCTGATAGACTACGGAAGGGCTGCTCTGCTCAAGGACGTATGTCTTAACTTCACCGGGCACGACAACGGTCATCTGCGCCACGGCGATACCGCCGAAGGCGAGGCCCGCGAATACACTTGCTAGGATGATTCTCTTCATGATCAAGCCTCCTAACTTGCGGGGACTAACCGACGAGCACGGGAATGGTTCCGAATGCCGCAAACAGGCCGGGCGGAGTGGGGTGGGTGGGCGAGCGTCTTGCGGCAAGGGTGCCGTGACGATGTCTATTAGCGGCTCAGCATCGGTTGCCTATCCAACGGAAATATTGCGCTTTTTCGCGCTTTGGTTCCGGTTCCGGTTCGATGGACTGCGGCCGGTCGATCAACTTGGCCGGAACCCGCGGTCGTCCTCCGAGTTTATTTGTCGAACAGGAGGAACGATGGTGAAAACGATCGAAACGAATGTCGATGCCGGTGCCGAACGTGGCTTCGAGTGTCAGTTGGCGATGAGCGATCAATTTCGGCTCCTGACGGAATGTGCCGAACGCGCCGGTTGGTCGTGGGACGAAATCGCGATCGCTTTGCTGGACTTGACCGATGATTATGTTGCCGCCATGCGCAGGCCGCTGGAAGCAGCTGTGGAAGCAGCCGTGGAAGGCGCCAACTTTGTCCCGAAGAGCAACACGCGGCACTGAGGTGGCTGGCATGCGCTCCGCACCAGGGCATCCTGCAGTCATGCTCGCAGCCGGGAAGCTTGGCTTCCACTTCCGGGGGGCGTATCCTTCGCACGGTTTCGCCACTACTGGCGACGAGAGCACGGCAGGAACGACCAAGGTAGAAGCGATGGCTTCGAGCAAGAAGACAGATGATGAAAACGATCGCTTGCTGATGGGCGATCCGGCTCTTCGTGCGGTCGAGCCGGAGGTGGAACGAGTCGATGATGTCCCGGACCGGCTGTTGATACTCGCCAACAGGCTGCAGAGGGCTCTCGATTCCCGGCGAGCCGCAACCGCGCACAGCGCCAGAACTGAGGTGGACAGAAAGATCGAGGACGAACGATGATGCCGGGCCTGCAGCATTTGCGGGTGCTGGTGGCGGAGGATGAGTTCTATGTCGCAAATGACATCGCCCTATGGCTCGAGCGGGCCGGGGCGACCATCATTGGCCCCACACCAACAGTGCAAGAAACCTTGAAGAGCCTGTCGAAGGCGGACGATATTCAGGTTGCCATCCTCGACATCAACCTGAATGGAGAGTTGGTTTTTCCCGTAGCGGACGAACTCGCGCGCCGTTCGGTGCCCTTGATCTTCTTCAGCGGCTACGATGATGTGAGCGTTCCGGAGCGGTTCAGGTCGGCAGCGCGTCTGAGCAAGTGCGCTGGCTCCTCAGACCTGGTTAGCGCCGTTTTTGAGCAATACCTCCTCAATGTGTCGACCCTTGCGCCGATCTACGGCGGCCTGTCCGATCAACTCGTCACAGATCTCGTTCCTGGTTTGCGTCTCCGGGCCAGGGTGCTGATGTCGAGCGCCAAGGCGGCGGATTTTCTCGTCGAGCGGACACTCGAACGTGCGATTGCCTTGGCTGCCACGAGAGAGAGGGCACAGCCGCTCGATACGTGGCTACATGAGTTGATGACGATCATTTATAGCGAAGGCCCATACGGGCAGAACTGAGAGCGACCATACCCGGTTACCCAAATGACGGGTGAGTGTAAATTGGTGGTTCACGGACTTCGTCCGGGTTGGGCGTGCGCTTTTCATCCGGCAGATCTTCGGGTTCTGGTTCCTCGATCGGGCGCGGTGTCCGGTTCGGCTTTGGTACCGGGGGCGGCTGTTCGCCGGGTCTATATGGGCTCGGGCTCATTTCGCTCTCCTCGTTTCCATGAAGAACCGGCGTTTTCCCGCATGGTTCCGAGAAGTTTTTGGGGATCGTTGGGGGCGGCGCTTTCGAGGGTATTCGACGGATCCGCCAATTCGGCTTGCTGGTCGTCAAACGGGGCACCGCAGACGAGAGGAGACTGCTCGCAAGACCACGCGGGAACGGCATGCGTGGCTCGCCTGGTGCGCAATCGACGGATTCCGGCATTGTCGCAGAACCCTTGTCGGCGCGGCGATCCGCCGAGGTGGAAACGGAACAAATCCATGTTTTCAGAGTTTGCAGAGCGCAACACTTGAGGAGGGTCAGCGTTATGGACGACAGGGATGAACTCATTCGCCGGCGTGCCTATGCGATATGGGAAAGCGAGGGACGGCCCGAGGGGCAGGACGAGCGACATTGGGAACAGGCAAGCCGCGAACTGGCTGAAACTGAGCGCCCCCATCCCACGCAAGAAGCCGACGACGATACCGGAACCATTGTTGCGCCGTCGACGGCTCCGCACGGAAAGGCCGGTCGCGGAGCCGATGAATCTTGAACGGGAAAGGAGAACATCCATGCGAATTGCCGAAATCATGACAAGGGACGTTCACATTGCCAGTCCGGACGACACGATCTCAACGGTTGCGCGGGAGATGGCCGATAACGACATCGGCTTCCTGCCGGTCAGCGATAACGATCGCCTGGTCGGCATGATCACCGACCGCGATATCGTCGTACGCTGTGTCGCGGATGGTCGCGACGACAAGACCCGTGTCGGCGATATCATGACTGCCGACGTCAAATACTGCTTTGACGACGAAGACGTGTCCGAGGTTGCCCGCAACATGGGCGACGAACAGGTGCGCCGCCTGCCGGTCGTCGATCGCAACAAGCGCCTCGTCGGCATCGTTTCGCTGGCAGATGCGGCGCGACGCGATCCTGCGCTCGCGGGCATCGGCCTTAAAGGCGTGACCGCTCCGGGGGGCGCTCACAACCAAAGGCCATAACGATGGCTGACACCCGCGATCGGCGCTCACTATGGCGCTCCCCGGTCCTGCTGTCCGCGTCCGAGGAGCATGCTTGGGCGCGAGAAGTCGCAGTTCACGCCCACGCCGGCCAGCGCGACAAGGCGGGTGAACCTTATATACGGCATTGTCAACGTGTCGCCGATGCCGTTCAGGGTGACAAGGCCAAGACCGTTGCCTTCCTGCACGATGTCCTGGAAAAGTCGCCAGGATGGACGGCTGAAAGGCTGCTGGATTCCGGCTTCTCGCCAGAGGTCGTTGCCGCCGTCGAATGTCTGACGAGGCGGCCTGGAGAAACGAAGGATGCGTTGACGATCCGTGCCGCCGCCAACCTGCTTACGCATGAGGTGAAGCGGGCGGATCTCGGCGACAATCTTGCCCAGCTTGAACGCCAAGGCAAAAGCGGCGCCGAATACAGGCGCAGGCTTCACCTGCTTGAAGAAGTGGTCAGCGATAAGGAAGGCGCGGCGGCGGGCCTCGAGCCCGGCGATGTAGGCCTGACGAGTGAAGCGCGGCTTGCCCGCATTGATGCCGCTCGCAGCGCACTTCGTAGCCAGTATACCGCTCGTGTCGCGAAACGATCTCTCGTCGTTCTTTTCGGCCTGGCGATCGTCGGTGCGTTCTATTTGATTTTCATGCAGTGATCCGAACGTGCCGGTTCATTCAACCGGCACGCCGTTCATGCGGTAGGCGAGCTCGTCACGAGCTCGGCTGAGCCTGCTCTTGATGGTTCCAACGGCGCAGTCGCAGATATCGGCGGCTTCCTTGTAGCTCAGGCCGTAGCCGGCGACGAGGACCAGGACCTCCCGATGGACGGGGGCCAGCGTTTCGAGCGCAGTGCGCAATTCGCAATTCAGCACACACCACTCCTGCGGCGGCGCCATGGGTATCGGCAATTCTGCGCAATCGATGACGCCTGGCGCTTCGCGCCGGCGCAACTTGTACTGGGTGCGGAACGCATTGTGCATGATGGTGAAGAGCCACGACTTCAAATTTGTGCCGGGCTCGAAACCATCGATACCGCGCAGCGCGCGAAAAAGCGTTTCCTGTAGGAGATCGTCCGCCTCGAAGCTGGAGGTGACAAATGTGCGTGCAAACGCTCGCAACGCCGGAATGAGATCAACGACCTGGTTTTCCAGCGGCTGCGAATGCTCTTCCTTCTTGAGGGTGGAAGGCATGGGGAAACTGCCTTTCGGGATAGTTTGTTGCTGTTTTAACAATGCGTGGTTGGCCTTTATGTTCCGCCTCCGCGCTACGAGCGCCGGGGATGAAACCGAAGGGAAGTAGCGGAACCGTCATCGCTTCGCCAAGCGCTCGGCGGCCCTCCTAGAGCAAGAACATTCCGGCCGTTGCAGCCAGCATCACCAAGGCAGTCGCGCCGCCGAGCGTCAACATCCACCAGGGCGCCTTGAGCTGGCCCATGATGTGACGATTGGCGGCCATCATCGTCATCATGGCGATAAGGGGGCCTGCGAGCATGCCGTTTGTGATCGCGCTCCAATAGAGCAGCAGGAACGGGTCTACCCCGACGAGAAAGACTACGGCACTTCCAAGCGTCGCCACGGCGATTGTGCCATAGAAGGCCTTTGCCCTGCGCGGTGCGCGATCCAACCCTTCGGGCCACTGAAACAGTTCGGCAACGGCGTAGGCCGCCGAACCCGCAAGCACTGGAACCGCCAACATGCCCGTTCCAATAATGCCAGCGGCAAAGAGCGCAAAGGCGACATTGCCGGCGATCGGTTGCAGAGCTTCTGCCGCTTGTGCGGATGTCTCGATGTGGGTGGTCCCGTTGGCGTGCAGTGTCGCGGCGGTCGCAATCATGATCGACAGGGCGACGACGCCGGACAACGCCATACCGACAAACGTGTCTATCTCAATGCGCACGAGCTCCGGTTTGGCGGCCTGCGGGTTGGCGCCCAATCTCTGGTGATGCCGTCGTCCGAGTTCTTCCACTTCCTGGCCCGCCTGCCAGAAGAGCAGATAGGGGCTGATCGTCGTTCCCAGCACAGCGACGAACGCCGTGGCTTGCTCGCCGCCGAATGTGAACGAAGGAATGAAAACGCCACGCGCCGCCTCCATCCAGGGAACATCGACGACGAAGACGACCGCGACATAGGCAAAGAGTGAAAGTGTCAGCCACTTCAGAAACATCGCATAGAGTCTGTATCGTAGGAAAATCTCTAGCAACACGCAGGCGATGCCAAACAGCACGGCATAGACGAGCTGTGGCCCGCCGGCGAGCAGGTGTAGGGCGGCGCCCATGGCTGCGAGATCGGCGCCGATATTGATGACGTTCGCGACCAACAACATCAACGTGGCCACGCGCGCCAATGACGCGGGGTAGTGCCGTCGCAGGTTCCGCGCGAGACCTTGACCGGTGACGGCACCAATCCTGGCGCTCAAGCCTTGCACCCCAACCATGAGCGGGTAACAGAACAGCACGGTCCAGCCGAGGGAAAAGCCGAATTGCGCGCCGACCTGGCTGTAGGTGGCTATCCCGCTTGGGTCATCATCGGCAGCACCCGATATCAGGCCCGCGCCAAATTTGCGTGAGAAACTGCCGCCCTTTTGTTCGGGCAAAGTCGTTGATGAACGCCGCCCATGCTTTCCATCGTCGCCATCTTTGTCAAATGTGCTCGTCTGCCGGAACGGATCCACCATGATCGGCCCTCCGTTACTGGAGTCAGTTCAGCGTCGAACGGCCTTGCCAAGCGATTGTTCCCTCCCCTCCGGCTGCTCTCCGGCGCTCCCACTTTGCCGCGTGGCGCAATTCGGACTGCGCGGAGGGGTCGCCAGATGAGAGGATGTCCGCTGCTATGCGGTGACGTTCAGCTTCCCGCTGATGTATCGAAACTCTTGCGTCTTGCCGCCGTAGCCGTAGGCGGCGGCCGGCACCTCGTGCACGAGAATGTAGCTCTCCGAATGCAGCCTGCCGAGAAGTTGCTCGAAGCGGCCGTATACCGCCTCCAGATAGGCAGCCATTTCCGGCTTCGTGTTTGTCCCGTCGACTACTTTGATGTCCAGCCAGAAGCTGTTCAAGTCCTGTGCCGCCAACGACGTGCCGCCGGCGAACCAATGGGCGGGATCGATGTAGGCGACGGCTATCGCGGTGATCGTCGGGTCCTTGCGCAGGTGCGTGGCGGTCAGCTCGCTGACCGCAGCTGCGATCCGGGAAGAGAGAGCCGCGTCGGCCTTGCCGCTGACCGTGATGTTGATGATAGGCATGGAAGGCTCCTTTTGGTGAATTGTGATCCGTTGTTGAACTCAATGTGCCATCTTACTTCGTGAATAAAAATCGAATTGTTTAATATCGAGGCTTCGATTATTGTGAAGTATGCAAACTTTCGATCCCGACCTGCTCCGAACGTTCCTCGCCTTTGCCGAAGGCGGCTCGCTTGCTCATGCGGCTGCCGCAGTGGGCCGCACCGCTTCCGCTGTCACCGCTCAGATGCAGCGGTTGGAGGCAATGGTGGGAGAGCCGCTTCTAGCACAGGCGGGGAGAGGACGTGTTCTGACGCCGGCTGGGGAGGAATTGCTCGTTCATGCGCGGCGGATTCTCGAAGTCCATCGGGATGCGTGGCTCAGCCTCAAGGGCGCGAAGGCCGATGGTCGCCTGACGCTCGGCTGCACCCAGGACTTTGCCGACAGCAATCTGCCTGATCTCTTACGTCTCTTTGCGCGCACACATCCGCGCGTGCGCCTCGATCTCCGGGTTGGGCGCTCCCGGGAGCTGACGGTAGGCTACGACCAAGGAGCGATCGATGTCCTGATCGTCATGCGGGACGGCGCGCAACCGGACGAGATCGCGATGCTGAGCGAACCGATGCTGTGGTTATCCGCATCGGCTGATCCGGTGCCCGCCGGTGGTGAGCTGCCGATCGCGGTACTGGATCCGCCCTGCGGGTTTCGCTCGGCGGCCACCAGTGCGCTCGAAGACGCCGGCCTTGCCTATCGTATCGCGGCGACCAGTCCGAGCCTTTCCGGGTTGCGTGCTGCGGTCCGCAGCGGCATCGCGATCACGGCACGGACCGCGCGATTTGTAGGCGAGGGGGTCGCCGTCGCGCCCCAAGCCTCGTTGCCGGCGTTGCCGAAAGCGGAGTTCAGCCTGCGGCTCAAGCCGAAGGCGGACAGGGCAGCCTCCAGTCTCGCGATGCTTCTCGCAGAAGGATTGCCGAACGAGAGCAGCAGACCTTGATGTTATCTTGGAGGCCAACGGCAGCTACATTTGCACGGTCATGCCGCCATCGACGGTCAGTGTAATGCCGTTTACGAAGCTTGCAGCGGGCGAAGCCAGGAACACGGCCGCCGGCGCGATCTCTTCCGGTCGGCCCCAGCGTTTCAGGGGAATGCGGACGTCAACGAAAGCCTGGAGCGCCGGATCGGCGGCAAGTGCCGCATTGGTCTCTGTCGCGAACCAGCCAGGCGCGATAGCGTTGACCGTCAACGTGTCGGAGCCAAGCTCGACTGCAAGCGAGCGGGTGAGTGCATCAAGGCCGCCTTTTGCGGCGGTGTAGGCTGGGTCTCCAGGGCGCGCGGCGAAGGCGGCGATGGAGGTAACGAAGATCAGCCGCCCGGAAACCGAACGGCGAAGGTAAGGAAGCGCAGCCTTCGCCATCCCATAGGCCGCCGTCAAATCCGCGTTGATCAGAGCCGCAAAGGAGGCGGGATCCATGGCGTCGGTGCCACGCCGGTCGCGTTCGCCAACCGCATGGATCAGGATGTCGAGCTGCCCTGTTCCCGCTACCGCCGCGTCGACAATCTCTGGCGCATCCGTCGCGACATCGCCCGGGGCAATATCGAGTGCGATGCCATTTTCGGCAAGCTGCCGGCGCACAGCTTCAAGTGTCTCGTGGTTGCGACCGTTGATTGCCACCGCCGCGCCGGCTGAGGCGAGAGCCTTTGCCATTTCAAGGCCCAGCCCGCGACCGCCGCCTGTCACCAGTGCCGTCTTTCCGGTGAGATTGAACATATCGGTCCCCGATGCCCGTAATTTCCTGGTCGAAGCGAAATCAAATCTTCAGGAATGAGGTTTAGCGCCTGTCTCTCCACCCGCCAACCTCGGTGCAGCCGCGGCACCAATTTCCGAATGCGTTCGGCGTGTACTCTCGGGGATCGAATGGCACACGCATGCCTCGAACAAAGGGCGGACGCGATCGTCAGGGCAAGTGGCCTTGTCGAGGTGGATAGGCAGATAGCCTAGGGCGGCCCCCCCCGGCGGGACATGTCGGGGATCTCGATCCCAGCGCCCGCCACGACTTGGTAACGATTGGGATGTGACCCGACCGCACCATGACGGCGCGGTCGGATTTCTCGAGGAGCTGGCTGATGCCAGGCGCCTTACTTCATCGTGTAGACGTCGATCGAGAAGTATTTGTCGTTGATTTTCTTGTAGGTGCCGTCGGCACGGATTTCGTCGAGCGCCTTGTTGAGCTTCTCGCGCAGGTCATTGTCCTCCTGGCGAACGGCGATACCGACACCATCGCCGACAAACTTCTTGTCGGTAATCGGCTCGCCGTTGAGTTCGCAGCAGTCCTTGCCATCGGCGTTCTTGGTCACCCAGTCGAGCAGCGGCAGCATGTCGCCAACCTGCAGGTCGAGACGACCATTGACCATGTCGAGATTGGCTTCGTCCTGGGTCGGATAGAGCTTGATCTCCGCATCGGGATAGGTGGCGGTGATGTATTCGGCCTGGGTGGTGCCGGATTGCGCGCCGATCACCTTGCCCTTGAGGGCTTCATTGGTGAATTCGGTGATACTGGAGCCCTTCGGCGCGGCATGCGTCATCGCGGCGAGATAATAGGGATTGGTGAAGGCGACCTGCTTCTTGCGTTCCTCGGTGATAAACATCGAGGCGATGATCAGGTCGTACTTCTTGGCAAGCAGACCGGGAATGATACCGTCCCAATCCTGGGCGACCACTTCGCACTCGACCTTCATGCGCTCGCAGAGCGCAAGCCCGATATCCACATCGAAGCCGCCGATCTTGCCGGCAGGATCGATGAAGTTGAAGGGAGGATAGGCGCCCTCCGTGCCGATCTTGATCTTTTCCGCTGCCTGAGCCGACGACGCGGTCGCTGCCATGATGGCCAGCATGGCTGCTGCAATCTGCTTCTTCATTCGCGTTCCCCTTTGTTTGCATCATTCTTGATGCTTCCAGGGAAGACTATGTCGCTCCGGCCTATAAGCGAAATAGATAGGCGCGATAACCGTTATTGTTTTGGTTGATTGGTGTTGTCTGTCAGGTGTCACTTGTAGCGACCGTGGCGCTGAAGCACCTCGATCTTGTAGCCGTCGGGATCAACCAGGAAGAAGAAACGAGCGAGCAGGGCGCCATCGCGGTTGAAGGCGACGATCTTGCCAGGGTTGAGGCCCGCATCGGCGGCACGTTGATGCTCTGCATCGAGATCGTCGACCGAGAGCGCCAGATGGCCGTAGCCATCGCCGAGCGCGTAGGGCTCGCTTCGATCCTTGTTGACCGTCAGCTCGAGCTCGAATTCGCTCTCCTCATTGCTGAGATAGATGAGGGTAAAGGTTTCGAAGTCCAGCCTTGCGGCGACTTCAAGCCCAAGGGCCAGGCGATAGAAATCGACCGACTTCTTTTCATCGCGAACCCGGATCATCGAATGGATCGCCTTGGCCATCTACCTCTCCTTCAGCGTTGATTGCGGGCGGGGTAGCAGAGAGCGACGCTCCACGAAACCCCGCCTGGCTGCTCAAGCCTTCGCCTGCCGCTTCTTCAGTTGTTGCTCGCGGAAGAAGATGAAGAGGCCCGAGGCGACGATCAACGCCGCACCGATGATCACGGTCGGGCGGGGCGTGTCGCCGAAGAAGAACCAGCCGAAGACCACGGCCCAGAAAAGCAGTGTGTATTGCAAGGGCACGACGGTCGCGGCATCGGCAAGCTTGAGCGAGCGGTTGACGAGGATGTGCGCCAGCATCGCGACGATACCGAGCATGCCGAGTTGCACAAGTGCCTCGCCGTCGACAGGCGCCCAGCCGGAAGGGTTGGCCGCAACGCCGATGAGCGAGAAGATCAATGCGCCGACGATCTGCCAGAAGACGAGGGTGGTGTCCGGTGTCGAGCGCAGCGTGCGGCCAAGCATCAGTGCGAAGGCAAAGGCTGTGCTGCCTGCAAGCGCGATCAGCGCCGGCAGGCTGAAGCTCTCCTTGGAGGGTTCAAGCGCAATCAACACGCCGGCGAAACCGACGAGGATCGCCGTCCAGCGCCGCCAACCGACCTTTTCGCCCAGCAGGAACGGTGAAGCGGCTGCAACGTAGATCGGCGCTGCCAGCCAATAGGTCATGGTATCGGCAAGCGGCATATAGGCGACGGCGAAATAGAAGGCCGAGGCATCGATTGCGAAGAGCAGCGAGCGAAGCGCCTGCAGTCCCGGCCGCTCGACCCTGAACATCGAGCGCAGGCCACGCCTGAGAATGAACGGCGACAGGAACAGAAGTGCCGCGATGCTGCGGATCACCATCAACTGACTGACGGAATAGGTCGCGACCAGCCATTTCCCCATGACGTCGTTCAACGAAAACATCAGCATGCCGAGCAGCATGATGAGGACGCCGGTTCGGGCGGCGTTCGGGGCGGTTACGGGAGCGGTGATCACGGTCATGTTCGGGCCTTCAGCAAGTTGCGCACGCCATGACATATTCCGCCGGGCCGATCCATTGCCGTCTGCATATGGAACCATAAGTTTTGCGAATGAATCGGTTTGGGTATTGCGCCTCGACCTCACGGGACAAAATTGGTTCCGACCGGGGGCTAAATTGATTTCACCGTTTACGCCGCATGTTCCGATCCAAAAAAAGCTCGCCGCCTCAAACATTTAGATCCCAGGAATTAGCATAGCCCGTTGCGGGCGCAGTGATTGCGCCCGCAACGGGCTATGAGATTACTTCTCAAGTGCTGCTTGCGGCGTATTGCGGAAGCTGATCGCCATGCGGTTGTAGGCGTTCATCAGGCTGATCGCGATCGTGAGATCGGTGAGTTCACGCTCGTTGAACTCGGCGTGCGCAGCTTCATAGGCTTCGTCCGGCACACCCGTCTCGGCGACGCGTGTGACGGTTTCGGCCCAGGCAAGGGCCGCCCGCTCGCGCGCGTCGAAGAGGTTGCCTGCTTCCCTCCACGCCTGGACCAATGCGATCTTTTCGATCTGTTGGCCCTTTTTCAGGAGGTCGCGGGTGTGCATGTCGAGACAATAGGCGCAATTGTTGATCTGTGAGATGCGAAGATAAACCAGATCCACCAGCACTGGCGCCAGGCCACTTTGCAGGACGTAGCCGTAGACACCGCCAAGGGCCTTGGCGCCGGCCGGTGCAATCTGGTTGTAGTCGAGACGCTTGCTCATTGTTCTGCTCCTTGGGTTCGGGTCTACTTGATCGGGGTGGTGAGTTCTTCTTCATCCGTGTCGGCGACGAACACCGCCAGCAGCTTTGCCGGCGTCGTCTGGCTCGCGTTGCGGCTGACGAGGTGGGTGGACGCCGGCGGCTCGTACCAGCTCTCGCCGGCGCGGTAGGTCTGTGTCGGGCCGTCATTGACCTTGGAGACGACTTCTCCGGAGAGAACGTAGGCGAAGATGAAGGACGACTTTGCATGCGTGTGCGGAACCGAGGCACCGCCGGGGGGATAGTTGACGATCAGGGCGGTCAAGGTCTTGCCCGGAATATTGGGTATCGCCTTTTCGAAGTGCGGCGTGACAACGTCGCCGGGATCATGCGCATCGGCCGGCAGCGCCGAAGCGATAGCGACAAAGAGTGCACTTGTGACAAATCGGGTGCTCATGCTGATGTTCTCCTTGATGAGATCTGGCAAGAAGCGAGCCCCCAAGGGAGGTTGGCGGTCACTTCTGCAACGATCAGGCGACAACGATGCGGAGCGGGTCGGCAGCGTCCAGAGCTGCTGCGCGATCGGCACTCGGCGGATAGATCCAGGTGGTGTTGATCTTCGTCTTGAGCTTCTTTGCTTCGGCGCCGGTCAGCTTTACCTGACGGTCCCAACCTTCGGTGTAGACAGCACCCCACGGGCCGAGATCGAGACAGGTGACGTACTTTTCCTGGCTGTAGGGAATCGAGGTCACGCCAAGCAGATCGGCAGCAACGTTGTGCCCTGCGGAACGCCCGAGGTTCTGGGCGTGCTGGCAGCTCATCATTGTTCGGTTGCCGATATCGTCCGTTGCCGCACACGCGACGTCGCCGGTCGCAAAGACGTTTGCGTGGCCGATGACCTTCAGGTTCCGATCGACGTGAAGACGGCCGAACGAGTCCTTGTCCGCGTCGATCTCCTTGGTAATCGGATTGGCGCGGGCGCCCGCCGTCCAGATCACGGTGGCCGCGTCGATGCGCTCACCGGATGATAGCGTCACACCGTCATGGTCGATGGCGACGATCGGCGCGCGCAAGCGCGTCTCGACGCCGAGCTCCGAAAGCGCCTGCTCGATGATCGGACGCGGGCCGGGTCCGAGGTCCGGCCCGATCGCATTGCCGCGCTCGACGATCACGACGCGGACGTCCGCGTTCTCTCCAAGCGCGGCGCGAAGACGATGCGGCAACTCGGCCGCCGTTTCGATGCCGGTAAAGCCGCCACCGGCAACGATCACGGTGTTGCGCGCTCGGGTTTCCGGAAGACGACCCAACTTAGAAATGTGTTCCTCCAGCTCCGCGGCATCGGCAAGCTGGTCGACATTGAAGGCATGGGCGAGCCCCGGGATATCCGGGCGGAACAGGACACTGCCGGTCGCGAGTACGAGCTTGCTGTAGCCGATCGTCGCTTCCCGTCCCTCGTCGTCCGAATAGGTGACGGCGTTGTCCGCTGTCGAGACGGACGTCGCATAACCCTTGATGAAACGCACGCCTGCGTTGGCAAAGATCTCGGACAGGGGCGCCTTCATCTTGGCCGCATGCTTCTCGTAGAGACGGGGGCGAATGTGGAGTTCGGGCTGCGGTGCAATCACGGCAACCTCGACGGATCCGTCCGCCTTTCCTTGCTGGTCCAGTAGCCGCATGGCGCCGAGTGCCGACCACATTCCGGCAAATCCAGCGCCGATAATCAGGATTCGTTCACGCATTTCTTTTCCTCAGACAAGGCTTCGCCATTGGCTGAACAGGGCCAGCCATCGTGCGATTGCCGTTTCGGTAGAAGTCTCCAAACCGGAGACGGTTTTCGCGATGATCCAATGTCGTCGTTTAACTACGACTAACTCAGTCGTAGTTAATGAGCAATGCCGAATCCGGTCGATCTTGGAAACGCACCGTCAACGAAGGGAAGACGCCGAAGGACTTGCGCCGGCAAGGCCGCGATGTTATCTCCGACTGCATTTGTCGGTGTTTTGGTGTTTCCGTGGCTCACATAAGCGCAGGCGTCGAATACGCTCTCCACTGTCTCCTATTCCTCATCGAGGCGGAGGAGATAGACCAGCCGGCAAGTGCACGCGATCTTGCCGAGCTGCAGAAGATTTCCCCCGAATTCGTTGCGAAGCTTTTCACCAAGCTCCAGAAGACCGGCATCGTCGTCGCCCGGGAGGGGATTGGCGGCGGTTTCGCGCTTGCCCGCCCCGCCACCGACATCACCGCGCTCGATGTTATCGAGGCCATCGACGGACGGAAGCCACTGTTCGAATGCAAGGAAATCCGTGGACAGTGCGCGTTGTTCGGCGATCGGACGCCTGCCTGGGCAGAGGACGGCGTCTGCTCCATTCACGCGGTCATGATCGAGGCCGAAAAACGGGCGAGAGAAGTGATGGCCGGCCATACGCTGGCGAGCATTGCCGGACGCGCAGCGTCGAAGGCGCCCAAGGAGCATGCGGGCAACATAAAGGATTGGCTTGCCGCCAGGAGGCCGCAGCGCCGTCGCCGCGGCGCGGCAGCGAAGGCCGGTTGATGCTCGCCGCTGCGTTCGGCCGCGCTCTCAGCGGCCGTGCGCTCGGATTTTTCCTGCTTGCGGACAAACTCAACATCTAGAGGCGTGTGGCGAAGCGCCGTCGCAATGACGCGGTGGTCGCTTGATGTCGCCGCAGGCTAAGGTGAAGTCGGGCAAGCGAGCATGCTTGCCCGACTTCAATGCGACATCGGCGGCCGGCTATTCAGCGGCGGTCCGCCGCGGCAGCACCCAGTTCCGGCGTGGGAAGTGGCAGGTGTAGCCGTTGGGGTAACGCTCCAGGTAATCCTGGTGCTCCGGCTCCGCTTGCCAGAAGTCTCCGACCGGTTCGAGTTCAGTCACGACCTTGCCCGGCCACAAGCCCGAAGCGTTGACATCTGCGATTGCGTCCTCGGCAATTCGCTTCTGCTCGTCGTCGACGTAGTAGATTGCCGAGCGATAGGACATGCCGATGTCGTTGCCCTGGCGGTTCTTTGTGGTGGGGTCGTGGATCTGGAAGAATACCTCCAGAATCTGCCTGTAGCTGATCGTCCCCGGATCGAAGGCGATCTCGATACCCTCGGCGTGGGTGCCGTGGTTACGGTAGGTGGCGTTAGGCACATCGCCTCCGGTGTAGCCCACGCGCGTCGCAATGACCCCGGGGAGCTTGCGGATCAAATCCTGCATCCCCCAGAAGCAGCCACCGGCCAAAACAGCTCTGCCAGCTCTATCGGTCATTCAGATATCCTCCACCTGGTTGATGAACGCGCCGTAACCCTCGCTCTCCATTTCCTCGCGGGGAATGAAGCGAAGGGAGGCGGAATTGATGCAATAACGTAGGCCGCCTCGATCCCGCGGACCGTCGGGAAACACATGGCCAAGGTGACTGTCGCCATGCTTCGAGCGAACCTCGGTGCGGATCATGCCATGGGAACGATCATGCAGTTCCTCGACGTTTGCTGGCACGATCGACTTGGTAAAGCTTGGCCAGCCACAGCCGGAATCGAATTTGTCGGAAGACGCAAACAGCGGCTCACCGGAGACGATATCGACATAAATCCCCGGGCGTTTGTTGTCATTGTACTCGCCCGTGAAAGGACGCTCGGTCCCGCTTTGTTGAGTGACGCGAAACTGCTCGGGCGTCAGTTTTTGGATCGCTTCGTCGGTCTTTCTGTAGGTCATTTCGTTGTCTCCAATGGGGGCGTGTTGTTTGGAAGCTGCGACTTGACTGGCAGGCGCCACATCCGCGGCGCGCGGCCAGCTGCCTTGTCCTGGCCAGAACGATGGCCGGTGCACCTCTTGCGCTATACCTCGTTGCACCGGCCCCGCGTCGTGGGTTGGTCACTGGTTGAACTGCCGGCGAGCGATATCGTCGATTTCGAAGCGGTAGATGCCGATGTCGTCGAGTTGGTGATCGCTGTAACGGCCCAGTTCCAGAGCGGTCTGGCGGTAGCGCTGGTGAGCGCAAATTCTCGACAAAAGATAGTGCATGATCATGAGACGTTCCTTTGTTCAGCCGGCTAGGTCGCCGGAGATGGTGTAGTCGTAGATTGCAGTGGATGAGGCGGACCGTTGGGTCGCACAATTCGTCAATCAGGCCCGTGTCGAACGGAGCGCCGCAAACGAGTCGACGGCGATCCAGACGGAGAGGGCGAAGAGCCCGACATCCTTGAGCAGGAACTGCCCGGGAGCGACCGAGATCGCTGGAAAGCCGAGCTCAGGCACAAACACACCGGGCGTCGTCACCATGAAGCTGATGGTGGTCGCGAAAAGCCCGGCCGAGAGCAAGCCGCCGATGAGCGAGTAGATCGGCTTTATGACGCGGGCCGCGATGAGGACGGCGATGCTTAGCTCGAGGATGCCAAGAAGGTTTGAGAAGCCTTCCACGCTGAAGAGCGAATAGGTCCAACTCAGCAAGGGATTGTTGCTGACCAGGCCGACCAGACCCTCCGCTTCGTAACGGGTGAATTTCATGCCGCCGAACCAGCCGTAAACCACGGCGAGCGAGCCATAAAGGCCAGCCGCGGTGACGGCCTGGCCGTGGCTATCGATCAGGTCGAGCGCGGAGGCGGCGGAACGAACGTGGACACGCGGACGCGCCGCGCTGTGGTGTGCGAGATCACGAGGCATTGTCTTCTCCTGGTTGGCGGCGTCGGGCCATTCTCCCGATTGGCCTAGTAAACGATACAGGTTTGTATCGATGAGTGCTTAAATATACCGATCTGTATCGTTTGGCAATCCTTCTTTTGGGAATTTGTTGTCGCGTCACCCGAGAAATAATGCTTAAAGGCCGGGGAGGTGTGTTGGGCGCCGCAGCGCCTGGGCGGTCGGCGCGTGGCTTGCATTTCTCGCCGCGCGCGATAGAATGATACAAATCTGTTTTGTTTTAAGGAGTGAATATGCGCCGCTCAGAGATCCGGGGTCATCTGCTCGATACCGCCCTGCGCCTGTTCAACCTGAACGGTTACCACGCGACCGGCATCGATCTCCTCATCGCCGAGGCTGGGGTGGCCAAGACGACGCTCTATCGGCACTTTGAAACCAAAGAGGATCTTATCCTGGCTGCACTTGAGCGGCGTGATGAAGAGTCCCGCGCTGAAATGCGGATTTTCGTCGAACAGCGTACGAACGATCCCTATGAACGTCTTCTCGCGACCTTCGATTTCCTGGAGGCTTCGGTCCGGGACAAGCAGTTCCGCGGCTGCATTTTCATGAGCGCGGCGGGGGAGCACAAAGAGGCCGTCGATCCGGTGTTCCGCGCCGCTTTGATGCACAAACGTCTGGTCCTTGCCTATTTCGAGGAGCTCGCGCATGCGGCCCGCTTCGCGGAGCCGAAACGCATCGCCGACACGATCAACCTCTTGCACGAGGGAGCGACCGCCATTGCGCAAATGACGCGAACGGGCGAGCCGGTCCGGCAGAGCAGGCGCATGGCGGTCAGCTTGCTCGCGCAGGAGATGCGCGCTACTTCGGAACCATCGGCCAGGCCCGAGGGTGGAGAACAGCGCGCTACAGCTTCGAATGCAGGTGGAGCATAGGGTCACAATGTCATAGGCAACACGGAAGCGCCTGCGGGGGACACGATGGATCGTCTCGAAGCAATGAAAATTTTGCTGGCAGTTGTTGATGCCGGCAGTATTTCTGCAGGGAGCAGGAAGCTGAATGCCCCGTTGCCCAGCGTTAGCCGCAAGGTTGCCGAACTCGAACGGCACCTGGGTGCGAGCCTTATCGTGCGCACCAGCCGCAATCTTCAGCTCACCGATGCCGGCCGGGAATATGTCGAGGCGGCCCGAAAGATCATGGCCGACCTCGAGGAAGCCGAGCGTCGGGCGTCCGGCGAGTACCAGACGCCTCGCGGCACTTTGACGATCACCGTGCCGGTCGAGTTCGGTGCCCGCTATGTGATGCCGATCGCGCTCAGCTACATGGAGAAGTATCCGGAGGTGTCACTCAATCTCCTCTCGCTCGACAGGACGGTGCATCTGGTGGAAGAACAGGTCGACATCGCCATCCGGTTGGGCGACCTCGCCGACAGTTCTCTTTACGCGGTCAAGGCCGGTGAGTTCCGCTTGCTGACTTGCGCGAGCCCCGCATATCTGCAGCGTCGGGGCGTGCCCGAGCATCCGAGCGACCTCGCAGACCATGACGGAATATTCTTCAACAAGCGGAGTTTCTTCTGGACCTTCGATGTCGCCGGGCAACAACTGGAGTCGGTCCCCCGCAACCGTCTCGAGTTGAACACTGCGGCAAATTGCGTGGCAGCGGCGGTCGGCGGAGCCGGCATCGCCCGTTTGTTCGATTATCAAATCCCGGACGAGTTGGGCTCGGGCGCCCTCGTGCCGGTTTTGGAGCCTTTCGACCAAAGGCCCCGACCCATCCATATTGTCTATTCCCACCAAGGTCAGCTGACGCTGAAGGTACGGTCCTTCGTCGACTGGGCGCTACCTCGCCTGCGCGCTGTCTGCAAAAGGGGCGAGGTATCGCAGGCCTAGTCTGCGAAGGCGGCCCGCACCTCTTTAACAGTCCGGGCCGGATCCTGAAGATGCGGGAAGTGGCCGATACCTGCCAGAAGGTCGAACTCCGAATTGGTGCGCTCGGCAAACTCCTTGCCCATTTCCGGCTTGATGTAGATATCCCTGTCGCCCCAAATCACTTTCACCGGCGTCCTCAGCTTGGCGAGGTTCGCCTCGAGATAGTCCTCGTCGCGCGTGAAATGGGAGTAATAGAAGGCGAAGGCGTCGGCGCTTGTTACGCCGTCGCGTTCCCAAGAATCCTTCATGTCCGCCTGCACCTCGGGCGCCAGTTCGTACTGGGCCTCCGGTGCTAGGCCACGGCGGTGCACGTTATGCAGGATCTCGTCGCTGGTCTTGTTCATATAAGCCCGCGTCGGCGTCGCCGTCGGCTCTGCCTTGAGGTTCTGCAGGCTCTCATACATGTACTGCGGCCGGTTGAACGGGGCGAAATCGCCGACGATGATCTTTCTCGCCACGGTTGGTTCGTCGAGGGCCAACAGCAGTGCGGGAAGGCCGCCGATATCCGAGGAGTAGATGACCAAATTCGATCGGTCGACGCCCGTCTTCTCGATATAGGCCCTGAGAACCTTGGCGTAGTCCTTCGGCGAATAGGAGAACTGTAGCGCCGAGGGGCGCGAAGACTGGCCGTAACCAGGCCAGTCGAAAGCATGCACCTCGTAGTCCTTGCCCAATGTTTCCGCGATCTCCTTCCAGACGGTCAATGTTTCCGGGAAACCGTGCAGGAAGAGAACCGTGCCATTGGTGGAGGAGGCGGGGCCGGTAACCATGCGCCGCAGCGTGATGGTCTCGTCGATCTTGATGAAGTCGATCTTCGGCCCGGTCACGGAGATGGCGGCGCCGGCGTGCGCTGATGCAGCCGACGCCACTGCCATGGAAGCGGTTACGACGAAATTCTTGAGCGATGGCATAACCATGTCAGGCGTCCTTCTGGTCTGTCTGATCCTGCCGAGAAGATCCGATATCCGAATGGTCGCGGGCAGATGGTGTTTGTGAGAGGGACCCTCTTGAACTGAGCAAAGGCCGCCAGCGGCATGATGCCTGCTCCAATGCCCGTTCCTGCGGTGCCGCGACCTCCGCCCGCTCTCAGCCGTCCCGGTCGAAGCACGCGCCTGCGTGAGAGGATGGCTCTCAATTCCACTGGGTGCCGGCCGCCCGGCCTCGTTCTTAGATTTCCGTTCATTCGCGGATCGTCGGTTTTCGACAGCGATCCCAAGCGAACCAGCGAGACGAAAATCGCTCGCCTAAAAAGGAAGATCAGAATGAACAATATGACGTCCTCTTCGCAAAAAGCGGCTCTGGAAAAAGCCCGAGCGCTCCCTGGCCACTCGACCGTCGGTACGAACGATCTCGACGCTGCCACTGCCTACTATGACAAATTCCTCGCCGTTTTTGGCATCGGTCGCGTGCTCGTCCAGCCGGGGCGTGCCGTCTACTACGGGCACCGTACCCTCGAGTTCGGCGTGCTCAAGCCGTTCAATGGCGGGACGGCCATTGCTGGCAATGGTACGATGATCGCCTTTGAGGCCCGCTCTCGGGCGCAGGTGGATCTCGCTTATGCAACGGCTTTGCAAGCGGGCGGTTCGGACGAAGGCGCTCCCGGTCCAAGAGGCCCTGACGGCGGTGACCCTTACTGCGCTTACTGTCGCGATCCTGAAGGAAACAAGTTCCTCATCTACCGCACGGGTCCCGACGAAGCCTGACAATCAGCGTAGCGCGGGACCTCGCTGTAATCGGTGACGCCCCGGCTTACGCCCAAAACCGTTCGATGACGATTGTAAGTGTTCAAAAGGGATCTCTCAAATGGACTTGGAAAACAAGGCTGGGAAGCGCCAGGTCACGCGGCGCTCGTTTCTGCTTTCAGGCGCTGCGATCGTTGTAACGGCAGCGGTGCTGCCCGTGTCAGGCGCCACTGCCAACACCGCGAAGGCGCCGATCAATAGTGACGATATCCGTCCCTTCAAGGCCGCCGTTCCAGAGACGGACCTCGTGGATTTGAGACGCCGTCTCGCGGCCACGCGCTGGCCGGACAGTGCGACCGTCAAGGATCGTTCCCAGGGTGTCGATCAGCAGATACTTCAGGACCTCGTGGCCTATTGGCAGTCCGCCTATGATTGGCGAAAAGCGGAACGAAAGCTCAATGCGTTTCCTCAATTCCTGACGAACATCGACGGGCTGGATGTTCATTTCATCCACGTGCGCTCGCGCCATGAGAATGCACTTCCGCTGATCATGACCCATGGCTGGCCGGGTTCGGTCTTTGAGTTGCTGGACGTCATCGCCCCGCTGACCGACCCGACCGCTCATGGCGGCAAGGCTGAGGACGCATTCCATCTTGTCATTCCCTCTATCCCCGGCTTCGGATTTTCGCAGAAACCAACCTCGACAGGTTGGGACGCACAGCGGATCGCCATGGTCTGGGACACGCTGATGAAACGGCTCGGCTACAACCGCTATGTCTCGCAAGGCGGTGACTGGGGCGCCATCATCAGCGACGCCCTCGGGCGTCAGGCTCCGGAAGGGCTGCTCGGTATCCACGTCAACCGGATCGAGCGCGCGACGACATTCCCACCCGACGCCGCCCAAGCGCTGAAGAGCGGAGGGCCGGCTCCCGAAAGCTTGTCGGCCGATGAGAGGCAAGTTTTCGACGAGGCTCGCGACTTCCTGAACAACGGCTTCGGCTACGCTTCGATCCTCAGCACGCGTCCGGAGACTGTCGGCTACGGGCTTGCGGATTCTCCGGTGGGCCTGGCGGCCTGGCTCTACGACAAGATCGCAGATTGGGTGTTCACACGAGGTCACCCGGAACAGGCTTTGAGCCGGGACGATATCTTGGATAACATCACATTGTACTGGCTAACGAACACCGGTCCGTCGAGCGGACGCATCTACTGGGAGAACCTCAAGGCTGGAGCGAAGCTCTCCGCGGCCAAAGTTCCTGTCGCCGTAACCGTGTTTCCGGGGGAGGTCTATCGGCCGCCAAGAAAATGGCTGTCAAAAGCCTATCCGAAGCTCGTGTACTATAGTCACGCCTCGAAGGGCGGGCACTTTGCTGCCTGGGAGGAGCCGGAACTCTTCGCCGAAGAGGTCAGGGCAGGCTTCAAGGCGATGCGTTTTCGGAATTAAGTTCGTCTCCAAGTATGGCGGACAACGAATTGGCTAGGGATTGGCGGCGGCGACCACCGGTTGGCAATCCTGACGGCGATTGATTGATGCCCGCCTCATTGGTCAAGTTCCGGGATATGGCTGGCGAGGTGCGATGGCGACTAGCCATTCGCGGTGAGTATCGCAGCGCACCATTCGTCAAATTGTGATCTCGACAAGGCCGCGATCGCGAGAGTCGTTTGCGTCGGACCGAAACACGGCGCCTTTGCGTGAACGACTTCCTAAAGCGAGAAGCGCCCTCTTGACGTTCCACCGGACGCTGCTAATTAGAAAGTGGTCCCGCCCTTAAGACATCGGACGCGGGATGAACACTGGTGCCGGGCCCCTCTGGCGAGAGTTTTTACGGCGCTCTCGTGATGTCGGTACCGCCAGCAAATTAGCCGGCGGATTAGCTCCAATGAAAACTGATCTCATGCCTCACGCATGTGCCCCTTCGGCCGTGCGCATTTCCGTTTTGAACCCGCATATCTTCACCGAATCCGGCGTCGTTCGCGCGAAGGAGGCCCGTCGATGACACAGCCTCAATCGCATGCAAGCGCTCTCGGCTATTTCAAATGGGCCTTCATTGTCACGGTGGTGGGCCTGGTGCTCGGCGCCTGGCTCGGTTGGCAATCGACCGGAACCATCGGCGGTATGGCCTCGGTCTTCTTCATCTGCACCGTGCTTGCGGTGCTCGAGATCTCGCTGTCGTTCGACAACGCGATCGTCAATGCCAACAAGCTCAAGGACATGACGCCCGAGTGGCAGCATCGCTTCCTGACCTGGGGCATCATCATTGCCGTTTTCGGCATGCGTATCGTCTTCCCGCTGCTGATCGTCGTCATTGCGGCGAAGATCGGACCGATCGAAGCGATCGTTCTGGCGGCAAGCAAGCCTGAGGAATACGCGCGCATCATGAACGACGCGCACCTACCGATCGCAGCCTTCGGCGGCACCTTCCTGATGATGGTGGGCCTGACTTACTTCTTCGATCACGAGAAGGACGTGCACTGGATCAAATGGGTCGAGAGCAAGATGGCGCGCTTTGCCACCATCAAGGGCATCGAGATCGCCTTCGTTCTCGCCCTCATCCTCGGTTTCTCGACACTGCTCGAGCCGGCAGAGGTTCACACCTTCGTCTATTCGGCGATCTACGGCCTTCTGACGTTCCTCGTGGTTGAGGTAGTCGGCGGTTTGCTCGATGCCTCGCAGGAAACCATGAGTGCGGCGGCAAAGGGCGGCTTCGGCGCCTTCCTTTACCTCGAAGTGCTTGACGCAAGCTTCTCGTTCGACGGCGTCATCGGCGCCTTCGCGCTGACGCAGAACCTCTTCATCATCGCAATCGGCCTCGGTATCGGCGCCATGTATGTGCGCTCGATGACGATCATGCTGGTGGAAAAGGGTACGCTTGCCGAATACCGCTACCTGGAGCACGGTGCGTTCTACGCGATCCTGATCCTCTCGGTCGTCATGTACTTCCAGACCCTGGTCCACATTCCGGAAGTGATCACCGGCCTTGGTGGCGCGGCGCTCATCGGCATCTCGCTCTGGTCGTCGATCCGCTACAACAAGCGCGAACGCGAGGAAGAAAGCGCAGAAGCGCATGCAGGCGAGCGGGGCCGCGTCGAAGCGTAGGCAGCGAGCGTTTAGGCAATTCTTCGACGGCCCGACGGAAACGCCGGGCCGGTTTTGTTGAATCATTGTGGGTGATTGCATTGTCAAACAGTGCAGGGCGCCAGATAACCGTTCTATGCTGGCCAGCGATTTGAAGGATGTCCTTGAGGAGCTTTACAAGGCGGTTGCCTATCGGGTGCCCGGGGCGAAAGCATGAAGGGCCCCCATACTTCAATGATCTCATGAGCGGACTAATTCGGCAGGGGATGACCGGCGACATGGTTATCGATTCCTGGGGCCGCCGCTGCGGCACAGTGCGGCACATTCTTGGCACAGTCGGAGTCACGATTTGTTTTCGCGGTCGTTGACTCGGCGCCAGCCTCTTCATGTTTCCTCACACAGCGCCGGCAGACGCGCCATCAAACGACGTGCGGCCTAACGAAACCTCGATAGGAGGAGCCTGCCCGTGTAACGGAACGATGAAGAATTTATCCAAATTTTTGGCGGCATTGACTCGCGACGACATTCCTTATTGTATTCGCCAGTGGACTAACCACTTCCCACAGAGACCGTTTCGTTGATTAGAGTGGGGTTTTGATTGATATGGCAACGACGGCATTGCAAGTTTTGTATCCAAATTCTAGACCTTCTTACGACAACAAAGATACATGGCTTACACTAGAAGAGACTGCCGTCGAGAAGCGCTTCGACATGATCTTCAGGCCGACATATGATTTCCCCGGGGACTACATTGATGGCTATCATAAATTTCTTGCGAGCGCGCCGATTTTTCCCGACAACCTCGCTGAGGGCTGCATAGACATCGGATATGAAGGATGGCTGCTACCGGCGGATGCGTGCAAGCTGTACGAATTGGCATATTTCAATCCCGACGTGCTTGAAATCGGAACGTATAGGGGACTTTCGTCAGCAGTCATGTCACATGCGATCGTCAACGCCGGGAACGGTGGTCAGATCGTTACAGTTGATCTTGACCCGGTCCATCAATATGTTGCCAGGGTGGCGCACGACACGCGAAAAGTGCCTGGCCGTGAAAATATTCACTATTTTGTATTTGACGGCACTGAGTTTGTACGCAGTTTGTACGAGCGGGAAGAACCGCGGTTGTTTCAGATGGTGTTTGTCGACCATACACACGTATACGAGCCCATGCTGGATATTTGCCCGCTTTTGCACAAAGTGACGGCTCCAGGAGGGTTCGTTCTGTTCCATGATTATAACGATCAACGTAACGCTAACCCGGAGGCGCTTGACTTTGGCGTCTATCAGGCAGTCAACGAAACGTTAAGCAAGGAACATTTCGAGTTCTATGGAATCTTCGGCGCCTGTGGCTTGTACCGGCGCAGATAGGTTCTTGTGACGGCTGGACGGCGTTGTCGATGTCCAACCTTCTCCGTTACTTTCATTCCGAAAACTTGCGGCTTACCGCAACCCCTACCGTCTCAACAGCCCACCTTCATCACGCTGCAGAATTTCCTTGATAACCTTCAGGTCACCAGCCTGCTGGCTGAGTAGCCCCTGAAGGTTTTGATGGCGCCGGCCGTGGACGACGAAGTCTGCTCGGTGATCGTCAACCGATAGGACAGGTTGTCGATCTTCCGGACCTCGCTTTCCAGTGAGCGGAATCGCTCCTCGTTGCGCGCCTCGATCGCTTTGACCTCGACTAGGCGCTCTTTGTGCAAGGGTCACCTCACTAGACGATCTTCAATGCTGCCTCTTACGGGGGCTTGAATCAGGCCAATGGATGCCTGATGTTTCGCGCATGATTCCGACTGAAAGCGCGATTGTTTGAGGCCTGACAAATGACCAATATCCTGTTTTATCTACCGGTTGTGTCAGAAAGATATTTCGAATGGTTCGTTGCGCCTCTCGTTAGAATTTTGGTTGCTGATGCCGAAATTCACATCGTCGCGCCGCCGCAATGGCTTGCGACCGGTGTCACCGAGCGTCAGAAGGCGCTGCTCGCAGACATCGAAAATATCCAGTGGCATATTCTCGATGTCGAGGATCACGAATCGCTGCGGACATCGCCGGCAGATCCGGAATACGTGGTGAAATTGATTGAAGCCCTGAACCCGAACTACGTATTTTGTCGTAGCGCCGATGTGTCCACGCCGATGCTTTTTCCTGGCAAAATCAGGTTCATGATGGAGTCGATCATTCCGCCGTTCCGCTTACGTTCGGACTTGAGTTCGCCCTTAATGCTGGACGGTCCCCGGCTCTACGACCAGGGCTTCATGCCTGATCTCACGCTGGATCAGCGGCATGCAATCGCCACGCGCTTTCGGCCGCGGTGGGAGGCGGTTCGTGCGGAAACAGCACCTTTGCAATCTGCGAGAGAGCAGTATCTTTTTGAGGCTGGCCTTCCGGTTGACCGGAAAATTATTGCGTTGCCGCTCAACGTAGAGGCGCAGAATAACTTCTTTATCAAGGTCCACAGTATAACACCCTCGAACATAAAGCTGATAGACGAGCTTGCGTCGCATCTCGGTGATGATTTCGTCCTTGCTTTGACCGAGCATCCCCTGAACAGGAAAGGTGACCCGCTGGTTGATCAGTCGGTAGAGTCGCTTGATCCGTTGATCGAGAAATGGCGTGGAAAAGTCATTGTTGTGGATGCATCCGGACCGACGGGTGACGCGACGACCTCGTTAGTTCAACATTCTGATGGTGTCGTGATTTGTGAATCCAAATCATTCGGCTACGCTGCATTCTTCCAAAAGCCTATATTCAGGGTTTCGAAATATAGATCTGCAGATTGGATGAATGCGTATTTGGATTTTAAACTATTTTTGAGTGATATTCTGAAGGAGTCCGCCTTTGTCCCGGTGGATGATGAAGCTATGCTGTGGTTCGGATATCACTGGGCCAACAATGTGTTTGCTCTCAGCGATCCAAAATTGACGCTTGAGGATATTGTTGATCGCTTTGAACGGCCGGTAAATGCTGATCGATGGGCCGCTGGTTTTGACCGTATAGCGGCTACTTAGAGCCACCTTGCGAGGTGCGCGCAGTGCGCTGGGATCGTGAGCCGCGCTGCTGATGGTCAGGGGATGTGAAACCCACCTTTCATCATGAAGGCAACCACGCCAGCAACCATCGCACTCAGAGCTGCGCCAATCACGATCTTTCCGAGCCAACGAATATTGCCGCCCAGCCCATCCATTTTCTTATTCAGGCTCGTGTCAACGGTATCGATCTTGCGGTCCATCAGGCCGAACTTCTCGAGCAGGTTTTTCCATGATCGTCCTTGCGGGCCGTCGGTCAAGTCAGACTGCTGACGCCATTGTTCCATGCCGGAAAGCCTGGGCTCCGTGTCCAAAGTCTTCTGTTCCAATGCAACCACTCGCGCGCGAAGGCCGGGTTCCATGTCATCGATCCTGCCGGTCAAAATAATGCCCCTCGTTTGTCTGCAATGCCGCTCGTGATGAAAGGTCGGCTCCCGAGTTTGAGAGCCGGCCGGGATGATTTACTGCTGGTTCTTCGGCGCCCGATAGGTCAGCACCGCCGGCAGACCGATCGCGAGCGCGTACAGCGCGAGATAGCCGTACCAGGGCGTGCACGGTTGGACTCATGGTGGGATACCTAACTAGTTGGTGGAGGATGTGCACGGCAACGTGACGGACACCACGTCAACGTGTATTCATGCGCGATTAATTCCGAAGTTGCGTAGGAGACGCTATTGTTTTCGTTTTTGTCCAAGGGTTCTGCAAAGAAGGTCAGCGCGGCCCCAGAGTTGAAGGCGCCCCTCCACATGCCGGAAGTCAACCCGTATGAGTTCTTCTGGGGCTTGGTTCAGGACAAGCGACCGGCTTCCGTGTTGGAAGTAGGAACACGTCGCAGCGATGACGCCCGCAGCACGCACCTTCTCGCAGAGTTCCCGTGGATCCGCGAAACGAGTAACTATGTCCGAGCCGACATTCAGGATGGCCTGGACGTTGACATTATCGCCGACCTTCACACTCTTCCGGAAGAGTGGTCCGGGCGTTTCCAATGCTTCATCGCAGATGCTGTCTTCGAGCATCTGGAGAGGCCGTGGTTGGCCGCGAAGGAGGTGTCCAGAGTTCTCGCACCGGGCGGTCTGTTCTTCGTCGTGACGCACCAAACATACCCAATCCACGGCCACCCGAATGACTTCTTCCGGTTCTCGAAGGAGGCTCTTCGCCTGATCTTCGAGGATGCCGACCTTGTGGTCGACCTGGCCGAATATTCGGAGAGATGCCTTATCATCCCTCCCGCACATGTTGTCCCGCCTGAATTGCTGGAGATGTGGAACTGGGAGTTCCCGTCCTATGCTCTCTCGATCGTCGTCGGCAGGAAGCCAAAATAGACCATTGGCTGACCTCCCCCGTGGGCTTGGGTCGATCGTTAGTGGCTGACTGCTGCCAGCCACATAGCGTCGATCTGGACGTCAGTCAGGCCGAGCGCGGCACCAACGGTTGCGATCAGCGGGCGGCTGTTTCCTTGGCGGAACCGGCCGGCATGGCGGCGATGGACGCCGAGACTGTCGCCGGAGAAATCCCGGCACCGAGCAGGCCAAGGCGCAACTGATGAGCTGAGCGCGACTGCATCGCTGCGCGAACGCCTTCATCCGACGGGGCGAAAATTCAGCGATGGCGCCGAAGTCACCTGCCACGGCCTTCGTCCAAAAGTCCTCTTCATGGTCGTACTGCCAAGTGGAGGATACGTTGAAGGGCAACGGCCTCTCGAAGCCTGCGAATTTCACCAACGCAACAAGATAGGAGTGCTCCGCGTCTGCCAGGGAATTGCATGCGGCAGTCACCCGACGAGAAGCGCGGGGACGGTGGTGTCGAGTTCTCGTTGACACGGGCAGGCTAGGAGGCGATCGCGGCAGAGGTGCCCTGGTCCTATATCCTGCGCCGGCGTTTGCGGGATCTGTTTTCTTGGGCGCGCTAGCCGCCAAATGTACAACGGCCCGGTGATCCTTGGGATCCCGAGCCGTTTTTCATCCTTGGGAGGATAAGGCGCATATTGGGCGCCGGAATTCGTTAGCCGCGGCGCGTGTCCGGGAAGTTTGCCGGATCGATGCCGAGTGTGCGCAGGTCGCTTGCCTTCGGGCGGCGGTGGCCTTCGACAGCGGCGGCGGCAGCGCTAGCAGCGCCGAGAACTGCGAACGCACGGCCGATGAAACCCTTGTGGTAAGTTGTAGTAGCCATCGTCTTGCTCGCTTTCGTTTTCTCTTTGATGAGCAAAAGATGGGGCCTGGCCGGTCTTATTGCAATGCACAATTGGACACTCCAGCCATGCAAATGAAGCAGGCCCGGTCGGTAGTCAAACCGACCGGGCCCGCGGATTGGCCTTGGGAGGAGGCGCTGTTAGTCTTCGTTCGCCGCAAGCTGCGAAAGGACTTCGCCACGACCACGTGCCCGCAGGATCAGGGGCACGATCAGGGCTGCTGCCGCAATGATCAAGAGCACAGCCGCGATCGGCGAGGTGAAAAGCACTGAGAAGTCACCCTGGCTGATCGCAAGTGCACGACGCAGCTGCTGTTCGGCGAGCGGGCCGAGGATCAGGCCGACGACGACGGGGGCGATCGGATAGCCGAAGACACGCATGGCGTAGCCGAGCAGGCCGAAGGCGAGCAACATGCCGAGCTCGTAGACCGACGGGTTGGCGCCGATGGTGCCGAGCGTCGCAAACAGCAGGATGCCGGCATAGAGCCACGGCTTCGGGATCGTCAGCAGCTTCACCCAGAGACCGATCAGCGGCAGGTTGAGGACCAGCAACATGAAGTTGGCAATGAGCAAGCTGGCGATCAGACCCCAGACGAGCTGCGGATTGGTCGCAAACAGCAGGGGGCCCGGCTGCAAACCATATTGCTGGAAGCCGGCGAGCATGATTGCAGCGGTTGCTGTTGTCGGCAGGCCGAGCGTCAACAGCGGAACGAGCGTACCGGCGGCCGACGCGTTATTGGCGGCCTCGGGACCTGCAACGCCCTCGATTGCGCCATTGCCAAACTCTTCCGGATGCTTCGTCAGACGCTTTTCTGCTGCATAGGACAGGAAGGTGCCGATCTCGGCGCCGCCAGCCGGCATGGCGCCGATCGGGAAGCCGATGAAGGTGCCACGCAGCCAGGGTTTCCAGGAGCGTGCCCAGTCGGTGGCACTCATCCAGACCGAGCCGCGCACGGCCTCGACCTTGTCCGGCCCCTTGTCGCCCTGGGCGGCGATGAACAGCGTCTCGCCGATGGCGAACATGGCAACGGCGAGCGTCGTCACTTCGATGCCGTCAAGCAGTTCGGGGACGCCGAAGGAGAGGCGTGTCTGGCCGCTCAGCTGGTCGATGCCAACGACGGCGAGGGCGAGGCCGACAAACAGCGATGTCAGCCCTCGAAGGGTGGAATCGCCGAAGGCCGAGGAAACGGTAACGAAAGCGAGCACCATCAACGCGAAGTATTCGCGCGGACCAAAGACCAGGGCCAGTTTGACGATGTAGGGCGCGATGAAGGCGAGGCCGAGCGTGGCGATGAGGCCGGCGACGAAGGAGCCGATTGCGGCTGTCGCCAAGGCCGGGCCACCGCGGCCGGCGCGGGCCATCTTGTTACCCTCGAGTGCAGTCACGATCGACGCGCTTTCGCCGGGTGTGTTCAAGAGGATCGAGGTGGTCGAGCCGCCGTACATGCCGCCGTAGTAGATGCCAGCGAACATGATCAGCGAACCGCCCGGGTCGAGGCGATAGGTAACAGGCAGAAGAAGCGCTACCGTCAGGGCCGGGCCGATGCCGGGCAGAACGCCGACGGCCGTGCCGAGCGTGACGCCGATCAGCGCGTAGAGCAGGTTCATCGGCTGGGCAGCAACCCACAATCCCTGCAGCAGGAAGTCAAAAGTAGCCATGGTCGTCGGCCCTCTTAGAAGAACAGGCGTTCAAGCGGCCCCGCGGGCAGCGACAGTTGCAGGAGCTTGGCGAAAATCACCCAGACGACGAAACAGAGCACGATGCCGACGGGGAGAGAAAACCAAAGCTTGCGTTTGCCGAAACCGCGCGCGGTCAGCGCGAACAGAATGCCGGTGGCGATCGAAAAACCCGCGACTTTCAGCAGAAGCATCTGGGCAGCCAGGCCGCCAACGATCCAGATGACCGGAGCAACCTCCTGGCGTTCACGCTCCGGAAAATCGCCGCGAAACGCTTCGAAGCCCGTCCAGATAGCGAGAGCCAGAAGACAGCAGGCGATCGCGTAGGGGACCGTCGTCGGTCCAACCTGGGAGTAGCCGGCAGCGCCTGCCAGGCGCGACACATCCCAAAAAATGAGGCCAGCGATAGCGGCGAGAACCACCGCGATGAAGAGCGCCGCCCGATCCGGGCGACGCGTTGCGGTTGAAGGGTGATGCCCCTTGGTCATTTCACCAGTCCAATGTCCTTGAGAACACCTTCGGTTGCCGCAACGTCCTTTTCGAGCTGGGCGTTGAAGGCATCACCGGCGAGATAGCTGTCCTGCCAGCCCTTGGTCTTCAGAACTTCCTGCCAGCCGGCGGACTTCGCAAGCTTCTCGATATCGGCCGAGACGGCAGCCTTCTGCTCATCCGACAGTCCCGGAGCGGCTGCGACCATCCGCCAGTTTTCGACGACTACGTCGAGGCCCGATTCCTTGAGTGTCGGAGCGTCGACGCCCGCAATGCGCTCGGGGCCCGATACGGCGAGCAGGCGAAGCGTGCCGGCCTTGACCTGAGATTCGAATTCGCCGTAGCCGGAAACACCGGCAGTCACCTGGCTGCCAAGGATTGCGGCAAGCGCTTCACCGCCGCCGGAATAGGCGATGTAGTTGATCTTGGTCGGGTCGACACCGGCAGCCTTGGCGATCAGGCCAACGGCGATATGGTCGGTACCGCCGGCCGAGCCGCCTGCCCAGGAGACTGCGCCCGGATCTTTCTTCAGGGCTGCGACGAGGTCGGCCATCGTCTTAATGTCCGATGCGGCCGGCACGACGACCGCTTCATATTCGCCGGTGAGGCGAGCGATCGGCGTCACGTCCTTGAGGGTGACCGGGGACTTATTGGTGAGGATCGCGCCGACCATGACATAGCCGCCGACGATCAGGGCGTTCGCATTGCCCTTCTGCTGGCTTGCGAACTGGGCGAGGCCGATGGTGCCGCCGGCACCCGGAACGTTCTGAACTTGAACGTTGCCGGAGATGCCTTCCTGCTGCATGACGGTCTGTAGCGAGCGTGCCGTCTGGTCCCAGCCACCGCCCGGGTTTGCCGGCGCGATGATGGTGTAATCAGCGGCGACAGCCGGCAGCGACATGGCGCCGGCGAGAATCGTTGCGAGGAAAAAGTGTTTCAAGGTCAGTCCTCCGTGAGGCGCGTTTTCACCGCGCACGTTGTTGCTCAGTGCGAACGGGAAGACGGCGACGGGTTCTTTCGACCCTTGTCGCTTGACCGGATTGGTGGCTTCCTCCCAGTGCGCAACCGGCGACCCGCCTCCACGGGTGCCAGTGACCCTAAGGCAACATAGAAAGCTGACATTTAGCTGACATCAAGCCCCGAATGCGCTTTTCGGTGCGTGACGTTTACGAAATCTTAGATTCTTGGCCGCGCCAACGAGGGAGATAGCCTCTGTCAGCCTCGGTGGCCGAGTTCGGAAAGGTTGATCCACCGGGAAATGGGCGAATCGAAACCTCGGAGCCGAGGTGCCGGTTCCACGTATGATGGCAGCGATATCGCGACGACGGCAAGCTGTGGTAGTGTCGCGCCGGCCACCCCGAAGACCTGTTCGCCCCGAGACCTGTTCGAAAGGATGGAGCAATGACCAAGACAGCCAACTCCAAGATCGCCAATGTGACATCGAAGCGACCAACAAAGGGAAACGCCACGCGGACGCGAATGTCAGTCAAAAAGGAAGGCGAAAAAGAGGAGAAGGGACAGGCGGTTGCAGATCAGCCGAAATTGCTTTCAGGCGGCAATCCCCAGATCGCCAAGGGCTATGGCGATGCGCCGGTGCAGGCCTATATCGCCGCCATGCCGGGCTGGAAGAGTGCGGTCGGGCGCCATCTCGACCAGCTTATCATGCGCGCCGTCCCGAAGGCGCAAAAGGCCGTGAAGTGGAATTCGCCGCTTTATGGCATGGAGGGCGACGGATGGTTCCTCGGCGTTCACTGCTTTGCGAAATACATCAAGGTCGCGTTCTTCAATGGCGCGGCCCTCAGCCCGCCGCCACCTGTCGAATCCAAGATGGCAAATGCGCGCTATTTCCATATCCACGAAAAAGACGAGATAGATGAGGCACAATTCAGCGATTGGGTAAAACAAGCGAGCCAATTGCCCGGCGAACGTATGTGAGCGGAATGTCAGTGGCGTTGTGCAGAGCGCACCCCGCGTGATGGAGAGGATCAGATGAAGAAAGTGACGGGAACGACGACGAAGAATGATGCGGTCGAGGGAGAAGCGCCTGCCTCCGAACGGATCGATGCCAGGATAGCTGAATTGGGCGACTGGCGGGGGGAGATGCTTGAGCGGGTTCGGAAGCTCATCAAGGAGGTCGATCCCGAGGTCGTCGAGGAATGGAAATGGAGAGGCGTTCCGGTTTGGGAACATGCGGGGATCATCTGTACCGGCGAGACCTACAAGGCGGTGGTCAAGATGACCTTCGCCAAGGGCGCATCACTGGAAGATCCCTCGGGTCTCTTCAATTCAAGCCTCGACGGCAATACCCGGCGGGCGATCGATATCCACGAAGGCCAAGGGATCGACGAGGACGCTTTGAAGGCCCTCATTCGCGCTGCCGTGGATCTGAACCTGTCGGTACAAGCCGAGCGTAGCGGTCGATCCCGCAAGAAGACCTGAAGTCCCCGTTCAGGGCGCCGCCGAATTGGCGCGCGCCCTGATTTCAGTGGAGCCGCAGGACCTCGTTCCATTTGGCGATCAGACGCGAGCGCTTTACCTGGTCGAGATAGACCATCAGTCCGGGGCTAACGGGAACCGGGCGCAATTGAGCGCCGAGCATTTCCTGCATGGTGTTTGCGGTATTTTCTCCGGCGACCTCTGGGCTGACGGCGGCGATCTGCAGTTCTCGCGCCATAATAGTCTGTCCTTCCTTGGACATGAAGAATTCGAGATAGCGGCGTCCGAGGTCCGGAGAGGCCGAGGCCTGGGGAACGAGGCCAATTCGCGACATCACCACAGTGTAGTCCTTCGGCAGCACGATCCCGACATCCGGATGCCGCGCTGCCCAGTCCGCCGCGTAGGAGCCAAGGATATTATAACCGAGCACGAAGCGCCCGTCGGCAACACGCTCGAGGATGGCCTCGCTGGTGGAATAGAGCTTGACGCCAGCGGCACCCATGGCCTGGATGACATCCCAGATATCGCCGAACTGCTCCTGGTCACGTGCCATGAAGAGGAAGCCGACGCCGGAGCGCTCGATGTCGTAGGTTCCGATGCGGCCGAAGACGTTGGCGCCCTGGCGCTTCAGGTAATCGACGAATTCGGAACGCGTGGACGGCGGCTTTTCCGTCGTGAAACTCGGTTTGTGATACACAAAGACGGCTGGCTCGAAGGTGAGTGCGTAAGCGGTGTTGCGCCAGTTCGCCCAGGCGGGCCAACGGTCGCTCATCGGCAGGTCGCTGCGCTGGGCATACCCATCGTTGCTGAGCTTGACTTGCAAGTCCATGGCGGAAGAAAAGGCGAAGTCCGCCGTCTTCATGCCGGCATCCGTCTCCTTGATGATACGGTCGTAGATCTCGCCGGTCAGCATGTCTTCGTAGCGCACAGTGACATCCGGATTGGCCCTCTGGAAGCCGATGATCATCGGCCTGGCGAGAGGCTCATCAAGCGAGGAATAAACCACCAGCGTGCGCGCATCGGCGTTGCCGGAAAGGGCTGGAAATATGATCGGCGCCGCAAGGAGCAGTCGGGGGCAAAGGGCAAAAAAAAGAAGAGAAATCAAGAACCGCATGAATCCACAATGCCTCACTGTGTGACCGTTCACAAGCAAGGCGTCGGCGGATAAGGTGGTTCGGGGAGTGACGATAATTGCGCATCTTGCTTGTTGAGGACAACCAGGACCTGGCCGAGGGCCTGTCTGCCATTTTGCGTGGCAGTGGCTATGCCGTCGACGTTGTCAGTGATGGTGCCTCGGCGCATGCGGTTGCGGCAACTGAAACCTTCGATCTGGTCATCCTCGATCTCAACCTGCCGGAGATGGACGGGCTCGACGTTTTGCGGGCGATGCGCGCCCGGCAGAACCGCGCGGCGGTGCTGATCCTCACGGCGCGAGGCGCGCCCGAGGAGCGGATCAAGGGTCTCGATCTCGGCGCTGACGATTACATGATCAAGCCGTTCGACGTTGGCGAACTCGAAGCGCGGGTGCGCGTGTTGCTGCGCCGGCAGGCGGGGCTCAGGGCCTCGACCGTGAGCTATGGCAATGTTTCGCTCGATCTCAATACGCGCAGCTTCTCCTCAGGCGGTGTGCCGATCGAGATCCCCGCGCGCGAACTCGGGCTTCTCGAACTGCTGTTCATGCGCGCCGGCAAGGTGGTTGCCAAGGACGCGATCATGCAGTCGCTGACCGGCTTCGACGATGATTTGAGCTCCAACGCGATCGAGCAATATGTCAGTCGGTTGCGCAAGCGGCTGGCGCCGCATGGCCTCACAGTTCGCACGGCCCGCGGCATCGGCTACTACCTCGACAAGATGGCCGGGCCGGAATGAAGGCGACAGTCTACTCCCTCCGCCGGCGCCTGCTTGGCTGGCTGCTGATCTCGACGGTCGTCATCGGCGTCATTGCGCTCATGGACACCTACCGTGAGGCTGTGACGACCGCCAACGTTGTCTCCGACCGCGTGCTCGCGGGCTCGGCGTTGGCGATCGCGGAACGCGTGGTCGTCGCGGAGGATGGCTCGCTCGAGGTCGATATTCCCTATGTTGCCCTGGAGATGTTGACCTCTGCGGCGCAGGACCGCGTTTTCTACAGGGTCGACGGGCCGCCGGGCCAGTTCATCACGGGTTACCAGACGCTGCCGTCGCTTGCGGAGGAGCCGGGGACATCCACGACCTTTGCGGATTCGACTTTCCGCGGCGAGCCGATCCGTATAGCAGCCCTTCGCCGTTCTGCCTCGACGGGGATCAATTCGGTACCCTTTGTCGTGACCGTTGCCGAAACGACGATCGCGCGGCGGCAACTTGCGCAGACCATCCTCTTCCGCTCGGCTTTGCGTCTCGGCATGATGATCGCAGGTGCTGCAGTCATAGTCTGGATCGCCGTCACGTTTTCACTGCGCCCGCTCTACCGGCTCGGAGATGCGATTTCGGAGCGCAATCCGGATGACCTGCACCCGATCGGCGAACGGGTGCCAAACGAAGTCCAGGGGCTCGTCGACACCGTCAATTCCTTCATGGGACGCCTGCAGTCGGCACTCGATGCTCTGCGCAATTTCACCGGCAACGCCAGCCATCAGCTCCGTACACCGCTCGCCATCATCCGGACACAGCTCGCGCTGGCGCAGCGTGCAGGGTCGATCGAGGAAACGCATGGCGCAGTGAAAAAGGCCGACGAGGCGGTTGCCAATGCCGAGCGCATCCTGGGGCAATTGCTGCTGATGGCGAAAATCGACGCGGCCGGGAAGAACGAGGCGCGGATGCTGGGGCGAGTCGATCTCGTCGATCTCGTGCGGGAGATCACGGCAGAACATGTACCCGCGGCAGGCGAAGCGGATATCGATCTCGGTTTCGACGGCGACGGCGAAGCCTTTATTCGCGCCGAGCCGCTGCTGGTGGCCGAGATGCTCAAGAATCTGATCGGCAATGCCTTGCTCTATGCCGGTCCCGGGGCCGAAGTGACGACGCGCGTTCTTGCAGACGCTGGATCGGTGTCGCTGGAAGTCGAGGACAATGGCCCGGGAATTCGTCCCGAGTTGCGCGAGACAGTGTTGCGTCGCTTCGAGCGCGGAGGCAGCGAAGCGCCGGGATCGGGGCTTGGTCTACCGATCGTCGAGGAGATTGCCGAACTTTACGGCGCGACGACCCGTCTCAGCGAGGGGGCCGACGGACGAGGCCTCAAGGTGACCATCCTCTTTCCGGCCGGCTAGCTACAGACCGGCTCTGTCCGGCGCCGCCATCGCGGGCCGGATGAGCAAAAACCATCTGCAGGCGGTCAGGTCGACGCGCCCGAATGGTTGCGGCACTTTGAATTGTCTTGCTTAGCGGCCGCGCGGGCCGAAGAGGGAAGCTGTCTCGCGGGTCTGTACCCGCAGCATCGCGTTCCAAAGCTGTAGAACGAAACGCGGCTGAAACTGGCTCGCAAGCTTGCGCTGCGACAACATGATAAGTCTCCGATAGTTTTGGACCTCTGGCATATAGTGCTTTGGCGGAGATTTTGCCAGAGCGCCCACGCCGGGGCAGCTCTGCGTGCCAAGCATATGTGGAAAACGGCCTGAGACAGATGAAATACCTGCCATTCAAAAACAAAATGCCGGGATGATTTTCATCATCCCGGCCAGTTGGCTTCACTGGGAGGAGAAGTCTTCTTTGGAGGATTAGGCTTTCTTGCGGTTCTTCTGTCGGTAGACGTCGATCACCACGGCCGCGACGATAATCAGGCCCTTGACGATTTCCTGGTAGTAAGCGTCGACGCGAAGGAAGGTGAAGCCCGAGGTCATCACGCCAAGGATGATCGTGCCGATCACCGTGCCGGTGATGCGGCCGACGCCGCCGGTAAGCGAGGTGCCGCCGATGACGGTCGCGGCGATCGCATCCAGTTCGTACATGACACCCATGCCGGCCTGTGCGGTCTGGGCGCGGGCAGCGGTGACGACGCCGGCGAGGCCCGCCAGCATGCCGGCAATGGCATAGACCTTGATGAGGTGCGCTTCGACATTGATACCCGAGACGCGTGCTGCCTGGACGTTGGCGCCGATCGCATAGGTGAATTTGCCATAGCGGGTGTAGCGTAGCGCAATGTGGAAGATGATCGCGACGACCAGGAAGACGATCACTGGCCAGATGCCGGTACCGATGAAGTTGAACTGTTCGGTGAGGCCCGAGACCGGCTGGCCCTTGGTGTACCACTTGGAGATACCGCGTGCCGACACCATCATGCCGAGCGTGGCGATGAAGGGCGGGATCTTCGTGCGGGCGATGAGCTGGCCGTTGATGAAGCCGGCAAGAAGGCCGATACCAATGCCAAGTCCGATCGGAACGACCGCCGGCATGTCGGTCAGGGACGGATAGAGCGCGCGGGGCCAGGTGGATGCCTGCGCGACGCTTGCGGAGATCATCGCCGTCATGCCGACGACGGAGCCGGAGGAAAGATCGATACCGCCGGTTATGATGACCTGGGTGACGCCGACGGCGATGATGCCGATCACCGAGACCTGCAGGATCATGATCGTCAGGCGCTGCGGGTTCATCAGGAAGCTCTGGCCGACGAAGATCCAGCCCAGCACCTCATAAACCAGCGCAATGCCGATCAATACGAGGAAGATGTTGAATTCGGGGGGCAGGCGGCGCTTTGCGCCGGTAAGCGGTGTGCTCGCGCCCTGTGCGGCGACATTGGTATCCATTTTCATTCCTCCCTTTCGTCGGGTCGCTTCCCGCTCAGCTCGCGGCGAGCTCCATGACCTTGATCTGGGTTGCTTCCGCCCTGTCGAGGAAGCCGGTGACACGGCCCTCGTGCATGACCATGATGCGGTCGCTCATGCCGAGCACCTCTGGCATTTCCGAAGAAATCATGATGACGGCGACACCATTGCGTGCGAGTTCGGTGACGAGGCGGTGGATTTCCGCCTTGGCGCCAACATCGATGCCGCGCGTCGGCTCGTCGAGGATCAGGATGCGCGGATTGGTGAGCAGCCAGCGGCCGATCAGCACTTTCTGCTGGTTGCCGCCGGAGAGGTTCTCGATGCGCTCCTGCAGGTTTGGCGTCTTGACGCGCAGCTTGCGGCTCATCTCTTCGCAGGCGGCAGTAATCTGCTTTTCGGTGACGAAGCCGCCCTTGACGAAGCGATCCTGGAGCACGGCAATCTGCATGTTCTCGAGGATGTCGAGGATCAGAAGACAGCCGGTGTCCTTGCGGTCCTCGGTCAGGAACGCCATGCGGTGCCTGATTGCAGTGGTAGGGCTATTGATTGAAAGGGTTTTTCCGTCGATCGAAATCGTGCCGGAACTTGCCGGCGTCACGCCGAAGAGCGTCTCGGCGACGTTCGAGCGGCCGGAGCCGACGAGGCCGGCAATGCCGAGGATTTCGCCGGCGCGAACATCGAAGGAGACATCGCGAAAGACGCCGTCGAGCGCGAGGTTCTTCACCGAAAGCACGACGTCGCCGATCGGCACTTCTTCCTTCGGGAACATCTGGGTGATTTCGCGGCCGACCATCATGCGGATGATGTCATCTCGGGTGACGTCGCTCGAGGCATGGGTGCCGATAAATTTGCCGTCACGAAACACCGAGAACTCATCGGCGATTTCGAAGAGCTCGTTCATCTTGTGGGTGATGTAGACGATGCCGATCCCTTGTTCGCGCAGATCGCGGATGATCTCGAACAGGTGCGCGACCTCGCGCTCGGTCAGTGCCGACGTCGGTTCGTCCATGATCAGCACGTCGGATTCATAGGAGACCGCCTTGGCGATCTCGACCATCTGCCTGTTCGCAACGGAGAGATGGCGGACCTCGATTTCCGGATCGATCTTGATCTTCAGGCGATCGAACAGCCGGGCGGTGATGCGGTTCATCTCGCCGTGGTCGACGAAGCCGAAGCGGTTCTTCGGTTCACGGCGGATCCAGATGTTTTCCGCCACCGTCATGAATGGCATCAGGTTCAGTTCCTGATGGATCATCGCGATGCCGTTTTCGAGCGCGTCGAGCGGCGATTTCAGTCGGATGTCGACGCCCTTCAACCTGATGTCGCCCTTGTCGGGCGTATAGATGCCGGCGAGGATCTTCATCAGCGTCGACTTGCCGGCGCCGTTTTCACCCATCAGCGCATGGACCGTGCCGCGCTTCAGCTTGAACTCGACGTCGTCAAGGGCGACGACGCCCGGGAATTCCTTGCGGATGCCTTCTGCCGAAAGAAGATATTCGGCCTTGGGCACCGCGCCGCTGGCGCGCACGGCTGCCATCGTTGTCGGACTGAGCGTCATGTTCCTTGCCTCCCCCGTCGTTTCCGGCTGTTGCGGAAAGTCCTCGTCGCTGGCGGGTCACCAGCCCATTTAATCGCAGGTCGCATCCAAAAGGACGCAGACATCCGCAGCGGGACTTGCATATTTGAGCGGGAGCGCAGGTGATCCTGCGCTCCCGCCGCAGGCCATCAGTTCTTGGCCTGATACTTGTCGAGGTTTTCCTTGGTCACCAGCTCGAAGGGAATGTAAACCTTCTTGTCGACGGCTTCGCCCTTGGCGAGCTTCAGTGCGGCATCGACGGAGCCCTGGCCCTGGCCGGCTGCGTTCTGGAATACGGTTACGTCGAGGTCGCCCGCAGCCATTGCGGCGAGTGCGTCCTGCGTCGCGTCGATGCCACCGACGACGACCGAGTCCATCGAGCGGCCGGCGGCCTTCAGCGCCTGGATGGCGCCGATTGCCATTTCGTCGTTGTTCGAAATGACGGCATCGAATTCAACGCCGGCCGAGAGCCAGTTCGTCAGAAGGTCCGACCCTTGCGTACGCGACCAGTTGGCGGTCTGCTCCTCGACGATCTCGATACCCTTGCACTGGTCGGTCGCGAGCACGTCGTGAATGTCCTTCGTGCGCATACGGGCGGCCTGATTGGACAGTTCGCCCATCATGACGACGGCCTTGCCCTTGCCGCCAAGCATCTTGCAGATTTCCTGCGTCTGCAGCGTGCCGGATTCCTGTTCGTTCGACGCGACGAAAGCCTGCTTTTCCGGCAGGGTGTCGACGTTGACCGGCTCGCGGTTGACGTAGACGAGCGCAACGCCGGCGTCTGCTGCAATCTTCGACATGGCTGCCGTCGCATCGGTATCGACCGGGTTGACGATGATGGCGGTCACGCCGGCTGCGATGAAGTTCTGGATCTGGCTCTGCTGCTTCGAGACGTCGTTCTGCGCGTCTTCGATCTGCAGTTCGACGCCGTCGAGCGTCTTGGCGTAGTCGGACATGCCGTTGCGCAAGACCGTTAGGAAGTTGTCATCGAAAAGGGCCATCGACACGCCGATGGTCTCGGCATGCGCAGCCGTCGACATCATCACGGCCAGCGCTGTACCCAGCACGAATTTCTTCATTGTCTCTCTCCTCCACAATGGTGCCCGGCGACACCTTCTCCTGCCGGGAGCGCAATCCTTGCCGGATTGCGCTCATTCACATTGAAAGCGCCACTCCCGTTACGCCTTCGGATAAAACGGAATAAACGAACCAGTAAATCGTGATTACGGAATATGTATTCCATTTTATGGGAGCGCCGTCAAGACCTGTTGCGGCGCCCGCATCGTTTTCCCGCAGTCAGGCCGCGGCGGATCAGATCCGGGTTTGAATGTGGTCCACACTCTGCCTGATCGCAGCCGCCGGATCTGCGACCGCGTGAACTTCGGCGGCAAAGGGTTCGAAGGAAAGCGGCCCTGCATAGCCCTCGGCACGCAGGCGCCGGATCTGGCCGACATTGTCGAGAAGGTCGTCCTGATCGACCAAAACGCGATGCGAGTCGCGCAGATCGGAAACGGCGACCCGACGGTCGGTTACGCCGGAAATATGCACGAGCCCGGTCATCTCAGGATAGGTTGCGGGTTCGCCGGCGAGGTGGTGATGGAACGTATCGTGCACCAGTCGGAAGGTACTTTCTCCTCCGACCGCCTTGATCGCCTCGACAGCCTCCGTCTTTGAGCGCAGAGAGCAGATTTCGAAGCCCAGCGGCTCGACAAGGCCGATAATTCCGGCCGATTCGAGCATCGGTTTCAGCGCGGCAAGCGCTTCACGAAGGTTTGCCTGTCGCTCGCTGTCCGCCTGGCCGGAGCCATCGTTGACGGGCACGAGCACGAGGGCCTTGGCGCCGCAGTCGCGCGCATAAGCTATCAGCTCTCCGGCTTCTTTCTGACGATCCGAATCCCACTCGTTGAAGCGCTGCAACGCGTTGATCGAGATAATTGTAATGCCATTGCGACTGGCAAGCGCCGCTACATCCTTGGCCGGCGTGCCGTCGATGATGGCATTGCCCGAGAGGTCGTTGCGGATCTCGACGGAGGAGATCCCGAGGGATTTGGCAAGTTCGAAGAAGGCGCCGAGCGGAAGACCGGGCGTGGTCATATGATTGAGGGCGAAGGGCAGGGTTGTCACGGGAATGTCTCCTCCAGTGGGACGGGTCACGCTTTGCAAATAGAACGTTCATTCCATTTACAGCGTCGGAGACATTTCACCAACTGCTGGAGGACAGTCAAAGAGCGAGTGACGTAAAGGACTTGCATTGCTGCAATATTGCCTTTCGTCAATGATTGGATTCTATCATCCTTCGCTAGATATTCTCTGGCGTGAAGAGATCAAAGGGAAGGAAGGTTTGCCCCGGGGCGCCCGTCGGTCCTTTGTCGATCGCCTGGATCATCAGATTGATCGTTTCGCGGGCAAGCGTCGCGGTCGGGGTTGAGATCGCCAGCGTGACGACGTCATCTCCGAGGGCTGCCCGCGACTCCGGCGTCAATTCGTTGACGACGGCAATAAGCTTGCCTTCCAGCTTTTCCTCACGGATTGCCGAGATGGCACCTTCCATGCCCCCGCCGCAGACGTAAAAGCCGATCAGATCCGGATGGCGTTGCAAAAGGTTCAGTGTTGCCTCGTGCGTTATCTCGGCCGTATCGAGATTGACCATGGTATCAAGCACTTCGAAATCCGGTGCGTGCTCGCGAAAATAGGAGCGGAACCCGATCTCTCGAAGTTCGTGGCCGAGGAAGCGATGGCTGCCGACGAAGGCCGCGACCTTGCCCGGGCGTTTGGCTGCCTTGGCGATCATCCATGCCGCGGTACGGCCGACCTTGTGGTTATTGAGCCCGACATAACCTTCGCGCACGCCGGCGGCGAAGTCCGAAAGCAGCGAGAAAACCGGGATCCCCCGCTCCTTCAACTCCTCGATCGCCGCCGTCACCGCCGGATAATCGGGAGCAACGAGCGCAACCGCCTGGTTTCGCGCCGCAGCCGCACGAAGCTTTTCCGTAATCGCCGTCGGTGTCGAATTTGCCAAGAAGTCGACCTGAGCGAAAACACGTGCGTTTGACAGCGAAAGCGCCGCGTTTTCGATCTCCTTTGCAACCGCCTTGTAGAAGGACTGCTCCGGCTTCTGCAGCACGAAGCCAAGCCTGTACTGTGGCAGGTCTTCGAAGACGCGCTGCCGGATGAGGCCAACTGCGTGGTAGCCGATAGACTTGGCTGCCTCGTAGACACGGCGCGCAGTCTCCTCTCGCACCGGATGCCGTCCGTTCAGGACGCGATCGACAGTCGCGACGCTGACGCCGGCGGTCCGTGCGAGGTCGGCAATGGTCGGACGGTTGCTCATTGCTTCTCCTGATAGGTTTGCATCACGAATGATATGCGGTAAATGACATCATTTGAGAGAATATATCATTGCTGCATTGAGACCTAGCAAAAGTCAACCTATCGTCATTGCACGACATCGGACGCTCCTGGCCAAACTGGCCGGATCGCAGGGAGGAGAGCAAATGGCGATGGTTCCAACGAAGCGAGATTACAGTCTCCTCGGGCGCGATGCCCAGGCGGCTGTCGCCAATGGCCTCTCGGCCGCGGAGTGGTATCACACGGAGATCCCGCGCAAGCAGATGAAGGAACTGATGAAGCGTGAGGACGGACCCGCCATCCGCGATAGCGCGATCTGGCTCGGTTGCCTCGTTCTTTTCGGCGGGCTCGGCATCACCTTCTGGGGCACTTGGTGGGCCGCTCCGTTCTTCCTCGCCTATGGCGTTCTCTACGGCTCGGCCTCTGATAGTCGCTGGCACGAATGCGGGCATGGCACCGCGTTCAAGACGATGTGGATGAACAACGCCGTCTACCAGATCGCCTGCTTCATGATCATGCGCAATCCCGTCACCTGGCGTTGGAGCCACACGCGCCACCACACAGATACGGTCATCGTCGGCCGCGATCCCGAGATTGCCGTCATGCGGCCGCCGGATCTCCTGCGCCTCGTCTTGAACTTCTTCGGCATTCTCGATGTCTGGCATGCGATCGTCGACATGGTCCGCAACACGCTTGGCATCATCAGTGCCGAGGAAGCGACATTCATCCCGGAAATGGAACAGCCAAAGGCGATCCTCGTTGCCCGCATCTGGTTCGCCATCTACGCCGCAACGATCGCGCTCTCGCTCTACCTCGGTTCGATCCTGCCGCTGATGTTGATCGGTCTGCCGCGGCTGTACGGTGCCTGGCACCATGTGCTGACCGGGCTGCTGCAACATGGCGGTCTTGCCGACAACGTCACGGATCATCGCCTGAACAGCCGCACTGTCTACATGAACCCTGTCAGCCGCTTCGTCTATTGGAACATGAACTACCATGTGGAGCACCACATGTTCCCGATGGTGCCCTATCACGCCCTTCCGAAGCTTCACGCCATGATCAAGCACGACCTGCCGGAGCCGAACCCCTCGATGCTGCATGGCTATCGCGAGATGATCCCGGCCTTCCTGCGCCAGTTGCGCAACGAGGACTATTTCTTGAAACGCGAACTGCCGGCGACGGCGAAGCCCTACCGGGAAGAATTTCACAGCAACGCGATCGTGCACGCAGCCGAATAACCAACGAACTTAGCAAACGGGTGGAAGTTATGAGCGGAAACTGGCTTGAAGTCTGCGCGGCCGACGAAATCGACGAGGAAGACGTCATCCGATTTGATCACGAAGGGCTCACCTTCGCGGTCTACCGGAGCCCGGATGACGAATATTTCGCGACCGACGGGCTTTGCACGCACGAGCACATCCATCTGGCGGATGGCCTGGTGATGGACGACATCATCGAATGTCCGAAGCACAACGGTCGCTTCAACTACAAGACCGGCCAGGCCAAGGGCGCTCCGGTCTGCGTCAACCTGAGGACCTATCCGGTCAAGGTCGAGGGAGGAAGCGTGTTCATCGCGATCTCTTGATCGCGGCTTCAACGCGAAGAACTCAGCGAGAGCGGGCAGGGAGGTTGAAATGGGTGGAATCGTCATTGTTGGTGCCGGTGAATGCGGCGCGAGAGCCGCCTTTGCCTTGAGGGAGCGGGGCTACGACGGCTCAATCACGTTGATCGGCGCCGAGCCGCATCTTCCCTACGAAAGGCCGCCGCTTTCGAAGGATGGCCTCAAGGAACAGGTTCAGCCGAAATATGTCGCCGATGCCGAGCGCTATGCGAGCGCAAGAATCGACATACTGACCGACACCCCAGTCAAGGCTATTGACCGCGCCGCAAAGCGCGTGGAACTCGTCGACGGCGGCAGCATTGCCTATGATCGGTTGTTGCTGACGACCGGCGCCCGCGCGCGGACGATATCCGGAACCGATGATGTGTCTCGGCGCGTTCGCACGCTCAGAACGCATGCCGACGCCGAGGAGATCCGTCGCGAACTTCTGCCCGGGCGAAAGCTTGCCATCATCGGTGGTGGATTTATCGGCTTGGAGCTCGCGGCAACGGCGCGCAGCCTCGGGGCAGACGTCGTCCTGATCGAAGGGCTGCCACGCATCCTTTCGCGCGGCGTGCCGGCTGAGATCGCGACCGTCGTCGCAGAGCGGCACCGCACGGAAGGCGTCGACATACGTTGCGACACGAAAATCGATCGCATCGATGCTGATGAGGACGGCGTGCGTATCCTGCTTGCGAACCGACAATCGGTCGATGCTGATTTCCTGGTCGTTGGCATCGGCGCATCGCCGAACACGCAGTTGGCAGAAGCCGCTGGCCTCATCGTCGACAATGGCATTGCTGTCGACGCGAAGCTCAGGACTTCGGATCCCGACATATTCGCGGCCGGCGATTGCTGCTCCTATCCGCTCTGTCACTATGGCGACCGCCGCGTTCGTCTCGAAGCCTGGCGTAACGCGCAGGACCAAGGAACACTCGTCGCCGGCAATCTGCTGGGTGCGAGTGAGACGGTCACCAGCGTGCCGTGGTTCTGGTCCGACCAATATGACCTGACGCTGCAGATTGCCGGACTTGCAGACGGCGCGACTGTGACCGTGCGACGTGATCTCGCAGATGGTGCCTTCATTCTTTTCCATCTCGACGACACCGGGCGGTTGCTTGCCGCTTCCGGCATCGGCCAGGGCAATGCCGTCGCGCGCGATATCCGGCTGGCGGAAATGCTGATCGCGGCCGGAAAGCGGCCCGACCCTCAGGCGCTCATCTCCCCGGAAACCAAACTCAAGGCCCTGCTTGCCGCCTAGCGCGACAGCCTGTCGCTACCCCTTACTTGCTCACTGATATCGGAGACTTCTCATGAAAAGCCGCCGCCCGACCGTTGCCGACCTCCTTTCGATGAAGGGCAGGCGCCAGCTCACCATGTTGCGTGTGGAAACGCTTGACGAAGCGCAAGCGGCGGAAGCCGCCGGCATTGACCTCGTCTCCGTACCGCCGGCGCTTCTTGGGCCGCACTTTCGGGAAGTGGCGCCGACCTGCTTTGCCTTTCCCGGACTTGAGTATGGCGACTACGTTTCAGCGGAAGAATACATCCGTGCAGCATTCAAGGCGCTGAAGGCCGGCGGCGATGCCGTCTATTGCGCCGGCGGTCTTTCGACCGTTCGACGCATGCGGGAAGAGGGCATTCCGGTTTGCGGCCATGTCGGACTCGTCCCATCCAAGGCCACCTGGACTGGTGGGTTCCGCGCAGTCGGCAAGACGGCGGCAAGCGCGCTCGAGATCTGGCGGCAGGTGACGGCGCTTGAGGAAGCTGGAGCCTTTGCCGCCGAAATCGAGGTCGTCCCTGGCGACGTCGCATCGGCGATCAGCGCGCGAACTTCGATGCTGATGTTGTCGATGGGGGCGGGTTCCGGCTGCGACGCCCAGTATCTGTTCGCCGACGACGTGCTCGGCAGCAATCGTGGCCACGTGCCGCGCCACGCCAAGACTTATCGAAACTTCGCTGCCGAGTATGACCGCCTGCAGCGCGAGCGGATTGCCGCCTTTTCGGAGTTTGCCGAAGACGTCCGGTCCGGGGTCTATCCGCAGCAGCGGCATCTCATCGGCATCGAGGAGGCGGAACTGCGCGCGTTTCTGACAGAGCTCGAGCGCGGCTAGGACCGAACGACTTGCGCCGGTGAGGGTGGTTGGTATAGTCCACGCACCAATTCAACTTATCTCCACGACGGATCCCGATTTGAGCGCCCTTCTCCAGGACAGTCTCACCTTTGTTGCCTTGCTTGCCGCGATCTATGCGGCGACCGTGCTGTTGTATTTCATCTTGGGCTACGGCATCACCTGGCTCAACGACCGCAACCCCGAACGCCGCATCCAGAAGGGGCGGCGCGGCGAGAAGCGCAAGGCCATCGAGATCCGCCAGAGCATGGCCTCGATCCTCGTCACCTGTACGTCCGTGGCGATCGGTCTCTTTGCCCAGTATCAGGGCTGGACCTTGTTCTCGCCCTGGTCCTTCAGTTGGTGGACGGCGGTTCCGCTCTTCGTACTCTGCATGGTGCTCTTCGACGCCTGGTTCTATTTCGCCCACCGCCTGCTGCACACGAAGCTTTTCTACAAATACCACGTGCTCCACCACCGCAGCGTCGCGCCCACGGCCTGGAGCAACGATTCGATCGGTCTTGTGGATACGGCGATGTGCCAAGGCTACTACGCCGTCATCGTCTTCCTCGTCCCGTTCCCGCCGATCATTCTCTTGGCGCACCGGCTGTTCGACCAGATCAACGGCACCTTCGGCCACGCAGGTTTCGAATATTTCGCCTCGCGAACGGCGCGGTATCCCTCACCGATGCTTTGCACCACCTATCACGACCAGCACCACGCCGAGTTCAAATACAATTACGCGAACTATTTCTCGTTCTGGGACCGGGTAATGGGCACGATCGCGCCCAACTATGATCGGCGTGTGGAGGCGTTTGAAGGGGAGGCGCCGGCGCTTAATTTGCGTAAGGCGTCCAACGTGACGGGAGCGGCTGAGACCTCTGCTGCCGACTGAGGCGGCTTGCGTTCCAATCCATTTTTCTGCGATGGCAATGGCTCGACTGAGAATTGAATACCCGCCAGGCGGTGATGGATTGGAGCAGATGGTCGAGCCATCGCAGAATGAGATCGAGGTCGCGTTGAGGCGTGGCCCCACGCATTACGCGGATCGGCCGATTACGCTTTTGGTCTGTGATCCCGACAACCGCCTTGGTCGCCGGCCACAGGTTGCCTTTAAGCGCCGTGACCGGACGCCCCATACGGTCTTCCGTTCGTTCCTAATTGATGGGCGAGGGCGGGGGCGCTTCTACGGTTGGACTCCGGTGCAACTTGAAGCTGTGGCTTTGGTGCCTGACGTCGCAACCGCAAACGATTCAGCAAGCACTGAACCGCAGATCAAGATCCGCCGTCTGTCTCTCGCCGAGGCGGCACTCCTGATCGCATTCCGGCGAACCCTGGCGTTCCTGCAAATTATCAGACTGTTCCTCGCGGGTAACAGAAAGGGAGCCGAGTTTCGGTTCGTTCGGCAATGCGACGCCCTTTCCGCCCCAGACTATCGTGACTGGGTCGAAGCCCAAGCGCTGGCGGAGGCAAGCGAGACGGATGATGATGCGCGCGCGTGGCCGCGAAGGCCACGGATCCTCGTCTCGATCGAAGGCATCGATGCGGCCGCTGTCGCGGAGACCAGACAATCGCTCGAAACCCAGACATGGCGAGTCTTTCAGGAAGTGTCCGCGGCAGAGATCGACCAGATGCTCGAGCGAGGCGAGGCGACCGACGATCTCTTATGGCTACGGCTTCCGGCGGGAATGCGCGTCGCCCCAAGGGCCTTGGAGCGATTGGCGCGTCCGTTTGCATTCTCCACCGACGTCGCGGTCGTCTACTGCGACGAAGATCAGATCGATACCCGCGGCGCGCGTGTTGCCCCGTTCTTCAAGCCAGCCTGGAATGAGCCACTCGTCCGCTCGGGATGGCTTCCCCTGGAGGGCGCTCTTCTTCGCTTGGCCAGCATCCCAGATGGCGTCTCTCTGCAAAGCGCATCCACCGCCGAAATTGTTCTCGTGATGGCTCAGGTGTCGGCCGGAACGGTTATGCATCTGCCGAGAGTGCTACTGCATCGAGGGCCATCTTGCCGCCGGAGCGACCTTCGCGACACGATCGTTCAGCCCAAACGCGAACGCCCGGCCGTTAGCGTCATCATTCCGACGCGCGACAGGGCCGACTTGTTGGAGGCTTGTCTGAAAGGTCTCTTCGAGAACACAGCACCGGCGGATCTTGACGTCATCGTCATCGACAACGATAGCGCCGAACCAGCCACGCTGGCCTTGTTATCGCGATATGAGCAGTCAGGACTCATCCGTCGGATACCTCTTCCGGGAGCTTTCAACTTTTCCCGTGCCTGCAACATTGGCGTCGATGCCGCCCGGCGTGACCTCATCCTCTTGTTGAACAATGATGTTGAACCAATTGATTGCCAGTGGCTCGAGTGCTTGGCAGGTGAGCTTGATGATCCAATGGTCGGCGCCGCCGGCAATTTGCTTTTGTTTCCCGATGGCTTCGTTCAGCACGGAGGCGTAACGCTTGGCGCAGGCACGGTCGCCCGACACAGCTTTCACTTTCTTGACCCGAAGGGTAACGACGACAGGGGGCTTCTCCGGCAACGGCGCGATATGTCGGCTGTCACTGCAGCCTGTCTGTTGACGCGGAAGGACTTGTGGCGCCGCCTGGGCGGCATGGACGAGCAAAAGCTGACGGTCGCATTCAATGATGTGGACTACTGCCTGAAGCTACGGGAAGTGGGCTTCCGTATTGTCTGGACGCCAGAGGCGGCGATGTTGCATAGAGAGAGCGTCTCGCGTGGAGCCGACGACACGCCGCAAAAGCTTCAGCGCTTTGCGGAGGAGGAGCGAGCCATGCATGAGCGCTGGAGCGATACGTTGAAAGCCGATCCATACTACAATCCGAACCTCTCGCTTATTGCCGAAGAATTCGTTCTCGAGGCCCATCCGAGAAGTCTTGCTGCGAGGGCGAGCGCTTGAGCAGCGCGCGCGAACGTCTAGCCCGCTGGATCGAGCGGCGGCTGCCTCAGCCGCGGCTACGGGAGGGTACCACCGGTCGTCCGCGGCGGCCGGTGAAGCGGATCATCGTGTTTGGGCGGATACCGAACCCCACCTTCGATTACTACCTCGCCGCGCGTCTTCAGGCACCCGGCATGCCGACCTATGAGGTGGCGGACATTCGCGGCCGCGAAATGCCAGTTCTGGATGCCGACGGAGCCTTCGTTATCATATGCCGGTATGCGTCAACGTCTGTCCTGAGCTGGATTGAGAGCAACGCGTCCCGCTTGTCGGGCGTCGCGCTATTTGTCGATGACGACATTCCGGCGGTCGTGACGGGACAGGATGCGGATTTTTTCTATCGGTTGTTCCTCTGCTACCGCGCATTATGGCCGCTCCGTCGCCTCAACCGTCATCTTGATATCATTTGGGCTTCCACTCCATCCCTTGCGTCGCGATTGGGTGAGGCGAAGGTCCCGGTGTTGCCGCCTGCACCACCAAGTGCGCTTTGGTCGAGTGTGGATAACGATGCCGAAGTGCGTGACCTGGATAACGGTGAGGTGCTGATCGCCTATCACGCGACAGGGGTTCACCTTGAAGAGCACCGGTTTCTGAGGCCAATAATTGCAGATGTTCTCCGCGAGCGTCCACAGGCGCGGTTCGAGGTGTTTGCGGATCGACGTGCTGGAACGATTTGGCAGGGGCTAGATCGAGTGCAGATTCGTGAGCAGCTACCATGGATGGATTACCTTGCCGACGCGAAAGGGCGCCGCATCGACATCATGCTCGTTCCCTTGTCACCGTCGCATGTGAATGATAGTCGGGCGCCAACAAAGCGGATCGATATAGCGCGTTACCAGGCGGCTGGTGTGTTCTCTGAGGGCGTGGCGTATGGCTCGCCCGATCGAAATGGCGAGTTTCTCCTCCCCTATAGTGCCAATATATGGCGGATTTCGATAGTTCGACTTGTCGATCACCCAGAGCTCCGCGCAAAAGCCGTAGTCGCGACACGGCGCGTAGTCCAGAAAATGGCTGCGGGAGCTGACGGCGGGCTTGACATCCTCTACCAGTGATCCGCACTTTCGCGCATCATGGCTCAGGATACGCCGATGGGCCCGTGGTCTGTTGGAACGGGCACACAAGAAACATCTTCGTCGTGGCGCTGGTCGCCAAACTGGCGCGTATTGTCTGGGCGGTGCTGCGCAAGGATGGTAGCTTCGATCCGGCGATCGCGGCGGCGCAGAAATAGGAGATCATCGGATGCTGATCTGATGGGCGGTGAATCTGCGGGTGGTGAGGAGAGATGCGCTCTGGGTCTGCTCTATAAATGCGAATTTTTGTAGACGTAGCAGCTGGATGAGACGGTCTCATGCCCACCATTTGCGCGCAGCCGGCAGAGTTTCCGGGATGGCAATTCGTGGTACGCTGTGATCGCGCGCAAAGCCAGGGTTAAACGCCGGATCCCTGAAGTCGGTGGTATTGTGAATCTCGCGCAGATATTCCTTCTCACGGTTAAATCTCTTCTGCTTTTCGCTCCCTTCTTCGGGTCCGCGGGTAAGGGATTCATGATGGTACATACACGCAAAGGGGGTCCAGACAATTCGGAATCCCGCCTTGTGAGCGCGCAAGCAATAGTCGACATCATTGTAGGCGACTGCAAAGTGCGATTCATCCCATGCCCCAACCACTGACCTGCATTGGCCAGAAAGCAGCATGGCTGCCCCTGTCACGCAGGTGAGAGAGTTCCTCACATGAAGCCTGTTCATTGGGCCACCGAAATCACGCGGGCTGTTATGATACCAATGCCCTGCCAATCCGCCTAGCCCAACTATCACACCTGCATGCTGCATTTTATCATTTGGATACAGAAGTTTAGCTCCAACAATGCCGGCCGCCGCGAATGAAAGGCAAGACACCATTTCCTTCAACCAGTCGTCCGCTATGACTTCGATATCATTATTCAGCAAAAGAAAGTGGTCGCCGCGAGCAACCGACAGGCCGCGATTAATTGACCTCGAAAAATTGAATGACTCTACGAACGCCTCGACGCGGAAATTCGAATGTGCCGCTTCGAACTCCTTGTAGATACGGGCCGTCTCATCATCCTCAGAACCGTTATCGACAACGATGACCTCGTAGTCAGGATAATCGGTCCTGACGAAGACATCGTGTAGGACTTTGCGTATCAGGGCAGGGCTATCCTTGTTGGGAATGATGATCGAGATGAGCGGCCATTTGCCACCAACGCCGTCAAAACGGACCCGATGTAGCGCATTGTTCAAAGCGGGCTGGACCTCAACTTTGATGCCTTTGCGTTCGATATGGTCTCTGATCGCCGCGCGCGCGTGGTCCGTTGCACGCGCCAAATGAACCTTCGAATAAGAGTTGTCGATATACCGCCACCAATAAGCCGGATAGGGCAAATGCAGCACATTTTCGACCGCTTGCCCTTCCAAATATCTTAAAACGAGATCGTAATCCTGAGAGCCATCGTAACCCGCACGCAGATATCCAAGTTCCTTCAGTCGATCGTGGCGGTAGACAGACGAGTGATTTATGTAGTTCACTCCGGTCAGCAGGATCGGATCGTAGGCAGGTTTCAACATTGCACTGATTGGTTTCAGCTTCTTGTCGATCACGATTTCGTCGGTATAAAGAAACACAGTGTCGGGGTTTTCCGTCAAAGCCCGCCGTATCATTTTTAGCCCGTAAGGCGCTATCATGTCGTCGTGGTCGAGAAAGGTGATCCATTCTCCGGACGCGCAAGCGAGACCTGCGTTCGTTGATGATGCAATCCCACCATTCCTCTCGTTGAATACCACTCTGACTTTTGGCTGGCCGCTGTTTCTTTCAAGCCAACGCCGCGTTTCGTCCGAGGTTGAGGCATCATCGGAGAGTATGAGTTCCACCCCTTTCTGATCCTGCGTTTGAAAAGACTTCAGAAGCTGATCAAGGAAAGCTTCCGAACTGTTGTAAACGGGAACGATGATGCTGAGCCATGGGGCGCTCGATGTGTGGGGGACCGGCTTTAGGTCTCGCGCCAGTCCGTAGGTTGCGTCGGAGAATTGTTTCAGCCGTTCTCGGCGCTTGGGCAGCAGTCTTGGGACCTTGAGCCAGAAGCGTGGGAGACCGGAGATCGAAGCGCGTTCCGCTGCCGACTCAGATCGCTGAAGATGAGCTTCAACTTCGCCAATCGAACCCGCTGACCGAATCCGCAAATCAAAGATCGACGCATTAGAACACGGATCCAGCCTGAACGAACGTACCGTCCCGACCCTTCCTACATCAAGGGAGCACATGAAACGTCCGCCAACCCCCAGCGTGACTGCGTCCTCCTCACGGAAGCCCTTGCCGCGATTGACATAAATCTTCGGCTCCAGAAGTTCCTCGGAGGCGGCATTCAACTCGACCACCACGAACCGATCCCTGAGTAGGCCGAAGCTCACCGCAAACGCGGGGTCTGCGCCTGTCGAACTCCATCGCTGGAAGCCATTAGGGAGGTTCTCGATGAATTCAATGTCATCGTTCGGTAGAAGCTTGAGCACCACCAGCTATTCTCCATCAATCCTCAATGCGCGACACGCGCTTTACGCCATGCGCATCGGATTTACACCCAAATCTATCTTGCGTGTACGATTTTTCCGAACCATCGCAGACTGTCGAGCTTGGGAAAAGTGCTTGACTAACCACAGGAATAGGACGCATCAGAAGACAATGGGTACCGTCGATTCCCGCGCCATCATTATAGGTAGTCCAAACCTATGTTTAGTATTTTCAAGAAACTTTCCCCCCAGAAACAAGCCGTAGTAAACGAATCGTTCGAGCAGTACGAAGCGGGCCTGCCAACCCACCAAAAGGCAATCGACGCCTTGCCCGGTTGGAACTCCGCCTTCCCCCCTCAATTCGGTTTAACTGCAGGGACACATCATCTCTACGCCGATCCCCGCCTCGAATGGGCTATCTCGAAATATGGTGACATGAGCGGCAAGCGCGTCCTCGAGGTGGGACCTCTGGAAGGCATGCACACGTACAGATTGAGTAAAGAGAACCCGTCGGTCATCGAGGCGATTGAGGCGAATAAGCCCTGTTTCTTCCGTTGTTTGGTCACGAAGCAGATCATGAACACAGAAAGAGCCGTGTTCTATCTCGGTGATATTCAGGAATGGCTTAAGTTGCCGCGCGAACCGTACGATCTCGCTATAGCTTCCGGTGTCCTCTATCATATGCCCGATCCTGCCGATTTCTTGCGAGCGCTAGCCGCTCAATCTCGGGCGGTCTTTATCTGGACGCACTATTTCGATGATGAAGCTATGCCTAGAACCGATGTGCGCCGGGCACCCTTCTCCGAATCCCATGAAACTCGGAACATCGATGGCTTAGAGGTCAACTACTACGAGCGTCACTATCAGGACGCCAACAAGAACGCAGTCTTTTGCGGAGGTTTGAAGGACAAGCATTACTGGATGCGCAAGGCCGACATCATCGAACTGCTCCGGGCATTCGGCCTCGGAAACATATCGATCGAGCATGACAATCCCAATCATCCCGGCGGCCCAAGCTTTTCTATTTTCGCTCGGGGGGACTAAGTCCCGGTACAGCAGAACGGCGCCGTCACAGGGTGAGCGGCAATATTCCAGACTCGCATCACCTGCGCTGGGGCGGGCAAAGTTGGAACGGCGACACGTTGGACTGCTTTAGCGCGCTCTTGCACGAAGGGGCGGGACTCTAGGACATGGACTTATGACGACCTGATCCCGAAGCGTGTTGCAGCCAACTTGATGGCGGCGAGAAAGTTGCGCGGGTCTTTGTCGTATCTAGTTGCGATGCCGCGGAACGTTTGAGTTTGTTGAAGAAGCGATCGATCGGATTGCGTTGGCGATAGACCCATGCGCGGAAGAGAAGCTGGCCTTGCTTCCGTTTTGCCGGAATGTTGGCCCAAGCCCGTTTACGCCGCCGCGGTCGCCGGATCGAAGCTACCCTCCTTGCGCAGCACATCGTCCTCATCGGCGAAAACGCCAAGCACATCTTCCACCTTGCGCCGACCCTGGGCACCGACGATGCCGCGCTCGAGCAACAATGCGCGCAGGTGATTGATCAGCGCGCCGTGCGCTCCGCCATCAGGCGCGAGCGCCCCACACAAACCGCAACGTCGGCCGCGTTGCGGCTTCCGTGGTCGCCTCGGCATCGTGGTCGTCGCAGATATTCCGGCGATATAGGCCGGATTGTGTGACCTCTGGCACCAAACACTCGCCCAAGGTGATGCGCGCCGCAGCAGGCTTCCATCGCCACAATGCAAGGCTCCATTTGCCGACAAAGTCCACAAACGCCATCGCGACGGAGGCGCCGGCGCAGAAGCACTGCGCCGCCCCTCGTCGAGCACGACGAGGCTGCAGACGTTCTTGCCAAGATCGATTCCGAGCACAAATATCAACATCGGTTTGTTCCTCTCTCGTTCCAAACGGAGCAAATCCTCACGGATCGCTCCAGAGAGGGGCGGGCCATCCGATAATCATCATCTGCTCGCTTATCAAATCCCGTTTGTGAGTTTGCGGGGCCTAGTAAAGGCGCTTGCTTTTCGTGTCGTCAGTCTTTACGCCCTTGTTGCGCAATGGTGGAGTGCAAGACCGACCGTGTTATTCAACATTGAGTTCGACCACGGGGACGTGCTGGAAGGTTACGTCATACCAGACGGATTCTCTGACGTGTCCCAGATTGCAGTTTTTGACAGGGATGACAATTTGGGCGTTTTCCCCTGCGATCAGTTGCGCCCAGCCGTAGTTTCATCGGGGCGGCACGAGACCGGGCGCGTGGGGTTTCGTCTGGATTCGGACAAGATTCCCCACCTCGGCTACCGGTCGAGGCTATCCATCCGTGAAGCCAAAACCGGCGTGTTAGTGTATCGCCGTGCGCAGATTGACTCGCCTGTTCAGAAAAAAGTGTTTCGATTGGAAACGCAACTCTTTCCTATGCGAAAGTTCGACGAGAGCTGCGGCGATTTCTTTCAGTACCGGCTCGATTCGATTGAAAGATTCGGCCACGAGACGTCTCAGCAAGCCTTTCATATGACCTTTATGGAGTCGGTCTATCTCAGCGGTCGGCTTCTTATGAAGAACTATGAAAATTATCTCGCCAACGGCTTTCAGGGGGTGGTATTGCTGCATAACCCCTATTATGAAATGGGCCTTCGCATATTCCTACTGAAACGTATGGCGACTATGGCATTGCCGTTCTTAGGGCCTCGGGATCAGATGATACTCAAGCCAGCTGCGGAGTATTTTGCTGATGCCAACCTTGAGGATGCCGATGCGTTGAAGCGGCTGCTAAAAAGGGCTCCCGGAAAGGTTACTGGAGTCTTGCGATCTCCTATGACTAGGCAATTCGCGGCCACTTCGTTCGAGCAGACTGTCACTCGAAGGGACGCTGCTCCCGCAATCGATCTCTTGTCCCGGTTTTCCGTCATTGGCCATGTTGACGATTTAATTGCGTTTCAGAGAACACTTTCGTCCGTCCTGGAAATACCCGTCTCCGACGAGGTCTTGCCTGCACGTCACGCACAACTTGATCGGCTAGCAAGCACATTGAGCACACTTAATATCGCCGAATTATTGTTGGAAGAGGATCTGATTTTCGACCACTATGTCAGAAGAGCCATCAAGTTTGCCGCTCTCTCCACGCAGGATACGCATGCAAAGTCGAAGGAAAACTGAATTAGCTAAAGTGGAGGAAGGTACGTCGACCGAGTTGCGCAAGTTGCTGGTGGCGCGCGTGGCGCCGCTGGTGAAGCACATCCGCAACTTCGCACGTCGAGAGGAGAGCGGACGCCCCAACAACGCCGATAGAGCCTTCGGAAACATTGTTTTAGAGCCTCAGCCCGGTGGCAGAGTATCGGGCACGCTCCTCTCCTTTGTCGCGGTCGTGCTCATTCCGCTAGCTGCAATTTTATATTACTTCACATTCGTAGCCAGTGATCAGTACATCGCGGAGGCTCGATTCGCAGTGCGGTCCCTTGCAGAGGGCGTCAAGAGCGATGATGCTGAAGGTTCTGTGCTCACCATGAACGCGGCTGGGCAAGACACTTACATTGTCACAAGCTTCATTCAGTCACCTGAACTTCTGCGACGAATAGGTCTAACCGTCGACTACCGTGCAATCTTCGATCGAGAAGGTGTCGATTTTCTTTCCAGATTTCGCATATCAGAGCCGCAAGAAGAGTTTCTCGCGTATTGGCAAAGACACGTCTTTACCTACATAGACGGCCCTTCTGGGATTGTGACTCTACGAGTGCAGACGTTTCGGCCGGACGATTCTAAACTTCTAGCCGAGGCGATAGTCCGCGAGAGCGAAGCATTGATAAACGAGTTAAACAAGAGAGCCCAGGAAGATCTAATCAAGAGCATACGTGTCGAAGTAGAGCGCACTGCCATCAATTACTCTGAAACACTGAATGCTTTGAGAGAATTCCAAGCGAAGGCTGGATTGGTCAACCCTGGCATGCAGGCCCAAAGCACGAGCCAACTTTTGACACAGCTCTTGGGACAAAAGTTGGAGGTAGAGTCGCGGATGTTCGTGCTTTCCCAGTCGGAGAGCCAGACGTCCCCAGCCTACGAGAACCTCGCTCGTATGCAAAAGAGCCTCAACGAGCAAGTTGCTGGCCTACGCGCATCGTTGACTGGTGAAGAGAGCGGCGCTGTCACGAGCGCAATCCTCGGATACTCGAAGCTCGAGACAAGCCGCCTCATTGCTGAAAAGCTCTATGAGACCTCTCGTAAAAGCTACGACTCAGCTATTACCGCCTCGCTACGCAAGGCGCTTTACCTTATGGTCTTTGTGGCTCCGTCTATGCCTGAGGAGTCGCTCTATCCTCGGCGCTTATCTACGCCTCTAATAGCGGGACTGGGTTTACTTATGTTCTGGGCAACGATGGTACTGGTTTGGGCGTCTATCGAAGATCATAGGCTTTAGGCGACGATGATACGCTTCGATAACGTCTCGAAACATTTCAAGACCTTGAATCACAAGAAAGTGATACTTGACCGCGCGAGTTTTGAGTTTCCCAGCGGATATTCATTCGGCCTGCTAGGCGTCAATGGAGCCGGAAAATCCACGACGATGCGAATGATTGCCGGTACAATCCTCCCGAATTCCGGTCGCATAAAGAGGGATGTGCGCGTCTCATGGCCGCTCGGCTTTGCCGGGGGCTTCCATCCGAATATGTCTGGGCGCGATAATCTTAACTTCGTGGCGCGGGCTTACGGCGAAGATCCGAAACGCGTCAGCGACTTTGTAGAGGAATTCGCGGAACTCGGCGACTACATTTACGCCCCAGTTCGCACCTATTCGTCGGGCATGGCAGCCCGCCTTGCATTCGGCCTTTCTATGGCAATTGAATTTGAATGCTATCTTGTGGATGAGATTACCGCGGTTGGCGATGCACGCTTCCAGGAACGTTGTCGTCTTGCCTTCGAGAACCGGAGAAAAAGCGCTGACATAATAATGATATCGCACTTCATGGATACCATTAAAAGCTACTGCGACCGAGCTATGGTGCTCGTTGACGGTAAGATGATGGTGTTTGATCACGTTGAGCCCGCGATCGAGGCTTATTACCGTCTCAATCGATAGGGTGGGAAGAAACTTATGAGCGACAAATCTTCCCGCATCTCCTCAGACGACGCCAGAAGTGCCTACCAAGAGTACAGTCGGACACTAACTACCCAATTGTCGGTAACGGCACGCAAACTTCGACTAGCGACCTCGAACAGAAGCAACTTGTTCAAAGCGGTTGGCCTGCGCCCACGCCTCGGTGATCGTCTTTTCGCCGCAGCGCTGGTAGTGACGACAATCGTGATTTTTGTTGTCCCTAATGCGCTCGCAATTGCATACTTCGGTATGATAGCGACTGATCAGTATCAGTCTGAGGCCCGCTTTATTCTGCGCTCTTCAACACCCGCTTTGGGCAGGGACCAGATGGCAAAAGTGACGGGCCTGCCAGCGGCGAAGATTGCACAGGATACACAGATCGTCACAAACTACATTGGCAGCAACGAACTCCTGAATGAGCTGGCAAAGTTCTCTGACATAACCAAGTTCTACAGCGGTGAGAACATTGATTTCTGGTCCAGGCTGGACGTGGATGAAACCGCAGAAGAAAAGCTGTCATATTGGAAAAGTATGACTACGACGAGTATTAACCCAAGCAGTGGTATCGTGACCCTTAAGGTACGCGCATTTTCCGCCGTCGACGCGCGGGACATCCTCGGTCATGTAGTCGCCCTTTCAGAAAAGATGGTCAACGCTGTCAACGATCGGATCTGGAAGGATGTTCTCGAAACTGCGGGTGCTAACCTGGAGAGTGCCGGCGCGAGACTTCAGGATGCACGCGAGGATCTTCTAAACGCCCGAAACAAGTATGGCGTTCTGAGCGTGCAAGGTTCGTCGACGATGCTGGACGTTCTCATCGGCAATCTTCAGAAAGAGATGCTCGGTCTACAGCAGCGATACAATTCGCAACCCCAAAACGTCTCGAAGAGTGCACCGCAAATGTTGCTTCTGCAGCGAGAAATCGCCAGCAAACAGAAACAAATAGATGAACTCAAGGCAAAAATCGCAGGTGACGCTGCACGCGACGAAAACCTCGTAAATATTTCCGCCAAACTATCTCAACTAGAGCTTGAGCAAGGGCTTGCGGAACAAGGTTTTTCGGCTGCTGTTCGGACTCTCGAACAAGTCAAATTCGTCAGCCAACAGCAACTTGTTTATCTCGATACATTTCTATCGCCTACTCTGCCAGACGAATCAGGGTACCCGAAGCGAATCTTTTGGATAGGTATAATATTTGTGGCTAGCCTCATAGCATGGGGAACAGCTTTGGGCTTGCTCCACGTGGGCCGTTCCCGGTTGAATTGACGGGGGCGGCGCCTCGTCGGTTAGATGCAGGCAAGGCCGAACTGACTTTAAAAATCGCGATATGCTCTCGGGTTGTCGGTTGTCGGGCGGAGCCCGATACCTTTCCTGGCACTGACTGACACGGGGTATTGTATCCTCACGGTGACGTCCGCCTTGCTGGGATCGTCTGACGTAAGCTCACAGCAGTTCATTGTTCATTATGTCCACTACCGATATCCGACGATGGCTTTGCACACTGTATGCGCCGCCTACATCCCATTGATTCCGTGTGTTTCTGAGCATTGAGGCATCTGCCACAAGGTTTTCGGCAAGAGCTGGAGATTTGGCATGGCAGATGGTGAGGGATTTGTTGGGCGCTGTGAAATTGTCGAGCCTCGTCGTGGAAACCGGCGATGGCCCAATGCTGTGAAGGCGCGGATTGTTGCGGAGAGCCTTCAGCCTGGAGTTCGGGTCGCTGACGTTGCGCGTCGTCATGCTCTCGTTGCGCATCAGCTTTCTTGCTGGCGACGACAAGCACGTCAGGGTCTTCTGGCGCTGCCTGCCGAACTGATGCCAGCCATTGAGGACGGGTCTGTCGAACCTGCCTTTGTGCCGCTGGCGATCGCAACGGAACCGAAGGAGGCTGCCGATGCATCGCCGGTTCCGGAGCTGGTCGAGATCACTTCAGGGATTATGACAGTAGAAATAGGCGACGACCTGGTGGTGAGGGTTCCCGGCGATGTGCCGGTTGATCGGGTTGCGGCCTTGGTGCGAGCGATGCGAGGGACAGCATGATCGTCGCGGGCCAACGCTTACCGATCCTGATCGCGACGCGGCCGGTGGACTTCCGCTGTGGCCATCAGGCGCTGGCATTGATGGTGCAGACCGAATTGAAGCTTGATCCGCATTCCGGGGTCACCGTGGTCTTCCGGTCGAAGCGCGGGGATCGTTTGAAAATCCTGGTATGGGATGGCACCGGAATGGTGCTGATCTACAAGGTTTTGGAGCAGGGAAACTTTGCCTGGCCCAAGGTGCAGGATGGAACGATGCGTCTTTCTCGGGCTCAATACGAAGCCTTGTTCGAAGGGCTTGATTGGCGACGGGTTATGGCGCAGCGGGTGACAGCGCCGACTGCGGCAGGATGACTCACCTGTTCGGTTTTGGCATTGTTTTATTGGGCTTTTCTGCTTCGATTTGCTATGAAGCTGCATGTCGCAGCCCATCGATCTCAGCCAGTTCCCGGACCTTCCCGTCGAGGTATTGAACGCCTTTGCGGCGGTGCAGTTCGAGCTGTCGGTGGAGCGTGCGGCACGTCAGCATGAGCAGGCGGTGGTGGCCGAAAAGGACGCCTTCATCACCGAGCTGAAGGAACTGATCGAGAGGCTTGAGGGCCAGGTTCAGGACTACCGCCGCACGAAGTTCGGGCCGAAATCGGAAAAGCTGGATCCGACGCAGATGGAACTGGCGCTGGAGGACCTGGAGACGGCCATTGCCGAAACACAGGCAAAGATCGCCGTCGTCGAGGAAAAGATCGCGGCGAGCGGACCCGATATCGGCAAGGACGTCCCTCGCAAACAGCGTAAGACGCGCGCGCTGCCGCAGGGCCTGCCGCGGGTCGAGCGGGTGATCGAGCCCGACAGCATTGCTTGCCCCTGTGGTTGCGGCAAAATGGTTCGGATCGGCGAAGATCGGACGGAACGGCTCGATCAAATTCCGGCGTGCTACCAGGTGATCGTCACGATCCGCCCGAAATACGCTTGTCCCAAGGGCCGCACGGGCGTGGTTCAGGCCAGAGCGCCGGCGCATTTGCTGGAAGGTAGCTGGCCGACCGAAGCCCTGTTGGCCCAGGTCGCCGTGTCCAAGCATTCCGAACATATGCCGCTCAACCGTCAGGCGACAGTCATGGCCCGACACGGAGTGCCGATCGACCGCACGGTCCTGGCCGATTGGATGGGCCGAACGGGTGCTGCGATCGCGCCGGTGGTCGACCACATGGCCATGGTTCTGAAACAGGGTAGCTCACGACTATATGTCGACGAGACCACGGCCCCGGTGCTGGATCCCGGGCGCGGCAAGACGAAGACCGGCTATCTCTGGGCTATGCTGCGCGACGATCGTGGCTGGAACGGGCCTGCGCCGCCGGGCGTGGTGTTCCATTATCGGCCCGGGCGTAACGGCGAATATGCCGCAGAAATCCTCGACGGCTTCAACGGCACGATCCAAGTCGATGCCTATGGTGGTTACTCGCACCTCGCCACGCCGGACCGCACGGGCGGCGATCCGTTGAAGCTGGCCTTCTGCTGGGCGCATGGCCGCAGAAAACTGATCAAGGCCAAGCCGAAGAAGGGTTCGCCCATCGTCGACGAGGCGTTGCTGCGTATCGCCGCTCTCTACAAAATCGAGGACAGCATCCGAGGCCGTGATCCCGGACACCGCCAGGCTGTGCGCCAGAACCTGTCCCGTCCGCTAGTCGATGAGTTCTTCACCTGGTTGTCCGCGCAGGCCGCGCGCGTCTCGCGCAAGTCCGACCTCGGCGTGGCCATGGCCTATATGCTGAGACGACAAGACGGCTTCCGGCTGTTCCTCGATGACGGCTGCGTCGACATCGATTCAAACCTGGTCGAAAACGCCATACGCAGCCCGGCCATGAACCGCCGCAACGCGCTGTTTGCAGGCCATGACGAGGGTGGCCGAAATTGGGCCCGCTTTGCCAGCCTGATCGGCAGCTGCAAAATGAATGGCGTCGAACCCTACGCCTACCTGCGAGATCTCTTCATCAGCCTGGCCAATGGTCATCTCGCGAAAGATATCGACGCCCTCATGCCATGGGCCTACGCGCAACGGACCAGCGCCTCATAGTGAGCTCGTCAGGGACTCTTCGATGAGCTCACGGGACATCCGCAAGCGATAGACCTGACCGTTGCAACCGCAAAATCAATGGGGTGGAGACGCCGCATACTGCACACTCGCCGTTCGCTCATCTCGTCTGGCGTAAGGGGTTGGCGGTTGGCGGTCGGATATCGGTAGCGCACATTGTGAAGCCGAAGCGAGCTTCTATGGTAATCCCCCCGCCAATTAACGGACTTCAAAAGTAGAATTTTCTCGGGCTTTATGATCGAGGAGATTTTGATGAAGACGAGCAGATTCAGCGAACCGCAAATCCTTGCAATCCTGCGCCAGGCGGAGGGCGGCGTTCCCGTGCCTGATCTATGCCGGGAGCACGGGATGAGCACGGCGTCGTTTTACAAATGGCGAGCTAAATACGGCGGCATGGACGCGTCGATGATCAGCCAGATGAAGGCTCTTGAAGACGAAAACCGTCGGCTGAAGAAGATGTATGCGGAGATGAGCATGCAGGCGGAACTGCTCAAAGAGGCTCTTGGAAAAAAGTGACGCGGCCATCTCAACGCCGGGAGATGGCCGGGAAAGCGGTGGCGTTGCGCGGGGTGAGCATTGCACTCGCCTGCCGCACCTTTGGTGTCAGCGAAACCTGCTATCGTTACAGCGCCAAGCTGAACGAGGAGAACGAGCAGATCGCCGATCTCCTGATCGGGTTGACGCGGGCGAAGAAGAGCTGGGGCTTCGGCCTGTGCTTTCTCTACCTGCGCAATGTCCGGGGGCATCGCTGGAACCATAAGCGGGTATACCGCATCTATCGCGAGCTGGAACTGAACCTCAGGATCAAACCACGCAAGCGGTTGAGGCGCGAGAAGCCGGATGCTCTGGCCGTACCGGAGAAACCGAACCTGGTCTGGTCTATGGACTTCATGGCGGATCGTCTTGAGGATGGCAGGCAATTCCGCCTGTTGAACGTTCTGGACGACTTCAACCGCGAGGGGCTGGGCATCGAGGTGGATTTCTCGCTACCTGCCGAGCGTGTCATCCGCAGCCTGAACCAGATCATCGAGTGGCGCGGTAAGCCGATGGCAATACGGGTTGCGGATTCCGATCTGAAGCCGGCCACCATTCCGATCAAAATCCGGCCACCGTTCCGATTTGAAGCCGGCCACGATTCCAATCAAAGACCGGCCGGTTTCCGGCTCTGAAGATACCCCTTGGGTCA